>NZ_BJNZ01000062.1 GCF_006539945.1 Cellulosimicrobium cellulans | reverse complement strand
GAGAGCTCCGGCGGCAGGTTCTCCGGCGGGATCACGCTGATCGGCAGCGTGAGGAGCGCCGTGTGCCCGTCGGGGTCGTCGGGGCCGGATCCGTCGGTCACCTCGAAGGTGACGGCGGCCGGCCCGACGTAGTCCGCGTTCGACGTGTAGACGATCTCGGTGGTCGAGGGCACCTCGCGGGTCCCCTCGAGCGCGGTGACCTTCTCCTCGGTCGTCAGGCGCGGCGTCTTGCCCTCGACGACGAGCACGTAGTCGGTGATGTCGATCGGCAGCGGCTCACCGCTGACGACCTCCAGCGGGGTGATGCCCGGACGCAGGGTCGGGGCCTGGTCCGTCATCCCCGGGACCTTGACGAAGGCCTTGGCGGTGAGTCCGTCGATGTCGGTGACGGTGTAGGTCACGACCTGGCGGTTCTCGGTGAGGGTGACGACGAGCTCGCCGGTGTCGGTGACGGTGGCGGTGGTCGCGTCGGTGGTGACGGTGAGCTCGGTCGCGGCGCCGTCGGGG
>NZ_BJNZ01000061.1 GCF_006539945.1 Cellulosimicrobium cellulans | reverse complement strand
CCCACGAGCTCCGGCGGCAGGTTCTCGGGAGGCAGCACGGTGACGGGGATCGTCAGCACGTTGGTGTGGCCCTCGGGGTCGTCGGGGCCGGTGCCGTCCGTGACCTCGAACGACACCGCCGCGGGACCGGTGTAGTCGGCGTCGGGGGTGTAGACGATCTCGGTCACGGACGGCACCTCGCGCGAGCCCTCCGTCGCCGTGACCTTGTCCTCGGTCGTCAGTCGCGGCGTCCTGCCCTCGACGACGAGCACGTGCTCCGTGATGTCGATCGGCAGGGACTCGCCGGCCAGCACCTCGAGCCGTGTCCCCGGTCGGAGCGTGGGCTTCTGGTCGGTGAGGCCGGGGACCTTGACGAAGGCCTTGGCGGTGAGTCCGTCGATGTCGGTGACGGTGTAGGTCACGACCTGGCGGTTCTCGGTGAGGGTGACGACGAGCTCGCCGGTGTCGGTGACGGTGGCGGTGGTCGCGTCGGTGGTGACGGTGAGCTCGGTCGCGGCGCCGTCGGGA
>NZ_BJNZ01000060.1 GCF_006539945.1 Cellulosimicrobium cellulans | reverse complement strand
CGGGCAGGGTCGTGCTCGCCCCCGGGGCCCGGGCCCCGGGTGGGGTTTGTCAGGCGGGGATGATCAGGCCGGCGGTCTGGGTCTTGGCGCGCTGGAGGCGGGCCTCGGCGTCGGACCAGTTGACGAGGTTCCACCAGGCGGTGACGTAGTCGGCGCGCACGTTCTGGTAGTCGAGGTAGTAGGCGTGCTCCCAGACGTCGAGCAGGACGATCGGGGTCAGGCCGAGGGTGAGGTTGCCCTGCTGGTCGTAGAGCTGGACGGTGACGAGCTTGGAGCCGATGGAGTCCCAGGCGAGGATGGCCCAGCCGGAGCCCTGGACGCCGGCGGCGACGGCGGCGAACTGCTTCTTGAAGGCGTCGAAGGAGCCGAAGTGCTCGTCGATCGCCGCGCCGATCTCGCCGGTGGGCTCGCCGCCGCCCTCGGGGGAGAGGTTGGTCCAGAACGCGGAGTGGTTGACGTGGCCGCCGAGGTTGAACGCGAGGTTCTTCTCGTGCAGGTTGATCGCGGCGAAGTCGCCGGTCTCGCGGGCCTCGGCGAGCTTCTCCAGGGCGGTGTTCGCGCCGGTGACGTAGGCCTGGTGGTGCTTGGAGTGGTGCAGCTCCATGATCCGCCCGGAGATGTGCGGCTCGAGCGCACCG
>NZ_BJNZ01000059.1 GCF_006539945.1 Cellulosimicrobium cellulans | reverse complement strand
TCTACGACGAGCGGAACGCGCCGTTCACCGCCCAGGTCGAGACCATCACCCCCGACGACCACGGCACCTACACCATCACCCTCACCGGAACCCGCGACCTGGGAACCTTCGTCGAGATCAAAGACACCGACGGCACCCTCCTCGCCACCGAACCCCACCCCGACCCCCGCCCCGCACCCGGCCCCGTCCCCCACGAAGCCCTCACCTGGCGCCTGACCATCACCGGCGTCCCACCGGGCGACCACACCTGGGGAGCACGCCAGTACTGGTACTCCTCCGTACCCGACCAGGGCTACAACATCACCGGCACCCACCTGCACATCGGCCTGCAGAACGTCCCCCTCGCCCCCACCCCAGCACTCGCCGCCACCGGCGCCGTCGCCTGCCTGACGCTCGTCGCCCTCACCACGACACGACTCAGGCCACGAGCCGCTCGGCAGCGACACGAGCAGCGGTGACCACCGACACCACGCCGACCCAGACACCCCAGCACAGCGTCAACACCACGCGCACGCGGCATCCCGTGGGACAGCGCATACCCGACGGCGACGGAGACACACCATGACCACACCCCACCACCACGACACCACCGACCCGACACCCAGCCCTGCACCAGACCGCACACCCCGCCGACGGACACGCCTTCTCGCGACCACCGCCCTCGCCGCCACCCTGCTCACCACCACCGCCACCGCCACGTCCGCCGCACCCGACACCTGGACCGACCACTGGCAGGACGACCCCCTCTTCACCGTCGACACCATCGA
>NZ_BJNZ01000058.1 GCF_006539945.1 Cellulosimicrobium cellulans | reverse complement strand
ACGGACGTGGAGAACTTCCCCGGGTTCCCCGACGGGATCATGGGCCCGGACCTCATGGAGAACATGCGCAAGCAGGCCGAGCGGTTCGGCGCGCGCATCGAGTGGGACGACGCCACGCTGCTCGACCTGCAGGGGCCGGTCAAGACCGTCGTGACGGGCAACGGCGAGACCTACCGCGCCCGCGCGGTCATCCTCGCGACCGGGTCCGCCTACCGCGAGCTCGGCCTGGACGACGAGAAGCGCCTGTCCGGGCGCGGGGTGTCCTGGTGCGCGACGTGCGACGGGTTCTTCTTCCGTGACCAGCACATCGCCGTCGTCGGCGGTGGGGACTCCGCGATGGAGGAGGCCACGTTCCTCACCCGCTTCGCGCAGAAGGTGACGCTGGTCCACCGCCGCGACGAGCTGCGCGCGTCCAAGATCATGGCCGACCGCGCGCTGGGCGACCCGAAGATCGAGTTCGCGTGGAACAGCGAGGTCGCCGGCATCGGCGGCGAGAACAAGGTCGAGGCGCTCACGCTGCGCGACACCGTGACCGGCGAGGAGCGCGAGCTGCCCGCGACCGGCCTGTTCGTCGCGATCGGGCACGAGCCGCGCACCGAGCTCGTCAAGGGTCAGATCGACCTGGACGACGAGGGCTACATCCAGGTCGTCGGACGCACCACCGCGACCAACCTCGAGGGCGTGTTCGCGTGCGGCGACGCCGTCGACCACACCTACCGCCAGGCCATCACCGCGGCCGGCTCGGGATGCGCCGCCGCGCTCGACGCGCAGCGCTACCTCACCGAGCTCGCCGACGCCGCCGGCCTGGCAGACCTCGCCGGCACCCCGGCCACGCCGAACCCGGACG
>NZ_BJNZ01000057.1 GCF_006539945.1 Cellulosimicrobium cellulans | reverse complement strand
GAACCGTCACGGGTTCTCTGCCGCTTCCTTGTGATGAAGGATGGCGAGATGCCGAAGAAGTATGACCCCGAGGTCAAGGCTCGGGCGGTGCGGATGGTGCGTGAGCACATGGGCGACTACGGGTCGGTGACGGCGGCGTCGGTCGCGGTCGGCGCCCAGCTCGGGATCGCGCGGGAGTCGTTGCGCCGCTGGGTGGCGCAGGCCGACATCGACGACGGTGCCCGACCGGGTGTGACGTCGGCGGAGTCGGAGGAGATCCGCCGGCTGCGGGCGGAGAACAAGCGACTGGCCGAGGCGAACGCGATTCTGCGTGCGGCCTCGATTTTCTTCGCGGGAGAGCTCGACTCCCGCGGCCGCTGATCATGGGGTTCATCGATCGGATGAGACGCCAGGGCTTCGCGGTCGAGTCGGTCTGCACCGTCCTGCGTGAGCAGGGAGTGCAGGTCGCCGCGAGAACCTACCGGTCCTGGGCGGTGGCGCCACCGGCAGCCCGGACGGTGTCCGACGCGGCCGTCGTCGACGCGATCCGTTCGCTGCGCGTGGACGCCCAGGGGCGGGCGACGCCGGAGTCGCTCTACGGGCGGCGCAAGACGACCGCGATGCTGCGCCGCCAGGGTCTGGTGGTGGCGCACTGCACGGTGGACCGGTTGATGCGTGAGCACGGCTGGAACGGGCTGCGACGCGGCCGGGCGCACCGCACCACGATCCGGGCCAAGGACGGGGTGCGGGCCGGGGACCTGCTCAACCGCGACTTCCGCGCGCCGGCGCCGAATCGGGTCTGGGTGGCCGACTTCACCTACGTCCGGACCTGGGCCGGGTTCGCCTACGTCGCGTTCGTCGTCGACGTGTTCGCCCAGCGCATCGTCGGGTGGCACGCGATGAGCACGCGCCCGACCGACCTCGTCCTGGTCCCGCTGCGCATGGCCTGCTGGGCCCGTGACCAGCAGCAGCACCCGATCGTCGCGGGGCAGCTGACGGCGCACTCGGACGCCGGGTCTCAATACGTGTCCGTGCGCTACACCGAGCACCTGGCACTGCAGGGAATCGCCGCGTCGATCGGCACCGTCGGGGACGCCTACGACAACTGCCTGATGGAGTCGATCATCGGGCTGTTCAAGAACGAGTGCATCAGACCCGGCCCCTTTGCGACCGGACCGCTGAAGAACCTGACCGACGTCGAGATGG
>NZ_BJNZ01000056.1 GCF_006539945.1 Cellulosimicrobium cellulans | reverse complement strand
AGAACCCGCTTGAGAAGGAATGGGTGCTCATCCCGGACCGGACCCGGTGCAACGCCTGGGTGAGCTGGCACGACTCTGAACCTTGGTACGTCCAGACGATGCTCTACGCGACCGGGCTCGACGGCGTCATGGACTGTGACGAGGACCCGTCCTTCGGCACCTGCGCCATGGCGGCCGTTGGCCTGATCCCAGGGTTCGGCAAGGGCAAGTGGGCCGTCAAGGGAGCGATCGAAGGTGTCGACGCCCTCGCCGACGCCTCACGGCTTACCAACGCCGCTAAGGCAGCGGACGAGGTTCCGGCGATCCCGATCTACCGCACACCGAAGGCTTCGAACGCGGCCGACGAACTGGCGGGAGGGCCGAACCCGCTAAATCATCAGGATGGTGACGCAGCGGCCTACTTTGGGGAGAGGAGCGTGGCAGGCGACTACATCGGGATGCCGGGCTACGCTGATGGAATGGTCCGGTACGACATGGACCCGGGATTTCTCGATGAGTTCGCCGATGTTGCCTACCGATATGACTGGCAGGGGCCCGGGGGGACTGCTCGGATCGAATGGGCGATTCCGGTGGACCGTCTTGGTCGCTTCAGCGAACTGACTATGAATCGAGGGTGGGTGCCCGCTCAATGAGTGCTCGTCTGCATCAGGAGTACACCGCCACCGTGGATCGCCGGATGCCCTGGGGAGTGATCGCGCTCGTATCCGACGGGACGGAGGTGCTCATCGATAACACGAAGACAGGCCATGCGTCACTCGATCCAGGCGTTGAGGTCCGGCTTGTCGTGCTCGATGATTCACGGACCCCGGCGCGGGGCAGCCTGATGAAGGATGACTTCATCATCGCTCGACGACTCCGAGGCGGGGTGGAGAAGGCGTGACCAGATTGGTGACGAGAAGGGTGGCGATCACGGCCTGGCCCGCCGCCCTCACCCCGCTCCAACACTGCGCCACCGTCACCGTCTCCGGTCCTGGCGCCAACCCGCCCAACCGCGCCGACATGGAATGATGCTCAGACGGCTTGAGTCGCCCCGGTGAGTCCGGAGACCTGATTCCTTGGAAGGATGATGGTCATGGCAAGGACCTCGAAGTACCCGCAGGAGCTGCGTGAGCGGGCGATCCGGATGGTTGCCGAGGTGCAGCCCAACTACGGGTCGGAGTACGAGGCGATCCGCGCGGTCGCCTCGAAGCTCGGGATCGGGACCCCAGAGTCGCTGCGCAAGTGGATCCGTCAGTCGCAGGTCGATGGTGGGCAGCGGCCCGGCGTCACGTCGGAGGAGTCGGCGGAGATACGGCGGTTGCGGCGGGAGAACGCTGAGCTGCGGCGCGCGAACGAGATCTTGAAGGCGGCGTCGGCTTTCTTCGCGGCCGAGCTCGACCGTCCCTCGACCAGGTAGTGGCGTTCATCGCCGAGCACAAGGACCGTGATGAGGGC
>NZ_BJNZ01000055.1 GCF_006539945.1 Cellulosimicrobium cellulans | reverse complement strand
TTGGTAGCTCCTTAGAAAGGAGGTGATCCAGCCGCACCTTCCGGTACGGCTACCTTGTTACGACTTAGTCCCAATCGCCAGTCCCACCTTCGACCACTCCCCCCGCGAACGGTTGGGCCATGGGCTTCGGGTGTTACCGACTTTCGTGACTTGACGGGCGGTGTGTACAAGGCCCGGGAACGTATTCACCGCAGCGTTGCTGATCTGCGATTACTAGCGACTCCGACTTCATGGGGTCGAGTTGCAGACCCCAATCCGAACTGAGACCGGCTTTTTGGGATTCGCTCCACCTTACGGTATCGCAGCCCTTTGTACCGGCCATTGTAGCATGCGTGAAGCCCAAGACATAAGGGGCATGATGATTTGACGTCATCCCCACCTTCCTCCGAGTTGACCCCGGCAGTCTCCCATGAGTCCCCGGCATAACCCGCTGGCAACATGGGACGAGGGTTGCGCTCGTTGCGGGACTTAACCCAACATCTCACGACACGAGCTGACGACAACCATGCACCACCTGTGCACGAGTGTCCAAAGAGACCACCATCTCTGGTGGCTTCCCGTGCATGTCAAGCCTTGGTAAGGTTCTTCGCGTTGCATCGAATTAATCCGCATGCTCCGCCGCTTGTGCGGGCCCCCGTCAATTCCTTTGAGTTTTAGCCTTGCGGCCGTACTCCCCAGGCGGGGCACTTAATGCGTTTGCTGCGGCACGGAACTCGTGGAATGAGCCCCACACCTAGTGCCCAACGTTTACGGCATGGACTACCAGGGTATCTAATCCTGTTCGCTCCCCATGCTTTCGCTCCTCAGCGTCAGTTGCGGCCCAGAGACCTGCCTTCGCCATCGGTGTTCCTCCTGATATCTGCGCATTCCACCGCTACACCAGGAATTCCAGTCTCCCCTACCGCACTCTAGTCTGCCCGTACCCGATGCAAGCTCGAGGTTGAGCCTCGAGTTTTCACACCAGACGCGACAAACCGCCTACGAGCTCTTTACGCCCAATAATTCCGGACAACGCTTGCGCCCTACGTATTACCGCGGCTGCTGGCACGTAGTTAGCCGGCGCTTCTTCTGCAGGTACCGTCACTTGCGCTTCTTCCCTGCTGAAAGAGGTTTACAACCCGAAGGCCTTCATCCCTCACGCGGCGTCGCTGCATCAGGCTTTCGCCCATTGTGCAATATTCCCCACTGCTGCCTCCCGTAGGAGTCTGGGCCGTGTCTCAGTCCCAGTGTGGCCGGTCGCCCTCTCAGGCCGGCTACCCGTCGTCGCCTTGGTAGGCCATCACCCCACCAACAAGCTGATAGGCCGCGAGCCCATCCTTGACCGAAAAACTTTCCAACCACCCCCATGCGAAGGTAGCTCATATCCGGTATTAGCCCCGGTTTCCCGGAGTTATCCCGAAGTCAAGGGCAGGTTACTCACGTGTTACTCACCCGTTCGCCACTAATCCACCCAGCAAGCTGGGCATCATCGTTCGACTTGCATGTGTTAAGCACGCCGCCAGCGTTCGTCCTGAGCCAGGATCAAACTCTCCGTAAATGAACAACGCCCACCACCAGCACAACACCGGCAGTGAACAATCCATACGAAGCGAACCCCAACAGGGTTCACAAAACTGGCATCAACACGAAAGATGACATCATCTTCCGAAATCAACCAAAGGAATCCCAGACACAACCAACCACCCCACCCGACGGGCGAAGACGATCAGCCATGCCACAGGGACAAAAAATTGGCATTGACTAACAAGCACACTGTTGAGTTCTCAAACAACCGACACACACC
>NZ_BJNZ01000054.1 GCF_006539945.1 Cellulosimicrobium cellulans | reverse complement strand
CGTGTTCATCAGCGCACCGCCGGCGGTCACGGAGCCCGCGAGCACGAGCGGGGCCAGGCCCGCGCGCGCCGCGTAGATCGCCGCGGTGTACCCCGCCGGCCCCGAACCCACGATCACCACGTCTTGTATCGACATGTGTCTATGTTGACACCCATCGATATACGCGCGCAAGGTCGGGCGACGTCGACGGGCAAGAGTCCCGGCAGGGGCCGCCCCAGATCGCCTCGGCGGGAATCGGCGATCCGTCGCGCGCGCACCACGGGTGCCTGGCTCTGGCCGAGCTCACCGCACCAGCGGTAAGAAGTGAGCCCCCGGCGGCCGACGGTTCCACCTCCTCGACCCGAGCGGCAACGAGCCGGGGGTCTGGGCGGCGTCCTGAGGACGCGCCGCGTCAGCCGCCGAGCAGGAGCGACACCCCGATCGTCGCCATGACGACGGCGATCGCGCCGTCGAGCACGCGCCACGCGCCGGGGCGGGCGAACACGGGCGCGAGCAGCCGTGCCCCGAAGCCCAGCGCGGCGAACCACAGGACGCTCGCGACCATCGCGCCCGCCCCGAAGAGCCACCGGGCGGCGTCGGGGTCACCCGCTCCCCCGGCGTGCGCGGCGGCGTAGCCCGCCGCGAGCGACCCGAGGAGCAGCACGGTGTCGAGGTAGACGTGCGGGTTGAGCCACGTGAGGGCCAGCGACGTCCCGACGGCCGACCGTGCGCTCGTCGCGCCGGCGCCGGACACCTCGCCGGACGCTGCGTCGAGCCCGCCGGGCCGCATCGCGCGGCGGGCGGCGAGGGCCGCGAGCGTCAGGAGGAACGCGGCGCCGCCCCAGCGCACCACGGTGAGCAGCGCGGGCGCGCCGGTCACGAGCGCGCCGAGCCCGGCCGTCCCGGCGGCGATGAGGACGAGGTCGGAGAGCGCGCAGACGAGGACGACGGGCAGGACGTGCTCGCGGCGCAGGCCCTGGCGCAGCACGAACGCGTTCTGCGCCCCGATCGCGACGATGAGGGACAGCCCGGCGGCGAGACCGGCGGCGAGGGGCGAGAGAGCGGCGAGCACGCCCTCGACGGTAGGCATCCGGCGAGGTGAAGTACAGCGAAAGATTCTGCACTTCCTTAAGATCTGCTTCATGGTGGATCTCCAGCCCGACCAGCTCCGCACGCTCGCCGCGATCGCCGCCGAAGGGACGTTCGAGGCCGCCGCCCACCGGCTCGGGGTCACCCCGTCCGCCGTGAGCCAGCGCGTGCGCGCGCTCGAGTCGGCCGTGGGCCAGGTGCTCGTGCGGCGCGGGAAGCCCGCCGAGCTCACGCCGCCGGGCGAGGTGCTCGTGCGGCACGCGCGCCACCTCGCGCTCCAGCAGGCGGACGTGCTCGCCGAGCTGGGGATCGGGGCTGCGGGACGGCCTGCGGGCGACCCGGCCGCGGACGACGGCAGCGCGGCGCCGCTGCCCGAGATCACGCTCGTCGTCTCCGGCGACGCGATGACCACGTGGGCGCTGCCGGCCCTCGTGGAGGCGTCGGCGTGGGCCCGGCTCGAGGTGCTGCGCGAGGACGAGGAGCACTCCGTCGGCCTCCTGCGCGACGGGACGGCGGTCGCGGCCGTCAGCTCGGTCGCCGACGCCGTCCCGGGGTGCCGCTCGACCCTGCTCGGCCAGATGCGCTACCGACCCATGGCGAGCCCCGCGTTCGCCGCGCGCTGGTTCCCGGACGGCCCGACCGCCGCCGCGCTCTCGCGCGCGCCCGTCCTCGCGTTCGACCGCAAGGACGACCTCCAGGAGCGCTACCTGCGGCTGCGCGCGCAGTGTGCAGCCGGGACAGCGGCGGGAACAGCGATCGACCCTCCCCGCCACTACGTCCCCGCGTCGAACGAGTTCCGCCGCGCGATCGAGCTCGGCATGGGCTGGGGCATGCTCCCCGACCTCCAGAGCGCCCGGGCCGAGCGCGCGGGGCGCCTCGTGGGCTTCGACGACGCCCGGGCCATGGACGTGCCGCAGCACTGGCAGCAGTGGCGGCTGCACTCCACGTCGCTCGACCGCCTCGCGGCGGCCGTCGCGCGTGCCGCTCGTGCCGCGCTCGGCGCCCCCTGACGTCCGGCGGCAGCCCGTCCCTCGGACGCCCGCGAGAGCCCGCACGGCGTC
>NZ_BJNZ01000053.1 GCF_006539945.1 Cellulosimicrobium cellulans | reverse complement strand
GGGCGTGACGAGCGTCAGGAACGCGGCTTCTCCCGCATCTCGAACGTCTCGATGGTGTCGCCGACCTGGAGGTCGTTGAACGAGCCCAGACCGATACCGCACTCGAAGCCCTCGCGGACCTCGGTCGCGTCGTCCTTGAACCGCTTGAGCGACTCGACCGTGAGGTTGTCCCCCACGACCTTGCCGTCGCGCAGGACGCGCGCCTTGGCGTTGCGGCGGATCTCGCCCGACCGGACGATCGAACCGGCGATGTTGCCGAACTTCGAGGAGCGGAAGATCTCGCGGATCTCCGCGGTGCCCAGCTGGGCCTCCTCGTACTCCGGCTTGAGCATGCCCTTGAGCGCGGCCTCCACGTCCTCGATCGCCTGGTAGATGATCGAGTAGAAGCGGACGTCGACGCCCTCGCGCTCGGCCAGGTCCTCGACGCGCTCGCCGTACTTCACGTTGAAGCCGATGATGATCGCGTTGTCGACCGTCGCGAGGTTGACGTCGTTCTGCGTGATCGCACCGACACCGCGGTGGATGACGCGCAGCTCGACCTCGTCGCCCACGTCGATCTTGAGCAGCGCGTCCTCGAGTGCCTCGACGGCACCGGACACGTCGCCCTTGAGGACGAGGTTGAGGGTCTCGACCTTGCCCTGCTGGAGGGCCTGCGTGAAGTCCTCGAGGCTGATGCGCTTGCGGCGCTTGGCCAGGAGGGCGGCACGCTCGGCGGCCTCGCGCTTCTCGGCGATCTGGCGTGCCGTGCGCTCGTCGGGCGCCACGAGGAACGTGTCGCCAGCGCTCGGCACCGACGCGAGACCCAGCACGAGGACCGGACGGGCGGGGCCCGCCTCGGTCACGGCGTTGCCGTGCTCGTCGAACATCGCGCGGACGCGGCCGTGGGCCGTGCCGGCGACGATCGCGTCACCGACGCGCAGCGTGCCGGACTGGACCAGGACGGTCGCGACGGCGCCGCGGCCCTTGTCGAGGTTCGCCTCGATGGCGACGCCGCGCGCGTCCTTGTCCGGGTTCGCGCGCAGGTCGAGCGAGGCGTCGGCCGTGAGCAGGACGGCCTCGAGGAGGTCGTCGATGCCCATGTTCTGCTTGGCCGACACGTCGACGAACATGGTGTCGCCGCCGTACTCCTCGGCCACCAGGTTGTACTCGGTGAGCTGCTGGCGGATCTTGGCGGGGTTGGCCGACTCCTTGTCCACCTTGTTCACCGCGACCACGATCGGCACGTTCGCCGCCTGGGCGTGGTTCAGCGCCTCGATGGTCTGCGGCATCACGCCGTCGTCCGCGGCCACGACGAGGATCGCGATGTCCGTCACCTGCGCACCGCGGGCACGCATGGCGGTGAACGCCTCGTGACCCGGGGTGTCGATGAACGTGATCGCGCGGTCGTTGCCCTCGTGCTCGTGACGCACCTGGTACGCACCGATGTGCTGGGTGATGCCGCCGGCCTCGCCCGCGACGACGTCCGTCTGGCGGATCGCGTCGAGGAGCTTGGTCTTTCCGTGGTCGACGTGACCCATGACGGTGACGACCGGCGGACGGGCCGAGAGCTCGTCGTCGCCCTCCGCCTCGAGCTCCGCGTCCAGGTCGATGTCGAAGGACCCGAGCAGCTCGCGGTCCTCCTCCTCGGCCGAGACCATCTCGATGACGTAGCCGAGCTCGGCCGCGAGCGTGCCGAACGTGTCCTCGTCGAGCGACTGGGTCGCGGTCGCCATCTCACCGAGGTGGAACAGCACCGTGACGAGGCTCGCGGGGTTCGCGTCGATCTTGTCGGCGAAGTCGTTGAGCGACGAGCCGTGGCGCAGGCGGACGACGGTCTTGCCGTTGCCGCGGGGAACCTGCACGCCGCCGAGCGACGGCGCCTGCATCTGCTCGAACTCCTGGCGCTTCGCGCGCTTCGACTTGCGGCCACGGACCGGACGTCCGCCGGCGCGCCCGAAGGCACCCTGCGTCGAACCACGACCCGCGCCGCCACGGCCACCGCCGCCGGGGCGACCGGCGAAGCCGCCACCACCACCGGGAGCACCACCGCCGCCGGGGCGACCGGCGAAGCCGCCACCACCGCCACGACCGCCGCCGCCACCACCGGGACGACCACCGGGAGCAGGACGCTCACCGGGGCGACCGATCGAGGTGCGACCGGGCATCATGCCCGGGTTCGGGCGCGGGCCGCCGGGGCGCGGGGCGGGACGGGGACCGCCCGGACGGGGGCCGCCCGGACGCTCGCCGGACGCCGCCGCGGCACCCTCGGTGCGCTCGGGACGCGAGCCGGGCCGGGGCATGCCCTGGCTCGGCGCGAACGGGTTGTTGCCCGGGCGCGGAGCCCCCGGACGCGGTCCGCCGCCCTGCCGGGGCATGCCCTGGCTGGTGGCGAACGGGTTGTTGCCCGGGCGCGGAGCGCCGGGGCGAGCGCCCGCGCCACCCGGACGGGGAGCAGGCGCGTTGGTGCCGCCACCCGGCTTGGGCGTGGCGGTGGGCTTCTGGGCCGGCGCGGGGCGCTCGGCCGCGGGGGCCTGGGGCGCCGGTGCCTTCGGTGCCGGCGCGGCGGGCGCCGGAGCCTGGGGGCCCTTCGCGGGCTCGGCCTTCGCCGGGGCGGGTGCCGCCGGCTGGGGCGCGGGCGCCTCCGCCTGGGGCGCGGCCGGAGCGGCCT
>NZ_BJNZ01000052.1 GCF_006539945.1 Cellulosimicrobium cellulans | reverse complement strand
GGGGCTGGCGTCCGCGACCCTCATGGCGCTGCTCTACGCGCCCGGCACCGACCCCACGCGCGTCTACGTCGGCACCGACACCCACCTCTTCGCGCTCATGGCCGGGGCGGCGCTCGCGTTCTGGCACGTGCGACCCGTCCAGCGGCCCGACGGCGACGCCCGGTCCGGCGGCGACGTGCACGCCCTCCTGCCGGGCGGACCGCGCGTGCGCACGCCGCGCGGCCGGCTCGCCGTCCTCGCCGCCGGGGTGGCGGGCGCGGTCGTGCTCGGGGTCGCGGTCGCGACGATGCGCTGGGACGACGCGCTCGCCTACCGCGGCGGGCTGCTCGTGTGCGCCGTCGCCGCGACCGCGGTGCTCAACGCCGTCGTGTGCCTGCCCGGCCTGGGCACGCAGCTCGACCGGGGCCTGCTCGGTTGGGTCGGACGGCGGTCGTACGGGCTCTACCTGTGGCACTGGCCCGTGCTCGTGCTCGCCGCGGCCTCGCTCGGGACCCTGGTCGGTCCCGTGCCGCCGGGCACGGTGCACCCGGTGGTCGTCGTCGTGACGCTCGTCGTGACGGTCGTCGCGGCGGCGCTCTCCTTCCGGTACGTCGAGCGCCCCGTCCTGCGTCGCGGGCTGCGCGGCGCGGCGCGCGACCTCGCGCGCCGGCTCCAGCCGGCGTCCGACGAGGCCGGCCCGCGCGTCCTCTCCAGCCGGGGCTGGGCGCTCGCGGCGTCGTGCGCGCTCGTCCTCGGCCTCTCCGCCGCCGGGGTCGTCACGGCACCCGCCACGACGAGCGTGGAGCAGCAGATCGCAGCGGGGGAACAGGCCGCGCGAGCGACGCAGGCCGCGGACGCCCCGGCAGAGGACGCCCCGGAGGGAGCGGCACCGGCAGGCGGAGCCGGGTCGGACCCGGCCGCTTCGCCCGCACCGGCCCCCGAGCCCGGGGCCGACGAGGTGCCGGCAGCGCCGGTCGCCGCGCCGGCGGGCGACCAGGTCACCGTCGTCGGCGACTCGGTGACGCTCGCGAGCGCGCCCGCGCTCCTGTCCGCGCTCCCGGGCGCCTACGTCGACGGCGCGGTCTCGCGCCAGGTCAAGGACGGACCGGCGGCGGTCGCCGCCGCGCGCGGCGCGGGCGCGCTGCGGCCCTACGTCGTCGTCTCCCTCGGGACGAACAGCACCGCGAGCGCCGCGGCGATGGACGAGCTGCTCGCGGCGATCGGACCCGACCACCGCGTCGTGCTGGTCACCGGGTACGCCGACCGGCCGTGGGTCCCGGGCACCAACGCCGAGATCGTCGCCGCCGCGGGCCGGCACCCCGGCGTGGTCGTCGCGGACTGGTCGGCCGTGGCGGCGGCAGACCCCGCCGTGCTCGGCCCGGACGGCGTGCACCCCACCGACGCCGGCGCGACGACGTACGCGGCGGTCGTCGTCGACGGCCTGACCCGCGCCGCGGCGCTGGGCTCCGCGACGCGCTGACCCTGCTCCACGTCGTGCGGGCACGCGCGTGGCGAGGCGGCGGGTGAGTTCTGCCGCCGCGGCCGTTCCGCCCGGCGTTTCCTCTAGCGCCGTCGGTGGAATCCCGACAGGCTGTAGGGCGACAACGAAATGTGCGACCGACACGCGACGTCCACATCTGGTGCGTGGCGGCGGCTCCACCGCGGCCCGTCGACCGTCCGAGGAGACCCATGAGTGAGAGCACCGCAGGCGGCCCGCCGCGCGACGAGAACGAGCCGCAGCTCCCGTCGGACGTCCCGGCGCCCGAGAACCCGTACGCGGCGGCCGAGCCGCCGGTCCCGCCCCAGGAGCCCACCGCCCAGGAGCCGCCGGCGCCGCAGGCACCTCCCGCACCCCAGGGCCCGCCCGCCCCGCAGACGCCGCCCGGCCCCGCGCAGCCCGCGTCACCGCCCTACGGCGCTCCTCCCGCGGGTGCGTACCCGCCCCCGGCCGGGCCGCCGCCCGCACAGCCGTACGGCCAGCAGCCGCCGGGGCAGCCGCCGTACGGCGGGCAGCCGGGCTACCCGCCGCCGGCCGCGCCGTACGGACAGCAGGGCTACCCGGGGCAGACGGTCCAGGTCCAGGACGCCTTCTCCTACGGCTGGAACAAGTTCACGCAGAACGTCGGGGTCATCCTCGGCGGCGTCCTCACGTACGTCGCCGTGCTGGCCGGCCTGTCGGTCGCCTTCTGGGCGATCCTCGTCGGGACGGCGCAGACGACCGTCGACCCGGTCACGGGCGAGGTCAGCACGGCGGGCGGGTTCGCGTTCGGGTTCGGGACGTTCCTGTTCGTCGCGGTCCTCGTCGTGCTCGGGTTCCTCGTCCAGGCCGCGGTGGTCAACGTGTCGCTCCTGGTCACCCGGGGCAAGAAGCTCGAGTACGCGGACTTCTTCCGGTACCCGAACCTCGGCACCGTGATCCTCGTCGCCCTGCTCATCGGGCTCGCGACGGGCGTGCTGGCCATCACGATCGTGGGACCGATCGTCTTCGTCTTCTTCGCCCAGTTCACGCTGTTCTACGTCATCGACAAGAAGCTCGGCGTCTTCGACGCGTTCAAGGCGAGCTTCACCGTCGTGAGCAGGAACCTCGGCACGGTCGTGCTGCTGTTCCTCGGCGTGTACCTCGCGCAGCTCGTCGGGACGCTCCTGTGCTACGTCGGCCTGCTCGTCGCGCTGCCCGTCGCCCAGATCGCGACGGCGTACGTGTACCGCCGCCTCAACGCCGAGCAGCCCGTCTGAGGAGGGTGGGCGCCGCGGCGCTCGCCGCGCGCCCAGGCCTCTGAGCAGCCAGGATAGGACCGAGCACGTCGAGGACGCGTGCTGCCCGCAGCACGTGACGACGAGGAACGAGGTGCACCATGACGGACCCCACGAACCCGGGCGGTCAGCCGCCCCGCGACGACGAGCCGACGCCGGCGGACGGTTCCGGCACCCCGGAGCAGCCTTCCGGTCCGGGGCCCGACCAGCCGGCGAGCCCGCCCCCCACGGGCCCCGACACGCCTCCGGCCTCGCCGTACGGTCCGGGCGGGGCGACGCCGCAGGACCCGGCCGCACCGCCGTCGGGCCCGCCGGCCTGGGGTGCGCCGCAGGACCCGGCCGCG
>NZ_BJNZ01000051.1 GCF_006539945.1 Cellulosimicrobium cellulans | reverse complement strand
AGGTCGTTCTCGACGCGGGGTGGAGGCGTGTTCGGCGCGAGGGGGTGTGGGGTCGGGGGCCGGGGGGTGGAGGGCCGGGGGGGTGGGGGGCCGGGGGGGGGGGGGGTGGTCAGGCGTGGACGACGTTCGCGAGGATGCCGTGGTTCGTCAGGCGTGAGCCGATCGCCTGGTCGACCTCGGAGAACGCCTTGTTCGAGCGCGCGACGCCGACCGCGCCGGCCATGGCGCCGTGCCCGGTCGGGCGGTCGATGCGGGCGACGAGCTGGTCGCCGTGGAGCATGAAGTCGACCGTGAAGACGAGGTGCTGCGCCTTGCCGGCGAACGCGCCGAGCCAGAACGTCTTCTGCTTGCTCCCGCGCTCGGCGGCCCACTGACCCGTGGGGCGCGTCGTGACGGCGAAGCCCTGCTCCTGGAGCGCGGCGTGCAGGTGCTGCTTGGCGACCTCGGGGTCGCCGGACAGGAAGTAGTCGACCGTGGCCATGATGGCTCCTCGTGCGTCGTGGTGGCGGGGTGCGGTGGCTGGCCCGCCGACGGGCGGGCGGACGGCCTCCGGGATGCTACCGCCGTCCGCCCGGCCATCGGGCGATCGTCTTGAGAATCGTTCTCATGGAGCGCTAGGCTGGGCGCACCACCCACCGGAAGGACCTCCCATGGCCGTGCCCAAGCGCAAGCTCTCCCGCTCCAACACCCGTGCCCGCCGCTCGCAGTGGAAGGCGCAGGTGCCGGAGCTCGTGACCGTCGTCGTCGACGGGCGCGAGCTCACCCTCCCGCGCCGACTCGTCGCGGGCGTGCGCCGCGGATACGTGACGCTCCCCGAGTGAGGAGCGCGGTGCCCGACGGCGCGTGCCACCACGCGCCGTCGGCCCGCCGTGGCAGCATCCTCGGGTGAGCGAGCCGAGCCCCGACCTGACGTCCGGCCCCGTCCCGGGACGCCGGGAGCGCCGCGAGCAGCCCGGGCGGTCGCGCACCGACCCGCACGGGCACGGCCACGCGCACGGCCCGGCGGCTCCGGCGACGCGGCGCGTGCGCCTCACGCTCGCGGCGCTCCTCGTCCCGGCCCTGCTCGCGACGCTCGCCGGGCTGGTCGCGCTGTGGCCGGCGTCGGCCGACGTGCCGGACCGCATCCCCGTCGCGGCCGAGGGCAGCACGGTCCTGCGCGCCACCGTCACCGGGCCGATCGACCCCGAGACGGGCGAGGTGCCCGCCCGCCTGGACGCGGGGTCCCGCGCGGGCGGCGAGGACGTGGGCGGCGACGCGATCACGGTCAACGCCCCGCCCGAGTACGTCGCCTACGGGTTCGACGAGGGCGACCGGCTCCGCGTCCTCTACATCGCCGAGGCGGTCGGGGCGGGCGTGAGCCCGTACGTGTTCATGGACTTCGAGCGCGGGCTGCCCATCGGGGTGCTCGCGATCGCGTACGCCGTGGTCGTGCTGGCCGTCGCGCGCTGGCGCGGCCTCGCCGCGCTCGCGGGGCTCGCGGGCGCGTTCGTCGTCATCACGTGGTTCACGCTGCCCGCGCTGCTCACGGGGCAGAACGCGTTGGGCGTCGCGCTCGTGACGTCCTCGCTCGTCATGTTCGTCGTGCTGTACGTCGCGCACGGGTTCACCGCGCGGACGTCGACGGCGCTGCTCGGCACGCTCGTCGGGCTCGCCATCACGGCGCTGCTCGGGTGGTGGGGCTCGGGCGCGTCGAACATCACGGGGCTCACCTCGGAGGAGTCGCTGTGGATCCCGCAGTACGCGCCCTCGCTCGACATCCAGGGCGTCGTGCTGTGCGGCATCGTGCTCGCCGGCATGGGCGTGCTCAACGACGTGACCATCACCCAGGCGTCGGCGGTGTGGGAGCTGCGGGCGGTCGCGCCGCTCGCGACCCGGCGCGAGCTGTTCGCGCGCGCGATGCGCATCGGGCGCGACCACATCGCCTCGACCGTCTACACCATCGCGTTCGCCTACGTCGGCGCGGCCCTGCCGCTGCTCATGGCGGTCTACCTCTCCGACCAGAACCTCGCTACGAGCCTCACCTCGGGAGAGATCGCGGAGGAGGTCGTGCGCACGCTCGTCGGGTCGATCGGCCTCGTCCTCGCGATCCCGGTCACGACGGCCATCGCGGCGCTCACCGTGCCCGGCACCGCGTCGGTGGCGTCCGTCCCCGTGGGTAGGGTCGAGGTCCCCGCGGCGTGACGTCGCAGCGGGCGACGACGAGAGGACGACGAGGGTGACGAGCGTGCGGGACGGCGGAGACGTGGCGGTGCTGGGGCCCGGCGGGGTCGGCGGGCTGGTCGGTGCGCTGCTCGCGCGGTCCGGGGCCGACGTGACGTTCCTCGCGGGGGAGGCCACGGCGGCGGCCCTGACCGAGCGCGGGGTGCACGTGCACAGCGCCCAGGTGGGCGAGGTGCACGTGCCCGCGCGGGCGGCCACGCGGCTCGACGCGCCGGTCGACGTCGTCCTCGTGGCGGTCAAGCAGACGGCGCTCGACGAGGCGCTCGACCGCGTCCCGCCCGCGGTGCTCGGCGACGGCGTCGTCGTCCCGTTCCTCAACGGGCTCGACCACCTCGACGTGCTGCGCGCGCGGTACGGGACCGAGCGCGTGCTCCCCGCGACGATCCGCGTCGAGTCGACGCGCGTCGCGCCGGGCGAGATCGAGCACACGAGCGCGTTCACCGACGTCGACCTCGCGCCCGGCGGCGTCCCGCCCGAGCGGGTGGAGGCCGTGCGCACGCTCCTGGACCGTGCCGGCATCTCGACCACGGTCCACCCCGACGAGACGGCGCTCCTGTGGGCCAAGCTCGGCTTCCTCGCGCCGTTCGCCCTGCTCACGACGACGCACCGCGCCCCGATCGGCGAGGTGCGGACCACGCACCGCGCCGAGCTCGAGGCGCTCGTGCGCGAGGTCGCGGCGGTCGCGGCGGCGAGCGGGGCACCCTCCGACCCCGAGCGCACGCTCGCGTTCTACGACCGCTTCGCACCCGAGGCCAAGTCGTCCATGCTGCGCGACGCCGAGGCCGGGCGGCCGCTCGAGGTGGACGCCATCGGCGGTGCGATCGTCCGTGCCGCCGACCGCGCGGGCATGGACGCGCCGCTCACCCGCGCGCTCGTCGCCGGCCTCGGCGGCTGACGGCCGGACGACGCCTCGGGACCGCGCCCGCCGGGACCCTTCACCGGACCGCCACGCGACCCCCTGTGGACGCGTCCCCAGGAGGCTCACAGGTTCGCCAGGATGTCCGTCATGAGAGAGCCGTGGGTCGACGTCGCGCTGGCGCGGCTGCCCGAGACGCGTTCCTGCCCCGCGTGCGCCGCGACGCTGCGGTCGTCCCGCTGCGACCGGTGCCTGCTCGACCTCACCGGCCCGCTCGCGTTCGAGGTCGCCGCGGCGTCGAGCGACGCGGCCGACGCGCTCTCGCGTCGCCAGGTCGCGCTCGACGCCCTGCGTGCGAGCCAGCCCGAGGCCGCGGCGTGGGCGGCCCGCACGGCGGTCGCGGCGCCGCCCGGCGCGCGCCCGGTCCCCGGCCCGCCGCGAGCGATGCGCCCGCTCGACGCGACCGGCCGCGGTCCGGCGGGTCCGCGCCAGCCCACCGTCGCGCCGGGGTCCGGGACCGTGCCCGCGCCCGGG
>NZ_BJNZ01000050.1 GCF_006539945.1 Cellulosimicrobium cellulans | reverse complement strand
GAAATGCCGAAGGCCCACCCCGTGTGGGGTGGGCCTTCGGTGAAGGGTTGTCCGGCGGCGTCCTACTCTCCCACCCCGTCTCCAGGGCAGTACCATCGGCGCTGAAGGGCTTAGCTTCCGGGTTCGGTATGGGACCGGGCGTTTCCCCTTCGCTGTGACCGCCGTAACTCTGTGAACCTGTCAACACTGGGTACCCCGTGGTGGGGTGTGGTGTTGGTGGTTCGGGAACCGCACAGTGGACGCGTAGCACAAGAGTGTTTGGTGTTGAAGTTGTCGGCTGATTAGTACCGGTCAGCTGCACGGGTCTTTCGTCCCCGCTTCCACGTCCGGCCTATCGACCCAGTGTTCTGCTGGGTGCCTCTCACCCCGTAGGGTATGGAAACCTCATCTTGAAGCAGGCTTCCCGCTTAGATGCTTTCAGCGGTTATCCCTTCCGAACGTAGCCAACCAGCGGTGCTCCTGGCGGAACAACTGGCACACCAGAGGTTCGTCCGTCCCGGTCCTCTCGTACTAGGGACAGCCCTTCTCAAGTTTCCTGCGCGCGCAGCGGATAGGGACCGAACTGTCTCACGACGTTCTAAACCCAGCTCGCGTACCGCTTTAATGGGCGAACAGCCCAACCCTTGGGACCTACTCCAGCCCCAGGATGCGACGAGCCGACATCGAGGTGCCAAACCATGCCGTCGATATGGACTCTTGGGCAAGATCAGCCTGTTATCCCCGGGGTACCTTTTATCCGTTGAGCGACGGCGCTTCCACAAGCCACCGCCGGATCACTAGTTCCGACTTTCGTCCCTGCTCGACCTGTCAGTCTCACAGTCAAGCTCCCTTGTGCACTTGCACTCGACACCTGATTGCCAACCAGGCTGAGGGAACCTTTGAGCGCCTCCGTTACATTTTAGGAGGCAACCGCCCCAGTTAAACTACCCACCAGGCACTGTCCCTGGTCCGGATCACGGACCGAGGTTAGACATCCGAAGCGGCCAGAGTGGTATTTCAACGTTGACTCCACCCGCACTGGCGTACGGGCTTCACAGTCTCCCACCTATCCTACACAAGCCGCACCGAACACCAATACCAAGCTATAGTAAAGGTCCCGGGGTCTTTCCGTCCTGCTGCGCGTAACGAGCATCTTTACTCGTAGTGCAATTTCGCCGAGTTCGCGGTTGAGACAGCGGAGAAGTCGTTACGCCATTCGTGCAGGTCGGAACTTACCCGACAAGGAATTTCGCTACCTTAGGATGGTTATAGTTACCACCGCCGTTTACTGGGGCTTAAATTCTGAGCTTCACCCCGAGGGGTTGACCCGTCCTCTTAACCTTCCAGCACCGGGCAGGCGTCAGTCCGTATACATCGTCTTGCGACTTCGCACGGACCTGTGTTTTTAGTAAACAGTCGCTTCTCCCTGGTCTCTGCGGCCGTCCACGCTCCCACCGCGAGGGTGTTCACGCTTCGGGCCCCCCTTCTCCCGAAGTTACGGGGGCATTTTGCCGAGTTCCTTAACCACGATTCTCTCGATCGCCTTAGTATTCTCTACCTGACCACCTGAGTCGGTTTGGGGTACGGGCGGCTAGAACCTCGCGCCGAGGCTTTTCTTGGCAGCATAGGATCACCCAGTTCGCGCTTGTGCGCTCACCGTCAGCTCTCAGCCTGTATGTCTGGCGGATTTGCCTACCAGACGGCCTACAGCCTTGGACGTGGTCTACCATCGCCACGCCGGGCTACCTTCCTGCGTCACCCCTGTTAATACGCTTACCTACTACCGGTTCGGGTCCCGCGCGCCCCTGTCCGGTGGCCCCGAAGGGCCGGTGGACAGGTTTGGGCGGTGAGCATCACCGGGCTCGGTATGGGCGGTTCTTCGCCGGTAGGAGAATATCAACTCCTTGTCCATCGACTACGCCTGTCGGCCTCGCCTTAGGTCCCGACTTACCCAGGGCGGATTAACCTGGCCCTGGAACCCTTGGTCATTCGGCGGACGGGTTTCTCACCCGTCTTTCGCTACTCATGCCTGCATTCTCACTCGTGTGGGCTCCACCACTGGGTTCCCCCGCGGCTTCACTGCCCACACGACGCTCCCCTACCCACCTGCGCCTCTGGACCACGAAGGCCTGAGTTGAGCGCAGATGCCACGGCTTCGGCGGTGTACTTGAGCCCCGCTACATTGTCGGCGCGGAATCACTTGACCAGTGAGCTATTACGCACTCTTTCAAGGGTGGCTGCTTCTAAGCCAACCTCCTGGTTGTCTGTGCAACTCCACATCCTTTCCCACTTAGCACACGCTTAGGGGCCTTAGCCGGTGGTCTGGGCTGTTTCCCTCTCGACTACGGAGCTTATCCCCCGCAGTCTCACTGCCACGCTTCCACTTACCGGCATTCGGAGTTTGGCTGACGTCAGTAACCTTGTAGGGCCCATCGGCCATCCAGTAGCTCTACCTCCGGCAAGAAACACGTGACGCTGCACCTAAATGCATTTCGGGGAGAACCAGCTATCACGAAGTTTGATTGGCCTTTCACCCCTAACCACAGGTCATCCCCCAGGTTTTCAACCCTGGTGGGTTCGGTCCTCCACGCGGTCTTACCCGCGCTTCAACCTGCCCATGGCTAGATCACTTCGCTTCGGGTCTAGACCCAGCGACTATGGGCGCCCTGTTCGGACTCGCTTTCGCTACGGCTTCCCCACACGGGTTAACCTCGCCACTGAGCACTAACTCGCAGGCTCATTCTTCAAAAGGCACGCTGTCACCCCAACCAAGGAGGCTCCAACGGATTGTAGGCACACGGTTTCAGGTACTATTTCACTCCCCTCCCGGGGTACTTTTCACCTTTCCCTCACGGTACTGGTCCGCTATCGGTCACTAGGTAGTATTTAGGCTTAGCAAGTGGTCTTGCCAGATTCACACGAGATTTCTCGGGCCCCGTGCTACTTGGGATCCCCTTCGGGAGGCCGCACCATTTCGTCTACCGGACTCGCACCGTCTGTGGTCCGCCTTTCAATGCGGTTCGACTATGACACGACTTTCTGACTCCCCGGCGGACTGTCAGATCCACCAGAAGGGTCCCACAACCCCGAACACGCAACGCCTGACAGCTTTAACACGCGCCCGGTTTGGCCTCATCCGCTTTCGCTCGCCACTACTCACGGAATATCTCTTCCTGTCGGTACTGAGATGTTTCACTTCCCGACGTTCCCTCCACACACCCTATATATTCAGGTGCGGGTCACACGACATGACTCGTGCGGGGTTCCCCCATTCGGAGACCCTCGGATCACAGCTCGTTTGCCAGCTCCCCGAGGCTTATCGCAGGCTACAACGTCCTTCTTCGGCTCCTAGTGCCAAGGCATCCACCCTGTGCCCTTAAAAACTTCAACAAAAACAACAAAACTGCAGAGAACCAAGAACCACACCCCCAAGAGGGTGCGTCTTGATCTTTACAAAGATGCTCGCGTCCACTGTGCAGTTCTCAAACAACCAACGACCCCGACCCCCACCAGACCCGCCTACCACCCTCACCCTCCACGAAGGAGGACCAAGGACAGCGGTTCGTGATCCGAGGACCGGCCCGTACCAGGCACCCCACCAACCGGTGGCCGGTGACCTGAGGACCCAACAGTGTGCTCGACAAGCCCCCCACCCCCACCAGCGATGTTCCACCACCACCCCACCAGACCCCGAAGGACCC
>NZ_BJNZ01000049.1 GCF_006539945.1 Cellulosimicrobium cellulans | reverse complement strand
GGCGCCCGGCGGCGCGCTGTTCTGCGAGAACTGCGGCTACGACTTCACGACGGGCGCCCTGCCCGACCCGGTCGACCCGCCGTCCGCGCTCTCGCTCGACCCGCCGTCGCGCCCGACACCGTCCGCGGCCCCCGTCCCGGGCACGCCCTCGGTCTCCACGCCGCCCCCGCTGCCGGCCTCCGCCGCGACCCCGGCGTCGTCGTCGACCCCGCCCCCGCTGCCCGCCTCGGCCGCGGCCCCCGCACCCGAGGCGGGCGCCACGGGCGAGCCGTCGGCCCCCGCCGGGCCCGCGTCGTCGGGCACCCACCTGCCGACGCCGCCGGTCCCGGGTCCGGACCAGTGGGTCGTGGAGATCTGGATCGACCCCGACTGGTACACGGCGCAGCAGCCCGAGGACCCGATGCCCTCGGCGGGCCTGCCCGGCCTCGTCGTGCTGCGCGAGCGCAGCGTGCTCGTCGGGCGTCCGTCGGTGTCGCGGGGCATCCACCCGCAGGTCGACTGCGGCGCGGACACGGGCGTCTCCCGTCGGCACTGCCAGCTCAGCACGGACGGCCAGCGGTGGTGGGTCGAGGACCTCCAGTCGTCGAACGGGACCTACGTGAGCCCCGCGGGCGAGCCCCTGCCGACGGACCCGGTCCCCGCCGGGCAGCGGCGCGAGCTGTCCGACGGGGACCGGATCTACCTCGGCGCCTGGACGCGGCTCGTCGTCCGCAAGGCGCTCCCGGGCGAGGTCTGAGCGGGGCTCAGCCCTCGCCCGCCCGGGGCTCGGCCTCGGCCGTGATCTGCGTCGCCGCACCGCTGCCCGCGCGGTGCGCGACCTCGATCCGGCGAGGCCGGGCCTCCTCCGCGACGGGGATGGTCAGCGACAGCACCCCGTCCTCGTACGACGCCGAGATCTTGTCCAGCGCGAGCCCGCGCCCCACCGTGAGCTGGCGCGCGTAGGTCCCCGAGGGGCGTTCGCGCGCGAGCCACTGGACGTCGGGGTCGGTCCGCGGGCTGCGCTCGGCGCGGATCGTCAGCGTGCGGTCCTCGACGGACACGTCGATCGTCCCCGGGTCGACGCCCGGAAGGTCCATCGTGAGGACGTAGTGGTCACCCGCCCGGAACAGGTCGAGCGGCATACCACCCGACGCCGACGCAGCCGTCGCGCGTGCCCCGGACGCGAGCTGGCCGACCAGCCGGTCCATCGCGTCGAAGGTGGTCGTGAACGGGTCGGTCATCGCAGCCACACCTCTCACCTCCCTCGTCGGTCGGTCCCGGACCGTCCGGGACCGGTCGGTGCTCCCGCGAGGTAGGCACCTCGCGGGGCGGCTACACGTCTGTTTTAGCACTCTCCCCCGGAGAGTGCCAAGAGGTCGTCGCGAACCTCCGCCGGGGGCCACCCGGGAGCACATTTGTCGGCTTCGCTCGGACCCACCTCCCGTCGGCGGGATCCTATTGGGGGAACCCTCCAACCGGTTGTGCGATTCGTGCACGCAGCGCCATCGCGGTCGTCCGCGCCCCCGTCGTCGCGCAGCGCGGCGAGTCGGGAGAGTGGACGTGGCCACGGCGGGTCGAGCACCGATCCGCGACGACGACGCAGGGAGCGCCATGACCGACGCATCGACCGGGACGACGACGTCCGGCACGCCCCGGACCGCCACGACGACACCCGGCCCGGCGGCCGGGACCCGGGGACCGCTCACGCTCGACGCCGGGGACGCGGCGCGCGTCGCGACGTTCGCGGCGCTGATCGCGGCGCTCGGCATGCCCGGGTCGGTCGCGCTGTTCGGGAACGCCGTCCCGATCACCCTCCAGACGCTCGGCGTCATGCTCGCCGGCACGATCCTCGGTGCGTGGCGCGGTGCGCTCGCCGTCGCGACGTTCCTCGCGCTCGCGGCGGCAGGGCTCCCGGTCCTCGCGGGCGGCCGCGGCGGCCTCGGGGCGTTCGTCGGCCCGTCCGCCGGCTACCTGGTCGGGTTCCTCGTCGGGGCGGCGGTCGTGGGCCGGCTCGTCGACCGGCTGCGCCGGGTGGCGTTCGTCGGTGTGCTCGTCGCGTGCCTCGTCGGCGGGGTCGCGGTGGTCTACGCGTTCGGCGTGCCGGTCCAGGCGCTCGTCACGGGGGTGCCGCTCGCGACGACCGCGCAGCTCTCTCTCGCGTTCGTGCCCGGCGACGTCCTCAAGGCGCTGGCCGCCGCCGCGATCACCGTCGGCGTCGTGCGGGCCTACCCGGCCGCGCGGCGGTCGGGCCGCTCCGCAGGCCGTCCCACGGCCGCCGACCGCGCCTCCTCCTGACACCTGCGAGAGTGTCCGCGTGCCCGTCGCCCACCAGGTCCTGACGCACGCCGCCCACCCGGCGGTGCGCGACCGTCCCGCCCTGCGCACCCCCGAGCGGTCGCGCACCTACGCCGCGCTCGCCGCGGACGTGCGCGCGGGCGCGACGCACCTCACCGCGACGGGCACGCGTCCCGGCGACCTCGTCGCCGTGTCCCTGCCCGACCCGCTGGACCTGCTGACAGCGGTCCTCGCCGCCGACCACGCCGGCGCGACGCCGCTGGTGTGCGACACGGCGTGGCCGCGCGCGCACCGCGCGGAGGTCCTGCGCACGCTGGCCCCCCGCACGTTCGTCGAGGTGCCGCTGCCGCGCGGGACCGGCGCCGTACCCGACCTCGTGCCGGGGCTCGCCCCGCCGGGGGGTACGCGCCCCGGCACGGACCACGTGCCCGCCCCGGACGACCTCGCGTGGGCGGGCTTCTCGTCGGGCAGCACGGGCCGGCCGCGCGCGGTCGTGCGCACCCGCGCGTCGTGGGCGGGGTCGTTCGACGACGTCACGCGGCTCCTCGGCCTCCGCCCCACGGACACCGTGCTCGTCCCGGGGCCCCTCGCGTCGTCCCTCTACTGCTTCGCCGCCGTGCACACGCTCGCCGTCGGGGCGTGCGCGTATCTCACGCGCACCCCGGCGGCCACGACCTCCGCGCTCGCGAGCAGCGACGTCGTGCACCTCGTGCCGCAGGTCCTCGACGACGTGCTCGACGCCGTCGCGGCGGGAGCGCCGTCGCGACTGCGGCACGCGGTCGTCGGCGGCGCGTCCCTCGCCCCGGGGGCGCGGTCGCGCGCGGCGGCTCTCGGCATCGACGTGCTCGCGTACTACGGCGCGGTCGAGCTGTCGTTCGTCGCCTACGACCCGGACGGGTCGGGGCTGCGCGCGTTCCCGGGGGTCGACCTGGCCGTGCGGCCGCTGCCCGCGGCGAGCGTCGGTGAGGTCTGGGTCCGCTCGCCCTGGGTCTCGCGCGGGTACCTCGCACGCGCCACCGGTCCGCTGCGCCGCGACGGCGCGTGGAGCACCGTCGGCGACCTCGCCGACCCCCTGCCCTCGCCTCCGACGGGCGCCGCGTCCTCGTCGGCAGCGGCGGCACCCGCGGGGGCCGACCGCGGCGGGCTCGTGCTGCGTGGCCGCGGGGACGGCGCGATCCTCACCGGCGGGTCGACCGTCGTTCCGGAGGACGTCGAGGTCGTGCTGCGCGCCGTGCCGGGCGTCCGGGACGTCGTCGTGCTCGGGACCGCGCACCGTCGCCTCGGCGCGGTCGTGAGCGCCGTCGTGGAGTGCGACGACCGGCCGGGGCTGCGCGCCCACCTGGAGCGCGTCGCGCGCGCGGCGCTCGCCCCGGCGCAGCGGCCGCGGCGCTGGTACGGCACGCGCGCCCTCCCCCGGACCCCGTCGGGCAAGCCCGCGCGCGGGGCCGTGAGCGAGGCCCTGCGCGGGACCGACCCGGC
>NZ_BJNZ01000048.1 GCF_006539945.1 Cellulosimicrobium cellulans | reverse complement strand
CGGAACCGACGTGTCGGTTCCGCGCGCCCGCCTCCCGGCGGCGAGCTCCGTCAGCCGACCGGGCGCGCCGCCTCGATCTCGACCTTGGGCAGCGTCTTCGCCGGCAGCGTCTTGGGGCGCCACGACGCGCGCGTCGCCTCGAACGCGGAGATCTCGTCCTCGTGCTGGAGGGTCAGGCCGATGTCGTCGAGGCCCTCCATGAGGCGCCAGCGCGTGTAGTCGTCGATCTGGAACGGCACGGTCACGTCCTGCGCGGACGCGGTGCGGTTGACCAGGTCCACGGTCACCTCGGTGCCCGGGTTGGTCTCGAGGATCTTCCAGAGGAGCTCGATGTCCTCCTGCGCGACGATCCCGGCGACGAGGCCCTGCTTGCCGGAGTTGCCGCGGAAGATGTCGGCGAAGCGCGACGCGAGGACGACGCGGAAGCCGTAGTCCTTGAGCGCCCACACGGCGTGCTCGCGCGACGAGCCGGTGCCGAAGTCGGGGCCGGCGACGAGGACGGACCCCGCGCGGTAGGCGTCCTGGTTGAGGACGAACGTGGGGTCACCGCGCCAGGCGGCGAACAGCGCGTCCTCGAACCCCGTGCGCGTCACGCGCTTGAGGTAGACGGCGGGGATGATCTGGTCGGTGTCGACGTTGCTGCGGCGCAGCGGGACGCCGACGCCGGTGTGGGTCGTGAACTTCTCCATGGCAGGAACCTCTTCGAGTCTTCGGGGCGACGGGTGGGCGGCGCGGTGCGGCGGGCTCAGACCTGCACGAGGACGCGCGGGTCGAGCGGCGCGAGCGGCGTGCCGTCGAAGGACGTGATGTCGGTGCCCTCGGGCAGGTCGAGGTCGCTCAGCGAGGAGAGCGTCCCGCGGAGCGCGGTCGCGGCGGCGACGAGCGGTGACACGAGGTGCGTGCGCCCGCCCTTGCCCTGGCGGCCCTCGAAGTTGCGGTTCGACGTCGACGCGGCCCGCTCGCCCGGCTGGAGCTGGTCGGGGTTCATGCCGAGGCACATCGAGCAGCCCGCGTTGCGCCACTCGGCGCCGAAGTCGAGGAAGATCTTGTCGAGGCCCTCGGCCTCGGCCTGGAGGCGCACGCGCGCGGAGGCCGGGACCACGAGGACGCGCACGCCGTCGGCCTTCTGCTTGCCCTGCACGACCTTGGCGACCGAGCGGAGGTCCTCGATGCGGCCGTTGGTGCACGACCCGATGAACACGGTGTCCACGGACACCTCGCGCAGGGGCTGGCCGGGCGTGAGGCCCATGTACTCGATCGCGCGCTCGGCGGCGACGCGCTCGTTCTCGTCCGCGATCTCCTCGGGGACGGGCACGGTCGCGGAGATCGGCAGGCCCTGGCCCGGGTTGGTGCCCCAGGTGACGAAGGGCTCGAGGTCGGACGCGCGGAGCGTGACCTCGGTGTCGAAGACGGCGTCGTCGTCGGAGCGCAGCGTGCGCCAGTACTCGACGGCCGCGTCCCAGTCGGCGCCCTCGGGCGCGTGCGGGCGGCCCTTGAGGTACTCGAACGTCGTGTCGTCCGGGGCGATCATGCCGGCGCGGGCGCCCGCCTCGATCGACATGTTGCAGATCGTCATCCGCGCCTCCATGGAGAGGTTGCGGATCGCCTCGCCGCGGTACTCCAGGACGTAGCCCTGGCCGCCGCCCGTGCCGATCTTGGCGATGATCGCGAGGATGATGTCCTTGCTCGTCGCGCCCGGGGGCAGCTCGCCGTCGACGTTGATCGCCATCGTCTTGAAGGGCGCGAGCGGGAGCGTCTGGGTCGCCATGACGTGCTCGACCTCGGACGTGCCGATGCCGAACGCGAGCGCGCCGAACGCGCCGTGGGTCGAGGTGTGCGAGTCGCCGCACACGACCGTCAGGCCCGGCATGGTGAGCCCCAGCTGCGGCCCGACCTGGTGCACGATGCCCTGGTCCGCGTCGCCGAGCGAGTGGATGCGGACGCCGAACTCGCGCGCGTTGTTGCGCAGCGTGTCGATCTGCGTGCGGCTCGTGAGGTCCGCGATCGGCAGGTCGATGTCGAGCGTCGGGGTGTTGTGGTCCTCGGTCGCGATCGTGAGGTCGGGCCGACGGACCTGGCGGCCCGCGAGACGCAGCCCCTCGAACGCCTGGGGGCTGGTGACCTCGTGCACGAGGTGGAGGTCGATGTAGAGGAGGTCGGGCGACCCGTCGGTGCCTCGTCGCACCAGGTGCGCGTCCCAGACCTTCTCCGCCAGCGTGCCGGCCATGTAGCTCATCTCCTCGTCGTCTGTCACGGTGCTCCTGGGGGGTATGGAGGACCGCCTGGGTCGATCGTCCGCCGTCCGGCGGCCTGCCGGGGAGAACGTCCAGCGGGTGGAACATCCGTGCCGGACTTGCATCTCATTGCGTGAGACGTCAATATCGACCTATGGACAATACTAGCGGAGTCGGAGTGCTGGACAAGGCGGCCTCCGTCCTGGGCGCCCTGGAGTCCGGACCGGCCACCCTCGCCCAGCTCGTCACGGCCACGGGCCTGGCCCGCCCGACGGCGCACCGCCTCGCGGTCGCGCTCGAGCACCACCGTATGGTCGCCCGTGACATGCAGGGCCGTTTCGTCCTCGGCCCGCGGCTCAACGAGCTCGCCACGGCCGCCGGCGAGGACCGCCTGCTCGCCGCCGCGAACCCCGTGCTCACCGCGCTGCGCGACCACACGGGCGAGAGCGCGCAGCTCTACCGCCGCCAGGGCGACCACCGCATCTGCGTCGCTGCCGCCGAGCGCCCGGTGGGGCTGCGCGACTCGATCCCGGTCGGCGCGACGCTCACGATGAACGCGGGCTCCGCAGCGCAGATCCTGCTCGCGTGGGAGGAGCCCGACCGCCTCCACCGCGGCCTGCGCGAGGCCGTCTTCACGGCCACGATCCTCTCGGGTGTCCGACGCCGCGGCTGGGCCCAGTCCGTCTCCGAGCGCGAGCTCGGCGTCGCCTCGGTGTCCGCACCGGTCCGCGGGCCTTCCGGCCGCGTCGTCGCCGCGGTCTCGATCTCCGGCCCGGTCGAGCGCCTGAGCCGCCAGCCCGGCCGCCTGCACTCCGGCTCGGTCGTGGCCGCCGCGAACCGCCTCACCGAGGTGCTGCGCCGCGCCGGCGAGTAGCGGGACGGCGCCGGGTCGGGGTCGGTCGGCGTCGGTCGGCGTGCCGCGGGCCGCAAACGGGACGTGCCCTGTCAAAATGTCACCGGTTGCTGCCATGCTGTGCGTGCCCCGGCGCCGGACGGCTCGGTGGCGGCAGGGGGGCGCCTGACCGTCCGAACCCGAGACACGAGGAGTCCCGATGCATCCGAAGGTGAAGATGACCCTGATCTGGGTGCTCGTGATCTTCGCCGTCTACGCGGTCATCAGGAGCCCCGACCGCGCCGCCGACATCGTCGAGGGCGTCTGGGACGTCATCGTCGGCGCCTTCAGCTCCATCGGGCAGTTCTTCAACTCGCTCCTGGACTGACCGTGGCCCGCGGCCGTCCCCGCAGCAAGATCCTCGACCGCTACGTGCTGAGCGGCGAGCGGGTCGTGGTGGCCACGCGCCACCACTGGGGGATGCTGCTCGAGCCCGTCGTGACCGCCGTCGCGGGGGCGTTCGTCGTCGCCTGGCTCGTCGTGCAGGCCGGCCCCGCCGTCGGGGACGGCGTGCTGTTCCTGTGGTGGCTGTGGCTGATCCTCGCCGGGCGCCTGGTGTGGAAGGTCTTCGAGTGGCGCAACGAGTGGTTCGTCGCCACCGACAAGCGCCTCCTCCTGCTCTACGGCCTCATCACGCACAAGGTCGCGATGATGCCGCTCACCAAGGTCACGGACATGAACTACGGGCGGTCGCCCGTCGGACGCGTGTTCGGCTACGGGCAGTTCCTCCTCGAGTCCGCCGGGCAGGACCAGGCGCTGCGCCAGATCGACTGGGTCTCCCACCCCGACGCGACCTACCGGCTCCTGTGCGACACGCTCTTCACGCCGGGCAGCCGCCCCGGCGCGGCACCGGCGAGCGGGCCCGGCCCGGCACTGGCCGGTCCCCAGGGCGCCGCACCCGCGACGGTCCCGCCGCCGGGCCCGCGCCCTCCCCAGCCGGCCG
>NZ_BJNZ01000047.1 GCF_006539945.1 Cellulosimicrobium cellulans | reverse complement strand
GTCCGCGATCGCGAACGGCACGTTCAACATCCGCGCCAACGTCTGCGCCAGATACGTCTTGCCCGTCCCCGTCGGACCGATCAGCAAGATGTTCGACTTCGCCAGCTCCACGTAGTCCGGGTCGTCGGTCGCGGGGGCGTCGCCGGACTCCTCGGCGGCAGCGGCGGCGCGGACGCGCTTGTAGTGGTTGTGGACCGCGACGGCCAGGGCACGCTTGGCGCCGTCCTGCCCCACCACGTAGCGGCTGAGGTGCGCGAAGATCTCGTGCGGCGTCGGGAGAGGGCCGTCACCGGTCACGACGTCCTGCGACGCGTTCTCCGCCTCGCGGTCCTCCTCGACCATCTCGAGGCACAGCGCCACGCACTCGTCGCAGATGAAGACCCCCGCGGGCCCGGCGATGAGCCGCTTCACCTGGCGCTGGGACTTGCCGCAGAACGAGCAGGTCAGCGCGTCCGCCGCGCGTGGTCCGCGCTGGCCGCGGGGAGCGCCGTCGTCGGTGCCGTCGGAGCGTGCCACAGGGGCCTCCAGTCGGTGGGGGTAGCGGTCGACTGCGGCCGATCGTAGCCCGCGCCCACGACAACGTGGGCGCGCCCCGGCCCGGCCCCCTCCGGCGTCGGGCCCGGGAGGTGGCGACGGGTCAGGACCCCGCGGCGGGGGTGACCTCGCGGGCGCGGACGGGCGCGACGACGTCGCGCACGTCGGCCGGCGCCGTCCGGCCCGCCGCGCGACGACGCGCCGCCGCGCGGCGCAGCCACTTGTCCGCCTCGACCACGAGGGGGACGACCAGCGACACGACGAGGCACGCGAGCCACTGCCCGGACGTCAGGCTCGTCGTCTCGAGCAGCTCCTGGAGGATGCGCGACTCGACCATGAGGAGCGTGAGCACGACGGGGATCGTGAAGATGAGGAGCGCCTTGAGCACGGGGGCCGCGAGCCCGGACTCCGGGTCGCGGCGCATCGCCAGGCCGCCGAGGACGGACCCGAGGGCCATGACGACGAACGCCATCGTCACCGGCACCGACGGGCCGTCGGAGCGCATCTCGCCGGGCGCGAGCAGCAGCGTCGCGAGCGTGACCCCGAACAGCACGGCCCCGTAGAGGAGCCACCGACTCACGGCCTGCGGGTTGGTGATCGTGACCTTCGGGTCGCGCGGGGGCCGGCTCATGAGCGCCTCGCTCGGCGGGTCGAGCATGATGACGATCACCGGGAACAGCGTGACGAAGAAGTTGAGGAAGAGCACCATGAGCGGCGAGAGCGGCACGCCGTCGTTGATGTCGAAGATGCTCGCCGTGAGGAACAGGAGCACGAGGCCGAACAGCCCCGCCATCTGGTACCGCACGTAGGACACGATCTTCTCGTAGATGCTCCGGCCGAGGCGGATCGCGGTGACGAGCGTGCCGAAGTTGTCGTCCGTGAGGATCATCTTCCCGGCCTGCTTGGTCACCTCGCTCCCGGACCCCATCGCGACGCCGATGTCGGCCTGCTTGAGGGCGGCGGCGTCGTTCACGGCGTCGCCCGTCATCGCGACGACGAGGCCCTCCTGCTGCATGAGCCGCGCGAGGCGGAGCTTGTCCTGCGGGGTGACGCGGCCGAACACGTGGAGGTTCGGCAGCGCGGCGAGGAGCTCGTCGTCGGTCATGGCCTGGATGTCGGCGCCCGACGCCGCGCCCGGCCCCAGCCCGAGCTCCTTGCCGATCGCGGCGGCGGTGATCGCGTGGTCGCCCGTGATCATGCGGACGTCGATCCCGGCGCCGTGCGCCACCCGCACCGCCTCGACCGACGAGGGCCGCAGCGGGTCGATGATGCCCACGAGCCCCACGAACACGAGGTCCGTCACGAACGACATGGGGTCGGCCTGCACGTCGGCGTCCGTCACCTCCAGCCGGCGCACCGCGAACGCGAGGACGCGCAGTCCCTTCTCCGACAGCTCGCGGTTCGCGGCGAGGACCTCGTCGCGCGCGTCGTCGATCGGGACGACCGTCCCGTCGGGTCGCAGGACGCCGGAGCAGCGCGCGAGCACGACGTCGGGCCCGCCCTTGACGATCCCGGCGAGCCGCGGCTCGCCGTCGACCGGGACGTGGTGGAACGTCGCCATGAACTTGTAGTCGGAGTCGAACGGCACCTCGGCGACGCGCGGGTACGCGCGACGCGTCTCCTCGGCGTCGACGCCCATCTTGGCGGCGAGCACGACGAGCGCCGCCTCGGTCGGGTCGCCGACGACGTCGCCCGCGTCGGACACGGTGGCGTCGCTGTCGAGGCACAGCCCGTACGCGAGGTAGGTGAAGTCGGGCGTCGCGCTCCCGGCGGCGTGCCGGATCGAGCCCTGCTTGGCGTAGCCCTCGCCCGCGACGGTGTACCACTCGCCCCGGAAGTACAGCGACCGCACGGTCATCTGGTTCATCGTGAGCGTGCCGGTCTTGTCGGAGTTGATGGCGCTCGTCGCGCCGAGCGTCTCGACGTCCGTGAGGTTCTTGACCACGGCCTTCGCGGCGGCGAGCTGCTTGGCGCCGTACGCGAGCATGCCCTGCACGAACGTCGGCAGGCTCGTGGGGATCGCGGAGATCGCCATGGAGATGCCGAGCAGCAGCAGGGCGGTGAGGCTCTGCCCGCGCAGCAGCCCGATGATCACGATGATCGCGACCGCGCCCCAGGCGACGATCCCGAGCACCTTCGTCAGCGAGTCGAGCTCACGCTGCAGCGGGGACCGCGCGGTCTTCACCGTGGAGAGCATCGTCGCGATGCGGCCCATCTGCGTGCTCATGCCGGTCTCGGTCACGACGATGGTCGCCGTCCCGCGCGTCACGGACGTGTTCTGGAACGCCATGTTCACGCGGTCGCCGAGCGCGACGTCGGCGGATCCCAGCGCGGGCGACGACTTGCCGATCGGTGCGCTCTCGCCCGTGAGCGCGGCCTCCTGCGTCTCGAGCGTCGCCGACCGCAGGATGCGCCCGTCGGCGGGCACGATGTCGCCGGCCTCGAGCTGCACGACGTCACCGGCGACGAGGTCGACCGCGGGCACGCTCGCGACGGACCCGCTGCGCACGACGCGCGCCTGCGGCGTCTGCGTGCGCGCCAGCGCGTCGACCGTCGCGCGCGCCTGGATCTCCTGGCGCGTGCCGAGCACGACGTTGAGCACGACGAGCAGGGCCACGATCACGCCCACCGGGATCTCCCCGATGACGACGCTGACCACCGCGACGGCGACGAGCATGATGTTCATCGGGTCGGCGAGCTGGCCGAGCAGGATGCGCCACCGGGACGGCGGCGGCTCGGCGACGATCTCGTTGGGCCCGTCGCGGTCGAGCCGCGCGCGAGCCTCGGCGACGGTGAGGCCGTCGGCCGCGTCCGACCCGAGCGCCGCGACGACGGCGTCGGCCTCCTGGGCGTACCAGGCCGGGGGCTCGGAGGACGTGCTCGACGTGGTGGGGGAGGCGGAGGCGTGCTGACCGGCCTCCGGGGCCGTAGCGCTCATGGCCGGATCATGGCACCGACGGTGGGCCACGGCGCGCGGAAGGCGCGCGGCGCACGACGACGGTCCGACCGGTCCGGCCCGGCGTCAGCCCGCGAGCAGCAGCAGGCGGCTCGTCATCCGGAACGCGTCGGGTCGGTCGGGGAGCGCGCCCCGGAAGGTCGCGAGGTCGTGGGGCGACGTGACGACGAGCTCGACGTCCGCGTCCACGAGCACGTCCACGACCGCGATGAACCGCTGCTGCGCCTCGCGGTCCACGTCGGTGAGGAGAGGGACGTCGGTCACGACCCAGCGGCGGTATCCCGCGACCCGTGGGCTGGGGCGACGAGCCCGCGGTCGGCGAGCTGCGCCGTCGTGCCGGGGCGGAACCACGCGCCTGCGGCGAACCCTCCGCGCCCGCGACCTCCGAGCGTCCGGTAGTCGGTCGGCCCGGCGAGCTCGACCACGTCGAGGTGCGCTCGCAGGAGCGCGATCCCCGGCTCGGCGACGTGGTGCCACAACGGGTTCGGCAGCAGCGTGCCCGGCTCGTCGTTCGACGTCGCGAGCACGACGACGCCCGACGCGAACGCCCGGCGCAGGAGCCGGGTGAGCAGGGTCGCGTCGCCGGTGTCGTGGAGGTGGAGCTCGTCGAGGTAGAGCAGCGTCGTCCCGCGCAGGATGTCGTCGATCGCGGCGTCGACGGCGCCGGGGCGTGGCTCCGGCGACTCCTCCCGCGACTCCTCCGGCGGGCCGGGCGGCGTCGGCGCGGTCGGCCGGGTGCGCCGGCCGTGCGTCGGGCCACCCTGCCCGACGGCGGGGCGCGGCCCGGCGAGGGCGCTCACCCGCTGGGCGTGGATCGCCGCGTGCAGCGCGCGGAACAGGTCGTACACGTGGACCCGCTCGGCCGCGCCGGCGGGGAGCCCGGCCGCCAGGGCGGCGAAGAACGCCCCTGCCAGCCACGACTTCCCCCGCCCCGCGGGCCCCCACACGTACAGCCCGCGGACGGGGCGGCGCCGGGACCCCGTGAGCTCGTCGCCGAGCCGCGCGAGCCGGTCGAGGAGCGCGGACTGGTCCGCGTCGAGCGCGAACCCTTCGCGCGACGCCGCCGCCTCGACCGCACGCCGGGTGCGGTCGAGGCGGGAGCGGGTCATCGTGCCAGCCTAGGCAGCGGGGCGGCGCAGGGCCTTGACCCAGACGCTGACGACGTCCCACACGGTGATGACGACGGTCGCCGCGATGATCCCGTTCGAGAGCCACGTGAGCGAGTCGCCGCCCGTGACCTCGAGGAACGCGGGGTTCACGAGGCGGTCGGCGCTCGCGAGCCAGACGACGGTGCCGGCGAACAGGGCCCCGACGACGGTGTTGGCGACCGCGAGGCCCACGGTCCACCGGCCGCGCGCGTACACGAGGATCGTGAGCACGATCTCGGCCGCGACGAGCGCGACGAGCACGCCGGTCCAGACGGGCCACAGGTCGGGCTGCAGCACGGGGACCGCGGTGCCGTCGGGGCCCCGGTAGGTCGCGACCTTCTGGAGGAGCAGCACGGCGGCCACCAGGACGAGCAGGCCGACCGACACGACCGTGTCGACGAGCGTGACCTCGCGGGGTGCGCGCTCGGTCGGGAGGCGGTCGACGGTCCAGGGGCCGGTGAGCTCGTCCTGGCTCCGCGGGGCGCCGTAGCGCTCGAGGAGGACGAAGACGAGCGTCGTCCAGAACGCGATCTGGAGGGCGACGGAGGCGGTCGTCCAGATGCCGCTCCAGATGGCCGACCCGACGGGTCCGCCGTCGACCAGGTCCGTCGTGAGCACGATCGCCCCGGGGATGAGGCTGACCCAGAGCAGCACCTTGAGGAGGCGCAGCCAGTCGAGGTAGAGCGTCGGCCCGATGAGGTACAACGGGCGACCGGCGAGGTCGGCCGCGAGGCGGTCGGGGTCGCCGAGGTCGTTGAGGACGTCGGTCTCGGCCCGGGTCGGGTCGATGCCGGCCTCGACCTTCGCCTCGACCGCGTCGGCGACGGACGCGCGCAGCTCTTGCTCGAGGTCGGCGTGCTGGTCCGCGGGGACGCGGCGCAGCGTCGCGGCGACGTAGCGGTCGGTGAGCGTCATGACGTGCCTTCCTGGGAGTCGATGGTCCGGAGGCTCTGCGCGATCGCGAGCCATTCGTCGAGCAGGTCGCGGGCGAAGCGCTCGCCCGCGGGGGAGGTGCGGTAGAACTTGCGCGGCCGCGCCTCGTCGGTGTTCCACTCGCTCACGAGCAGGCCCTGCTTCTCGAGCCGGCGCAGGAGCGGGTAGAGCGTGTTGGCGTCGACGGGGACGCCCGCTGCGGCGAGCGCCTCGAGGAGCCCGTAGCCGTAGCCGGGCGTGCGCAGCAGCAGCAGGCTCGCGACGACGACGGAGCCGCGTCGCACCTCCTGGCTGTGCCCGGCGTAGATCTCGGGATCGGTCATGTTTCACACCATAGTGTGTGAAGCACAGTATGCACAAGAGACACATCATCGTGTCGACGCGAGAGCGCTAGACTGGAACGGTTCCAGAGAAGAGTGCGTACCTGCCGCGGGAGGCCGAGTGACCGACCTGATCGACACCACCGAGATGTACCTGAAGTCGATCTACGAGCTGCAGGAGGAGGGGATCCCTCCGCTGCGCGCGCGGATCGCCGAGCGCCTCGGGCACTCGGGGCCGACCGTCTCCCAGACCGTCGCGCGCATGGAGCGCGACGGCCTCGTCGTCGTCGGCGGGGATCGCCAGCTCGAGCTCACGACGCTCGGGCAGCAGACGGCGGTGCGCGTCATGCGCAAGCACCGCCTCGCCGAGCGGCTCCTCACCGACGTCATCAAGCTCGACTGGGAGCAGGTGCACACCGAGGCCTGCCGCTGGGAGCACGTCATGAGCGACCTCGTCGAGCAGCGCCTCGTCGCGCTCCTCGACCACCCCGCGCACGACCCCTACGGCAACCCGATCCCGGGTCTGCGCGAGCTGGGCGAGGATCTGCCCGAGGTCGAGTACCTCGACGGCGTCGTGTCCCTCCCGGTGCACCTCGCCGCGCGCGGCGCGACCGACGGGGACGAGGTGCGCGTTCTCCTCCAGCGCATCGCCGAGCCGGTCCAGGTCGACGTCGACCTCCTCGCGCGCTTCGCCGAGGCGGGCGTCTTCCCGCGCCAGACTCTCGTCGTCGCGGTGAACCACGGCGTCGTCACGGTCTCGGGCGACGGCGCGCAGACCGTCCTGGACCTGCCCGACGACGTAGCGCGCCACCTCTTCGTGACAGCGGACTGACCCGTCGCCCCGGGAGGGGCCGAACACGACATGAGGGTCGTTATCCGGTGGATAACGACCCTCATGTCGTTCTCGAGGG
>NZ_BJNZ01000046.1 GCF_006539945.1 Cellulosimicrobium cellulans | reverse complement strand
GTCAGCGCGCCCGCGACCGCGGCGGCGGCGAGCTCGCCGACCGAGTGGCCCGCGGTCACGTCGACGACGTCCGCGGTGTCCCGGCCGTCGAGGATCGTCCGCAGGGCGACCAGGGACGACGCGACGATGAGGGGCTGGGCCACCGCGGTGTCACGGATCGTGTCGGCGTCGGACTCCGTCCCGTGCGCGCGCAGGTCGAGGCTCGCGGCCTCGCCGAACGCGGCGACCTGGTCGACGACGCCGGGCAGCTCGAGCCAGGGGGCGAGCATTCCGGGGGACTGGGAGCCCTGTCCAGGGCACAAGACGGCGAGCACCCGTCAACTGTGCCAACCCGACGCTCCCGGGCCACGTCACGACCCGCACCAACCTTGCGAAGGGTGATTGTGCCGAACCTACAAGGGCGCGACGGTCCGGTGCGACGGCGCCCGCGACGCCGGGGGCGGGCTCAGCGCGTCGTGGAGAGCTGGCCGAGCGCGAGCGCGACCTGCAGGACGAACGACTCGCGCGCGTCGAGCGGGTCCCAGCCGGTGATCTCGGAGACCTTGCGCAGGCGGTAGCGCACGGTGTTCGGGTGCACGTACAGCGACCGCGCGGCCGCCTCGAGCGACCGGCCCGTGCCGAGGTAGGCCGACAGCGTCTCGAGCACGGAGCCGGTCGCCTCGGCGAGCGGCCGGTACGCCTGCGCGACCAGGGTGCGGCGCGCCGTCGTGTCGCCCGTGAGCACGCGCTCCGGCAGCAGGTCGTCGGCGAGGACCGGACGCGGGGCCTGGGGCCACGCCGGCGCGGCCCGCAGGCCAGCGAGCGCGGCCTGGGCCGAGCGCGCCGCCTCCTCGAGGCCGGGGACGGTCGGGCCGATGACGACGGGTCCGGGCCCGAACCGCGGCAGGAGCGACGCGGCCGCGGCCTGGAGGTCGCCCTCCCCGCCGAGAACGAGGACGAGGCGGTCGCCGTGGATACCCACGAGCGCGTCGCCCGCCGCTCGGCGCGTCGCGCGGCGCAGCTCGGCCGTGCGCACCTCGTCGAGCGTCGCGGCGATCGTCCCGGCCATGACCAGGGTCGGGCCGTGCCCGCCCCAGCCCAGGGCCGAGACGCGCGAACGCAGCGAGTCGTCGCCGTCGCCGCGGATCAGGGCGTCGACGACGAGCGCCTCCAGGCGTGCGTCCCATGCGCCGCGCACCTCCGCGGCGCGCGCGTAGACCTCGGCCGCGGAGAACGCGACCTCGCGCGAGTAGCGCAGGACCGCCTCGCGCAGGTCGCGCTCGCCCCCCGGAGCCGCGAGCTGGTCGGAGTACGCCTCGACGACCTCGACGACGATGCGGACGAGCTGGAGCGTGTTCTGGAGCGAGATCGACCGCGTCAGCTCCGGCGGGGCCGCCGCGAAGATGTCGCTCACGCCGTGCGGCGGGGCGAGCGGGTCCGCGTACCAGGTGACGAACGCCGTGATGCCGGACTGCGCGACGAGCCCCACGTACGAGCGGTCCTCGGCCGGCAGCTCGCGGTACCACGGGATCTCGTCGTCCAGGCGCCGCAGCGCGGCCGACATGAGCAGACCGCTCCCGTCGCGCAGTCGCTGGAGGTTGTCCGCGTTGCCCGTCGGGCCGCTCGGGGCGGACGCGCTCGAAGGCGTCCTGGGGGTGGCCGTCACGCGCCGAGCATACGGTCCGTGCTTGTGGACAGTCCACAAAGGCGTACGGCCTCGCCCCGCCCGACCGCGCTCCACCCGGGCCGCTGGGTGAGCGTCCGGACGACCCGCTAGGGTCGAGACATGGCCCTCATGCCCCGACTCCGACAGCTCATGCGTCGGCCGACGTCCGCGTCGACCGTCGGCACGCGCCGCCCGCGGTCCGGGGAGAAGCGCGGGGACACGGTCCACGAGGACGCGCTGCGGGCGATGCTCGTCGACGACCCCAACGACGAGCGCGCGTTCCGGGCGCTCGCCGAGCTGGTCCGGCGCCGCGCCGCCGAGGGGCCGGCCACGGACGACCCGCTCGCCGCGCCCGCGGACGAGACGGAGAAGCAGCGAGCCGCCGACCTGGCGGTCTGGGCGCTCGCGGAGGAGCTCGCCGGGCACCCCAAGGGGTGGTACCCCCTCGTCGAGCTGGGACGCCTGTCCCTCGAGGACGACCAGGAGGCCGCGCTGCGCCGGTTCGCGACCGCCGCCGAGCGCGACCCGTCGGGTCGCGGTCTCGCGCAGTCGATGGAGGTGCTGCGCACGGCAGGCCTGCCCGTCGAGGCGCTGGGCCTGGGCGTCGGGCACTGGCGTGCGCGCGAGCACGTGCCCGAGGTCGGGCGCCAGCTCGTCCTCGCCGCGATCGAGGCCGACCGGCCGCTCGACGCGCGGCACCATCTCGCCTCGCTGGTCGAGTACGGCGACCGGGAGGGCGTGGCGGCGCTGCGTGCCGAGCTCGAGCGCACCGTCGCGCAGGCCGAGCAGCACCGCGCCGGGACCTGACCGCCCGCCCGGGCGAGGACGCGGCGGGGCCGCTGGTGCGCCGTCGGGCCGCCCGCCTGCCCGCACGACGACGGCCGGCCACCCCGCGGGGTGACCGGCCGTCGTCGTGCTACCGGGCGGGGGCCGTCAGGCCTCGCCGCCCGCGTTGCCGGACGTGCCGGCGGTGACGTCCATGAGGCGGTACTTCTCGATCGCCTGGGCGGACGCGTCCGCGGGGACCTTGCCCTGCTTGGCGAGCGCCTGGAGCGTGCGGACGACGACGGACGGGCCGTCGATCTTGAAGTGCCGGCGGGCGGCGGCGCGCGTGTCCGAGAACCCGAAGCCGTCGGCCCCGAGCACCTCGTAGTCGCCCGGGACCCACTTGCGGATCTGGTCGGGCACGAGGTGGTCGTAGTCGCTCGTGGCGACGAACGGGCCCTCGGCACCGGACAGCTTCTCGGTCACGTACGCGACGCGCGGCTCGGCGGTCGGGTCGAGGAACGCGGCCTGGTCGGCGGCGAGGCCGTCGCGGCGCAGCTCGTTCCAGCTCGTCACGCTCCACACGTCGGCCGCCACGCCCCAGTCGTCGTGGAGGAGCTGCTGCGCCTCCAGCGCCCACGGGACGCCCACGCCCGAGGCGAGGATCTGGGCGCGCGGCCCGTCGCCCTCGCCGACGGAGATGCGGTGGATGCCCTTGAGGATGCCCTCGACGTCCACGTCCTCCGGCTCGGCCGGCTGGACCATCGGCTCGTTGTACACCGTGAGGTAGTACATGACGTTCTGGTCGCGACCGTCCGCGCCGACACCGTGCTCGCCGGGGCCGAACATGCGCTCGATGCCGTCGCGCACGATGTGGCGGATCTCGTACCCGTAGGCCGGGTCGTACTGGACCATGGCCGTGTTCGTGCCCGCGAGGAGCGGCGAGTGGCCGTCGGCGTGCTGGAGGCCCTCACCGGTCAGGGTCGTGCGGCCCGCGGTGGCGCCGATGATGAAGCCGCGAGTGAGCTGGTCGCCCGCCGCCCAGAACTGGTCGCCCGTGCGCTGGAAGCCGAACATCGAGTAGAAGATGTAGAACGGCACCATGATCTCGCCCTGCGTGGCGTAGGACGTGCCGACCGACTGGAACGCGGCCGCGGAACCGGCCTCGTTGATGCCGGTGTGCATGATCTGGCCGGCCTCGGACTCCTTGTAGCTCAGCATGAGCTCGCGGTCCACGGCGAGGTAGTGCTGGCCCTGGGTGTTGAAGATCTTCGCCGACGGGAAGATCGAGTCCAGGCCGAACGTGCGCGCCTCGTCCGGGATGATCGGCACGATGCGCTTGCCGAACTCCTTGTCCTTGATGAGGTCCTTGAGGAGCCGGACGAAGGCCATCGTGGTGGCGATCTCCTGCTGGCCCGAGCCCTTCTTGAGGATCTCGTAGGACTTGTCGCCCGGGAGGGTGATCGGCTTGGGCGACGAGCGGCGCTCGGGCACGAACCCGCCCAGCTGCTGGCGACGACCGAGGAGGTACTGGATCTCCGGCGCGTCGGGACCCGGGTGGTAGTACGGCGGCTCGTACGGGTTGGCGTCGAGCTCCTCGTCCGTGATCGGGATGCGCAGCGAGTCGCGCAGCGCCTTGAGGTCCGCGAGGCCCACCTTCTTCATCTGGTGCGTCGCGTTGCGCCCGGCGAACGTGGGGCCGAGCGCGTAGCCCTTGACCGTGTGCGCGAGGATCACGGTCGGCTGGCCCGTGTGGGCGCGTGCCGCCGCGTAGGCCGCGTAGATCTTGCGGTAGTCGTGGCCGCCGCGCTTGAGGTTCCAGATGTCGTCGTCGGTCATGTTCTCGACGAGCTGCTTGGTCCGCGGGTCGCGGCCGAAGAAGTGCTCGCGGATGAACGCGCCGGACTCCGCGCGGTACGTCTGGTAGTCGCCGTCGGGCGTGACGTTCATGAGGTTGACCAGGGCGCGGTCCTTGTCCGCGTTGAGCAGGACGTCCCACTCGCGGCCCCAGATGACCTTGATGACGTTCCAGCCCGCGCCGCGGAACTGCGCCTCGAGCTCCTGGATGATCTTGCCGTTGCCGCGCACCGGGCCGTCGAGGCGCTGCAGGTTGCAGTTCACGACGAACGTCAGGTTGTCGAGCTGCTGCTGCGCCGCGAGCTGGAGCATGCCGCGCGACTCGGGCTCGTCCATCTCGCCGTCGCCGAGGAACGCCCACACGTCCTGCTGCTCCGTGTCGCGGATGCCGCGGTTGTGCAGGTACTTGTCCGTCCACGCCTGGTAGATGGCGCTCGCCGGGCCGAGGCCCATGGAGACCGTCGGGTACTCCCAGAAGTCGGGCATGAGGCGCGGGTGCGGGTACGACGGCAGGCCGCCGCCCGGGTGCGACTTCTCCTGGCGGAACCCGTCGAGCTGGTCCGCCGAGAGGCGGCCCTCGAGGAACGCGCGGGCGTAGACGCCGGGGGAGGCGTGGCCCTGGAAGTAGACCTGGTCGCCGCCGCCGGGGTGGTCCTTGCCGCGGAAGAAATGGTTCAGGCCCACCTCGTACAGCGTCGCCACCGACGCGTAGGACGAGATGTGGCCGCCGACGCCGATGCCGGGGCGCTGCGCGCGCGTCACCATGACGGCGGCGTTCCAGCGGATCCACGAGCGGTAGCGGCGCTCGAGCGCCTCGTCGCCGGGGAAGTAGGGCTCCTCGTGCACACCGATCGTGTTCACGTAGGGCGTGGTGAAGGAGGTCGGGACGGCGACGTTGCGCTCCCGGGCCCTCTTGAGCAGGTTCAGCAGGACGTAGCGGGCGCGCGGGCCCCCGCGGTCGTCGATCAGGCCGTCGAGGGCCTCGACCCACTCGCCGGTCTCGGCGGGGTCGAAGTCCGGAACCTGGCTGAGCAGACCGTTGATCAGCGGTCCGGTCTCGTCGTACGAAGCCACCAGCAACCTCATATCTCGTCGGATGCCGGGCGCACGGCCGCGCGGTACACGGCCGACACCCGTCTTGGGGCCACTCCGGGCACGCGGCCGCGGCCGCTGGTGGCGACCGCGCCTCTTCACGAGACCAGGGTGGTCTACCCATTGTGTTCACAACGCGCGCGTAAGTCACACCATCGGGTGGTCAAGAGGGCGTGATTTCGGCGACACGGCCCGGTGGGGAGGCGTCCCGGCGTCGTGCGGGTGCGGTGCCCGACGGCGGTCCGGGCACCACGTGCCGGACCGGGTGTCCGTGGCGGGCACCTTGCCAAGCAACGGATCCTCCGGTGGGCTACCTTTGCCAGACACGGCAGGTCGTCGTGCGCGCGGGCGTCCGCCCGCGCGCCGGGCGGGCCTGCCGCACGGACAGGCAGGACGAGGAAAGGAACGACACGACAGTGACCGACACCGCAGGGCCCATCGGGGCGGACCGCCTGGGGTTCGCACCCGGCAACGTGGTGCAGGAGTTCGGCTGGTCGGAGGACGTCGACGACGACCTGCGCGGTGAGCTCGAGCAGCTCGTCGGCGGCGAGCTCGTCGACGAGGACTACGACGACGTCACGGATGGCGTGATCGTCTGGTTCCGCGAGGACGACGGCGACCTCACCGACCTGCTCGTGGACGTCCAGACCGTGCTCGACGACGGCGGCCTCATCTGGGTGTTCACGCCCAAGCCGGGCCGGTCGGGGCACGTGGGCCACAACGACATCCAGGAGGCCGCGACCACGGCGGGGCTGCACGCGACGAGCACGTTCGCGATCGCGCCCGACTGGTCCGCGACGAAGCTCGGGACCCGTGGCCGCGGTCGCTGACGAGGGCGTCGCCGGCGTCCGGGCCACGCCGCCCGGGCCGGGGGACCCTGCACCCGACTTCACGCTGCCCGACACGCACGGCACGCCCGTCCACCTCGCCGACCTGCGCGGCGGGCCCGTGCTGCTGGTGTTCTACCCGTTCGCGTTCTCCGGCATCTGCACGGGCGAGCTGTGCGAGCTGCGGGACAACCTCGAGGACTTCGAGGCGGCCGGCGTGACGCTGCTGGGCATCTCGTGCGACTCGGTGTTCGCGCAGAAGGCGTGGACGGCCCAGGAGGGCTTCGAGTTCGACCTCCTCTCCGACTTCTGGCCCCACGGCGACGTCGCCCGGGCCTACGGCGTGCTGGACGAGGAGAACGGCCTCGCGCTGCGCGGCTCGTTCCTCCTCGACGCCGACGGGATCGTGCGCTGGTCCGTCGTCAACCCGCGCGGGCAGCGTCGCGACCTCGACGGCTACCGGCGGGCGCTCGAACAGCTCTGACGCGGCGGGCCGCGGGTGGCGCCGCTGCTGTCGCCGAGCGGGGGCGGCGGCGGTTCTAGCGTCGGGTCGTCGGGCCCGGTCGTCGCGCCTGAGGCGTGGCCGGTGGCGGGGTGCCGACCCGGTAGGCTGTGCTCCGCTGTTCCAGGGCCTGTAGCTCAGCTGGTTAGAGCGCCACGCTTACACCGTGGATGTCGGGGGTTCGAGTCCCTCCGGGCCCACCCCGTCCGCAGGACGAGTGCGCACGTCGTGGCAGGTATGCACGACGCCGCCCTCGAGAACGACGGCGAACGTCCGACGTCGCGCTCCCGGCCTACGCCCGGCACTGGCCGACCGGCGGACTGCGATGGCAGTCTGACGCGGTGGCCCACAAGAAGCGGTACGGCGTCGTGATCGTGGTGATCGACGATCCGGACGCTTTCCGCCGAGTGACCTGTCCCTGAGCAGCCTGGGCGGCGTGTCGGCGCCCGCCCCTAGCATCGGGCGCACCAGCAGCGACGACGTGACGGCGAGGTAGAGGGTGCTCGAGAAGGTCAAGGGTCTGTTCCGGCGCGACGAGGAGCAGACGGGAGGTGGCCGCCCGAGCGCTCGGCTCGTCGACGCGCTGAAGGTGCTCGCCGTCGAGTCGCCGGGGCTCGCGGACCGCGCGGTGGCGTACGTGCACCGGGGCGAGGGTCCGGAGGTCCTGCTGGAGCTCGAGGCGCTGCGCGGCGGTGACGTCGAGGCGTTGCTCGGGCGGCCGGGTCAGTCCGGCCTCTACTCGTGGACCACGCCCGCGCAGGACGACCGGCTCAAGGCCGCGGTGCCCGGCTGGACGTCCCCGAAGGCCGTCGCGGCCCGGTCCAACCTCTACACGCTGAGCGACTCCGTGACGATCCCGGAGCTCGTGCGCCTCGGCCGGGTGCTCAGCGCGGTGTCGTCGGAGGTCGACCGCGAGCGCCCCACCGACCCGCGCTGGCTCACGGTGCTGGTCAACGACATGTCGCGGCGCGCGAACGACCGTCGGAAGGGCAAGAACGGCAAGGCCGCTCCCGACCGCTGGACGCCGGACCTGCTGGTGGCGCTCGCGGTCGAGGGCGGCGTGCCGGAGGCGGACGCGACGGCGGTCGTGCTGCGCGAGCTCTTCGAGCGCCCGACGTCGGCGGGCTGGTCGTCGCGGCACCTCGGCCCGGCGTTGCTGGGCGATGCGGCGCGCGACTTCGTCGTCGCGCACGTCGACGTCGCGACCGAGGCGCTGCCGGGCGTGAGCGCCGCCGGCCGGACGGAGCTGGTCGAGCTCGTGGCGTCCGACGCTGCGGCGACGGCCGCGCTCGCCCCGCTCCTGGCGCGACTCGCGGCGGACACGAGCAAGGGCGTGCGCGAGGCGGCGGTGGCCGCCGTCGCGCAGCTCCCGGGCGAGCGCCAGCGCGAGATCCTCACCCCGCTCCTCACGGCCCTGCCGCCGTCGCGGCTCGGGTCCGTCGTGACGCGCCTCGCGCAGGTCGACGGCGGGCTGGCCGACCTCGAGCGGGCCGCCGAGCAGTCGACCGGCGCGCGCGCGACGCTCCTGCGGGACACGGTCGAGCGCGCCCGCGTGCTCGACGCCGCGCAGGAGGACGAGCCCACGATCGACGTCCCGCCCTACGAGCCGCTGCCCGAGACGGTGCTCGGCGACGAGCTCGTGCAGGCCGCGCGGGTCGCGATCGACACCGCACTCGAGCGTGCCCGCGCCGAGCAGGCGGCCCACCCCGGCAAGGGAAAGGGCGACGACGACGGGTGGCCGCGCTGGCGTCGCCAGGCCGTCGAGCAGGACCTCAAGGAGCTTCCCGGCATCACCGACGACGACCTCCGGGTCTTCGCCGCGTTCCTGTCCGGGACGAGCACGCGTCGTCCGGGCGGCGTCGCGATGCGCCGGCTGTCCGCACCGGGCGTCTTCTCGCGCCTCCCCGGCATCACACTCCTGCACCGGCTGCGGCTCCAGGCGAACGAGGCGCGCGGCCACAGCGAGCGGTTCGGCTGGTACCGGCTCAACGAGGGCGACATGCTCGACGTCGACCTCCGCGTCCTCGACGAGGCGCTGCGGCGCATCGGTCGCGACGACGCCGAGGCACTGATCGACGAGCTGTACTTCTCCACGTGGTGGGCCATGGACACGGTGACGCCCGAGAACGCGTGGCCGTACTACGCGGGGCGGCTCGACCGGCTCGCCGCGGCGCTCGACGACCGCGAGCGCACCTACGGCACGACGAAGCCCGCACGGGCGCTCGCGGTGCTCGCGCAGCTCCCGCACGTACCGCGCCGGTTCCTGCCGCGACTGACCGAGCTCGCGCTCGGCGAGGGCCGCACCTACCGCGCGACGGCGCAGGCGGCGCTGAGCACGCACCCCGGGGTGCGTGGGCTCGCCGAGCAGGGGCTCGGGAACGGCCGGTCCGAGGTGCGCCGCACCGCGGCGGAGTGGCTCGCCCGGCTCGGGGACGCCGACGCGGTGCCCGCGCTGCGGGCCGCTCTCGTGAAGGAGCGCAGCGAGGTCGTGCGCGCCGCGCTCCTCACGTCGCTCGAGAGCCTCGGCGAGGACATCTCGGTCGACCTCGCGCCTGAGGCGCTGCTCGCGGAGGCGACCAAGGGCCTGCGCGGCAAGGCGCCGGTGAGCATGTCGTGGTTCGACCTGGGCTCCCTTCCGGGCGCGCGCTGGGCGGCGGACGGCTCGCCCGTCGACCCGACGATCCTGCGGTGGTGGGTCGTGCTCGCGGTCAAGCTCAAGGACCCGAGCGGCGCGGGACTCCTCGAGCGGTACCTTTCCCTCCTCCAGGAGGAGGACCGCGCGCGCGTCGGCAGCCACGTGCTGAGCGCGTGGGTCGCGCAGGACACCCGCAACCCGTCGGCGCAGGAGAGCGAGGCGCACGCGACGGCGGGCGCGCAGGTGCGCTACGACCAGTACCAGGCGTGGGCCAAGCGCTCTCCCCAGTACTACGCGGTCGAGGCGTCCAAGACGGTCGAGGACCACTACCGCGACCTGTACCGGGAGCACCAGGCGACCTACCTCGGCTCGGCGGTCAAGGACAAGGGGATGCTCGCGCTCACCGTCGCGATGCCCGGCGGCGAGCTCGCCGCGACGTTCCAGCGTTACACCAAGGCGCACATCGGCCGCCGCGCGCAGACCGAGGCGCTCGTGCAGGCGCTCGCGGCGAACGGGCAGCCCGCGGCGATCCAGGAGCTCCTCGCGGTCTCGCGCCGCTTCCGGCAGGCGACGGTCCAGGAGACGGCGCAGCGCCTCGCGGCCGAGCTCGCGGACCGGCGCGGCTGGACCGCGGACCAGCTCGCGGACCGCACGGTCCAGACGGCGGGGTTCGAGGACGACGGTCTGCTGCACCTCGACCTCGGGTCGCGCGAGTACGTCGGGCGCATCACGCCGGCGTTCACGCTCGAGCTCACGAGCGACGCGGGCAAGGTCGTCAAGGCGCTCCCGGCTGCACGGGCGCAGGACGACCCGGAGCTCGTCTCGGCCGCGAAGAAGCAGCTCACCGCGAGCCGCAAGGAGCTCAAGGCGGTCGTCGCGCTCCAGACGCAGCGGCTCTACGAGGCGATGTGCGTGGGACGCACGTGGACCGCCCAGGAGTGGCAGGAGTACCTGCTCGGCCACCCGGTGATGTCGCGGCTCGTCGAGCGGCTCGTGTGGGTCGAGAATCCCGGCACGGACGCGGCGCGCCCGTTCCGGCCCGACGGCGGCGCGCTCGTCGACGCGGACGACGAGGACGTCGTGCTCGGCGAGGGGTCGACGGTCGGGCTCGCCCACGCGGTGCTGCTCGGCCCGGACGCCACGGCCGCGTGGTCGGCGCACCTCGCGGACTACGAGGTCACTCCGCTCTTCGCGCAGCTCGACGTCGCGACGCCCGACGTCCCCGTCGGCGCGACGGCGATCGACGACCACAAGGGCTGGTTCTCCGACAGCTTCTCCATCCGCGGGCGCGCGACCAAGCGCGGCTACACGCGCTCCCAGGCCGAGGACGCCGGGTGGTTCAGCGCGTACACGAAGTCGTTCGCGAGCGCGGGGATCGTGGTGCAGATCGAGTTCACGGGGTCGTTCGTCCCGGAGGAGAACATCGCCGCTGCGGTGACCGCGCTGACGTTCGAGCGGACCGGCCGTGGGTCGGGTCGCGGGACCGCGCGGATCGCGGACCTCCCGCCCGTCCTCGTCGCGGAGGCGTACCGCGACTACGTGGCGGTGGCCGAGGCGGGATCGTTCGACCCCGACTGGGAGCGGAAGAGCCAGTGGTGACCCGGCGGACGCTCCCGTGAGCGGCGGCACCGGCCCGTGATCGTCGTCGCGACGCTCGCCTGGCTGCTCGTCGCCGTGCTCGCGCGCCGGTCGCCGGGAGTCCGGTCCGCCGTGAGCACGGCGACGTCGACGCTGCTCGCCCTCGC
>NZ_BJNZ01000045.1 GCF_006539945.1 Cellulosimicrobium cellulans | reverse complement strand
GCACTGGCAGCAGTGGCGGCTGCACTCCACGTCGCTCGACCGCCTCGCGGCGGCCGTCGCGCGTGCCGCTCGTGCCGCGCTCGGCGCCCCCTGACGTCCGGCGGCAGCCCGTCCCTCGGACGCCCGCGAGAGCCCGCACGGCGTCGGAGGCGTCGGTGCCGCCCCTGGGCACCGAGCGCTGCCGCACGGGGCACACTCAGGGGGTCCCCCGCTCGCAGGGCCGAGCGACCACCACACCGAGGAGCACGATGGCGTACTTCTTCCGCACCGGCGCGACGACGTTCCGCGCGAGCCCGCACGTGGGCGGGGCGTGGCGCACCGAGGAGCAGCACGTCGCGCCCGCGCTCGGGCTGCTCGCGCACGTCGTCGAGACCGACCGCGTCGCCCGCGGACGCGACGACCTCGCCGTCTCGCGCCTCGCCTACGACATCTGGGGCGTCTTCCCGATCGGCGACGTGGAGACGCGGGTCCGGGTGCTCCGCCCCGGGCGGGGCGTCGAGCTCGTCGAGGCGACGCTGTGGTGCGCGGGCCGCTGCGCCGTCTCGCTCCGGGCGTGGCTCGCGCGGACGGGTGACACCGTCGGCCTCGCCGGCGGTGCGCCGGCACCCGTCCCCGGACCGGACCGGACGCCACCCTGGGAACCCGCGACCGTCTGGCCCGGCGGCTTCATCGACTCCCTCGAGGTTCGCCGCACCGCGGTCGAGCCGGGACGCGCGACGGTCTGGGTGCGCACCGACGTCCCGCTCGTCGCCGACGAGGAGGTCGGGCCGCTCGCGCGCACCGCAGGTCTGCTCGACGCCGCCAACGGCATGGCCGTGCGCGCGGACCCGCGGGAGGTCGCCTTCCCCAACGTCGACCTCACGGCCCACCTCTTCCGCGCGCCGCTGGGCGGCTGGGTCGGCCTGGACGTCTCGGTCGTGTTCGGCCCCGCAGGCGTCGGAGTCACGCACAGCACGCTCCACGACGAGGCCGGACCGTTCGGGACGCTCGCCCAAGCCCTCGTCGTCCGCTCGCCGGCCGCGCCAGAGGGTGCACCTACCGGCGCGTGACCGTCCCGCCAGGGCTCCCCGTGCGTGCTGCGTCGAGCACGCAGCGCTCGACGTCCCGGACGACCTGCTCCGCCGTCGCGTCGTCCAGGCGCGTCGTGTCGGCCGTGAGGACGACGTCGATGCCCCCGCCCGGGGCGTCGACGAGGTGCAGCGTGAGCGTGACGCCACCCTGCTCGTCGGACGCGTCGGCGCGCGCGAGCCGGCGCGACCGCGACGGGCGGGCGCGCAGCGTCCGGTCGGGACCGGTGCCGCGGCGGTCGTTGTACCAGCACGTGCCGTCGTGGGCGGTCGACGGGTCGGCCGCGACCTCCGCCTGGATCCGGTCCTTGTCGTAGTACGCCGACCGGTACGCCGTCATCGCCGCGCGCCAGACCCGCGTGCCCACCTCGTCGAACGGCGCGTCGAGGCCGTCCACGTGCACGAGGCCCTCCATGGCCGTCGTCACGGCGGCCTCGGCGAGCTCCCGGCGGAAGCGGTTGCTCACCATGACCTGGAGCGCGAGGTCGTCTCGGCCCGCGGCGAGGGCGAGCGCCCGGCACGACGCCGCGAGCAGGACGCCCGACGTGCTCGTCCGCCAGCGCGCGGCCACGCGCTCGGCCGCCGGCCCCAGACGTCGCGAGCGCAGGACCGTCTGCCGGTACCGTGGCCCGCCGCCGGACGCCTCGACGGGGCGTGGCGCGAAGACCCGAGCCGGGGCGGCGCGCATGGTGCGCAGGGTGCGTGCGCGCGCGGCGGCGTCGTGACGTCGTCCCTCGTCCGACGTCTGCCAGGCCGCCTCGTCGAGCGGCGTCCACGCCCCGGGGTCCGGCAGCGCGCCGCCCGCGGCGAGCGCCGTGAGGTCGGCGTCGAGGACGGGGAGCCCCCAGCCGTCGAGCGCGGTGTGCGCGACGACGAGCGTCGTGTGGTGCACCGCGCCGTCCACCGTCACGAGGCCGGCCCGCACGGGCAGCTCGCTCGGATAGTCGAACGCGCGGCCCCAGAGCTCGTCGCGGAGCCGCGCGCCGCACGCCGCGACCTCGTCGACGTCGGCGACCCGCTCCTCGACGACCTCGACCGTCCCGGGGCCGCACAGCTCCTGGACGAAGCCGTCGCCGCGCGGGTGGATCCGCGTCCGCAGCGAGTCGTGCCGCTCGACGAGCGCCCGCACGACGGCGGTGGCGGCCTCGGTCGGCACCGGCTCGTCGAGCGGTCCGCCCCACACGAGGTTGAACTGGTGGTCCAGCGGCTCCAGCGCGGCGAGCGCGCGCCGGATCGCGGTCTGGCCCCACGTCGCGGGACCCTCGCCCGCGCGCCCGCCGACCTCGAGCTGATGCACGACCCTCACCGCGTACCTCCGACGCCGAACGGCCCCGTGGGCGACGGCGGCTCCGCGCCCCGGACCCGGGTGCGGGGCGCGTGCGGCCGCGGGCCCGGCGTCGCGCAGGCCGCCACGGCGCCGGCAGGTGCCGCCACGTCGCTCACCCACCACTCCTGCCCGCGCCACGGGCCGCCGTCGGCCCGCACGATCCCGGGGGCCCGGACGTCGAGCCCGAGCACGTCGAGCAGCCGCCCCCCGACCGCCTTGGCGCAGGCCTCCAGCCGCGAGAACCGCCGCCACAGGTCCCCGTCCGTGCCCGACCGCGCGTCCCCCGGGGCGAGGAACCGCGCGGCGAGGCGGTGGACGTCCACGCGCGGGTCGCGCACCTGCACGTCGACGCCCACGTCCGTCTCGGCGAGCGCGACGAGCGCGTGGTCGCCGCTGCGGCTGAGGTTCCACCGCTGCCCGACGACGGGACCCGGCTTCCCGTGCGGTCCCACCTCCCAGCGCACGTCCGCGGGCCGCAGACCCGTGCGCGCCGCGAGGAGCTCGCGCGCGGCGACGTGGGCTCGCACGTACCGTGCGGCGTCGGCCGGCGAGGCGAGGCGGCGGGCACGGTCGCGCTCCGCCGCGTCCAGCACGTCAGCACCGAGCACGACCTCACCCGCCGTCGAGCACGACCTGACGGTCGGGATGGAGCCCAGAACGGCCCCCATGTCGTGTTCGGCGGGGAGCGGGGTCGTCGTGACGAACCACAGCTCGATCTCCGGCTTCAGGTCGACCGCGCTCACGCGACCTGCTCCGGCAGGGCGTCGCCGAGCCCCTCCGACGGAGGCTCGGACGCGCCCGCGGCACGCCGCGTCACGACGACCTCCACCTGACCGTCGACCGCGCGGGCGGCGACCGGGCGCAGGTCCGCGACGCCGTGGTGCGCTCCGGGGACGTCGTCCGGGCCGACGGCGAGCACGGTCGCCGTCGCGCACCGACCCGCCGCGACCCCCGCGGCGGAGTCCTCCAGGACGAGGCACCGCCGCGGGTCGACGCCGAGCAGCCGCGCCCCGGCGAGGAACCCCTCCGGGTCGGGCTTGCCGCGCGCCACGTCCTCCGCGCCCACGAACCGTGCCGGCACCGGCAGGCCGGCGGCCGTCAGGCGCGCGAGCGCGACCTCGCGCGCCGCCGACGTCACCACCGTCCAGGCCCGCGGGTCCAGACCCTCCAGCAGTGCCGCGGCGCCCGGCACGGCCACGACGCCCTCGGTGTCGTCGCACGAGATGCGGTGCAGCCACTCGACCTCGCGCGCGACGTCGGCGTCCGGCGCCACGAGGCGGACCACCTCGACGTCGCGACGGCCGTGCGACGCCGTGACCACCGCGTCGCCGTCGAGCCCGAGCCGGGCCGCCCACGCGAGCGTGTGCCGCTCGATCGCGGCGGACGAGTCGACGAGCGTCCCGTCGAGATCGAGCAGCAGGGCCGCGCCGCGCCATACCCACGCGCCCGCCGACGCACGGTCCGACGGGGCGGTCGGGGTCGCGTTCACAGCAGCGTCTCCGCACGCGCGAGCCGCGCCTCGGCGTGGACCTCTGCGTACCGCTGCACGGGTCCCGCCGCGTGCTGCACGCCCAGCGCGGCCGGGCTCGGCCGGCCGGGCGCGTCCCCGTCCGCGCGCGTCACGACCGGGAGCACGTGCGCGGCGACGGCGCCCGCGAGCGCCACCAGGACGTCCGCCGCGGTGCGGCCCGGAGCGTCGGCCAGGTGCCCCGGCCACCCGTGCGGCTCGCCCGTCGTCGCGCCCGGAGGTGCGGCCGCCGTCCTGCGCGACGCCCACAGCCCGCGCGAGACGTAGCGTCCGCCGGGGTCGACCCCGAGAAGCCCCCGCGTCTCGACGTGCTCGCACGCGAGGACCTCGACGACGGCCCGGGCGTCAGGCCCGTCGGGTGCCGCGAATTCGTCGGGTGCGTCAGGCGCCGCAGGGGCCTCGACCGTCTCGGGTACGTCAGGCACGTCAGGCGCCGCGGGAGCGTCGGACGTCTCGGGCGTCTCGGGACGGTCGGATCGACCCGAGGGCGTCCCGCCGACGCCCACGGCGTCATCGGGCCCGGCGACCCGGTGCTCGGCGGCGCCGTCGAGGTCGACCTGCGCGCTGAGGCGACGCACCGCGTCCTCGGCACGCGCGCCGCACGCCGGGCAGTCGTGCACGACGACGCGCACCGGCACCGCGGGTCCGGCCGCGCGGCACACGACCTCGGCGTCACGCTCCCCGAGGAGCCGCGCGGCGGCGAGCGCGGCCCGTTCGAGGCCGGCGCTGGCCGCCCCGTCGCCCACCCGCCCCCCGACGACCGGTGCCGAACCCGGGGTTGTGGGCCACCCCGGCGTCGAACTCGCCCCTGACCCCGGGTTCGGCGGGGTGCTGGTCCGCGTCTCGCCCGCTAGCAGCGCGTCGAGGCCGAACGCGACGAGCTCGGTGACCACGGGCTCCGGGCGGTCGGCGGGGAGGAGGCCGGAGAGCACCCACGTCCGGACGGCAGCGGCCCGGTGCGCCGGGGCGTCCGGGCCGGCGGGGGTCGGCCAGGCCGTGCGGGCGACGTCGTGACCCAGCAGCCAGCACGCCGCGCCGAGCTCGCCGAGCGCGGCGCGCGAGACGGGGTCCAGCTCCGGGGAGGCGCCCGCGACGAGCACCGACACGTCGTGCGCGACCGTCGCCGGGTCGACGCCGAGCCACCACGACCATGCGTCCCAGCCCCAGCCGAACGGGTGCTCGAGCGGTTCGCCGGCGCCCGGACGGAGCACGCGCAGCGTGCAGCGCGAGCGTTCGAGCGTGACCGCGACCGGCCGGAGGGTCGCCGGCGAGCGCGACGGCTCGCGGTCGAGGCCGGGCAGGTCCCACGCGTCCGGGTCGACGGCGTCGCCCGCCGGGACCGTCGCGTGCCGAGCCCCGTGCGCGTCGTTGCCCGCGAGGCTCGGGCCGTCGCCGTGCTCCAGGAGGTGCGGCAGCGTCGCGACGACGGGGTAGCCCTCGCGCGCGCAGAACGTCACGACGGCCTCGTCGTCGTCGCGCTCGTCGTCGGGCAGGGCCGCGAGGTGGGCAGCGAGGCGCAGCGCGCCGACCGCGGGGAGGACGAGGCCGAGCGTGGGCACCCACTCGTCGTGGCCGAGCGGCGCCCACGCCTGCCCGGCGGCGGCCGCCGCGCGCACGAGGTAGGCGTTGCGCGGGCTGTTCCAGTTCGAGTAGAGCGCGACGGCGTGCCGGTCCCGGGCGCGCACGGCCCGCAGGACGAGCTCGGCGAACCCCGGGACCGGTGTGACGTCGTCCTGGAGCACGAGGTGGTGCGTCGCGCCCGGCGCGACGGCGGCCCACGCGCGCTTGGCGGTGCGCAGCGGGCTGGGCGGGCCGTCGGGGTCGGGGTCCTCGACGACCCGTACGTCGAGCGGCGCGCACGCCGCGACCAGGTCCGAGACGTCGCCCCGCGCCGGGTGGTGCATGACGACGACGCTGAGCACGGGCTCGGGGGCGTCCGAGCCCGGACCGGCCGCCGCACGCGGGACCGCGCCCGCTCCGGGCACGTCGCGGACCGGTGCCGTGCGGACCGGGGCGGTACCGACCGGCACGTCCTGCACCGGCGGCGTCGCCCCCCGCGCGGTCACGGCGCGACCTCCACGGCCGAACCGGCCCGCTCGACCGCCTCGGCCGGCTCTTCCGTGGCCCGCCGACGGACGAGGCGCACCGCGACGGGGAGCATGACGACCAGCCCGACGACGTTCGTCACGGCGATCGTCGTGTACAGCGCGGTCGGACCGCCGCCCGCGCGCGCGAGGGTGCCGCCGATGCCGAGCGAGACGGCGTGGTAGAGCACGTTGAGCGTCACGGCCACGCGCCCGTACCCGAGCTGCTCGAGCAGGGTCAGGAGGAAGAGCACGAGCCCGACGCCCGCGTACGACGGCCCGACCACGCGCAGGTAGAGCGCCGCCTGCGCGGCGACGTCCGGGTCCGCGGAGAGCTGGCCCGCGACGAGCGGCGCGGTCAGGAGGACGAGCGCCCCCACCACCACGTACACGCCCGCGACGACGACGGTGCCCGCGCGCAGCGTGCGCGGCAGCAGGCCGAGCTCGCCCGCTCCCCACTGCTGGTTCATGACGATGCTCACCGCGGCGGCGAGCCCTATGGCCGGGACGATCACGAGCGTCTGGACCGTCGCGGCGCCGCCGAACCCGGCGACGACGTCCGTGCCCGACGGCCCGAGGACCCACACCATGACGAGGTTCGTCACGGTGAGCAGGAGGTAGGACAGGCCGACCGGCAGGCCGACGCCGAGGAGCAGCCCGCGCACGTCGATCCGCTCGACCACGACATCCTCGGGAGGATCGTCCGACGTCGTCGGCTCGGCGGCCGGCGGGACGGCGAGCGGGTCGGACGGCGCAGCACCCGTCGGGGCGGACGGTGCCGCGACCGGGGGCGTCGTGGAGGACGGAGGCGGCGGGGCGGGCGTGGTCCACGAGCCCGCGGGGAGCGCGCGGAGCGCCCGTCGCCACGCCGCGGCGAGCCGCCGCGGTGCCGGGTGGTGACGCAGCGCGAGCAGGCGTCGCAGCCCGGGGACGTGGCCCGGCCGCGGAAGGAGCCGGGCGCGCACGAGGAGCGCCCAGGCGACGGCCGCGCCGACGAGCGTCGACCCCGCGATCGCGACCGGGACCGCGAGCACGCCGAACCCGGCCACGAGCCCGACGAGCCACACGACGAGCACCTGGAGCCCCGCGACGAGCAGCGCCACGGTCGCCGACGCCCCGGTGCGCGCCCACCCCCGCAGCGCGGCGGCCGCCACCGCCGTCGGGACGGACAGCACGCTCGCGACCACGGTCCAGCGCGCGAACGCGACGAACTCCGCGACGAGCGGCGCGGGCACGGACAGCACGTCGGCGAGCGCCGGGGCGGCGAGGACCACGAGCAGCGCGACCCCGCCGAGCACCGCCGCACCGCCACCCACGAACCGCCCCAGCAGCGCCGTGGTGGCCGACGTCGGGACGGCCGCGACGACGTCGTCGCCCGCGCCGTCCCCGGTGTCGCGCCCCCGTGCCCGGACCCGGGACCCGTGCAGGCGCGCGAAGCCGACCTGCGTCGAGACGTCGAGGCCTTCCTGGACCGCGAGCACGAGGAACGTCACGGGGATGAAGAGCGACCGGACGTAGAGCGCGTCGTCGCCCATGTGCCCCAGCAGCGCCGCGACGACGAGCTGCGCGAGCGCCCCCACGACGAGCGCCGCGCAGATCGGGGCGGCGAGGCGCACGACGCGCCGGCGCAGGGTCCCGACCGTCGGCTCCACGGCCGGTGGCGGCGAGGCGGTCGCGACCGGGGTCGCGGCCGGCTCCCTAGACGAGCTCGGCATGCCGTGCCCTGCCCTGCAGCCAGCCCTGCGCGAGGGTGAGCCGCTGGACGGTCCGCGTGCCCTCCATCATCTCCAGGCCGGGCACGTCGCGGACCAGCTTGTCGAGGTACGGGTGCTCCCACCGCGCGCCGGGGCCGAGCAGCGCGGGCACCGCGTGCGTGACCTCCTCCGCGAGGTCGAGCGCGGTGGCCTTGGCCGCCGCGGGCAGCGTCCCGTCCGCGGGGTCCGCGTCGGCGGCCCGCGCGGCCTGGAGCACGAGGGCGCGCGCGGCGTGGAGCCGGTCGTCGAACGTCTCCAGGCGCCACCGCTCGTCGGCGGTGAACGACGACCGCTCGACGCGCACGTGGTCGAGCGCCGCCTGCGTGACGCCCACCGCGAGCGAGGCGACGACGGGTCGCAGCCGGTTGAAGGTGCGCACCGCACCGAGGAGGCCGCGACGCGACGGCGACAGGTGCCGCCCGAGCGTGTCCTGCTCCAGCAGGGGCACGTCGTGCAGCCGCACCTCGCCGAGCTGCACCGCGCGCATCCCGGTCGTCACGAGCGGCGCGGCGTCGAACCCCGGCCGGTCGGTGTCGACGAGGTAGACCCCGACGCCCAGCGGGCCCGGGCGGTGCCGGGCGAACACGACGCCGAGGCTCGCGCGCGCGACGTTGCCCACGTACTTCTTGTGCCCCCGCAGCACGGGAGCGCCGCCGGCCTCGTCGACCGCCGTCTCCAGGGCGGCGGCGTCCGAGCCGCGGTCGGGCTCGGTGAGGCCGAAGAACGTCCACGTGCCCGGCTGGGCCACGCGACGGTAGAAGCGGTCGCGCTGCTCGTCGTCCGCGAGGTCGTCCACGACGACCCCGGACATGGACGGCCCGGGCGCCCCGACGACGACGGACGCGTCGCCCCACGCGAGCGCCTCGGCGACGACGACGCGCTCCACGCACGTACGCACGTGCACCGGCACGCCCCGCACGCGCAGCGGGTCGTCGAGGTACCCCGGCGGGAGTCCGCCGAGCTGTCGGTACGGCAGGGCGCCGGAGTCCAGGAGGTCCTGGAGCGCGGCGGGGTCGGCGTCGATCGCGAGGGCGTGCTCGCGGAGCGCCGCGCCGACGGGCCGCAGGTGGTCGCGCAGCGCGACGAGGTCGACCGTGGTCATGCGTCCTGCCCCTCCCGGCGGTGAGACGTCTCGGCGACGACGCCCGGCAGCGTCCCGCTCGCGTGGCCGAGCAGGTCGATCGTGCGCGCGAGGCGTGCGGCGTCGCCGTCGACGTACCCCGACGCGCCGAACAGGTTGTGGACGGCACGCGACGAGCGGTCGAGCACCGCCGTGACGCGCGCGAGCGAGGACCCGGAGACCATGGCGCGTCGATCCGGCGACCCGGCAGCCGGGGCCTCCTCCCGCGAGGCGACCCCGCCCAGGAGCGACTGCGCCTCGAGGTGGGCGAGCGCCGCGTCGGCGAGGACCAGGCGGACGGGCGGCAGGTTCACCGTCGCCGTGCCGCCGACCGTCCGGCCGCGCAGCCGCTCCACGGCCCGGTCGGTCAGACGCTCGCACAGCCCGGTCCGGACCCAGGCGACGCCGACGCGCCAGGCGGCGTCGGTGGCGCGTGCGCCCGCTCCGGGTGCCACGGCGGCGCGGGGTGCCCGCCACACGCGCAGCGTGCCGACGTCCGACGCCACGTCGCCGACCCGCGCCCACCCGCCCGGGGGCGGGACGTCGTCGGGCAGCAGGACGCACTCGCCCGGCAGCGCCGCGACGGGCAGCAGGCCCCCGAGGGCGGTGAGCGCCGCGACCGCGCCGAGCTCGCGCGCGACGGCACGGAGGTCGGCAGGGCCGTCCGCGCGGACCCCTGCGCCACCCTCCTCGGGCAGCACCCCGCCGGCCGCGACGGGGGCGACGACGTCCGTGCTCATGCGAGCACCGCCTCTCGGGCCAGGTCGTCGGCTCCCGGGGAGGTTGCCTGGACAGCGCGTGGGCCGAGCACGAGCGAGCAGCGGTAGCCCAGCTCGAGGCACCGCTCGTGCAGGACGACCGGCGCGTCCGGGACGTCGTCGCACGCGGCGAGGACCTCCCAGACGCCCGTCGCCGCCGCGCCCGGGTCGGCGTGCAGGACGACGTCGTCGGCGTCGGGCACCTCGCCCGGGTCGACGTCGACGCCAAGGACGACGCGGCGCGCGTCGGGCGACGCCTCACGCCCCGGTACCTGAGCGACGTCGTGCGCCGCGGCAGCCGGACGAGGCCCGCGGGGCGCGCGCGCGACCGACAGCGCCTCGACCGGCCGCCCCGCGCCGTCGTGCCCGACGACGAGCGCGACGACGCGGTCGCGCGCGGGCACGCGCGTCGCCGTCGGCGGCAGCGTGCACTGCTCCAGGACGAGGACGAGGGCGTCGCCCCCGAGCCCGGCACCCTGCGGGCCGCCGTGCGCGAGCTCCTCGTGCGCGAGCCGCAGCGCGGTGAACGGTCCGGCCAGCCCCTGCTCCGTCACGCAGAACGTGTACGGCCGGTCGTCCAACAGGTCGGCGACGAACCCGCCGAGCAGGCGCTCGTGCTGGAGGTCGGGGGTCGTGACGACGAGGACGACGAGGCGCACGTCGTCGAGCAGACCGCGCTCCGCGAGCGCGGAGCGTGCCGCGCGGATCATCGTCGGGTAGTCCCGTCCCGGGCCGGTCTCCAGCCAGTCTGTCGGCTGGTCCTCCCCGTACACGTACCGCAGGTCCTCGGCGACCGACCGGCGCGTGCCGTCCCCGACGGGGACGAGGTCGTCGACCGGGACGTCCACGACGCCCCGCACCCGCAGGACGGCGCCGCCGGGCGTCGCCCAGGATGCCGTCCTGCTCCTGCCCCCGAGCGTCACGTCAGTTCCGGGTCGAGTGCTCGACGACGAAGTCCGTCAGCGAGCCCACGCTCTCGAGGTGGTGCTGCTCGAGCGACTCCGGGTCGACCTCCATGTCGAGCGAGTCCTCGAGGGCCATGAGCAGGCCGAGGACGCTCGTCGAGTCGAGGTCGAGGTCGTCGAACAGGCGGGTCGCGTCCGTGACGTCGGGCAGCGGGCGCCCGAGGACGCTCGACAGCGCCTCGACGACCGCGCCGACGACGCGCTCGCGGCCGAGGGACTCCTGGGACTCGGTGTTCGTGGGGGTGCCGATGCTCACGGTGCGTACCTCCGGATGGTGGGTCGTGCGCCCGCGGTGCGGGCGGCGGCTGGGTGCCGGCCGGGTCGGCCGGCGGGTCAGGGGGCGGCGACGGCCTCGGTCGGGGCGACGCGCGCGCCGAGGTCGTGGAAGACCTGGCGAGACAGGAGGTCGTCGGGCGTGTCCGCGTGCCGCACGAGGAACGACTCGTCGCCCAGCGTCAGCACCTCCGCGGGGTAGCCGTGGCTGAGGAAGTGCACGGGCGACGCCGTCGCGCCGTACGCGCCGGACCGGTCGACGGCGACGAGGTCGCCGGCCGCGAGGTCCGCGGGGAGCGGGACGGCCTTGCCGATCGTGTCGTTGGGCGTGCACAGCGGGCCGGTGACGTTCCACGGCACGTCCTCGGCGCCGGACGCGGGGCCCACCCTGCGCATCGGGAAGTTGCGCTTGACGAACGACCCGATACCGACCGCCGCCATGTGGTGGTTGGTCCCGCCGTCGGCGACGGCGAACCGCTCGCCCATCGACTCCTTCACGTAGCGCACGCGCGCGACGTACGTGCCGCACAGCGCCACGAGGTAGCGGCCGAGCTCCATGACGAGGTCCGTCGCGGGGTGCCGCTGCACGAACGCCTCGACCACCGGGTTGAGCGCCGCGGTGAGGACCTCGACGTCGAGGTCGCGCTCGCGCTCGAAGTACGCCACGCCCAGGCCCCCGCCGACGTCGACGAGCTCGAGCGGGAAGCCGAGCCGGTCGGCGAGCCGCTCCGCGAGCTCGAAGATGCGCGTCGTGTTCTCGACGATCGTGCCCTCGTCGAGGATGCGCGTGCCCATGTACACCTGGACCCCGACGACGCGGGCCGTCGTCAGCCCGGCGCACAGGTCCGGCGCGTCGAGCAGCTGCTGCTCGTCGATGCCGAACTGGCGCGGCTTGCCGCCCATCGTCAGCCCGGAACCCTTGACGGAGAACGACGGGTTGACGCGCAGCACCACGCGCGCGGGACGCCCGGTCGCGCGGGCGAGCTCGTCCACCAGCGCCAGCTCCGGCAGCGACTCGACGATGATCGCGCGCACGCCCGAGTTGAGGCACGCCACGAGCTCGTCCCGGCTCTTGCCCGGCCCGAGGAACAGCACGTCCTGCGGCTCGACGCCCGCCGCGAGCGCCGTCCGCAGCTCGGTGAGCGACGACACCTCGGCGTTCGCGCCGAGCGAGTGCAGCAGCCCGCAGATGCTGACGTTCGGGTTCGCCTTGAGCGAGTAGAAGATCCCCAGCGCCGGGTGCAGCCGCTCGCGCAGCGCGCGGTAGTTCGCGGCGAGCACGTCGCCGTCGTACACGTACACGGGCGTGCCGAACTCCTCCGCGACCGCGGCGAGGTCCGCGCTCCCGGGCGTCGGCCGGCTCGGCGTCGCGGTCATCGGGGGTCTCCTTCGGTCGGGTCCGCGGTCGGTCCTGCAGCGGTGCGCCCGGCCAGCCGCTCCGTCACGGCGCGGTCGAGGCGGGTCAGCGCCTGCTCGTCGGGCGCGACGAGCAGGCCGTGGAGCCGGCCGGCGAACGTGCCGCCCGGGGTCGGGGACGACGCGCCGGCGTTGACCGTGCCCGTCCCCTGGACGACGAGGCCCGCCTGCCCGGCCGCGCCGGGGAGCAGGTCGCCGAGGACGTCGTGGAGCGCCGCGAACGACAGCGGCGCGTCGAGCACGAGCGGGTACTGCCGCGCGAGCGCGACCCACCCCTCTGGCTGGAACCGCTCCTGGAGGGGGACGGTGTACGTGGACATGTTGCTGCGCGCGTTGATCTCCAGCACCGGAAGGAGGGAGCCGTCCGTGCGCACGAGCGCGTCGACCCCGACGAGGCCGTGGAAGCCGTCGGCGGCGAGGCGCGCGCCGAGCCGGCCCGACAGCGCGGCCAGCGCGTCGACCTGCACCGCGGGCAGCCGCGACGGGATCCGGTGGCCCTTGTGGACCCCGCCCTCCGTGATCGCCTCCTTGACGAAGTCGAACGTGACCGAGCCGTCCTGCGCGACCGTGAAGTGGTAGTTGAGGTCGGTGGCCTTGTCCGCCCAGACCTCCACCACGACGGCGAGGCGGTCGTCGCCCGAGCGCGCGGCCCGGCGCGTGACCATGCGTACGAGCTGGTCGAGGCGGCGCGGGTCGTCCACGACGAGGATCCCCTTGCCGGAGACGCCGTACGCGTCCTTGACGCCCACGGTCGCGCCGTCCGAGACGAGCCGTGCCGCCTCCGCGCACGCGCGCTCGAAGTCCTCGACGGTGCGGCACGCCCAGCCGCGGGCCTGCTCGATCCCGAGCTCGTCGCACAGCCCGCGGCTGTAGACCTTGCTGTTGACGGCCTTGGTCGTCGTGGCGTCGGTGAGCACCGAGCGCAGCCCCGTCGCGACCGCGAGGTCCTCCTCCGCCGACGACGTCCCGTGCGCGAGGAGGCGCACGCCGTCTGCCGCGAGCCTGCGCAGTCGCTCGAGCAGCGCGGGCGAGTCGAGCGCGTCGAGGGTGACGGTGCGCAGCGGGTCGCTCGACTCGGCGACGTGCACGGTCGGGAGCCCGACGCCGAGCGCGTCCAGGTGGGCGAGGTGGTCCGGGTCGGGCTCGGCCTTGAGCACGACGTGATCGTCCGGGCCGGCGAGGAGCAGCGCGAGCTCGTCCATGCGGTTGACGAGCGCGGCCGTCGCCGACGCGCCGCCGACCGAGGGCAGTCCGACCTCCCCGACCGCCCACGCGTCCTCGACCTCGAAGTTCCCGAGCAGCACCAGCGGGGCGTCGGGCGCGCCCGCGAGCGCGCGCTTGGTCCGCGCGAGGAACGGCTCGGTGCCGGCTGCCGTCACGGCAACCGGGGCAGCGTCCGGGGCGGCGGCCTCCGCCACCTGCTCGACCGTCATGCGGGCTCCTCCGTCTCGTGGGGCGCGTAGCGCAGGACCATGGCGGAGAACGTGGCACCCAGCCCGACCGCCACCATGAGGAACGGGTCGCCGGGGCGCAGCCGGCCCTCGGCGCGCGCAGCGGCGTAGCCGATGAACGAGTCGGCCCCGAAGCAGTGGCCCGTCACGGGCACGTCGTCGAGCCGGACGCGCGCGATCGGCAGCCCGAGGCGCGAGCACAGGCGCCGCCACGACACGCGGTTCACGTTGTGCGGCAGGACGAGCGCGAGGTCGTCGAGCGCCAGGCCCGCGCGCTCGACCGCCTCGAGCACGACCTCCGCGAGCACCTCGGTGTACGCGACGCCGAACGGCCCGGCGAGGTCCTCCGGGAGCGGGACCTGGTGGTACTCGCCCAGGGTGCGCGTCGCGTAGGACAGCACGGGGCTGCCCGTCGGGCCGTCGGCGGACCCGCCCGCCGGCCCGGACGCCGGCCCGGACGCCGCCACGAGGACGGCCGCCGTGCCCTCGCCCATGATCGTCGTGCCCTCGATGAGGCGGGACCCGGGGCTGAACGCCTTCTCGCCGGTGAGGACGAGCGCGAGCGCGTCGGGGTCGCCGTCGGCGGCCAGCAGGCGCCCCGCGACATCCACGGCGAGCAGCGCGGACGCGCACGCGTGCTGGGTGAGGGTCCACACGACCGCGTGGTCCAGCCCGAGGCGGTCCGCGGCGTCGTGCAGGGGGTTGACCCCGACCGGGGCGACCGTCGCGATGGTGCGCGCGCCCAGCACGTACCGGACGCGGTGCTCGTTCCCCGCGAGGCCGGGCACGGCGCGCGCCGCGGCGACGAGCAGGTCGGTGAGGCTCTGGTGCGGCGCCGTGCACACCTCACGGAGCCCGAAGAAGCGCTCGAACACGCCGAGCTCGAGGTGGTCGAGGCCCAGCTCGTCCGCGAGGTCGCGGATGGGCACGCGCGTCGCGGGGACGTGCGCGCCGACGTCGACGAGGGTCGTCATGCCGCGGTCCCGGGAACGTCCACGACGCTGCGCAGGTGCGCGGCGAGCGCGCGGGGCGTCGGGTTGTCGACGACGGCCTCCGGGTCCAGGTCGACGCCCAGCGCGTCCTCCAGGTCGCCCAGCAGGGCCAGCACCTGGACAGAGCCGAGGCCGAGCCCGGCGAGGTCGCCCGTCGGGTCGACGTCGGCCGGGGCGACCCCCAGGGCGGCGGCGACGTGGCGCAGCACGAGGTCGTCGAGAGCGTCGGGCAGCGGTGCGGTCATGAGCGGGTCCCTGCGAGCTCGGTGCGCGCGCGGTCCCGGGACGCGCGCAGGGAGTGGAGCTCGGCGAGGTCGCCCCCGCCGTGCAGGTCGCGCGCCCGACCGCGCTGGATCTTGCCGCTCGTGGTCCGCGGCACCTGGCCGGGACGCACGAGGACGACGTCGTGCACTGCGGCGCCCGAGACGGAGGCCAGGTGGGAGGCCATCTGTCGCACCACGGCGTCGAGCTCGTCCTCGGCGCTCGCGCCGTCGAGCCGTGCCCCCGGCGTGGGCCGGAACTCCTGGACCGCGCACAGCGTGCCCGGCAGACCTTCCGCCTCGAACACCGCGCCCGGACGGCCCTCGGCCCCGGGGTGCAGGCGGCGCAGCTCGCGCTCGAGGTCGTAGGGGTACAGGTTGCGCCCCGCGACGATGAGGAGCTCCTTGATGCGCCCGGTGACGACGAGCTGGCCGCCGTGCAGCGCGCCGAGGTCCCCGGTCCGCAGCCACGGGCCCGTGCCGTCGGCGGCGACGGCGCCGAACGTCTCGGCCGTCGCGGTCGCCGCCGCGTCGCCCCAGTACCCGGCCGCGACGGTGCCACCGCGCAGCCAGACCTCCCCGACCGTGCCGTCGGGCACCTCGGCACCCTGGTCGTCGACGAGGCGCAGCTCCACCCCGCTCGGCGGGCCGCAGCACACGAGGCGCGCGCCCGCGACGCTGCCCCGACCCTGCGCGGCGGCGTCCGGGAGCGCGGTCAGGAACGACGCCTCCTCGAGCACGACCAGGCGGCCGTCGGCGAGCGCCGCCTCGTCCGCGGTGATGACGAGCGGGAGCCGGCGGTCCGGGTACGTGGCCGTCAGCGTCGCCTCCGCGAGGCCGTACCCCGGGCCGTGGGCCGACCCGCGGAACCCGACGGGCTCGAACCGGCGCGTGAAGGCGTCCAGGACGGCCGGGTCCACCGGCTCGGCACCGCCGAGCGCCCAGCGCAGGCGGGTGAGGTCGAGCTCGGCGAGCTGGTCGTCACGCACGCGCCGTGCGCACTGGTCGTAGCCGAAGTTCGGCGACGCCGTGACGGTCGCCCCGGTCTCCGTGATGGCGGAGAGCCAGCGGACGGGGCGCTTGAGGAACGACGTGGAGGGGACGATGACGGCGGTGGCGCCGAGGCCCAGGGGGACGAGCAGCATCCCGACGAGGCCGAAGTCGTGGTACCCCGGCAACCAGCTGCAGAACACGTCCTCGGGGACGAGGCCGAGGGTCGTCGAGAACGCGTCGTGGTGGTGCAGGACGTTCGCGTGCGTGACGACGACGCCCTTGGGGCTGCTCGTGGAGCCGGAGGTGTACTGGAGGAACGCGACGTCCTGCGGGCCCGGGCGGCCGCGCCGGGCCGGGCCGTCCGTGGCGCCGTCGACCACGGTCACGACGACGGGTCCGCCGTCGGCGCGCCGCAGCGGCTCGGCCCACTCGGTGGTCTCGGTCGCGGCGGTCGGGTCGACGAGCACGACGGCGGCGTCGCAGTCGACGAGCATGCCGCGCACGCGCTCGCGCTGGTACGCCTGCCCGCCCGGGAGCGGGGACGGGGCGGGGATCAGGCCCGCGTAGAAGCAGGCGACGATCCCGACGACGAACGACGCGGTCGCCGAGTAGAGGACCAGGGCCCGGTCGCCCGGCTCGTGCCGTGCGGCGAGGTCGGCCGCGAGCGCCGCCGCCTGCGCGTCGAGCTCGGCGTAGGTCAGCGTGCGCCGTTCGCCCACCTCGGGCACCACGACGACGGCCGCGTGGTCCGGCCGCTCGCGTGCGTGCTCGTGGACGAGGTCCACGAGGGTCAGGTCGTCGGGCTGCGCGCCCATGTTGCCCCCTCCGTCACCGGCGCCGGGACCGTCCCGGCGCGGAGGACGCCGGGCAGCACGAAGCCCGACCCGGCGGTCCGGGGGAAGCCTGGCAGCGGACGGACGCGGTGTAAACAAATCCGACGTGTCCGGAAGAGGACAAATGCCCGCTGAACTCCCCGTTCGTCACAAGGGTCCGACCGCCGGGACGGCTCTCGGCACCCCCGAGGAGGTCGACTACAGTCACACCGTGTGACGTCGTCGGAGCGGGACCCGGTCCTCGGCGCCAGGCGCTCCGCGCGGGCCGTCGCGCTGCGTCGAGCGCGCGACGTCCTCGTGCTCGACGACGGCAGCAGTCACGACCCGGACCCCCTCTGGGCGCGGGTGCACGAGCAGACCCGCCGCGAGGCGCGCGTGCGGGTCGTGACGGTCGAGTCGGCAGGATCGTCCCGCGCCGGACCGACGGACGACGTCCCGCCCGAGCGCGAGACCCCCGACGACAGCCCGCCCGACGACGCGCTGCCCGCCGCCGCCCGCCGTCCGGTCCCCGGCGTCCCTGACGACGTCCTCGGCCCCGGCACCGCCGTCGAGCACCGCGTGGCCCCGGCGCTGCCCCTGTCGCTCGTCGCGCTCGACGACACGGTCGTCCTCGTCGCCCGACCGGACCGCACGCGCGCCGTGACCGACCGGGACGCCGTCCGCGCGCTGCGGGCCCTCGCCGAGTCCGAGTGGGACCGGGCGCGCGCTGCCGACGACGCGCTCGCACCGAGCGAGGACACGCTGCTGCGGCTCCTCGCCGAGGGCAAGACGGACACCGCCGTCGCCGCACGGCTCGGGGTGTCTCCGCGGACGGTCCGGCGTCATGCCGCCGGACTCATGGGACGCCTCGGCGCGACGAGCCGGTTCGAGGCCGGGGCCCGGGCCGCCCAGCGCGGCTGGATCCGGATCACCGACCGTTAACGGGCAGCCGCCGCGAGCTCGGCGTCGCTGCGCAGGATGCAGAACTCGTTGCCCTCCGGGTCGGCGAGCACGACCCAGCCCCCGCCGTCGGGCGTGCGCCGGTCCGCGACCTGCGTCGCCCCGAGCGCGAGCACGCGCTCGACCTCCTCCTCGCGCGTGCGGTCCGTGGGCCGCAGGTCGAGGTGGACGCGGTTCTTCAGCTCCTTGTCGTCGGGCACCTCGACGAACAGGACGTGGCCGCGGCTCTCGACGGGCGTCCCGGCGTCGGCCGGCGGGACGATCATGCACTCCTCGTGGCCGGGCAGGTTGGGGTCGCCGGGCACGTCGGTGTACCCGAGGACCTGGGCCCAGAAGACGGACTGCGCGTAGGAGTCGCGCGCGTCGAACGTGGTGTGGGAGATGCGAGAGGTCATGGGCGCGACCCTGCCACGGTCCCGCCGCGCGGGCACCGCCTTTTCGGCCCAGACTGGCGCGCGTGAGCGCATCGACGAGGCACGTCGCGTGGACCGGCTGGGACGACGACCCGGACCGCCTGGAGGCCGCGACCGTCGCCGTGCGCGACGACCGGCTCGCGGCGCTCGGCACGTCGCGCGCGACGTCGTACGCGACCGCGTGGGCGCTGCGCACCGGCCCCGGCTGGGTGACCGAGCACCTCGACGTCTCCGTGCGCGGGCTCGGGTGGTCGCGCCACCTCGATCTCGTCCGGACGCCCGACGGCGCGTGGCGCGCCGACGTGCGCGAGTCGGGGACGCCGCCGTCGGGCCTCGCCGCGCCGGGGATCGCCGACCCGGCCTCGCTCGACGGCGCGCTCGACTGCGACGTCGCGCTGTGCCCGGTCACCAACACGATGCCGATCCTGCGCCTCGGGCTGCTCGGCGACCGCCCGCCGTCGGGCGAGACGCGCCTGGTCATGGCGTGGGTCGACCTGCCGTCCCTGGCGGTCCTGCGCAGCGACCAGGTCTACGCCGCGCGCGAGCCGCTCGACCCCACGACCGGGCGGGGTGTCGTCACCTACACGAGCGCGACGCGCGACTTCACCGCGGACCTCACGGTCGACGCCGACGCCCTGGTGGTGGACTACCCGCACCTAGCCCGCCGCCTCTAGCCCTCCCCCCCCCCCGCCGAGAACGACATGAGGGTCGCCATCCGGCGCTTTCCGTCCGTCAGGTCGTGCTCGACGGCGGGTGACGTCGTTCTCGGCTCAGTCCTGCGGCGGGCGGCGCAGGCGCTTGACCTCGGTGCGCCGCTTCTTGGCGCCGATCCGGCGCTCGACCGAGCCCCGGGTGGGCCGGGTCGCGCGGCGCGGCGGCCCGGGCGGGGCCACGGCGTCGGCCAGCAGGGCGGCGAGCCGCGTTCGCGCGGCGTCCCGGTTGCGCCGCTGCTCCCGGTGCTCGGACGCCGTGACCGTGACGACGCCGTCCACGACCCGCCGGCCCAGACGGTCCAGCACCCGTGCTCTCTGGGACTCCGTGAGCACCGCCGACCGCGCGACGTCCCACGAGAGCTCGACGCGCGAGTCGGTCGTGTTGACGCCCTGCCCGCCCGGCCCGGACGAGCGCGAGAACCGCCACGACAGCTCTGCCTCGGGGACGACCAGGGTGGTCGTCACGCGCAGGCCGGGGCGGGCGTCGTCGGGCATCCGTCCATCGTGCCCGACGGCGTCCCGCGCGGCCCAGGGGATTCGTGGCCCTCCGCGCGGTGGGGGCGGACCGGCGGACTGCGTCCGGGGCGGGTTCCTCAGCGATCGAGCTGCGCGTCGATCTCCGCGACGCGGGCCGCGACGAGGTCGCGGACGACGTCGTCGGGCAGCGGGTGGTCGCTCGAGAACCGGACGGTCCCCTTGGCGTGCGAGAAGCCGTCGAGCCGCGACTCGACGGCGGTCACCGCGGCCGGGCTGAACGGGTAGACCGCGAGGTGCTTCGCCGACGCCATGGCGCTGAGCAGCGCCTTGCCACGGTAGAGCAGCGCGGGCATGCCGTGGCTCGTGCCCTCCGTGGCGTCGGGCACGACGTCGCGCGCGACCCCGACGACGCGCGTGAGCGTCGCGCGGTCCGGCTCGTCGACGTCGGCCAGGTAGTCCGTGACGGTCCCCATCGGGACATCGTCCCGCCCCCGCGGCGGACCGCTCGGCGAGCGGGACGGTCCGTCCGACCTGCAAGATCACAGTGCGCCCACCTTGACCTCAACCGTGGTCGAGGTCCTAGCGTGGCTGCATACCGACGGAAGGAACCTGAGGAACCATGCCTGTCTACACTCTCCCCGAGCTGTCCTACGACTA
>NZ_BJNZ01000044.1 GCF_006539945.1 Cellulosimicrobium cellulans | reverse complement strand
GCGGGCGCGCGGAACCGACACGTCGGTTCCGCGCGCCCGCCTCTCGCCGTCTCAGGGGCGGGGCGGGCCCGCGTGGATCGCGGCGAGGAGCGACTCCGGGGTCGCGGTGTCCGGGTTCCACCGGGACTCGACCCACCAGGTCGCTCCGGCGTCGGCGAGGCCGGCGAGCTGGTCCGCCGCCGCGGTCCGCTCGGCCGGGAGCTCGCCCTGGACGACGACGTCGAACGGGCGGCCCGTGTCGAGGCCCAGCTCCGCGCGGCGCGCGGTGAGCCACGCGACCAGGGCGGAGACGTCGTCGGGCGTGGGCACGTCGAAGCCGCGCTCGCCGCGGAGCTGGAGCACGATCCCGTCGGCCCGCAGCGCGCGGTCGAGGGAGCGCAGCGGCGGGCGCTCGGCGTCCCAGACGCCCACCGGCCACACCGGCACGTGGTGCCCGAACGCCGGGCGCTCCACGGGCCGCGGGAGGAACAGCATCTCGCCCGCGTGCACGTGCGCGCCGTCGAAGGTGAACTTCTCCCCGGACCAGGCCAGGTCGAGGTAGGCGATCGCGTCGTCGAGCAGCTCCGCACGCTCCCGTAAGGACTGGAGCTGGCCCGGGACGGCCGAGAAGCCGCCGTCGTCGAGCACGCCCACGCCGACGGGCAGGACGAGGCGCCCGCCGGACAGGTGGTCGACGGTCAGCGCCTGCCGCACGACTTCCCACGGCCGGCGGCGAGGGAGAGCGAAGACCATGGCCCCGAGCGCGATGCGCTCCGTCCGGACCGCCGCCGCGGCGAGCACCGCCCACGGGTCGAACGTGTCGACCGGCATCGACAGCAGGCTCAGCCCGTCCCACGAGAAGAACCCGTCCCAGCCGGACTCCTCCGCCCCGACCGCCATGTCCAGCACCTGAGCCGCGGAGCCGAAGCTCCCGACCACCCCGACCTTGATCCCCGACCCTGTCTCCGCCGTCGCTGCGCTCATCCGCCAGACGTTACGCCCCGCCACCCACACCGTTGAGTGCATGAAAGAGTCGCGCTCTGGTCCTTCGCAGGCGACTCTTTTATGCACTCAGCAGTCAGGGGAGGGGAGTGACGTCGAGGCGGACGATGCGGCGGCGGGCGACGTCGGTCACGGTGAGGCGGCGGTCGTCGACGTCGACGTGGTCGCCCACCGCCGCGAGCCGGCCGAGCTGCGCGACGACGTACCCGGCGACCGTCTCGTACGGTCCGTCGGGCAGCTCGACGCCGGTGCGCCGCGCGAACTCCTCGATCGTCTGGCCGGCGTCGACGCTCGTCGCGGTGCCGTGCTCGCGCGCCGGCGAGGGCTCGGCCGGGTCGTACTCGTCGCGGATGTCGCCCACGAGCTCCTCGACGAGGTCCTCGAGCGTGACGATCCCGTCGGTCCCGCCGTACTCGTCGACCACGACGGCGATGTGCACGCCCTCGCGGCGCATCTGCGACATCGCGGGAAGCACGGTGTTCGTCGCGGGCAGGGCGAGGATCGGGCGGACGACGTCGCGCACCGCCAGGGCGCGCCCCGTCGCCGGGTCGGTCGCCGGGTGGTCGGGGCAGTCGCTCCCGAGGAGGTCGCGCACGTGGAGGAACCCGACGACGTCGTCGAAGTCGTCGCCGGTCACGGGGTAGCGCGAGTACGGGCCCGCGGCGACGGTCGCGGCGGCCTCGGAGAGGGTCGTGTCGGCGCTCAGGAACGCGACCTCGCCGCGCGGGGTCATGGCCTCGGCGAGCGACCGGTCGCCCGCCTGGAACACGTCGTCGAGGATGCGGCGCTCGTCCTCGGGCAGGGACTCGTGCGCGAGCACGATCTCGCGCAGCTCCTCCTCGCTCATCTCCTCGCTGCGCGCGGACGGGTCGCCCCCGAGCAGCCGCACGACGCCGTCCGTCGAGCGTGAGAGCAGCCAGATGACCGGCCGCATGAGCGTCGCGAACCGGTCGAGCGGCGGCGCGACGACGAGCGCGACCCCGGCCGACCGCTGGAGCGCGATGCGCTTGGGCACGAGCTCGCCGAGCACCAGGGAGAGGTAGGCGATGACGAGCGTCAGCCCGACGAGCGCGACCGTGTCCGCGAGCGTCGCCGACAGCCCGAGGTCCTCGAGCGCGGGCGCGAGGTCGGGGGCGAGCGTCGAGGCGCCGTAGGCCGCGGAGAAGAACCCCGCGACCGTCACGCCGATCTGGACGGCCGCGAGGAACCGGTTGGGGTCGCGCGCGACGGCGGCCACCCGCGCGCCACGCGCGGACTGCTTCTCGAGCCGCGCGACCTGGCTCTCGCGCAGGGACACGAGCGCGATCTCGGTGCCGGCGAACACGCCGCCGACGAGGATGAAGAGCAGGACGAGGCCGATGTTGGCCCAGGTGCCGGAGTCCATGCTCCATCCAAGCAGGCCGCCCGGCCCGCTGTGGGATCAGCGGTCGGTGGGCTCCGGGTCGATGCCCGTGGGCTCGGGGTCGGTCGTCGCCTCGGTGGTGGCCGGCTCGGCGTGCTTGCGGCGGGGGATGAAGTGCGCGACGAGGACGACGACGCCACCCACGAGGATGCCGACGACGGCCGAGCACGCCGTGTTGACGAGCCAGCCGAGGAACCCGCCGACGCCCGCGACGCCGGTGACCGCGTGCTCGAGGTGGTGCACGACGTCGTACGGGCCGTGCCAGCCGAGGTCGTACGCGCCCTGGAGCAGGATGTGCCCGCCGACCCACAGCATCGCGATGATCCCGACGAACGAGATGACGGCCATGACCTTGGGCATCGCGCCGACGAGGCCGCGCCCGAACGACTGGACCCACGGCGTGTCGCGCTTCGCGAGGTGCAGGCCGATGTCGTCCATCTTCACGATGAGCGCCACGACCCCGTACACGAGCACCGTGATGAGCACCGCGACGATCACGAGGATGACGAGGCGCGACCAGAAGCCCTCGGAGGCGACCTCGTTGAGCGCGATGACCATGATCTCCGCGCTGAGGATGAAGTCGGTCCGCACCGCGCTCGAGACCACCGAGTCCTCGTCGACGGCCTTCTTCTCGGCCTTCGTCTCGACCTCGGCGTGGTGCTTGCCCGAGACGAGCTCCCACACCTTCTCGGCGCCCTCGAACGCGAGGTACGTCCCGCCGAGCATGAGCAGCGGCGTGAGCAGCTGGGGCAGGAACTGGCTCAGCAGCAGGATCGCCGGGAGGATGAACAGCAGCTTGTTGCGCAGCGACCCGGTCGCGATCCGCTTGACGACGGGCAGCTCGCGCTTGGCGGCCAGACCCTCGACGTAGCGAGGCGTGACGGCGGTGTCGTCGATGACGACGCCCGTCGCCTTGGCGCTCGCGCGCCCGGCGGCGGCACCGACGTCGTCGATCGACGCGGCGGCGAGCTTGGCGAACGCCGCGATGTCGTCCAGGAGGGCAGCGAGTCCGAAGGCCATGGGGAGGTGCTCCGTGCGCCGGCCCGCGTCGCCGCGCACGGGCCCGCTGGTCGAGTGGACGCGGCGGCAGCATCGTAGCGACTTCACCCCCCGCTCGCGTCGGTGGGTCAGGACGCCGGGGCGCGGGTCACGACGTTCACCACGTGCGGCGCGCGCACGACGACGCGCACGACCTCGCGGCCCGCGGTCGCCCGGGCCACGCCGGTCATCGCGAGCGCCAGGTCCTGCAGCCCTTCTTCACGTCCAGGTGGGGTCGGGGCTGTTCTGGCTCACAGACTTGTGTTTGCGCAGGCCACTAGGGTGATGGGACTGCCAATCTCGGGGCGAGTTCGCCCACAGGGGGATCGAACTCGTGAGCCGAGGAGCAACCGATGAGTGGTGTCTCGAGACGTGTGCGGGGCCTGGCGAGCGCGGTGGGTGCGCTCCTGGCGATCGGGGCCGTGGCCCCGGGCGCGTGGGCTGAGGATGCCCCTGTGACGACTGGGGATGAGATCGAGGTCGTCACGCCGGCTGGGATGCCTGCGAATGAGGTGCCAGAGGTCATCGAGGAGGCCTTTGCCGGTGAGGAGGCTGACCCGCAGATTCAGCCAAGGGCAGCGGTCGCGGCGGTGTCGTACCGGTGGAAGGACCACGCTGCGCGCACCGTGGTCATTCGTTCCGACGTGGTGACGAAGCTGCGCACGAAGCACGGACTGACCTCGACGTCTCCGACCCGGGTCTCGACCCAGTTCCCCGACGGGAACAAGTCGATCGCCCAGGGCACCGCCCGCGTGTACTACGCCACGATGCAGAAGCGTTCGTGCTCGACGATCGTGACGTGCCGGGTCACGGCATCAGTGCGGATGAAGACAGTGGTGGAGTACAAGATCCAGGTGCCGCTGGCGGAGCCGAAGGGTGTTATCACGTCCTATTGCGAGGGCACGACCGTGTGCCCGTCGTGGGTCAACGCCGTCATCTGAGAAACCTGGGAGGGTCGTGAGCGACATCGGAGGGCTGATCGTCGCGGTCGGGCAGGTCGAGGCAAGTCAACCGGGGCTTGTCCCGGTCACGCGCTCGCTAGAACTGGTCGCCGGTGGGCTGCGAGTACAGACCGTTGGCGGAACGAGTGTGGATCTGCTCCTTGGACAGAGTCTGGACGCGGTCTGGACCGCGCTCGCACCGAACATCTCGGGGCTGAACCCGATCAACCCCATGGCGCAGGTAGGGGGCTTCACACCCTGGTCGCGCCGGCTCGGATGGGCCAACTACCTGATCGACCTGGGTACGTGGGAAGAGATGCTCCGCGACTTCGAAGAGCCATTGGCCTACGAACGGATCCGTTGGAACGAGGACACGCTCCACGTGGGCATCACCAACGGCGCGCGAGCCGAGGAGTTCACGAGGCCGCTGGACGGTACCGGCTTCACCGGCGCGACACCGGCCGAGCTCGCCGCAGACTTCCTCCGACCGCCAATCTAGAGGCCGCATTCGGTGAGTCCGACGAGCTGGCGCCCTCCGGGAAGGAGGGCGCCAGCCTCATGCTCTCCGACTCTGACCGCCCTCACCCTCGATACCCGAACAAAGTTGGGGTGTTGTGACGTGGTCGGTGGGGCGCCCGCCACCCGTGCGCCGCCGCCGAGCTGACGCGACCAGAAGCCGAGGTATCGGGGGTCGAGCCGCCTCAGCCACCCACCCTCGGGTGCATGAAGACGCCCACGTGCGCGCCCAGCGACACCTGGACGCGGGACGCGCAGGCACCGCCGCGCTGAGCGTGCCCGCCCGGCGGGCTCAGCGCGGCCGGCGAAGGAGGAGCCGCAGGTGTCGCATCCCGGACATCGTGACCCGCCCGGCGGCGCAGGGTCAACCGTCGGGTGTGGCGGACGTCGCGCGCGCACGCACCCCAGGCCCGATCCCGCGCCAGTAGGCTGGTCGCCATGGCATCCCACTACGACGTCGTCGTCCTCGGTGCAGGTCCCGGTGGTTACGTGGCCGCGATCCGTGCAGCCCAGCTGGGCCTGTCGGTCGCGGTCGTGGAGGAGAAGTACTGGGGTGGGGTGTGCCTCAACGTGGGCTGCATCCCGTCCAAGGCGCTCCTGCGCAACGCCGAGCTCGCGCACATCTTCCAGCACGACGCGAAGACCTTCGGCATCTCCGGAGAGGTCAGCTTCGACTTCGGCGCGGCGTTCGACCGCTCGCGCACCGTCGCGGAGGGGCGCGTCAAGGGCGTGCACTTCCTCATGAAGAAGAACAAGATCACCGAGTACGACGGCCGCGGCACGTTCCGCGACGCGCACACGCTCGACGTGAAGCTCGCCGACGGCTCGACCGACCAGGTGACGTTCGACAACGTCATCATCGCGACCGGCTCGAAGGTGCGCCTGCTCCCGGGCGTCGAGCTGTCCGAGAACGTCGTCACGTACGAGAAGCAGATCCTCACGCGCGACCTGCCCCGCTCCATCGCCATCGTCGGTGCCGGCGCGATCGGCATGGAGTTCGGCTACGTCCTCAAGAACTACGGCGTGGACGTCACGATCATCGAGTTCCTCGACCGGGCGCTGCCCAACGAGGACGCCGACGTCTCGAAGGAGATCGCCAAGCAGTACAAGAAGCTCGGCATCAACCTGCTCACCTCGACCGCCGTCCAGACGGTCAAGGACAACGGCACCGAGGGCGTCACCGTCAGCTACAAGGGCGTCAAGGACGACAAGCCGGGCGAGCTCGTCGTCGACAAGGTGCTCATGGCGGTCGGCTTCGCGCCCAACGTCGAGGGCTTCGGCCTCGAGAACACCGGCGTCCAGCTCACCGAGCGCGGCGCCATCGCGATCGACGACGTCATGCGCACCAACGTCGAGCACATCTACGCCATCGGCGACGTCACCGCGAAGCTCATGCTCGCGCACGTCGCGGAGGCGCAGGGCGTCGTCGCCGCCGAGACCATCGGCGGCGCCGAGACGCTCACGCTCGGCGACTACCGCATGATGCCCCGCGCGACGTTCTGCCAGCCGCAGGTCGCGAGCTTCGGCCTCACCGAGCAGCAGGCCCGCGACGAGGGCTACCAGGTCAAGGTCGCGACCTTCCCGTTCATGGCGAACGGCAAGGCCCACGGCCTCGGCGACCCGACCGGCTTCGTCAAGCTCATCTCCGACGAGACCTACGGCGAGCTCCTCGGCGGCCACCTCATCGGCCCCGACGCGTCCGAGCTGCTGCCCGAGCTCACGCTCGCGCAGAAGTGGGACCTCACGGTCTACGACGTCGCGCGCAACGTGCACACCCACCCGACGCTGTCCGAGGCCGTCCAGGAGTCGATCCACGGCCTCGCGGGGCACATGATCAACTTCTGATCGACGAGCACCACCGCGTGCTTCACGGAGGGCCCGGACCTGCGCACCGCAGGTCCGGGCCCTCTGCGTCGTCCGAGCCCTGACAGGACGGCACGGGGCCGCGGCGCGCGGTGGTGCTCAGCGGCGCGCTGCGAGCGGGCGGAGATGCCCCCACGCTGGACGTTCCGCCGATCGTCGACAGGGGAGCCGTACATGTCCGACCAGACCACGCCCCAGGACCCGACCACGCAGCAGCCGCAGCCCGAGCAGCCCGCGGACCAGCTGGAGCCGCCGGGGCTCACGGGCGACATGTCCCAGGAGCCCGATCACGGGGAGTTCACGTACCGAGGATCGGGCCGGCTCGAGGGCAAGCGCGCGCTGATCACCGGGGGCGACTCCGGCATCGGGCGCGCGGTCGCGATCGCGTTCGCCCGCGAGGGCGCGGACGTCGCGATCTCGTACCTCCCGGACGAGGAGGAGGACGCCCGGACGACGGCCCGGTGGGTGGAGGACGCGGGCCGCACGGCCGTCCTGCTCCCGGGCGACATCCGCGACGAGGAGTTCTGTCGGCAGCTCGTCGCCGACGCCGTCGCGGGCCTGGGCGGCCTCGACGTCCTCGTGAACAACGCCGCGTACCAGATGTCGCAGGACGAGGGGCTGCGCGGGATCACGACCGACCAGCTCGACCGCGTCCTGAAGACCAACGTCTACGCGCTGTTCTGGATCACGAAGGCGGCGCTCGACCATCTGCCCCGTGGCGGGGCGATCGTCAACACCACGTCCGTGCAGGCGTTCGAGCCCAGCCCGCAGCTGCTCGACTACGCGACCACCAAGGCGGCGATCCTCAACTTCACGAAGGGGCTGGCGCAGCAGCTCGCGCCGGAGGGCATCCGCGTCAACGCGGTGGCGCCGGGGCCGATCTGGACTCCGCTGATCCCCGCCACGATGCCCGAGGAGAAGGTCGAGCAGTTCGGCGCCGACACGCCGCTGGGCCGGGCCGGGCAGCCCGCCGAGCTCGCACCGGCGTACGTGTTCTTCGCGTCGCAGGAGTCCAGCTACATCACCGGCGACCGCATCGGCGTGACCGGGGGTCGGCTGCTCTAGGACGCTGCGGGTCTCGACGGCTCACCGCGCACGACGGCGGGCAGGCGGCACGTGAGCCGCCTGCCCGCCGTCGTGGAGCGGGTCAGCCGCAGGCCACGCCGTTGAGCGCGAACCCCACCGGGGCCGGGTGGGTGCCCGCGGTCGTGGCCGCGCCGTTGAAGCCGAACGTGACCGACTGCCCCGGCGCGATGCTCGACTGCCACGCGGGGTGCGCCGCCGTGACGGTGCTTCCCTCCTGGCTCACCACGGCGCTCCAGCCGGGCTCGTCGACGGTCTGTCCGCCGGGGTAGGCGAACGTCACGGACCAGCCGTTCACCGGGGCGGCCGACGTGTTGGTCACGGTGACCGACGCGGTGAACCCGGTGCTGCTGCCGCCCCACGAGGAGGCGGAGTAGTCGGCATCGCAGTCGCCGAGGGGCTCCGGCGTCCCGTCCTCCAGGGTGGTGAACGTGACGGAGCGTGTGGCAGAGACGGCGCCGGAGTGGTCGTTGCGCGACCGGACGTCCACCGTGTACGCGGTGCCGGGCTCCAGCTCCGTCAGGTCGACCATGGGCGACCCGTCGGTGCTCGCGATCACCTGGCCGGTCGCGGGGTCGAGCACGTCGTACCCGGTGACGCACCCGGACTCGGCCGCGCCCCACATGACGTGCGCGCTCGTGGCGGTGACGGACATCGCCATGACGGATCCCGGGGCGCCCGGCGCCTCGTCCGGGCACGCGGGCTCGGTCGGCTCGCCGCCGTCGTCGCCGATGCCCGTGACCTCGCCGTCGCCGCCGTCGAACGCGACGTCGGAGCACGAGTAGAAGTTCTCGTTGCTGTCCGAGCGGACCCAGTGGGTGAAGATCATGTGGTCGCCGCTGCGGTCGGCGGGGAGCGTGACGTCCCAGTAGTAGTAGTTCAGGGCGCCCGGACCGCCGGTGTCGGGCGGGTCGGTCACCGAGTCGATCAGCTCGAGGTCGTCCCACGCGAGCGGGCTCGACGGGTCCCAGCCCTCCTCGGTGACGTACACGTCGAAGCGTCCGGGGTGCTCTGCCCAGTTGTTGTGCTGGAACTGGTAGGTCTCCCCGGCGGTCAGGTGCGTCCGCGGCCAGTCGTCCCGGACGGCGTTGAACCCGCTGAAGTCGTACGGGCCGCGGCCACCGCCGTCGCAGATCTGGCCGTCGGGGATGTACCCGGCGGTCTGTCCCGCGCCGTTCGAGTCCAGGTTCCCGAACCAGTTGTAGAAGGCCGAGGTGCCGCTGACCGCATAGGCGTTCGCGCACGCCGGGTTCTGCGGGTCCACCTGGCCGTTGCCCGTCTGGCCGTCGACCCAGCACAGGTACTGCCGGCTCCCGGGGAAGACCTCCGCCCCGTGCGCCGCGGCGGGTGCGGGTGGGGACGCCGCCACGAGGCCTGCTGCGCCGAGGACCACGGCGGCGGCCCAGGCTGCGATGCGTCGCATCTCTCCAGCTCCTTTGCTCTCGGATGTCGAACACGGCGACCCTGCCTCGCGCCGCGCGGTCCCGGAAGCCGCCTAATCGATTCGGACCGCCCTCGGGTCGGGAGAGGATAGGGGCGGGGGACACCGACCCGAGAAGGAGACTCATGCCCGCGCCCACGACGCCCACCCGCGAGTTCGTCACCGGCCTGCCCAAGGCGGAGCTGCACCTGCACCTGGAGGGCACGCTCGAGCCCGACCTCAAGCTGCGCCTCGCGCAGCGGAACGGGATCGACATCGGCCAGTCGACGGTCGAGGAGGTGCGCGCGACGTACGCGTTCGACTCGCTCACGAGCTTCCTCGCCGTGTACTACCCGGCGATGGAGGTGCTGCAGACCGCGGACGACTTCTACGAGCTCGCCGACGCCTACCTCGCGCGCGCGGCCGCCGACGGGGTGAAGCACGTCGAGATGTTCTTCGACCCGCAGGCGCACACGTCGCGCGGCGTCCCGTTCGAGGCGGTCGTGACGGGCTACCACCGCGCCGCGGCCGAGGCACCGGCCAAGCACGGGATCGATGCCCACCTCATCCTGTGCTTCCTGCGCGACCTGTCGGCCGAGAGCGCGGCGGAGACGCTCGAGGCGTCGGTGCCGTTCCGGGACAAGATCCTGGGCGTCGGGCTCGACTCGGACGAGCGCGACAACCCGCCGCAGAAGTTCGCCGACGTGTTCGCGCGCGCCCGGGAGCTCGGCTACCGCCTGACGATGCACTGCGACATCGACCAGGTCGGCAGCATCGACAACATCCGCACCGTGCTCGACGAGATCGGCGTGGACCGCGTGGACCACGGCACGAACGTCGTCGAGGACCCGGCGCTCGTCGACGTCGTGCGCGAGCGCGGGCTCGGGCTCACGTGCTGCCCGATCTCCAACTCGTTCGTCACGGACGACATGAAGGCGACCGAGATCGCCGGGCTGCTGCGCTCGGGCGTGCGGGTCACCGTGAACTCCGACGACCCGGCGTACTTCGGCGGCTACGTGGCCGACAACTACGTGGCGCTCGCGGACGCGGCGGGGCTCAGCATCGAGGAGGTCGTGCAGCTCGCACGCAACTCGTTCGAGGCGTCGTGGCTGGGCGAGGCCCAGCGGGCCGCCTACCTCGCCGAGATCGACCGGTACGTCGCGGGGTTCGACACGACCGGCGTCTGACGGCGCCGGACGCCTGCCCGTGTCTCGGCCCACGAGCCACCGGCACGGGCAGGCGTACCGGGGAGTAACGTGTCGGGGACGGCCGCCGCCGCCCGGATGGCGGTGAGCATGCCCGCAGTGGGTGAATAATCTCCGGGTGCCGCATGTTGGCGCACTCGGGCCCCGCGCCCGCGGACGAGCCGTCCGCGGCTACGACGCGCGGGACCGGGCCCCGCAGGGGCACCACGGACCATCGGCTTGGCGAGAGGGCGACCAGAGCTCATGAAGGATGTGCTGTACGTCGACGGCGGGACCCCGCTGGACGGGACGATCACCGTGCGGGGCGCGAAGAACTTCGTGTCCAAGGCGATGGTGGCGTCGTTGCTGGGGGAGTCGCCGAGCGTGCTGCGCAACGTGCCGCAGATCCGCGACGTCGGCGTCGTGACGGGGCTGCTGGAGCTGCACGGCGTGGCGGTGAAGTCCGACCCGGACGCGGGGATCCTCGACCTGGACCCCTCGAACGTCGAGTCGGCGCACGTCGCGGACATCGACGCGCACGCGGGCTCGAGCCGCATCCCCATCCTGTTCTGCGGCCCGCTGCTGCACCGCCTGGGCGAGGCGTTCATCCCGGACCTGGGCGGGTGCCGGATCGGCGACCGGCCGATCAACTACCACCTGGACATCCTGCGCCAGTTCGGCGCCGTCGTGGACAAGCGGGAGAACGGGATCCACATCCGCGCCCCGCGCCGTCTCCAGGGCACCAAGATCGCGCTGCCGTACCCGTCGGTCGGTGCCACGGAGCAGCTCCTGCTCACGGCCGTGCGCGCCGAGGGCATCACGGAGCTGGCGAACGCCGCGATCGAGCCCGAGATCATGGACCTCATCGCGGTGCTCCAGAAGATGGGCGCGATCATCTCGGTCGACACCGACCGCGTGATCCGCATCGAGGGTGTGGACCGCCTCGACGGGTACACCCACACGGCGCTCGGCGACCGCATCGAGGCGGCCTCCTGGGCGTCCGCAGCGCTCGCCACGGGTGGCGACATCACGGTCAAGGGCGCGACGCAGCCCGAGATGATGACGTTCCTCAACACGTTCCGCAAGGTCGGCGGCCGGTTCGACGTGCAGGACGACGGGATCCGGTTCTGGCACCCGGGCGGCGACCTGTCCCCGATCGTCCTCGAGACCGACGTGCACCCCGGCTTCATGACGGACTGGCAGCAGCCGCTCGTCGTCGCGCTCACCCAGGCCAAGGGCCTGTCGATCGTGCACGAGACGGTCTACGAGAACCGGTTCGGCTTCACGGACGCGCTGCGCGGCATGGGCGCCACCATCCAGGTCTACAAGGAGTGCCTGGGCGGCCGCGACTGCCGGTTCGGCCAGCGCAACTTCCACCACTCCGCGGTGATCTCCGGCCCGACGCCGCTGGCCGCGGCCGACATCGAGGTCCCCGACCTGCGCGGCGGCTTCTCCCACCTCATCGCGGCGCTCGCGGCGAAGGGCACCTCGACCGTGCGCGGGATCAGCCTCATCGACCGCGGCTACGAGAACTTCCAGGAGAAGCTGGTCGCGCTCGGCGCCGACGTCCGCCGCGGCTGATCCCGGGAGCGCCGTCGCCGCAGTCATGACGCCTGTCACGGCGGTGCGGCGCGCGTGCGTGGGACGCTGGTCGACGTGATCACCCGACCGCGCACGTTCCTCGACGTGTGGAGCCGTCGGACCGCCCCCGAGCGGTTCGACGCCTACACGCGCTGGTCGCTGTACCTGCTCTCGCTGTTCGAGCCGTTCCTCGCGCTCGTGCTCGTCGGTTCCGACCCGACGTTCCGGCCGGGGGCCGTCAACGCGTGGTTGCTGCTCGTGCTCGCGCACACCGTCACGTGCCTCGTCCTGCTCCGGGCGGGGGTGGTGCACTTCCTCGGGGGCCCGGTCGTGCGCCCGTGGCTGCTCGCCCTCCACGGGGCCGTCTCCCTCGCGGTCGCGCTGGTCGGGTTCTGGACCTTCCCCGTCGGCTCGGCGGAGGACGTCGCCGGGAGCGCCCGGTACTACGCGCTCCTGGTGGGCCTCGGCTTCGGCACGCTCGCCGTCGTGCCGCTCCTGACGTTCCGGCGCCTCGCGCTGCTCGCCGTCCTGTTCGGGGCGATCACCGGGTGCTCCGTGTGGGTGGGGACCGGACCGATCTCCTCGACCACCGTGGGCATGGCGGTCGGGCTCGGCCTGTCGAGCGCGGTGATGCTCGTCGCGATCTTCGGGTCGTACCGCGTGTCCGTGTGGATGCTCGGCATCGTGTGGGAGCAGGAGCGCACACGCGTGCTGCACGCGCGGCTGGCCGTCGCGGAGGAGCGGCTGCGGTTCTCGCGCGACCTGCACGACGTCTTCGGGCGCACCCTGTCCGTGGTCGCCGTGAAGAGCGAGCTCGCCGCGGAGCTGGCCGCCCGCGGTCGCCCCGGCGCGGAGGAGCAGATGCTCGAGGTGCGCCGCATCGCGCAGGACGCGCTGCGCGAGGTGCGCGCCGTCGTCGCCGGCTACCGCACCGCCGACCTCGGCGCCGAGCTCGTGGGCGCGCGCTCGGTCCTGCGCTCGGCGGGCATCGAGACGACCGTCCACGGCGAGGAGACGCCGGTCGGCACCGCAGCGCAGGAGGCTCTCGCCTGGGCGGTGCGTGAGGGCGTCACCAACGTGGTGCGGCACTCGACCGCACGCACGTGCACGATCACGGTGCACCGGGACCGGGCGTCGAGCGTCGTCGAGATCGTCAACGACGGTGCCCCCGCGGGGACGGGGGACGGGCGCGGCTCCGGGCTGGTCGGTCTCCGGGAGCGGTTGGAGGGTGCCGGCGGGAGCCTGCAGACGTGGTCCGACGGCGGTCGGTACGGACTCGTGGCGAGCGTGCCCGACGACGGTGCGGCACGCGGCGCGCCGTCGCGGCAGCCCGACCGCGACCTCCCCGCCCCTGCCCCCGAAAGGACCACGCGCGCGTGATCCGCATCCTGCTCGCCGACGACGAGAACCTCATCCGCGACGCCGTCGCGTCGCTCCTGGCCCTCGAGGACGACCTGGAGGTCGTGGCACAGGCTGCCTCGGGCCCCGAGGCCGTCGCCGCCGCCCTCAAGCTCGAGCCCGACGTCGCGGTCCTCGACCTCCAGATGCCCGGGCTCGACGGGGTCGAGGTCGCGCAGCGCCTCGCGCGCGACCTGCCGTCGTGCGGTGTGGTGATCGTCACGAGCCACGGCCGGCCGGGCTACCTCAAGCGCGCGCTGGAGGCAGGCGCGCGCGGGTTCCTCCCCAAGACGGTCTCGTCGCGCGTCCTCGGCGACGTCGTGCGCCAGGTGCGCGCCGGCGGCCGGTACGTCGACCCGGAGCTCGCGGCCGAGGCGATCGCCGCGGGCGCGAGCCCGCTCACCGCGCGCGAGGCGGACGTGCTCGAGCTCGCGGCCGACGGCGCGCCCGTCGAGGAGATCGCGACGCGCGCCCACCTGGCCCCCGGAACCGTGCGCAACTACCTGTCGTCGGCGGCGGCGAAGCTCGGGGCGGCGAACCGCCACGAGGCGGCGCACGTCGCCCGGCGGCACGGCTGGATCTGAGTGCGGGGTCGCGCCCGGTAGGCTCGGTGACCGTGCCGAGCCTGCCCGAGACCCCGCGCGCGTACAAGATCCTCGCGTTCTTCCTGCGCCCGATCCTCTTCGCGATCACCCGCCGTGACTGGCGCGGCGCGGAGAACCTGCCGCCCACCGGCTTCATCGCCGCGGCGAACCACGTCACGGAGGTCGACCCCGTGACGCTCGCGCACTTCCTCTACGACCAGGGGCGCGCGCCCAAGATCACGGCCAAGGCGTCCCTGTTCACGGTGCCGGTCCTGGGCGGCCTCCTGCGCCGCACGGGCATGATCCCGGTCCACCGGGGCACGTCGGGCGCCGCGCAGTCGCTGGTCGACTCCACCGCGCGCCTCGACGAGGGGGAGTGCGTCGTGTTCTTCCCCGAGGGGACCTTGACGCGCGACCCCGACGGTTGGCCCATGGTCGGCAAGACCGGCGTCGCGCGGCTCGCCCTGGCGAGCCGCGCCCCCGTGGTGCCCATCGCGCAGTGGGGCGCCGAGCAGCTCCTCGCGCCGTACGGCAAGGTGTTCAAGCCGATCCCACCCAAGCGGGTGGCCGTGCACGCGGGCCCGCCCGTCGACCTGTCCGACCTCTACGACCGTCCGCAGGACACCGCGACGCTGCGCGAGGCGACCGAGCGCATCATGGCGGCGATCACGCGCCAGCTCGAGGAGATCCGCGGCGCGAAGGCGCCTGCTGAGCGCTTCGACCTGCGTCAGCACCCGGGCTCGGAGCGCCGCCGGTGAGCGGGGACCAGACCGTCGAGATCAGCCCCGCGCCGCTCGGAGCCGACGACGTCCCCGCCGCGGAGCGCGTCGTCGCCGCGGTCCTCGGGTCGGGGAGCTGGGGCACGACGTTCGCCGCCGTGCTCGCCGACGCCGGCTGCGAGGTCCGCCTGTGGGGTCGCGACCCCGAGGTCGCTGCGCAGGTGAACTTCTCCCGGCGGAACGAGAAGCGGCTGCCGGGCATCGAGCTGCCCGCGGGCATCCGGGCCACGACCGACGCGCGCGACGCGCTCGCCGGGGCGGGCCTGGTGGTCGTCGCGATCCCCTCGCAGGTCGCGCGCACGACGCTCGCCGAGCTGCGCCCGTTCCTGGAGCCGGAGGCCGTCGCGGTCTCGCTCATGAAGGGCGTCGAGCTGAGCACCGACCGACGCATGAGCGAGGTCGTCGCGGAGTCCCTCGGGCTGCCGCCCGAGCGCGTCGCCGTGGTGTCCGGGCCGAACCTGGCGCGCGAGATCGCGCACCGCCAGCCGACGGCGACCGTCGTGTCGTGCGTCGACGAGGACGTGGCGCGGTACGTCGCGCGGGCCTGCTCGTCGTCGTACTTCCGCCCCTACACCAACCGCGACGTCGTCGGGGTCGAGCTGTGCGGGGCGGTGAAGAACGTCATCGCGCTCGCCGTGGGGATCGCCCAGGGCCGCGGGTTCGGCTACAACACGACGGCCACCGTCATCACGCGCGGGCTCGTCGAGATCACGCGACTGGGCCTCGCGCTCGGGGCGGACGCCGAGACGTTCCCCGGCCTCGCGGGAATGGGCGACCTGGTCGCGACGTGCTCGTCGCCGCTCTCGCGCAACCACACGCTCGGCAAGCACGTCGGCCAGGGGCTGAGCCTCGACGACGCGATCGCCGCCACCGGCGGCACGGCCGAGGGCGTCAAGTCGTGCCGGTCGGTGCTCGAGCTCGCGCAGAAGGTGGGGGTCGAGATGCCGATCACGGCCGGCGTCGTCGCGGTGCTGCACGAGGGCATGCCGGTCGACGAGATGGCGCGCGGCCTGCTCGCACGTCCCCAGAAGGCCGAGGGGATCTCGGCGGAGCGCTGAGGCGTCGGCGCCTGTCGAGAGTCGGGGTCCCGCGCCGTCAGTCGTCGTCGCGGACGTCGACCACCACGCGTGTCGGGTCCTCGAGCGAGAACACCCGGAACGGGCGCTGCTCGTCGTCGACCCCGACGAACGCCTGCGTGTAGCCCTCGAAGACTCCGCGCAGCAGGACCTCCTCGACCTCGCTGTCGTCCCCCGCGCGCACCGGGTTGGGTCCTGCGTACTCGTCCACGCCCGTGTCCATCGGGTACCCCGAGCCGGAGATCATGACCTGGAGGTAGGCGTCGCCGTCGACGGTGACGACGTCACCCTTGCCGTCGTCGACCGGCTGGTCGACGTACTCGACCCGCCACCCGGGCGTGCCGGTGCCGCCGAGCTCGAAGACGACCCGGTCGTATCCGTCGTGGTGCCCGACCCGGACGTCCGTCACGGTCAGGGCCGCGTCCGCGGACGGGTCCTGCGTGTCCGGGTCGGTGTTCGCGGGGAACGGGAGCGGTGCCTCGGTCGCGTCGTCGGCCGGTGCCGTGGAGTCGTCCGTCGGACTCTCGTCCGGGGCGTCGGTCGGTGAGTCCGTGGGGCTGGGCGAGCCGCTCGTCGTGGTGGCCGACGGCGACGGGGAGTCGTCCGTGCCGCCGGGCGTGCACGCGGCGAGCGAGAGCGCCAGCAGCCCGACGACGGCCGTCGCGGACCGCGGTGACGTCACGGCCCCGCGTCGCCCCCTGTCGCCACGGTTCGTCCGCGTCGTTCCTCGTGCCTTCATGGACCGATCGTAGAAACCGCTGGTCACGTTCGCGCGGCGGGCAGAGCACGGTCCGGTCCCGGTCGGGTCACAGCAGTGTCTCGACGGGACTCGCTGGTGTCTCGCAGGTGGTGCGCTAGTCGCTGGACGGGGCGCCGCTCCAGGTGGTCGACGCTAGGCTCGGGCGATGCTGCAGGGGATCGGCGCAGACCTGGTGGACCCGGCGCGACGCGGGCGCCCGGACGCCGAGGCGCGGTAGCGCACGCGGGGCGCGATCAGCCGGCGGGCGCCCGCAGCGCCCGGTCGAGGTCCCGCCAGAGGTCCTCGACGTCCTCGATGCCCACGGAGAGCCGCAGCAGGTCCTCGGGGACCGTCAGCGACTCGGTCGCGAACCGACGCCGACGTTCCAGGCTCGACTCCACGCCGCCGAGGCTCGTGGCGGGCACCCACAGGCGCACGGCACCCACGACGGCGTCCGCGCCCGCGGCCCCGCCACGGGGCCGGACACCGAGGATCGAGCCGTACCCGGTCATGAGTCGCGACGCGCGCTCGTGCCCGGGGTCCGTCGGCAGGCTCGGGTGGCGCACCTCGACCACGTCGGGGTGGTCGGCGAGGCGCCGGGCGAGCTCGGCCGCGTTCGCCTGCGAGCGCTCCACGCGCAGCGCGAGCGTGCGCAGCCCGCGCAGCGCGAGCCACACCTCGAACGGGCCGGGGATCGAGCCGTGGAGCGTCCGGTAGGCGCGCAGCGTCGCGGTGAGCTCCGCCGTGCGCGCGACGGCCGCGCCGAGGACGACGTCGGAGTGCCCGGCGAGGTACTTGGTCACCGAGTGGACGACCACGTCCGCGCCGTGGGCGAGCGGCTGCTGCCCGAGCGGGGTCGCGAACGTGTTGTCGACGGCGGTGAGGACGCCGCGCTCGCGAGCGCCCGCGAGCAGGACGGGCAGGTCGGCGACCTCGAGCATGGGGTTCGTCGGGGACTCGACGAGCAGGAGCGAGGCGCCGTCGAGCGCGGCGACGACCTGGTCGGTGTCCGCGACGTCGACCCGGACGACCTCGACTCCCGCGTGCGCGGCGAGGTCGTCGGCGAAGCCGAGCGTCACCTGGTACGCGTGCCGGGGGAGGACGACCTTGCCGCCGGCCGGCACGAGGGAGAAGACCGCCGCGATCGCCGCCATCCCCGACCCGAAGGCCACGCCGGGGTGCTCGCCGCCCTCGAGCGCGGCGAGCGCCTCCTCGAACGGGTGCCACGTCTCGGTGTCCATGCGCGTGTACAGGAGCTCACCAGGCTGCTGTACGCCCTGGGACACGTACGTGGAGGACAGCACGATCGGCGGGTTCACGGGCGCGCCCTGCGTCCGCTCGGGGCGCCCCGCGGCGACGACGACGGTCGCGGGGGAGAGGGCGGCAGGGACGTGCGGGTCGTTCATGGCGGCAGCGTACGCCCGGCGGCACGACCGGTGCCCTGGGCGACCGCCCCGTGATCGTGCGACCGGGCGATCTCGGCGCTCGGCGGTCCGTCAGTCCAGCGGGCCCAGGAGGGACTGCGCGACCGTGGAGTGCGCGGACTCGTCGTCCGACGGGTGGAAGATCCCGGCGAGGACGTCGCGGTAGAGGCGGCCGAGCTCGTTGCCCGCGAAGTAGCTCGACCCGCCGGCGACGCGCACCATCTGGTCGACGACCGTCTTCGCCGTCTCCGTCGCGCGCACCTTGAGCCCGGCGGTCGCGCGGAACCAGCCGGCGCCGCGGTCGACGAGCGCGTCGAGCTCGCCCGCGACGGTGTCGATCTGCGGCCAGATTGCGTCGAGCGCGAGCGCGGCGTCCGCGAGGCGCCAGCGGATGTCCGGGTCCTGCGCGAGGGACGCTCCGCCGTTCTTCATCGACGTGCGGCGGCGCGCCGCAGCGACGCCGAGCTCGAGCGCGCGCTCCGCGATCCCGGTGTAGACGGACGCGAGGAGGGTCTCGAACGTCGTGAAGATCCCGACGACGAGCGGGTCGAGGGTGGGCCCGGGCGCGAGCCGCCGGACGACGCGGTCGGCGGGCGCGTGCGCGCCGTCGAGCACCGTGGAGCGGGACTGCGAGGCGCGCATGCCCATCGTGTCCCAGTCGTCGAGCACCTCGACCCCGGCGCCCCGGGGGACGAAGGCGTGCACGAGTCGCGGGCCGTCGTCGGACACCGTGTCGAGCCCGAGGACGCCCAGGCGCGTCCATGCGGGCGAGTTCGACGTGAAGATCTTGCGGCCGTGGAACGTGTAGCCGCCCGTGCCGTCCGGTCGCGCCTCGGTGCGGGACCCGAGCAGGACCAGGTCGTTGCCGCCCTCGGAGTACCCGAAGCCGAACACCTCGCCGCGACCGGCCTCCTCGAGCAGCCAGTCGAGGGACGCGTCACCGCGCTCGTGCAGGTAGCGCGCGACGCCGGTCCACACGTGGTGCATGTTCACCGCGAGGGCCGTCGCGGGCGCCGCTCCCGCGAGCCGCGCCTGTTCGTGCGCGACCTCGCGCAGGCCGAGCCCGGCGCCGCCGAACGCCGTGGGCACGAGCGCGCGCAGGTACCCCGCCTCGGTCAGGGCGGCGAGGTCCTCGTCGAAGAACGCGTTGTCCCGGTCGTAGCCCGCAGCGCGGACGCGGACGGCGTCGAGCAGGTCGTCGGTGAGGAGGGTGCGGGGCCGAGGGAACGGCGGAGCGAACGGCGGAGCGACGGGCGTGGTCATGGCCTGCCTTCGGTCGGGGTGGACGGCGAGAGGCCCCGGCGACGCGCGTCGCCGAGGCCCCTCCACCGTACGCCGGACGGGTCAGCCGACGAGTGCCGGCGTCGGCTCCTCCGGGGACGGCAGGATACGGCGCAGCACGTCGGCGAGCGTCACGACGCCGACGAACCGTTCACCGTCCATGACGATCGCGAGCTGCTCGCTCGACTCGCGCATGCGCGCGAGCGCGGCGTGCACGGTCGTCCCCGACGCGAGCACGAACCCGGGGCGCGCGAGCTCCCCGGCGGGGCGGTCGTCCGGCTCCAGGAGCGTGTCGCGCACGTGCACGACCTTGGGGACGACGCTCCCGTTCTGGACGAGGATGCGCAGGTGACCCGACCGCGCGGACGCGGCACGCACGTCCGCGGCCGTGGCCGTCGCGGGGACCGACGTCGGGTGGCCCTCGGCGGGTACGAGCGCGTCGACCGTGAGGGTCTCGAGCTCGATGACGCCCGAGATCTGCGCGCGGTACGACGCCTCGAGCGCGCCGACGTTCGCCGAGTGCTCGACGAGGTGCCGCAGGGTCGCGGCGTCCTGCCCGCCGCCCTCGACGTTCTCGACGGGCTCGACGCCCACGGCCCGCACGCAGCGGTTCGCGAGCGCGTTGAGCCAGCGCAGCAGCGGGCGGAACGCCCACATGAACCCGCGCATCGGGAGCGCCAGCAGGGTGGCCGAGCGCTCGGGGTGGGCGATCGCCCACGACTTCGGCGCCATCTCGCCGATGACGAGGTGCAGGAACGTCACGACGATGAGCGCGAGCACGAAGCCCGCGACGTCGGCGGCCCACAGGGGCGCGCCCCACGTCTCGAAGACGGGCGTGAGCCAGTGGTGCACGGCCGGCTTGGTGATGGCGCCGAGCGCGAGCGTGCACGCCGTGATGCCGAGCTGCGCACCCGCCATGAGCAGGGTGAGCTCGTTCGAGCTGCGCAGCGCGGCGCGCGCCGCTCGGCTCGTGGGCGCGGCGTCCTCGAGCCGGTGCCGCTTGGCGCCGAGGAGTGCGAACTCCACGGCGACGAAGAACGCGCTGAGCGCGATGATCGCGACGGTCGCCACGACGACGACCCAGGGGTTGCTCATCGGGTCTCCTCCGCTGCGTCCGCCGGGCGGGCAGCCTCGTGCGTGGTGGTGTGCGCGTCGTCGGCGGCGGGGGCGTCGCCCCGCTGCTCGACGAGCCGGACGCGCACGAGGCGCGGCACGTGCCGCTCGACCGACAGGACGTCGACGACGAGCGTGCGGTGCACGGGCTCGTCGTGGACGAGGTCGGCCGGGTCGTCCGGGAGCGGGACCTCGATCTGGTCGCCCGCGCGCGGCAGGGCGCCGTGCTGGGCGATGAGGAGCCCGGAGACCGTCTCGTGGTCGCCGCGCGGCAGGTCGTGGCCGAGGGCGCGTTCCGCCTCGTCGACGTGGACGTCGCCGCCCATGACCCACACGCCGTCGTCCTCGGCCGTGACCGTGACGGGCTGCTCCGGGTCGTGCTCGTCGGTGATCTCGCCCACGAGCTCTTCCGCGAGGTCCTCGACCGTGAGCACGCCGGTGAAGCCGCCGTACTCGTCGATGACGCACGCGAGCTGGTTGCGCGTGGAGTTGAGCTGCCCCAGCGCGTCGGGCAGCGTCATGGTCGTCGGCAGCACGACGGCCGGGCGCATGAGGTCGGTGACGGGAGCGTCGTCGGGCAGACCGGTCGCGAGGACGTCGGCGAGCTGGACGACGCCGAGCGGCTGGTCCGTCTCGTCGACCACCGGGTAGCGCGTGTGCGCGCGGGCCATGAGCTCGCGCACCTCGGCGACGGTCGCCTCGGGCCGCACCGTCCCGACGCGCGAGCGGGGGATCATCGCGTGCTCGACGTCCTGCTGGGGGAAGTCGAGGATGCGGTCGAGCAGCACGGACAGCTCGTCCGGAAGGTCCCCGCTCTCGCGCGAGTCGGCCACGATGTGCTCGAGGTCGCGCGCGGTCGCGGTGTTGTCGACGTCGTGCACGGGCTCGATCTTCAGCAGGCGCAGCAGGGCGTTGGACGCCTTGTCGAACACCGCGATGAGCCAGCCGAACACCGTCAGGTACGCGGTCGTGGAGCGCGCCAGGCCCTTCGCGAGCGGCTCGGGCCGCGCGATGGCGAGGTTCTTGGGGAACAGCTCGCCGAAGAGCATCTGGATGATCGTCGAGAGCACGAGGGCGAGGACGGTGCCCACCGCCACGCCGACGCCCGCCGGGACGCCGACGCCGCCGAGCATCGTGCCCAGCGACTCACCGATCAAGGGTTCGGCCACGTACCCGACGAGCAGGCCCGTCACGGTGATGCCGAGCTGCGCCCCGGACAGGACGAAGGAGGTGCGCCGGGTGACGGCGAGCGCACGCCGGGCCGACTCGTCGCCGGCCTCCGCCTTGGCCCCCAGGCGGGAGCGGTCGACGGTCATGTAGGCGAACTCCTGGGCGACGAAGTAGGCCGTCGCCGCCGTGATCGCGAGAACCACGAGGAGCCCGAGCAGGAGGGAGAGGAAGGTCGTCATCGTGCCCGCACCGCCCTCCGGTCGTCGGGGACGCGTTCACGCGTCCGCTCGCTGCCGGGGCCGGTGCGGCCGGGACTATGGTCGGGGTCGTCGGCCGCGGGGGCCTCGAGAGTCGTGTCTTCCACGGCACTCCCAACGCAGGACGTCCTCGGATCGTTCCCGAGGGCGCGTCGGGCGCGCGAGCAGGCGTCCGGTAGGGTCGTCCGCGATGTCCAGCCAGAGCCCCGACCGGTCCGTGCCGTCCACCGACGAGCACCCCACCGGCGCGCCCCGCAAGCCCCGTGTCCTCGTGCTGTTCGGGGGCCGCTCGGGCGAGCACGCCATCTCCGCCGCGACCGCCGCGGGCGTCCTGCGCGCGATCGACCGGTCGCGCTACGACGTCGTGCCCGTCGGGATCACGCCGACGGGGGAGTGGGTCCTCGCGGCCGACGAGCCCGCGCGCTGGGAGATCACGGAAGGCCACCTGCCGCAGGTCGAGCCGACCGGCGAGGAGGTCATCCTGCCGCTGTCCACCGGGCGCCGGGAGCTGCGCGTCCTCACCCCCGGCGACGTCCCGCGCGTGCTCGGCGAGGTGGACGTCGTCTTCCCGCTGCTGCACGGCCCGTACGGCGAGGACGGCACGCTCCAGGGCATGCTCGAGCTCGCCGACGTCCGCTACGTCGGCGCGGGCGTCCTGGCCTCCGCCGTCGGTATGGACAAGCACTTCATGAAGCTCGTGCTCGCGGGCGAAGGGCTGCCCGTCTCCCCGTACACCGTGATCCGCCCGGGTGCGTTCGAGCGCGACCCGGAGGCGTGGACGCAGACCGTGGCAGCCCTCGGCCTGCCGGTGTTCGTCAAGCCCGCGCGCGCCGGGTCGAGCCTCGGCATCTCCAAGGTCGACGACCTCGCGGACCTGCCCGCCGCCATCGCCGCCGCGCAGGAGCACGACCCCAAGGTGATCGTCGAGGCCGGCGTCGTCGGTCGGGAGATCGAGTGCGCCGTCCTCGGGGGCCGCGGGGGCGCGCGTCCGCGCGCGTCGCTGCCCGGCGAGATCGTCGTCACGGGTGAGGCGCACGACTTCTACGACTTCGAGGCCAAGTACCTCGACGAGGCCGGGGTCCAGCTGTCGTGCCCGGCCGACCTGCCGGAGCACCTCGTCGAGCGGGTGCGCGAGATCGCGATCCGCACGTTCGAGGCGGTCGGCGCCGAGGGCCTCTCGCGCGTCGACGTCTTCGTCACGCCCGACGAGCAGGTCGTCGTCAACGAGATCAACACGATGCCCGGCTTCACGCCGTTCTCGATGTACCCGCGCATGTGGGAGAAGTCGGGGCTGAGCTACCCCGAGCTCATCGACGAGCTCGTCGCGCTCGCGCTCGAGCGCCCCACCGGCCTGCGCTGACGCCCGGCTCAGCCCGCGTCGGCCGCGCCGACGCACGCGCGCGTCTGCGGGACCTCCATGACCGCGCGGCCCAGGTCCGCGATGAACGCCGTCGAGTGGCCCTCGGTCACGGCCGGCGGCACGACGACCTGGACGGCGGGGTCGCGACCGTAGGTCGTGAACGTCCACGTGCCCTGGTCCTCGACCACGAGCCAGTCCACGGTGCCGCCCTCGGACTCGACGCTCTGGCACGTCGTCGTCGTGGGCCCGGGGACCTCGACGCCGCACCGCAGCGTCACCGCGGCTCCCGGCTCGCCCCAGGCCGCGGTGGCCTGGCTCGTCGTGCCGACCTTCGCCAGGTCCTCGCCCAGGGTCTCCGGCAGCGCGAGCACGACGTCCGCGCACAGCGGGTTCTGGGCGTCGTCCGCCACCGGGACGCCGATGCGCGGCGCGCACGCGGCGGTCGCCGCGACGACGCCGAGGAGCGCCGGCACCGCGAGGGCCCGGACGAGGGGGCGCGGGTGGCGTGCCGGTCGCGCACCGGGGGAGGTGGACGGTGAGGCGGGAGGGACGGCGTCGAGCACGCGACCACCGTAGCGGCCCGCGGAGGGTGCCCGTGACCGCCCGGGCGGCGACTAGGGTGGCGGCGTGAGCGAGACGCCCCTGCTGGTCCGCGACGTGCCCGAGGAGGCGCTCCTCGCCCGGATCTTCCCCCTGCTGCCCACCGCGCCGACCACGCTCGTCGGGCCGGGGGACGACTGCGCCGTCGTCGCGGCGCCCGACGGTCGCTACGTCGTGTCGACCGACGTCCTCGTCGAGGACCGGCACTTCCGCCGGCGCTGGTCGTCCGGGTACGACGTCGGGTGGCGGGCCGCGGTGCAGAACCTCGCCGACGTCGTGTCCATGGGTGCGCGCCCCGCGGCGCTCGTCGTGTCGCTCGTCATGCCCGGAGACCTGCCCGTCGACTGGGTCACGGGCCTGGCGCGGGGGCTCGCCGACGCGTGCACGCCGCTCGGGGCCGCGGTGGTCGGCGGGGACCTGTCGGGGGGCGACCAGGTGGTCGTCGCGGTCACGGTCCACGGGGACCTCGAGGGCCGCGCCCCCGTGCTGCGCTCCGGAGCCCGGCCGGGCGACGTCGTCGCGCTCGCAGGGAGCCTGGGCCGGTCCGCCGCGGGTCTCGCGCTGCTCGACGCCGACCGGGCGGACCTCGACGACGCGCTCGTCGTCGCGCACCTGCGTCCCGACCCGCCGCTCGCCGCGGGTCCCGCGGCCGCCGACGCCGGCGCGACCGCGATGATGGACGTGTCCGACGGGCTGCTGCGGGACGCCGGCCGGATGGCGCGGGCGAGCGGCGTCGTCGTGGACCTCGAGCTCGCCGCCCTGGGCGCGGACCGCGACCGGTTGCGCGTGGCATCCACGGCGCTCGACGGCGCGAGCGAGGACGGTGCCGGGGCGACGGACCGCGACGCCCGGACCGACGCCGGCGACCGCACCGAGGGCTGGGTGCTGTCGGGAGGCGAGGACCACGCGCTGCTCGCGACGTTCTCCGCCGACGCCGACCTGCCCGACGGCTTCCGGGCGATCGGCAGGGTGCGCACCGCGGACGGCGACGGCGCCGGGGTGCGGGTCGACGGTGGCGTCGCGCACCGCGCGACCGGGTGGGACCACTTCCGCGCGTGAGCGCGGCGCTCAGCCCCGGCGGTAGCGGACGGCGGTGAGGTCCTTGCCGCCGATGTCGTCACGGCGCTCGACGCCGTCCGGCGTGAAGCCGTGGCGACGGTAGAAGCGGCGCGCGCGCTCCGCGTCCTCGAGGACCCAGAGCGTGACGGTCGTGCCGGGGCGCACCTCGCCGAGCATGGTGCGCATGAGGTCGCGCGCGACGCCGCGGCCCCAGGACTCGGGGTCCAGGTAGATGGCGAAGATCTCGAGGTCGCCCGGCTCGGCGTCCTCGTCGCGGCTGGGGCCGAGGGTGGCGAAGCCGATCGTGCGGCCGTCGGCGTCGGCGAGCCACGTGCGGGCGCCGGGGGTGGCGAGGCTCTGGACCCAGTGCTGCTCACGCTGGTCGTGATCGAGCGAGGCCAGGTACTCGTCGGGCACGATGCCCGCGTAGGCGCCTCTCCAGGACGCGATGTGCACGGCCGCGATGGCGCTCGCGTCCGCGGGAGCGGCCGGGCGGATGGTTACCTCGCTCAGTTCCGTCACCATGCACAAAGACTGCCACCGCGGCCCGGATCCGCCAAACCGGTTTGTGCTGATCTCCAGAGGATCTCCGCATCTCGGGGGCGCCCGGAGCCGGGGGTGAGCCGCCAAGACGACGAGAGCGTCTGCCGGGATCCGGCAGACGCTCTCGTCAGGAAGTCTCGCGATGCTCAGGCGGGACGGGTGACCTTCCCGGCCTTGAGGCAGGAGGTGCACACGTTGAGACGCTTGGGCGTCCCCGCGACCACGGCGCGCACGCGCTGGATGTTCGGGTTCCAGCGGCGCTTCGTCCGGATGTGGGAGTGCGAGATGCTGTGCCCGAAGCCCGGGCCCTTGCCGCAGACGTCGCAGTTGGCAGCCACGGTTTCTCCTGATCGTCGTGCACGTCGCGCACACAGCGGCGACGTCCTGAATGGTCTGTAGGGTGTCTCGCCCGGTGTTCCTCGGCGGCTCCTCGACGGTGTCGAGGGCGCGCGAAGCACCCGGGCAACCTCGTCAGGGTAGCCGATCCGAGGGCCTCAGCTCAAACCGGGCGCTCGTCACACCCCCGGGTGCCCGGCGGCGCCCCGGCCCGCGCCCCGACGGCACGCGCGGTTGACTACCGTGGTCCCGACGGCCCGCGGTGCCGTCCGACCGTCTGGCCGCCCGGTCCGGTCGTCCCCCGAGCGCGAGGAGCCGGTCCGACGTGAGCCCCGGAGCCGACGTGGTCGACGCCGCCGTCGTCGTCGCGTGGGGCCGCGGCGGCGTCCGCGCGCTCGCCGCCGCGCGCGAGTCGCTCGACCGCGTGAACGTCTTCCCCGTCGCGGACGCCGACACGGGGACCAACATGTACCTCACGCTCCTGGACGCCGTCCGGGCGCTGCCCGGCGGTGACGCGGGGGGAGCCGCGGAGGCGGGTGCGGCGGGCGGCGCCGGCGATCTGCTCGTGCGCCTCGCCCGCGGCGCGCTCGTCGGGGCTCGCGGCAACTCGGGCGTCATCCTCAGCGAGTACCTCCGCGGGATCGCGCTCGCGCTCGCCGAGCACCGGACCGTCACCGGTGCCGCGCTCGCGGCCGGCCTCGACCGTGCCGCCCGCACCGCGCGCGGCGCGGTCGCCCGCCCCGCACCCGGCACGATCCTCACGGCGGCCG
>NZ_BJNZ01000043.1 GCF_006539945.1 Cellulosimicrobium cellulans | reverse complement strand
GGGCGGGCTCGGCGGGGGCCTCCTGCGCGGCGGGCTGCGCCGGCTCGGGCTCCGGTGCGGCCTGGGGGGCGGGCTCCTCGGCCGCCGCGGGGGCGGGCGCGGCGTCGCCGCCGCCGGACCCGTCGCCGATCACGGCGAGGTCGGTACCGACCTCCACGGTCTCGTCCTCCTGGACGAGGATCTGCTCGAGCACGCCCGCGACGGGCGACGGGATCTCGGTGTCGACCTTGTCGGTCGAGACCTCGAGCAGCGGCTCGTCGACGGCGACGGTGTCGCCGACCGACTTGAGCCAACGGGTGACGGTGCCTTCGGTGACGGACTCGCCGAGGGCCGGCATCTGCACGTTCTCAGACATGACCTGCCTGGTCTCCTTCGATCGTTGGGGTCAGTTGTGGGCGTGCAGAGGCTTGCCGGCCAGGGCCAGGTGCGCCTCTCCGAGTGCCTCGTTCTGGGTGGGGTGGGCGTGGACCAGGGCGGCGACGTCCTCCGGGTACGCCTCCCAGCCCACGATGAGCTGCCCCTCGCCCACGAGCTCGCCGACGCGCGCGCCGATCATGTGCACGCCGACGACGGGACCGTCCTTGCGACGCACGAGCTTGACGAAGCCGCTGGTCGCGAGGATCTTGCTCTTGCCGTTGCCGGCGAGGTTGTACTCGAGGGACTCGACCTGGTCGGCGCCCCACGTCTCGATCGCCGCGGCCTCCGTGACACCGACGGACGCGACCTCGGGCTCGCAGTACGTCACGCGCGGGATGGACGACTCGACGATCGGCGTCGGGTCGAGCCCGGCGATCTGCTCCGCGAGGAAGATGCCCTGCGCGAACCCGCGGTGCGCGAGCTGGAGGCCCGGCACGATGTCGCCCGCGGCCCAGATGTTCCCGACGCCCGTGTGCAGGCGCTCGTCGACGATCACGAACCCGCGGTCGAGCGTGATCCCCTGCGCCTCGAACCCGAGGTCCGCGGTGCGCGGGCCGCGCCCGACGGCGACGAGCAGCAGCTCGGCCTCGAAGGTCTTGCCGGACTCGAGCGTGACGGTGACGCCCGAGTCGGTCTCCTTGACGCTCGCGAACCGGTCGCCGAGAGAGAACTTGATGCCGCGCTTGCGGAACGCGCGCTCGAGCGACTTGGAGAGCGCCTCGTCCTCGTTGGGCACGAGGTGGGGCAGCGCCTCCACGATCTGGACGTCGGCGCCGAACGACTTCCACACGCTCGCGAACTCGACGCCGATGACGCCTCCGCCGAGCACGACGACCGACTTCGGCACGCGGTCGAGCCCCAGCGCCTGGTCGGACGTGATGACGCGGCCGGCGATCTCGAGGCCCGGGAGCGAGCGCGAGTACGAGCCGGTCGCGAGCACGACGTGGCGGCCGGTGTAGCGGGTCCCGTCGACCTCGACGGTGTCCTGCGACACGAGCCGGCCGTGGCCCTCGACGAACGTGACGCCGCGCGAGGAGACGAGGCCCTGCAGTCCCTTGTAGAGACCGGCGACGACGCCGTCCTTGTAGCTGTTGACGCCCGCCATGTCCATGCCGTCGAACGTGCTGCGGACGCCGAACTTCACGCCCTCCCGGGCGCCGTCGGCGAGCTCGGCCGCGTGGAGCAGGGCCTTGGTGGGGATGCACCCGTTGTGCAGGCAGGTACCCCCGAGCTTGCCCGACTCGACGAGCGCGACGGAGAGGCCGAGCTGGGCGGCGCGCAGCGCGGTGGCGTAGCCGGCGCTGCCTCCGCCCAGGACGACGACGTCGAATGGTGTGCCGGGTTCGGCCACGTGCGACTCCTTCAGCGAGGGGAGAGCGAGGGCGGACGCGCACGGCACGTCGACGGGCCGGACGGGAACCGCAGGCCCACGGTGCGTGAACGTTCTCCGGGAGCCATCTTGGCACCTCGGGCACGGGCTCCCCAATCGAAACCAGGGCCTCGCGCCTGTGACGCTGAAGACAGCGGCACCCACCGTATGACCAGGGTCACGCTGTACCCTGCCGCTGTGCCCCGGCTGCCCAAGCTGTCCAGCCTGTTCTCACGCCGCCCCGCGACGACCCCGTCCGCGACCGGCGGCTCCGCCGCGCCGTCGGACGCCCGCCGCGCGACGCTCGCCCACCTCCAGGACTTCGTGCGCACGCGCGTCGGGGTCGAGGCGTACGTCGAGCCGCCCACGCAGGACACCGGGGCGACGCTCCTGCTGATCGCGACGACGGGGGAGTGGACGCGGCGCCGCGTGCCCGACGAGAAGACGGCGTTCGACGTCGCCGGCTCGCTGGGCGTGCCCGTCTACAACGTCCGCTTCACCGGCTACCCGCAGCGCATGCGGGACTGGAACTCGCGTCAGCGGCAGCGCCGGAGCTCCTGACCGGCCGACGAGGCGGTCTGCCGGGTCGAGCAGGCGGTCCCGGCCCGTCCGGGCGACCGGACCGGCGAGGACCACCTGCTCGGCGAGGCCGGGTCAGCGCTGCGCGCGGCCCTCGACGAGCCCGAGCAGCGTGCGGACGGCGACGCCCGTGCCGCCGACCGGCGTGTACCCGTGCGCGGAGCCCTCGTTGAACGCCGGGCCGGCGATGTCGAGGTGCGCCCACGGCGTCTCGCCGACGAACTCCTGGAGGAACAGGCCCGCGACGAGCATGCCGCCGAAGCGGTCGCCGATGTTCGCGAGGTCCGCGACCTTCGACTTCAGCGAGGCGCCCAGCTCCTCGGGCAGCGGCATGGGCCAGAACTGCTCGCCCGCGGCGTCCGCCGCCGCGACGACCTCGGCACGCACGTCGTCGGCGCCCATCACGGCGGAGACGCGGTTGCCGAGCGCGACCATCTGGGCGCCCGTGAGCGTCGCGACGTCGAGCACGACGTCCGGCTTCTCCTCGACCGCCGCGACGAGGCCGTCGGCCATGACCAGGCGGCCCTCGGCGTCGGTGTTGAGCACCTCGACGGTCTTGCCGCCGCGGATCGTGATGACGTCCGACGGGCGCTGTGCCGTGCCCGACGGCATGTTCTCCGCGAGGCACAGCCAACCCGTCACGGCCACGGGCAGCCCGAGGCGCGCGGCGGCGACGACCGTCTGGAGCACGGCGGCGGCGCCGGCCATGTCGGACTTCATCGCCTCCATCCCCTTGGCGGGCTTGATCGAGATGCCGCCCGAGTCGAACGTGATGCCCTTGCCGACGAGCGCGACCTTCGCGGCGGGGCGAGACGGCGCGTAGGCGACCTTGACGAGGCGCGGACCGCGCGCCGAGCCCTGGCCGACGCCGACCAGACCGCCGTAGCCGCCGGCGGCGAGCGCCTTGTCGTCGAGCACCGTGACCTTGAGGCCCTTGGCACCGGAGTCCTTGACGGCCTGCTTCGCGACGTCCGCGAACGCGGCCGGGTAGAGGTCGTTGGGCGCCGCGTTGACGAGGTCGCGCGTCGCGTTGACCGCGGCCGCGACGACCTTGGCCCGCTCGACGGCGGCCTTGGCCGCGGAGCTGCGCGCGCTCCCGGCGAGGACCTCGACGGTCGCCGGCGGGCGGCTCGTGGCCGAGGCCGCCGCCTCGCCCGTGCGGTAGCGCGCGAACGCGTAGGCGCCGAGCAGCGCGCCCTCGGCGACGGCACCGAGCTCGGCCTCGTCCTCGACGGGCAGCGCGACGGCGACCGACGCCGTGCCGGCGAGCGCGCGCAGCGCGGCACCGGCGGCGCGACGCAGCGCCTCGGCGCTGAAGGTGCCGTCGGCGCGCCGCGCGCCGAGGCCCACGAGGACGAGCACGTCGGCCTTGAGCTCGGGCCCGGCGGGGACCTTGCGGACCTCGTCGGCCGCGCCCGTGATGCCGAGCGCGGGGGCGAGGTGCTCGAGGGCGGCGACCACCGGGCGGGGCAGGTCGCCCCCGACGATCGCGACGCCGTCAGACGTCGTGTGGGTGCCGACGACGAGCGCGTCGACCTTGGCACCGGCGGGATTCTTGCTGGAGACGGTCAGTTCAGCCACCCCGCGATGCTATCTCCGGGCACGCGGTCCCTGCCCCCGAGGGACCGGCCGGGCCTGTGGACCGATTCCGTGGCCGCGGGCCGCCCCCGGTACGCTCGGCCGCGTGGTCCTTCCCCTCCTGCTGCTCGTGGTCGTGGCGTGCGTCGCGCTCGCCGGCTGGGCGCTCGTCTTCGTCGCGCGCGACCGCGCGGTGATCCTGCGCCAGCTCTGGGGGGCGGCGGTGATCGAGGGGCTGATCCTCGTGCAGGCGGTGGTGGTGGGCGTGCTCGGCGCCACCGGGACCGCGCCGAGCGACCCCGTGCTGCTGTGGGGCTACCTCGTGACCACCCTCTTCATCCTGCCCGTCGCCGCGCTGTGGGCCTTCGCGGAGCGCTCGCGCTGGAGCTCGGTCGTGCTCGCGGTCGCCGCGCTCACCGTCGCGTTCCTCGAGTGGCGCCTGTGGCAGATCTGGAACGCCTGACCTGGAGGTCCTCGCCATGAGCGCACCTGCCGCCCCGGACGGGACGCGCCCCCGTCGCACGAACACCGGCTTCGGCCGGGTCCTCGTCGCCGTGTACGGGATCTTCGCGCTCGCGGCCTCGGCCCGCGCGGCCGTGCAGCTCCTGCGCGACTGGCACGAGGCGCCGCTCGCGTACGCGCTGTCGGCGCTCGCGGCGGCCGTGTACGTCGTCGCGACGATCGCGCTCGCGCGGGGCGGAACCGTCGCTCGCCGCGTCGCGTGGGTCGCCGTGGGTGTCGAGCTCGTCGGCGTGCTCGCCGTCGGCGCCTTCTCGCTCGCCGACCCCGAGGCCTTCCCCCGCGCCACCGTCTGGTCCGGCTTCGGGCAGGGCTACGGCTACGTGCCGCTCGTCCTGCCGTTCGTCGGCCTGTGGTGGCTCTGGCGCACGCGCCCGGGCACGGTGTCATCGGCCGTCACCAACCCGAGCGCCACCCCGAGCACCACCAGCACCCGCACCGACACCCCGGAGGACGCCGCATGACCCGCCGCCGCCCGCTCCTCTACGGACTGCTCTTCGACACCGTCTTCCGGCGCATGGACCCGGAGCGCGCGCACCACGTCGCGTTCGACCTCATCGGCGCCGTCGGCCGCGTGCCGGTGCTGCGCGACGTCGTGCAGGGGGCGCTCGCGCCCTACCTGGGCCGTGCGGCCGGGGGCCGGGGCAGCGTCGAGGTCCTGGGCAAGGTCTTCCCCGCACCCTTCGGTCTCGCGGGCGGTTTCGACAAGGACGCGCGCGCCGTGCGCGGGCTCACGATGCTCGGGTTCGCGTTCGTCGAGATCGGCACGGTCACCGCGCACGCGCAGCCGGGCAACGAGAAGCCGCGCCTGTGGCGCGAGCTCGACGTGATGGGCGTGCGCAACCGCATGGGCTTCAACAACGAGGGTGCCGCGGCGGCCGCCCGCCGGCTCGAGGCGCTGCGCTCGACGAGGTCGGGGCGCGCCGTGCTCGTGGGTGCCAACATCGGCAAGACGAAGGTCACGCCCGCGGGCGAGGCCGCGGCGGACTACGCGACGAGCGCGGGGCTGCTCGCGCCCTACGCCGACTACCTCGTCGTCAACGTGTCGTCGCCCAACACCCCGGGCCTGCGCGACCTCCAGGAGGTCGAGTCGCTGCGCCCGATCCTCGTGGCGGTGCGCGACGCCGCCGACACGGCCACCGCGACCGCGGGGGTCGCCCGGGTGCCGCTGCTCGTCAAGATCGCGCCCGACCTCGCGGACGAGGACGTGGACGCGGTCGCCGACCTCGTCGACGAGCTCGACCTCGACGGCGTCGTCGCCGTGAACACGACGATCGGGCACGACCGCGGTCCCGGCGGGCTGTCCGGCCCGCCCGTGCGCGCACGCGGCCTCGCGGTCGTCGCGCGCCTGCGCGAGCGCCTCGGCACGCGGCGCGCGATCATCGGCGTCGGGGGCATCACGACCGCGCACGACGCCCGCGACTACCTGCACGCCGGCGCCGACCTTGTCCAGGGGTACACCGGGTTCCTCTACCAGGGCCCGCTCTGGGCGGCGCGCATCAACCGGTCGCTCGCGCGCCACCCGGAGCCGGGCGAGCACGTGCGCGGCGCCGAGGAGAGGGAGGCACGATGATCCGGCCGCAGTGGGTCTGGGAGCTCGACGACGCCGAGGGCAGCGTCCTCACCTCGCCCGTGAGCCCCGTCTTCACGACGCAGTACGACGCGGAGCAGTGGCTCGGCGAGACCTGGCGCACCCTCGCGGCGGAGGGCGCCGCGGTCGCGCGACTCCTGCACGACGGCGCGCAGGCGACCGCGCCCGTGGAGCTTCGCGCCCGCTGACCGCGGTCGTCGCCGCGGACGGACCGGGCGGCCTCAGCCCGCCACGCGCGCCCACGCCGCGGCGAGCCGGGGCACCGCCCGCTCCAGCTCCTCGGGCGGGCGCGAGAACGTGAGGCGCAGCCGGTCCGCGGCGCTGCCGTCGGGCGTGAACGTCGGGCCGGCGTTGACCAGGACGCCCTCCGCGGCCGCCGCGGCGGCGAACGCCTGGGCGACGGGCGCGCCGACGTCGACCCAGAGGGACAGCCCGCCCTCCGGGACGTGCACGCGCCAGTCGGGGAGCGCTGTGCCCAGGAGCCTGCACAGCCGGTCGCGCTGCGCGCGCAGCACCCGGCGGCGCTCGGCGAGCACGCTGCCCGCGTCGTCGAGCAGCTCGACGACGGCGAGCTGCTCGAGCACCGCGGTCGCGATGTCGGCGGACTGCCGCGTGCGCGCGAGGCGCGCGACGAGGTCGGGGTGCGCGCGGACCCATCCGACGCGCAGCCCGCCCCAGAACGACTTGGACGCCGAGCCCACGGTGACGACGTACGGTGACGTCCCGTCGCCGGCGAGCGGCTCGGTGGTGGGGCCGACGGCGTCGGGGTCGCCGTCGAGGTCGAGATCCGTGAGGGTCTCGTCCCCGACGACGGTCACGCGGTGCCGCGCCGCGGCGTCGCGCACCCCGGCCCGCTCCTCGGCGGTGAGCGTGTAGGCGGTCGGGTTGTGGAAGTCCGGCACGAGGTACACCAGGCGCGGCGAGACCTGGCGCAGCGTCGATCCGAAGAGCTCGACGTCGAACCCGGGTGCGTCCCGGTCGCGGCCAGGGTGCGCCTCCCGGTCGCCGCGCCCCACGGGGACGGGCACGAGCCGCGCCCCGGCGCGCCGCAGCGCCTCCATCGCGTGGTAGTACGTGGGCGACTGCACCACGGCGCGGTCGCCGCCGCCGAGGAGCGTGCTCGCGAGCGTGGTGATCGCGTGCTGGGCACCGGTCGTGACGAGGACCTCGTCGGGCGTCGTCGGCGTGCCGCGCCGCGTGTGGTGGTCGGCGATGGCCTCGCGCAGGACGCCGACGCCGTACGGCTCGTACCCGCCCCCGGACAGGTACTCGGGGAGGCGTTCGAGCGCGCGCGAGTACGCGCCGTGCAGCCCGCTCGGTGCGGCGGAGGTCGCCTGGGAGAGGTCGGCGAGGTCGATCGGTGCGAGGTGCGGGGCCGGTGCGGGCGGCGCGTCGCCCCCGCGCGCGCGAGGTGCGGTCCGGGGTCGCGTCGCGCGGGGGAGCACGACGACGGTCCCCGACCCCGTGCGCGAGCGTGCGAAGCCCAGCTCGCGCAGGCGCCCGTACGCGGCCGCCGTGGTGGTGCGGGAGACGCCGAGCGCGACGGCGAGGTCGCGCTCGGAGGGGAGCCGCGTGTGCGGGGCGAGCGTGCCGGCGAGGACGGCGGCGCGCAGCGCGTCGGCCAGCGCGGTGTACGCGGGGCCGCCTGCGTGCCAGCGACCCAGCAACCGCGCTGCGGCGGTGGGGGAGAGGTGGCGGTGGACGTCGACGGACCCGGGCGGGGCGAGGCTCATGGGGCCACTCTCCCGCGATTGGCTATGGATGTCGATGCCACTTGGTCGTCAAGATGGCTCGCATGAGCCCCACCCGTCGTGCCGTCCAGCTCCTCCTCGGCCTCCTCGCCTACGCGCTCTCCATGGCGATGCTCCTCCACGCGGGCCAGGGCGGCATGCCGTGGGACGTCCTGCACCAGGGTGTCGTGCTGCGCACCGGGCTGCCGTTCGGCGTCGTCGTCGGGTCGCTCAGCGTGCTCGCGCTGCTCGCGTGGATCCCGCTGCGGCAGCGCCCCGGGATCGGGACGATCGCGAACGTCGTCGTCATCACCCTGACCATCGACCCGGCGATCGCGCTCGTGACGCGACTCGTTCCCGACCCCGGCGTCGTCGCGAGCGTCGCCCTCGCCGTCGGCGGGATCGTGCTCAACGGGCTCGCGACCTCGGCGTACCTCGGGGTGCGCCTCGGGCCCGGCCCGCGCGACGGGCTGATGACCGGCCTGGTCGCGCGCACCGGGTGGTCGGTGCGCCTCGTGCGCACGCTCATCGAGGTCGTCGTCGTGTCGGTGGGCTGGGTGCTCGGCGGCACGCTGGGCTGGGCGACGATCGCCTACGCGCTCGGCGTCGGGCCGATCGTCCAGCTCACCGCGCGCTGGTTCGCGCCGCGAGGGCTCGCTGACCCGCGCCGCGCCCGGGTGCGCCGACGGGCCCACGACAGGACGGCGCCGCGGGAGCCGGTCGCCGCGACCACAGGCCCCCGGCCGGACGAGGGAGGCATGCCCGAGTCTGGCCGGTGAGGAGACGACGACGGCCCCGGCGATCGCCGGGGCCGTCGTCGCGCGCGGTGCGCCGGAGTCAGGCGACGCGCGTCTGCGGCGCGTTCTCGGCGGTCTTGCCCGGGTCACGCTCGACGGCGTCCCCGAGGACGTCGTCGATGCGCGCCAGGAGCGCGGCCGGGATCGTCACGCCCGACGCCTCGACGTTCTCGGCGACCTGCTCGGGTCGGGAGGCCCCGACGAGCGCCGCCGCGACGTTGTCGTTCTGGAGGACCCACGCGACGGCGAGCTGCGGCATGGTCAGGCCCAGCTCGTCCGCGACGGGCTTGAGGCCCTGCACCCGCGTGAGGACGTCGTCCGTCATGAACTGGCTGATGCCGCCGCGGCCCGCCTTCTCGTCGGCCGCGCGTGACCCCGCGGGGGCCGCCTGGCCGGGCAGGTACTTGCCCGAGAGCACGCCCTGGGCCATCGGGGACCAGACGATCTGCGACAGGCCCAGCTCCCGCGAGGTCGGCACGACCTCGTCCTCGATGACGCGCCACAGCATCGAGTACTGCGGCTGGGAGGAGATGAGCTGGAAGCCCAGCGCCTTCGCGAGCGCGGCGCCGGCGCGGATCTGGTCGGCCGTCCACTCGGAGACGCCGATGTACAGGGCCTTGCCCTGCCGGACGATGTCCGCGAACGCCTGCATCGTCTCCTCGAGCGGCGTCTCGGTGTCGTACCGGTGCGCCTGGTAGAGGTCGACGTAGTCGGTGCCGAGGCGCTGCAAGGAGCCGTTGATCGACTCCATCACGTGCTTGCGGGAGAGCCCCGTGTCGTTGGGGCCGCCGGGGCCGGTGGGCCAGTAGACCTTGGTGAAGATCTCGAGCGACTCGCGACGCTGTCCCTTCAGTGCGTCGCCGAGGACCTGCTCGGCCTTCGTGTTCGCGTAGACGTCCGCGGTGTCGAACGTCGAGATGCCGGCGTCGAGAGCCGCGTGGACGCACGCCGTCGCGACGTCGTTCTCGACCTGGGAGCCGTGGGTGAGCCAGTTGCCGTAGGTGATCTCGGAGATCTTGAGGCCGGAGTTGCCGAGGTATCGGTAGCGCATGGTCGCGAGCCTACGGCGGACGACGAAGCGCGCGCGTCCGCTGAGCGCGCGGGGGCCACGTTCAGGCGTCGTCGTCCGGGGCCGTGGCGCGCACCGGCTCACCGTCCGGGCCGAGCGGTTCGACGAGCGCGAGGTCCTCGACGGTGGGGTCGATCCAGCGCTGGTAGCCCGGCCCGGTCCGCGCGGTCTCGAAGCGCACCGCGACGCGGCTGTCGTCGCCGACGCGCACGACCCACCCGCGACCGTCGGCCGCGGTCTCGACGTCCAGGCCGGGTGCGAGAAGAGCGGCCGTCGCCCGGACCGGGCCCGTCGCCGGCGTCGTGGGCGCTGCCTCGGCGGCGGGGGGCGCGGGAACCTCGTGCTCGTCGGTGCCGAGCGGCAGCATGAGCTGGGCGTGCTCGGAGAGCGCGTGGAACGCGACGCCGAGCAGGCGGACGGGCTCGGAGACGTCGGCGAGGCGGAGGGCGCGGTGCGCGGCGTCGCGCAGCGCGCCCTCGTCGGCCGTGGGGCGGGACAACGTGACCGAGCGGGTGAGGGTCGTGAACGACGCGAGGCGAACCTTGACGACGACCGTGCGAGCAGCGACGGCGTGCCGCTCCAGGCGGGCCAGCGCGGCGTCGACCACGGGCTCCAGAGCCGCGTCGACCGCGGCGCGGCCGTGGAGGTCGGTGTCGAAGGTGTGCTCGGCACCGGCGGACTTGCGCTCACGCACCGTCGCCACCGGACGGTCGTCCCAGCCGCGGGCGATCCGGTAGAGGTTGGTGCCGCCCGCCTCGCCGGCCACCTGGAGCAGGGTGTCGACCGGTTGGCGGCGCAGGTCTGCGACGGTGCGCACCCCGTGCTCGTCGAGGCGTGCTGCCGTGACCGGGCCGACGCCCCACAGGGCCCGCACGGGCAGGTCGAGCAGGAACGCGTCCTCGTCGGCTGCCTCGACGACCCGGACGCCGCCGGGCTTGGCGGCCTCCGAGGCGAGCTTGGCGACGAGCTTGGACCGGCCGAGCCCGAGGGAGACCGGGAGCCCGCTCAGCTCGCGGGCCCGCTCCTGGACCCGCCGGGCGAACCCGTCGAGGTCGGTGCTCGGCGTGACGGCGGTAGCGACGTCCGCGAACGCCTCGTCGATGCTCACCGGCTCCACGAGGTCGGTGACCTCGCGCAGCGCGGCCATGATCCGGGCGGAGTACGCCGCGTACGCGGCGAACCGCGGCACCACGACGACCGTCGACGGGGGGCACAGCCGCCGTGCCTGCTCCATCGGCATCGCCGACCGTGCACCGTACTGCCGTGCCTCGTACGACGCCGTCGCGACGACGCTGCGCGGGCCGACGCCTCCGACGAGCACCGGTCGTCCGCGCAGCGACGGCCGCTGGTGCTGCTCGACCGCCGCGAAGAACGCGTCGGCGTCCAGGTGCGCGATCGTGGGGCGCGCACGCAGCACCGGGGCGTGCGGCGCGCGGTCGGTACTCACCGCCCTACTCTGCCCTGGCCGTCCCACAGCGACGGCTGCAGGGTCCCACGAGAGCCTGCACCCCAGCGGTCCTCAAGCCAGGTGGAGGGCGCCGAGGGACGCAGGAATGGTGTCGCGCGTACGGGTGGGCGACGGCGGTGAGACTGAGGGCGGGCCCGCGACCAGAACCATGAGCACCCCTCGGCCGTCACTGCGTGCGCGATGGCCGACCACGTACTTGCTCACCCGGAACGGCTGCGGATCGTGACCAGTCTGCGCGCACGCACGGACGCCGCTGCTCGCTACGAGCCGATCGCGCACCACGGCGAGGCCGAGGGGACGGCCGCCGCACAGGGCGTCGCTCTGCTCGAGGGCCGCATGCGGTCCGCTGGTGTCCGCATCGCGGCGAGGTAGGCCGGAGGTCTGAGCGGCTGACGAGCGTGCGGACGACGAGTCGTGCGGCAGTGCGGCGGCCCACGGGGGCGGCGGAGCGCGCACGCGCTCCGCCGCACCCGCCCGATTCCCGTCGACCTGCTAGAGGTTCACCGGGCGCAGGACGGCGGTGATGCCGTGCGCGATCTGCGCGTTGCCCTTGTTCAGGTCGAGCTGTGACCTGACCAGGAACGGGTCGATGTCGTTGCGATCCTGGTCGACCAGGCGCACCAGCGGCACCCAGCGGCTGATCACGTCCACCCGCACACCGGCCCCCTGAGCCGTGGTGAGCACGGCGTCGTCCGATCGCAACGCCGTGCGGGAGTCGATCGTGGCACCCGGGACCACGTGGTAGAGCAGGACCTGCTCGACCGAGTCGATCCCGACGGTTCCCGCGATCGACTCGAGCGCCGCCTGCTCCGTGCGCGGCCACCGGTGCGTGAGGTCCCACGCGAAGAGCTGGAAGGCGCGGTCGTTCGGCACGAAGGCTGTCAGGGGCACAGTCCCGTCCGCCAGCACGGCGACCGGGCTCGAGGGCTTGGCCTCGAGCACCGCAGCCACGGCCTGGTCGAGGACGTCGAAGTCGTACGGGTTGCGATCGAACGTGTCGCCGTCCGCGGCGAGGACCTGGGCGAGGCTGGTCGTCCCGGGCGTGCTCGCCGCGGCGGGCTGGGCTGCCACCACACCTGCCAGGCCGAGTGCCGCGGCGCCCACGGCCGCGACCGAGCGTCGAAGAGCGTGTCGAAGGGTCATCGTCGAGTCCTTCCGTCTCCACACGAGGCAGTTCGCACTGCCGAGCGCCGTGGTGGCGCCCATCTTTCCTTCCGTGCGGATCCCGCTCTCGGATGCACGTCGGCGGGAACGAGAACCCTCGTGCTCGCCGGCCCGAGCGATGTCCCCGACGCCTGCGGACGTTCGTGTCGGGCGACAGGTGGCGTGCACCCGGAACCCGTTCTTATGGTGAGGTGCGGCCGAGGCGCCGCAGGGGGGCACCGGTCAGTGAAGAAGCCCGCGGCCGGTGCGCCTCTTGTGCTGGCGGTCCCTACAGTCGGTCGACGAACGATCGCAGCTCGTGCGCGTAGCTCTCGGGCTGCTCGAACGGGGCGAAGTGGCCGCCACGGGGCGGTTCGGTGGCGTAGACGGTGTTCGCGACGCGGTCGAGCCAGGCCCGCGGCGGCCGTACGACGTCGCCGACGAACACCGAGAATCCGGACGGCACCTCGACGTAGCGCGCGAGCTCGTCGCGCGGGATCGCGGCGTTGGCCCGGTAGGCGCGCGCACCGGCCCCGGCGTTGCCGGCCGCCCAGTGCTCGGTGAGGAGGGCGAGGACCTCGTCGCGCGTGTACACGGACTCGAGGTCACCGCCGCAGTCGCTCCACGACCGCAGCTTCTCGACGACCCAGGCCGCGAGCCCGGCGGGGGAGTCGGTGAGGCCGACCGCGAGGGACTGCGGCTTGGTGCTCTGCACGGCGGCGTAGCCGCCCTCGGTCGTGCGCCACCGCGCGCTCGCGTCGAGCCAGTCGCGCTCCTGGGGCGTGAGGGACGCGGGATCGCCCGTGAACAGGGGCAGCCCGGCATCGGTGCGATGCACGGCGATCACCCGGTCGGGGAAGTCGAGCGCGAGGAACCGGGCGACGTGGCTGCCCATGTCTCCGCCCGCCACGAGGAACCTGTCGTAGCCGAGGGCAGTCATGAGCTCGGCCCACAGGGCGGATACCGCACGGTTGTCCGGCGTCGGGCCGGTAGGGACCTCGGAGAAGCCGAAGCCGGGCATGTCGGGGACGACGAGGTCGAAGGTGCGTCGCCCCGCACCGCCCGGGGCCCGGGGGGCGCCCGGGGCGGTCAGGAGCGGTACGACCTTGCGGTACCGCCACGCGGAGTCGGGCCAGCCGTGCGCGAGCAGGAGCGGGAGCGGGGGAGCGTCGCCGGGACCCGGGGTCGCGAGCGCGTGGAGGAGGTGGACGCGGGTCCCGTCGATCGTCGCGCGCCGGCTCGGGAGTGCGGAGAGCTGCGCCTGATGCGCGGCGAAGTCGAAGCCGTCGGCCCAGTACGCCACCAGGTCGCGCAGGTACCCGATGTCCGTGCCGGCGTCCCACCCGAGACCGTCCGGGGCGTCGACCCACCGGGTCGCCCGCAGGCGCGAGCGCAGGTCGTCGACCACCGCGTCGGAGATCCGGGGCGTGAAGCTCTCGAGGTCGGTCACGCGCTGCGCCATGACGTCGAGGCTAGCGGGGACCGCAGGACGCCCGCGGGGCGGCTACTCCGGGTAGACGCCGTGCTTCTTGTGCGTCGGCTTGGGCAGGCGGGCCCGGCGGAGCTGGAACGCACGCATGACGGCGTACATGACGGTGCCCTTGGGGACCTCGCCGAACTTCGCGAGCAGGCGCTTGCGCAGACGGCGCCACATGATGAAGCCGTCCACGACGGTCAGCAGCACGATGACGTAGAGCGTCATCACCGTGAGGAACGCGAGGTCCTGGTTCTGCGCGGTGAGGAACGAGAAGACGATGAACACCAGGGCGACGGGGAGGAAGAACTCGCCGAGGTTCCAGCGCGCGTCGACGTACTCGCGGACGTAGCGCTTGACCGGGCCCTTGTCCCGGGGCGGCAGGTAGCGCTCGTCACCCGTCTGCATCGCCTGGTACTGGCGGTCGCGCATCTCCCGCTGCTTCTCCCGCGCGGACTTCGCGGCGGCGCGGCGGTCGTTCGGCACGAGGGGCCGCTTGTTCGCGGCCTCGGAGACCTTGCGCTTGGGCGTCGGGCGGCCCTTGCCGGCTGCCTCGATCTCGGCCGCCTGCTCGACGGGGTCGGGGGCGGCGGACGTCGCGGCGGGCTTGTTGCGGGAGAACACCCCTCCAGGGTAGTCGAGCCGGGGCAGTGCCGGACGCCGGTCCCAGGACCGCCGGCGCCGGGTGTCGTACGGTGCTCGTCGTGACGAACTCACCCGAACCCACCGTCCCTGTGCCCGGCGCCGCGTCCGGCCACGAGCTCGCGACCACGCTCCGCGAGACCGTCGCCCGCCTGTTTCCCGCGCTGCGCGCCGACCTCGAGTCCCTCGTGCGCGTGCCGAGCGTCTCGAACGCCGCGTTCGACCAGGCGCACGTCGCCGCGAGCGCGGACGCCGTGGCCGCGCTCCTGCGCGACGCCGGCATGCCCGAGGTCCAGGTGCTGCATGCCCGGACCGCCGACGGCACGCAGGGCGCGCCCGCCGTCGTCGCGCGCCGTCCCGCGCCCGACGGCGCCCCGACCGTCCTGCTGTACGCGCACCACGACGTGCAGCCCCCGGGCGACGCCGCCACGTGGGAGACCGATCCGTTCGAGCCGACCGAGCGCGACGGGCGCCTGTACGGCCGCGGCGCGGCCGACGACAAGGCGGGCGTCGTGGCGCACCTGGGCGCGCTGCGTGCTCTGGCTGCGAGCACGGAGATCGGCGACCTCCCGGTCGGGGTGACGGTCTTCGTCGAGGGTGAGGAGGAGATCGGCTCGCCGACGTTCCTCCCGTTCCTCACGCAGTACCGCGACCTGCTCGCGGCCGACGTCATCGTCGTCGCGGACTCGTCCAACTGGAAGATCGGCGTCCCGGCCCTCACGACGTCGCTGCGCGGCCTCGTGGACTGCGAGGTCGAGGTCGCGGTGCTCGACCATGCGGTGCACTCGGGCATGTTCGGCGGGCCCGTGCTCGACGCCGTGACGCTGCTCGCACGGCTGATCGCGACCCTGCACGACGACGCGGGCAACGTCGCCGTGCCCGGGCTGGTCACGGCGGCCGAGCCGACCGTCGACTACGCGGAGGCCGACTTCCGGGCGGACTCGTCGCTCCTGGACGGCGCCGCGCTCGCCGGGGAGGGGAGCATCGCGGGGCGGCTGTGGACCAAGCCGGCGATCGCCGTCATCGGTCTCGACGCGCCGAGCGTCGCGCACGCCTCCAACACCCTCACCCCGCGAGCGACCGCGAAGCTCTCGGTGCGCCTCGCGCCGGGACAGGACCCGGCCGCCGCGATGGCGGCGCTGCGCACCCACCTGGAGTCGAACGCGCCGCTCGGCGCGCGCGTCACCGTGCGCGACGGCGAGCAGGGCAAGCCGTTCCTCGCGCCCGGCGACTCCGACGCGATGCGGGCCGCGCGGTGGGCCTTCGCGACGTCGTGGGGCACCGACCCCGTCGACATCGGCGTGGGCGGGTCGATCCCGTTCATCGCCGACCTGCTCGAGGTGTTCCCCGACGCGGCGATCCTCGTGACGGGCGTCGAGGACCCGGACTCGCGCGCGCACGGCGCCAACGAGTCGGTGCACCTCGGCGAGCTCGAGAAGGTCGTGCTCGCCGAGGCGCTCCTGCTCGCCCGGCTCGGCGGCGCGGTCGCCTGATCCGCACTCGCGCTCCGAGGCGGCGGCGCTCGCCCGGTCAGCCGGGGAGCGCCGTCCGCAGGTCCGCCGCCTCGGCGAGGGTCTGCTCGACGGCGGCGCGCACGTCGGAGGCGAGGTCGCCGGCCAGCGCGTCGAGGTCGTCGAGGTGCGTGCGGGCCGCGTCCGGGTCGCCCGCACGGACGGTCAGCTCGGCGAGGTAGGCGAGAGCGCGCACCCGGTCCGCCGGATCGGCGTCGCCCCCGGAGCGCCGGAGCGCGCCCGCGAGGATCTTGCACGCCTGGACCGGGTCGCCGTGCGAGTCCGCCTGCACGACGGCGTCGTCCAGCGCCCGGGCGAGCCGCCCCTCGGGGCGGGCGGCGTAGGCGTCCACGGCGGACGCCCCGGCCGCGTCCGTGGCCGGCGCCGCCGCGGCGGGGGAGCGGCGCATCACGCGCACCCAGTTGCCGGCGGGGTCCACGAGGCTGAAGCCCGTCGTGCCGCCCGCGTTCGCGCGGCGTCGCGGTCGCGTGATGCGGGGGAAGCCCGTGAGCGGCAGGCGTCCGTAGCGGGCGCGCAGCCCCGCGGCGAACGCCTCGAAGACGGGTTCCGTGTCCTCGACGACGACGATGCACGTGCTGTAGCTGTCCTGCGGCTCGAGCCCGTCGAGCCCGAAGTAGTGGATGTCCACGCCGCCGCGGCGGACGGCGAGATACGGGTTGGGCCGGAGCTGGCGGTAGGTCACGTCGAAGCCGAGCGCGGTCCAGAAGTCGCGCAGCTCGTCGATGTCCCGGCACGGCAGGGCCGGGACCATGGTCGCGTCGAACGGGTCGGTGGCGGGGTGGTCCGGGGACGGATCGGGGTCAGGTGCTCGGTCGGCGGTCACCGCACCATCGAACACCCGACCCCCGCGCGCGACCAGGGTGCCGGACGGTCAGCTGCGGTGCGCGACGTCGACCGCCCGGGACCACCGGGCGACGTCGTCCGGGAGCTCGGGAGAGGCGACGTCGCCGCCCAGGAGCCCGACCACGTCGGGTGCGGCGATCCGGTCACCGGACCCGCGCGCGAGGAACCGGCCCGCGACGAGGCCGCGCGCGCACAGGTCGCCGCCGCGCGAGAACACCTGCTCCAGGTAGACGACCCGCTCGTCCCAGCCGAGGACGCGCGTCGCGATCTCGAAGCGGTCCCAGAGCTGGAGCGAGCGGCGGTACTTCATGGTCGACGCCGCGACCACGGGGTACCAGCCCCTCTCCTTGAGCAACGGGAACCCGCCGAGGTCGGCGATGAAGTTGCTGCGCGCGACGTCCATCATCTGCAGGTACACGCCGTTGTTGACGTGCAGGTAGAAGTCGAGGTCGCCCGGGTGCACGCGCATCCGGGTGACGGACGGCTCGAGGGCGCCGCGGCCCGGCACGGCCTTGCGCGGCATCGTGCTGGCGACGAGGAGCTGGATCTGGCGGGTCACCCGGGCAGGCTACTACCCCGCACCAGCAGTACCGGGTACTTGTCACCGCCGACGTACCTCACGGGGGTCGCCGGCGCGACCGAGCGCGGCGTGGAGATCCCGGACCGACCCACGGCGCCCTCGCGCTCGTCGACGTGGCGCGCGCCGAGCCGGTCCGCCCGCGGCTCAGACCGGCGGGTCGGGGTCGTACTGGATGCCGCGGCGCACGGCGCGCGCGACGTCGTCGCTCTCCAGGCGAGCGACGAGGTGCAGCGCCATGTCGATCCCCGCGGACACGCCTGCGGACGTGACGACGTCGCCGTCGTCGACGAACCGCGCCTCGGTGTCGACCACGATGCTCGGGTCGATCTCCGCGAGCTCGTCGTAGTGCTCCCAGTGCGTCGTCGCGGGCCGCCCCGCGAGCAGCCCCGCGGCCGCGAGCACGAGCGAGCCCGTGCACACGCTCGCGATGACCGGGGTCTGGGCGCGCATCGCGCGCAACCACTCGAGGTGCACGCGGTCCGCGAGGAGCGAGCGCGTACCCCACCCGCCCGGGTAGACCAGCAGGTGCAGGGGGCCGACGTCGTCCGCCGAGCGGTCCGGGAGCAGGCGCAACCCTTTGGCGAGGCGCACGCCGCCGCCGTCCCACGAGAACGTGGACACGTGCGGCTTGAGCGCGGAGTGCTCGGCCCAGGCGGACAGCACCTCGAACGGTCCGGCGACGTCGAGCTCCTCCGCCTCGTCGAAGACGAAGATCCCGACGTTCATCCCGTTCCCGGTGCTCATCCCTACCTCCGCGTGCCCCGGCGTCTCGAGACTCTCGTCGGCTCCTGCGTCCGAGCGCCTAGATGCCCGGCAGGGCGAGCATCTGGTCGAGCGCGACGCGCGCCCAGTGCGCGTCGTCGGCGTCCACGACGATCCGGTTCACCACGCGCCCCGCGACGAGCGACTCCATCGCCCACACGAGGTGCGGCAGGTCGATCCGGTTCATCGTCGAGCAGAAGCACACCGTCGAGTCGAGGTAGTGCACCTGCTTGTCCGGGTGGGCGCGCGCGACGCGGCGCACCAGGTTGAGCTCGGTCCCGATCGCCCAGGACGAGCCCGGCTCGGCGGCGTCGAGCATCTTGATGATGTACTCCGTCGACCCGACGAAGTCCGCGGCCGTGACGACCTCGTGCTTGCACTCGGGGTGCACCAGCACGTTGACGTCCGGGACCGCGGCGCGCATGTCGCTCACGTTCTTCGCGGAGAACCGCCCGTGCACCGAGCAGTGCCCGCGCCACAGGATCATGCGCGCGTCGCGCAGCTCGGCGTCGGTGAGGCCGCCGTTCGGCTTGCGCGGGTCGAACACGACGCACTCGTCGAGCGACATCGCGAGCTTGAGCACCGCGGTGTTGCGTCCCAGGTGCTGGTCCGGCAGGAACAGCACCTTGCCCGTGCCGTCCACGCCGCCCACCTGGTCGAACGCCCAGCGCAATGCGACCTCGGCGTTCGACGACGTGCACACGGTGCCGCCGTGGCGACCGGTGAACGCCTTGATCGCGGCCGAGGAGTTCATGTACGTCACGGGGATCGTCGAGTCGGCGATGCCGACCTCCTCGAGCACGTCCCACGCGTCCTCGACCTGGTCGATCGCCGCCATGTCCGCCATCGAGCAGCCGGCCGCGAGGTCCGGCAGCACGACCTGCTGCGTGTCCGACGTGAGGATGTCGGCGCTCTCGGCCATGAAGTGGACGCCGCAGAACAGGATGAACTCCGCCTCGGGCCGCGCGGCGGCCTCGCGCGCGAGCTTGAACGAGTCTCCCGTCACGTCGGCGAAGTCGATGACCTCGTCGCGCTGGTAGTGGTGACCCAGGACGAACGCGCGCTCGCCCAGCGCGGCGCGCGCCGCCCGGGCGCGCTCCACGAGGTCGGGGTCGCTCGGCGCGGGCAGGTCGCCCACGCACTCGACCCCGCGCTCGGACGCGAGGTCACGGCCCTGGCCCAGCAGGAGCAGGGCGGAAGGACTCGGCTCGGCGAACCCGCCCTGGCGCGAGGTGTTCGGTCCGCTCACGGACGACAGCAAGGTGCTACCTGTGCTCACGGGACCATCGTCGCACAGCGCCGCCGCGGCGGAGCGGGCGTCCCGCGGGGACCGGACAGCCCTCGGCCCTGGCACAATCCGGGCATGCGCGTGCTGCTCACCGGGTCCGCCGTCCCGCCCGTGCCCGATGGCGCGTGGCCGGCCGGGAAGACGTCGTCGCCACCCGCCTCCGCCGGGCCGACGCTCGACGACGTCGCGAGCTGGTGGGCGCCGCACGCCACGGTCGAGACCGTGGCGCTCGCGGCGTCCGGGCCGGCGTTCCTCGACGCGCTCGCGCCCGTCGCGTCGGAGGTCCTTGCCGGGGTGGTCCCGGGTCCGGGCGGGGGCGACGTCCCGGTCGCGGTCCGCCGTCGGACGTCGGGCGGCGACGGCGCCGGCACGCGCCGGACCGTCTACGTCGACGCCTCCCAGGTGCCCGCGACCGGCGTGGTCGAGGTGCTCGAGCTGGACGCGGGGCCCGTGGCCGTGCCCGCCCGGTCCTCGACCGCCGTCGGGCATCTCCTGGCACTGGCGGCCGACGCCGCGCGCGGACCGGACGGGGCCGGGCGCGTCGTCCTGGCCACCGGTGGGAGCACGAGCCACGACGGCGGGCTCGGCGCGCTCCTGGCGCTCGCCGGCGCGCCGGAGCGCGCTGGGAGCCTCCCGACCGCCGTCCCGGCCGACGTCGTGCGCGCCGCGCGGGCCGCGCTGGTCGGCACCGACCTCGTGGCGGCCGTCGCGGCCGACGTCCCGCTGCTGGGCTTGCACGGGGCGAGCGCGGCGCTCGACGCCCGCGGCGTGGAACCTGCGGTGGCCCAGCACCTCGAGCGCGCGCTCGGCGCGGTCGCGCACGACGTGGCGTCCGCCGTCGACCGCGCGACGGCGGACGACGGCGGCCTCACGGGTGCGCTCGGCGGGCGGGACCTCCTCGCCGCGTCGACGGCGGGCCGTCGCCTGGCGGGTCTGCCGGGGGCCGGGAGCGGGGGCGGGCTCGCCCACGCCGTCGCGGCGCTGGGCGGGCGGCTCGTGCCCGCGCTGCGTGTCGTCGGCGACGACCTGGGCCTCGACGCTCGCCTCGCGGGCGCTGACGTCGTCGTCGTGCTCGCGGACGAGCTCGGGGCGCACGAGCTGGGGGTCGGGACGGTGCACGAGGTCGCCTCCCGTGCCGCCCAGCACGCGCTCCCCGTCGTCGTGGTGGCGCACGCGGTCGTCGCAGGTCGCCGCGAGCAGGCCGCGGCGGGGCTCAGCGGCGCGTACGCGTGGGACGACGGCGACCCGCGCGCCCTGGTGGAGCGCGTCGCGCGCACGTGGTCGCGCGGGTGACGGCACCGGCAGCTCAGCCGAGGTCGACGGACCCGTCCGCGCGGACGGACCAGGCAGGATTGTGCGCGACCTCCCACACCAGGCCGTTGGGGTCGGCGACGTGAGCGTGGAAGACGCCACCGAACTCGCCCTCCTGCGGCTCCTTGCGGACGGTCCCGCCCGCGGCCACCATCGCCTGCACGAGCTCCACGACCGCGGCCCGTGACCCCACGTTGTGCGAGAGCGTGAGGCCCGTCGTCGCCGGCGTGGCATCCGGCGTGCCGGCGTCGCGCGCGAAGGCCGAGGCATCGAAGAATCCGAGGAGCTGGCCTGCCGCGGAGCGGTAGAAGACGATCTCGCCGGGCACGTCGAGCTGCGCGGTCCAGCCGAGCGCGCCGTAGAAGCTCCGCGCGGCGTCCAGGTCGCGCGTCGCGACCGTGACGAAGTGCAACGACTGGTCCATGCGTCTCCCGTCGGCGGGCCGCGCCACCGGTGCGGCGCGGGCTTCGTTCGACCGTACGCCGCCGGGTGGTCGTAGACTCGGGAACACGACCGGCACGAGTGGTGTTGAGGACCTGACGGGATCTCTCTCGAGAGGTCCGTAGAAGCCGGCCACCACCGGGGCAGCACTGCCCCCGACAGCGCGGAGACGAGATGAGCGAGACCACCGACATTGCCACGCACGGCGTCAACCTGACCGACGGGGCCGCGGACAAGGTCCGCACCCTCCTCGAGCAGGAGGGTCGCGACGACCTGCGCCTGCGCGTCGCGGTGCAGCCCGGCGGCTGCTCCGGCCTGATCTACCAGCTCTACTTCGACGAGCGCGTGCTCGACGGCGACGCGCTCCGCGACTACGACGGCGTCGAGGTCGTGGTCGACAAGATGAGCGTCCCCTACCTCGAGGGCGCGACGATCGACTTCGCCGACACGATCGAGAAGCAGGGCTTCACGATCGACAACCCCAACGCGGGCAGCGCCTGCGCCTGCGGCGGCTCCTTCAGCTGACCCGCCGGGCGTGCCGCGCGCACGCCGATCATGACCGCACGAGCCCGGTCACCCGTCCCGCGGGTGGCCGGGCTCGCGTCGTCCCGCGCGAGACCGCCATCAGGAGCCGAGCTCGACCGTGATGGCCCAGGCGTCGGCGGCGTCGCCCGTCCCGGTGGGCCGGGGGAGCGGCTCCTCGTCGACCACCGCGTGGCCGCGCATCCGCGCCCAGGCCGGGACGTCGAGACGCGCCGCGGGATCGGTCGACCACACCGTCAGGCGCGTTCCGGGCTGCCGGTCGCGTGCCGCCGCGGCGAGCCGGATCACCGGGAGGGGGCAGCGCAGCCCGCGCGCGTCGACCACCTCGGGGGACTCGTCCGTCACAGGCCCTGCACCCCCAGCGTGGCGCGCACGCGGGCGACCGCGTCGGGCAGCGCGGCGAGCAGGCGGTCGACGTCCGTCTCGGTCGTCGACCGGTCGAGCGCGACGCGCACGTTGCCGTGCGTGAGGACGCCCATCGCGGCCAGCACGTGCGACGGCTCGAGCGTGCTCGACGTGCAGGCCGAGCCCGAGCCGACGGCGATCCCCTCGCGGTCGAGGTCCGTGAGCAGCGCCTCACCGTCCACGTAGAGGAACGAGAACGTCACCACGTGCGGCAGGCGGTCGACCGGGTCGCCCACCACCTCGACGTCGGGGATCTGGGCGACACGCGCGCGGACCCGGTCGACGAGCGCGCGCCGCCGCGCGTCCTCGGCCTCGCGGTCCGCCAGCACCGCCTGGAGTGCGACGGCCGCCGCGAACGCCGCGGGCACGGACACCCCGCCGGGCGCCCAGGGGTCGGGGTCCTCCGGGAACGGGCTGCGCCGTCGTACGCGGGACCGGATCGCGAGGACCCCGACGCCGGGACCTCCGCCCCAGTCGGCAGGGTCGGCGGCCAGCGCGTCCCACACCTGCGGGACCTCGTCGTGGCCCAGGCTCGCCCCCGCGTCGACGAGCAGGGGGACACCCGAGGCGCGGGCCGCCTCGTGCACGGCCGCGACCGGCTGGCGCGTGCCCACCTCGCCGTTGGCGAGCTGGAGGGCGGCGAGCGCGACGCCAGGGCGGGCGACGGCGTCGGACATCGCCGCGGTGTCGACCCGACCGACGCGGTCCACGCCGACGACCTCGCGCTCGAGGCCGCCGTGCTCGGCGGCGTGCAAGACCGCGGCGCGCTCGACCGCACCGACCACGACACGTCGTCCGACGCGCGACCGGCCGCCGGCGAGCGCCGCGACCCCGGTGTGCAAGGACGCCGTGTGGTTCGCGGTGAAGACCACCTCTTCCGTCCGCGCGCCGAGCGCTGCGGCGACGGCCTCGCGTGCGCCGTCGAGCAGCGCGGCGGCACGGCGGCCCTCGGCGTGCAGGCGGCGGGGGTCGGCCCAGCCGTCGTCGAGCGCACGGTCGAAGGCCTCGCGCGCGAGCGGGTGCCAGGGCGCACGACCGCCGTTGTCGAGGCGGACCCGGCGATCGGGGGTGGTGTGTGTCACATGGCCTCCAGGGCGCTGGCGGTCGCGTCGCGGGGCACGGCGCGGGCCGGGAGAGCCGGCCGGCCCCGCCCGGGCGGGCGCGCCGCGGCCTCCCGCGGGGCGTCGGATCGTTGCGCTCGCGCGGACCGCGACGGGGTGCCGGCGCGGGTCCGGACGCTCCACCGGCACGGTACCGCTCCGCCGCTCGGAGCGTCGGTGTGGCAAGGATCTGACAGACCTGGCGTGGGTGTGGTGAACCCGCCCTGACCGGCCAGGACGTGTGCCGCATCTCGCCCGTCCGCAGCGCGTTCCGGGCCACGAAGGGCGGAATCCCGCGCTAGGCTTCGTGTGTCGAGGACGAAGGTCCTGTGCTGGGCTCGTAAAGACGGGTTCGGGCAGGACGTGACGTGAAAGGCCCCCCTTGCACTCGCAACCCCCTAGCCGCACACGGCGCACCATCCTGCGGGCGACGGCCCTCGCCGTCGCCGTCGCTGCGGTGGCGTCCGGCTGCGCCAGCGACACGGTCCAGCGCGGGTTCCTGCCCGGTTACGAGGACGGGGAGGTGACCAACCAGACCGCCCGGATCACGTCGCTGTGGACCGGCTCGTGGATCGCCGCCCTCATCGTCGGCGTCATCACGTGGGGCCTCATGCTGTGGTGCGTCGCCGCCTACCGCAAGCGCAAGGACGACCACCGCCTCCCGGTCCAGACGCGGTACCACCTGCCGCTCGAGATCATGTACACGGCCGTGCCGATCATCATGGTCCTCGTCCTGTTCTTCTACACGGACCGCGACATGAGCGCGATCGTGGACAAGGACGTCGAGGCCGACATGACCGTCCAGGTCATCGGCAAGCAGTGGAGCTGGGACTTCAACTACGTGGACGAGGACGTCTACGAGTCCGGCCAGCACCTCGCCGACGTCGGCGGCACCATGACGGAGGACGCGGAGATCGACGGGGCCCCGGGCACGTCGGAGGCGCTCCCGACGCTGTACCTGCCCGCGGGCGAGAGCATCCGCTTCGTCCTGGACTCGCGCGACGTCATCCACTCCTTCTGGATCCCCGCGTTCCTCTACAAGCTGGACATGATCCCGCACCGCACCAACGAGTTCGTCGTCACCCCGCAGCGCGAGGGCGTCTACGCCGGCAAGTGCGCCGAGCTCTGTGGCGAGCACCACTCCGGGATGCTCTTCAACGTCGAGATCGTGGACCGCGCCGAGTTCGACGCGCAGATGGAGGAGCTCCGCGAGAAGGGTCAGGAGGGCCAGATCCCGGTGGAGGGATTCAGCCGCCTCCAGGACCCGAACCCCGTCCCTGCTAGCACGGAGGGTGAGCACTGATGGTCGCGCAGGCCGAAGTCATCCCCGGTCTCGCCCCTCGGCGCCAGACCCTCGGTCGGACCGTGATCAAGTGGGTCACGTCCACCGACCACAAGACGATCGGGTACATGTACCTGATCACGTCGTTCATCTTCTTCTGCATCGGCGGCCTCATGGCCCTCGTGATCCGCGCGGAGCTCTTCGAGCCCGGGATCCAGCTCGTGCAGAGCAAGGAGCAGTACAACCAGCTCTTCACGATGCACGGCACGATCATGCTGCTGCTGTTCGCGACCCCGCTCTTCGCCGGGTTCGCCAACGTCATCATGCCGCTGCAGATCGGTGCGCCGGACGTCGCGTTCCCGCGACTGAACATGTTCGCGTACTGGCTCTACCTCTTCGGCGGGCTCATCGCCTCGGCCGGCTTCTTCACTCCGCAGGGCGCGGCCTCGTTCGGGTGGTTCGCGTACGCGCCGCTGTCGAACACGACGTTCAGTCCGGGTCTCGGAGGAGACCTGTGGGTGTTCGGCCTCGCGCTCGCCGGCTTCGGCACCATCCTCGGTGCCGTCAACTTCATCACGACGATCATCACCATGCGCGCGCCCGGCATGACGATGTTCCGCATGCCGATCTTCACGTGGAACACGCTCATCACGAGCCTCCTCGTGCTCATGGCGTTCCCGCCCCTGGCTGCCGCGCTCTTCGCGCTCGGCGCCGACCGGCGCTTCGGTGCCCAGATCTTCAACCCCGAGAACGGGGGAGCGATCCTCTGGCAGCACCTGTTCTGGTTCTTCGGGCACCCTGAGGTCTACATCATCGCGCTGCCGTTCTTCGGCATCGTGTCCGAGATCTTCCCGGTCTTCGCCCGCAAGCCGATCTTCGGCTACAAGGGCCTCGTCTACGCGACGATCGCCATCGCGGCGCTCTCCGTCACGGTGTGGGCGCACCACATGTACGTGACCGGCGCGGTCCTGCTGCCGTTCTTCGCCTTCATGACGATGCTCATCGCGGTCCCGACCGGCGTGAAGTTCTTCAACTGGATCGGCACGCTCTGGCGAGGCAAGCTCACGTTCGAGACGCCGATGCTCTGGTCGATCGGCTTTCTCGTGACGTTCCTCTTCGGTGGTCTGACGGGCGTCATCCTGTCGAGCCCTGCGCTGGACTTCCACCTGTCCGACTCCTACTTCGTGGTGGCGCACTTCCACTACGTCGTGTTCGGCACCGTGGTGTTCGCGATGTTCGCGGGCTTCTACTTCTGGTGGCCCAAGTTCACCGGCCGGATGCTCAACGAGCGCCTCGGCAAGCTCCACTTCTGGCTGCTGTTCATCGGCTTCCACACCACGTTCCTCATCCAGCACTGGCTGGGTGTCGAGGGCATGCCGCGTCGCTACGCGGACTACGCGCCGTCCGACGGCTTCACGTGGGAGAACCAGGTCTCGACGGTCGGGGCGTTCATCCTCGCCGCGTCGACCCTGCCCTTCCTCTGGAACGTCTACACGACCTGGCGCAACGCGCCCAAGGTCGAGGTCGACGACCCCTGGGGCTACGGCCGGTCGCTCGAGTGGGCGACGTCCAGCCCGCCCCCGCGGCACAACTTCACCTCGCTGCCGCGCATCCGCTCCGAGTCGCCCGCGTTCGACCTGCACCACCCCGAGGTGGCGGCGATGGACCACGCCGAGCCGAACCCGAACGTGCTCGAGAAGGTGTACGGCGAGGCTGACCGCCGCGGCGAGAAGAGCGTCGCGCTCGACCGCCTGAGCGGCACGGAGAGCGCGAGCGACTCGACGACGACCACGATCGTCGACGAACCCCGCACGGGCACGACGGACGAGGAGGCCGGGAAGTGAAGGTCGAGTACAAGCTGTTCCTCTACGGGACGCCGTTCTTCATCGCCGCAGGGCTCGTCTACGGCTTCTGGAGCCACTGGGAGCCTGTCGGGTCGGTCGCGATCCTCCTGACCGGTGCGCTGGTCGCGATGATCGGTGCCTACCTCATGCTCACGGCGAAGCGCATCGACGCCCGTCCCGAGGACGACCCCGAGGGTCTCATCGAGCAGGGCGCCGGTGACCAGGGCGTCTACGCCCCGTGGAGCTGGTGGCCGCTCGCGATCGCCGGCTCGGCCGCGATCGTGTTCCTCGGCCTCGCTGTCGGCTGGTGGCTCGTCTACGTCGGGATCGCGCTCGCCGCGGTCGCCCTCGTCGGCTGGGTCTTCGAGTTCTCTCGCGGCCAGCACGCCCACTGATCGACCCGACGTCCGAACGGCCCGCTCCCCGTCAGGGGACCGGGCCGTTCGTCGTTCGCTGCCCCGGCGGGGGCCGAACACGACATGAGGGTCGTTATCCGGTGGATAGCGACCCTCATGTCGTTCTCGAAGG
>NZ_BJNZ01000042.1 GCF_006539945.1 Cellulosimicrobium cellulans | reverse complement strand
ACCCAGTTGGGAGTCCTTGTGCTCGGCGATGAACGCCACTACCTGGTCGAGGGCCGGTCGAGCTCGGCCGCGAAGAAAGCCGACGCCGCCTTCAAGATCTCGTTCGCGCGCCGCAGCTCAGCGTTCTCCCGCCGCAGCCGCCGGATCTCCGCCGACTCCTCCGACGTGACACCGGGCCGCTGCCCCGCATCGACCTGCGACTGCCGGATCCACTTGCGCAGCGACTCCGGGGTCCCAATCCCGAGCTTCGAAGCGACCGCCCGGATCGCCTCGTACTCCGACCCGTAGTTCGGCTGCACCTCGGCAACCATCCGGATCGCCCGCTCACGCAGCTCCTGCGGGTTACTTCGAGGTCCTTGCCATGACCATCATCCTTCCAAGGAATCAGGTCTCCGGACTCACCGGGGCGACTCATAGCGGGAGGATTGTGCAAAGTAGGCTGCATATCGACACCAGCGGAGGGGAGGTCGGTCGCTACATCTGCATGTCGGCGAAGCGCTGGTAGTGGCCCTGGAACGCGACGGTGATCGTGTCGGTGGGGCCGTTGCGGTGCTTGGCGACGATGAGGTCGGCCTCACCGGCGCGGGGAGACTCCTTCTCGTAGGCGTCTTCGCGGTGGAGCAGGATCACGACGTCGGCGTCCTGCTCGATGCTGTTGTGTGCCGCGATGCCGTTGGCTACGAAGTTGTGCCCGTCGAGGACGGTGGCGTCGTAGACCTGCTTCTCCCCCATCGGCTCGATCGAGACGACCTCGTCCCACAGCAAGTCGTTCACGGCCATGATCTCGAGCTCCTCGCTCTCGAGCACGGCCGCGATCTTGCCGAGGCGGTGCCTCGACGGAGAGTTCTTCCACAGCGCGCTGCCGCAGAACTCGGTGCCGATCGCTGCCGCGAGCTCGCGGTGCGTCATGCCGCGCTCGACGAGGATCTCGCGCACGTCGTCCCAGACCCGATGCGGGACCGTGTCGACGTTCGTGTTGGCCTTCGTCTCGCGGATGATCGTCAGCAACCTCTCGGCGATGTCCCCGCGGTCGCCGTGCACACCGATCTCCTGGAGGAAGCGGCGCTGGTCGTCCACCCCGCTCACGTCGAGGGTGTACCCGGGACGGTACGACCCCTTGGGTGTCGCCGTCCGTACACGCGTCGAGATACCGAAGCGCAGCAAGAGGCGCGACAGCCCGTCGACGAGCTCGCGCGACGTCGAGGCGTAGTAGATCCGCCCGCTGCGCCCGTTCTTGTTGACCGTGACCGAGCCGTCCGTGGCCCAGATGTGCTTGATGAAGAGCGCGATCTGGCGCTTCGGCAGGTGGAAGACGCTCGTCGGGATGAACTTCTCGTGGCTGCGTGCGCCGAACAGCCCCATGTCGTCGAGCCACTCGGCGATGGGGTTCCGGCGGCCCCGGGCGAGGCGGTAGGGCGCCGGAAGGCGCAGGGTCGTGACCCTTGCGGCAGCGTAGTCGTCGCGGATCGGGGTGATGCCGAAGGCACCCGCCGCCTCGGAGACGGTCGCGAGGTTCCGCTCGTCGATCGAGGCGTAGCGGATCGGCTGTCGCTTCACGAACGACCCGTCGCCGAGGAGGTGCGCCAGCATCACGACCTTGCGGTCGTCCCACTCGAGGTTCCGCTCCGGGCCAGGGACATGGCGCGGCACCCCGATGCGCGACCCGACCTCCAGGTCGCCGAGCGCCGTCCAGCCGTCGTACGTGAGGAACGGGTGGTTCGCGGTCGCCTCGATCTCCTTGCCGGAGGACAGTCGCATCCGGAACACGGGCTTCACGCCCGTGGGGAACACGTGCGTCAGGTGGCGGCGCACGTACTGGAGCCGGTCGTTGAGCGCCCACACCGGGACGTCCTTGGCGTTGAGCGCGAACAGCTCGCCCAGGCTCGTCTCTGCTCCGGTGTCCGCGCGCAGGATCTTCGTGTCCTCGGTGAGGCAGCCCGACTCACGCAGGTCGCTCATCTGCGGCTTCTTGTCGCCGCGCTGCTCCGGACCACGGTTCAGCTGCGAGATCGCGATGACCGGAACTTCGAGCTCCTTCGCGAGGAGCTTGAGCGCACGCGAGAATTCGGAGACCTCCTGCTGGCGCGACTCGACGCGCTTGCCGGAGCTCATGAGCTGGAGATAGTCAATGACAACAAGCTTGAGGTCGTGCCGCTGCTTGAGCCGACGGCACTTGGCCCGGATCTCCATGAGCGACATGTTGGGCGAGTCGTCGATGAACAGCGGCGCCTCGGCGACCTTGCCCATCGTCGACGCGAGCTTCTGCCAGTCCTGCTCGTCCATCTTCCCGGACCGCATCCGCGTCAGCGGCACCCGCGCCTCCGCAGCGAGAAGACGCATGGTGATCTCGTTGCGGCTCATCTCCAGCGAGAAGATGACGGACGACATCTGGTGATGCACCGCGGCATGCGTCGCAACATTGATTCCCAAAACGGACTTGCCGATGGCCGGTCGCGCCGCGACGACGATCATCTGGCCGGGGTGCAGACCGTTGGTGAGCCGGTCGAAGTCGGAGTAGCCGGTCGGGACGCCGGTCATGCCCTCGCCGCGGCCCTGGGCGGCCTCGATCTCGTCGAACGTCGGGCCGAGGATCTCCGAGAGCGGGAGGTAGTCCTCGGTGGTCCGGCGCTCCGTGACGGCGTAGACCTCCGCCTGGGCGTTGTTGACGATCTCGTCGACGTCGCCGCCGTCGGTCGCGTAGCCGAGCTGCACGATGCGCGTGCCGGCCTCGACGAGGCGCCGGAGCACGGCGCGCTCGCGCACGATGCGCGCGTAGTACCCGGCGTTCGCGGCGGTCGGGACGCCGGCCATGAGGTCGTGGATGTACGGGGCGCCGCCGATGCGCTGAAGCTCCCCGCGCTTGGTCAGCTCGGCGACGACGGTGATGGCGTCGGCGGGCTCACCGCGGCCGTAGAGATCGATGATCGACTCGTAGACGACCTCGTGCGCGGGGCGGTAGAAGTCGGAGCCACGGATCTGCTCGATGACGTCGGCGATGGCGTCCTTGGACAGCAGCATGCCCCCGAGCACGCTCATCTCCGCCGCGACGTCCTGGGGTGGCGTCCGGTCGAAACCTGACGGCCCCGGTCCCCCGTAGCTCTCCTCGAGCTCCTCGATCGACATGCGCCCCTCGCTCCCCCGAGCCCGTCACGACCCACCGAGGGCCGCGCGTCCGGGAAAAACCTTCGTCGTACACGTGTTCTACAGCGGGCCACCCACACGACTGTCCCGGTGGCCGCGCCCCCCGCCCGGTACAGGCGCTGACAGGCACGACCCCGCGACACTAGATCGCGGTTCCACGCCCCGCAAACGACCCTGTGCACGCCCGGTGGACAGGGACCCCCGAACCTGTGGACACAGTCCCCGTCGCTGTGCACACCCGGTGGAAAACGGTGTGGACAACCTCACGATCTCCCTGTGTACATCAGCGTGAGCGGCCCCTGACCTGCCTCGTCACTACCCTCAGGGGTGTGGAAGAAAGAAAGTCCGACGACACGCCGACGACACGCCGGACACCGCCCGGCCACCCCGGCGACACGCGGACGCCACCCGAGGCCGCGCCGTCGTCCACAGGCCGCCGCACCCGCTCCCTGCTCGACCGCGAGATCCTCGCGCTCGCCGTCCCCGCCCTCGGTGCGCTCGTCGCGGAGCCGCTCTTCGTCCTCGTGGACAGCGCGGTCGTCGGCCACCTCGGCACCGCCCAGCTCGCCGGGCTCTCCCTCGCCTCGACGCTCCTCGTCACGCTCGTCGGGCTGTGCGTCTTCCTCGCGTACGCGACCACGGCCGCGGTCGCCCGTCGGATCGGCGCCGGGCACACCCGCGAGGCCCTGCAGTCCGGCGTCGACGGGCTGTGGCTCGCCGTCGGGCTCGGCGTCCTGCTCGCCGCCGCGCTGTGGGCGACCGCGCCCTGGGCCGTCGGCGCGATGGGCGGGGCGGGCGAGGTCGCCGAGCACGCCGTCGTCTACCTGCGCTGGTCCGCCCTCGGACTCCCGGGGATGCTCCTCGTCCTCGCCTCCACAGGCGTCCTGCGCGGCATGCAGGACACGAGGACCCCACTGTGGGTCGCGGCCGGCGGCGCGACGTTCAACGCGGTCCTCAACGTCGTCCTCGTCTACGGCGCGGGCCTCGGGATCGCCGGGTCGGGCATCGGCACGGCCGTCGCCCAGCTCACCATGGGCGCGGTGCTCGTCGTCGTGGTCGTGCGCGGCGCACGCCGCCACGGCGCGTCGCTGCGCCCCGCGGCGGGCGGCATCTGGTCGAACGCTCGCGCCGGCGCCCCGCTCTTCGTCCGCACCCTCTCGCTGCGCCTCGCGATCCTCCTGACCGTCTTCGTCGCGACCGGGCTCGGCGAGGTCACGCTGGCGGGCTACCAGGTCGTGAGCTCCGTCTGGGGCCTGGCGGCGTTCGCCCTCGACGCGCTCGCCATCGCCGCCCAGGCGCTCGTCGGCCACGGGCTCGGGGCCGACGACGTCCCGCGCGTCCGCGCCGTCCTGCGCCGCACCCTCCAGTGGGGAGTCGCGGCCGGAGCCGGGCTCGGCGTCGTCATGGCCACGGGCGGCTGGTGGTTCGCGCTCCTCTTCACGTCCGACCCCGACGTGCGCACCGCCGTCGCCGTCGGCATGGCGGTGTGCGGTGTCCTCCTGCCGATGGCGGGCTGGGTCTTCGTCCTCGACGGCGTCCTCATCGGCGCCGGGGACGGTCGCTTCCTCGCCTGGGCGGGCATGCTCACGCTCGTCGTCTACGCGCCGTTCGCGCTCGCCGTCCGGCACTGGGCGCCCGACGGCGCGGCGGGCCTCGCGTGGCTGTGGCTCGCCTTCGCGGGGGTCTTCATGGCCGCCCGCGCTGTCACCACCGGCCTGCGCGCCCGCGGCAGCGCCTGGATGGTCACCGGCACGGCGTGAACGGCACGAAGGCCCGGCCCCTCCGAGGAGGGACCGGGCCTTCGCGGACTGCTCAGCAGCAGATCAGGCAGCGACGACCTTCACCGCGAGGGTCGCGGAGACCTCCGGGTGGAGGCGGACGGAGACCGTGTAGTCCCCCGTCGCCTTGATCGGCTGGCCGATCTCGATCTTGCGCTTGTCGACCGAGGCGCCCGCGGCGGTCACGGCGGACGCGATGTCCGCCGTCGTCACGGCACCGAAGAGGCGACCGGCGGCGCCGGCCTTCGCCTCGACGACGACCGGCTTCGACTGCAGCGAGTCGCGGATCGCCTTCGCGTCGTCGAGCGACGCGATCTCGCGGGCCTTGCGCGCCTTGCGGATCGCGGTCACCTGCGACTCGGCGCCCTTGGACCACGGCGTGGCGAGCTTGCGCGGGACGAGGAAGTTACGGGCGTACCCGTCCTTCACCTCGACGACGTCGCCGGGCTCACCGAGACCGGTGACCTCGTGGGTCAGGATCAGCTTGGCCATGAGTTCTCTCCCTTCCCGCTCAGCGAGCCGTCGACGTGTACGGCAGCAGCGCCATCTCGCGCGCGTTCTTCACCGCACGGGCGATCTGGCGCTGCTCCTGGACGGAGACGCCGGTCACGCGACGCGCGCGGATCTTGCCGCGGTCGGAGATGAACTTGCGCAGCAGCGCCGTGTCCTTGTAGTCGACCGACTCGATCTTGGCCGACTTCAGCGGGTTGGACTTCTTCTTGGGCTTGCGCACCACAGGCTTCGCCATGGTGTTGCTCCTCTACAAGGTGCGATCCCCGCGCGCGGTCCGCACCGCCGAGCGGTGCGGCACCCGCAGGGACGGGTGTGTGTTCTGGGAGTGGCGGGCGATCAGAACGGGGGCTCGTCGGAGAACGAACCACCGGACGACGCGGGGCCAGCCGAGGCCCACGGGTCGTCGCTCTGCTGCTGACCGCCGCCGGAGCTGAATCCGCCGCCGGAGGCACCGCCGGAGTTGGCGCCACCTCCGTAGCCGCCACCGCCGCCGAAGCCGCCGCCACCGCCACCCGAGCGCTGAGCCCGGGTGACCTTCGCGGAGGCGTAGCGCAGGGAGGGACCGATCTCGTCCACCTGCAGCTCGACGACGGTGCGCTTCTCCCCCTCGCGAGTCTCGTACGAGCGCTGGACGAGGCGGCCCTGCACGATGACGCGCATGCCCTTCGTCAGCGACTCCGCGACGTTCTCCGCGGCCTCGCGCCAGATCGAGCAGCGCATGAACAGGGTGTCCCCGTCCTTCCACTCGTTCGACTGGCGGTCGAAGGTCCGCGGCGTCGACGCCACCGTGAAGTTGGCCACCGCCGCACCCGAGGGGGTGAAACGCAGCTCCGGGTCTCCCGTGAGGTTCCCGATCACCGTGATGACGGTGTCACCTGCCATGGCCAGCTCCTTCGTGTGTCGTCAGCATCGTCGCGTTCGTGCTCGTAACGGGTCTCGCGTCGCTCATCCCATCACGCGGCGCCCACACGCGCTACGGCGTGCGGCATCCCGGTGCGGGACGGTCGAACGGGGGACGCGGGGAGGATCAGCGAGCGTCCGTGCGCAGGATCTTGGTCCGCAGGACGACCTCGTTGAGGCCGAGCTGACGGTCCAGCTCCTTGGCGGTGTCGGAGGTCGACGTGAAGTCGACGACCGCGTAGATGCCCTCGGACTTCTTCTTGATGTCGTACGCCAGGCGGCGACGACCCCAGATGTCCACCTTGTCGACGGAGCCGCCGTCGGTCTTGATGACCGACAGGTACTTGTCGAGCGACGGGGCGACGGTGCGCTCCTCGATCTCGGGGTCGAGGATGATCATCAGTTCGTACTGACGCATGCGGATAACCCACCTCCTCTGGTCTTCGCGGTCACGGTCTCTCCGTGACAGGAGGGTTCATGCATTCGTGCTGCTGCCGCCCGACGAGCGGACGGCAGCTCCCCAGGGTACCCGCTCGGCGCGGGCCCCTGGAAATCTGCGGAACAGCCGGTCGTCAGGGGTTGGGGTTGCCGTTCCCCCCGCCGGTCCCGGGCCCGCCACCGGGACCTCCGCCGCCCCCGTCGCCGGGGTCGGGCGTCTCGGTCGGTTCCTCGGTGGGCTCCTCCGTCGGCTGCTGTCCCGGGTCGACGCCCTTCGAGACCACGAGCGCGATCGTCGATCCCGGCGGGACCTCGGCACCGGCCGAGCCCGCCTTGATGACGATGCCGCGAGGCTCCTCCGAGAACTCCTCGGTGACCGCCCACTTGAGGCCGAGCGCCCGGAGGGCTGCCTTGGCGTCGTCGACGGTCCGACCCTGGAGGTCGCCGGGCACCGTGACGTTCTCCGGCTGCTGCGGCTCCTCGGGCTCCTCCGTCGGCGTCTCCTCGGTGGGCTCCTCCGTCGGCGTCTCGGTCGGCGTCTCCGTCGGCTGCGGCTTGGGCGGCGTGTACTGCAGGAACTCGCCGACGGGCAGGTTGGCGGTCGCCGCCTGCATGTACGACGTCCACGCCTCGACCGGCCACGAACCACCCGTGATCTCGGGGTTGCGCATGTCGGCCCAGCGCCCGAACGGCGTGATCTGCTCCTGCTCGTTCTCCGGCCCGGTCTGGTAGAGACCGACGACGGTCGCGAGACCCGGCGTGAAGCCGGCGAACCATGCGGACTTGTTCTCGTTCGACGTCCCCGTCTTGCCGGCCGCCGGGCGACCGAGCGCCTTCGCCGGCTCCCCGGAGCCCTGCTCGACGACCTGGGACAGCGCGTACTGCGTCGCGGCCATCGTGTCGGTCTCGAACTCGGCGGTGCGCTTGTCCGCGCCCGGCGCCTCATAGACGAGGTTGCCCCGCGAGTCGACCACCTGGGCGACGATGTGCGGCGTCGCCTTCTGCCCGCCGGCCGCGATGGTCGCGTAGGCGTTGGTGAGCTCGAGCGGCGTCACCGTCGCCGTACCGAGCACGTTCGCCGCGTTCCCCTGCACCTCGGTCTTCTCGGAGATGCCCAGGCGGTGCGCCACCTCGGCCGTCTTCTCCGGACCGGTCTCGATGTTCAGCTCGGCGTAGACCGTGTTCACCGAGTTCGCGGTGGCCTTGACCAGGTCGATGTTCCCGTAGGGCACGTCGCCGAAGTTGCGGACCTTCCAGTCGCCGCCGTCGTTCGCTCCCTCGAACGTCATCGGCGAGTTGCCGTTGTACCGCTCGTCGAGAGTGTGGCCGTTCTCGAGCGCGGCGACCAGCGTGAACGGCTTGAAGGTCGAGCCGCCCTGGGCGGCGCCGAGCGTCGCGTTGTTGTACTGGTTCTGGAGGAAGTCGGCACCGCCGTACAGCGCGCGGATGGAGCCGTCGTTCGGGTCGATGGACACGAGCGCCGCGCGGAGGTTCGGGGACACCGGGTTGTCGTCGCCGCGGCTCTCCTGGGGCAGGGTGTCGATGGTCTCGACCGCGGCCTTCTGCATCGCCGGGTCGATCGTCGTGGTGATCTGGTAGCCCTTGCTCGTCAGGTCGGCCTCGGAGATGTCGATGCCCTCGCTCGCCAGCTCCTTCTCGACCATGGCGAGCAGGTACCCGGTCGGCCCGGCGTACTTGTCCGACTTCACGTACTCGATCGCCGCCGGGAACCCGCCCGCGATCGCCTCGTCGTACTGAGCCTTGTCGATGTGCCCGTCCTTGAGCATGTTGTCGAGGGACCGCTTCCAGCGGTGCTCGGCCTGCTCGGGGTTGTTCGCCGGGTCCCAGTTGGTCGGGTTGGGGATGATGCCCGAGATCATGGCGGCCTGCGACACCGTGAGGTCGGCCGCGTTCACGCCGTAGTACTTCTGCGCGGCCGCCTGGATCCCGTACGCGCCGCGACCGAAGTAGATCGTGTTGAGGTAGTTGCCGAGGATGTCTTCCTTCTTCTGCTGCTGCGTGATCTTCAGCGCCAGGATCGCCTCGCGAGCCTTGCCCGCGTAGTCCGTGACCGTGTCCGTGTAGTAGCGCTCGACGTACTGCTGGGTGAGCGTCGAGGCGCCCTGGCGGCCGCCACCCTTGAGGTTGTTGTAGAAGGCGCGCGCGATGCCGCGGAAGTCCACGCCGGAGTTCGTCCAGAAGGTGCTGTCCTCCGAGGCCACGACGGCGTTGCCCACGTAGTCGGGCAAGGTCGCGTAGTCGACGATCTCGCGGTTCTCGACCGCGTACGTCCCCATCTCGGTCGTGCCGTCGCCCCAGTAGACCGTGGAGGTCTGCGCGCCGACGCTCGGCAGCTTCGACGGGACGTCGGTCGTGACCCACGCGGCGACGAGCACGCCCGCGACGAGCGCGACGCCGGTCAGCATGGTCCCGACGACGACGCGCCACGACGGCAGCCAGCGGCGGAAGCTCTTGACGTGCGAGCGCGGGTAGTTGAAGAACCGACGGCGCCCGCGGGGGGTCGTCCGTCCGTTCGTCCTCGTGGATCGCGCCACGGTCTACCTTCCTCTGGGGGGCAACGGGAAGCCGGCTCCACGTCGCACGCGGACCTGCTCGTGGCCCACCGCGAGCAGACCGCCTGCCCGACGGCGCGTCCCCGCCTGAGGCGCGGGACGTCGTCGGGCACGGGGTCGGCACACGCCGGACCACCCTGAACAATAGGGCGTCCCCCTGTCCGGACAAGGGCCTGCCGCCGTGACAACGCCATCGTGCGCCATTGATTCGCCGCGGCGTCCCGCCCCCTCCGCGGGTCCTTCACATCTGTGGCGCGATGCGCGACACTCCCCGAAGATTGCGCGACGCATCGAGACGACCTAACCTGTCGATGTATCGACTCGATACATCGAGTTGAACTCAGGTCACAGTGAGCCCGCCGGGGCACGCCCGAGGAGCGTCAGGAGGTGGGTTCGTGCGCAGCAAGACACCGGTGCTCGAGACCGCGATCCTCGGCCTCCTCAAGGAGTCCCCGCTGCACGGGTACGAGCTGCGCAAGCGGCTCAACCTCATGCTCGGGTCGTTCCGCGTGCTGTCCTACGGCTCGCTGTACCCCGCCCTCAAGTCGCTGGTGGCCCGCGGGCTCATCACCGGCACGGAGCAGTCCGCGGCGCAGTCGACGCTCGCGCCCGCCCTCTCGGGCAAGCGCGCGCGCATCGTCTACGAGCTGACGGCCGAGGGCAAGGAGCACCTCCAGAGCGTGCTGGCCTCCTCCGGGCCGGCGGCATGGGAGGACGAGAGCTTCGACGTCCGGTTCGCGTTCTTCGCGCAGACCGACGCCGAGACCCGTATCCGCATCCTCGAGGGCCGGCGCACCCGGCTCACGGAGAGGCTGGAGGCGGTCAGGGAGTCCGCGGCTCGCACCCGCGAGCGGCTCGACGAGTACACGCTCGAGCTGCAACGTCACGGACTCGAGCAGGTCGAGCGCGAGGTGCGCTGGCTCGACGGTCTCATCACCACCGAACGCGACCGGAGCTCCGGGCACTCCCGGAGCACCACCCGTGCGCGGACCAGCAGCACCCCGCATCCTGCGGAACCATCCGAGCAGGAGCCCGACGGCGCGAGGCGTCCCGAGGACCCTGGAACAACGAACACCAAGGAGCGAGGATGACCTCCATCCGCGTCGCCATCGTCGGCGTAGGCAACTGCGCATCGTCCCTCGTCCAGGGCGTGCACTTCTACCGTGACGCCGACCCGAGCAGCACCGTCCCGGGCCTCATGCACGTGCAGTTCGGCGACTACCACGTCTCGAGCCTGGACTTCGTGGCGGCGTTCGACGTCGACGCGAAGAAGGTCGGGTTCGACCTCTCCGAGGCCATCAACGCCTCGGAGAACAACACGATCAAGATCGCGGACGTCCCGCCGCTCGGCGTGACCGTCCAGCGCGGCCCGACCCTCGACGGCATCGGCAAGTACTACGCGCAGACGATCGAGGAGTCGGACGCGGAGGCGGTCGACGTCGTCGCCGCGCTGCGCGAGGCCCAGGTCGACGTGCTCGTCTGCTACCTCCCCGTCGGCTCGGAGCAGGCCGCGAAGTTCTACGCGCAGGCCGCGATCGACGCGGGCGTGGCGTTCGTCAACGCGCTGCCCGTCTTCATCGCGTCCGACCCGGAGTGGGCCGCGAAGTTCGAGGAGGCCGGTGTCCCGATCGTCGGCGACGACATCAAGTCGCAGGTCGGCGCGACGATCACGCACCGCGTGCTCGCCAAGCTCTTCGAGGACCGCGGCGTCGTGCTGGACCGCACGTACCAGCTCAACGTCGGCGGCAACATGGACTTCAAGAACATGCTCGAGCGCGAGCGCCTGGAGTCCAAGAAGATCTCCAAGACGCAGGCCGTGACCTCGAACCTCGAGGGCCCGCTCGGCGGCAAGAAGGAGGACCGCAACGTCCACATCGGCCCGTCGGACTACGTCGCGTGGCTCGACGACCGCAAGTGGGCGTACGTGCGCCTCGAGGGTCGCGCGTTCGGCGAGGTCCCGCTGAACCTGGAGTACAAGCTCGAGGTCTGGGACTCCCCCAACTCCGCCGGCATCATCATCGACGCCGTGCGCGCCGCGAAGATCGCCAAGGACCGCGGCGTCGGCGGCCCGATCCTCTCGGCCTCGACCTACTTCATGAAGTCCCCCCCGGTCCAGATGGAGGACACGAAGGGCCGTGCGCAGCTGGAGGCCTTCATCGCCGGTGAGGTCGAGCGCTGATCCGGAGTGCAGCGAAGGTTGAGAGCCCGGCACGCTTTTCGCCGGGCTCTCGGCCGTAGCGGAACGCAGGACCAGCGCGACCATGAAGGTCGCGCGCTGACCTGGCACGCATCGCAGGTCGAGATACGGGCGAGGCCCCTGCCGATGATCGGCAGGGGCCTCGCCCGTGTGCTCGTGCGTCAGGCGCAGGGGCTGCCCGCGTCCCAGGCGCCGTGCACGTCGGTGCCGGGCTGGGACCCGGTGGTCCACCACTGCGCGGTGTAGCTCACGCCCGCGCGGGTGACGACGTCGCCCGCGGTGTAGGTGCGGCCGGCGTCCCAGGCGTCGCCGCAGGCGGGTGCCTCTCCCGCCGGGGCGGTGCCGGCACCGCCGATGGCGCGCCAGGGGCCGTTCGGCTGGCCGGGCTCCTGGTTCCGGGTCCACCAGGCGGCGCGGTACTCGACGCCGTCGTGGTAGACGACGTCGCCCTGGGTGTACACGCCCGATGCGTACCAGGGGGCCGCCGCGTCAGCGGGGACGAGCGGACCGGGGGCGGCGGTCTCGAACGTGCCCCGGAGGGTCCCGAGGAGCTCGTTGTCGTCGTCACCGGCGAGGTCCCAGAAGTAGCCGCCGCCGTAGCCGTGGGTGGCGAGGTACTCGGCCTTGGCCGTCACGGAGCGCGGGGTGTCCGCGCTCCACCACTCGCCGTCTCCGGAGAAGTAGCCCTGCCCGGCGACCTCGTCGTAGTACTCCGGGAGGCCCTTGGCCTTGATCTCGGAGTAGTAGGTGAACGGGAGGGCGCCGTCGGCCGCGGCACCGGGTGTCGGGTCGGTGACGTTCGTCCAGCCGTAGCCGTACGCGGCCATGCCGAGCACGAGCTTCTCCTTGGGCCACCCGGCGGCGTGGTACGCGCCGAGGACGCCGTCGGCGGCGAGGCCCCAGTTGGCGGGCTCGCCCGTCGTCGGGTCGTCGTAGACGTGCAGGTTGCCCTGGTGGCCGGTCCGGGTGGTGTTCCAGTCGCCGTGGTAGTCGTATCCCTGGACGTTGATGAAGTCGAGCGCCTCGACGAAGCGCGGGTCGAGCCAGCCGCCGTAGGTGCGCGGGGCCCAGCCCGCCGGTGCGAATCCGGTGATCTGGTAGTCCTCGCCCGTCTCGGCGCCGAGCTCGTCGAGCTCGGCGCGCAGGAGCTGCGCGAACCGGACGAAGTTCTCCGCGTCCTCCTCGGGTCGCGGCGTGGGGTGCTCGCCGGTCGCGCCGGGCCACTCCCAGTCGAGGTCGACGCCGCCGAAGATTCCGGCGGCGACGCCGTCGCCACCCTTGGTGCCGTTCTCCGCGTCCTGGACGACGGGCAGGTTCCCGCGGAAGTACACGTCGAGGCAGGACTCGACGAGCCGTTCGCGGTTCTCGGGCGTGGACACGGCGTCGGAGAAGTTGTCCGACCAGGTCCAGCCGCCGAGGGAGATGAGGACCTTCAGGCCCGGGTTGGCCTCCTTGAGCTTCTTGAGCTGGTGGAAGTTGCCCGCGAGCGCCTGGTCGGGGGTGTCCGCGACGCCGTCGACGGTCTGCCCGGCCGGCTTGAGCTGCACGTAGTCGTTGAGGGGGTCGCCCTCGAGCCCGCCGTCGACGGGGTCCTCCCGGTCGGTGATGTCGCAGACCAGGTCGGTCGTGACGTTGCCGAACGCGTAGTTGAGGTGCGTCAGGTCGGACGCCGCCCCGGTGGTCTGGAGGTCGGCGACCTGGTAGCCGTCCTCGTCGCCGGCGTCCCACGCGGGGTAGTAGCCGACGGTCTTGTAGCCGTTGGCGCCGTCTCCGCCGGCCGTCGCGGGTGCGGCGTGCGCCGCCCCGGCCGTGCCGGCGACGAGCGCCGCCGTCGCTGCGAAGGCGAGCCCTGCGGCTGCCGTCCTGGGGGTTCGTGTCATTCGAGAATGCCTCGCTGCTTCTCCGGGCCCGGCCACTGCGGCGGGTCGTGAAAACGCAAAAGTAACCTTCCTAAGCATTCTTGCCCAGGGGGTTCCCAGGATGCGAGAACGGCACCTCTTGCGCAGGGTCGGCCGCCGACGGTCCAGGGGGCGGTGGCGACCGCCTAGGGTTGGGGGGTGAGTGTCGTCGCCGAGCTGCGAGCGCTGCTGCGGCTGCGCGGGTTCCGCAGGCTGTTCGCCGTGCGCCTCGTCTCGCAGGCCGGGGACGGCATGTTCCAGGTCGGCCTGGCGTCGCTGCTGTTCTTCTCGCCCGAGTCGCAGGGCACCGCCGCGGCGATCGCCGGCGCGTTCGCGGTGATGCTCGCGCCGTTCACGATCGTGGGCCCGTTCGCGGGCGTGTTCCTCGACCGCTGGCAGCGCCGACAGGTGCTCGCGTGGGGCAACGCGGTGCGCGTGGTCATCACCCTGGGGATGGCGGCGCTCATGCTCTCCGGCGGGGTCAGCGGGTGGATCTACGCGCTCGGTCTCGCGGCACTCTCGGTGAACCGCTTCCTCCTCGCGGGCCTGTCCGCGGGTCTGCCACGCGTCGTCGACGGCCCGCTGCTGCTCACCGCGAACTCCTTGACCCCGACGCTGGGGGCCGGCGCGGCGTTCGTCGGCGGCGGGATCGGGTTCGTCCTGGGGCTCGCGTTCGAGCCGGGCCGGGTCAAGGACTCGTCCGCCCTCGTGTGCGCGGCGCTCGTCTTCGGGGTCGCGTCGCTGCTCGCGCTGCGCCTCGGCCGGACGCAGCTCGGCCCGGAGCGTCCCGCCGAGTCGGCGATCCGGTCGGAGATCGTCAAGGTCGCGCGCGGCCTGGCCGACGGCGCCCGCTACCTCGTCGCGCGCCGCACCCCGGGCCAGGCGCTGCTCGCGATGGCCACGCACCGCTTCCTCTACGGCGTGGTCTTCATCGCCTCGATCCTCATCGCCCGGAACCTCCTCGACGCGGGGAGCCAGACGGCGGGCATGGCGACGTTCGCGATCGTCGTCGGCCTGACGGGCCTGGGCGGTGCGGGGGCCATGGTGCTCACGCCGACGCTCTCCCGGTACACGGGCCCGCAGGTGTGGATCGCGATCATGCTGCTGCTCGCCGCAGCCAGCCAGCTCCTGCTCGTGACGACGCCGTCGCGCGCGATCGTGTACACGGGCGCCGCCTTGCTCGGGCTGGCGGCGCAGGGCACCAAGATCGCGGTGGACACGATCGTCCAGCGCGACACCGACGACGAGTTCCGCGGCCGCGCCTTCGCGTTCTACGACGTCCTGTACAACGCGGCGTTCGTCGGCGCGGCCGCCCTGGCGGCGTTCACGCTCCCCGACACGGGCTGGTCGCGCGGCGTGTTCGTCGCCCTCGCGGTCGCCTACGCGCTCGCCGCTCTCGTGATGTGGACCCGCGGGGCACGGACCCCCGCCGGGGCGGAGGACGCCGTCGGGCACGACGGCGCACGGCCGGCCTCCGAGGCCACCTCACCCGGCGAGGGCTCCGCCACCGGCGACGACGTCCCGGCCGCGCGACCGAGCGCCTGACGGGGCGCAGCCGCTCGACCGGGCTCAGCCGAGCTCGGAGGCGAAGGCCCGGAGGTCGTCGACGACGAGCTGCGGTTCCTCCAGGGCGGCGAAGTGCCCGCCGCGCGGCATCGTCGTGAACCGCCGGACGTCGAAGAACCGCTCCGCGTACTCTCGCGGCGGCTGGGAGATGTCACGCGGGAAGACGGCGAGCGCCGTCGGCACGTCGATGCGTAGCGACCAGCCGTCGTCGCCACCCTCCCCGCCCGACCAGCCGTCGTCGGCGCCTTCCCCGCCCGACCAGCCGTCGTCGGCGCCCTCTCCGTCCGACCATGCGGCGTCGCCCCCTGCCGCACTGCCCCAGTCGCCGTCGAGCCCCTCGTTGTAGAGGCGCATCGAGGAGCGGATCGAGTTGCCGAGCCAGTAGAGCATCACGTTGGTGAGCAGGTCGTCGTCCGACGGCAAGGTGTCGGAGAGGTAGCCATAGTGGTCGACGAGCCACGCGGCGAGGCCGACGGGCGAGTCGCTCAGGCCGTAGGACAGGGTGAGCGGGCGCGACGACTGGATCCCGACGTACCCGCCGTGCGTCTCGCCCCACGCGTCGACGGCGGCGAACATGGCGCGCTCCCCCTCGCTCGCGGTCCCTCGGTCGACGAGGAACAGGTTGGGGAACGGGACGTCGGTGAGGTGGAGGCCGACGACGCGGTCGGGGTGCGCACGCGCCACCTCCTGCGCGACGACACCGCCCCAGTCCCCGCCGTGCACGAGGTAGCGGTCGTAGCCGAGGCCCTCCATGAGGCTCGCGACGACCTCGGCGCTCTGGGCGCCGCTCACCGTCCCGGCCTCGGGCTGCTCCGAGAAGTCGAAACCCGGCAGGGACGGGACGACGACGTCGAACACCGCCTCGTCGGGGCCGACCGCGGGATCGCGGCCCGTGAGGCGGTCGACGACGTGCGCGAACCGGTAGAACGAGTCCGCCCAGCCGTGCAGCAGCAGGATCGCCGGCGCGTCCCGGCGTACCGCACGCTCATGGATCGCGTGGAGGTCGCGACCGTCGACCGTGGCCACGACGTGGTGGAAGCGGTTGAGACGCGCCTCCTGCGTGCGCCAGTCGTAGCCGTCGACCCAGTGCGCGGCGAGGCGGCGCATCGTCGACAGCTCGGTGCCGCGCTCCCAGCCGCGCTCCTGGAGCTCGGCGGGCCAGCGGGTGCGGGCGAGGCGCTCGTGCAGGTCGTCGAGCTCGGCCTGCGGGACGTCGATCGTGAACGCTCGGAACTCCATCAGGGCCTCCGGTGTCTGGGTGGTGGGTCCGTCTCGACGCTAGGCGGGGCAGCGGTCAGCCGCTGGCCTGTTCTCGCAGCACCTCTGCACGGTTCCCCCGCGCGGCCACGGCGTTCTGCTGTCGGCAGCACCGATGACTCCGTCGACGAAAAGAGGTCGTCACGGTCGGTGGGAATAACGCAGGATGGTGGATGGTCGTACAGGGTACGGATCGTCGTGGCGACGCCGCGCTGATCGCCCGGGGCACCTCACCTCTCCCGTGGCCCTGCCGACCGAGAACCGACACCGTCGTCGCGTGCCCTGCGCACGCGACCCCCGTGCTGCCTTGCGCAGCTTCCCCGAACCGGGTCCGACACTGAGCCCGGGCCGCCACCCGACGCGAGCGGAGACACCCCGTGACAGCCCCCTCCACCCACGACACCTCGGCACCCGTCGACCGGCTCCCCCGGGCGGACTTCCTCGTCATCGCGCTGCTGCTCGGCTCCGCGTTCGTCGTGATCCTCAACGAGACGACCATGAGCGTCGCGCTGGCGCCCCTCATGGAGGACCTCGGCATCACGGCCAGCACCGGGCAGTGGCTGACGACCGCGTTCATGCTGACGATGGCGGTCGTCATCCCGGCGACCGGGTTCCTGCTCCAGCGCCTCGGCACGCGGGGGGCCTACCTGCTCGCGATGTCGCTGTTCAGCGCCGGCACCCTGCTCGCGGCCGTCTCGCCCGGCTTCGCGTGGCTGCTCACCGGCCGCGTCGTGCAGGCCTCGGGCACGGCGATCATGATGCCGCTGCTCATGACGACGATCATGACCCTCGTCCCGCCGACGATCCGCGGCAAGGTCATGGGGAACATCTCGATCGTCATGGCTGCGGCGCCGGCGCTGGGCCCGTCCCTCTCGGGCCTCATCCTCAACTCGCTGAGCTGGCGGTGGGTGTTCGGGATCGTGCTGCCGATCGCGCTCGTCGCGCTCGTCCTCGGCTTCCTGTACATCCGGGACGTCGCTGACCGTACGCACTCGCGGCTCGACCCGTTCTCGCTCGTCCTCGCGGCGTTCGCGTTCGGTGGGCTCGTCTACGGGCTCTCGAGCATCGGCGAGGCGGCACGCCATACGCCCGTCGTCCCGCCGGCCGCGCCCATCGCCTTCGGTGCCCTTGCCCTCGGCGCGTTCGTGTGGCGCCAGCTCGTGCTCCAGCGCGAGGACCGCGCGCTGCTCGACCTCCGCGTGTTCACGCACCGCGGGTTCAGCGTGCCGCTCGGCATCATGGCGGTCGGCATGGTCGCCATGTTCGGCTCCCTCATCCTCCTGCCGCTGTTCCTCCAGGACGCGATGGGCCTCGAGCCGCTCGCGACCGGCCTCATCGTGCTCCCCGGCGGGCTCCTCATGGGTCTGCTCGGCCCGACCGTCGGCCGGCTCTACGACCGGGTGGGACCGCGCCCGCTCGTCATCCCCGGCGTGAGCGTCGTCGCCGTCGCCCTCGCCGCGTTCACGACGATCCACGCGGACTCGTCGCCGTGGTTCGTCCTGGCGCTGCACGTCACGCTGAGCCTGGGCCTCGCGTTCATGTTCACTCCGCTGTTCACGGCCGCGCTCTCGGCTCTCGAGCCGCACCAGTACTCGCACGGGTCCGCGTCGATCGGCACCGTGCAGCAGCTCGCGGGCGCCGCCGGCACGGCCATGTTCGTCGCCGTCATGACGACCCGCTCCATCGCCTACGGCGAGGCGGGCGCGTCGCCGCAGGCCGCGCTGGCCGAGGGCGTCGGCGACGCGTTCGTCTGGGGCACGGCCGTCATGCTCGTCGCCGTCGGCCTCTCGTTCCTCCTGCGCCGCCCCGCGCCGCAGGACCACGGCGCAGGCCACGGCCCCGCGCAGGACCGGACGCAGGCCGCGCCGGTCGAGGCCGCCCTGGCCACCGACGACGTCTAAGTCGTCGCCGCCCGGCGTCGACCACGACCTCACGCTCCTTCGAACACGACATGGGTGCCGTTATCGGGCTGATAACGGCACCCATGTCGTGTTCGGCGTCCTCCGCCGCGCGCCTCCTCAGGAAGTGGACTCCGGTTGGTCGGCCCACCAGGCCAGGAGGTCCGCGCGTGCGGTCTCCTCGTCGACCGGCCCGCGGTCCAGGCGCAGCTCCAGCAGGTGCTTGTACGCCCTGCCCACCACCGGTCCGGGCCGGATGCCGAGGATCGTCATGATCTGCTGGCCGTCGAGGTCCGGGCGGACGGCGTCGAGCTCCTCCTTCTCCTGGAGGTCCGCGATGCGGCGCTCGAGGTCGTCGTACGACTCGCGCAGCCGCTGCGCCTTGCGCCGGTTCCGCGTCGTGCAGTCGGCGCGCGTGAGGCGGTGCAGCCGCTCGAGCAACGGCCCGGCGTCGGTCACGTACCGGCGCACCGCGGAGTCGGTCCAGGCGCCGTCGCCGTAGCCGTGGAACCGCAGGTGCAGCTCGACGAGTCGCGCGACGTCCTTGACGACCTGCTTGTCGTACCGCAGCGCCTTGAGGCGCTTGGCGACCATCTTGGCGCCGACGACCTCGTGGTGGTGGAAGCTCACGCCTCCCCCTGCTCGAAGCGCCGCGTCGGCGGCTTGCCGACGTCGTGCAGCAGCGCGGCCAGGCGGAGCACGAGGTCGGGGGCAGGGACCACGCCGTCGGGCCCGGTCTCCTGCGCGATCGCCTGGTCGAGGACCGTGAGCGAGTGCTCGTACACGTCCTTGTGCCGGTGGTGCTCGTCGATCTCGAGCTTGAGCGCGGGGAGCTCGGGCAGCACGTGGTCGGCGAGACCCGTGTCGACGAGCACCTCGAGCCCGCGACGCGGGGACGCCGCGCACAGCAGCTTCGACAGCTCGTCCCGCACCCGTTCCGCGGACACGATCTCGATGCGCTCGGTCATGAGGACGAGCGCGGCGAGCGTCCCGCCGTCGACGTCGAACCCGAGCTGGGCCGCGAACCGGGCCGCACGCATCATGCGCAGCGGGTCGTCGTCGAACGAGCGCTCGGGGGCGATCGGCGTGCGCAGCACGCGGCGTGCGAGGTCGTCGAGGCCGTCGAACGGGTCGACGAACGTCATCTCCGGGACGCGCACCGCCATCGCGTTCACGGTGAAGTCCCGGCGCGACAGGTCGCCCTCGAGCGTGTCGCCGAACGCGACGACGGGCTTGCGCGACGTCGGGTCGTACTCGTCGGTGCGGTACGTCGTCACCTCGACGACGAGGTCGTCCCCGGGACCCCCACGACCGAAGCGCTTCGCGCCGATCGTGCCGAACTCCTTGCCGATGTCCCAGTGGGCGTCGCCCCAGCGCGCGAGGAGCGCCTCGGTCTCGTCGGGCGACGCGGACGTGGCGAAGTCGAGGTCGTTGCTCGCCCGCCCGAGGAACGCGTCGCGGACGGGCCCGCCCACGAGCGCGAGCTCGTGACCGGCGGCGCGGAACGCCTCGCCGAGCTCGATCGCCGCGGGTGCCATCTCGGTGAGCACGGTGAGAGCGCGGCGCTGGAGCTCGAGCGACTGCGACGTCGGCGGGGGCGACGGTTGGGGCGACGAAGGCTGGGGCACGACACCCAAGCCTGCCAGATACGACGCCCGCACCGGGGAGCCGGTCCCGGGGAGCCGACGTCCACTCGGTAAAGTTGGGACATGTCCACCCCTGCGCACGCCGACGAGCCCCGGAGGGATCCGGCGGGCGGGCGTGACAGCGGTCGCGGGCAGCCCCTCCCGGTCCCCGCCCCGCCCGGCGGGCACGCGCTGCGCATCGACCCGCGCTCGCGCCCGGCGCCCGCGCCGCCGCCGCTGCCCGTGGTCGACGAGGTCTCGGCCGGCGGGCTCGTCATCACGGTCGCGGGCGGCGACCTCTGCGCGGCGATCATCGCCCGCCGCAACCGGGGAGGACGTCTCGAGTGGTGCCTGCCCAAGGGCCACCTCGAGGGCGACGAGACGCCGGAGCAGGCCGCGGTCCGTGAGATCGCGGAGGAGACGGGCATCCAGGGGGCCGTGCAGGAGCCGCTGGGCGTCATCGACTACTGGTTCACGGGCGACGACCGCCGCGTGCACAAGGTCGTCCACCACTTCCTCCTGCGCGCGACGGGCGGCTACCTCACGGTCGAGGGCGACCCGGACGGCGAGGCCGAGGACGTCGCGTGGATCCCCGTGGTGGACCTCCCCGACCGGCTCGCCTACCCCAACGAGCGCCGGATCGCCGCCGTCGCGCACAGCGTCCTCGAGGGCAGGCCGGCGCGGTTCCACGGGGTGGTCGAGAGTAGGGTGACCCGGACGATCGTCCGCTCGCCCGGCCGTCCGCACGACGGCCGCGGCGGCCCGGCACCGCCCGCCCCACGGAGCTCGACCGACCACTCATGACGCCCTCCCCCAGCAGCGGCGCGCGCCCCGGCGGCGCCGCGTCGGCCCCGCTCGTCGGCAGGTCCGCTCGCCTCCTCGTCGCACTGGTCGCCCTGCTGGTCCTCGCCGTCTCCGTCGTCCTCGGCGGTGCCGTCGCGGCGGTGGGTGCGGCAGCGAGCACGACGACGAGCACCTCGACGAGCACGACGGCCGAGACCGAGGACGCGGTCACGCTCGAGGTCTCGTCGCTCCAGCCGACCGTCCTCGGTCCGGGCGACACGCTCACCGTGACCGCGCGCGTGACCAACGGGACGGCGGAGACGCTCGGGGCGCCCATGGTGGCGCTCGGCATCGACCGGCGGGTGCTGAGCACCCGGTCGGCGCTCGAGAGCTGGACGACGATCGGGCTCGACGGTCGCGTCGGGGTCCGCGTCACCGGCGAGGACCTCGGGGCTCTCGCGCCGGGTGCGACGGTGGAGACGACGCTCACCGTCCCGGTCGCGGAGCTCGACCTGCACGCGGGCAGCGACTGGGGCCCGCGCGGCATCTCCCTCACGGTGTCCGACGGCGGCGCACGCCAGGCCGTCCAGCGCACCTTCGTCCTGTGGGAGCCGTCGGGCGAGGTGACCCCGCTGCGTCTGAGCGTGGTGGCCGCCATGACCGGGCCGCCGGTGGACCCCGACCCCCAGGCGTACGACGACGCGCTCTCGGCCGCGGTGGCGACGGACGGTCACCTCGGGCGTCTGCTCGCGGCGACCGGTGACGCTCCGGAGGTCGCGTGGGTCGCCGACCCGGCCCTGCTCGCCGCGGCGACGGGAGCCGGCGACCCGGCCGTGAACGCCTGGGCCGACGCCGTGAGGGCCGCCGCCGCGGGCCGTTCGGCGTTCGCGCTACGCGCGTACGACCCGGACGTCGCGGCGTTCGCGCACGCCGGTCTCGCGCTGCCGGAGGGGACCCCGCTCCCGGCCGTGCCCGAGCCGACGACCGACGACCAGTCGACCGACGACGAGACCAGCGGCGACGCGACCACCGGCGATGCGACGGGCGACGGCGGGGCGACGGACGACGACGCGGCCGCCACGGACGAGACGTCCGGCGCGGCCACCGCGTCCGACCCGACGGCGGCGTGGCGGACCGACCTCGCCTGGCCGGGCGACGCCGTCCCCGACCTGGCCACGACGACGCTCGCCGCGGCGTCGGGCGCGACCGCGACCGTCGTCGGTCCCGGTGGGCTCGTCCCGGACGAGTCGCTGACCTACACGCCGTCCGGCGTCGCCGAGGTCGCGACGGCCGCCGGACCCGTGAAGGCGCTCGTCGCGGACGCCGTGCTGACCGCTCTCCTCTCGGCCGGCGACGGCTCGGGCGTCACGGCGACGCAGCGGATCCTCGCCGAGACGGCCGTGATCGCCCGCGAGCGCCCGGCGGAGCAGCGCCACGTCGTCATCGCCCTCCCCCGGAGCTGGGAGGCCGAGCCGACGCTCTTCACGGCACGGCTCGACGCCCTCCGCGCGGCTCCCTGGGTCGACCTGGCCCCGGTGGACGACCTCCTGGCGTCCGCGCCGTCCGCCGTCGAGCGCACGGCGCTGCCGGCCGACGTCGCCGGCGAGGGGGAGATCACCGTCGCCCAGCTCCGTGCTCTCGACCGGTCGCGCGCGGACCTCGCCGCGTTCGCGACCGTCGGCGCCGACCCCACGACGATCACGCGCCCGCTCGAGCCCGGCTTCGTCACCCCGACCGCCGTCGCGTTCCGCGCCGCGCAGCCGTCGCGCGTGCTCGCCGTCCAGCACGCCGAGCAACGGTCCGCCGCCGTCCGGGGCACGCTCTCGGTGGAGACGCGCGCTCCGTTCCTCTTCGTGGCCGAGCAGGAGGACCTGCCCGTCCGGGTGCGCAGCGTCCTGGAGCAGGAGGCCACGGTCGAGGTCGTGCTGCGGCCGGACGACCCGCGACTGCGCGCACCGGAGCGCCGGACCGTGACGATCCCGGCCGCCACCCGGGACGCCGACGGCGACCTGGTCGCGGCCGAGACGAGCGTCGGGGTGCCCGTCGAAGCGTTCGGGAGCGGGAACGTCACGGTGGAGGTCGAGCTCGTCAGCGCGGCGCAGCCCCAGGTCCGCGTCGCGGAGCCGCAGGAGTTCGTCGTGCGCGTGCGCGCCGACTGGGAGTCGGTGGGCACCGTGGTCGTGGCGGTGCTCCTGGCCCTCGCCCTGGTGGCGGGAATCTGGCGCACGGTGCGCCGCGGCCGCTCGCCCCGCCGTCTGGCGGGCGCCACGGTGGACCAGCCGGCACCGCCCGCGCAGGACCCGACGCCGCCTGCTCAACCCGCCCCTCGGGACGAGGAGCGCGTCGAGTGAGCCCCGAGCAGCCCCGGCACGTCCGGCCCCCGGGCGCCGGGCACGGCACGCGTCCCGGCACGACGCGCGACGTCGTCCCGACCGGGGCGCTCCCGGGCGACCCGGCGGCGTCGGGCACCCCGGACGAGACCGCCGAGGCCGGTGCCACGGAGGCGCCCGCCCCCCGCACGGGCGGGCTCGGCCGCTCGTCGGCGCTCATGGCGTCGGGCACGTTCGTCTCGCGCGGCCTCGGGCTCGTCCGCAACGTCCTCCTCGTGGCCGCGATCGGGACCACGGGCCTGGTCGCGGACGCGTTCGACGTCGCGAACAAGATCCCCAACGTCCTCTTCGCGATCCTCGCGGGCGGCGTCCTCAACGCCGTCCTCGTGCCGCAGATCGTCCGCGCCTACCGTGCGCGCAACACCCAGGAGCGGCTCGACAAGCTGCTCACGCTCTCCGGCGTCGTGCTGATCGCGCTCTCGGCGCTGCTCACGGCGGGGTCGAGCATCCTCGTCGCGCTCTACACCGGTCCCGGCTGGACGGCACCGCAGACGTCGCTCGCCGTCGCCTTCGCCTTCTGGTGCACGCCGCAGCTCTTCTTCTACGGGCTGTACACGCTCCTCGGTCAGGTGCTCAACGCGCGGGGCCAGTTCGGTCCCTTCATGTGGGCACCGGTGCTGAACAACGTCGTGTCGATCGCCGGGTTCGCGGCGTTCATCGCGATCTACGGTCCCGCGGCCACGGGGAACGTCGACGACCTCACGCAGTGGGACGGGCCCAAGATCGCGCTGCTGGCCGGCACCGCGACGCTCGGTGTCGCGGCGCAGGCGCTCATCCTCGTCGTCCCGCTGTGGCGGGCCGGCTTCCGCTGGCACCTGCGGTTCGGCCTGCACGGCATCGGCCTGCGCTCCGCCGGCCAGGTCGCGTTGTGGACGTTCGCCGCCGTCCTCCTCGAGCAGGTCGGGGTCCTGTTCACCACACGCTTCGCGAGCGAGGCGCCCCGCGCGGCGCTCGCGCAGACGTTCGGGCCCTACCGTGACGACCCCGGGACCCTCGGCGCCGTCACCGGGCTGATCACGGGCGCACCCGACGCGTTCTCGGGAGCCCTGGCGGTGGCGGGCAACGCCGCCTACACGCAGGCGCTCATGATCTACCTGCTGCCCCACTCGCTCGTGACCGTCTCGATCGCGACGGCGCTCTTCACGGGCATGAGCGCAGCGGCCCACGCGGGCGACCTCGCGCGCGTCCGGCACGACCTCTCGCGCGGCGTGCGCACCGTCGGGGTCTTCACCGTCTTCGCGACCGTCGTGCTGGTCGTCCTCGCGCTGCCGATCACCAAGCTGCTCGTCCCCTCCGTCGACGCCGCGTCCGGCGAGGCCGTCTCCGAGGTGCTGCGCGCCATGGCGCTCGGGCTCGTCCCCCTGGGCGGCATGGTGCTCATGAAGTGGGTCTACTACGCGTTCGAGGACGGCCGGACCGTCTTCTGGATCCAGGTGCCGGGCACGCTCGTGCTCGTCGGCGTGTCCTGGCTCGCGACGCAGGTGCTGGCTCCCCAGCTCTGGGTCGTGGGCATCGGCCTCGCGATGAGCGTGTCCAACCTCGTGGCCGTCGCGCTGCGCACCGTCGGGCTACGACGCACGCTCCGGGGGCTCGACGGCGCCCGGATCCTGCGCCTGCACGTCAAGGCCGGGATCGCGGCTCTCGTCAGCGGCGTCGCGGGCTGGGGCGTCCTGCGCGGGTTCGTCGTCCTCACCGGCGACGGCCCGGACGGCATCTACGGGCTCTCGTGGTGGCAGGCCGTCGTCGTGGTGTCCGTCGCCGGGGCCGTGATGACGGCCGTCTACGCGGGCGGGCTCAAGCTCATGCGCGTACGCGAGCTCGACCAGCTCGCCGGTCCCATCGTGGGTCGCGTCCGCCGGCTCGTGCGGCGGTGAGCGGCGCGCGGCCCGCGGGCCCCAATCGGGTGATACAAGGGCAATCAGGGCCCGCGTACCATGGTGTGTCGACCACGAGTCCCACGGAGGAGGTCCGGTGAACGGCGTGGCCCCAGGAACACTGCTCGTCGCGCGCTACCGGCTCGACGAGCAGCTCACGTCCGACCTGTCGGACGTCACCGCATGGTCGGCGCACGACCAGATCCTCGACCGGCCGGTCCGGATCTCGTTGGTCTCCGGACCGCACGTCGCCGAAGCCCTCGACTCCGCCCGGCGCGCCGCGCTCGTCGTCGACCCGCGCCTGACGCGCGTCCTCGACGTCGGGGCGGAGGACGGCGCCGCGTACGTCGTAACCGAGCGGTACACGGGCATCACGCTGAGCGAGGTCGTCGCGGGCGGCATCGTCGACCCGCAGCAGGCGCGCGCGATCGTCGGCGAGGCCGCGGCCGCGCTCGAGGTCGCCCAGCGGCGCGGGGTCCACCACCTCGCGCTCCGGCCCGACGCGCTCCGCGTCGACGGCAGCCGGGTCCTCGTCACGGGTCTCGGACTCGACGCCGGCGTGGCGGGCCACGACCAGCACGACGCCGACCTGACGTCGCGCACCGACGCCGTCGGGCTCGTCGCGCTCCTCTACTACGCGATGACGGCGCGCTGGGCCGGGCCGTCCCTGGACGTCTCGTGGATCGCCCCCGACGCCATCCACCCCCTTCCCGCACAGCGCGCGAGCGACGGGGTCCTCCCGCTCTCCGCCGTCCGCCCGGACGTCCCCGCGGAGCTGGACGCGCTCTGCGCCCAGGCTTTCGCGGGGACCCGCGGCACGGTCGAGGAGTGGACGGCGCCGCCCGCCGGCGACGCGCCCCGCTCCCCCGCCGACGTCGTCGGCGCGGTCGAGCCCTGGGGGGAGGTCTCGGTCGTCGCGGCCCTGCCCTCGTTCGTGCAGCCCGCGACGGCAGGCGTGAGCCGCCAGTCCGTCCGCACGGCGTTCGACGGCGCGACGAGCGCGCCCCCGGGGACGCCGCCGCCCGCACCGCCGGTCCGACGCCCGACGACGGGACGCATCCACCGCGTGGGAGACGTGCCGGGCTCCGCCGGTCCGGGCATCGCGTACGCCGCCGGCGTCGCCACGGGCGCCACGGCAGCGGTCCCGCCGCCCGCGCCGGACCCGGCGACCGCGGCGTACGCGGTCCCCCCGCCCCCCGTGGGCTACGACACCGGGGCCGTGCCCGCCCAGTACGCGGCCGCACCGCCGTCCGTACCCCCGACCACGGAGGCGCCGCAGGCCTGGAGCGAGCCCGCGCCACGCCGGCGCGGACCCCGCCGGTTCAACGCCACCCCGATCGTCCTCGTGCTCGTCCTGGGCCTCGTCGTGTGGGGCGTCGTGTGGGCGGTGAACACCGCGTTCGACGGGTTCGGACCTGCGCTCCAGACGAGCGAGGAACCGACCGGCGAGGGGTCGCAGGCTCCGTCCGAGGGCGGAGAGGGCACCACGGACGGCGAGCAGGCACCTGCGCCGACGGAGGTCCGGCCCGTGATCGCCTCGGGCCAGGCCCTGGACCCCGAGGGCGACGCCTCGGGCAACAACGACGGCGAGCACCCCGAGCTCGCGCCGCTCGCCTACGACCAGCAGCCCGACACGACCTGGATCTCGCGCCGGTACAACGCGGCGGACTTCGCGGGCCTGCGCTCGGGGATCGGGTTCGCCGTCACGCTCGAGGAGAAGGCGCCCGTCTCGACGGTCGTCATCGACACGGCGGTGACCGGCGGCAACGTCGAGATCCGGGCGACGAGCCCGGACGCCCCCACCGAGGGCACCGTCCTCGCGAAGGGACCGCTGTCGCCCGGTGCGGAGTTCACGTTCGACCAGCCGGTCGAGGCGGAGTCGATCGTGCTGTGGTTCACCGAGCTGCCGCAGAACCCGGCCGGTGAGTTCCGCGCGGAGATCAACGAGATCCTCGTCTCCTGACGCTCCCGAGACGGGGGACGCCGGATCCATGGCCTGGCCGTCGCCGTCCCGCGGTGCGTGGACGGCACGCGCGCCGTGCGCCGGGTCCCCGTAGCGTGGCGAACACCCGTACCGTGGAACAGAAGCCGCCCCGGCGGCGTTCACACTCTCGCGTGGTCGGCCGCCACGCACCGAGCATCGAGGAGAGCACGTGACCGAGCAGTCTGCCGTCCAGAACCTGATCGTCGTCGGGTCCGGTCCCGCGGGGTACACCGCGGCGATCTACGCGGCGCGTGCGGGCCTGGCCCCGCTCGTGCTCGCGGGCTCCGTGACCGCCGGCGGTGCGCTGATGAACACC
>NZ_BJNZ01000041.1 GCF_006539945.1 Cellulosimicrobium cellulans | reverse complement strand
CGGCGTCGACGACGGCGAGCGCGTCGGCGTGCGCGAGCGCGCTGACGCGGTGCGAGCCGGAGCCCCGCGCCTCCGCGGGGGCCGACCCCCGGTCGCGGTGCCGGCCCGCGGGGACGACCCGGCCGCCGTCGGGCACGGTGTGCCGCACGAGCACGAGCTGCTCGCGCCCGGGCGGCGACGACCAGCCCTCCCCGGCGACGCGTCCCACGAGCGCGCGGCCCGTGCCGGGGACGCCCCGGAGGCGGTCGAGGACGGGCCGCACGAACAGCTCGAACGAGACGAACGCGCTCACGGGGTTCCCGGGCAGCGCGAGCCAGGGGACGCCGCGCCACCGCGCGAGCCCCTGCGGCTTGCCGGGCTGCATCCCGACCGCGACGAGCCGCGCGTCGTCGACCGCGCCCTCCCACGCGGTCCCGGCGCGCGTCGCAGGGTCGAGGACCTCGCGCACGACGTCGAACGCGCCCGCGCTCACGCCGCCCGTGCTGACGAGCAGGTCCGGCGGGGCACCGTCGAACGCGGCCAGCAGGTCGTCGAGGGCGGCGACGAGCGCGGCGGCGGTGTCGCCGACCGCGCCCCGCCGCACCACGCGCGCCCCCGCCGCGCGGGCCGACGCGGCGAGCAGGACGGAGTTGGAGTCGGGGATCCGGCCCGGGCCCGGATCGGTCCCCGGCGCCACGAGCTCGCTGCCGGTGGAGAGCACGGCGACGCGCGGCGCGCGGTGCACGCGCACGGTCGCGTGCCCCGCGGACGCGGCGACGGACACGTGGCGCGCGGTGAGCACGGCCCCCGCCTCGACGACGACGTCGCCGCGGCGTACGTCCTCACCCCGCGCCCGCACGTTGCTGCGCGCCGCGTCGTGGACCTCGACGATCGCGGGGCCGCTGCCAGGCGCCCCCGGCGTGAACCGCCGGGTGGACGTGCGCTCGACCGGGACCACGAGGTCGGCGCCGCGCGGTACCGGCGCCCCGGTCATGATCCGGACCGCCTCGCCGGCCCCGAGGAGGGCGTCGGTCCCCGGCGCCCCCGCCGCGACGTCCCCGACCACGCGCAGCGCGACGGGCGACCCGCTCGCGGCCCCGGCCACGTCCGCCGACCGCACCGCGTACCCGTCCATCGCGGACGCGTCGAACGCGGGCGCGTCGAGCGTCGAGACGACGTCGACCGCGAGGACCGCCCCGACCGCGTCCTCGAGCGGGACGTCCGTCGACGGCGTCGGGCGGACGAGCGCGAGCGCGTCGTCGGCGTGCTGGGCGATCGTCCGGCGGGGCTCGCGGGTCATGCCCCGCACCGTAGCGGAGCCCGGGTGCCGTCCGCCGGTGGGTGGGCTAGGTTGGGGACCGGAGTCATGAAGCGGCCCACCGCCCCCCGAACTTTGGGAGGACACCATGGCCTCGAACTCCGTGACCACCAGCCACAGCCCTGAGCAGACCACGCCCGTGCGGCCCGCAGCCCTCGCCGAGGTGCTCGCCGTGGGCACGCACCTCCTCGTGGGGCAGTACCGCGTCGAGCTCGGCTCCGGGACCTGGTGGTGGTCGGACGAGGTGTACACGATGCACGGCTGGACGCCGGGGGACGTCGAACCGAGCCTGGACGCCCTGCGCTCGCGCAAGCACCCCGACGACCGCGCCCGCGTGGTGCGGGCCGCGACGGAGGCGATCCGGTCCGGCCGACCGTTCTCCTGCGCCCACCGCATCGTCGACGGGCACGGCAAGGCCCGCTCCGTCGTCGTGACGGGGCAGGGACGCCGGGACGCGCGGGGGCGCGTCGTCGAGATCGCGGGCTACGTCGTCGACGTCAGCCCCGCCCACAAGGAAGCGCTCGAGCGCGAGTCGCAGCGTGCCGTGACGCGTGCGTTCGTCAGCCAGGCCGCCGTCGAGCAGGTCAAGGGCGTGCTCATGGCCGTCCACGGCGTCGACGACGTCGCGGCGAGCCAGCTCCTCGCCGAGGCCGCCGGCGAGGCCGGCGTCCCGGTGCAGGAGACCGCCGCGCAGGTCATGCGGGCGCTGAGCAAGGCCGGCGGGGTGGGCCCGACGGCCGAGGCGACGCTCGCGGGGGCGTTCGCCGCCGTGCGCCCGGTCGCCCGCCCGCGCGCGCACGACGCGCAGCTCGCGCGCCGTCGCGAGCCGGCGCGCTCCTGACGCCCCGGTGACCGCACCTCGAGAGGACGGAGGGACGAGATGACGGACGAGAAGGCCTTCCCGGCCCAGCAGCAGGAGCCGCCCGGCCTGACCGGGCCCATGGACCCCGCGCCCGACCACGGCGAGGAGTCGTACCGCGGCAGCGGGCGGCTCGAGGGGCGCCGCGCCCTCGTCACGGGCGGCGACTCGGGCATCGGGCGCGCCGTCGCCATCGCGTTCGCGCGGGAGGGCGCCGACGTCGCGATCGGCTACCTGCCCGAGGAGCAGGAGGACGCCGAGGAGACGGCGCGCTGGGTCCGCGAGGCGGGCCGCACGTGCGCCCTCCTCCCCGGCGACCTGACCGACGAGGCGACGGCGCGTGCCCTGCCGGGGCGTGCCGTAGCGGAGCTCGGGGGGCTCGACGTGCTCGTCAACAACGCCGGGTTCCAGATGGCGCGGCGCGAGTCGATCGAGGACGTCACGACGGACGAGATCGACCGCGTCCTCAAGACGAACCTCTACGCGCTGCTGTGGGTCACGCAGTCGGCGCTCGAGCACCTGGGGGAGGGGTCGGCGATCGTCAACAACTCCTCGATCCAGGCCTTCCAGCCGTCGACGTCGCTGCTCGACTACGCGTCGACCAAGGCCGCGATCAACAACCTCACGGTCAACCTCGCGGCCGAGCTCGGGCCGCGGGGCATCCGGGTCAACGCCGTCGCGCCGGGTCCCATCTGGACACCGCTCCAGCCGGCGACCCAGCCTGAGGAGAAGATCGAGAAGTTCGGGCAGGACACGCCCCTCGGGCGGGCGGGTCAGCCCGGCGAGGTCGCCCCGGCGTTCGTCTTCCTCGCCTCCCCGACCGACGCCAGCTACGTCTCCGGCACCGTGCTCGGTGTGACGGGAGGCAAGCCCGTGTTCTAGGACACGCAGGAGACCTCCCCGTGCGGGCCGCGGACGGATCGGCCGAGGGCCGCGACCCGCACGGGAGGGTCGGAGGGCGGGCGTACGCGCCCGCCCGGGGGCGGGTCCGCCGCGAGAGCGACGGTGCCCGTGGGACCCAGCCGCCACGCCCTGTGCGGGCGAGACGGCCACCGCCCCCGACCCGCCCGGGCGTCCTGCCCGGGCGGGGCCTCCGGCACGACCGGTGAGGCGGGCCGCGCACGTGTCGCGGTCCCGCCTCGCCCGGGTACCGGCAGCCGCGAGCGCGATCTACGCTGGGGCCGGGGAACCGGAGGAGGCAGAGATGACGAGCATCGAGCAGAGCGTCGAGCAGGGGACCGTCGGCATGCCGGCGGGGCCGGGTGCCACCGTCCCGACACCGCAGGCAGAGACCGTCGCCGGGGTGCCGGGGATCGTGGGCGGCACCGAGGACCAGAGCGTCGCCGAGCGCGTCGCCGACGCCGCCAGGGCGCTCGCCGACGAGCCGACCCTCCAGCAGACCCTCGACCGCGTCGTCGAGCTCGCCGTGTCGATGGTGGACGGGTGCGAGTCCGCGGGCGTCTCGCTCGTCACGCGCGGACGCATCGAGAGCCCTGCCGTGTCCGACCCGCTCGTCGCGCGCGGCGACGAGCTCCAGTACGAGCTCCGCGAGGGCCCCTGCCTGGACGCGGTCCACAACCACGCGCTCGTCGAGTCGGGCGACATCGAGACCGATGCGCGCTGGCCGCTGTGGGCGCCCACCGTCGCGCGCGAGCTCGGTGTCCGGTCGATGCTGTGCGTGCAGCTCTACACGTCGGAGAACGCGCACGGCGCGCTCAACATGTACTCCACGTCGCGCGACGCGTTCGACGCCGACGCCCACCACCTCGCGGCCACGTTCGCCGCCGTCGCCGCGGCCGCGATCTCGGCCGCGCGGACCGAGGAGCAGCTCCAGTCGGCCGTCCAGACCCGCACCCTCATCGGGCAGGCGCAGGGCATCGTCATGGAGCGCTACTCGCTCACGCCCGGGCGCGCGTTCGCGGTGCTGAGCCGCGTGTCCCAGGACGCGAACATCAAGCTCGTCGACATCGCGCGCCAGGTCGTGGAGACGCGGCGCATCCCCGGCGTCGGGACGGACTGACGCGCGAGGTCGCTCCCCGCACCGTCCCGCCGGCCCGACCGGTCACTCGAGCGCGCCGCGCGAGCGCTCGCCGTCCGCGCCCTCGCCCGCGAGCAGGCGGTCGATGCGACGGCGGGCGACGTCGTCGACGGTCCCGGTGCCCGTGACCGACCCGTCGACGACACCCGCGACCAGCCGGCGCGCCAGCTCTCGCACGGGCACGTTGGCGTCGTTCGAGCGACGGCGCAGCAGCTCGAACGCGTCGTCGGGCCCCATCGCGAACGCCGTCATGAGGACGCCCTTCGCCTGCTCGATCACCGAGCGGGACGCGTCCGCCGCGCGGATCGACGCCGTCGCCTCGCGGCGCGCCGCCTCCTCGTGCGCGGTCGTCAGGTCCACGAAGTACCCCACGACCGCCGCCCAGGGCGCCCCGCCGTCGAGGCGGCGGCCCTGCGCGGCCACGGCGAGCGTGCGAGTACGGCCCGTCGCGTCCACGATGCGGTGCATGGACCCGAACGGCTCCCCGGTGCGCGCCGCCTGCGCGAGCTCGCTCGCGACGCGCTCGCGGTCCTCGGGATGCTTGTGGGAGAGGACGAGCGCGGTCGTCGGGACGACCTCGCCGGGCGCGAAGCCGTGCATCTCGTACACCTCGTCCGACCACCACCACGTGTCCGTGGCGACGTCGACGCGGAAGCGTCCGACCGGCTGGGGGTCACCCGGGCCGAGCGCGGCGAGAAGGTCGGCGAGAGCCGGCGGGACGACGTCGTCGTGTTCCGTGGCGTCGGAGGGCAGGGCAGCGTCCATCGATGGGGGTCCCCGGAGATCGAGCAGGACGGAGCCGATTCCTGACCCCAGCAGAAGGAAGATTATCCCAGGGGCGGCGCGAGGGAGGACTCATTGACCAGCGAAGTCAGCGAAGTCGACGACGGACGTGACGAGTCGGCCGACGAACGCTCGGACCGGAACTGGGCAGAGCTGCTCCAGGAGCTGCGCGTCATGCAGATGGGCGTGCAGATCCTCACGGGGTTCCTGCTCACGCTGCCGTTCCAGCAGCGCTTCGCCGACCTCGACACGTTCCAGACCGGCGTCTACCTCACCCTCGTGGCGCTCGCCGTGCTGTCCACCGGCCTGTTCGTCACGCCCGTGAGCCTGCACCGCGCGCTGTTCCGCAAGCACCGCAAGACGGCGCTCGTCACGATGAGCGACCGCATCGCGCGCGTCGGCGTGCTCGTCCTCGCGTTCGTCGTCACGGGGACGGTCCTGCTCGTGGTCGACGTCGTGGTGAACCGCACCGCGGCGCTGTGGTCGAGCGGCTGCGCGCTCGTCCTGCTCGTCGGCCTCTGGTTCCTCCTCCCGCGCCTCGTCGCGCGCGGCCCGATGTCTCCTGCCTCCGCCTGACCTCGCGGACCGCGGTTCTCCCTCGTGCGCCCGGGCTCCTCTCGGGAGGGTCAGGACGAAGCGGCGGCGCGGGCCTGGACGCCGCGGCGGACGGGGCCGAGGGTGAACAGCAGGGTGAGGAGCGCGGTGAGGGCGAGGAGGGCGAAGCCGAGGCCGTAGGTGCCCTCGAGCTGGTAGACGGCGCCCATGAGCAGCGGCGGGATGAAGCCGCCGAGGCCGCCGGCCGCGCCGACGAGGCCGGTGACGGCGCCGACCTTCTCGACCGGCGCGACCTTGGCGACGAGCGCGAACGTCGCGCCCGACGACGCGCCGAGCGCCGCGGCGAGACCGAGGAACGCGATGGTGCCGACGGGCACGAGCGACGGCTGGAACGCGACCACCGCGGCGAGCGCCGTCACGGCGGCGAAGCATGCGACCGACACGGGCACGCCGCCGAACCGGTCGGACAGCGCCCCGCCGACGGGGCGCATGAGGACGGCGAGCACGACGAACCCCGCCGTGCGGGCGGCGGCGTCGGAGGCGGTGAGGTCGTAGGCGTTGACGAGGAACGTGGGCAGGTAGACGGAGAACGCGACGAACCCGCCGAACCCGACGGCGTAGAGCCACGAGAGCTGGAGGGTCGCGGGCAGGCGGAACGTGGCCCACGTGCGGGACCAGAAGCCGCCGGCGGGGGCGGCCGCGCGGCCGGGCGGGACGCGCAGCAGGAGCCACGACACGACGGCGAACACGGCGAGGACGGCGGCGACGAGGAGGAACGGCGCGGCGTCGCCCCACGCGTCGCGGATGCGGACCGTCGTGAACGCGGAGATCGCGGTGCCGCCCATGCCCATGCCGAAGATCCCGATGGCGGTCCCGCGGCGGGCCGGGGGGTACCAGGCGTTGACGAACGGCACCCCGACGGCGAACGCGGTGCCGCCGAGGCCGAGGAAGAAGCCGCCGACGAGCAGCGCGACGAAGCTGTCCGCGACGAGCCCGACGAACAGCACGGGCAGGATGGTCAGCGCGCTGACCAGGGGGAACATGACGCGCGCGCCGTACCGGTCGGTGAGTGCCCCGACGGGGATGCGCCCGAGGGACCCGACGACGACCGGCACGGCGACGAGGACGGAGACCTGCACGTCCGTGAGGTCGTAGAGCTGTCCGTACGCCGCGCCCAGCGGGCTGACGAGCGCCCACGCCCAGAAGTTCACGGCGAACCCGATCGTCGCGAGGACGAGCATGAGGGTCGGGGAGGTGGACGGGGACGTCGTCGTCGGGGCGGGCCCGGTGGTCCCGCTCGCGTCCTGCTGCGCCATGGCGACTCCTGGGAGGAGGTGCCCGTCGCCGGGCACGGGAGGTCGTTGCGTCGAGCGACTCCACGCTAACGACGCTCGTCGCGCCGCGCGCGGCGAACCACCCGTACCGTGGGGGCGTGCTCGACTGGCTCTTCGGGGGCGTGGCCCTGCTCAACGTGTACGCGCTCGCCCTCGTGGTGCTGCGCGCCCCGCTGTACCGCACGCGCCTGTATCGGCCGATGCTGCTCAACATCGGGCTGTCGATCGCGCCGGTGATCGTCCTGGGGCTGGTCGTCGTCGTCGACGCGGTGCTCATCGCGGGCGGGGCGCCGCCGTGGGCGATCCTCACGTGCGCGGTCCTCGGGTTCGGCGTCTGGCTCCTGCTCCTGCCGAACGCGGGGTACCTCGTCACGGAGCTCAACTACAGCCACCGCCAGGAGGGCGAGGACGTCCCGCTCTGGTACGACATCGTCGCCGTGCTCACGCTCGCGATGTCGGGCGTCATGAACACGCTCGTCAACGTGTTCCTCGCCCAGGCGTTGCTGGCGCTCGTGCTCTACCCGAAAGACGACGCGCCGTTCCGCCGCCCGGTCTCGTGGATCGCCGTCCTCGTCGTGCTCGCCCTGGTGTCGGTGGGGATCTACCTCGGTCGGTACGTGCGCTTCAACAGCTGGGACCTGGCCCACCCCGTGCAGTTCGTGCGCAAGCTCGTGCGCCACTTTCGCGCCCGTGGCGCGGTCCGGGACGCGCTGCTGTTCGTCCTCCTGCACACGTTGTTCTTCGCCTTCATGTACCTCGTCGTCATGGGGCCGGTCACCGCCCTGCTCGTCCGCGGGGCCTGACGCCGGCTCGGCGGTCCCCGTAGGATGCCCGCCGTGACGTCGACCGCGCCGAGGGCTGCCCGCAGCGCCCCGCTGCTCCGCGCCGTCGTCGGCACGTGGCCGCGCCGCATCGCGCTGGGGGTCGTGCTCGGGCTCGTCGTCGGCACGACGGCGGCCGGCGGGTTCGCGCAGCACGTCGCCGCCGACGCGGGCCCGACCCGCGCCGCCGCGGGCGAGCCGGTCCCGACGGGCCCGTTCGACCTGACGGTGCGGTCGTGGTCCGTGACGGACACCGTGCAGGTCTCGTCGCTCGAGGACTCCGGCGCCGACGCGTGGCTCGTCGTGGTCGTCGGCGCGCTCGACACGGACCGGGAGCCGCGCCGTCTGGACCGTACCGCCGTGACGCTCCCGGACGAGCTGCCGGGCGGACTGGCGCTGGCGGGCGACGCGGAGCCGGACCGCCCGGACCCGACGCTGCTCGTGCGCGACGCCTCGGCCTACCCCGTGGTCCAGCCGGGCCTGCCCGAGGACGTCGCGCTGCTGTGGCCGGTGACGGTCCCGGAAGGCGGCGCCACGTCCGCCGCTCCCGACGAGCCGCTCACCGTCAGCCTCCCGACCTTCCGCTACCGCGACATGACGGTCGGCGGCGGGCGCCGCTGGGCCGAGACGGGTGCCGTGGTGCTCGTGGACGCCCCGCCCGGGGACGTCCCGCCGGAGATCGTGGACCCGCCCGAGGACGAGGAGGCGTGGTGACCGAGCCCACCGTGGACCCGACGGCCACCACCGCGACCGCCGGCGAGCCTGCCCCGACGGCCGGTGAGCCCGTCGTGGCCGCGCGCCCTCGTCGGGCGCACGTGGTGGTGACCGTCGTCCTGCTCGTCCTCGCCGTGGGCGTCGGGGCCGCCGTGGCGCGCGTCGACGCGTGGTGGCCCACGCTCACGGCGACGACGTCGCGCGGCGCCGTGGGCGAGGTCGTCACCGCCGGACCGCTCCGGGTGCGCGTCGACGACGTGCGCACCGGCACGGTGCTCGAGGACGGGTTCGACACCCTGACGACCGACGGCGTCTGGGTCGCCGTCGACCTCGCGGTGTCCGGCACCACGAGGGAGGCCGGCATCGAGGTGCTCGAGCTGCGCGACGCCGCGGGGCGCGACCACGGGGCGTCGCACCGCGTGAGCAGCTCGATGATGAGCACGTTCGCGGACCCGGACGTCCCCGAGGCCGGGACGGTCCTCGTCGAGGTGCCCGCGCGGGCGCTCGACGGGGACGTCGTGCTCCGCGTGCTCACGGAGCACGACGACGCGGACGTCGACCGCCCGCAGGCGATCGCCGAGATCGACCTCGGTCGCCTGGCCGTGCCCGAGGCCGGGGCCGTCGTCGAGGTCGTCCCGCCCGCGCTCGTCCCGGGCGGGTGGGACGCATGACCGGCGCACCGAGCGTGGGATGGTGGCGCGCCAACCGCTGGTGGCTGGTCGTGCTCGTGGGCGCGCTCGCGGCGCTCGGGGCGCTCACCTGGCGTTCCGACACCGTGCAGGGGTGGTGGACGTCGGAACCACGCCAGGCTCCCGCGGCGGACGCCGAGGGCTGGGCGCAGGTCGGCGACGTCCGCGCGCGGCTCGCCGGGCTGGAGCGGGTCGACTGGCTCGACGACGGGTACGGCGACCGCATCGAGGCCCCCGACGGCTACACGCTCTGGGCCGCCGACGTGTCGCTGCGGTCGGACGCGCCCGACGCCCCGGCGAGCGAGGAGGAGACGTACTCGGCGTGCGAGGTCGTGCTGCTCGACACGGCCGGACGGGAGTTCACCGCGGGAGCGTCGGCGCTCCCGGGCATGCCCTACCCCGAGGCCCCGGTCTGCACGGGCGCCGTCTCGACCCGCAGCACGCAGTACTTCCTCACGCCGGACGACGCCGAGCCCGCCGAGGTGCGCCTCGTCGAGCCGGAGCTCCTCCCCGCCTACTGGTCGCTGCCCGCGCCGTGATCGGGTGCTCGATCCTGCCGGGCCCGCTGACCGAGCAGGACCGTGCAGGAACGGGCGACGGGGTCGAGCATCCGAGCCCGCAGCGCGCCGGCCTCGGGCTCGCCACGCTCGGCCTCGGCACGGAACGCGTCGGTCATCGCGTCGGGGAGCCGCTCGGCGAGCGCGAGGACCCTGCCGGTCACGGCGTCGGGGTCGAGGTCCGACTCCCGGGCGAAACGGCTCCACCGGTCGAGGGTGATCTGCGCGAGCTCCCGACGACCGCCCACGGCCATGGCCGAGGTGCGTAGGCCGGTCTGGTGCGTGGAGTCGTACGGTGCACCGGAGGCGACGTCGTACAGCGGGGCCAGCCTCACGGCGCTCTCAGCGAGGAGGACCGAGTAGTTCTTGGCGTGCGCGTCCGGTGCCTGGATCAAGACGTTGAAGGCCAGCGCATCGACGAACGCGTCCAGGTTGGCCCGGCGGAAGCGGCGCGTGCTCTGGGTCCGCAGCAGGTCGACGATCTGTACCGCCCGGGGACCCCCGTCGGACTCGTACTTGTCCGCCGGGTAGGTTCCCGTGGCCTGACAGAGGTCCTCCTGGTGCAGTCGCCCGAGGGCACCGGCGTCGTCACGTCGGCGGTCGTAGCGCTCGACGATCAGCGCCGTCTCGCCGCGGAACCGCTCGAAGCGCGAGAGTGCCGCCGGCAGGCCCGCGCGCCGCGCGGTCTGCAGACAGATGTGCTCGTTGAGCGCCTGGGAGCGGAAGCCGTCCACACCGGGTTTGACGATGTGGGTGGTCGCCTCGGCGCCGGTGGCCTCGTACCAGGCGTCTCCCTCGCGTCGCAGCGCGAACTTGGCTTGAGCCCCGGCCAAGGACCATCGCTCGCGCGGGGCGAGCCAGCTGGCGCCGGGGTCGGTCCGCAGCCTGGACAGCCGTTCCTCGATGTCGTCGTCGCTGAGCGCGACGAGGGTGCCCCGGCGGGCCAGGACGTCCGCTACCTCGTCCTCGGCGCAGAACTGCACGGCACCGGCGCAGTCCAGCCCCATGTGGGCCAGGAGTGCGAACGGGTTGCGGGCGGACACGTCGAGCTCGCGCGACATGGCCTCTCGGGCGGCCTGGCGCTCCGGCAGCAGCCCGTCGAGGAACGGGTCGACGACCCGCTGGGCGAAGGGTCCGCCTGCGAGGGGCATCGTCAGGGAGATCGGCGTCGACCCCGGGTCTGAGCGTTAGCTCAGCAGGTGTTGTCCGCCCCGGGTCTGCTCGAGGTCGGCGACGTGCCGCCCGTAGAGCAGCACGGCCAGGTGTCGGCTGCTCACAGGCCCTCCAGGACGTCCGCGAGACGGCTCGTCGCGCGTGGCGTCGTGGTCACGGTGAGGTCGAGCCCGAGCGTGTCGAGCGTGTCGAGGACCTTCCCGAGCTCGGCCCGCTCCGAGTGCCCGCTCTCGAGTGCGATCACCCATCGGCGGCTGACTCCGGCGCGCTCGGCCAGCTGCTGCTGGGTCAGGCCCGCGCGCCTGCGGGCACTGCGGACCGCTGCGCCGATCTGGGCGGGTGTGGTGAGGGCGATGCCGGCCATCGTGTGATGGTACGTGCACATTGGATCGAAGTGCAAGAGCGGTGACACCAGGCGGATGTGCACGATCGATAACATGGCGCGCGCGGCGGAGGTCGGACGCTGAGCGTCGGCCGCTTGACGACGCGCGGATATTTGATCATAGTTCATGATCAATACTCTCTGACGGAGGTGGACATGAGCTGGGTGTCGTGGATGCTGGGGAACCCGTTGCCGTTCCCGGTCGCCCTCGCGGTCGACCTCGCGCTGTTCGCTGCGGCCGTCGTCGCCGCGCTCCTGTGGTGGGACGGCCGACGTGCCGTCGTCCCGAGCTCGGCGGGGCGGCGCGCGGTGCGGCACTCCGCGGTGACGAGCGCCGGCTCGGGGCTGCTCGTCGCCGCGGGGATCATGCTGCCGCCGTTGTACTGGTACCTCGGGCTCGTCCCGCTCGGCGCGAGGACGACGGCGGTGCTGCCGCTCGTCGCGCTCGTCGGCGCCCTGGCCGTCCACGCGGTGGGAGAGCTCACGTGGCCCCGCCCGACGCACCGGCAGCGCCAGGCGCGGCTCGTCGCGCGCTCGACGGCCGACGTCGTCCCGACGCTCACCCGTCGCCTCGCGTGGACCTGGGCCGGGGGCGTCGCCGTCACGAGCGTGGCGTTCGGTCTCCTGTCCGACGGCCCGCGCTCGATCTCCCGCGTCGTCGGCCGGTACGAGGCGTACACCGTCGCACCCTTCCCCGGGTGGCTGTGGACGGTGCCGCTCCTGGTCGGGACGGTCGTCGCCGTCGTGGCCTCGGAGGTGGTGCTGCGCCTCGTCGCGTCGCGACCGGCGGTCGAGGACGTGGACGAGCAGTGGGACATGTGGCTGCGCCGCCGGGTCGCCCGCCGCGTCGAGCGTGCGACCCAGCTCGTCGTGGGCCTGGCGCTCGGCGGCCTGGTCGCGCTGGGCGGGCTCTCGCTGCGCTGGCTGGGGCTGGGGAACGGCGACGGGTTCCGGACGGGCCCCGGGCTCAGCCCGGGCCACGTCCAGGCCGGGAACGCCCTGGTGCTCGTGGCGCTGGCCGTCGTGGTCGTGGCGGTCGTGGTCCTGCTCTGGCCGGCCCGCGACCCCGCGCCGACGGCGGCGCCGGTGCGCGAGCCTGCGGGGGCGGTCGCGTGAGCCTCGCCGTCCGCATCGACCTGGACTCCCCGACCCCGCACTACGAGCAGCTCCGGGCCCAGCTCGCAGCCCTCGTCACCGCGGGCGACCTCGCCGACGGGCAGCGCCTGCCCACGGTGCGGGCTCTCGCGAACGACCTGGGCATCGCGCCCGGCACGGTCGCGCGGACCTACCGCGACCTGGAGTCTGCGGGGCTCGTCACGACGCGGCGACGGGTAGGGACCCTCGTGACGGCACCGGCCGCGACGCTGTCGCGCGCGGCGGTGACGGACGCGGCGGCACGCTTCGTGCGCCTGGCCCGGAACCACACGCTGACGGACACCGAGATCCGTGACGTCGTCGCGGCGGCCCTGCTCGTCGAGGGTCGGCCAGACGACGACCGGCCAGACGACGACCGGTCCGGCGACGACCGGTCCGCGACGGTCTCAGCCGGCTGACGCGCCGTCCGCCGTCGTGCCTGCCACGGCGCTGACCCCTGCGCCGACCTCGACGCCGGTCTCGGCCCCGACCCCGGTGCCGACCGCTGTCCGCGACCTGGCCACGCGCCGCGTGCGCAGCGCCGACGGCAGACCGAGGCTCGCGAGCAGCGCGTCCGCCGCGGCGGCGAGGAGCACGGTCGTGAGCACCTGCACGACGACCGTCGCGACGATCTCGAGCGGGCCGACGAGCGCGCGCCAGGCGACGATCCCCGGCTGGCCGACGACGGCCTGCGCCGCCGTGTAGACGACCTGCTCGCCGAGCGTCAGGAGCGCGAACGCGACGCAGAAGAGCAGCACGGCGCTCCACCGGCTGCGCCAGAGCATGCCGAGCGCGCCCACGAGCCCGCCGAACCTCCGGCCGGGGTCGAGCATGAGCTCCCAGGCCTTCCGCGCGCCGCTCTCGCCGAGCGTCCGGTTGAACCGGTCGACGACACGCGTCGCGCGGCCCGTGGGCTCGTCGCCGCCCTGCGTCGCGTGCGCCGGGTCGACGACGTCGATCGCCTCCACGCCGTAGACGATGGTGCCGAGGGTGAGCCAGGCGAGCGGCACGACGAGGCCGGTGACGACGCCCGCGAGGAGGAGGGACGTCGTCGGGCCCAGGGCGTCGACGAGCGGCTTGAGCACGTCGACGCGGGCGACGACGCCGTCCCACCACGTGGTGACGTCGACGACGACGACGCGCGTCGTCCACCACTCGCGGACCCGGCCGACGACGGCGGTGACGGTGAACGCGCCGACGACGATCCACACGACCTCGCAGTAGCCCGCGGCGATGCGGACGGCGGCCGAGCGCGCGCTGCGCCGAGCGTCTCCGCCCGCCGCGGACACGCCGCGGTCGACGCGCTTGGCGAGGCGCTCGAGCAGCGTCCGGGCGAGCAGCGCGCCCGCGACGACGAGCACGACGGTGAGCCCGAACCCCTCGGGGACGGGGCTCGCCGTCTCGATCCCCGACCCGGCCGCGAACGCGTGGTCGAGCGCCGCGGAGTCGATGTACGACTGCCAGTCGGACGACAGGCCGCCGTAGAACTCGTAGATGACGAGGTAGGGGACGAGGACCGACGCGATCGAGCCGAGCAGGGCCCGGACCTCGAGCCGGTCGCGCTCGGTGCGCGGCTCGCGGCGCAGGACGTGCAGCATGACGACGATGCCGACGACGGTCGCGAGCGGGGAGAAGCACAGCACGAGCAGGCCGAGCACCCCGGACGACGGCGCGACGGCGAGCGCGGCCCGCAGCGCGAGCTCGTGGACGACCTCGGCGAGGACGGCGATCGCGACGAGCGCGGGCCAGTGCCGGGCCAGCAGGCGGCCCGCGTCGGCGAGGACGCGCACGCCGGATCGCAGGACCGGGTCCGGGGGGACCGTCGTCGCGTCCCGAGGGGTCGCCGGTGGGGCCGTCACGCGCGCCAGGCTACCGGTGCGCCACCGAACCCGGGTCCGTTCCGCACGTCATGACGACCGTGAGCGACGACCCCGGGCTCGAGCGGTGGGCTACGACGCGCGTGACGCGAGGCGGGAGACGAACCGCTTGGCCTCCTTGCCGGCGAACCGGCGCGCGAGGACGCCGACGCCGGCGGCGACGGCGGCGAACGTGACGGCCGAGACGATGCCGACCTCGTCGTCGTCGAGGTCCTTCGGGGCGTCGTGACCCGTGACCTTCGCCCAGACGAACGTGACGAGCTTCTGCGCGGCCCAGCCCGCCGCGAAGGTGAGGGCGACGGTCCCGACCTTCAGGGCCAGGGTCTGCTCGGTCTCGTTCGTGTCGGCCACGAGGGGTCCTCCGTCGGTCGGGGCGCCGGTCGGCGCGGGCATGCTCCCACCGTAGTGCGAACCGTCGACCCCTCGCCCGCCCGGCGCGCGTCGGGCGGGCGAGGGGACCGGTCACTCCTGGCTCACCGCGTCGAGCACGGGCAGCCGGGCGGCGCGGACCGCGGGCCAGACCGCTGCCACGACCCCGACGACGGCGGCGAGCGCGAGCATCGCCCCGAGCTGCGCCCACGGCACGGCGAGGGTCGTGAAGCCCTCGTCCGCGAGGACGGACGGGAGCGCGGCGGCCAGGCCCGTCCCCACGACCAGCCCGACCGCCGTTCCGAAGACCGCGACCAGCACGGACTCGATGACGATCGTCGTGGCGAGCTGGGCGCGCCCCAGCCCGACGGCGCGCAGGAGACCGATCTCGCGCGTCCGCTCGACGACGGACAGGGCCAGCGTGTTGACGATCCCGAGGACCGCGACGAGCACGGACAGGCCGAGCAGCGCGTAGACGATCGCGAGGATCGACTCGACCTGGGCGGCGACCTCTCCGGCGAACTCCTCGGCGTCGAGCACGCTCGCCACGACGTAGGGTGCGACGGCGTCCGTCACCCCGCCCCGCACGGCCGCGAGGTCGGCACCGGGCTCGGCGTCGAGGAACAGCATCTCGGGGATCGTCGCGCCCACGGCGGAGGCGACGTCCGGCGGCAGGAGCATGTCGACGGAGAACGCGTGGGAGTCGATCACGGCCCCGATGCGGACGTCCTGCGCCGGGAGGTCGGGCCGGGTGGGGTCGGCGATCGTCACGACGTCGCCGAGCGCCCAGCCGTGCTCGTCGAGCGCGTCCTCCATGACGGCCGCCTCCCCGCGGGCGTACGCGCCGAGGTCGCCCTCGACCGCCGTCGTGCGGACCGAGCGGCCGAAGCCCTCGGCGGGGAACCCGACGACGAGCTGCGGCTCGTCGTCGACGACGACCTGCCCGTAGGTCGTGAGGTCGACGGACGCGACGCCGGGCACGGCGCGGACGTCGGCCGCGACCCCCTCGGGCAGGTACGGGGTCGCGGACCGGACGACGAGGTCGGCTGCCGTCTCCTCGTCGACGATCCCGGTCACGGACTCTCGGGCCGAGAGCGCGAGGACCGACGTCGTCGACACGAGCGCCATGCCGACGACGAGCGCCCCGGCCGTCGCGGCCGTGCGCCGCGGCTGGCGCGTGACGTTGCCGCGCGCGAGCCCGCCGAGGGGTCGGACCAGCGCGACGAACGGCGCGGCGAGGACGCCCAGCACGGGGCCGACCGCGAGCGGGGAGAGCAGCAGCACGCCCGCGATCACCCCGACCGCGCCGAGGCCGAGGAGCGGCGCCCCGCCGCTCCCGACCGCCGCGGCGCCCACCACGAGCCCGGTGCCGGCGAGCAGCGTGAGCGTCCCTGCGACCACACGGGCGACGCCGGGGCCGGCGGGCCGCACGACGTCGGCTCGCATGGCCTCCACGGGCCGGACGAGCGCCGCGCGCCGCGCGGGCAGGGCCGCCGCGACGACGGACACCACGACCCCGACGACGAGCGGGACCACGATCCCGGCCGTCGTCACGGGCAGCGACCCGGCGAGCTCCATGCCCACCGCGCCGAGCCCGGCCCGGGCGAGCGCGGCGAGCCCGAACCCGGCCGCGACGCCCAGCACCGCCCCGACGACCCCGACGACCGCGGCCTGTCCCAGGACCGAGGCGAACACCTGGGCCGGCGACGCCCCGACGGCGCGCAGCAGCGCGAGCTCGCGCGTGCGGCGGCGCACGTGCATCGCGAACGTGTTGGTGATGATGAACGTGCCGACGAACAGCGCGAGCGCGGCGAACACGAGCAGGAACGTCGAGACACAGCCGAGCTGGTCCGCGATGGCGCTGCTCGTCTCGTCGCGCAGGTCGGCACCCGTCACGGCCTCGGCACCGTCGGGGAGTGCCGTCGCGACGGCGTCGCGCAGCGCCTCGGGGGACACCCCGTCGGCGGCGTACAGGGCGATCGACGGCACGACGCCGTCCGGCGCGTACGTCGCGGCGGCGGTCTCGGCGTCGAGCAGGACGATGGTCGCGCCCGCCATCGGCGCGGACAGCGAGAGCTCGCCCACCACGCGCACCGGGCGCACCACGTCGCCGAGCACGACGTCGGTCGTGTCGCCCACGGCGAGCCCGGACGCCTCGAGGGTCGCGGACTCGAGCGCGACCTCGTCGCCGCTCTCCGGTGGGCGGCCGTCGACCACGCGCGGCCCGGGGTCGCGCGGGTCGTAGCCGACCGCCATGCTCGGCGCCTGCGTGCTGAGCACCGCGGTGCCGTCGGCGCCCACGAGGACGGCGGGGCCGCTCACCTCCGCGAGCGCGAGGTCGACGTCGTCGCGCGCGTCGAGCGTGCCGGCCAGGTCCGCCGGGACGAGGCTGCGGGCCCCGCCGAGCTGCGCGGACGAGGACTCGAGCGCGGACCCGGCGGCGGCCGCGCCGCGCACGTACGCGTCGGCCTGGATCGACGACGCGACGATGCCGTCGAACGTCGACGCCAGCATCGCGCGCAGCGCGAACGTGCCGGTGACGAACGCGACGCCGATCGTCACCGCGAGCACGGACAGCACGAGCTGCGCGCCGTGCGCGCGCACGCCGCGCAGGGCGATCCGGCCCATCATCGGACGGTCGCCGGCTCGTGCGCCGGGTCGGTGGCGTGCACGCCCGCGGGCGTTGCCGGCGTAAGGGCGCCGAGGGTGTCCAGGACGGCCTGCGGCGTGGGGTCGCGCAGCTCCGTCACGAGGCGGCCGTCCGCGAGGAACAGGACCCGGTGCGCGTACGACGCCGCCGTCGGGTCGTGCGTGACCATGGCGACGGACTGGCCGAGGTCGTCCACCGAGGAGCGCAGGAAGCCGAGCACCTCCGCGGCGGCGCGCGAGTCGAGGTTGCCCGTCGGCTCGTCCGCGAGCACGACCGCCGGGCGGGACACGAGCGCCCGCGCGCACGCCACGCGCTGCTGCTGCCCGCCCGAGAGCTCCGCCGGGCGGTGCGCGAGCCGCGGGCGCAGCCCGACGGCGTCGACCACGCGGTCGAACCACTCGCGGTCCACGGGCCGTCGTGCGATCGCGAGCGGCAGCACGATGTTCTCCTCCGCGGTGAGCGTCGGGACGAGGTTGAACGACTGGAAGACGAACCCGATGCGCGTGCGGCGCAGTCGTGTCAGGCGTCGCTCGCTCATGGCCGAGACCGTCTCGCCGTCCACGACGACGGTTCCCGCCGTGGGGGAGTCCAGTCCGGCGAGGCAGTGCATGAGGGTCGACTTGCCCGACCCGGACGGGCCCATGATCGCGGTCAGGCGTCCCCGCTCGAGGTCGACGTCGACGCCGTCCAGGGCGCGGACCGTCGCCTCGCCGCGCCCGTAGGTCTTCACGAGGCCTCGCGCCGTCGCGATCGCGGGCGGCCCCGCCGCCTCGTCGGTCGTCCCGTCCGGCGCGGTGATCGTCGCGCCCCTCGTCTCGGTGCCGCTCATCGGTCCTTCCCTTCCCGCGTCGACGGACCGTCCGGAGCTCCCGGCCCGGTCGTCCCGACCCTCCCGCGAGAGGCTCGCTGCGGGCATCGGGGAACGACCCTGACTCACCCCTGGTCGGGCGCGAGGATTCCCTGGAGCCGGCTCAGGGTCCTCTCAGGGCACAGGCGGAGCGGCTGGATCGCGTTCGGCGTGCGGCTTCGGCTCGTCGGAGCGTCCCTCGGTCGTCACGGCCCCAGCGTCGTGACAGGGATGACCTGCACGCCGTCGGCGCGTCGGCCTGCATAGCCCGTGCTCGTGACCACACCGAGGAACGCGGGTTCACCGTGCCTGTCCACGTCGACGCCCGCCGCGAACCTCAGCAGCGACGCTGCGGCCGAGTCCGCTGCCGCGGGGTTCATCTTCACCTCGAAGGCTCCCCAGCGTCCGTCGGGAAGGGTGACCACGGCGTCCACCTCGTTTCCCTTCTCGTCGCGCCATGAGCTGATCTCGCCACCGAGCGCCTGGGCGTAGACACGCAGGTCGCGAACGACCATCGCTTCGAAGTGGTAGCCGGCCGCATTGAGGTCCGCGAGCAGGTCAGCGGTCCCGACGCCGAGCGCTGCGGTGCCCAGCGACGGGTCGACGAAGTAGCGGACCGGCGCGGTCCGGAGGCGGAGGCGCGAACGCATGTGCGGCTGCCAGGACGCGGAGTCGTCCGTGAGCATCAGCTGGTCGAGCGCGTCCAGATAGGCGTGCAACGTCTCGGCCGCGACCGGGCCGCGGTCGGCCCCGATGTCCTCCCGGAGCGCGGTGAGCTTCGGCGACTGCGCCACCGATCGACCGAGCGAGGTGAGCAGCCGCCGGACTCCGCGCGGGTTGCGGCGTGTGCCGAGCGCCGGAACGTCCACCTCGACGACGTTGCGCAGGTAGTCTGCAAGCCACGTCCTGGCCTCGGCTTCCGCCGCCCCCAGAAGACTCGGCCACCCCCCGACGACGATCCGTTCCATGAGGTCGGGCACCGACAGGCCGGAGTCCTGGGACACCGGGGAGTCGCCGTCGAACAATGCCTGCAACGACACCTCGCCGTGAGAGTGTCGAGACTCGAAGAGGCTCATCGGGCGCATGCGCAGCACCCCGATGCGACCTGCACCGGAGTGCCGCGTCGAGTCGTCGCGGGGGGTCGCCGACCCGGTGAGGACGTACAACCCTCGCTCGCCGAGATCGTCGACGCGTCGACGTACCCGGTTCCAGAGCTCGGGCGCGACCTGCCACTCGTCGAACAGGATGGGCGTCGGCCCGCTGAACAGAGCGTCGGGGTTGAGCTCGACGGCGGACCGTGCGTTCGCGTCCTCGTCGAGCCGGATCGACGAGGACGCGACCTGCGACGCGGTCGCCGTCTTGCCGCACGCCTTGGGGCCTTCGATGAGCACGGCGCCGATGGCGGCCATGCGCTCGCGGAGTTCGCGATCGGCGATGCGGTCAAGATACCTGTTCACAGCGGAGAATCTATGTTCTGCGCTGCTCAAAGTCTACCTTTTGCGCCACACCTGATCGACGTTTTGCGCGAGGAGAGAGGTGCTGTCGTGCCGCGGTCTGACGACCACGACGGCTGTCGCGGACGCCGCGCTCGCGTTGCTCTCAGGGCTGTCCCCCCCCGGTGTAGGCTCGACGTGAACGACAGGGGAGCTCCTGGAGGAGCTGAGAGTGCGGACCACCGCAGACCCTCGAACCTGATCCGGTTAGCACCGGTGGAGGAAGTCGGGAATCTCGATCACCTGCTCGTGCGGTCGCCCGCGCTCGCCCGAGCGCGGGTCGCGCGGGCCGGTGGACCCCTCCTGAACGTCCTGGGAGGACACATGCAGCGCACGACCGCCCGCACCCGCCGCGCCCGGTCCCTCGTCACCGGCGCGGGCACGACCCTCGCCCTCCTCGCGCTCGCCGCGTGCAGCGGCGGCGACGACGCGACGTCAGGCTCGGGAGGTGACGACGCGTCGTCGGGCACCGGGGGCACGGTCACCCTGGTCACCCACGACTCCTTCGCCGTGAGCGACGAGGTGCTCGCCGCGTTCGAGGAGGAGAGCGGCCTCACGGTCGAGCAGGTCGCGCCCGGCGACGGCGGCGCGCTGGTCAACCAGCTGATCCTCACGAAGGACTCGCCGCTCGGCGACGTCGTGTTCGGGATCGACAACACCTTCGCGTCGCGCGCGATCGACGAGGGCGTGCTCGCGCCCTACACGCCCGCCGACCTCTCGGACTCCGCGGCGCGGTACGCGGTGGGCGACGGGGGCGAGCTGACGCCCGTCGACCTGGGTGACGTGTGCGTCAACGTCGACCACGCGTGGTTCGCCGACGCCGGGATCCCGGAGCCCGTCTCGCTCGAGGACCTCGCGAAGCCGGAGTACGAGGACCTCCTCGTGGTGACCAACCCGGCGACGTCGTCGCCCGGTCTCGCGTTCCTCCTCGCGACCGTCGGGGCGTTCGGCGAGGACGGCTGGGAGGACTACTGGGCCGACCTGCGCGCCAACGGCGTGAAGGTCGTCGACGGCTGGTCGGACGCGTACTACGTCGACTTCTCCGGGTCCGAGGGCGCCGGGCCGCGCCCGCTCGTGCTGTCGTACTCGACGTCGCCCGCCTTCACGCTCACCGAGGACGGCTCCGCGTCCACGACGGGCGCGCTGCTCGACACGTGCTTCCGCCAGGTCGAGTACGCGGGCGTGCTCGCGAACGCGAAGAACCCCGAGGGCGCGCAGCAGCTCGTCGACTTCCTCGTGAGCGAGGCGTTCCAGGCCGACGTGCCCGACCAGATGTACATGTACCCCGCCGACGACTCCGTCGCGCTCCCCGACGGCTGGGCCGAGTTCGCCCCGCTCGCCGACGAGCCCTTCGAGGTCGCGCCCGCCGACGTCTCGGCGCACCGCGACGAGTGGATCAAGGCATGGACGGCGACGGTCGTCGACTGACGCCCGTCTCCGGTCCGCGAGCGGGCATGACCACGCCTCTACCTCGCGAGGTAGAGGCGTGGTCCCGCGAGGTAGAGGCATGGTCCGCCGAGGTAGAGGCGTGGTAGGGCCCGTGCGCGGGCTGCGGGGTGGTCTCGGGCGCGCGGTGCTGTGGGGGATCGCGGCGGCGGTGCCGCTGCTGTTCCTCGGGGTGTTCTTCGCGTGGCCGGTGGTCACGCTCGTGGCGCGCGGGTTCGTCGGGGACGACGGCGGCCTCGACCTGTCCGGGTTCGCGGAGGTGTTCTCGCAGCCGCGGACGTGGCGCATCCTCGGGCTGACGCTGTGGCAGGCCGTGCTCGGCACGGCGTTCTCGGTGCTCCTCGGCGTACCGGGCGCGTACGTGCTGTACCGGTGCCGGTTCCCCGGGCGGCGGGTCGTGCGCGCGCTCGTCACCGTGCCGTTCGTGCTCCCGACCGTCGTCGTCGGCGTCGCGTTCCGGTCGCTGCTCGTGCAGGGCGGCCCGCTCGGGTTCCTCCGGCTCGACGAGACGTTCGCGGCGATCGTCGTCGCGCTCGTGTTCTTCAACTACTCGGTCGTCGTGCGCACGGTCGGCGGGCTGTGGGAGCACCTCGACCCGCGCGCCGAGCAGGCGGCGCGGGCGCTCGGCGCGACGCCGTGGCGCGCGTTCCGCACCGTGACCCTCCCGGCGCTGACGCCCGCCGTCGCGAGCGCCGCGTCGATCGTCTTCCTGTTCTGCGCGACGGCGTTCGGCGTCGTGCTCGTGCTCGGCGGCATCCGCTACGGGACGATCGAGACGGAGATCTGGATCCAGACCACGCAGTTCCTCGACCTGCGCACGGCAGCCGTGCTGTCGGTCGTGCAGCTCGTGGTCGTCGCGGCGGCGCTCACCGTCGCGAACCGCACGCGGGCCCGGCGCGAGCGCGCCCTGAACCTGTCGTCCTCCGCGTCTTCCGCGCACCCGCTGCGGCTGTGGCGCGACGGCCGCCCGACCGGCGACCTCGTGCCCGCGGCGCTCACCGCGGCCGTGGTCGTCGTGCTGGTCGGGCTGCCGCTCGGCACGCTCGTCGTGCGCTCGTTCCGCGTCCCGGGCGGCGGCTGGGGGCTCGACAACTACGCGAACCTCGGCACGACGGGCGGGCGCAACGCGCTGTCCGTCACCGTGTGGGAGGCGGCGGGCAACTCGCTGCGCACCGCCGCGCTCGCGACCGTGCTCGCCGTCGTGATCGGCGGGCTCGTCGCGCTCGTGGTGTCGCGGCGCCCGCGGTCGCGCGGCGGGCGGCGGGCGATCTCCGTGCTCGACTCCGTCTTCATGCTCCCGCTCGGGGTGTCCGCGGTCACGGTCGGTTTCGGGTTCCTCCTGACGCTCGACCGGCCGCTCGGGCTCGACGTCGACCTGCGTACGTCCGGCCTGCTCGTGCCGATCGCGCAGGCCGTCGTCGCGATCCCGCTCGTCGTGCGGACGGTCCTGCCGACGCTGCGTGCGATCGACCCGCGCCTGCGCGAGGCCGCGGCGACGCTCGGTGCCGCGCCCGGCCGCGTGTTCCGCACCGTCGACGGCCCGATCGCCGCCCGCTCGCTCGGCCTCGCGGTCGGGTTCGCGTTCGCCGTCTCGCTCGGCGAGTTCGGCGCGACGTCGTTCCTCGCCCGCCCGGACAGCGCGACCCTGCCCGTCGTGATCTTCCGGCTCATCGGGCGCCCGGGCGCCGAGAACTACGGCATGGCGCTCGCGGCGAGCGTCGTGCTCGCGCTGCTCACCGCGACCGTGATGCTGCTCGCCGAGCGGTTGCGCGGCGACCGACCCGGAGGAGAGTTCTGATGGTGCAGACCGACCCCGCCCCGGCGCGCGCCGGCTCGCCGGAGCCGTCGCGCCCCGACGTCGCGCCCGGCACCACGCCCGACGCCGCGCCCGACTCGGTGCCCGGGGAGGACGCCGGGCTCGCGGTGCGCGACGTCGTCGTGCGCTACGGCGGGGGTACGCGCACGGACCCTGGCACGACGGCGGTCGCGGGCGTCACGCTCGACGTCGCGCCCGGCGAGGTTCTCGCCCTGCTCGGACCGAGCGGGTGCGGCAAGTCGAGCCTGCTGCGCGCGGTCGCGGGGCTCGAGCCGGTCGCGTCGGGCTCGGTCACGTGGGACGGTCGCGACCTCGCGGGCGTCCCCGTGCACCGCCGCGGGTTCGGGCTCATGTTCCAGGAAGGCCAGCTCTTCCCGCACCGCGACGTCGCGGGGAACGTCGCGTACGGCATCGCGGGCCTGTCCCGCGCGGAGCGCGACGCGCGCGTGACCGAGCTGCTCGACGTCGTCGGGCTCGCCGGGTACGAGCGCCGTGCGGTCGCGACGCTCAGCGGGGGAGAGCGCCAGCGGGTCGCGCTCGCGCGGTCGCTCGCGCCGCGGCCTCGGCTGCTCCTGCTCGACGAGCCGCTGTCCGCGCTCGACCGGGGGCTGCGCGAGCGCCTCGCGCTCGACCTGCGCGAGGCGCTGCGGGCCACCGGGACGACCGCCGTCTTCGTCACCCACGACCACGACGAGGCCTTCACCGTCGCCGACCGCGTCGCCGTCATGGACGCCGGCCGGCTCCTCCAGGTCGCGCCGCCGGAGGATCTGTGGCGTGCGCCGACCTCGCGCCGGGTCGCCGAGTTCCTCGGCTACCAGGCGTTCGTCCCGCGCGGCACCCGCAGCCTGCTCGCGATCGGCCCGCGCGGGCTGCGCCTCGACACTGCCGGGGACGACACGGCGGACGGCGCGTGGGGAGCGACGGTCGTCGGCAGCGTGTTCCGCCGCGGCGCGGTCGAGGTCACGGTCGACGCCGAGCTCCCCGGGACCGACGACGGCGCACCCGTCCGGCTCGTCGCGCTCGCGGGCGCCGCGTCCGGCGCCGGGGTGGGCGACGACGTGGCCGTTCCCGGCCCGGGCGACCGGGTGCGGGTCGTGGCCGACCCGGCGGGGTGCGCCGTCGTCCCGGCCTGATGGCCCCAGGACGGCGCTCGCGGTCGTGCGACGCGCGAGAGAGCCGCAGCCGTCCTAGCGTCGGGTGATGAGCGACGACGTGACGGCGGGGACGCATCCCCCGGAGAAGTCCGGCGGCAAGGCCGCGAAGATCCTCTACCGCCCTGTGGGGCTCGCCAGCTCGATCGTGGGCGGGCTCGTCGCGGGGCAGGTGTTCAAGCAGGTCTACAAGCGCGTCACCCCGGGCCACCGGAAGGACGCGCCGAAGCCGCTCGAGTCCGAGTACTCGCTGCGCGAGATCCTCGTCGCGTCGCTGATCCAGGGCGCGATCTTCGCCGCGGTGAAGGCCCTCATCGACCGCGGCGGCGCCCGGGCCTTCGAGCGCTGGACGGGAGAATGGCCGGGCGACTGACGTCACCCCTCGGGCCGAACACGACATGAGGGTCGTCATCGGAGCGATAACGACATCGATGTCGTGCTCGACGGCGGGCCAAGGCGTGGTCGGCCACGGGTCCGGCGAGGGGCCGGGCGTCAGTCGAGGGCGGCGGCGTGGACGAGCAGCGCGACCTGCGTCCGGTTCTCCAGGCCGAGCTTGAGCAGCACGTTCGACACGTGGGCCTTGACCGTCGGGACGCTGAGGAACAGGGCGGCCGCGATCTCGGCGTTCGCCGCGCCGCGGCCGAGCTCGACGGCGACGTCCCGCTCGCGCCCGGTGAGCCTGCCGAGCGCCGCCCGGGCGCGGTCGCGCTCGCCGCCCGCGTCCGCGACCGACGACATGAGGCGCCGCGCGATCTCCGGTGACAGCACCGGCTCGCCCGTGGCCGCCGCGCGGACCGCCGCGACGATCCGCTCGGGCGGCATGTCCTTGAGCAGGTAGCCCGACGCCCCGGCGTGCAGGGCCCCGACGACCTCCTCGTCGCTGTCGAACGTCGTGAGCACGACGACGGCCGGCGCGCCCGGCCGCGACCGCACGCGTCGCGTCGCCTCGATCCCGTCGACGCGCGGCATCCGCAGGTCCATGAGCACGACGTCGGTCGGGTGCGCGTCGAGCACCGCCGTGACCTCGGCACCGTCCGCGGCCTCGCCGACCACCTCGATGCCGTGCGCGCCGTCGAGCATCAGCCGCAGGCCGGCGCGGACGAGCGCGTCGTCGTCGACGATCACGAGCCGGGTCCGCGGTGCGTCGCGCGGGGCCCCTCCGTCGTCGTGCCGAGCGCGCCCGCGCGCGCCGCCCCCGCGTCCACCCTGGTCGCTCACGCGTCCCACGGTAGCCGGACGTCGAGGACGAACCCGTCGTCCCGCGGCCCGGCGTCGAGGGTCCCGCCGAGCAGGTCGACGCGCTCGCGCAGCCCGACGAGCCCGGTGCCGCTCCCCTCGCCGGCGGGCCCTCCCACCGGGCCCCCGACAGAGCCGCCGACCGCGACGGGGCGCGGACCGCCGTCGGACACCGTGACGCGCACCTCGCCGGCCCGGACGGCGACGCGCAGGACGGCGGGGCTGCCGGGGGCGTGCCGGCGCGCGTTCGTGAGCCCCTCCTGCGCGACGCGAAACGCCGCGACCTCGACGGTCCGGGGCGCGTCCGCCGATCCCGACCGCTCGTAGGCGACGTCGCCGCCCGCCTCGCGCGCCTCGGCGACGAGGCGGTCGAGGTCGTCGAGCGTGGGCTGGGGTGCGGGTGCGCCGCCCTCGACGTCGTCGGGGTCGGCGCGCAGCACCCGCACGACGTCGCGCAGGTCGCCGAGCGCGGAGCTCACCCCGGCCCGCACGAGGCCCGCGGCGCGGGCGAGCTGCGCCGGGTCGGCGTCGGGGCGGTACTCGAGCGCGCCTGCCGTCGCGGCGAGGAGCGAGAGGCGGTGGGCGAGGGTGTCGTGCATCTCGCGGGCGATCCGGGTGCGCTCCGCGACCCGCGCCTCGGCGACGCGGCGATCCTGGTCGTGCTCGGCGCGCCGGGCACGGTCGCGCAGCGACCACATCAGCTGGGCCCGCGCCTGCCAGTACATGCCCCAGCCGAGCAGGGCCGCGTGCACCGCGAGGTCGCACAGGAGCCACCAGCCGAGCGGCAGGGCCTGCGGCCGCCACAGCGCCTGCACGGCGTGGCCCAGGAACCCGGCGACCGCGACCGGGACCGCCGTGCGTGCCGGGTACCAGCGCGCGATCTGGAGGGTCGCGACCGTCGAGGCGGGGGTCGCCGCGCCGGAGTACGCGGCGAGCGACGCGAGGACCAGGGCGCCGATCACGGGGGCGTTGCGCGGGGTCCGCGACCACAGCAGCGGGAACGCCGCGAGGGCGAGGACCGCGACGAGGACGTCGAGCCAGGTGCCCGCGCCGGGTGCGTCCTGACCGACGATCCCGGCCGTCGCGAGCGCGGTGAGCGTGGCGACTGCGAGGCACGCGACGACGAACGTCCACCAGGGGACGAGCGGGCGGCCCCCGTCACGGCGGGCGGCGGCCGTCGCGAGGACGGGGCGTCCGGCGAGCGGAGGGCAGTCGGTCGGTGTGGTCATGCTCCGGACGCTAGGGCGCGGCGTGGCGGGCGACCACCGACCGAGGTCGGGGGTCGAGGTCCGCCGGGAGGGTCGGGGACCGACGACGGTCGGGACAGCCGTCGCCCTCCGGCCGGTGCGCCGGACGCGGCGCCACCGCGAGCGTAGGGACGTCGGCACCCGCCGGCCGCGGCCCCGTCCGCGTGAGCGCGCGGCCCTCGTCGCGTGACGAAGGAGGAGTCCCATGCCCACGACGCCGACCACCTCGAACGTCCCCCGCTACCCCGGCTCGTCCGCTGCGGCCGACGGACGGCAGGCATCAGGGGATGCCCGACGCCGCGTCCCCCGCTGGTCCGTCCCCCTCGCCGCGGCGGTCGTCGCCGCGGTGGTGCTGCTCGTCGGCACGGCGCTCGGCGTCGACCCGGAGGTGCGGTCCGCGACGGGGACCCAGACCGTCGGCGTGGTGGCCGCGGTCGTCGTGGCGCTCGTCGTCGGGTACGCCGCGTGGGGCGTGCGCGCCCTGCTCGGCCGCCTGGCCTCCCGTCGGCCCCGCCGGGGCGAGCGCGCCTGGCTCGTGACGTGCGCCGTCGTGCTGCTCGTCTCCCTGCTCGGCCCGCTCGGCGCGGTGACGCCCGCCGCGGTGGTGCTCCTCGCCGTCGAACACCTCGCGGTCGGCGCAACCCTCGCCCTGGGCCTGCGCCACTGACCCCCGCCCCCCACCCCGGCCCCCACCCCCCACCCCCC
>NZ_BJNZ01000040.1 GCF_006539945.1 Cellulosimicrobium cellulans | reverse complement strand
CGTTCCTCGCGGCTCCCGCCAGGCCCGCCACGACGCGGCACCACCACCCACCCCGCCCGACGTCGTCTCACCCTGGTCTGCCCTCACGTCGGGCGACCGCCCGCCGGGTGGGCTACGGCCCGGGCCGCGCGACCCGCCGGGTCGCGCGACCGCCGGGTCCCCCCGCCGCGGACCCAACCACGGCTCTACCTCGCGGGACCACGGCTCTACTTCGCGGGACCACGGCTCTACCTCGCGGGACCACGGCTCTACCTCGCCCGGCCACGGTTCTATCTCGCCCGGCCACGGTTCTATCTCGCCCGGCCACGGTTCTATCTCGCCCGGCCACGGTTCTATCTCGCCCGACCAGGGGTCTGCTTCCGTCCACCGGGGTTCTCTCTCGGCCCACCAGGGTTCTGCCTCGTGTGACCGGGGTTCTCCCTCGGCGGGGGTGGGGTGCTCAGGTGGTCGCGGGTGGGTGCCAGGGGAGGGGTGGGAGCTCGGGCGGGGGGCCGTCGGCGCCGGGGGAGCACAGGGGCCAGCGCTCGCCGACGAACCGTAGCGCGAGGGAGCCGAGCACGGCGGCGACGAGCGAGCCGGCGAGGATGCCGATCTTGGCCTGCTCGATCAGCGCCTCGTCGTCGAACGCGAGCTCGGCGATGAAGAGCGAGATGGTGAAGCCGATGCCGGCGAGGATCGCCCCGCCGAGCAGGTGGGAGTAGCGCACGCGGCCGGGGAGGTCGCCGAGGCCGAGACGCAGGGCGAGCGTCGCGGCGCCGAAGATGCCCACGGCGTTGCCGACGACGAGCGCGACGGCGACGCCGATCGTCACGGGGGACGTCGCCGCGGTCCGGAGCGACTCGGCGTCGAGCTGCACGCCCGCGTTGGCGAGGCCGAACACGGGCACGACGACGTACGCGCTCCACGGGTGCAGCACGCGCTGGAGACGTTCGCTCGTGGGCACCGCCGCGCGCGCTGCGAGCTCGGTGAGGTGCTCGCGCTCCGCCGTCGTCTCCTGGGCGAGGCGCTTGGCGTACTTGGGCACGACGGCGACGTCCACGGGCCGTGACGAGCGCGACGGGACGAGCAGACCCACGAGGACTCCGGCGAGCGTGGCATGGACGCCGGACGCGTAGACCGCGCCCCACAGGGCGATCCCCGCGAGCGCGTAGGGGGTGAGCCGCCAGACCCCGAGCCAGCGCAGCGCGAGGATGACGACGACGAGCACGGCGGCCACGAGCAGCCCGGGGAGCCAGAGGTCGTCGGTGTAGAAGAGCGCCATGACGGTGATGGCGCCGATGTCGTCGACGACGGCCAGGGTGAGGAGGAAGAGCCGGAGCTGGTCCGGGCAGCGCGGTCCGAACAGGGCGAGGATCCCCACGAGGAACGCCGTGTCGGTCGACATGACGATGCCCCAGCCGTGCTGCGCGGGAGACCCGGCGTTGAACGCGACGTAGATGAGGGCGGGGACGGCGAGCCCGCCGAGCGCCCCGAGCGCGGGCACGGCGACGGTCCGCCGGTTGCGCAGCTCGCCGCTCGTCACCTCGCGGTTGATCTCGAGCCCGATGACGAGGAAGAAGACGGCCATCGCGGCGTCGTTGACCCAGTGGTGCAGGTCCATCTCGAACGACCACGGCCCGAGGTGCCATCCCGCCGTCGCGGACCACAGGTCGTCGTACGCGCCGGACCAGGCGGAGTTCGCCCAGACGAGCGCGACGACGGTCGCGACGAGCAGCAGCACCGCGCCGCCGGCCTCGGTCGCGAGGAACGAGCGCAGGGAGGGGGCGACGGGACGGAGCTGGAAGCGCAGCGGCGGGCCCGGCCGGGCAGGGACGCGGACGATCGGGAACGACGACGGCGGAGCGGGTTCGGTCACGGGGCCTCCGGGTGGTCGGGGACGGGCGACGCCCCCGGCGTCGGACCTTCGGGCGGTACCTGCGGTCCGACCGTGGGCCGGACCTGCGCTGGGACAACTCTTCCGGCCGGCAGTTCCTTCCGCAACGGGCCGGGGGATCTGATACCTCCGCACTGCTGTCCACATTGTGGAAAAGTTCTTCCGAAACTCTTGTGTCGTCGGTCACGCGCTGCTAGCGTCGTGCGTGCCAACGGCGGGCCCGGGCCGAGCGACACGCTCGGTGGTCGACGCGATCGATCCGACACCGGCAGCTACCAACCAGGCGGAAGTGGACAACTCGCCTGCAGCGGCCCGCCGGCCGTCTCCTCCCGGCTCATCGACGAGCCGGACAGCCGGAGACGGCGCCACCCGGCGTCGCTGCCCGAACCGTGGAGACTCACCATGGACACTCTTGTCGTGGACGCAGCACACCTGGACCGAGCCGTCGCCCTCGCGGTCGACAGCGTCGCGCACGCCGGAGGACCCTTCGGCGCCGTGATCGTCACCGCCGACGGGCAGGTGTTCGAGGGCAACAACCGGGTCACGCAGGACAACGACCCCACCGCGCACGCCGAGGTCACCGCGATCCGGCGCGCGTGCGCCGCGCTCGGCACCTTCGACCTCACGGGCGCCACGCTCTACTCGAGCTGCGAGCCGTGCCCCATGTGCCTCGCCTCCGCCCTCTGGGCGCGCGTGCAGACCGTGTACTTCGCCGCCGACCGGCACGACGCCGCGAGCGCCGGGTTCGACGACGCGGAGTTCTACGACTTCTTCGCCGCCGACCCCGCGGACCGGAGCATGCAGGTCGTGCACGAGCGCACCGCCGACGCGACCGCGCCGTTCGACGCCTGGCGCGTCCTCGAGTCCCGGATCGAGTACTGACCGGCCGCCGCGCCGATCAGCACCGCGATCTCGCACCGAAAGGACACAAGGACGTGACCCTCCTCGGCATGCGGCGGGAGACCGCCGAGAACGACGACGCACGCGGCACCGGCCCGGCCACCGGCCGGCTCGACCGCTTCTTCCGGATCACCGAGCGCGGCTCGACCACGGGGCGCGAGCTCCGCGGCGGGCTGGTGACCTTCTTCGCGATGGCGTACATCGTCATCCTCAACCCCCTCATCCTCGGCGGGACGAGTGCCGAGAACGCGCCCGTCGACGTCGCGGGCGGGTGGCTCCAGACGGCGCAGGTCGGCGCGATGACCGGCCTCGCCGCCGGCGGCCTGACCATCCTGTTCGGGCTCGTCGCGAACCTCCCGTTCGCGCTCGCGGCCGGGCTCGGCATCAACTCGTTCCTCGCCGTCGCCGTCATCGGCGACGTCACGTGGCCCGAGGCGATGGGGCTCGTGCTCGTCAACGGCCTGCTCATCGTGCTGCTCGCCGTGACGGGCGCGCGGTCGGCGATCTTCAACGCCGTCCCGCGCCAGCTCAAGGCCGCGATCACGGTCGGCATCGGTCTGTTCATCGCGTTCATCGGGTTCGTCGACGCGGGGTTCGTCACGCGCACCCCGGGCGGGCCGCCGGTGCAGCTCGGCGACGGCGGGTCCATCACCTCTGTCCCGACGCTCGTCTTCGTCGTCGGGCTGCTCACCATGGGCGTCCTCGTGGCGCGCAAGGTCAAGGGCGGGCTGCTCATCGGGCTCGTCGCGACGACCGTCGTCGCGATCGTCGCCGAGGCCGTGCTGCAGCTCGGTCCCGCGTCCGACGACAACCCCGGCGGCTGGCACCTCACCGTCCCGACGCTGCCGAGCTCCCTCGTCTCCGTCCCGGACCTCAGCCTGTTCGGGCAGCTCTCGTTCGGCGCGTTCGACCGGATCGGGGCGCTCGCCGCGACGATGCTCGTGTTCACGCTGTTCTTCACGAACTTCTTCGACGCGATGGGCACGATGACCGGGCTCGCCAAGCAGGGCGGCCTCGCCGACGCAGACGGCAACTTCCCGCGCATCAAGTCGGCGCTCGTGGTCGAAGGCGTGGGCGCGGTCGTGGGCGGCGCGACGTCGTCGTCGTCGAACACGGTGTTCGTCGACTCGGCGGCGGGCGTGGGCGAGGGCGCGCGGACGGGCCTCGCGTCGGTCGTCACCGGCGGGTTGTTCCTCGTCGCGATGTTCCTCACGCCGCTCACGGCGGTCGTGCCGATCGAGGTCGCGAGCGCGGTGCTCGTCGTCGTGGGGGCGATGATGATGGGCCAGATCAAGGAGATCGACCTCACCGACTTCACGGTCACGCTGCCGGTCTTCCTCACGATCGTGACGATGCCGCTCACGTACTCGATCGCGAACGGTATCGGCATCGGGTTCGTCACGTGGGTCCTGCTGCGGTCCGCGTGCGGCAAGGCACGCGACGTCCACCCGCTCCTGTGGGTGGTCGCGGCCGGGTTCGTCGTCTACTTCGTCCGCGGTCCCCTGACCGCGGTCGTGGGAGGCTGAGCCTCGACATCGACCGCACGGCCGACGGGTCGCCCGCTCCTCCGGGTGGCCCGTCGGCGTGCACGGCACCGTGGGAGGACGTGGCATGGCCGGGACAGCTCGTGTGAGCGTCGACGAGCACCGCGCGGACGTCGCGGCGCTCCTCGCTCCCCTCGTCGAGGCGGCCCGACGGCGCACCCGCACCGAGGACGTGCTCCTCGCCGACGCGCTCGGCCGGGTCCTCGCGGGCGACCTCGTCGCGCCCGTCGCGGTCCCGCTGTTCCGCAACTCCCAGATGGACGGGTACGCCGTCCGGGCCTCGGACGTCGCCGGAGCGAGCGCGGAAGCCCCCGTCCGGCTCGACGTCGCGGCCGAGATCCCGGCGGCGCCGGGCGTCCCGCCACGGCTCGCGCCGGGCACCGCGGCCCGCATCATGACCGGCGCGCCCGTCCCCGAGGGCGCGGACGCCGTCGTCCCCGTCGAGGACACCGTCGGAGGGACGTTCGCCGGCACGCCCCGACCCGACGCTGCGGGACCCGCCGGGGACGCCCCGGCCGCTCCCGGCGCGAGCCAGGCCGTCGAGGTCCGGGTGCCGCGGTCGGCCGGGGACTTCGTCCGCGAGGCGGGCTCCGACGTCCGGCCCGGGGACGCGCTCCTGCCCGACGGCACCGTCCTCGCGCCGCACCACCTCGCCGCCGCGGCGGCGTGCGGGGTGGGGAGCGTGCGCGCGGTCACCCGGCCGCGCGTCGCCGTCCTGTCGACGGGGTCCGAGCTCGTCGGGCCGGGGGAGACGCCGGGGCCGGGGCAGGTCTTCGACGCCAACGCCGACGCGCTGGGCGCGGCCGTCCGGCGCGCGGGCGGCGAGGTCGTGCTCACCGCCCGGTGCGGCGACGATGCCGCGCGGTTCGCCGCCGTGCTCGCCGAGGCGACCGCGGTCGCGGACCTCGTCGTGACGTCGGGCGGCGTGTCGCAGGGCGCGTACGAGGTGGTCAAGGACGTGCTCGGAGGGACCGGCGTGACGTTCCGGTCGGTCGCGATGCAGCCGGGCGGGCCGCAGGGGTTCGGCACCGTGCACGGGACGCCCGTGCTCACGTTCCCGGGCAACCCGGTGAGCGCCCAGGTGTCGTTCGCGATGTTCCTGCGCGAGCCGCTCGAGCGCGCGGCCGGGCTGCCCGCCGTCGAACGGGTCCGCACGGCGGTGCTCGCCGCCGCGCTCACGTCGCCCGCGGGCAAGCGTCAGCTCCTGCGCGGTGCGACCGGCCCCGGCGGCACGGTGCGCGTCGTCGGGGGATCGGGGTCGCACCTCGTCGCGTCGATGGCGCGCGCGGACGTGCTCGTGGACGTCCCCGCCGACGTGGAAGAGTGGGACGCCGGGACCGAGGTGGAGGTACGAGAGCTGTGAGCGAGACGCAGGGCGAGTCCGCAGGCGCTGCCCAGGGTACGGCGGCCGAGGACGTGAGCCGCGTGACGACCGACGTGCTCGACGACGCCGTGTCGCGCGCGGTCGAGGACGCGGTCGCGAGCCCGGAGTGCGGCGCCGTCGTGACGTTCCGCGGGGTCGTGCGTGACGTCGACGGCGGCCGGGGAGTCACTCGGCTCGACTACGAGGCGCACCCCGACGCCACCGCGGTGATCCGGCGGTGCGTGGCCGGCGTGGCGGCAGAGACGGGGCTGCGGGTCGCCGCCGTCCACCGGTACGGGACCCTGGGGATCGGCGACGTCGCGCTCGTGGCGGCGGCCGCTGCGGGTCACCGCCGCGAGGCGTTCGAGGCGTGCTCGCTCCTCGTCGAGCGCATCAAGGCCGAGGTGCCGATCTGGAAGCGGCAGCACTTCGACGACGGCGTCTCGGAGTGGGTCGGGCTGTAGCCGCACGCATCACCGGGCTGCGGCGAACGACGAGAGGCGAGAAGTGGCCCCCGGCCACGGCCGGGGAGGGGCCACTTCTCGCCTCTCGTGCGTCTGGCTGCGGGATCCGCCGGGCGACGACGATGTCGGGCGGGACGCTCCCGGTCGCGCGCTCGTCACGCGGGTCCGGGACGCGACGGTCGGGTCAGCGCGCGGACGGGCGGTTGTCGAGCAGCATGCCGATGCCGAGGCCGACGGCGGTGCCGAGGACGAGGCCGAACCAGCTCAGCACGACGGTCCCGACAACTGCGCCGATCGCCGCGCCCAGGACGCTCTTGGTCCCGGCCTTCCAGGTCCCGGACCGCTCGTCGGTGCGGTAGATCGGGAGCGCCGAGGTGCTGTTGTCCGTCGTCGTCGTGGGCGCGTCGGAGGGGGAGGTCGCCGGGCGGTCGGTGGGTGCAGGGGAGATCGTCGTCACGGCATCCATGGTAGGAAGGTGCCTCCCTCGTGACCTGGGCAGACGCGTCGTGGTGACCGGCTTCACCCTATGATCTGCGCCACCGTCGCGACGCTCAGCCGCCGATCGCTCCCATGCTGCGCGACGTCGGCGCGAACGCGTCGGCGGCGAGCGTGGGAGTGTCGCTGCCGTGCGCGAGCGGCTTGCGCCACATCGCGCCCTGCCATGCGCGGGCGAGGGCGTCGTCGCGCTCGTCCTCGGGGAGGTCCGCGGAGCGCAGGATCGCGCGCAGGTCGGTCTCGTCGTCGCCGAACAGGCACGAGCGCACCGTGCCCTCGGCGGTGAGGCGCGTGCGGTCGCACGCGCCGCAGAACGACCGCGTGACGGACGCGATGATCCCGACGGTCTGGGGTCCGCCGTCGACGAGCCACTCCTCGGCGGGTGCGGACGGGTCGTCGCGGCCGACCTCGAGCAGGTCGAAGCGGGTGCCGAGCACGGCGAGGAGGTCCGTCGCGGAGACGAGGTCGTCCCGCGTCCAGTGCCCGTCGGCGTCGAGCGGCATCTGCTCGATGAAGCGCAGGTGGCACCCGTGGTCCACCGCCCAGGCGAGCAGGTCGGCCGCGCCCGCCAGCGTCTCGGGCATGAGCACCGCGTTGAGCTTGACCGGCGCGAGCCCGGCGGCGAGCGCGGCACGGATGCCGGCGAGCACGTCGGGCAGCCGGTCGCGGCGCGTGAGGCGCGCGAAGTCGGCCCGGTCGACGGAGTCGAGCGAGATGTTGACGCGGTCGAGGCCGGCGGCGACGAGCTCGTGGACGCGCTTGTCCAGCCCGATCGCGTTGGTCGTCAGCGAGAGCGACACATCCGGCGCCGCCGCGCGCGCGGCGCGCAGAATGTCCACGAGGTCGCGGCGCATGAGCGGCTCCCCGCCCGTGAACCGGACGTCGGTGATGCCGAGGCGGTCGACCGCGACGCGCACGACCCGGCCGATCTCGTCGGGCGTGAGGAGATCCTCGCGCGGGATCGCGGGCAGCCCTTCGGCAGGCATGCAGTAGGTGCAGCGCAGCGAGCACTTCTCGGTGATCGAGATGCGCAGGTCGCGCGCCACGCGACCGTAGCGGTCGACGAGCGCCTCGGTCGCGGGGCGACCGGGGTCGAGGTCCGGCGAGGCGTCGGAGGGCGCGCCCGACCGGAGCCTGGGTATCCCGAGCGAGACCGCGGTCATGGCCCGATCGTAGACGTTCCCGGCGTCGGACCCGTGACCGGGGCGTCCGCGCGTGCTAGCGTGGAGTCCGTCGAATGGAATTCAACTTCCATTCAGCGGAACAATCTTCTCGCTGGAGAAGAACAGTCCAAGGGCGGATTCAAGCCCTGTGTTTCCGGCGCGTCACAGCCGACGCGACCTCGGACACGCAGGGGACTCACCGCAAGGGTTCACTGGAAGGACGCCGGTTCGCCGGCACCCTGGCGGAAGCGAGGCCCACGATGCTCCACATCGTCGACCAGCTCGCCCCGTGGCTCGGCCCGGGGCAGATCCCGTTCGCCGTCGCGACGGTGGTCGCGGCGTCCGGCTCCGTGCCGCGACCGGTCGGCACCGCGATGGCCGTGCGCGCCGACGGCGCCGTCCTCGGCAGCCTGTCCGGCGGGTGCGTCGAGGGCGCGGTGCATGCCGCCGCGCTCGACGCGATCGCCTCGGGCGCGAGCCACCGCGAGACGTTCGGCTACAGCGACGACGACGCGTTCGCCGTCGGGCTGAGCTGCGGCGGCACGCTCGACGTCCACGTCCAGCCCGTCCTCCCGGGCGACGACGCGGCGCGAGCGCTCGCCGCGATCGTGGCGCGGTCCGACGGCGACGGGGAGCCGCTGGCGCTCGTGCGCCGAATCGACGGCGCGCGGCGCACGGCGGTCCTCGTCGAGGACCCCGCCGTCGCGGACGAGCGCGCGGTCGCCCGGGCGCTGCGGGACCTCGTCGACCCCGAGAGCCTGGACGCAGCGACGGCGCAGGTCATGGCGGTGCTGGGCGCGGGTGGGACCGCGACCGTCCACGCGGCGCACGGGGCGCCGCGTGCGTCCTCGGGCGCAGGGCTCGCCGCGGACGCGTGCGACGAGGCCGAGCCCGTCACGCTGCTCGTCGAGACCCGCCTGCCCGCGCCGCGATTCCTCGTGTGCGGGGCGAACGACTTCGCCGGCGCGCTCGTGCGGCACGTGCGCCTGCTCGGGTACCGCGTGACCCTCGTCGACGCGCGCGAGGTGTTCGCCGACGCCCGACGGTTCCCCGAGGCGGAGGTCGTCGTCGAGTGGCCGGACCGGTACCTCGCCGCGGAGGCCGGGGCGGGTCGCGTCGACGCCCGGACGGCCGTCGCGGTCCTCACCCACGACGCCAAGTTCGACGTGCCGCTCCTGCGCCTCGCGCTCGACCTGCCGCTCGCCTACGTCGGGGCGATGGGCTCGCGCCGCTCGCACGCGCAGCGCGTCGCCGCCCTGCGCGCGGTTGGCGTGACCGAGGCGGCGCTCGCGCGGCTCCGCTCGCCCATCGGCCTCGACCTCGGCGCCGTCACGCCCGAGGAGGTCGCCGTCTCGATCACCGCGGAGCTCGTCGCGACCCGGCACGGGCGGGTCGCCGTCGTCCCGTTGAGCGGCACGGACGGGCCCATCCACGCCGACCCGCAGTCCGGGTCGCCTGCACACCGTCCCGCGGGCGAGTCCGCGCCGACCCCCGAGGAGGCCTCCTGATGGACCTGAGCACCGTCACCGACCTCGTCCCGACCGCCGACCCCGCCGACTGGCGCGAGGGCGACGCGTGGCTCGCGGGCGGCACCGTCCTGTTCTCCTACGGCAGCCAGACGCTGCGGCGCCTGCTCGACCTGACGAGCGCCGGCTGGCCCGCGCTCACCGTGACCGACGACGGTCTCGAGATCGCGGCGACGTGCACCGTCGCGTCGCTGTGGGCGTTCGAGGAGAGCCACCAGGCCGCGTCCGTGCGCGAGCGCTGGACCGCGCTCGACCTCGTGCGCCCGTGCTGCGACAGCTTCGTGGCGTCCTTCAAGATCTGGAACACCTCGACGGTCGGCGGCAACGTCTGCACGTCCCTGCCCGCGGGGCCGATGATCTCGCTCACCGCGGCGCTCGACGGCGTCGCGGAGGTCTGGGGGCCGGGCGGCACCCGGCGGACCCAACCGGTCGCCGAGCTCGTCACGGGCGAGCTGCGCAACACGCTCGCGCCCGGCGAGCTCCTGCGGGCCATCCGTGTACCCGACCACGCGCTGCGCTCGCGGACGGCGTTCCGGCGCCTGTCGCTCTCGAACCTCGGGCGCTCCGGGGTGCTGCTGATCGGCCGGGTCGACCCGCCGGACGCCGGGGGAGGGTTCGTCCTCACCGTCACCGCCTCGACCCGCCGGCCCGTGCAGCTCCGCTTCCCCGCGGACGCGCCACCCACGGCCGCGGACCTCGCCGCCGCGCTCGACGCGGTGATCCCGCTCGACCTCTACCACGACGACGTCCACGGCCTGCCCGAGTGGCGCCGGGACATGACCTACCGCCTCGGCGAGGAGATCCGTGCGGAACTCCTCGGCGGCGCGACCTCGGACGGAGGCCTTCGATGACCGCGCTCGACCCCCGCCCGGCGCCACCTGTGACGATCGACGGCCGCGCGGCACAGGGCGAGCCCCGTGCGGGCCAGTGCCTGCGGACGTACCTGCGCGAGCAGGGCGCGCTCGGCGTCAAGAAGGGCTGCGACGGCGGCGACTGCGGCGCGTGCACGGTGCACGTCGACGGCGTCCCGGTGCACTCGTGCGTCTACCCGGCGCGGCGCGCGGCGGGCCACGAGGTGACGACGATCCAGGGGCTCGCGGCGACGTCGTGCGCCGGCGGTGGGGCCGCCGGGGACGAGGGCGAGGTCGGGACAGGGGCGCCGTGCGACCACGACCCCCACGGCCCGCAGGACGCGCTGCACCCGGTGCAGCAGCAGTTCCTCGACGCGCAGGGGTTCCAGTGCGGGTTCTGCACGGCCGGGATGATCATGACCGCCGCGACGTTCGACGACGCGCAGCGCGCGAACCTGCCGCGCAGCCTCAAGGGGAACCTGTGCCGCTGCACGGGCTACCGCGCGATCGAGGACGCCGTCCTCGGCCGGGGCGACACGACGGGGACCGCGCCGGGCACGGGGGAGAGCGCGCCGTCGGGCGGTGACCATTTCTCTACCTCGCGAGACCACGCCTCTACCTCGGCGGACCACGCCTCTACCTCGGCGGACCAGGGTTCTCCCTCGGCGTTCGGGCGGGACGTGCCCGCGCCGGCCGGGCGCGGGGTCGTCACCGGGACGGTGCGGTACACGCTCGACGTGGACCCGGCCGACTACCCGGGCCTGCTCCACCTCAAGCTCGTGCGGTCCCCGCACGCCCACGCGCGCGTCGTCGCGATCGACACGACGGACGCGCTCGCGGTGCCGGGCGTGCACGCCGTGCTCACGCACGAGGACGCGCCCGCGACCCGGTTCTCGACCGCGCAGCACGAGCTGTTCACCGACGACCCCGACGACACGCGGATCCTCGACGACGTCGTGCGGCACGTCGGCCAGCGGGTCGCGGCCGTCGTCGCCGAGACCGTCGCCGCCGCCGAGGAGGGCGTGCGCCGGGTCCGCGTCGAGTACGAGGTGCTGCCCGCCGTCGTCGACCCCGAGGACGCGATGGCGCCCGGCGCCCCGCTCGTGCACCCCGAGCTCGACGCCGCCGACGCGCGCGTCTCGCGGCCCGACGCGAACGTCGTCGCCGAGGTGCACTCCGAGCTCGGCGACGTCGAGCGCGGGCTCGCGGAGGCCGACGTCGTGCACGAAGCCACCTACCGCACCCACCGCGTGCAGCACGCCGCGCTGGAGACGCACTGCGCGATCGCGTCGCTCGACGACGGCCGCCTCGTCGTGCGCTCGTCCACGCAGGTCCCGTTCCTCGCGCGGCGCCACCTCGCGCGCGTGCTCGACCTCGACCCGGAACGCGTGCGCGTGCTGTGCGAGCGCGTGGGCGGCGGGTTCGGCGGCAAGCAGGAGGTGCTCACCGAGGACGTCGCGGCGCTCGCGACCCTGCGCCTCGGGCGGCCCGTGCAGCTCGAGCTCACGCGCACCGAGCAGTTCGTCGGCACGACGACGCGCCACCCGTTCCGCATCCGCGTGCGCGCGGGCGCGCGCCGCGACGGGACGCTCACCGCGCTGCACCTCGACGTGCTCAGCAACACGGGCGCGTACGGCAACCACGGCCCCGGCGTCATGTTCCACGGGTGCGGCGAGTCGCTCGGGGTGTACCGGTGCGAGAACAAGAAGGTCGACGCCCACTGCGTCTACACGAACACCGTGCCGGCGGGCGCGTTCCGCGGGTACGGGCTCTCGCAGATGATCTTCGCCGTGGAGTCCGCGGTCGACGAGCTCGCGCAGCAGCTCGGCATGGACCCGCTCGAGCTGCGGCGGCGCAACGTCGTGCTCGACGGGGACCCCATGCTCTCCACGCACCCGACGCCCGAGGAGGACGTGCTCTACGGCAGCTACGGGCTCGACCAGTGCCTCGACCTCGCCGCCGACGCGCTCGCGCGCGGCCGGGCCCGCGACGTCGCCGCGTACGGGCCGGGCATGGGGTCCGGGACGGACGCGCTCCCGGACCTCGGCCCCGAGTGGGGCGTCGGCGAGGGCACCGCGCTCGCCATGATCGACACCGTTCCGCCCCGCGGGCACTACTCCCACGCGCGCGTGCGCCTGCGGGCCGACGGCGTGGTCGAGGCGGAGGTCGGGACCGCCGAGTTCGGCAACGGCACCACGACCGTGCACGCCCAGCTCGTCGCGAGCGCGCTCGGCCAGGACGCGGGGGACGTCGTGGTGCGGCAGTCCGACACGGACCTCGTCGAGCACGACACCGGCGCGTTCGGGTCCACCGGCACCGTGGTGGCGGGGAAGGCGTCGCTCGCCGCCGCCCAGGACCTCGCCGAGGCCGTCCTCAAGGTCGCGGCCGGCGTCGCGGGCACCGCGCCGGCCGACTGCCGGCTCGTGCCCGGCGGCGTCGACTGCGCCGGGACGGTCCTGCCGCTGGCCGACGTCGCCCGCGCGGCCGCCGACGCCGGGCTCGACCTCGTCGCCGAGGGGCGGTGGGGCGGCACCCCGCGCTCCGTCGCGTTCAACGTCCACGGCTTCCGGGTCGCGGTCCACCGGGGGACGGGCGAGATCCGCATCCTCCAGTCCGTCCAGGCCGCCGACGCCGGGGAGGTCGTCAACCCGCGCCAGTGCCGCGGTCAGGTCGAGGGCGGCATCGCGCAGGCCCTCGGGGCCGCGCTCTACGAGAACGTGATCGTCGACGAGTCAGGCCGCGTGACGACCGACATCTTCCGCCAGTACCACCTGCCCACGTTCGCGGACACCCCGCGCAGCGAGGTCTACTTCGCGCGGACGTCGGACACGGTCGGACCGATGGGCGCGAAGTCGATGAGCGAGAGCCCGTTCAACCCGGTGGCCCCCGCGCTCGCCAACGCGATCCGCGCGGCGACGGGCGTGCGGCTCACCGACCTCCCGCTGGCCCGAGACCGCGTCTACCTGGCCATCAAGGCCGCCACCCCACGCTGAATGCATGAAATAGTCGCGCCGACCGGCTTCGGACGCGACTATTTCATGCACTCAGCGGTCGGCGGGGTCGAGGAGGTCGAGGTCGGCGTCGGTGTCGAGGTCGCGGCCGTCGCCCGCGTGGTCGACGACGTCGATCAGGTCGGCGTGGGTCCGCAGGAAGTCGCGCGCGCCGTGGTCACCGTGGGCGCTCGCAGCCGCGGGCGCGGCGAGCGCGGCGTCGAGGACGAGCGGGTGGGCCCAGCGCGGAGTCCGTCCAACGCCGAACACGACCTGAGGGTCGTTCTCCGCCTCAGAACGACCTTCATGTCGTGCTCGACGCGCGGGGCTCGTCGTCCAGCGGGACGCGGTCACGCGGCCGGGGCGGTGGGCGGCGAGGAGTCGTGCGACGTCGTCGGGCACCACGCCGGGCTGGTCCACGTGCGCGACGACGACCCGGGCGGGAGCCAGGTCGAGCGCGGCGACGACGCCGACGCGCAGGGACGAGGCCATGCCGGACGACCAGCCGGGGTTGTCGACGATGCGCACCCGGGGGTCGTCGATCCCGGACCCGGCTCGGACGCGCTCGGCCTCGGCGCCGAGGACGACGACGACGATGTCGCACCCGCCCGCGAGCAGCACCCGGGTCACGTGGGCGACGAGCGTGCCGCCGCGGTGGGGGAGCAGCGCCTTGGGCCCGCGCCCGAGCCGCGTCCCCGCGCCGGCTGCGAGCAGGACGGCGACGGTGGCCACCGCGGGTACGGGCGTCGGTGAGGTCGGCACGCGGTCAGGATAGGCCGCCGCCGAGCCCGGGGTCCCTCCCCGGACGGCCGCGTCCGTGGGGAGCGACCCCGGGTTCGGCGGCCCGCGGGGGACCCCGCGGCGACCAGTCGGTTTTACCAACCCTTGGGGGTTTCATCGGCGGGCCGGGATGCCGCTATGCTCGGCGCGCCGGGGCGAGCACGGCGGGCCGGGCGCCCGCACGCCAGGTCGCCCGCGGCCGTCCCGCACGACGAGCGAAGGAGTCCGGATGAGCTTCATGGAGAAGCTGCGCGGCCAGCTGATCGACATCATCGAGTTCCTCGACGAGAGCCGGGACACGATCGTCTGGCGCTTTCCGCGCCAGGGCAACGAGATCAAGAACCAGGCGAAGCTCGTCGTGCGGGAGGGCCAGAGCGCCGTCTTCGTCAGCGAGGGCCGGCTCGCGGACGTGTTCGGGCCGGGCACCTACACGCTCGAGACCAAGAACCTGCCGATCCTGTCGACGATCCAGGGCTGGAAGTACGGGTTCAGCTCGCCGTTCAAGGCGGAGGTCTACTTCGTCGCGACGCGCCAGTTCACCGACCTCACCTGGGGTACGCAGAACCCCGTGATCCTGCGCGACCCGGAGCTCGGCGCGGTCCGCATCCGGGCGTTCGGCACGTACGCGCTCCAGGTCGTGGACCCGTCGGCGCTCCTGCGCCAGCTCGTGGGGACCGACCCCCAGTTCCGCACCGACGAGATCGGCGACTACTTCCGCCGCCTCGTGGTCGGCCAGCTCGGCCCGGCGCTCGCGGAGGCCGGCGTCGCGGCGATCGACCTCGCCGCGAACCAGCGCGAGATCGCGACGCGGCTCGCGGGCCAGCTCTCGGAGGACCTGTCGGAGTACGGCATCGCCGTGCCGCGCTTCGTCCTCGAGAACGTCTCCTTCCCGCCCGAGGTCGAGGCGGCGCTCGACAAGCGGACGCAGATGGCCGTCGTCGGGAACCTCGACCAGTACACCAAGTTCCAGGCGGCGAACGCGATCGAGACCGCCGCCGCCAACCCCGGGGGCGCGGGCGACGGGCTGGGGCTCGGCGCCGGCATGGGTCTCGGGGCGGCCATGGGTCAGCAGCTCGCGCAGTCGCTCGGGACGACGACGGCCCAGCAGGCCCCGGCCCCGGCGCCGCCCGCCGGGCCGCCGCCCCTGCCCGCCGCGGAGTCGCCCTGGTACTGGGCCGCCGGCGGCGCGCAGGCCGGGCCCGGCACGACGGCGGACCTCGCCGGCCGTGTCCGGTCCGGCGAGGTGACGCGCGAGTCGCTCGTGTGGCAGCAGGGCATGGCCGCGTGGACCGCCGCGGGCGACGTGCCCGCGCTCGCGGCGCTGTTCGCGGCGACCCCGCCGCCGCTGCCCCCGACCGGCACGTCGACCGGTGCCCCGACCGGTCCCGCGGCGGGCTGACGGTGAGCGACACCCAGGACGAGCTCGTCCGGACGCGCTGCGACGCGTGCGGGTCACAGCTCGCGTACGCGCCGGGCACCCAGCACCTGCGGTGCGTCGCGTGCGGCGGGACGGTCGCGATCGTGCACGCGCCGGGCGACGCCGTCGACGAGCACTCGTTCGACGCGTGGGCCGCGGCGCAGGGCGGGGTGCGCGCCGGGATCCTCGACGCGCGGCTGCTCACGTGCGACGGGTGCGGGGCGACGACGCAGGGCACCGACCTCTCGGTCGCGTGCCGGTTCTGCGGCGGGCACCTCGTCGCGACGGCCGAGACCGACGGCCTGGTGCAGCCCGAGGCCGTCGTGCCGTTCGGGGTGGAGCAGGCGCAGGCGCGCGACGCGTTCCGGCGCTGGGTGCGCTCGCGCTGGTTCGCGCCGGGCGAGCTGAAGAAGGTCGGGGACACGGAGTCCCTGCACGGTTCGTACGTGCCGCACTGGACGTTCGACGCGCGCACGTCGTCGGCCTACTCGGGGCAGCGCGGGGACGCCTACTACGTGACCGTCAGGAACGGGGACGAGGAGCGCCAGGAGCGGCGCGTCAGCTGGACGCCCGTCTCCGGGCGCGTCGCGCGCGACTTCGACGACGTGCTCGTCCCCGCGTCGTCGCACGTGGCCGAGCGCGACCTGTCGAGGCTCGGCCCGTGGCCGCTGTCGCACGCGGTGCCGTTCCGCGCCGAGTACCTCGCGGGGTTCGCGGCGGCCCGGTACGACGTCGAGCCCCCGGTCGGCCTCGACCGCGCGAAGCAGAAGATGGCGCCGGTGATCAAGGACGACGTCGAGCGCGACATCGGGGGCGACGAGCAGCGCGTCGGCTCGATCCGCACCGCCTATGCGGACGTGATGTTCAAGCTCGTGCTGCTCCCGCTGTGGATCGCGACGTACGTGTACGCGGGCAAGCAGTGGCAGGTCATGGTCAACGCGAACACCGGCCAGGTGATCGGGCGGCGCCCCTACAGCGTCGGCAAGATCGTCCTCGCCGTGCTGGCCGGCCTGCTCGTCGTCGCCGCTCTCGTGTTCTGGTACGTGCGCTCGCAGACGTGAGCCTCAGGCGTCCCGGCGCTCGTCGTACGCGCGCTGGGACGCCGCGACCTCCGCGACCGAGCCCTCGAGGACGTCGAGCAGGCCCGTCAGGCTGTCGGCGACGCGGCGCCCGAGGTCGGTGAGGGAGTACTCGACGTGCGGCGGGATGGTCGCGCGCACCTCGCGCACGACGATCCCGTCGCGCTCGAGGGACTGGAGCGTCTGGGCGAGCATCTTCTCGCTGACCCCGTCGATACGCCGCCGCAGCGCGTTGAAGCGCACCGCGCCGTCGCGCAGGCCCGCGACCGTGAGCACGCCCCAGCGTCCGGTGACGGTCTCCAGGACGTGCCGCGACGTGCAGCCGCGCTGGAAGACGTCGGCCACCATCGCGTCGGTGGGTCCGGGGTCCTCCCCGAGGCGTGCGTCGGTCGTCATCGCCCCAGGATACGGCGCCGGTCAGCGCCGCAGCACTGTGAGATAGGTCGCACGCTCGTTTGGTTGGCACTGTCGAAAAGTAAGCGCATGCTGGGACGGCACGACCGTCCGGTCGTGCCCTCGCGCACCGAAGGAGCCCTCGTATGTCCATCGCCGTCACCGGAGCCAGCGGCCACCTCGGCCGCCTCGTCGTCGAGTCCCTCCTCGCGCACGGGGCCGACCCGTCCCAGGTCGTCGCCGCCGCGCGCACGACGGCGAAGGTCGCCGACCTCGCCGACCGTGGCGTGCAGGTCCGCGAGGCCGACTACGCGCGACCCGAGACCTTGGCGGCGGCGCTCGCGGGCGTCGACGTGCTCGTCCTCGTCTCGGGCTCCGAGGTCGGGCAGCGCGTCGCGCAGCACCGCAACGTCGTCGACGCCGCGCGCGCCGCCGGCGTCGCCCGCGTCGTCTACACGAGCGCGCCGCACGCCACGACCTCCGCGCTGGTCCTCGCACCCGAGCACAAGGCCACGGAGGAGCTGCTCGCGGCGTCGGGCCTGACGACCACGATCCTGCGGAACAGCTGGTACACCGAGAACTACGTCGGCGACGTGCTCGGCGCCCGGGAGTCCGGCGAGCTCGTGTCGAGCGCGGGCGACGGCCGCGTCGCGAGCGCGAGCCGCGCCGACTACGCCGAGGCCGCCGCGGTCGTCGCGCTCGCCGCGCAGTCGGACGCCGCCGCGCACGCGGGCGCCGTGTACGAGCTGAGCGGCGACGTCGCGTGGACGTTCGACGACCTCGCCGCCGCGGCCTCGGAGGTGCTCGGGCGCCCCGTCACCTACCGGCGCGTGAGCCCCGACGAGCACCGTGCGTTCCTGCTGGGGGCGGGGCTGGACGAGGGCACCGCCGGGTTCGTCGTCGCGCTGGACGGCAACATCCGCGACGGGCTGCTCGCCGAGACGTCCGGGGAGCTCGCACGCCTGCTGGGCCGCCCGACGACCCCGCTGGCCGACGGGCTGCGCGCCGCCGTCGCGCAGGGCTGAGAGGTCGCGACGTGGCCGTCCGGGTGACCGGGCGGCCACGTCGCGGAGCCCGTCAGGAGTGCGTCAGTGGGACGCCTTGACGACGAGCACCGGGACGGGCGAGTCGAGGAGCACGCGCTGCGTCGTGCTGCCGAGCAGGAACTTGCCCACCGGCGAGCGCTTGCGCGCGCCCACGACGACGAGGTCGGGCGCCGTCCGCTCGGCCTCGTCGATGATCGCCTCGGCCGGGTCGAGGTGCTCCGACCGGTAGGTGATCTCGGGGCGCGCGACCCCGGCGGGGAGCGTGTCGAGCAGGTGCGCGAGGGTCGCGGGGACGCCCGCGTCGGCGTCCTGCGGGGTGAGGACGAGGACCGCGAGGGTGGTCGAGCGGTGGGCCGCCTCGGCGACCGCCGCCCGGAACGCGGTCTCGCCCTGCGGGGAGTCGTTGTACGCCACGAGGACGGTCATCGCGCGGGCCCTTCCGTCATTCCGTCGTGCTGCCGTTGAACTCTCTCACAGGGCGCGCCCTGTCGCCGGTCGACGGGTGCCCGCGGGGACGGGTGCGACGATCCGACCCAGCGCGGCGTCCGGCACGGCGAGCGTCGGGGGCAGCAGGGGCGGGACGACGTCGCGCAGGACCGCCTCGATCTCGCGGCTCCGGCGCGCCCCGAGCCGCTCGGCGGGAGCGGTGACGCTCACGGCGGCCACCGACTGCCCGCCGCGCAGGATCGGGAGGGCCACACAGCTGATGCCCGGCTCGTTCTCCTCGGTCTCCGTCGCGAAGCCGCTCGCCCGCGTCGCGTCGCACGTCGCGCGGAGCGCGGCGGGCGAGACGGGCTGCTCGGCGGGGGCCGCCGCGGCGTACCAGGCGAGCGCTCCGTCGTCGAGCGGCCGGTGGGCGAGCAGCGCGCGCCCGAGCGCGGTGGTGGCCGCGGGGCGGCGCCGCCCCACGGCCGACCAGACCCGGACCGCGCGCGCGGGCTCGACCTTGTCGAGGTAGACGATCTCGGTCCCGGCGAGGGCGCCGAGGTGGACGAGCTCGTCGGTCTCCCGGCACACCGCGACGAGCACCGGGTGCAGGAGCGCGGGCAGGTTCTCCTCGCCGAGGTAGACGGTCGCGAGCGCGGTCGCCGCCGGGCCGAGCCGGTAGTCGCCCGTCGTGCCGTCCTGCTCGGCGTAGCCGCGGTAGCGCAGGGCCGCGAGCGTGCGGTGCAGGGAGGCCTTGTGCAGCCCGAGCGAGCGCGCGAGGTCGCCGAGCGCGGCTCCGGCAGGGCCGGCGGCGGCGAGCGCCTCGAGCACGCCGAGGGCCTTGTCCACGCTCCCGAGCGGGCTGCCGTGCGCACCGTCCGGTGCGTGCTCCGCGGCCCCGGGGGTGCCCGACCGCGAGGTCCCGGCTTCCGCCATCGTCGCTCCTTCGCCTAGAGTGCGTTCCGTAGTGAACAACAGGCGTTCACCATAGCGAAACGGAGCGAGGATGTCATCCCACGGACCCCTGGAGGCGATCGCACGAACCCGCGTCGTGCCGGTCGTCGTCGTCGACGACGCGGAGCAGGGCGTGCTCGTCGCGGGCGCGCTGCGCGACGGCGGCCTTCCCGTCGCGGAGGTCACCTTCCGCACCGCGGGCGCGCGCGCCGCGATCGAGGCCATCGCGCGCGAGGTGCCGGACGTGCTCGTCGGCGCGGGGACCGTCGTCAACGTGGCCCAGGTCGACGAGGCCGTCGAGGCAGGAGCCCGCTTCCTCGTCTCGCCCGGGCTCTCGGTCGCCGTCGTGCGCCGCGCTCAGGAGGTCGGGGTGCCGGTCCTGCCCGGGGTCGCGACGCCGTCGGACGTCATCGCCGCGCTCGACCTCGGCCTCGACGCCGTGAAGCTCTTCCCGGCGAACGTCGTCGGCGGTCCGGCAGCCGTCAAGGCGTTCTCCGCGCCGTTCCCCGGTCTGCGCTTCGTGCCGACCGGCGGGGTGAGCGCCGCCAACCTTCTCGACTACCTCGCGCTGCCGTCCGTCCTGGCCGCCGGCGGGTCGTGGATGGTCGACGCCGCGCTCGTGCGCGCGGGCGACACGGTCGAGATCACCCGCCGGACGCGCGAGGCCGTCGAGCTCGCCGCGACCGCCCCGCACCCCGCCGAAGGAGCCTGACCCGTGCCCGACACGCCCCAGAACCAGCCCCCGCTCGCCGTCCGCCCCGCCGCCGAGTGTGCCTACGACGTCGTCGCCCTCGGCGAGGTCATGCTCCGACTCGACCCGGGTGAGCGCCGCATCAAGACCGCGCGCAGCTTCGACGCCTGGGAGGGCGGCGGCGAGTACAACGTCGCGCGCGGGCTGCGTCGCGCCTTCGGGCTGCGCGGCGCAGTCGTCACCGCGCTCGCGGACAACGAGGTCGGCCGGCTCGTCGAGGACCTCATGCTCACCGGCGGCCTCGACACGCGCTGGGTGCAGTGGCGCGGGTACGACGGCATCGGGCGCACCGTGCGCAACGGGCTCAACTTCACCGAGCGCGGGTTCGGAGTGCGCGGCGCGGTCGGCGTCTCCGATCGCGGCAACACCGCGATCGCCCAGCTCCGGCCCGAGGACGTCGACTGGGACGACGTGTTCGGCCGCGGCGTGCGCTGGTTCCACACCGGCGGCATCTTCGCCGCGCTGTCCGAGTCGTCCGCCGACGTCGCGGAGGCCGCCATGGCCGCCGCGCGCCGCCACGGCACGATCGTGTCCTACGACCTCAACTACCGCCCCTCGCTCTGGAAGGGCATCGGCGGCGTCGAGCGCGCGCAGGAGGTCAACCGCCGCCTCGCCCGGTACGTCGACGTGATGATCGGCAACGAGGAGGACTTCACCGCCTCGCTCGGCTTCGAGGTGGAGGGCGTCGACGAGAACCTCACCGACCTCGACACCGGAGCCTTCCGCGCGATGATCACGCGGGCGGCCGAGGAGTACCCGAACTTCCAGGTCATCGCGACGACGCTGCGCGGCGTGAAGTCAGCGACCGTCAACGACTGGGGTGCGATCGCCTGGTCGCGCGTGCAGGGCTTCGCCGAGGCGACCCACCGCCCCGGGCTGGAGATCCTCGACCGCGTGGGCGGCGGCGACTCGTTCGCGTCGGGCCTCGCGTACGGGCTCATGGAGCTCGGCTCGATCCAGGAGGCCGTCGAGTACGGGGCCGCGCACGGCGCGCTCGCGATGACCACGCCGGGCGACACCTCGACGGCGTCGCTCGCCGAGGTCCGCAAGCTCGCGTCGGGCGGCAGCGCGCGCGTGCAGCGCTGACCGGGCCGCCTCCCGTCCCCCGCCGTGCCGGGCCGCGCCACCAGGGTTAGTGTGGTCGGGCTGTCGGCGGGAGGCGGGAGGTGCGGCGTGGTTGGTGGGGCCTTCGTGCCCGGGCTGCCACGCCGCGGCGCCGAGGAACCACCGGACCTGGCCCGCGCTCTCGACCACGCGCGCATCCTCCGCGCGGCGGGCGATCCCGGTGGGGCCGCCCAGGTCCTCGACCGCGCTTTCGCCGCGGAGGGAGTGCGGACCCGCAGCGTCGCCGAGCGCGTCCGGTTCCGCGCCCTGGTGCTCCGCGCCGACCTCGCGCTCGCCCTGCACGACGAGGCCGCGGCGGAACGCTTCCTCGAAGGGGCGGAGTGGTTCCGGGCCGGGGCCGACTTCCTCCCGCGGGTCGCCGAGGCGCTCGCCGCCCTCGACGACGAGGTGCACCGCGCCGACGAGCTGCGCGACCGGCTCGCGAGCGAGCGCTGCACCGGCTGATGCGGCCGGCCGGGAACCGCGCGTGCGGGAGCCGCGTTGGACTCCGCAGTACCCGGGCGGGCGCCGACCGTCCCGGCCCATCACGCGAGGAGGCAGACATGCTGTGCCCCACCGACCAGACCGTGCTCGTCATGACCGAGCGCAAGGGCGTGGAGATCGACTACTGCCCGACGTGCCGCGGCGTGTGGCTCGACCGCGGTGAGCTCGACAAGATCATCGACCGCTCGCTGGAGAGCGAGATCGCCGCCGAGGCCGTCGGCCCGGCCGCTGCCGCTGCCGCTGCCGCTGCCGCACGCACCGCTCCGGCCCCCGCGGCCCCGCCCGCCCCCGCGCCGACGTCGTACCCGCCGGCGCCCGCCGCGGACTACGGCACGCCCGGCTACGGCGAGCGGCGCGACGACCGCCGCGATGACCGCCGGTATGACGACCGTGACCGCTACCGGGGTGACCAGTACGGCGACGACCGGTACCGGGACGACCGCGACCGCCGCTACGACGGGCGCGACGGCTACGACCCCCGCTACCGCAAGCGGAAGAAGAAGGAGTCGTGGCTCGAGGACCTCTTCGACTTCTGACACGCCTCGTGGTCGACTGTCCCGCGTGACCGTCCTCGACTCGTTCTCGCTCGCCGGCCGCACGGCCCTGCTCACCGGTGGGAGCCGCGGGATCGGGCGCGCCGTCGCCCGCGCGCTCGGCGAGGCCGGCGCTCAGGTCGCGCTCACGGCGACGACGGCGCCTGCCGCCGAGGACGCGGCCGCCGCGCTGCGGGAGGCCGGGATCGACGCCTGCGGGTACGCGCTCGACGTGACGGACCGTGCCCAGGTGGACGACGTCGTCGGGCGCGTGGCCGTGGACCTCGGGGCCGTCGACCTGCTCGTCAACAACGCGGGGATCTCGATCGGCGGGGCGGCGCTCGAGATCGAGGACGACGTGTGGCACCGCACGCTCGCGACCAACCTCGACGGCGTCTGGTACTGCTCGCGCGCGGTCGCGCGCGCCCTGGTCGCCGACGGTCGACCGGGCGCGATCGTCAACGTCGGGTCGATGTCGGCGTCGATCGTCAACCGGCCGCGCTGGCAGCCCGCGTACCTCGCGTCCAAGGCGGCGGTGCACCAGCTCACCAAGGGCCTCGCCGCGGAGTGGGCGCCGCACGGCATCCGCGTCAACGCCGTCGCGCCCGGCTACGTGCGCACCGAGGCGTCGCCCGTCGACCAGCCGGAGTACTACGACGACTGCGTCGCGCCCGCCGCGATGCGGCGCTGGGCCGAGCCCGAGGAGATCGGCCCTCCGGTCGTGTTCCTCGCGAGCGCGGCGTCGAGCTTCATGACCGGCGCGGTCGTCACGGTCGACGGCGGCTACACCCTCTTCTGACCCGGGCTAGGCTCGGTCCCCGTGCGCGCAGTCCTGAGCCGGTGGGTCGACCCGTTCGTCGTGACCCTGCTCGTCGTGCTCGTGCTCGGGCTCGTCGTGCCGGTGGGGCCGGACGCGCAGCGCGTGGTCGACGCCGTGGCGGACGTCGCGGTCACGGTCCTCTTCCTCGTCTACGGCATGCGCCTGTCGACGCGCGAGGTGTGGGCGGGCCTGCGGAGCTGGCGCCTCCAGGGCGGCATCCTCGCGGCGACGTACGTCGTGTTCCCGGTGCTCGGGCTCGTCACGGCGTGGGCGATCGAGCCGCTCGTCGGGGCGCCGCTGGCCGCGGGCGTGCTCTACCTGTCCCTGCTCCCGTCGACGGTGCAGTCGTCCGTCGCGTTCACGTCGGTCGCGCGCGGCAACGTCGCCGGGGCGATCTGCGGCGCGACGGTGTCGAACGTCGCGGGCATGGTGATCACCCCGCTGCTCGTGCTGTGGCTCATGGCCGGAGCAGACGGGGGTGCCGACGGTCCCACGGGCGGGCTCGGTGGGCTCCGGACCGTGCTGCTCCAGCTCCTGCTGCCGTTCGTCGTCGGACAGCTCCTCCAGCCGTGGGTCGGCGACTGGGTCCGCGCGCGGCGCTGGCTCACTCTCGGCGTCGACCGCGGCACCATCCTCGTCGTCGTGTTCGGCGCCGTCGCGGCCGCGTCCTCGGCGGGCGTGTGGGCGAGCGTGTCCGGGTGGTCGATCGTCGCGCTGCTCGTCGTGAGCGCGCTCGTGCTCGCCGCGATGCTCGCGCTCACCTGGTGGGGCGGGGCGGCCCTGCGGCTGTCGACGGAGGACCGGATCGCGCTCCTCATGTGCGGGTCCAAGAAGTCGCTCGCCACGGGTCTGCCCATGGCGAGCGTGCTGTTCCCGGTCGCCGTCGCGGGCGTCGTCGCCGTCCCGGTGATCGTGTTCCACCAGCTCCAGCTCGTCGTCTGCGCGGTCCTCGCACGCCGCCTCGCGCTCCGCGACTGACGAGCCGCCGCTGGCGAGCCCGGGTCGCTGTCAGGAACGGCCGGCGACCTGCTCGCGCACCTGGCGCTTGGCGCGCGTGAGCATGCCGTTCATGCCGCCGATGCGCAGCGGGCTCACGGCCCGCGTGAGGCCGATCGACATGGGGAAGTCGTCCGGCACGTCGAGCACCTGCTGCACGGTCAGGCCGGAGAGCCCTTGCGCGAGGATCGACGCGAACCCGCGCGTCGTCGGCGCCTCGGCGGGCGCGGTCGCGAAGAAGTGCACGACACCGTCGTCGTCGACCTCCGCGAACGCGCGCACGGGCGACTGGCACTCCTCGATGCGCTCGAGCAGACCGGGTGCGCTCGCGTAGCGCTCCGGGAGGTCGGGCAGCTCGTTGGCGAACTCGAGCAGGAGCTGGAGGCGCTCACGCTCCGGCAAGGCGAGGAAGTCCTCGCGGATCTCCGCGAGGGCCGCGGGCAGTGACGAGGCGTCGGTCGGGGAGCTCATGGTGGCGATCCTTGCATCGGGGGCGTGCGGCCGGGACCTGGTCCCACCGTGCGGAACGCCCGGCGCGCGCGGCGTATGCCCGCGGCGGACGCCGACGGCGCGCGGCGGGCCACCAGGGCCGGCCGCGCGCCGTCGGGCGTGAGGTGCGAGCGGTGCGTCAGTTGAGCGACGCGGGGGCCTCGCCGGCCTCCTCGCCCTTGACGATCGGGACGCGCACGGCGTTGCCCCACTCGGTCCACGAGCCGTCGTAGTTGCGGACCTTGTCGAAGCCGAGCAGGTAGGTCAGCGCGAACCACGTGTGGCTCGAGCGCTCGCCGATGCGGCAGTACGTGACGACCTCGTCGTCCGTCGCGAGGCCGAGGCCACCCTCCTGGTAGATCGCCTCGAGCTGCTCACGCGACTTGTACGTGCCGTCCTCGGCGACCGCGGTCGCCCACGGGACGTTGCGCGCCGTCGGGATGTGGCCGCCGCGCAGCACGCCCTCCTCCGGGTAGTCCGGGATGTGCAGGCGCTCGCCCGTGTACTCCTGCGGGGAGCGGATGTCGACGAGCGGACCGTTGCCGATGTGCGCGAGGACGTCCTCCTTGAACGCGCGGATCGTCACGTCGTCGCGCTCGACGACGGGGTACTCGACGGCCTCCGGCGCGGGGACGTCGGTCGTGACCTCGCGGCCCTCCGCGATCCACTTGCCGCGGCCGCCGTCGAGCAGACGCACGTCCTCGTGGCCGAACAGCGTGAAGACCCACGCGGCGTACGCGGCCCACCAGTTGTTCTTGTCGCCGTAGACCACGATCGTCGTGTCGCGGCCGATGCCCTTGCCGCCCAGGAGCTGGGCGAAGCCCTTGCCGTCGATGTAGTCGCGCGTGTCGGGGTCGTTGAGGTCGGTGTGCCAGTCGATCTTCACCGCGCCCGGGATGTGCCCGGTCTCGTACAGCAGCACGTCCTCGTCGGACTCGACGACGACGATGCCCGGCTGACCGAGGTGCTCGGCGAGCCAGTCCGTGCTCACGAGGCGGTCGGGGTGGGCGTACTGGGTGATCTTCTCGGTGGTGTCGAGCGGTGCGGGCATGGTGTCCTCCGTGCGGCGGGAGCCGGGGTGTCCGAGGTGGTGGTCCGTCCGAGCGTCAGGCTAGGTCGGCTGTCCGCATCACGGAAGGGCTGTCGCGCATGCTGAGACGGTGTAAACGCAGGCTCCCGAGGGGCTCGCACCCGGCTCTTCGTGCGGAGGGGGAACGTCACGGAACCTGATCTCGCCGACACCGTCGGTGGCCCGGGAGCGGCTCAGCCGAGGAGCTCGCGCTCCGCCTCGCCGAGCGCGCGGTCGAGGAGGTCGAGTCCGAGGTCGAGCTCCTCCTCGCTCACCGTGAGCGGGGGCGCGATGCGGAACACGCCGCCCATGCCCCGGAGCTGCACGACGTTCATGTGGAGCCCGAGGTCCAGCGACCGCCGGGTGACCAGGGCGCCGAGGGCGTCGGCACCCTCCTTCGTCTCGCGGTCGAGCACGAGCTCGATGCCCTGGAGCAGACCCCGCCCGCGGACGTCGCCGATCGTGGCGTGGCGGTCCTGGAGGTCGAGCAGCCCGGCGCGCAGGCGGTCGCCGAGCACGCGCACCCGGGCGTCCATCTGCTCGGCCTCCAGCACGTCGAGCACGGTGTTGCCGACCGCCGCGACGAGCGGGTCCGAGACGTGCGTCGTGAAGAACAGGAAGCCGCGCTCGTGCGCGCGCTCCTCGATCTCGGCGCTCGTGACGACCGCGGCGAGGGGCAGGCCGGCACCGAGCGTCTTGGAGATCGTGAGGATGTCGGGGACCACGGGCTCCTCGCCGTCGCGGCCCTCGAACGCGTACCAGGACCCGGTCCGGCACAGCGCCGTCTGCGCCTCGTCGAGGATGGGAGCATCCCGCGCTCGTGGCACTTGTCGCGCAGCGCCGCGAGGTAGCCGGGCGGCAGCTCGACGATCCCGCCCGAGCTGAGGATCGGCTCGACGATGCACGCCGCGAGGCTCCCCGTGGACTGCACGTCGACGAGGTCGAACGCGAGGTCGAGCTGGCGGCGCCAGTCGTGCGCGCCGTCGGGCGTGAGGTGATCGGGACGGTACGCGTTCGGCACGGGGACGACGAGGTTGCCGGGCGCGGTCGGGCCGTAGCCGCGGCGCCCCGCGCTGTACGTCGCCGCGGCCGCCGCGTGCGTCATGCCGTGCCACGACCCGGCGAGCGAGACGACCTCGTGCCGACCCGTGACGAGCTTGGCCATCCGGATCGCGGCCTCGTTCGACTCGGCGCCCGTCGTGAGGAGCAGGACCTTCTCGAGCGGGTCGGGCAGCGTGCCCGCGATCCGGCGCGCGAGGTCGACGACCGGGCGCGAGAGCATCCCGGAGAAGAGGTGGTCGAGCGTGCCGATCTGGCTCCGGACCGTCTCGACGATCGCGGGGTGGCTGTGCCCGAGGATCGCGCTCATCTGGCCCGACGTGAAGTCGAGGACCCGCCGCCCGTCGGCCGTCGTGACGAAGCTGCCCGACGCGCTCTCGACGATCTCCGGGGTGAACGGCCCGCCGTAGCGCACGAGGTGCCGGTCGGCGTCGGACCAGAACGTCGCGGCGCCCGGGGTCGTCGGGGCGAGGGCGGGGGACGGAAGGACGGCCATCCTCCGAGCGTAGGGACGGAGCTCTGTGCGCGTACAGCACGAGTTCTCGTACAGTCTGTGCGGAGAACCCGCACAAGCGGCCGCGACCGCACGGAACGGAGGACCGCGTGCTCAACGCCGCCCGGCTCCAGATCCTCGCCCGGCTCGAGAACCTCGGGACCGTGCGCGCGGTGGGCGCGTCCCTGCACCTGAGCCCGTCCGCGGTGTCCGCGCAGCTCGCGGCGCTCGAGGCCGAGACCGGGTCGCGCCTCGTCGAGCGGACCGGGCGGAGGGTGCACCTCACGCCCGCGGGGCGCACCCTCGCGCGGCACGCCCGCGTCATCCTCGACCAGATGGCGCTCGCGGAGGCGGAGCTCGCCCACCCCGACGGTCAGCCCGCCGGGGTCGTGCGCGTCGCGGCGTTCTCGAGCGGCGTCCGGACCCTCGTGATCCCCCTCGCGCGGCGGCTGGTCGTCGAGCACCCGCGGGTGCAGGTCGAGGTCGTCGAGCTCGACCCCCGCGAGAGCTGGCCCGCGCTCCGCCGCGCGGACGTCGACGTCGCCGTGACCGCGGACCTGCTCGACGGCGCGCGGCTCGCCGGGCCCGACGTCGCGACCGTCCCGCTGCTCGAGGACCCGGTCGTCCTCGTCGCGCCGTCGGGTGCGCCGTCGCACTCGTCGGAGGGGACGGTGGCGGGGGAGGGGCCGGTCGACCTCGCCGGTCTCGCCGACGCGCGGTGGGCGGCGGACCTGCCCGGCCGGTACCTGTCGACCCTCGTCGAGAGCGCGTGCCGCGACGCCGGGTTCGAGCCCCGCGTCGTCGCGCGGCTGCCCAGCTACGAGCTGCTGCTCGCGCACGTCGAGGCGGGGCTGTCGGTCGCGCTGCTGCCGGGCCTCGCCGTCGACCCCCGGTACGACGTCGTCGCCCGCCCGCTGCGGGCGCCCTGGACGCGCCCGGTGTACGCCG
>NZ_BJNZ01000039.1 GCF_006539945.1 Cellulosimicrobium cellulans | reverse complement strand
TTCACCGACCGGCTCATCGAGCACGGCATCGACGCGTCGGTCGGGTCTGTCGGCGACGCCTACGACAACGCTTTGGCCGAGTCCCAGATCGGCCTCTACAAGACCGAGCTCATCCACCGTGAGGGGCCGTGGAAGGGCCGCGACCAGGTCGAGGCGGCAACCCTTGAGTGGGTCCACTGGTTCAATACCGAACGGACCCACGGGTCCATCGACGACCTCACGCCGATCGAGGCCGAGGCGTTCTACTACAGTCACCGACAGCGCCAAGCCGTCCCGGCCTGACGCAACCCCCCGAGTCTCCGGACTCACCGGGGCGACTCACTCCGGTCAATGCCTCGCCGCCACACTCCACTGGATGCAGAGCATCATTCGGTAACCCCGACCTGGCCGGGTGCGTCCGTCCGATCTGGACGTCCCCGTGAAGCACACTTGGTGGACGCTTCAACACGAAGGACGGGGTATGCGGATCGAGGTGCGGTCTGTTGATGTCGGCCCGTCGCCGCCCGTTGTCGTCGACTCGCCTGCTGGCAGGTTCGGCGCGACCTGGCGGGGCCCGGCGCCCGGTGTCGGCGACGTCATCGACGTCGAGATCGACTGCGCGCCCTGTCAGTGGGCGGAAGTCGTCATCGGAACCGCTGCTGGAGAGCTGCCTCCGGGATCGCTGCATGGCGTCATCGAACGGGTAGAGAGCGACGGCGTGGCTGTTCTGCGCTCGGGGCCCGCTATCACGCTGCTCGAGATGGTCGGTCCCCCACCCGACGGCATGCTCGGAGCACGAGTCGCCATTCCAGCGTCGGACATCCGGCTCTTCCCCAGCAACCTTTAGCAACACGGCCTAGTGGCGCGGCCGCGCGGACGAGAGCAAGGTCCTCGGGCGTCGGCTCACCCTCGGCCGAGAGCCGGAAACCGGCCGCCTCCAGCAGGTGGCGCGCTCGCACGTACGCGCCCGCACCGGCCGGTCCGACCCGCACCTCGGCCAGGGTGAGGGAGTGGACCACGATCCTGTCGGGTCCGTGTTCGAGGACGATCGCCGTCACTTCCGCGTGGTGCACGTCCCACGGGTTGGAGGCAGCGATCACGATGTTCGCGTCGCCGACGATCACTCGTCCCAACTCACGGACGTCGTCGAAATAGTCGTCCGCGTGGTACTCCGAGAGTGTCGTCAGCGCGGTGACCGCTCGGCCCTGCTCGGCTGTGCGGCGGCGTCCTCCTGCTCGATGGCTGACGCGCCCTCTTCGAAGAGACGAGTGAGGAGGCTGGTCGCGGGCGGACCCGACCACCGTCGTCGGGCGACCGCGAGCGCGCGCGACGGACTCGGGCTCCGTGATCGCGTGACGCGGCTTGAGCGGGGGCGCGGACCGGGAGCAGTACTGGGGTGCGCAGGTGTGACGCTGAAGCCGGGCGGCGTGGGTGCGGGTTCGCCTCCGCCCGCTCAGTCCTCGATGCGCTGCTGCGCCCGGCCCGGACGTCGCAGCGCGACCAGCTCGCCGATGATCTGGAGGAGGTCGTCGACGTCGTCGCCCGGGCGCGGGCCGCGGAAGGCGAGGTCCTCGCCCGCGGCGTCCGCGGCGTCGTCGGCCGCGGGGGCGCCACCGGTGACGCGCCCGAGCACGTCGCTGCTCAGCGCGGCGTGCGCGTAGAGCCCGTCGCTGAGCAGGACGATCGCGTTCGCGACGACGGGGTCGCCGACCTCGTCGAGGACGGCGCGCGTCCACGCGTCGTGCGCGCCGTCGAGCGCGGCGCGGGCGCGCGGGTACGACCCCTGCGCCAGGCGCGAGACGGCGAGGTAGACGAGCTCGAACTCGGTGTCGACGAGCGTCGAGGTGCGGATGAGGTAGTCGACGGCGCCCGCGGGCGCGGCGCGCATCGTCTCGACGTCGGCGGCGGTGAGCTCGCGCAGGTGCTCGGTGAGGCCGTCGGCGAGCGCGGCCTTGGACCCGAAGTGGTAGAGCAGCCCGCCCTTGGAGACCCCAGCACGATCGGCGACGGCCTCGAGCGTGGCGGCGCGCTCGCCCTGCTCGACGAGCAGCGACGCGAACGCGCGCAGGACCTTTGCGCGGGCGGCGGGGGGCGGCGGCATGGCTCCGAGGGTAGTGGGCGGGCTCGGCGCGAGCACCGACCGCGGGGGAGCAGTGCGCGGCGTCACACCGGGCTGGGGATGACGACGGGGCGCGACATCGTTACTGTACCGTCTGGACGGTTTGGAAGTTCGGCGCCACCGCGTCGCCCCGACCGTCCGGAAGACGTGGAAGGACCTCTCGCCGTGACGAACCCCGTGACGACGACCTCGACGGTCGGCCGGGCCGCGAGCGGCCAGCACGCGCCCGCGACGCGCGGACCCGCGCGCGGTGCCGCCGGCCGCTGGTTCGCGCTCGCCGTGCTGATGCTCCCGGTGCTGCTCGTGTCGATCGACAACACCGTGCTGAGCTTCGCGCTGCCCCAGATCTCCGAGTCGCTGCGGCCCAGCGGGACGCAGCTGCTGTGGATCATCGACATCTACCCGCTCGTGCTCGCCGGCCTGCTCGTGCCGATGGGCTCGTTCGCCGACCGTGTCGGCCGCCGCCGGCTGCTCCTCGTCGGTGCGGTCGGCTTCGCCGCCGTGTCGGTCGTCGCTGCCTACGCGCCCACGGCCGGGGCGCTCGTCGCCTCGCGTGCCGCGCTCGGTTTCTTCGGCGCGATGCTCATGCCGTCGACGCTCTCGATCCTGCGCAACGTGTTCGTCGACCGCGAGGAGCGCCGCCTCGCCATCGCGATCTGGGCGGCCGGGTTCGCCGCGGGGTCGGCGCTCGGCCCGATCGTCGGCGGGTTTCTGCTCGAGCACTTCTGGTGGGGCTCGGTGTTCCTCCTCGCCGTCCCCGTGCTCGTGCTGCTGCTCGCGCTCGCGCCGTTCTTCGTGCCCGAGTCGCGCGACCCCGCCCCGGGGCGCGTCGACGTGCTGTCGATCGTGCTCGTCATGGCGACGATGACCCCGGTCGTCTACGGCATCAAGATGCTCGCGAAGTCCGGGGTGAGCACGCTCGCGCTCGGGAGCGTCGTCGTCGGCCTGGTCGCCGGGGCGCTGTTCGTGCGCCGCCAGCTCCGCCGACCCGACCCGATGATCGACGTGCGCCTGTTCACCCACGGCGCGTTCAGCGGCGCCGTGCTCGTCAACCTGCTCTCGGTGTTCTCGCTCGTCGGGTTCCTGTTCTTCGTGTCCCAGGACGTGCAGCTCGTGCTCGGGCTCACGCCGATGCAGGCGGGCGTCGCGCTCCTGCCGGGCCTGATCGTCATGATCGTGGCGGGCCTGGGCGTCGTGCGGGTCGTGCGCCGCGTGCGCCCGGCGCACGTCGTCGCCGTCGCGCTGCTCTTCTCCGCGACGGGGTACGCGATCGTCGCCGCGGGCGCGGGGCAGAGCACGCTCGCCCTGCTCATGGTGGCGTTCGTCGTACTGTCCCTCGGGGTCGGCGCGGCCGAGACCGTGTCCAACGACCTCATCGTGTCGTCCGTCCCCGCCGCCAAGGCGGGCGCGGCGTCCGCGATCTCGGAGACCGCGTACGAGGTCGGCGCCGTGCTCGGCACCGCCGTCCTCGGCAGCATCCTCACGGCGTCGTACCACGCGAACGTCGTCGTCCCGGCGGGCGTGCCCGCGGCCGACTCCGTCGCCGCGGCCGAGACGCTCGGCGGCGCGACCCAGGTCGCGTCCACCCTGCCCGCGGGGCAGGCGCAGGCGCTGCTCGACTCCGCGCACGCCGCGTTCGGCAGCGGCGTGGGCACGACGTCGCTCATCGGCGTGGTGCTCATGCTCGTCGCCGCGGGCGTGGCGCTCGTCACGCTCCGGGACGCGAAGTCCTGACGGAGCGCCGTCCCGCGCCCCCCGCCGCACCCGGGCGGCCGGGGGCGCGGCCCTCGCGGTTGGCGGCGGGAGCCGCGATCCGGGAGGCTGGGCGGTGATGAGCCGTCCGCACCGCACCCCGCCCCGCTGGGTCCGCTGGACCCTCGCCGTCCTGCTCGCGCTCGTGCCGTGCGTCGTGTGGGGGGTGACGACCGCGACCGCCGAGCGCAGCCTCGGCCCCCACGAGGCGCTCTACGAGGTCACGACGAACGGCCTCGTCACCGTCGACCTCGGCCCGCTCGGGACGATCCAGATCGACTCCCCGCTGCCGCTCGGCCTCGGCGCCGACGTCACGGTGGAGGAGATCCCGGCGGACCTCACCGCGGTCGGGCAGGCCGACACGCTGGAGGGCCTGTCGCAGGACCTCGAGGACTACCTGCGCTTCTTCGGCGGCCCGCAGGAGACCATCGGCTCCGTCGCGCGGGCCCTCGTCGTCGACGCGCTGCGCCGGACCGGGTTCGCGATCCTCGTCGTCGCGGCGGTCGGCGCAGGGCTCTACCTCCTGCTCGGCCCGCCGCGGCGCCGCGAGCTCACCGAGCGTGTCGCTCCGCGGACGTACGAGATCACGGCGGGGGTCGTCCTCGTGTCGCTCGTCGCCGCGTCGCTCGTCGCGAGCGACCCCGGGACGACGACCGGGCCGTCCCAGCGCGCGTCCGCCGTGTTCGACGGGACCCCGCTCGAGGGGGCGCGCATCACCGGCCGGCTCGCCGGCGTCGTCGACACCTACGGGGCGATGCTCATCGACCTCTACCGCGAGAACGAGGACTTCTACGCGCGCGCGGACGCCAACCTCGTCGCCGCGTGGGACCGGCGCGAGCGCATCCAGCGCCTCACCACGCCGCTGCCCGCGGCGACGGCGGCGTCCGACGACGAGCCGTCGCCCGACGGGGCGACGTCGCCCGACGGGACCGGCACCACGGGGGACGAGGACGGCGCGACCGACGCCCCGCCGTCGGGCCCCGGAGACGAGGACGCGGGCGGCGACGTCTCCGGTGCCGAGGAGTCGGCCGACGCCGAGGCGACGGAGGAGCCCGCCCCGGAGCCCGCGGCCGAGGAGGACCTCGTCACGCTCCTGGTCGTGAGCGACCTGCACTGCAACACCGGCATGACGCCGCTCATCCGGACCGCGGCAGAGCGCTCCGGGGCGTCGATCGTGCTCAACGCCGGGGACACGACGATGAACGGCACGGCGGTCGAGTCGTTCTGCGTCGACTCGTTCGCGTCCGCGGTGCCGAAGGGCGTGACCATGGTCGTCTCCGACGGCAACCACGACAGCGTCGAGACCTCGGCGCAGGAGCGGGCCAACGGCCAGACCGTGCTGGACGGGAAGGTCGTCGAGGTCGAGGGGATCCGCATCCTCGGCGACCGCGACCCGCTCGAGACGCGCCTCGGCCTGGGCAGCCAGCCGCCGCGCGAGGAGACCCCCGAGGAGTACGCGGCCCGCATCACCGAGGTCGCGTGCTCCGAGCAGGAGGACGGCGACGGGATCGACCTCCTCCTCATCCACACGCCGCGCATGGGGAACGAGGCGCTCGACTCCGGCTGCGTGCCGAACCAGATCTCCGGGCACATGCACACCCGGTCCGGGCCGGAGCGGACGGGCGGCGGCGTCCGGTACGTGAGCGGCAGCACCGCGGGCGCGGTCAAGGACCAGCTCCGCATCGGCCCGCTCAAGGGCACCGCCGAGATGACGGTGCTGCGCTTCGACCCCGAGCGGCGCCGCATCGTCGACTGGCAGCTCGTGCAGATCGGGACCGACGAGTCCGCGAAGGTCTGGCCGCGCATCGCCTGGCCCACGCCGTCGGGCGTGCCGGTGGTCGAGGAGCCGGCCGGTGACGACGGCAGCGAGGAGGGTGTCGAGGGCGAGGACGTCCCCACCGACGCTCCCACGCAGGACGCGCCCGCCACCGAGGGCTGAGACGGCGCGCGTCGGTCCTGGCCGCGGGCGGCCGGACGCGGCAGGATGTGCCGTATGAGCAGGTCCACGCGCTGGATCGTCGTGTCGGTGGTCCTCGCGCTCGTCGTGGTGCTCCTCGCGCCGTTCGTGTACTCGGAGGTGCGAGAGGGCCGGACTCCACCGCCGCTGGGCCTGCAGTCGCCGGGGGAGGAGACGGCGTCCGCGGCGCCCGCCGAGCCGGGACCGTTCGACGTCGACGGCGAGTGGGTCGTCGGGCCGGGGTCCGAGGCGGGATTCCGCGCCGACGTCCTCGACGTGCCGGCCGACGAGGCCGTGCTCCTGGGCGTCACCCCGGACGCCGCCGGGACGTTCCGCGTGCGGTCGGGGACGTTGCAGACCGCGACCGTGACGGTCGAGACGACGACGCTCCGGACCGGGTCCGCCGTCGCGGACCGCCAGCTCCAGCAGGCCCTCGAGACCGACCTCTACCCGACCACGCTCTTCTCGCTCACCTCGCCGCTCGACGTGAGCGAGCTGGGGACCACGACCACGCCGGTGCGCCTCGAGGCGTCGGGCGCGCTGACGATCCGCGACGAGACCCAGGCCGTGACGGTCGCGCTCGAGGCGCAGCGGTCCGGCGACGGCGTCCTCGCGACCGGTGCGATCGGCGTCCGCTTCTCCGACTACGGCATCGCCGTGCCGCCGGCCGCGCCGGTCCAGGTGCGCGACGAGGGCACGGTCGAGGTGCGGCTCCAGCTGGTCCGACCCGCGAGCCCCTGAGAGTCGCGACGGGCCCGTGACCTAGGGTGGTCGGGTGGACCACCCGACCGACCTGACGCCCGTCGCCCAGGACTACCTGAAGGTCGTCTGGGCCGCCCAGGAGTGGTCGGACGAGAGGGTGACGACCAAGCTCCTCGCCGAGCGCATCGGTGTCGGCGCGTCGACGGTCTCGGAGACCGTGCGCCGGCTCAGCGCCCAGGGTCTCCTCGAGCACGCGCCCTACGGGGCGATCACGCTCACCGAGCGCGGGCGCAGCCTCGCGCTCGCGATGGTGCGACGCCACCGGCTCCTCGAGACCTACCTCGTGTCCGAGCTCGGGTACGGCTGGGACGAGGTGCACGACGAGGCCGAGGTGCTCGAGCACGCCGTCTCCGACCTGCTCATGGAGCGGATCGACGCGCGCCTCGGGCACCCGACGCGCGACCCGCACGGCGACCCGATCCCCGGTGCGGACGGGAGCGTCGTCCGCCCGCCCGCGGTGCCGCTCGCGGACCTCGTCGTGGGGGACCGGGGGACCGTGGCACGGATCTCCGACGCCGACCCGGACGTCCTGCGCTACCTCGCGGAGATCGGGGTCGGCCTGGACACCGGCGTCGAGGTGCGCGAGCGGCGCGAGTACGCCGGCATCCTCTCGGTCGTCTGGTCGCCGCCCGATGCTGCCGGCCCGGGCTCCGGTCCCGCCGCCGGGCGTCCGACGCCGCCCGCGCAGCTCGGCCTGCGCGCCGCGGACCACGTGTGGGTCGTGCGCGCGGAGCCCGTCTCCGCCTAGACTGGCCGCCTGCCCCTGTTCTCGTCGCCGATGTCGCCGACGCTCCTCGAATCGATTCGATAACGGTCGGTCCGAGGCCCACCGCCGCACTGCGCCCGACGCCCGAGGACCTGATGACCGACAGCACCGCCACGCCCGCACCCCCGGCGGACGCACCCCCCGCGCGCGCCGGGCGCCTGCGCGGGGCCGGACCCGCGCTCCTCGCGCTCGCGATGGGCGGCTTCACGATCGGCACCACCGAGTTCGCGACGATGGGCCTGCTGTCCGACATCGCGACCGACCTGGACGTCTCGATCCCCACCGCAGGGCACGCGATCACGGCCTACGCCGTCGGCGTCGTCGTCGGTGCCCCGCTGCTCACCGTCGTCGCGGCGCGCCTGCCCCGCAAGACGCTGCTCGTCGCCCTCATGGCTTTCTACACGCTCGGGAACCTGTTCTCCGCGACCGCCGGGAGCATCGAGACGCTCGTCGCCGGGCGGTTCCTCGCGGGGCTGCCGCACGGCGCGTTCTTCGGCGTCGGTGCCGCGGTCGGTGCCGCCGTCGCCGGCCCCGGACGCCGCGGACGCGCCGTCGCGACGATGATGGCCGGACTGACGATCGCGAACGTCGTCGGAGTCCCGCTCTCGACCTTCGCCGGGCAGCAGCTCGGCTGGCGCGCCGCGTTCGTCGTGGTGGGCGCGCTCGGCCTCGTCACGCTCGCCGCCCTGTGGTGGCTCATCCCGGCCGGCGCGGGGAACGAGGACTCGAGCGTGCGCCGCGAGCTCGGCGCGCTGCGCAACGGACCCCTGTGGCTCGGGTTCGTCGGCGCCGCGGTCGGGTTCGGCGGCATGTTCGCCGTCTACTCCTACGTCGAGCCGACCATCACGCGCGTCACCGGCCTGTCGTCCGCCGCCGTGCCGCTCGTCCTCGCGATCTTCGGCGTCGGCATGACCGCCGGCACGGTCCTCGGCGGCCGGCTCGCCGACCGCTCCGTCATGCGCACCGTCTACCTCGGGTTCGTCGCCACCGGCGTGACGCTCGCGCTGTTCGCCCTCACGGGCGAGCACCCCGTCCCCGCCGTGCTGTCGCTCTTCCTGCTCGGCGTGACCTCCCAGGTACTCGGCCTCTCGCTCCAGACGCGCCTCATGGACCTGTCGCCCGCCGCGCCCTCGCTCGGCGCGGCGCTGTGCCACTCCGCGCTCAACGTCGGCAACGCGAACGGAGCGTTCCTCGGCGGCCTCGTCATCGCCGCCGGCTGGGGCTACCTCGCCCCGGCCTGGACCGGCGTCGTCCTCACCGTCGCCGGCCTCGCGATCATCCTCCTCGTCGGCCGCCGCCCCGCCGGCGTCGTCGGCGCGACCCCGCCCGCCGACGCCCGCACGCCTGCCATGGAGCCGGTCAGCCCGCCGAGGTAGTGCCCAGGTCCGCGAGGTAGAGCCCTGGTCTGTCGAGGTAGAGCCCTGGTCGTGGTGAGCGCCGACCCGGGTGAATCGAGACCACCCAGGGTGACCACACGCCGTCGGGAAGGGCGACCACGCCTCTACCTCGGCGGACCACGCCTCTACCTCGGCGGACCACGCCTCTACCTCGGCGGGCTCCCAGCCGGGACCCAGCGGCGCGCGGTAGGTTGTGCCCTGCGCGCACCGCCGTGCGCCCCGTCACGTCCGGCGCGAGCCGGTGACCCACGAGGAGCGTCCCCGTGAGCAAGAGCGCCACCGCCGGTGCGAGCGTGTCCGCCGACCACGACGACGAGCTGCTGCCGTCGTCCGGTCCCCGCCCGATCAGCGCGCGCGCGATGGGCTGGCTGCTCGTCGTGCTCGGCGCGATCGGTCTCGCCGGCTCGGCGGCGCTGGCGATCGAGAAGTTCCTCAAGCTCGCGGACCCGAACCACGTGCCGTCGTGCAGCCTCAACGCGCTGCTCGACTGCGGCGACGCGATGGACTCCTGGCAGGGTGCGCTCCTCGGGTTCCCGAACCCCTTGCTGGGCATCGCGGCGTTCCCGGTCGTCATCACGACGGGCGTGGTGCTGCTCGCGGGCGCGCGGCTCCCGCGCTGGTACTGGCTCTCGCTCCTTGGCGGGACGACCCTCGGCATGGGCCTGATCGTCTTCCTCATCTGGACGACGATGTACGAGATCTCGGCGATGTGCCCCTACTGCATGGTCGTGTGGTTCGCCATGCTCCCGCTGTTCTGGTACCAGGTGGTCCACGCGGTCCAGGAGGGGTACCTGCCCGCGGGCGACGGCGTGCGACGCACGCTCGTGGGCAACCGGCACCTGTTCCTGGCGATCGGCTACGTCGCGCTCGTCGCGTGGATCCTGCTGGTCAAGGGCCCCATCATCATGACGCTGTTCTGACACCCTCGGGTGCGCCGCGGCCCCGCGAGGGGCCGGCGGCGCGCCCCGCGGTGGGCGTCAGTGCCAGGCGGGCTGGTCCGGGGCGGCGTCCTGCGGGTAGCCCTGCCCGCCCGGCTGCTGGGGCGCGGGGGCGCCCTGCGCCTGGTGGGCGGACTGCGCCGTCGCGCCGGGCTGGCCCGCCGGGATGGGGCTCACCACGACCGCGGTGCCGTACGCGCACACCTCCGAGAACGACGCGGCGATCTCGCCCGTGTCGAAGCGCATGCCCACGACGGCGTTCCCGCCGCGACGCTGCGCCTCCTGGACCATGCGGTGCATGACCTCCTGGCGGGACTCGTAGACGAGCTTCGTGTACTCGGTCACCTCGCCGCCGCCGATCGAGCGGAACGACGCGACGAAGTTCGCCCCGATGTTCGCGCTGCGCACGGTCATGCCCATCACCTCGCCGAGCACCGCGTCGATGCGGTAGCCGGGCACCTCGTTCGTCGTCACGATGATCACGGCGCACATCCTCGCACGGGGTGGACGGGCCGCCGTCGGGCCTCCCGTCGGCCGGTAAACTCGGCCGGGTGACCACGCCTGACACCACCTCGATCCCGCACGCCCCGGACGCCCCCGCCGCGGGCGGCCCCGCCCACCGCTACACGCCGGCGCTCGCGGAGCAGATCGAGCTCAAGTGGCAGGAGCTCTGGGAGCAGCGCGGCACGTTCTTCGCCGCGAACCCCACGGGGGAGCTCACGGACGGCGACGGCAACGGCCCCGAGGGCGCGAGCCCGTACTTCATCATGGACATGTTCCCGTACCCGTCGGGCGCGGGCCTGCACGTGGGCCACCCCCTCGGGTACATCGCGACGGACGTCGTCGGGCGCTTCCGGCGCATGCGCGGGGAGAACGTGCTGCACGCGCTCGGCTACGACGCGTTCGGCCTGCCGGCCGAGCAGTACGCCGTGCAGACGGGCCAGCACCCGCGCGTGACGACCGAGGCGAACATCGCGAACATGCGTCGGCAGCTGCGCCGCCTCGGCCTGGCGCACGACTCGCGCCGTACCTTCGCGACGATCGACCCCGACTACGTGCGCTGGACGCAGTGGATCTTCCTCCAGATCTTCGACTCCTGGTACGACGCCGACGCGCTGCGCCCCGACGGCGGTCGCGGCCGGGCGCGCCGCATCGCCGAGCTCGAGGCCGAGCACGCTTCCGGTGCGCGGCCGGTGCCGGGTGGAGTCGACGGTGTCGAGGCGGGCGCGGACTGGGCGACGCTCACGCCGGAGCAGCGCCGCGCCGTCGTCGACTCCCAGCGCCTCGCCTACGTGGACGAGTCGCCGGTGAACTGGGCGCCGGGCCTGGGCACGGTCCTCGCGAACGAGGAGGTCACGGCCGACGGCCGCTCCGAGCGCGGCAACTTCCCGGTCTTCCAGCGCAGCCTGCGCCAGTGGAAGATGCGCATCACCGCGTACGCGGACCGCCTCGCCGACGACCTGGACCTCATCGACTGGCCCGAGAAGGTCACGGCGATGCAGCGCAACTGGATCGGACGCAGCGAGGGCGCGCTCGTGCGGTTCGCCGTGCTCGGAACGCCCGACGGCGCGAACGACGCGGCGGCGGAGTCGGGGGCTGAGATCGAGGTCTTCACGACGCGCCCCGACACGCTGTTCGGGGCGACGTTCATGGTTGTCTCGCCCGAGCACCCGCTGCTCGACGAGGTCCCGGCGCACTGGCCCGACGGCACGTCGAGCGCGTGGACGGGCGGGAACCGCTCGCCGGTCGAGGCGGTCGCCGCCTACCGTCGCGAGGCCGCCGCGAAGACGGCGGTCGAGCGCCAGGCCGACGCGGGCAAGAAGACGGGCGTGTTCACCGGGCACCTCGCGGTGAACCCGGTGAACGGGCGGACGATCCCGGTCTTCACCGCCGACTACGTCCTCATGGGCTACGGCACGGGCGCGATCATGGCGGTCCCCGGCGGCGACGAGCGCGACTTCGCGTTCGCCGAGGCGTTCGGGCTGCCGGTCGTGCGCACCGTCGAGCCCGTGGGCGGGCTGCCGGAGGACTTCACGGGCCCGTACACGGGTGACGGTGTCGCCGTCGGGTCGTCGAACGACGAGGTGTCGCTCGACGGGCTCGGCGTGGCGGAGGCCAAGCGTCGCATCACCGAGTGGCTGGTCGGCAAGGGCCTCGGCGAGGGCACCACGACCTACCGCCTGCGCGACTGGCTGTTCAGCCGCCAGCGCTACTGGGGCGAGCCGTTCCCCATCGTGTGGGACGAGAACGACCAGCCCGTCGCCATCCCCGACGCGCTGCTGCCCGTCGACCTGCCCGACGTGCCCGACTACGCCCCGCGCACGTTCGACGCCGACGACGCCGACTCGTCGCCCGAGGCGCCGCTCGGCCGCAACGACGAGTGGGTCAACGTCACGCTCGACCTCGGTGACGGACCGAAGCAGTACCGCCGCGACACCAACACCATGCCCAACTGGGCGGGGTCGTGCTGGTACTACCTGCGCTACCTCGACCCGCGGTGGGACGGCGGCGCGGACGACGTCGTCGTCGACGAGGGCCTCGAGCGCTACTGGATGGGCCCGGAGCACAACCCGAGCGCGGGCCGCGCCGGGGGAGTGGACCTGTACGTCGGCGGCGTCGAGCACGCCGTCCTGCACCTGCTGTACGCGCGCTTCTGGCACAAGGTCCTCTACGACCTGGGCCACGTGACGAGCGTCGAGCCGTTCCACAAGCTCTTCAACCAGGGCTACGTCCAGGCGTACGCCTTCACCGACGCGCGCGGCCAGTACGTGCCCGCCGGCGAGGTCACGGAGGAGCCCGCGCTCGACGGCTCGGGCGAGGTCGTGTACCGCTGGAACGGCGAGGTCGTGCAGCGCGAGTACGGCAAGATGGGCAAGTCGCTCAAGAACGTCGTGACGCCTGACGAGATGTACGCCGAGTACGGCGCCGACACGTTCCGCGTCTACGAGATGTCGATGGGTCCGCTCGACCTGTCGCGCCCGTGGGAGACGCGCGCCGTCGTCGGGTCGCAGCGGTTCCTCCAGCGGCTGTGGCGCAACGTCGTCTCGGAGGAGACCGGCGAGCTGACGGTCGTCGACGAGCCCGCCGACGCCGCGACCCTGCGCGCCGTGCACCGCGCGATCGCCGACGTGCGCGTCGAGATGGAGCACATGCGCCCCAACACGGCGATCGCGAAGCTCATCACGCTCAACAACCACCTCACGTCGCTCGACCGCGTGCCGCGCGAGGCCGTCGAGCCGCTCGTGCTCATGACGGCGCCCGTCGCACCGCACATCGCGGAAGAGCTGTGGCAGCGTCTGGGCCACGACCGCTCGCTCGCGCACGAGCCCTTCCCGACGGCCGACGAGCGCTACCTCGTCGAGGACACCGTGACGTGCGTCGTCCAGGTCAAGGGCAAGGTGCGCGCTCGCCTGGAGGTGCCGCCGTCGATCTCCGACGAGGACCTCACGGCCGCCGCGCTCGCGGAGCCGAACGTCGTGCGCGCGATCGACGGCGCCGAGGTCCGCAAGGTCATCGTCCGCGCCCCGAAGCTGGTCAACATCGTCGTCTGACGCCCCGACCTGGTTGTGGGCATGAAATGGGCCTGGTTTCGACTCCGAAACCGGGCCCACTTCACGCCCACAGTTGTGGGTTTGTCCACAGATCTTGAGCCAGGGCTGGTGGGGTTGCGCCGGGACCACGAGCCTGGCGCACGTGACGAACAGACCGCCCGCCGCCGTGCCCTTTCGTGTCCGCGACCGTCAGGAGACGCCGTCGCGCCGCCGATTCCGATCCGTGAAGCTGGTCTCGCCTCACCACGGCGTACGGGCCCCAGCCGGTCGGGACGACATCGTCGAGCGGTGCCGCGCCGCGGCGCTGGTCCTCGGCCCGGACGTCGCGTTCGGGCACGTCACGGCGCTCCGTCTGCTCGGCGTCGAGGTCCCGTGGCGGCTCGCCGACGACGACCGCGTGCACGTCGTGTCCCCGGGGAGAGGTGCGCGTCCGCAGCGGGGGGACGTCGTCGCGCACCTCGCCACGGGGAACGGTCTGCGCACGACGAACGTCGACGGGCTCCTCACGACGACGGCCCCGCAGACTTGGGTCCACCTCGCCCGCGTCCTGCGCCGCGACGAGCTCGTGGTCCTCGCTGACGCGATGATGCGGCGCCAGGAGCCCGTGACGGACTTCGGCTCCCTGCGCGAGATCGCCCGGAAGACGCGCAAGGCGAAGGGGATCGTCGCGTGCCGGGAGGCGCTCGACCTCATCAGGCCGGGGACGGACTCCACGATGGAGAGCCGGACCCGGCTCCTCCTGGTCGAGGCGGGGCTTCCGTGCCCGGAGGTGAACCGCCCGGTCCACGACGACGTCGGGCGGTTCGTCGCGCTGCCGGACCTGTCCTATCCGCGGCTCCGCATCGCCATCGAGTACGACGGCGACGTCCACCGCACCGACCGGGCGACCTGGCGCCGCGACATCCGACGCAAGCAGGCCTTGGAGGCTCTCGGCTGGCGTGTGCTCGTCGTTACGGCGGACGACGTCCTGCGCTTCCCGAACGACCTCGTCGGCCGGGTGGCGGAGGCCCGCCGCCAGGCCCTGACCGCCCAGGAACGGTTGCGGGCGTGAAATGGGCCAGGTTTCGTGGTCGACATCGGGCCCATTTCACGCCCACAACGCGCGGGGTCAGCGGCGGCGGGTGCCGAAGATGGTGCGGGTGAGCTCGCGGCCGAGCTGGGTGCCGGCCGAGCGGAGGAACGAGTCGAGCGGGTTCGCCGCGCGGGAGCGCGACGAACCGGACGAGCCCGACCCGGACCGGGACCTCGCGGCGTCGCGCTCGAGCTTCGCGCGCATCTTCTCGAGCTCGGCCTGCTCCCTCTTGGCCGCGCGCTCGGCCTCCTTGGCCGCCTCCTTCACCGCCTTCTCCTGAGCCGCCGCCTCGGCCTCGGCGGCCGCAGCCGCGGCCCGCGCGGCCGCCTGCTCCTGCACGCGCACCTGGAGCAGCTCGAACGCGGACTCGGTGTCGACGGCCGTCCCGTAGCGCGCGAACCCGGGCGACGCCGCGACGATCCCGTCGAGCACGGCCGCGGGCGCCGGCTCCATCGACGACTGCGGCGCCCGGACGCGGGTCCAGGCCACCGGGGTCGGCGCGCCCTTCTCCGTGAGGACCGTGACGACGGCCTCGCCCGTGCCGAGCGACTGCAGCAGCCGTTCCAGGTCGTAGGGGGAGGTGGGGTAGGTGCGCACGGCCGCTCGCAGGGCCGCGGCGTCGTCGGGCGTGAAGGCGCGCAGCGCGTGCTGGACCCGGTTGCCGAGCTGGGCCAGCACGTCGGCGGGGACGTCCTTGGGGCTCTGCGTCACGAAGAACACGCCGACACCCTTCGACCGCACGAGCCGGACCGTCTGCACGACCTGCTGGAGGAACTCCTTCGACGCGCCCGTGAACAGCAGGTGCGCCTCGTCGAAGAAGAACACGAGCCGCGGCTTCTCGGCGTCCCCGACCTCGGGGAGCTCCTGGAACAGGTCGGCGAGCAGCCACATGAGGAACGTCGAGAACAGCGCGGGGCGGTCCTGCACCGCGGGCAGCTCGAGCGCGGAGATCACGCCGCGGCCGTCGGGGGCGGTGCGCAGCAGGTCCGACGTCGCGAACGCGGGCTCGCCGAAGAACACGTCGGCCCCCTGCGCCTGGAGCGCGACGATCTCGCGCAAGATCACGCCGGTGGTCGCGCTCGACACCCCGCCGATGCCCTTGAGCTCCGCCTTGCCCTCGTCCGACGTGAGATACGCGATGGTCGACCGGAGGTCCTTGAGGTCGAGCAGCGCGAGCCCCTGGGAGTCGGCCCAGTGGACGATGAGCCCGAGGCTCGACTCCTGTGTCTCGTTGAGCCCGAGGACCTTGGACAGCAGGAGCGGGCCGAAGTCCGTGACGGTCGTGCGGATCGGCACACCGGCCCCGAGCCCGCCGAGCGAGTAGAACTCGACGGGGAAGGTCGTCGGGCTCCAGGCCTGCCCGATCGACGCCGAGCGCTCCACGATCTTCTCGTTCGACTCGCCGGGTACGGCGAGCCCGGACAGGTCGCCCTTGACGTCCGCGAGGAACACGGGCACGCCCGCGGTCGACAACCCCTCCGCCATGCCCTGGAGCGTCTTCGTCTTGCCGGTCCCGGTCGCGCCCGCGACGAGCCCGTGCCGGTTGAGCATGCTCAGGGCGAACCCCACCTGAACGTCGGCGCGCGGCGCCGGGTCGGCGCCCGGCTCGCCCTCGAGCAGCGCGCCGAGCGCGAGCGTGCCGCCCCGGTACGCGTAGCCGGCCGCCACCTCGGCGGCGTAGCCCTCGAGCGGCCCGGCGCCCGACGGCGCAGCCTCCTCGGGAGCGGCGTCCGCCTGCGCGGCCGCCTCCGCGGCCTCCAGCGCCGCCTGCGCGGCGACGGCCTTGGCCTCGGCGGCCTCCGCGGCCGCCTGCGCGGCAGCCGCGCGCAGGGCGGCGAGCTCGGTCGGGGACTGTGCGGCGTCGTCGGCCATGCTCGGATCGTAGGGGCGGCTCCGCGCGGGCGCAGCCGGGCCGGGATGCGCGACGGCCCGCGCGCGCCGTAAGGTGGCGCGGCCATGACCGACCACCGCGTGCACGTCGTCACCGACTCGACGGCGTCCCTCCCGCCCGTCCCCGACGAGCGGCTCCGCTCCGTCCCGCTGCACGTGATCGTCGATGACGTGTCCTCCCTCGAAGGAGTGGGCCTCACCGCCGAGGACGTGGCGGCGCACCTCCAGGCCGGTCGCCGGGTCACGACCTCGCAGCCGACGCCGCGCGCCTTCGCCGAGGCGTACGCCGCGGCCGCGGCGGCGGGGGCGCGCGAGATCGTCTCCGTCCACCTCTCAGGAGAGCTGTCGGGCACGGTGCACGCGGCCGCGCTCGCGGCGGCGGACGCACCCGTCCCGGTCCGGGTCGTGGACTCCCGTACCGTCGCGATGGGGCTGGGATTCGCGGCGCAGGCCGCCGCCCGGGCCGCGGCGGCGGGGGAGGGCACGGACGTCGTTGCGCGGCGCGCGATCGAGGTCGCCGACGCGAGCCGCGCCGTGTTCCTCGTCGACTCGCTCGACCACCTCCGCCGCGGCGGTCGCCTCAGCGCGGCGTCGGCGGCACTGGGGACGGTGCTCGGCGTGCGGCCGCTGCTGGCTGTCCGGGACGGGAAGATCGAGGTCGTGCAGAAGGTCCGGACCAAGGCCGCGGCGGTCGAGCGCCTGACGACGGTCGCGGTCGAGTCCGCCGCGCGCCGCACGCGGCCGGCGCTCGCGGTCCACCACGTCGGTGACGACGCCGGCGCGCACCGGCTCGCGTCCGAGCTGACGGCTCGTACGGGCCTGGACGTCGTGGTGACCCCGGTGAGCGCCGTGCTGGGGGCGCACGTCGGACCGGGAGTGCTCGCGGTCGTCGTCGCGGAGCTCGCGGACCGCGGCTCGGGCGTCGAGGGTCGCTCGACCGCGTACTGAGCCCCGTCGCCCTCGTCCGCCACGCGAGCGTCCCCCTCGTCCTGGCCGTGCACAGGACCGCTCACGGACGGTCCCGTCCACAGGTGGGTCCGGCGCCCGGACCCCGCCCTGCCCGAGCTCCGTACGGTGCGCGACGTGAGCACCCCACGACCCGAGCCGCGTCAGCACGCCCGTCCGGCCCGTGACCCCGTCCGGGAGGGAGAGGTCGTCCGGCAGCGTCTGCGCGCCGTGACCGGGACAGGGCGACCAGCGCTGGCCTGGCACCCGGCGACGGCGACCCTTCCGCAGGTCGGACCGCCGGGCGACCTCGACGCCGCGCCCGACGTCGGTCCGTGGCGGAGCGGCCTGGGGACGCCGGTGCTCGGCCCCGGGGACGACGGCGCGGCACCCACGCCCGGCGGAGAGGCGTCCGAACGCCGGGGAGGGCCGCCCGTGCCCGAGGAGAGCGATCGCCGCGGAAGCGGTCGTGCGCGCGGGTCGGACGACACGGCCACGGGGTGGCTCCCGCCGCGCCCCGACGTGGACGAGAGCAGGCGCGCGGACGTCACGGGAGCAGCCGGGACGGACGACGCCGAGCGCGCCGGTCCCGCGAGTCCGGGCGACGCGGAGGTCGACCGCCTGCGGTCCCGCGCGGGCCGGACCGCGGCGACGGCGTACACCGCGACGTACGGGCACCCCACGTCGCACGCGGGGTTCGCCGGGCTCGGCGAGGAGGGGCGCCGCCGGTGGGCGCTGCGGCCCCGGACGGCGGTGGTCGCCCTGGTGGTCGTGCTCCTCCTCGCGGCCGGGGTCGTGCTGCTGCGGTCCCCGGCCGGAGGGGTGACTCCGGTCGCGCCGCTCGACGCGACGCCGATCGGCGGCCCGGCGACGGATCCGGAGGCGGAGTCCGTCGCCCCGGCGGGCGCCGGCGCGACGACCGACGGCGGGACCGCGGAGCCTGCAGCGACGGGAGGCGGGGAGGGCGCCGACACCGAGGGTGCGCCGTCGGGCGGCGTGGTCGTGCATGTCGTGGGTCAGGTCGCGGCGCCGGGACTCGTGACCGTCGCTGCCGACGCACGCGTCGCGGACGCGCTCGAGGCGGCCGGCGGGGCGACCGCCGAGGCCGACCTCGCCGCCCTGAACCTCGCCCGGACGGTGACGGACGGCGAGCAGATCGTCGTCCCACGACCCGGTGAGGCGGTGCCCCCGTCGGGGTCGGCGCCCCCTGCGGCCGGGACCACCGCGGGCGGAGCGGTGGACCTCAACGCGGCCGACGCGGCGGCGCTCGACGCCCTGCCCGGGATCGGGCCCGTGCTCGCCGAGCGCATCGTCGCGTGGCGGGAGGAGAACGGTCCGTTCACGGCGGTCGACGAGCTCGGCGAGGTGAGCGGGATCGGGCCCGCCGTCCTCGCGGACGTCCGCGACCTCGTCCGCGTGTGACCGACCTCCGTCTCGTCCCGGCGGCGCTCGCGGCCTGGGGGACGGCGTTCCTCGCGGTCGGCGCTGCGCCGACCGCGGTCCTGCGCGGTGCATCGCTCACCGTCGTTCTGCTGAGCATCGTGCTCGGCGGAGCGCTGCTCGGCGCGCGACGAGCCCGCCGCGGGACGCCAGCAGGCCCGGGGCCCTCCATCTCCCCGGCCGCCGCGCGCGTGCCGTCGGGGCCAGGGGTCCGACGACGTCCGTCCGGTCCGGGGGGCCGGCCCGTCCGGTCGGGACCGACCGCGCGCGTGCTGGGACAGGTCGCCCTCGTGGTCGCGTGCGTGGCGGCGGTGCTCCTGTCCACGGGTGCGCAGCTCGCCGACCGGCAGGCGCTCGCCGACCTGGCCGGCCGGGGCGCGACGGCGACGGTGACCGCGACCGTGCGCTCCGCCGTCGTGCCGCGCTCGAACCCGTGGTCGGGCGCCACCGACCACCACGAGGTACGCGTCTCCCTGCACGACCTCACGGCGCGCGGCGTGAAGACCGCCGCGGCGGGCACCGTCGTCGTCACCGGGACCGGCGACGGGTGGGAGGACCTCCCCTACGGGGCGTCCGTCGCGGCGTCGGGCCGGCTCGCCGTCCAGGGCGACCGGACGATGCTCCGGACGCAGAGCCCGCCGCGGGTCGTCGAGCCACCGGGTCCGTTCCTGCGCGGCGTGCACGCGATGCGCCGCGGGCTCCTCGACGCGACCGAGGGCCTGAGCCCGCAGGCGCGCGGGCTCGTCCCAGGTGTGGCGGTCGGCGACACCTCACGGCTCGACCCCGTGCTCGACGACGCGATGCGGACGACGTCGCTCACGCACGTCACCGCCGTGTCCGGTGGGCACTTCGCGATCGTCGTGGCCTGCGTGGCCGGGCTGTGCGTCCTCGCCCGCGCGCCCCGCTGGGCGCGCGTGGTGATCACCGGTGCGGCCATGGCGGGCTTCGTCGTGCTCGTCCACCCGGAGCCCAGCGTGCTGCGGGCGGCCGCGATGGGCGCCGTCGGGGTGGTCGGCATCGCGCTCGGCAGGCCGTCGCGCGCCGTGGCCGCCCTCGCGGCGGGCGTCGTCGTGCTGCTCGTCCTCGACCCCGGGCTCGCCCGCTCGTACGGCTTCGTGCTCTCGGTCGCGGCGACGGCCGGGCTCGCGCTCCTCACGACGCCCTTGGCCGGTCGGCTGGCACCGTGGTGCGGGCGGACCGTCGCGCACGTGGTCGCGGTGCCCGTCGCAGCCCAGGCCGCGTGCGCCCCGGTGCTCGTCCTGCTCGACCCGAGCGTGAGCACCTGGTCCGTCCCCGCCAACCTTCTCGCGGCCCCGGCGCTCGGCCCCGCGACCGTCCTGGGCGTCCTCGCCACCCTCGTCGCGCCCCGGTGGCCCGCTGCGGCGACGGCGCTCGGGTGGACCGCCGGGATCTTCACCGGGTGGATCGCCGGCGTCGCAGAGGCGTTCGCGGGTCTCCCCGGCGCGCGGCTGCCCTGGCCGGGAGGCGTCGGCGGGCTGGTCCTGCTCGCGCTCGGGACCGTGGTGCTCCTCGCCGTCGTGCTCCGCTCGCGCGTGCTGCGCGAGGCCGGGGAGCGGCGTGCCGTCCGGCGAGCGTCGTCGCCGCCCCTGCGCGACCGCGTCGCCCGGGCGGTCCGGGTCACCCGGCGCCGGTGGTCCCGCGGCGGCCGAGGCGAGAGCCGGCCCGGTACGACGCCGTGGCGGCCGCGCCGGTCCCCGGGGCAGGTCGTGACTGGTGCGCTCGTCGTCGTGGGCCTGGTGGTGCTCGTCGTCGCGCTCGTGCGCCCGCTCGTCGTGACGTCCGGTCCGGTGCCGCAGGACTGGGCCGTGGTCGCGTGCGACGTCGGGCAGGGCGACGCCCTCGTGCTGCGCTCCGGACCCCGGTCGGCGGTGGTCGTGGACGTGGGGCCGGCGGGAGCCGCGGCGGGCGACTGCCTCGACCGCCTCGGCGTCGACCGGGTCGACCTCCTCGTCCTCAGCCACTTCCACGCCGACCACGTGGGCGGTCTCGACGCCGTGCTGCGCGGCCGGACGGTCGCGCGCGCCCTCGTCACGGCGACGGCCGATCCTCCGGAGCAGGCCGAACGGACGCTCGCCGCACTCACGGACGCGGGCGTCCCGGTCCAGGTCGCGCAGCCGGGCGCCACCGGCAGCGCAGGAGGCGCGGACGACGCGGACGGCCGCCAGGGCGTCGGCGCGTCCGGAGACCCCGGCACCGGCGGCGTGCGGTGGGAGGTGCTCCAGGCCGGGTTGGGCGGCGGGCCGACGAGCGCCGCGCGACCGAGCACGGCACGTACCGGCGCCACGGAGTCCGACGGCGGTGCGAACGACGCGAGCGTGGCGCTCCTCCTGCACGTGGCGGGGATGGACGTGGTCGCGCTCGGCGACCTGGAGGACGCCGGCCAGGCGGCGCTCGCCCGGAACCTCGCGCAACGCGGCTCCGGCCCGGTCGACGTCGTCAAGGTCGCGCACCACGGCTCGGCGACGCAGTCCGACCGCCTCGCCCGGCTGCTCGCCCCGACGGTCGCGCTCGTCAGCTCGGGGGAGAACACCTACGGGCACCCGACCGACCGGGCCCTCGACCTCTACCGGGGCGTCGGCGCGACGGTGCTGCGGACGGACACGTGCGGGACGTTCGCGCTCGTCGTGCGCGACGGCCTCCTCGCCGCCGCGGGCTGCGGCTGACGAGGCCGGCGCGTCCCGGCCACGGGACGCATGCCGCCCGTACCGTGGCGGACGGAGCCCGGGAAGCCAGGGAGGCCAGAGAGCCAGGACGCGCCGGGGTTCTCGCGCGGTGGGTGGCTCGTGGGAGGCTGGTGCCATGCCCGCGCCGACCCGTACCGCCCGCCCGTCTGCCGGCCCGTCGCTCGCGTGGGACGACGTCCGGATCGCGCCGGTCGTGCTGGTGCAGGGGCCCGAGTCCCTCCTGGCCGAGCGGGCCGTGGACGCGATCGTCGGGCTCGCGCGCGAGCGGGACCCGGAGGTCGAGAAGGTCACGATGGAGGGGGCCACGTACCAGGCGGGCATGCTCACGGTCGCCGCGAGCCCGTCGCTGTTCGGCGAGGCCAAGGTCGTGGTCATCGAGGGGGCGGAGGCGGCGACCGACGCGCTCGTCGCCGACGTCGTGGACTACGTCCCGACGGCCGACCCGCAGACGACCGTCGTCGTCGTGCACGGGGGCGGCGTACGCGGCAAGCGCATGCTCGACGCGATCAAGGCGAGCGGCGCGCCGGTCGTCGCGGTCGAGGCGATCAAGAAGGACTCCGACAAGACCGCGTTCGTCACCGCCGAGTTCCGTCGTGCGCGCCGCCGCATCGACGCGTCGGGGGTGCGTGCGCTCGTCGAGGCGGTCGGCAACGACCTCCGCGAGCTCGCCGCCGCGTGCAGCCAGCTCGTCACCGACACGGACGGCACCGTGAGCGAGGCCGTCGTGGACCGCTACTACGGCGGCCGGGTCGAGGCGACGGGCTTCCGCGTCGCCGACGCGGCCGTCGCCGGGAACGCGGGGGAGGCCGTCGCGCTCCTGCGCCACGCGCTCGCGACCGGTGCGGACCCGGTGCCGCTCGTCGCGGCGCTCGCGATGAAGCTCCGCGCGCTCGCGAAGGTCGGCGCGATGCGCGGCCGCGGCGGCGTCGCCGCCAAGGACCTCGGACTCGCCCCCTGGCAGGTCGACCGCGCACGCCGCGAGCTCGCGGGGTGGACACCGGAGGGGCTCGCGACGGCGATCAGCGCCGTCGCGCAGGCCGACGCCGAGGTCAAGGGCGCCGGGCGGGACCCGGTGTTCGCCGTCGAGCGCGCCGTCCTCACGATCGCCCGCGCCCACGGTCGCTGAGAGGCCCAGGGCCGTCAGCGCCGGTCCCGGTGCCGCCTCATCGGTCCAGTGCTTCCTCGGTACGGCACGGCTCTCTCGACAGCCCGGAGCTCTCCCTCAGCGGAGCCGGGCTCTCGCACGCGCACGCACGGAGGGGCGCCGACCCGTGCGGGTCGGCGCCCCTCCGTGGGAAGCCTGTGCGGTCGTCGTGACGTTCAGCGTGTCACGCCGACGCGGGCGAGCCGTGCGCTCAGAGAGCGTTGACGGCCTTCGCGATGGCCGACTTGCGGTTCGCGGCCTGGTTCGCGTGGATGACGCCCTTCGAGACGGCCTTGTCGAGCTTGCGCGACGCAGCCTGGAGCGCGGTGCTCGCCGCGTCCTTGTCGCCCGCGGCGACGGCCTCGCGCACGCGGCGCACGTACGTCTTGAGCTCGGACTTGACCGCCTTGTTGCGCAGGCGAGCCTTCTCGTTCGTACGGATGCGCTTGATCTGGGACTTGATGTTTGCCACGTGTGGACTCTCTGGTTCTGTTCGCCGGAGCGAGCGGATAGGTCGTAGAGGGCGGCTCCAGCTCCGGGACTGGGGTGGGGAACCCGTGGAGAGGTGCTGGGGCTGTGCCCGCCGACCTGGGCGGACACGCGACCACCAAGACTACCAGCGGTCGTGGCTCGAACTCCAATCCGCCGGAGTTCCCGCCGGGCGACGGCGAGAGGTCGCCGTGTCGCGTCCCTTGTCGCGCTCCCGGACCGCGGGGTCAGCGGTGCTGCGAGATGCCCGCCACCACGCGGTCGAAGACGTCGCGCCCCACGACGGCGCCCTCGCGCCGCACCGCGCCCGGCTCGACGCGGATCACGCGGTCGAGCCGGACCTCGCTGTCGCGGCCCTGGGCGTCCCACGGGCCCGACCCGATGTCGAGCCAGTAGCGACCCCACCGGGCCTCGTCGCGCGCGTCGCGCGAGTGGTCCTTGCTCGTGAGCATGACGCCCAGCAGCCAGTCGCCGTCCGACCCGACGAGCAGCACGGGCCGGTCCTTGCCCTGCGAGAAGTCCTCCTCGAAGGGCACCCAGGTCCAGACGATCTCCCCGGGGTCCGGGTCGCCGTCGAGCCGCGGCGCGTACTGCGCGCGCACGCGACCCTCGTAGTCGCCGGGGTACGCGCCGGTCCGGTCGCCGCCACCCGCGGGGCGTGCCGGAGCGTCGGGCCGGGTCGGGTTCGTCGGGCGCGGGCCCGGGCGGGGGGACGGCGTCCGGTCCGACGGCTTCCGCTCCCTCCCGGGTGCGCGCGTCGCCGCGGTGCCCGTGCCGCCCGGCGAGCCCTGCGACGAGCGCGTGAGCCCGGAGACGACGGCGCGTGCCGCGTCGGTGAGTAGTCCCAGCCATCGGTTGCGTGCCACGCGCGCACCCTACCGGGCGTGCCTCGCCGTGGTCAGGGCGGTCGGAGCGGTCAGGGTGTGATGTGCCCGGCGAGCGCGGCGGCCAGCGCGTCGGCGTCGCCGTCCAGCACCACGCCGGCAGCGGCAGGTGCGAGCCGTCCCCACAGCAGGAGCGCGAGCTCGCGCGCGGGTGCGGACGCCGTCGCTGCCGGCTCGCCGTCGCCGAGGACCCACGACCGTCCGGCGTCGGTGGCCCGGAGCGCGACGGGCAGGGCGAGCACGAGCGTCTCGTGCGCCTGCCGGCGGTGCCAGAAGCGCACCGTCGACGCGGGGCGGTCCGGTGCGAGGAGCGTCCAGACCGGGGCGCCCGGGTCGGCGTGGCGGATCTCGGCGAGGAACGCGTCCTGGAGGCGGGAGAGCAGCGCGAGGTGGTCGAGGGCGTCGTCCGTGGCGGGAGCATGCCCGCGCGGGACCGCCGCGTCAGCCGGCGAGGACGGCGTCCACCTCGCGCAGGAAGTCGTCGAGGTCGCCGGGATCGCGGGACGTGACGAGCGTGTACCCGGCGTCGTCCCGCACGACGGAACGGTCGACCCAGGCCCCGCCCGCGTTGAGCACGTCGGTCTCGAGCGACGGGTAGCTCGTGAGCGTCTTGCCCTCGACCGCCGCCGCCTCGACGAGCGCCCAGGGACCGTGGCAGATCGCCGCGACGGGCTTGCCCGCGGTGGTGAACGCGCGGACGAGGCTCACGGCGTCGTCCTGGAGGCGCAGCGCGTCCGCGTTGATCGTGCCGCCGGGCACGAGCAGCAGGTCGTACTCGGCGGGGTCGGCGTCGGCGTGCGTGAGGTTCGCGGTCACGGTGCGGCCGGGGTCCTTGTCGCCCACGAGGGTCTGCACGTCGTCGGCGGACGTGGCCGCGACGTCGACCTCCACCCCCTCGCCGCGCAGGTGCTCGAGCGGGACCACGAGCTCGTCCTGCTCGACGCCGTAGTTCGTCACGATCGCCAGCACGCGACGGCCGCCGGGGCGGCCGGAGGTCCGGTGCGCGGTGTCCTGGGCCATGAGCGCTCCTCTCGTCGCCGGGCGGCCGGTGCCGCCGGGACCTCCACGCTAGGTCGCCGCGCGGCGCTCCGCAGGGCGGGCGGGTGCGCGACGCCGGACGTGGGACAATGGCCGTTCCCGCCCGCCCGAGAGCGACCGTCGGCGCGCCGCCCCCGAGCGCGCGGCCCGACCCGCACGCCACTCCCAGGAGCGCACCCGCGTTGTCCCCGATCCCCAGCGCCCAGCTGAGCACCCGCATCCAGCCCGCGGCCACGCCGCCCGAGCTGATCCGGAACTTCTGCATCATCGCGCACATCGACCACGGCAAGTCGACCCTGGCCGACCGCATGCTGCAGCTCACCGGTGTCGTCGAGCCGCGCGCCATGCGCGCGCAGTACCTCGACCGCATGGACATCGAGCGCGAGCGCGGCATCACGATCAAGTCGCAGGCCGTCCGCATGCCGTGGGCGGTCGTCGAGGACGGGGTCGAGACCCCGCACGCGCTGAACATGATCGACACGCCTGGGCACGTCGACTTCACGTACGAGGTCTCGCGCTCGCTCGCCGCGTGCGAGGGTGCGGTGCTCCTCGTCGACGCCGCGCAGGGGATCGAGGCGCAGACCCTCGCGAACCTCTACCTCGCGATGGAGAACGAGCTCGAGATCATCCCGGTGCTCAACAAGATCGACCTCCCGGCGGCGCAGCCCGAGAAGTACGCGGAGGAGCTCGCGAACCTCGTGGGCGGCGACCCGGACGACGTGCTCAAGGTCTCGGGCAAGACGGGCGCGGGTGTCGAGGTGCTGCTCGACCGCATCGTCGAGCGCGTGCCCGCCCCCGTCGGGAACGCGGACGCCCCCGCGCGCGCGATGATCTTCGACTCGGTCTACGACACCTACCGCGGCGTCGTGACGTACGTGCGCGTCGTCGACGGCAACCTCAACCCGCGCGAGCGCATCGTCATGATGTCGACGCGCGCGACGCACGAGCTGCTCGAGATCGGCGTGATCTCTCCCGAGCCGATCGTCACGAAGGGCCTGGGCGTCGGCGAGGTCGGCTACCTCATCACGGGCGTGAAGGAGGTGCGCCAGTCGAAGGTCGGCGACACGGTGACGAACTCCGCGAAGCCCGCGGCGGAGGCGCTCGGCGGCTACTCCGACCCCAAGCCCATGGTGTTCTCGGGCCTCTACCCGATCGACGGCACCGACTACCCGGTGCTGCGCGACGCGCTGGACAAGCTCAAGCTCAACGACGCCGCGCTCAACTACGAGCCGGAGACCTCGGTGGCGCTCGGCTTCGGCTTCCGCGTCGGGTTCCTCGGCCTGCTGCACCTGGAGATCGTGCGCGAGCGGCTCGAGCGCGAGTTCGACCTCGACCTCATCTCGACCGCGCCGAACGTCGTCTACGACGTGACTCTCGAGGACGGCACGCTCGTCAAGGTGACGAACCCGTCGGAGTTCCCGGGCGGCAAGATCAAGCAGGTCAGCGAGCCGGTCGTGCGCGCGACCATCCTCGCGCCGAGCGAGTTCGTGGGCACCGTCATGGGTCTGTGCAACGACCGCCGCGGCCAGATGCTCGGCATGGACTACCTGTCCGAGGACCGCGTGGAGCTGCGCTTCACGCTGCCGCTCGCCGAGATCGTGTTCGACTTCTTCGACCAGCTCAAGTCCCGCACGCGCGGCTACGCGTCGCTCGACTACGAGCCCTCGGGCGACCAGGTGGCCGACCTCGTCAAGGTCGACATCCTGCTCCAGGGCGAGCAGGTGGACGCGTTCAGCGCGATCGTGCACAAGGACAAGGCGTACGACTACGGCGTGATGATGACGGCGAAGCTCAAGGAGATCATCCCGCGCCAGCAGTTCGAGGTGCCGATCCAGGCGGCCGTCGGCGCGCGCGTCATCGCGCGCGAGACCGTGCGCGCGATGCGCAAGGACGTCCTCGCCAAGTGCTACGGCGGCGACATCAGCCGCAAGCGCAAGCTGCTCGAGAAGCAGAAGGAGGGCAAGAAGCGCATGAAGAACATCGGGTCCGTCGAGGTTCCGAAGGACGCCTTCATCGCCGCGCTCTCCTCCGACGCCGCGGGCGGCAAGGACGCCAAGGACAAGTCCAAGAAGTGAGCCCCGCCCTGCCCGACGGCGAGCCGGTCCCGCCCGACGGCTCGCTGCCCGCGTGGGTCGCGGCGGGCGGGGCGGCTGCGGACGGCGGGGGCGCGTCGGGCCCGACGGCGCCGCGCGGGTTCGGCGTCTACCTGCACGTCCCGTTCTGCTCGGTCCGGTGCGGGTACTGCGACTTCAACACCTACACGGCCTCCGAGCTGGGCGGGGGCGCGAGCCAGGCGTCGTACGCGAGCACGGCGCTGCGCGAGATCGACCTCGCGGCGCGCGTCCTGCGCGACGCCGGTCTGCCCGAGCGACCGGTGTCGACCGTGTTCGTCGGCGGCGGGACGCCCACGCTGCTGCCCGCCGGCGACCTCGCCCGCCTGCTCCACGGCGTCCGCAGCGCGTGGGGCCTGGCACCGGGCGCCGAGGTGACGACCGAGGCCAACCCCGACTCGGTGACGCCCCAGTCCCTCGCGGAGCTCGCGGAGGCCGGGTTCACGCGCGTCTCGTTCGGCATGCAGTCAGCCGTCCCGCACGTGCTCGCGACCCTCGAGCGCACGCACGACCCGCGGCGCATCCCCGGCGTGGTGCGCTGGGCGCGCGACGCGGGCCTGAAGGTCTCGCTCGACCTCATCTACGGCACGCCGGGGGAGAGCCTCGACGACTGGCGGGCGAGCCTGGAGGCCGCCCTCGCGACCGGCGTCGACCACGTGTCCGCGTACGCGCTCGTCGTGGAGGCGGGAACCAAGATGGCCGCGCAGGTGCGGCGCGGCGAGGTCGCGCTGCCGAGCGAGGACGACCAGGCGACGAAGTACGAGCTCGCCGACGAGCTCCTCACCGCCGCCGGGCTCACCTGGTACGAGGTGAGCAACTGGGCCCGGACCGACGCCGACCGCTGCCGCCACAACCTCGCGTACTGGCGCGGCGACGACTGGTGGGGGATCGGCCCGGGCGCGCACTCGTACGTCGCCGCGCCGTCGGCCGTCGCGGACGCGACGTCCGGTCCGGCGGCGGACCCCACGGCCGTGACCGACGACACGGGCGCGTCGGTCCGGGACGCGAGGGTCGGCGTGCGATGGTGGAACGTGAAGCACCCGCGCCGCTACGCGGCGCTGCTCGAGGCGGGCACGAGCCCCGCCGCAGGACGCGAGCTCCTCACGCGGGACGAGGGCCGGCTCGAGCAGGCCATGCTCGGCGTGCGGCTGCACGAGGGCCTCGACCTCGCGGTCCTGTCCCCGGCCGGACGGCGCGCCGTCGCCGGGCTCGTCGCGAACGGGCTCCTCGACGGCCGTGCGGCGATCGCGGGACGTGCGGTGCTCACCCTGCGCGGACGGTTGCTGGCAGACACGGTGGTACGGGAGATCACGGACGAGTGACGACGACCCACGAGGCATCTCGACCCGGGACGACCCCTGCGGGGGTCGGCCGCCCGACGCTCGAGACGCCTCGTGTCGTCGGGCACGTGCGCGCTCCCGGCGCGGGTCGCAGGCCGGGACGCCCGACCGTGCGCTACCGCCGGATGCCGGGGCTCGACGGGCTGCGGGCGCTGGCCGTCGTGGTCGTCGTCGCGTTCCACCTGGCCCCGGCCACGTTCCCCGGCGGGTACGTCGGGGTCGACGCCTTCTTCGTGCTCTCGGGCTTCCTCATCACGACGCTGCTCGTGCGCGAGCACCGCGACCGGCACCACGTGGGGCTGCGCGCCTTCTGGGCGCGGCGTGCCCGCCGCCTGCTCCCCGCGCTCGGGCTGGTCGTGACGGTGTGCACGGCGGTCGCGGCGGTCGTCGGCGGCGACGTCCTCGTCGGCATCGGGCCCCAGCTCCTCGGCGCCGCGACCTTCACGAGCAACTGGGTCGACGTCGCGAGCGGCGCCACCTACTCGGGAGCCCTGCTCCCGCACCTCTTCGGCAACCTCTGGTCGCTCGCGGTCGAGGAGCAGTTCTACCTCCTGTGGCCGCTCGCCGTCGTGCTCCTGTGCGTCGTGCGGCCCCTGCGCCGTCGGGCGCCGTGGATCGTCGCCGGTCTGGGGCTGGCGTCCGCGACCCTCATGGCGCTGCTCTACGCGCCCGGCACCGACCCCACGCGCGTCTACGTCGGCACCGACACCCACCTCTTCGCGC
>NZ_BJNZ01000038.1 GCF_006539945.1 Cellulosimicrobium cellulans | reverse complement strand
GACCGCACCCGTCGACGCCGCCGGTTCGGCTGCCCCGGCAGCGGGCCTCGCCCCCGGGCCGCCCCCGGCGCGCGGGTCGGCCCGGCGCGCCGCGCTCCCCGTCGTCCTCGCGGTGGCCGTGACCGTCCTGCTGTGGGCGTCGGCGTTCATCGGGGTCCGGGCCGCGGGCCACGACTACGAGCCCGGTTCCCTCGCGCTCGGCCGCCAGCTCGCGGGCAGCGTCGGCCTCACGGCGATCGTCGCCGTCCGGTGGCTGCGCGGCGGTGCGCGCCCCGTCCTGCCGCGCGGTCGCGTCCTCGTCGCCGTCCTCGCGTGGGGCGTGGGGTGGTTCAGCCTCTACAACCTCGCGCTCAACGCCGCCGAGCAGCACCTCGACGCCGGGACGACGGCGCTGCTCGTCAACGTCGCGCCGGTCCTCGTCGCGGTCCTCGCGGGCCTGCTGCTCGGGGAGGGCTTCCCGCGCCGCCTCCTCGTCGGCATGGCCGCGGCGTTCGCGGGGGTCGCGATCATCGCCGCGGCGACGTCGTCCGGTGAGCGCGACGTCGTCGGCGTCGCGCTCGGGCTCGCGGCCGCGGTCCTCTACGCGGGTGCGGCGACGTCGCAGAAGCGCCTGCTCTCGCGGGTGGACGCGCTGACGATGACGTGGGTCGGGTGCCTCGCGGGCACCGTCGCGCTCCTGCCGTTCGCCCCCGCGCTCGCCGCCGACGCAGGGTCGGCTCCCGCGTCGTCCACGTGGGCCGTGGTGCTCCTCGGGCTCGGCCCGACCGCGGTCGCCTTCACGACGTGGGGCTACGCGCTCTCGCGCCTCAGCGCGGGCCGGGCCGCCGCGACGACGTACCTCGTGCCGCCCATCGTCGGGGTGCTGTCCTGGCTGGTGCTCGCCGAGGTCCCGGCTGCCGTCACGCTCGCGGGAGGCGCGCTGTGCCTCGCGGGGGTCGCGATCGCGACGCTCCCGCGGCGACGGGTCGGCCCCGCGGCCCCGGTGCCGGACGCGCGGGCCTGAGCCGGCCCGACCCGCTCCGGGCCGGGCCGACGTGCGCGGCCCCGCTCGACCCGGGCTCAGCCCATCCGGTCGAGGTCTGCCTCGCGCACCTCGTGGACCAGCGGTTCCCCGGCGCGGAAGCGGGCGAGCTCGTCGACCACGATCGCGCCCTGCGCGAGCCGGCCCTGCACGGTCGCGGCGGCGTGGTGCGGGGTGAGGAGCACGTTCCGCAGCCGCCGCAGCGGGTGGTCCGCGGGCAGCGGCTCGGCGTCGTAGACGTCGAGCGCGGCGCTGATCCGCCCGCTCGCGAGCTCGCGGACCAGGGCGTCCTCGTCCGTGAGCCACGACCGTGCGGTGTTGACCAGCCCGGCGTGGTCGGGCAGGAGCGCGAGCTCGCGCGCGCCCAGCAGGTGGTGGGTCTCGGGCAGCACGGGCGCGTGCAGCATCGTCACGCGGCTCGTCGCGAGCAGCTCGTCGAGCCCGACGAGCGTCGCGCCCAGCGCGGCGGCGTCCGCGGGGGAGAGGGTCGGGTCGGCGACCACGAGCTCCGCGCCGAGCGCGCGCAGCATCGCGATCGCCGCCCGCCCGGTGCGCGACGCCCCGACGACGCCGACGCGCGTGCCCGCGATCTCGTACCGCGGGGGTGCGGCCTCGGCGTCGGCCCAGGGGACGCCGTCGTGCAGGGCGTTGTGGAACGCGGGGACCTGGTGCAGCAGCGCGAGCGCGAACGTCACGGAGACCTCCGCGACGGGTCGCGCCATCGCCTGGCCCGCCTGCGTCACGCGGACCCCGCGCTGCCACAGCGCGGGCGTGACGAACGGCTTGACGGAGGCGCCCGTGTGCGCCACGAGACGCAGCCCGGGAAGCCGGTCCAGGAGGTCCGCGTCCAGGGGCGGCGTGCCCCACGAGATGACGAGCGCGTCGACGCGTTCGCGCGCCGCGGGGCTCAGCCGGTCGAGCGCGGCGCCCAGCGCCCGCGGGTCGTCGACGACGTCGAACGGTCCCGCGCCGGCCAGGCGCTCCCACGCGTCCGGGGCGAACAGCTCGGACCGCAGCCACGGCGCGACCGCGACGAGCGCACGGGCCTCGGCTCCCGGACCGGCCTGCGGGCCCGGCGCGCCGGTCATCGCAGCCAGTCCTCGAGGTGCTCCGCGACGAGCGCGTCGTCCGCGGCCGCGAGCCACGGGTACGACGCCGTCACGCGCGTCAGCTCGTCAGCCTGCCCGGGGGAGAGGGTCTCGTCCGGGTCGAGGCACCAGATGCCGTCGAGCAGGCCCTGGCGCCGCAGGACCTCGTGCACGCCCGCGATGACGCCCGCGAAGTGGTGCGCCGCGTCGAACACGGCCGCGTTCGCGTCGGTGAGCCCGGCCGCGCGCGCGGTGAGGGTCGCGAGGGCGGCGGCGTCGGGCACGGTGGCCTCGCCGTCGGGACCGACGCCGTGCGCCGCGTGCGCGAGCGCCAGCGTCTCGACCGCGCCCCGCGTCCACACCGCCCACTGCCCCAGCAGGCCGCCCACGAACCGCGCGGTGAACGTCGCGGGGTGACCCTCGGCATCGGTCACCGGGACGTCGAGGCGCTGCGTGAGGTCGGCGACGATCGCGTCGTCGTTGCCCGTGTACAGCGCGATCTCGTCGCCACGACCCGACGCGGCGACGCCGCGCAGCACGTCGATCGTCCGGTAGCGGTGGAACGGCGCGGCCTTGATCGCGACGACCGCCTCGATCGACGCGTACTCGCGCCAGAACCCGACGGACAGGCGCGGGCCGCCGATCGCCTCCTGGAGGTAGAACCCGATGACGGGCAGCACCTCGCCGACGGCGCGGGCGCGGTCGAGCAGCACGCGCTCGACCTCCTCACGCGACCCCGTGAGGCCGGGAACGCGCGGGGCCAGCAGGACGGCGTCGTAGCCGAGCGATGCCGCGAGCTCTGCCTCCGCCACGGCCTGCCGGACGTCGCCGGCCGCGCCCGCGACCTGGACGAGCGGGCGGGGCCCGGTGTGCAGCGAGCCCGCGGGCGCGTCGCCCGCGACCGTCGCGCGCGACACCTCGGCCGCGAGCTCGAGCACGGGCCGCAGGAGCCCGTGCTCGCGGATCTCGAACTGCGTCGTGTGGACGCCGACGGCCACGCCGCCCGCACCCGCCGCGTGGTAGTACCGCGTGAGCGCGCGCTGCCGGCGCTCGTCGAGGCGGCGGTCGGCGTCGAGCGCCAGGGGCTGCGCCGGGATGACGGTCCCCGTGCGCAGGAGCGCGGCGACATCGTCGGCGAGGCGCGGGGTGGCCGGGGCGGCGGCGGGGGTGGTGGGGGCCGTCATCAGAACGCCCCGTCGCGCACGGCGAACTTCGTCGGCTTGCCGCTCGTCGGCAGCCCGGCCGCGAGCCACCGCGCCTGCCAGTCCACGAGCGTGCGCAGCGGGACCTGCGGGTAGCCGAACAGCTCGTGGCAGCGCGTCGCGTCGTTGAGCAGCGCCGTCGGGGCGGGCTCGCCCGTGAACGACACCTCGCGGTCGAGCCCGCGCGCGAGCAGCGTCGCGAGCCGCTCGACGGACGCCGTCTCCGGGCCCGTGAGGTTGATCGCCGTCGCGGGCGACGACGCGAGCGCGAGCGAGCGCAGCGCGACCTCGTTCGCGTACCCCTGCCACACGACGTTGACGTGCCCGGTGGTGAGGTCGACGGGCTCGCCCGCGAGGATGGGGGACGCGACGTCGAACAGGACGCCGTAGCGCAGGTCGACGGCGTAGTTGAGGCGGATCGTCACGACCTTGGTGCCGCGCGAGAGCGCGGCGTGCTGGAGCACGCGCTCGCGGCCGAGGCAGCTCATCGCGTACTCGCCGACCGGCCCGACGGGGTGCTCCTCCGAGCACCCGCCGGACTCGACGGGCACGAGCGGGTAGACGTTCCCGGTGGAGAACGCGGCGATGGTCGAGTCGGCGTAGCGGCGCGCGACGTCGTGCACGAGCGCCGCGTTCGCGGCCCACGCGAGCGACGGCGCGGACGACGTGCCGAACTTGGCGCCCACCATGTAGACGACGTCGGCGCCGTCGGGCAGGGCGGCGAGGTCCGCGTCGGGCGCGAGCAGGTCGGCCGCGACGACGTTCACCCCGGCGTCGCGCAGGCGGTCGGCCTGCTCGGGGTCGGACCACCGCGAGACGGCGTGCACGGCGTCGCCCGTGCGCCCGGCCGCGTCGAGCGCCCGGCGGGCGAGGACGGTCAGGCTCGGGCCCATCTTCCCGCCCGCGCCGAGGATGACGAGGTCGCCCGAGCGGGCTGCCAGGTCCTCCACGAGGGCCGGCGACGGCGTCGTGAGCAGCTCCTCGAGCTCCGCGACGGACGTCGGGGCCTTCAGGGCGGTGGTGCTGGTCTGCGTGGTCATGTGGTGAGTCATCCCTTGATGCCGGACGAGGTGACGCCCTCGACGAAGAAGCGCTGGGCCACGAGGTACGAGGCGAAGATCGGAACGAACGAGATGGTGGCGCCCGCGAGCACCATGTTGAGCGGCACGTCCTGCTGCTGGAGCGAGGCGATGCCGACGGTCAGCGTCCAGTGGTCGGTGCCCTGGCCGATGATGAGCGGCCACAGGAAGTCGTTCCAGTGCCACAGGAAGACGAACGTGCCGAGCGTCGCGAGGATCGGCTTGCACAGCGGCAGCACGATGCGCAGGAAGATGCGCCACTCCGAGGCGCCGTCGAGCTTCGCGGCCTCGAACAGCTCGTCGGGCAGGTCGAGGATGAACTGCCGCATGAGAAACACGGCCTGCGCGTTCGCGAGCGTCGGCAGGATCAGGCCCCAGTAGGTGTCGAGCCCGCCCGCCTGCGCGATGAGGATGAACGTCGGGATGAGCGTCACGTGGTACGGGACCATGACCATCGCGAGGAACGACCAGAACATCGCCTCGCGCCCGGGGAACTTCTTCTTCGCGAACGCGTAGCCGGCCATCGACGCGAGCAGCAGCACCGCGACCACGGACACGACGGAGTACACGAGCGTGTTGACGAGCCAGGTGCCGATGTTGCCCGCGCCGAGCACGCGGCCGTAGGCCTCGGTCGTGAGGTTCGTCGGCAGGAGCGACGCGGGGAAGTCGATCGCGGCGGCCGGCTTCAGCGACAGCACGACCATCGCGTAGAACGGGAAGATCGTCACGACGGCGGCGAGCGAGAGCACGGCGTAGCGCAGCACCTTGCCGCGCAGCGACAGGTCGCTCGCGCCCTTGCGGCCGCGCCGGCGGCGGGTCGCGGTGGGGCGCACGGGCATCGCGGCGCCCTCGAGCACCCGCCCGGTGGTGGTGGGGTCGGCGGCGGTCACTTGTCCCTCCCGATGGCGTAGCGCTGGATCAGGGCGACGACCAGCGTGACGACGAACAGCGCGACGCCGAGCGCGCTCGCGTAGCCGAGGTCGAAGTACTTGAAGCCCTGGTCGTAGATGTAGAAGACGAGGTTGTAGCTCGCCCGGGCGGGCCCGCCCGCCGTCATGACGTAGACGAGGTCGAAGATCTGGAACGACGCCGTCGTCTCGATGACGGCGAGGAAGAACAGGGTCGGCTTGAGCTGGGGCGCGATGATGAACCAGAACCGCTTCCACGGCCCGGCGCCGTCGATCGCGGCGGCCTCCTCGAGCTCGCGCGGCAGGTCCTGCATGCGCGCGAGGAGGATGAGCATCCCGTAGCCGAAGCGCGACCAGATCGCGACCATCGCGAGCGCGGGCAGCACGAGCAGCGTGTCGCCGAGCCACGACTCGGTGGAGAACCCGAGCGCGCCCATGAGCTTGGACCACGGGCCGTTCGTGGAGAACACCCACGTGAACACGGTCGCGGCGAGCACGAGGCTCGTGACGACGGGCAGGAAGAACACCGAGCGGTAGAAGCCGGAGCCGCGGAACGAGCGGCGCACCATGAGCGCCATGAACGTTGAGATCGCGAGCGACACCGGGACGATGAGCAGGCTCAGCACGACCGTGACGCGCAGCGCCGACCAGAAGATCGGGTCGTCGACCATGCGCCGGAAGTTCTCGACGCCCGTCCACTCGGCGCCGACGCCGATGGTGTAGTCGAAGAAGCTCAGCGCGACGCCGGCGATCGCCGGGCCGAACCGGAACAGCAGGAACAGCAGGAACGCGGGGAGGGCGAACAGCAGGCCGATCCTCGCCTCTCGGCGCTCCAGGACGCGGCAGGTCGTGCCGCGCGGGGGCTTCGGCGCCGGGCGCCGGTCGGCCCCGTCGGCGGTCAGCCCGTCCGAGGTGGGGGCGGTCGCGGTCATGGGTTCTCCTCTCGTACCGCGAGGTACCGCGGCGCGGGCAGCAGGGGGACGGCTGCCCGCGCCGCGGCGTCGGTCAGCCGAGCAGCGGGTTCGCCGCCGCGGCCGCGTCCTTCAGGGCCTGCTCCGGCGTCTTCTCGCCGATGAGCGCGGCCTGGAGCTCCGGGGCGAGCACGCCCATGACCTCACGGGACTTCTCGTTGACCTCGCCCGCGGTCGTGTACTGGAGCGTCTCCTCGAGCGCGGACAGCACCGCGTCGTCGGCGTACAGGCCCGACTCGCTCTCGTACGGCGAGAACCAGCCCGCCGCCTTCGCGTACTCGGTGCTCACCGCGGGAGAGGTCGCGAACGCGGCCCACTTGCCCGCGGCGTCGACGTTCTCGGCCGTCTTGAGCACGGACAGCGAGCCGACCGTGCCGAACGCGACCGCCTCCGCCTCCTTGAGCGGCGGGAGAACGACGACGTTCTCCTCGCCCCAGAAGCCCGCGACGTCGGCCGGGCCCTGCTGCCAGGTGCACGCGATCTTGCCCTTGGCGGTGTTCGTCTGCTCGAACGCGGGGATGGTCGTCAGCAGGTCCTTCTCGATGTACCCGCCCTCGGCGAGGTCGACCGCGAACTGCAGCGCCTCGACGCCCTCGGGGGAGTCGAACGCGACCGACGAGCCGTCCTCGGAGAAGACGGACCCGCCCGCCTGCCACAGCAGCGGGTAGAAGGACTCGTTGAGCGTCGCGTCGACCGAGCCCCAGTAGTTGGTGACGTCGTAGCCGGCGGCCTGGAACGTCGGCGCGAGCGCCATGAGGTCGTCCCACGTCTCCGGGTAGTTGCCGGCCTCGCCGACAGCCTCGAACGCCGCGGCGTTGCACACGAGCGGCTTGCTGTTCATGATCAGCGGCGAGCCGAGCATCGCGCCGTCGACCGTGACGGCCTTCGACGCGTTCTCGCGCAGGTCGCCCACCTGGTCCGTGACGTAGTTGTCCACGGCGGCGAGGGACTTGCCGTACTTCGGGATCTGGTCCGGGATGAGGTAGACGACGTCGGGGCCCTTGTTGCCCGCGATCGCGGTCGCGAGCGTCTCGTCGCGGCCGGCCCACGGGTAGATCTCGACCTTGACGTCGACGTCGGGGTTCTCCTCCTGGAACGCGGCGATCTGCTCGTCCCAGAAGGCCTTGTGGGCGGCCTCGTCGGCGATGACGGGGTACGTCCACATGGTCACGGAGCCGGACGCGGCGCCGTCCTCGGGGGTGGGGGTGGAGCTGCCGGCGCCGGCACCGCCGGCGCAGGCGCTCAGCGCGCCGAGCGTGCCGACCGCGAGAGCGGCGGTCCAGAGGCGCTTCGTCGTGCGCAGGGTCATCGACGTGTCTCCTTGGTGAGGTCCCGCCGGGGTGGGCGGGTGGGGGGTGGGGTGGTGCTGTGCGGTGTGGTGCTGTGGAGGTGCGGGGTGGTGCGGTCGTCGCGCCGGACGCGTCAGCGGGCCGGGACGTCGACGACGGTGCGCCGGTGGCGCGACTCCTCGGCCGCGAACACGGCGAGGTGGCTCTGGAGGGACTCGACGGCGCCCGACCGGACGTGGCTCGGGTCGCCCGTGGCGACGGCGCGCACGAACGCGTCCATGACGCCCGAGTCGCCGCCGCCGTGGTCGTCGGCGGCGTTCGTGGCGCCGTGGTGGCCGCCGTCGTGCACGGTGACGCTGCCGTCGCGGAAGTCGGTCACGCGGACCTTCTCGCCGTCGCCGTCGAGGCACCCGTGGGTGCCGAAGATCTGGGTCTTGCGGTGGTCCTGCTCGGAGAACGCGGTCATGGTGAACGTCGCCGCGCCGCCGCCCTCGAGCTCCATGGCGACGACCTGGTGGTCGACGACGTCGTTGTCCGAGGCGTAGACGCACCGGCCATAGTCGCCGGTGCGCAGGGCCTCGACGACGCCCGCCTCGTCGGTCGCGTCCGTGATGACGGAGACGGGCCAGATCGGGCCCTTCTCGCGCAACGTGGACAGGTACAGGCGGGGCGCCGAGTACGGGCACGTGGGCTCGAGCGGGCAGTCCAGGCAGCGGTCCGCCGCGCCCACGGGGCGCTCCTCGGGCCGGAAGTGCTTCAGGGAGCCGAAGCTCGCGACCGTCGTGATCCGCTTGCCCGTGACGTAGCGGATCCAGTCGAGGTCGTGGCTCGACTTCGCGAGCAGCATCGGGCTCGACGTCTTCTCCGAGCGCCACGGACCGCGCACGTACGAGTGGGCGTCGTGCCACCAGCCGACGGGCTCGAGGTGCTGGACGTTGACGATCTCGCCCAGGACGCCCGAGTCGACGACCGACTTCACGAGGTCCGTGTACGGCATGTAACGCATCACGTGGCACACGCCGAAGAGCACGCCCGACGCCTCGACCGCGTCCACGACGTCCCGGCACTCCTCCGGGCTCGGCGCGAGCGGCTTCTCGACGAGGATCGCGTACCCCTGCGGCGCGAGCGCGACGACGGGGTCGCGGTGCTCGCGGTCCTGCGTCGCGACGATCACCATGTCCGCGAGCCGGCCCGTGCCCCCCGCGGCCCGGTCGGCGTCGCCCGCGGCGACGAGGTCGCGCCAGGTCGCGAACTCCGCGACCTGCGGCCGCGCGGCACCCGCGACGGCCTGGTGGACGACGAGCCCGCGCTGGTGCGCCCGAGGGTCGGCGACGGCGACCAGACGGGCGCGCTCCGGGTGCTCGGCGATCCAGCGCGCGTACGTCTGTCCGCGGTTCCCGGCGCCGACGAGGGCGACGGTGACAGGCTGGGGGTTCGGGGTCACGTGTGCGGTCCTTGCTCCGTTGCGATGGTCCTGCGGGGCGGGGGTCTCCCGCCCCTGGCAGGCCTCGTTTGCTATTTGCTATAGCAAGCCTGCCATGCCGATGTTACGCCAGATCGGCGCTCGTGTTAACTCGCGCACGACGCGATGCGGAGTTGTGACCTTTCGCGCCGCGGCTGCGGGTACCGGCGCGGCGGTCGCCGTGGGTCGGGGCCGGGGGTGGTGAGTGCGGGTCTACCATCCGCGCCGCTCGTTCCTCGCGGCGCTCCCGCCAGGCCCGCCACGACCCGCACTCACCACCCCCGGCCCCTTCGTCGTCTCGCCTCGCGCGGTGCTCGCCGTGCCGGGTACCGCCCGGCGGGGAGAGCGGCACGAGGCGGGCTCGTCAGACGACGAGGTTGCCCGTCGTGACGACGCGGTCGCCGTCCTCGGGGAAGGCCGTGCGCGTCACGCCCTGCTCGACGTTGCCGCTGTGCAGGGCGTACGAGTCGCCGCCCAGGGCGGACGGTGCGAGCGCGAGGCTGCCGCCCGCGAAGGTCGAGCCCGTCGCGGACCACTTGTTGATACCGGCGTCTAGGTTCACGTGTCCAGTGTCACCCGACGGCGCGGTGCTCCGGACGCCGTCGAGCGTCCACGTGACCGGCTTGTCCGCCTTCGCCCGGCGCAGGAAGCTGCCGCCCGCGGGCTTCCCCTCGAGCCGGGCACCGCCGTCGAGCCGGATCGTCTGCTCCGCGGCGCCCGCCGCGACGATCGCGACGTTGCGCGCGACGCCGCCGCGCACCGTGAGGTCGCCGCTCGCCGTGACGGTGCCCTCTCCCTCGGCAGCCTCGAGCGTGCACGCGTCCAGCACGACCTGGCCCTTCCCGGCGAACGACGCGTTCTTCAGCCCGTTCAGGGTGGTGCGGACGAGGTGCACCGGGTTCGTGACGTTCGCCTGGGTGATCGCGGTGTCCGGCAGGACCGCGAAGCGCGACCCCTCGATGACGTTGGGCCGCTTCGACAGCGCCGACGCCTGGGAGATGATCAGCGTGTCGTCGGCCTGGCAGCCGCGGAGCTGCACGCCGTCGGCGTTGACCCACAGCATCCCCGAGCCCGCGAGGCCGTCCTTGCGGATCACCTGGACGTCCTCGAGCGTCAGGTCGGTGACCTTGACGCGCGCGACGAACCACGAGCACACGTGCCGCGTCACGGTGATGCGCTTGGCGGCGCCGCCCCAGGCCGCGCCCGAGTTGGCGAACGTCATGAGGCCCGAGTTCCCCACGTACGTGAGGTCGTGCTCGTACTGGCCGTGCGTGACGAAGGGGCCCTGGTCGTCGCCGTCGCCGTGGCAGTTCTCCACGAGCCCGTACGACGACGCGGTCCAGTCGTTGAGGTGCCGCGCGTTGGTCGTGTGGCAGTCGACGACGTGCCCGTAGTTGCAGTAGATCTGCTGCGTCAGGTAGCCCGCGCCGCCCCACGTGACCGACGCCGGGTTCGTCAGCGAGCAGCCCGCCGTGCGGAAGAACGTGCTCCAGCGGCGCATGACGAGCGGCCAGAACGTCGCGACGCCGTGCACGTTCTCCACGTCGCAGCGCACCGCGTACTCGTAGGCGATCGGGTGCGAGCCGGTGTACTGGTCGCCGTCGGGCCGGCCGCGGAACGCGAGGTTGCGCACGTGCACCTGCTCGACCGGCTCGACGCGCGTCCACGTGAGCGTGCGGCCCTTCGCGAGCGACCAGCCCGCCTTGTAGTTGACGCGCACGTGGGTGGCGTCGACGATCTGCGTGATCTGGACGAGGCGCTGGAGCTCGCGCTCCCACCGGCCGGCGAGCGCGTTGACCTCGACCGCGTACCACTGGCCCACCTCGAACTGCGACGAGTCCGCGACCTCGTAGTCGTCGCGCAGCTCCGGCATCGTCGCCGTCAGGGTGTTCTTCCGGACGTCGTCCGTGACCTTCCCGCGGAAGAACAGCACGGCCGCGAACGGGTCGTCCTGCTCGGCGTCCTCGATGCCCTCGGTCGTCATGAGGTGGTTGCCGAAGTCGATCTCGAGGTTCGAGCGGGTGAACGTGTGGCGGCGGGTGAAGTTGAGGTCCGTGTGGGCCTCGATGCGGGTGACGCTGGGGTCGTCCACGAGGGCGTCGAGCGCGTCGTCGGCGGGGGTGTCGGGGTCGAAGAGTCCGAACCAGCGGAAGTCGGCGGTGCCGGTGTGGAGGGTGTGCCAGCGGCCCTTGGCTCCCGCGTCCCTCGGGGCGAGGACGGTGCCACCGTTGGCGGCCGCGGTGGACTTGGCGTCGTAGCGCACGAGGCGGGCGGCGCCGTCGCCGGGGGTGGAGTGGCCCAGGAGCTGGGCGACGGTGCCGTCGTCGAGCTTCTTGGCCTTCCAGCCGGTGAGCTGGGCGACGGTGGCGGCGACGAGGACCTCCTCGTCGGGCTTGTCGTCCTTCTTCGCCGCGAGCGGTGCGCCGGCGAGGGGCGCCGCCTGGGCGCTGCCGCTGCCGAGGGCGACGGCGCCCGCAGCGAGGGAGGCGATGCCGGCGACGCGCAGCAGGTTGCGCCGTGAGGGCGGCAGAGCGGCCTCGCCCGGCACGGCCGTCGTCGGCTCGGTCCTGGTCTCGAGGGTCATGGGGGGTGTCCTTTCGTCGGCCCGGCGCGACGGCGCGGGTGTCGGTGGGGAGGGGGATCAGGTGCCCGGGCGTCGCCCGGGCGGGTCACACGGTGAGGTTCGCGTCGACGAGCACGCCGTCGCCCGCGGTCGGCAGGCCCGCGCGGTCGACGCCGGTCTCGACGTTGCGCGCATGGAGGACGCGCACGCCGTCGGGCAGGTCGAGGCGACCGCCCGTGAACCGCGACCCGGTCGCGGCGTAGCGGTCGCCGGGACGCAGCGCGACGTGCGTGGTGCCGTCGGCGGCCCGCAGGTCGGCGCCGCGGAGCGTGACGTCCACGGCACCCGCGCCGGTGCCGCGCGAGACGAGGGCCCCGGCCGTCGTCGTGCCCGCGGCCCGGACGCCGTCGAGCACGAGCCGCTGGCCGCGCGCGCCGCTGAGCCGCACGCCCACGCCCTGCCACGACCCGCCCGTGACGGTGACGTCCGCGGAGCCGAGGTCGACCGGGGCGGCGGGCGCGTCGTCCGTGCCGCCGACGAGCTCGCAGTCGGTGAACGTCACGGGACCGGCACCGCGCAGAATCGTGCCGTCCACGCCCGTGATCCGGGTGCGGACGAAGTGCACAGGGTTCGTCACCGGTGTCTGGTGCAGCACCGACCCCGCGGGCAGCGCGAACGCGCAGTCCTCGACGATCGTCGGGCGCCGCGAGAGCGATGACCGCTGCCCGACGGCGAAGAAGCCGGCCGTGCAGCCGCGCACCTGCGCGCCGTCGGCGTTGATCGTGAGCGTGGCCTGCGGGTCGAACGTCGAGCGGGCGACGACGTGGACGTCCTCGAGCGTGAGGTCGGTGATCTTGGTGCCCGCGACGAACCAGGAGCACGTGTGGTGCTTGACCGTGATCCGCTTGGCCGCGGTGCCCCACTGGCCTCCCGAGTTGGCGATGTCCATGAGCCCGCTGTTGCCGACGAACACGAGGTCGTGCTCGTACTGGCCGTGGGTCGTGAACGGGTTGCCGCCCTGGTCGTCGCCGTCGCCGTGGCAGTTCTCCACGAGGCAGTACGCCGACGCCGTGAGGTCGTTGAGGTGCCGCGCGTTGTGGCTCGTGCAGTCGGAGACGCGCCCGTACAGGCAGTAGATCTGCTGCGTGAGGTACCCGGCGCCGCCGTAGAACACCGTCGGCGGGTTGGCGACCGAGCACCGCTCCGTGACGAAGTGGGTGTTCCAGCGCCGCATGATCACCGGCCACCACGTGCGGTGGCCGTGCACGTCCGAGACGTCGCAGCGCACCGCGTACTCGAACGCGACGGGGTGGGAGCCGGTCATCTCGCGGTCGTCGGGCAGCTCGCCGTTCGCCGGGCCGTCGAAGGGCCCGGACCCGTGGAACGTCATCGCGCGCACGTGCACCTGCTCGACGGGCTCGACGCGCGTCCAGGTGAGCACCCGCCCGGCGGGCAGCTCCCAGCCGTTCTTGTAGTCGACGCGCACGTGCGACGCGTCGAGCACCTGCGTGACCTGGACGAGGCGCTGGAGCTCACGCTCGTCCCCACCGCCGCCCGGGCGCTCGTCCGAGCGCAGCGCCCACCACTGCCCGACGGCGAACGCGCCCGCGTCCGCGACCTCGAAGACGTCCGCGAGGTCGGGGAGCGTCGCGGCGAGGGTGCGCTGCTGCGTCTCGTCGGTCACGCGGCCCTGGAAGAACAGGACCGCCCCGAACGGGTTGTCGTGGGCGTTGCGCTCGATGCCCTCCGTCGTGACCGTGTGCCTGCCGAAGTCGAGCTCGAGGCTCGAGCGCGTGAACGTGTGGCGCCGCGTGAAGTTGAGGTCCGTGCGGGCCTCGATGCGGGTGACGCTGGGGTCGTTCACAAGGGCGTCGAGGGCGTCGTCGGCGGGGGTGTCGGGGCCGAAGAGGCCGAACCAGCGGAAGTCGGCGGTGCCGGTGTGCAGGGTGTGCCAGCGGCCCTTGGTGCCTGCGTCGGTCGGGGCGAGGACGGTGCCGCCGTTGGGGGCGGCGGTGGACTTGGCGTCGTAGCGCACGAGGCGGGCGGCGCCGTCGCCCGCGGTGGCGTGGCCGAGGAGCTGGGCGACCGTGCCGTCGTCGAGCTTCTTCGCCTTCCAGCCCGTGAGCTCGGCGACGGTGGCGGCGGCGAGGGCCTCAGCGTCGGGCGTGTCGTTCTTGCCGGCGACGAGCGTTCCGGCGAGTGGTGCCGCGTGGGCGCTGCCGCTGCCGAATGCGACGGCGCCGGCGGCGAGGGAGGCGATGCCGGCCACGCGCAGCAGGCTGCGCCGCGACGGGGGCGGGGCGTCGACCGCCGGCTCGGCCTGGCCGAGGGTCGGGGACGCGGGGCGGGTCTGGGATCGGGGAGTGGACAACTCGGGCACCCTTCGGGACGTCGGGAGGACGCCGTGCGGGCGGGCGACGCGAAGGCTCCGGCGGCCCGGGGCTGCGGGGTGTTCCGGGGGAGCGGTGGTGCGGGGTCGTGCGGTTCCGGTGCTGGGTCGGGGTCAGCGGGTTCGTGCGCGTCGTTGCGACGGTGAACCGGACTCTCGGAGAGTAGCGGGATGCTATGGCATCGTCAAGAGCAGCACAAAGAACGTCAGCGCAGGTCAGATGCGTTATTCCGCAAGGACGATTGCCATAGCAGGCGAACCTTGACGGAAGTCGGCACGCCGGTCGCGCCGAGGTAGAGCCGTGGTTGCGCGAGGTAGAGCTCCGGTCACGCGAAGTAGAGCCGAGGCGTGACCTGGGGCGCGCGGGCTTGGGTCGGCGCGCCGTCGGTCGGTCTGACGGTCGTGGGCCGGGGAAGCCTGCCTCGGTCGCCTCTTCACCTCCACGCCCACCCGCCGCTCGGCGACCGCCGGGGCCCCGGGGATCCCTTGCGGCGGCCCGGTGCCTCGTCGACCATGCCGTCCCGGCGGGTCGAGCAGGCGAAACGGGCGCTTGAGGCGACCTGGACGCGCCCGGACCGCATGATCGATGTGGCAGCGACATGTCGCGACACGGAAGTGTCGCGTGCGGTGCACGGCGGCGACCTGGACCAACCCCACCGCCCCGAGCACGCGCCGTCGGGCACCAGGGCGGATTCTCCGCTTCGGCCCACCATGGCTCTACCTCGTCGAACCACGGCTCTACCTCGTCGAACTGCGGCTCTACCTCGGCGAACCAGGGCTCTATCTCGTGGGGCGGGTCGGTCGGTCAGAGGTAGTCGCCGGGCCAGTGGAAGGCCACCCTGGTCGCGGCGGCGTCGCGGAGGTGCGCGACGACGTCGGCCGGCGCGCGGACCGGCCGGAGCATGCCGGTCGTGTCGGTCGCGACGACGGGCGCGTCGAGGACGGCGGCGGCGAAGCGGTCGGTCAGGGCGTGCGCGGGGAGGCGCACCTCGACGGTGGCGGGGCCGTGCAGGTGCGCGCGGTGGAGCGTGGTGCGCGCGAGGGCGTCGACGACGTCGCGCGCGCGGCCCGCCGTCGGGTCGACGCCGAGCTCACGGACCTTCAGCACGTCCGGCTCGGGCTCGAGGACGAGGTAGCCCATGACCTGCCCGTCGGCGGCCCGCGCGGTGAACACCTCGGCGCCGGAGTACCAGAGCGGGATGCGCTGCTCCCAGTGCCCGGCGGTACGCCGGGTGGCGAGGGGGCGCGGTCCGTCGGCCACCCTGTCGAACGCGTCGTGCAGCACGGCGAGCTGCTCCCACCCCAGCGCGACCGACCATGTGGGCCACGGGATGCCGGGCAGGCGGTCGGTGCGGACCCGCACGGGGGTATCGCCCACGCGGTCCGACGGCGCGGCATCCGTCGGGAGCCCGTCGTCGTCGAGGTCGTCCTGCCCGGGGTCCAGGTCGTCGGCAGGACGCGGGGCGCCGCGCAGGAGCGGCACGCCGAACGTCTCGAAGCCGCTCGACCGGTAGACGTCGGGCGTGCCGGTGAACAGCAGCGCGACGTCCGCGCCGTCCCGCCCCATCTGCTCCACGGCCCGGGAGAGCAGCGCGCGGACGAGGCCCCGGCCGCGCGCCTCGGGGGCGGTCGCGACGTTGGCGACGCCGCCGGCCCGGAGCGTGTCGCCGTGCGGCCCGCCCGCCTCGCGCGGCGCCCAGTACACCGAGCCGACCACCCCGCCGTGGAGCGGGTCGACGGCGACGTGCGTGCGGTCGAGCCGACCGTCGTCGGTCTCGTAGACCGGCACCATGAGCGGTGCGTCGAACGCGCGGTCCCACAGCGCGTAGAGGGAGGGGACGTCGTCGGGCGTGGCGGTGCGCAGGTGCATGGCCGTCCAGGGTCGCGAGCCGGTGTTGACGGGATGCTATAGCAAAAGTAGGGTCGCGGGACGACCGTCGGCGTGCGACGCGACGGACCGTGCGGGCCGGGCTGGGCACGCACGACACCCCGGGCGGCGGCGTGCCGCCACCCGGGGTGCACCGTCAGGCTGCCTGCGCGGCGAGCCAGTCCTCGAGGCGCGTGTCGAAGATCTGCGCGCCGTCGACGGCCACGAGGGTGCGCTCCTCGATCACGGCGCCGAAGTACGGCGCGTCGTCGGCCGTGACCACCTCGCGGCCGTCGCCCTGCGCCGCCAGCGCCCGGCGCACCAGGTCGCCGATCGCGAGGACCTCCGGCCCGGCGATCTCGACGTCGCCCACCGGGTCGCCGACGGCGATGCGCGCGACCGCGGTCGCGACGTCCTCCGCGGCGATCGGCTGGATCGACGCCGACGACACCCGCACGGTGTCCCCGTGCGCCGCCGTGCCGATGATCGCGGGCGTGAACTCGAAGAACTGGGTCGCGTGGACGAGCGAGTACGGCACGCCCGACTCGCGGACGACGCGCTCCTGCTCGGCCTTGCCGTGGAAGTACCCGATGCCCTGCGGGCGGTCGGTGCCCACGATGGTGAGCGCGACGTGGTGGCGGACGCCCGCCGCCTTCTCCGCCGCGACGAGGTTCCCGGTCGACGTGGCGAAGTACTCCCGGACCTCGTCGGGGACGTACGACGGCGCCTGGGTGGTGTCGACGACGACGTCGGCGCCGGCCAGCGCCTCCGTCAGCCCTGCGCCGGTGTACGCGTCGACGCCCGTGCGGCGCGATGCGGCGACGGCGTCGTGCCCGTGCGCGGTGAGCTTCTCGACGACGCGCGAGCCGACGTGCCCGGTGCCGCCGACGACGATGATGCGAGCCATGTGGTGCCTCCCTGAGATCGGTGGATGCGGGTGCATCCTCCTCAGGTCGACCGGGCGTCCCGCCGGGCTGTGACGGCCGGGCGCGACGCGCCACCGGCGCGTGGCGCGGGCTCAGGCCCCGACGGCGGGCTCCGCCTCGTCCTCGGTGTGGCTCGCGAGGCGGGCGGCGGCCTCGCCGATGTGCTCGGCCATGACGCGCTGCGCCGCCTCCGGGTCGCCGCCCGCGATGGCGTCGACGATGAGCTCGTGCGTGCGGGCGTGCGCGACGCGCGCCTCGGGCTCGAGGGCCGCGTTCGCGGCGCGCAGGAACCCGGTGATGCGGCTGCGGAGCTGCGCGTTGAGCGTCATGAGCATGCGGTGGTCGGCCATCTCCCAGAGCTGCTCGTGGAAGCGCCGGTCGAGCTCGAAGACGCGCGCGTTGCTGCCCTTCTCCGCGGCCTGGACCATCTGCTGCACGGTCTTGCGCAGCTTCGCCTCCTTCGCCGGGTCCCAGGCGTCCTGGACCCGCACGACGGCGAACTGCTCCAGCAGCGTGCGCAGGCTCGAGATCTCCTCGAGGTCCCGGCTCGTGAGCGCCGCGACGCGCGCGCCGCGGTGGGGGAGCCGCTCGACGAGGCCCTCCTGCGTCAGCCGGGTCAGGGCCTCACGCACGGGGATGTGGCTCGTGCCGAGGCGTTCGGCGAGCTTGCGCTCGACGAGCCGCTCGCCCGGTGCGAGGTCGCCGCTGAAGATCGCCTCGCGCAGCTCGACCGTGACGCGGTCGGCGACGTTCTGGTCCGGCACGCTCTTGAGCGCCATGGTTTCTCCGTGGTGTCGTGGGGGCGGCGGGCTCGGATCGTCGGGGGTCGGGCGCCGCTGAAGGATAGCGGCCACGGTGCCGTCCCGGGGGCGTCCCGACAAGACAACATGCTATAGCATCGGCACTCCCGAGCCCAGAGGAGGTGCGATGGTCGCCCTGCACACGCGGGCCCCCGTCCCCGCGTTCGTCGGCCTGGCGGGCGTCGCCGTCCGCGACGTGACGCCTGCCCCCGGTATCCGGGCGCGCAACTGGGGCCCGGCGGACTGGGACGTCTCCGAGGGCGCTCACCGCGCGATGACGCTGACCGCCGTCGCGCTCGCGGAGGAGCGCCCCGACCGCGGGGCCGCCGCCGAGCCCTTGGTGCTCGTGACGATCGACGGCACGTGGTGGCGCCGGGTCGACGACGAGGCGACCTTGCGCGCGACCGTCCTCGACGCGACCGGGTTGCCCGTCGAGCGCCTGCTCGTCTCGCTCTCGCACACGCACGCCGGGCCCGTCCTGTGCTCGGGCGACGCCGACCTCCCGGGCGGCGACCGCGGCGTCGCGTACCTGCGCGACCTCGCGCGTGCCGCGGCCGACGCCGCCGTGGAGGCGATCGCGTCGCTCCGGCCCGCGACCCTCGAGTGGACGACCGGGCGCTGCGGCCTCGCGTCCAACCGCGAGGCGCTGCTCGACGGCTGCGCCGGCGGAGACGCGGGGACGGCCGCGGGAAGCAGCCCGCGCCCGCTCGTCGGCTTCAACCCCGACGCCGGCACCCCGCGCTCGCCCGGCGCCGACCCCGCGGACGACACGGTCGTGGTCGGGCGCCTCACGGCGCGCCCCGCGCCCGGCGCGGCGGACACCCGGCCCGACGGCGCCGCGCCCGCAGGCGATCCCGTCACCCTCGCGACGATCGTCAACTACGCGTGCCACCCGACGACGCTCGCGTGGCAGAACCGCCTCGTCTCGCCCGACTACGTGGGCGCGATGCGCGACCTCGTCGAGCGCGAGACGGGTGCCCCCGTCGCGTTCCTCCAGGGCGCGTCGGGCGAGCTCGCCCCGCGCGAGCAGTACACGGGCGACACCGCGGTCGCGGACCGCCACGGCACCTCGCTCGGCCACGCCGTGCTCGCGGCGCTCGCCGAGCTCCCGCCGCCGGGCACGGAGCTGGAGCTGACCCACGTCGTCGAGTCGGGCGCGCCGCTCGCGGTCTGGGAGCCTGCACCGTCGGCGGCGCTCCCCGGCACCGGCACCGGCACAGCCGCCCGGCCCGACGCACGGACGCTCGCCGCCGTGGCGGAGCCCGTCACGCTCGACCTGCGCGACCTCCCGACGTGGGACGAGCTCGAGGCCGAGTGGGCCGGCATCGACCCCCGCTCGCGCGAGGAGCGCCTGCGCCGCGCGCGGAACCTGCGCGACGGCTACGTCACCGGCCCGACCGTCCAGCACCCCACGTGGGTGTGGCGCGTCGGCGAGGCGCTGCTCGTCGCGCACCCCGGCGAGGCGTACTCGCGCCTCCAGCGCACGGTGCGTGCGCACGCAGGCGCCCGGCCCGTCGCCGTCGCGAACCTCACGAACGGCCCCGGCTTCGTCTACCTGCCCACGCGCGAGGCGTACGACGTCGGCGCCTACCAGGCGTGGCAGTCGCCGCTCGCGCCGGGCTCGCTCGAACGGCTGGAGCGGCACGCGTGCGCCGTCGTCGACGACGTGCTCGCCGGCACCGCCGCCTGGCCCCCCGGCGTCGGCGCGCCACGACCCGCCGCGCCCCCGACCCGTCCCGTCCCCGAGGAGGACCAGTGACCACCCCCGCCCCCGACGCCCCGCGCGTCCCGCTCGCCGTCGTCACCGGGGGAGCGGCCGGCATCGGCCGCGCCGTCGCCGAGCGCCTCGCGACCGACGGGTTCCGCGTCGTGTGCGCGGACGTCGTGCAGCACGACCTCCCCGCGCTCGACCTCGGCGCCGTCCCCGACGCGCCCGGGCTCGTCTGGGCCCCGCTCGACGTCACCGACCACGCCGCCGTGCGCGCCGCGTTCGACGACCTCGCGGACGCGTTCGGCGGGATCGACGCGCTCGTCAACAACGCCGGCATCCAGCGCCACCGCGCGCTCGAGGACCTCACGTGGGACGAGTGGTCGGCCGTCGTGGACGTCAACCTGCACGGCGTCTTCGCGTGCCTCCAGGCCGCGGGCCGGCACATGCTCGCGGCGGGCCGGGGCGCCGTCGTGAACATCTCGTCCGTCTCGGCGCGCGGCTCCGCGGGACGCGCGCCCTACTCCACGACCAAGGCCGCCGTCATCGGGCTGACCGCGACCGCGGGCGCCGAGTGGGCCGCGCGCGGCGTGCGCGTCAACGCCGTCGCCCCCGGGTACATCGACACGGGCGTGTTCCGCCAGGGCGTCGCGCAGGGCACGCTCTCGGAGGAGACGATCCTCGCGCGCATCCCCGCGCGCCGGCTCGCGCAGCCGGAGGAGATCGGCAACGCGGTGAGCTGGCTCGTGTCGGACCAGGCCGCGTACATGGTCGGCCAGACCGTCTACGTCGACGGCGGGTTCCTCGTCGACTACGGCGTGCCGCTCGCCAAGAAGCCGGAGTGAGCGTGGTGCCCGCCGCGCGCGTCGTCGCCGTCCGCACGGCGACGACGGTCGTCCCGCTGCCGCAGCCGCTGCGCCTCGGCGCGATGACGGTCGAGCGCCGCGAGTACGTCGGCGTGCGCGTCGTCGCCCAGACGGACGACGGCCGCACGGTCGCCGGGGAGTCGTACGCGCTCACGCGCGAGGCGCCCATGGCCGAGCTCGTGGACCGGCTCGTCACCCCGCACGTGGTGGGCCGGGAGGTCGTGGCGTCCGACGGCGTCGCCGCGCGCGCGAGCGTCGGCGCCGCGTGGGACGCCGCGCTGCGCGGGTCCGCGATCGTCGGCCGCGTGGGCCTCGTGCGGCGCGCGATCGGCCTGGTCGACGTCGCGCTGTGGGACCTCGCGGGCCGCCTCGCCGCGCGCCCCGTGTGGTCCCTGCTCGACGACGGCGCGGCCCTCGTCGGGCCCGCGGAGCCGGGAGTCGGCGGCGACAAGGACGCTCCGTCGCGTGCCGTCGCCGGGAGTCCCCGCGACGTCTCGCCCGGGGCGGCCGTCGCGGTGCCACGCCCCGCGATCCTCGTCGCGGCGTACCCGACGCCCGGCCGCACCGCGCGCGACGTCGCGGACGAGGTGCTCGCGCACGCGCGCGCCGGGTGGCCGCTGCTGAAGATCTCGCGCTCGCCCGACCGCGCCCTCATGCGCGACCTGCTCGCGATCCTGCGCGCCGAGCTGCCCGACGTCACCGGCCGTCCGACCGTCGCGGGCCGCAGCGGCGTCGTCGTCGACGTGGGCTTCGGCTGGCGCGACGCGGACGAGGCGCTCGCGGACCTCGACGCGTGGGGCGTCACGGGCGCGGTGGGGGAGAGCGCGCTCGCGTGGCTCGAGGACCCGCTGCTCCCCGAGGACGCGGTCGGCGCGGCGCGCGTGCGCGACGCGTCCGGGCTGCCCCTCTCCGTCGGCGACGAGGTGACCGATCCCGAGGTCTTCGCGCACCTGGCGATGCTGGGCGCGCTCGACGTGCCGCGCGTCGACGTCGTCGCGATCGGCGGCGTCACGGTCGCCGACCCGCTCGTGCGCGCGTGGGCCGCGCGCGGCATGGTGGTCTCGAGCCACGTGTACCCGGAGGTGAGCGTGCACCTGGGCGGCGCGGCGGGCATCGGCGTCGAGACGTTCGACCGCTCGCCCACGGGCAACCCTTACGACCCCGCGCCGCTGCTCGTGCGCGGCGGTCCCGTGTTCGACGGCGGCCACGCCACCCCGTCCGCCGCGCCCGGCCTGGGCTTCACGCTCGACCCCGACCGCTTCGACCTGGAGGCACCCTCGTGACCGGACCCGTGGCCGGACCCGTGAACGCACCCGTGAGCGGGCATCGCAGCGTCGTCGTCACCGGCAGCGGCAAGGGCATCGGCCGCGCCGTGGCCGCGCGCCTCACCGCCGACGGGTGGACCGTCGTCGGGCTGGAGCGCACCCCCGGCTCGGGGACGGTCGAGGAGGGGGTGTGCGCCGCCGTCGTGCTGGGAGACTCGCGCGATCGCGAGACCCACCGCGAGGCCGCGCGGACCGCGCGCGACCTCGCGCCGCTCGCCGGATGGGTGAACAACGCGGGCATCACCGTCCGCACGCCGCTGCACGCGCTCGCCGACCCGGAGCGTGCGGCGCAGGTCGAGCAGGACGCGCGCGACGTCGTCGAGATCAACGGCCTCGGCTACCTCTGGGGCTGCGCCGCCGCCGTCGAGGCGTTCACCGACCAGGTGAGCGGCGGGTCGATCGTCAACATCGGCTCGATCCACGGCCGCGCGGCGTTCGCCGACCACGCCGCCTACGAGCTGACCAAGGGCGGCATCGACGCGCTCGCGCGCTCCGTCGCCGTGACGTACGGGCGGTACGGCATCCGCGCCAACACCGTCGCGCCGGGCGGGGTGCGCACCCCGCACCTCGACGCGCAGATCGCCCGCGCCGCCGACCCGGCCGCCGAGGAGCGCGCCCTCGCCGAGGGCCCGCCGCTCGGCCGCATCGCCGAGTCCGCCGAGATCGCCGCCCTCGTCGCGTTCCTGCTGTCCGACGAGGCCGGCTACGTGTCCGGCCAGTCGATCGCGGCCGACGGCGCCTGGACCGCGTCGTTCGGCAACCCGCCCCACGACCCCGACCTCGACGCGCGGTACGGCCTCGCCTGACCTGGGGTACAGGAACCCGACGAGCCCCCGCGTCGTCGGCGCGAGAAGTGAGCTGTGGCCCCTGGCAGGCCGACGACAGGGGCCATTTCTCGCCTCTCGTCCCGTCTTCGCGGCGGCGACCGAGCGGAGGACCCACGGAGCCGCTGGGCGGCTACGCCCGTGCAACGGGGAGGACGCGGCCAGGGCGTCAGCCCTTGACCATGCTCGCGCGGGTGATGAGGCCGTCGCGGACCTCGAAGGTCGCGATGGTCTCGCCCGTGCCGTTCGACGTCGTGACGAGCTCGCGCGCGACGAGCCAGCGGTCGCCGAAGGTCACGGACGCGTCGATGACGCAGTGCAGCGCGGTGTCCTCGAACCGGCTCGCGTAGAACGCGCGCAGGGCGTCGCGGCCGACGATCGGCTCGGGAGTCACGCCGCTCACGACGGCGTCGGGCGCGTAGGTCGCGCAGAAGCCGTCGAGGTCGCGGACGTTGAAGGCGTCGACCTGGGCGGTGACGACGGCGGACGGGGACGTGCTCATGGGTGCCTCCTCGGGCAGGGTGCGGGGGAGCGGGTCGTCAGTCGATCCGGACGCCGCCGTTGACGTCGTACGTCGCGCCGGTGACGAACCCCGCGCGCGGGGAGGCGAGCGACGCGACGACCCAGGCGACGTCGTCGGGCGTGCCGAAGTCCCCGAGGGGGATGGACGCGGTGAGCCCGGCGCGGGCCTCGGGGGCGAGCTGGTCGGTGATCGCGCTCGTCACGGGGCCGGGCGTCACGGCGTTCACGCGGATGCCCTCGCTCGCGAGGATGCGCGCGAAGGAGCGCGTGATCGCGAGGATCGCGGCCTTGCTCGCGGCGTAGTGCACGCCGGTCTTGAGCGCGCCCTGCTCGCCCGCGATGGAGGAGAGGTTGACGATCGCGCGGTCGCGCGCGGCCCGATCGTCGGGCGTGACCGTGGCGCCGGCGAGCGACGGACGGTCCGCGCGCAGCAGCGGGAGCGCGGCGCGCGAGAGCACGAACGTGCCGCGCGCGTTGGTCTCCATGACCAGGTCCCACTCGTCGAGCTCGATGTCGTCGAGCGCGCGGTAGGGGCACACGCCGCCGTTGTTGACGAGCACGTCGAGGCGTCCCCACGCGTCGGTGACCTCGGCGACGAGCGCCTCGACGGACGCGGTGTCGCGCAGGTCGAGGCGCGAGACGCGGGTCGCGGCGCCCTCCTCCTCGCAGCGTGCGGCGGTGGCGCGCGCGCCGGCCTCGCCGCCGGTGTACGTGAGCCAGACGTCGTGCCCGTCGCGCGCGAGCTGGAGGGCGGTGGCGGCACCGATGCCGGAGCTGGCGCCGGTGACGAGGGCGAGGCGGCGGCGGGCGCCGTCCGGGGCAAGGGTCATGAGCCCACGCTATAGCATCCGACCGGCCCGAGGGTTGGTCGAGGGTGCTATTTGCTATAGCATCCCTCGCATGACAGCCGACACCGTCGTCATCACCGACTGCGACCTGCCCGGAACCGCGTGCGAGGACACCCTGACCGCCGCCGGGCTGCGGGCCGTGCGCGCCGCCGCGCGCACCGAGGACGAGGTGATCGCCGCCGTCGAGGAGGCCGCCGCGAGCGGGTCCGCGCCCTCCGCGCTCGTCGTGCAGTGGGCCCCGATCACGGCCCGCGTGCTCGACGCCGTCGCCGGCCCGGGCGGGGTGCGCATGGTCTCGCGCATGGGCATCGGCTACGACATGGTCGACGTCGCGGCCGCCACCGAGCGCGGCGTCGCCGTCGCGAACACCCCGACCTACTGCATCGAGGAGGTCGCGAGCCACACGGTCGCGATGATCCTCACGCTCGACCGCGGCCTCGTCGCCTACGACCGCGCGCTGCGCGCCGGCACGTGGGCCCCGACGGCGCAGCACGCCGCGCGCCTGTCCAGCACCGTCGTCGCCGTCATCGGGTACGGGCGGATCGGTTCCGAGGTCGCGCGCTCCGCCCGCGCGCTCGGCTACCGCGTGCTCGTGCACGACCCGTTCGTCGACCCGCAGGCCGTGGCGTCCGACGGCCACGAGGCCGTGGGGATCGACGAGGCCGTCGCGCGCGCCGACGTCATCACGCTCCACGCGCCGCTCACCGACGCGACGCGTCACCTGCTCGACGCCCGCACGCTCGCGGCCGCGAAGCCCGGCGTGCGCGTCGTCAACACGTGCCGCGGGCCCCTGATCGACGAGGACGCGCTCGCTGACGCGCTCGCGTCCGGCCACGTGGGCTCGGCCGCGCTCGACGTGTACGCGACCGAGCCGCTGCCCGCCGACTCGCGCCTGCGCACCCTGGACAACGTGCTCCTCACCCCGCACGCCGCGTGGTTCTCGCCCGAGGCCATGCAGGACCTCCCCGTGCACACCGCGCGCAACGCCGTCGACTTCCTCGCGGGCCGCCCCGTGCCGTCGATCGTCAACCCGGACCACGCGCGCGCCCTCGCCTGAGGACCCGCGCCACCCGCCCCGACCTAGGAGACCCACCCGTGCAGCTCGTCCGACTCGGCCCCCTCGGCCAGGAGCGTCCCGCCGTCCGCGAGGACGGGGTCGTGTACTCCCTCGACCCGCTCACCCGTGACATCGACGGCGCGTTCCTCGCGGCCGACGGCGTCGGCCGGGTCCGCGCGGCGCTCGCCGCGGGCGCGCTGCCCGTGCTCGACGGCGCGGACGAGATGCGCGTCGGCGCGCCCGTCGCCCGGCCCACCGCCGTCGTCTGCATCGGGATGAACTACGCGGAGCACGCCGCCGAGTCCGGCTCGACGCCGCCCGACGTCCCGATCGTCTTCTGGAAGCACTCGAACACGGTCGTCGGCCCGCACGACGACGTGCTCGTGCCGCCCGGCGCGACGACGGTCGACTGGGAGGTCGAGCTCGGCGTCGTGATCGGCCGCCGGGCGCGCTACCTGTCGTCGCCGGAGGACGCGCTCGACCACGTCGCGGGCTACGTCCTGTCGCACGACGTCTCCGAGCGCGACTACCAGATGAAGGTCTCCGGCGGGCAGTGGTCCAAGGGGAAGAGCTGCGAGACGTTCAACCCGCTCGGCCCGTGGCTCGTCCCCGCCGACGAGGTGGACGTCCAGAACCTCGGGCTCCGGTCCTGGGTCAACGGCGAGCCCCGCCAGGACTCGACGACGGCCGACATGATCTTCGACGTCGCCTACCTCGTGCACCACCTGTCGCAGTACATGGTCCTCGAGCCCGGCGACCTCATCAACACCGGTACCCCGCAGGGCGTCGCCCTCTCCGGACGCTTCCCCTACCTCCGGGCGGGCGACGTCGTCACGCTCGAGATCGACGGCCTGGGTCGCGCCGAGCAGCGCGTGCGCGACGCCGTCCGCTGACCACCCGCGGCGCCGCTCAGCCCGCGAACGGCAGGGCCGGGAGGCCCCGGACCCCCGGGTTCGCCACGAACAGCGACCCCGACGCGGCCTCGTCCGCGTCGGGGTCGTCCAGCCCCTGGCGCGACGTCGTGACGAACAGCCGGTCGAGGTCGTCGCCGCCGAACGTGCACGCGCTCACCTGCGACACCGGGAGCGGGACGACGGCGTCGAGCGTGCCGTCGGGGGAGTAGCGCCGGACCGCGCCGCCGCCCCACAGCGCCACCCAGACACCGCCCTCCGCGTCGACCGTGAGGCCGTCCGGCAGGCCGTCGTCGGGGTCGATCGCCACGAACGGGCGGCGCCGCACGAGCCCGCGCGGGTCCTCCGCGGCCGGGACGACGTCGAGCACGTCGATCCGCCGCGTCGCCGAGTCGACGTAGTAGGCCCGCGACCCGTCCGGCGAGAACCCGAGCCCGTTCGACACCTCGACGCCGTCGAGCACGACGCGCGACGACCCGTCCGCCTCCACCCGGTACAGCGCGCTCGGGCGCTCGCCCTCGGCCTGGCCGCCCACGTAGAACGCACCGTCGGGCGCGGCCGCCCCCTCGTTGAGGCGGACCGTCGGGTCGTCGACGAGCGTCGCGAGCGTGCGGACCGGCGCGCCGTCGTCGTCCGCGACCGCGACCGACCGCGCGAGCCCGACGACGAACCCGCCCCCGGTCCGCGGCCGCACCACGGCCGCGTGGTCGCCCACGTGCAGGCGGTCCACGCCGCCGTCGGGCCGCAGCGTCAGGAGGTCGCCCGCGAGCATGTCCACGTACCGCAGCCCGCCCCAGCCCGGCCACCACACCGGGCCCTCCGCGTGGTAGGCGACCGGACCGGTGACGTTCTCGACGGAGATCTCAGGCACGGGACCATCCTCCCCGACGGACCCGCTCGACGAACGCCGGGGGCTCAGTGCCGCCCGAGCTCGACGGGCTCGGTGACCACGTCGACCAGCGCCTCGCCCCGGACCACGGTGATCTCGAGGCGGCGCCCGATCGCCTCGTCGAGCATGAGACGTTGGAGCGACTGCGCCTCGACCGTGTCGGCGCCGCCCGCGCGGATCATCAGGTCGCCCACGCGCAGCCCGGCGGTGTCGGCGGGGCTGCCCGGCACGACGTGGACCACGCGGAGCGCGCGGTCGTGCCCGGTGCGCGCGGCGAGACCGGGCGCGACGGCGACCGGCAGGCTCGCGACGCCCAGGTACGCCCGCCGCACGCGCCCGTCGCGGACGAGCGCGTCGACGATGCGCAGGCTCGTCGCGTTCATGGGGACCGCCAGCCCGAGCCCTATGCCCGCGACCGCCGTGCTGATCCCGACGACGCGCGCGTCGGCGGTCGCGAGCGCGCCGCCCGAGCTCCCCGGGTTGAGCGCGGCGTCGGTCTGGATCACGTCCTCGACGATGCGCGCCGCCGTCCCGTCCCGCGTCGGCAGCGAGCGGCCGAGCGCGCTCACGACGCCGGCCGTCACCGTCCCCGAGAGCCCCAGCGGGCTCCCGATCGCGACGACGAGCTGACCGACGACGAGCTCGTCGGCGTCGCCCAGCGGCACCGGGTCCGGGGTCTCGCCGCGGGCGCGCACGACCGCCAGGTCGGAGAGCGCGTCGGTGCCGACGACGTTGAAAGGGCGGGTCGTGCCGTCGGAGAACGCTGCGGTGCCGGTCGTCGCGGGGCCCACCACGTGGGCGTTCGTCAGCAGCAGGCCGTCGGTCGTCATCACCACGGCCGAGCCGCCCGCCTCGCGCGCTCCGTGCCGCAGGCGCAGCGCCGCCACCGCCGGCATCACGCGCGCCGCGACGCCGGAGACGGTGCGCGAGTAGTCGTCGAGAGGTCCCATGTGGGGTCAACGACGGGGGCCACGGTGACCGTCCGGCGTTCACCGTCGGCGGACTGGGGGCAGCGTCCCGGCGGGCGTAGGGTAAGGCGCATGATCACGCAGAGCTGGTGGTGGCTGCCCCCGCAGCCGTGACCAGTCCTGTCCACGTCCCGAGCTGCGCGCCGCAGCCGGGACGTCGTCATGTCCGGGCCCCTCCGGTCCTCGACCGGGCGTGGTGCGTGGCTCCCCACCGAAGGAGAGCACCATGACCACGACCCTCGACACGACCGAGACGACCCGCCCGACCGCTGCCACGCCGTCCGGCCCCTCGTCGGCACCGCCGTCCTCGACCGCGTCCGTCGCCGCCGCGCGAGAGCGGTCGGCCGAGATCGAGGCGCGGCTCGCGACCGACCCGTCCGGGTTCCGGGTCCTCACGGGCGATCGCCCGACCGGCGGGCTGCACCTGGGCCACTACCTCGGCACCGTCGCGAACCGCGTCCGGCTCCAGGACGACGGCGTGGAGGTCGTGCTCGTCGTCGCCGACTACCAGGTCATCACCGACCGCGACGACGCCGGCGACCTGCGCGGCACCGTCCGCGAGGTCGTCCTCGACTACCTGGCCGCCGGGATCGACCCTGCCCGCACGACGATCTTCGCCCACTCCGCGGTCCCCGCCCTCAACCAGCTCCTGCTCCCGTTCCTCAGCCTCGTCACGACGGCCGAGATCGAGCGCAACCCGACCGTCAAGGCCGAGGCCGCCGCGGCGGCGGCGCGACAGGGCCGGCCCATGAGCGGCCTGCTGTTCACCTACCCCGTGCACCAGGCCGCCGACATCCTGTTCTGCCACGGCAACCTCGTCCCGGGTGGCCAGGACCAGCTTCCTCACGTCGAGATCACGCGCACGATCGCCCGGCGCTTCAACCAGCGCTACGCCGCCGCGCAGCCGTACTTCCCCGAGCCGGACGTGCTGCTCGCGCCCGCCCCGACCGTGCTCGGCACGGACGGCCGCAAGATGGGCAAGTCCGCGGGCAACGCGCTCGAGCTGCGCGACGACGAGGACGCGACCGTGCGCTTCGTGCGCCGCCACCGCACCGACTCCGAGCGCCACGTCACCTACGAGCCCGAGCGCCGGCCGGAGGTCGCGAACCTCCTCACGCTCGGCGCGTTCGCGGCCGGGACGACGCCGGAGGTGCTCGCGGACGAGATCGGTGCCGCCGGGGCGGGCCGCCTCAAGCAGGTGGTGACGGAGGCGCTCGTCGAGCACCTGCGACCCCTGCGCGCGCGGCGGCGGGCGCTCGCCGCCGGCGACGGCCCCGACCCGCTCGACGTGCTGCGCGAGGGCAACGCCCGCGCGAACGCGATCGCCGACCGCACGCTCGCCGAGGTCCACGAGCTCATGGGCACGACATACTGACGCGTGTCGGCGCTCGCGGCTTGGGAAACCCACAGGGAGGGGCACGCAAGCAGAATTCGGACGAATCGCTTGAGTCGCCCGGTGAGTCCGGAGACCTGATTCCTTGGAAGGATGATGGTCATGGCAAGGACCTCGAAGTACCCGCAGGAGCTGCGTGAGCGGGCGATCCGGATGGTTGCCGAGGTGCAGCCGAACTACGGGTCGGAGTACGAGGCGATCCGGGCGGTCGCTTCGAAGCTCGGGATTGGGACCCCGGAGTCGCTGCGCAAGTGGATCCGGCAGTCGCAGGTCGATGCGGGGCAGCGGCCCGGTGTCACGTCGGAGGAGTCGGCGGAGATCCGGCGGCTGCGGCGGGAGAACGCTGAGCTGCGGCGCGCGAACGAGATCTTGAAGGCGGCGTCGGCTTTCTTCGCGGCCGAGCTCGACCGGCCCTCGACCAGGTAGTGGCGTTCATCGCCGAGCACAAGGACTCCCAACTGGGTGGTCTGCGGTGGGGAGTCGAGCCGATCTGTGCGGTGCTCACCGAGCACGGCATCAAGATCGCCCCGTCCACGTACTACGAGGCACTCGACCGGTCTCCGTCCAAGCGGGCGGT
>NZ_BJNZ01000037.1 GCF_006539945.1 Cellulosimicrobium cellulans | reverse complement strand
GCGGGAGCGCCTGCGCCGACCGGGGCTCCCGCGGACGGCGCGGCGACCGCGGGCTCGTCCGCCTCCGGCGCGGCCCCCGACGGCGCGGCCCCGGCCCACGGGTCGCCGGACGGGTCGGCGGGCTCGTCGAGCGGCGGCTCGTCGGCCGGGTCGAAGGGCAGGTCGGCGTACGGGTCGGTGGGGCTCACCCGCACGATCGTAGGCGCACCCGCCGACCCTCGGGTCGTCGTGCACAGGTCGCGGCCCGCGAACCCCGGGGACGGTTCGGGGGCACCGAGAGCCGAGGACGCCGGGGGTCAGGAGCGCATGTCCATGACCACGCGCCCGTCGATCCTGCCTTCCTCCATCTCGGAGAAGACCGCGTTGATGTCGTCGAGCGGGCGCACCGTGTACGTCGGGCTGATCTTCCCGCGCGCGAAGAAGTCGAGCGCCTCCGCCATGTCCTTGCGCGTCCCGACGATCGACCCGCGCACGGTCAGCCCGAAGAGCACGGTCGTGAAGATGTCGAGCGGGAACTTCTCCGGCGGGAGCCCGACGAGCGAGACCGTGCCCCCGCGGCGCAGTGCACCCACGGCCTGGGGGAACGCGTGCGCGTTGACGGCGGTGACGAGCGCGCCGTGGACGCCGCCGCCCGTCTGCTCCTGGATCTCGGCCGCCGCGTCGGGCGACGTGGCCGCGTTGACCGCGACCTCCGCGCCGTGCTTGCGCGCGAGCGCGAGCTTCTCGTCGTCCACGTCCACCGCGGCGACGCGGCGGCCCATCGCGACCGCGTACTGCACCGCGATGTGCCCGAGCCCGCCGATCCCGGAGACCAGCACCCACTCGCCCGGCTGTGTGTCCGTGACCTTGAGCCCCTTGTAGACGGTGACGCCCGCGCACAGGATCGGGCCGACGGCGGAGAGCTCGACCCCGTCCGGGACCACCGGGCAGTAGCGCGAGTCGACGAGCATGTACTGGCCGAACGAGCCGTCGACCGAGTAACCGCCGTTCTTCTGGTTCGGGCACAGGGTCTCCCACCCCGTCTCGCAGTACTCGCACTCGCCGCACGCGCTCCACAGCCACGCGTTCCCGACCGTGTCGCCGACCTGGACACGCGTGACCTGGTCGCCCACCGCGACCACCGTGCCGACACCCTCGTGGCCGGGCACGAACGGGGGAGCGGGCTTGACCGGCCAGTCGCCGTGCGCGGCGTGCAGGTCCGTGTGGCACACGCCGGTGTAGTCGACCTTGACCAGGGCCTCGTGGGGCCCGGGCGTCGGGACCTCGATCTCGTCGACGACCAGGGGCTCGGTGAACGAGCGGACGACGGCGGCACGCATGGTGGGCATGACGATCACCTCGGTTCTCGGGAAGAGCGGCGGCCGGACCGCGCCGGCGGCACTGCCTCGTCCTCGACGCTACGCGCGCGGGCACCGTTCGTCGCGGCGGACGGCGCGACGCGCGACTCACGACCGTGCTGCTCGCGACCTCCTCGTCTCCACGACGAGGGCGAGCGTCCCGGTGACCACGACGACGACGACCCGACCCACGCGCTCCCCGCGGCGAGGGTCAGCGCCCCGGAGCCGACCGCGCCGAGCAGCGGCAGCCAGTGCCGCAGGACCCACGCACCGGGCGCTCGACCCTCGCGCACGGGTGGTGTGGGCGGCCCCGTGGTCACGGACGTCGTCGTCCCTCCGCCTCGGGTGCGGTCGGGGGGCGTGCTCCCGTACCCCGGTGCTTCAATGGAACCGCCGACGGCGACGTCTCGCGCGCCGGGCGGTCGGGGCGGGCCGAGAGCCCGTCCGTCCACGCAGCGCGCAAGGAGGCCGGACATGGACGCACCGCTCCCCGCCGTCCCCCCGGGCGACGCGATCTCCACCCGCGACGACACCCTCGATGCCACCACCGATGCCGCGCGTACCCGGCGTTCCGGCCCGGTCCTGCGCGGGGCGACGCCGACGCGACGTGTCGTCCTCGCCGGGTCGGGAGCGGGCGCCGCGCTCGCGCTGCTCGCGGCGTGCGGTGGTGGCGGCACCTCGGGGACGCCGGACGGCGGGACGAGCGGCGGCGAGGGCTCCGGGGGCGGCGCGCCCGACATCGGTCCCGGGCAGACGCTCGCGAGCGTCGACGACGTCCCGGTCGGCGGGGCGCTCGCGGTCACCGTGGACGGCGCGCCGCTCCTCGTCACGCAGCCCGCAGAAGGCACCTTCGCGGCCTTCAGCGCGATCTGCACCCACCAGGGGTGCACGGTCGCGCCCGGGGACGGCGAGCTCCTCTGCCCGTGCCACGCCTCCCGCTACGACCTCGCGACCGGCGCCGTGCTCGGCGGGCCCGCGCCGTCGCCCCTGCCCGAGGTGCCCGTGACGGTCGACGGCGGCGAGGTCACCTCGGCCTGACGCCGCGCCCCGGTCCCGCCCGGTCCGGGTGCGGCGACAGGCGCCCCTGCCCGCGTGCCGGACGTCACGGACGTGAGTGCGCGAGCGGTTCGTAGACTGTCCGGGTGACCCCACCCTCCGTCGCGGGACGGCCCCTGCTCCCGCTGCGCCCCGAGCTCGCCGGCGTCGAGCCGTACGGCGCGCCGCAGCTCGACGTCCCGGTCCTCCTCAACGTCAACGAGAACCCGCACGCTCCGAGCGAGGCCGTCGTCGCGACGATCACCCAGGCTGTCCGTGACGCCGCCGCGGGCCTCAACCGCTACCCCGACCGCGACTTCCACGGGTTGCGCGCCGACCTCGCGGCGTACCTCGGCACGGAGTCCGGCGTCGCGCTGGAGGCCGAGCAGCTCTGGGCCGCCAACGGGTCGAACGAGATCATGCTCCACGTGCTCCAGGCGTTCGGCGGACCGGGACGCACGGCCGTCTCCTTCGCCCCGACGTACTCGATGTACCCGGAGTACGCGCGCGACACCCACACGGCCTGGGTCGTGGGGCGTCGCGCGGAGGACTTCACGCTCGACCCGGAGCACGCCCGCGAGGTCGTCGCGCGGGAGCAGCCGTCCGTCGTCCTGCTCGCGAGCCCCAACAACCCGACCGGCACCGCGCTGCCCGCCGCGACCGTCGAGGCGGTCTGCGAGGCGGCGCTCGCGGTGCGCGTCCCGCTCCCCGGCGGGCAGCAGGCGCCGGCCGTCGTCGTCGTCGACGAGGCGTACGGTGAGTTCCGCCGCGCCGGCACGCCGTCCGCGCTCGAGCTGCTCGACCGGTACCCGAACCTCGCGGTGACGCGCACGATGTCCAAGGCGTTCGCGCTCGCGGGGGCCCGGGTGGGCTACCTCGCGGCGTCGCGCGAGCTCGTCGACGCGCTGCGCGTCGTCCGTCTCCCGTACCACCTGTCGGCCGTGACCCAGGCGGTCGCGCGCGCGGCCCTCGCGCACTCCGGCGAGCTGCTCGCACAGGTCTCGGAGCTGCGCGAGCGCCGCGACGAGACCGTCGCGTGGCTGCGCTCGCTCCGGCACCCGGACGGCCGTCCGCTCGACGTCGCCGACTCGGACGCCAACTTCGTCCTGTTCGGCACGTTCGCCGACCGGCACGCGGTCTGGTCGGCGATGTTGGAGCGGGGCGTGCTCATCCGGGAGACTGGTCCCGACGGCTGGCTGCGGGTGTCGATCGGCACCGGCGAGGAGATGCGGGCCTTCCGACAGGCCCTCGTGGAGGTGGCAGGACTGTGAAGCGCACCGCGCGCATCGAGCGCGCGACGTCCGAGTCGAGCGTGCTCGTCGAGCTCGACCTCGACGGCACGGGACGGACGGAGATCTCGACGACCGTCCCGTTCTACGACCACATGCTCACGGCGCTGGGCAAGCACTCGCTCATCGACCTCAAGGTCGTCGCCACGGGTGACACGCACATCGACGCGCACCACACGGTCGAGGACGTGGCGATCACGATCGGCGAGGCGCTGCGCGTCGCGCTCGGCGACAAGGTGGGCATCGGGCGCTTCGGCGACGCGACGGTCCCGCTCGACGAGGCGCTCGCGCTCGCGGTCGTCGACGTGTCCGGGCGCCCGTACCTCGTGCACTCGGGCGAGCCGGAGGGTCAGGAGTACCACCTCATCGGCGGGCACTTCACGGGCTCCCTGACGCGCCACGTGCTCGAGTCGATCGCGCACCACGCGGGCATCTGCATCCACGTGCGCGTCCTCGCGGGTCGCGACCCGCACCACATCGTCGAGGCGCAGTTCAAGGCCCTCGCTCGCGCGCTGCGCGCCGCGGTGGCCCCCGACCCACGCGTCGAGGGCGTCCCGTCCACGAAGGGAGCCCTGTGAGCACGCACGGCGACGACGCGCTGGACGGCGTCGAGATCCCGGACGACCTCTCGTCCCTGACGGGCCCGGCGCGGCCGGACCTGGTCGCGCTCATCACGCAGATCGCCGGGGCCGAGCCCCTCGCCGCCGCGTGCTCGCTCGCGCAGGTCGAGGCGGACGTCGTGCCGACCGACGTGGGCGCCGTCGCGGTCCTGCGCGACACGGCCGGCGACGCGCCCGCGCACGCCGCCGCCGCGCTGACCACCCTGGTCAAGGGCGTCCCGCTCGTGCTCGTCGTCCGCAGCGGCGAGCAGCTCACCATGACGCGCTGGGCGGACGGCGCGCAGGGCGACCGCCTCGCGCCGGGTCTCGTGCTCGGTGGCGCGCCCGAGTCGCTGGAGGACCTGCTCACCGGGACGACGACGCTCGCCGACCAGGACGGTGTCGTCGCGAGCTCGTCGATCTCCCGCTGGAAGGCGATGCGCCTGCTCACGTCGGCGGCGCGGCGCGCACGGAAGGACGGCGCATGACCGAGCCGACGACCCGCGAGACGCCGGGCGTGCGGCGCCCGTCCGTCGTCGTGCTCGACTACGGGTTCGGCAACGTCCGCTCGGCCGTGCGCGCGCTCGAGCGCGTCGGTGCGGACGTCGAGCTCACCGCGGACCGCGCGCGCGCCCAGGACGCGGACGGCCTCGTCGTCCCGGGCGTCGGTGCGTTCGCCGCGGTCATGGCAGGGCTGCGCGGCGTCCGCGGCGACGAGCTCGTCGGCCGCCGCCTCGCCGGCGGCCGGCCCGTGCTCGGCATCTGCGTGGGCATGCAGGTCATGTTCGAGCAGGGCGACGAGCACGGCACCCTGACCGACGGGCTGGGGGAGTGGGCCGGCCTCGTCGACCGGCTCGAGGCCGACGTCGTGCCGCACATGGGCTGGGACACGGTCGACGTCCCCGAGGGCAGCGTCCTGTTCCGCGGCGTCGAGGACGAGCGCTTCTACTTCGTCCACTCCTACGCGGCCCGCTCCTTCACGACGGGTCAGGACCTGCCCGCGGACTCGCCGATCCGGCGACCGCTCGTCACGTGGTCCGACCACGGCGGCCGGTTCGTCGCGGCCGTGGAGAACGGGCCGCTGTCCGCCACGCAGTTCCACCCCGAGAAGTCGGGCGACGCCGGCGCGACCCTGCTCGAGAACTGGGTCCGCTCGCTCTGATCGACCCGGACGCCGGGTCCCGCACACCCGGCGCACAACCGCTGCGGCGCACGCGACGCGCCACCGACACCGATGGAGAACCCCGTGACCGACCGCCTCGTGCTGCTCCCCGCCGTCGACGTCGCCGACGGCCAGGCCGTCCGCCTCGTCCAGGGCGAGGCCGGCTCCGAGACCTCGTACGGCGACCCGCTCGCCGCCGCGCTCGACTGGCAGTCGGGCGGTGCGGAGTGGATCCACCTCGTGGACCTCGACGCCGCGTTCGGCCGCGGCTCCAACGCCGAGCTCCTGGCCGACGTCGTCGCACGCCTCGACGTCCAGGTCGAGCTCTCGGGCGGGATCCGTGACGACGCGTCGCTCGAGCGCGCGCTCGCCACGGGCGCGCGCCGCGTCAACCTCGGCACCGCGGCGCTCGAGAACCCCGAGTGGACGGCGAAGGTCATCGCGGAGCACGGCGACGCGATCGCCGTCGGCCTCGACGTGCGCGGCACCACGCTCGCCGCGCGCGGGTGGACGCAGGAGGGCGGCGACCTGTGGGAGGTCCTCGACCGCCTCGAGACCGCCGGGTGCGCGCGCTACGTCGTCACCGACGTGACCAAGGACGGGACGCTGCGCGGGCCGAACCTCGACCTCCTGCGCGACGTCGCGGCGCGCACCGACGCACCGGTCGTGGCCTCCGGCGGCATCTCGAGCCTCGAGGACCTCGAGGCGTTGCGCTCGCTCGTCCCGGCAGGCGTCGAGGGCGCGATCGTGGGCAAGGCGCTCTACGCGGGCGCGTTCACGCTGCCCCAGGCGCTCGACGTCGCGGGCCGGCCGTGACCGTGGGCCCGGACTCCCCGGGGAAGGCGCTCCCGCCGTCGTCCGGGTTCGCGGGCGACGACGGGTCGGCCGACCCCGCGCTGGCGGCTCTGCTCGATGCCTACGCCGCGGGCTCGGCGTCGCTCGGCGACGTGGTCGCGCGCCTCGGCGAGACGCGCGTGCTCGTCCCGATCCTCGCCGAGCTCGAGAGCGCGGGCGAGGGCGAGCACGGGCACACCGTCGACAAGGAGGCCTCCGCCGGAGTCGTCGCGATCGAGGCGCCGGACGGGCGCCGCGCGCTGCCGGTGTTCACGTCCGTCGCGGCGATGTCCGCGTGGCGCGCGAGCGCGCGCCCCGTCCCCGTCGACGCTCGTCGGGCGGCGCTGTCCGCGGTGAGCGAGGACTGGTCGCTGCTCGTGCTCGACCCGGGCGGCCCCGTGACGGCGCTCGTGCCGCGCCCGGCCGTGTGGGCGCTCGCGCAGGGCAAGGACTGGTCGCCAGCGGTCGTCGACGGAGCCGTGGTCCCCGAGGTGGTCGCCGCGGTCCAGGGCGCTCTCGCCGGCATCCCGCACGTCGCCCGGACCTGGGCCGAGCCGGGGCGTCGCGCCGAGGTGGCCGTCGTGCTGCGCATCGATGCCGGGCTCGACCGGGCGGGCCTCGACGCGGTGCTCGGTCAGGTCAACGCCGCGCTCGCGACCGACGCCGTCGTGTCGGAGCGCGTCGACGGGCTCGAGCTGCGGGTCGGTCGCGCGGACTGAACCGCCAGGCGGGCGTCCGTGCGGTCCCGCCGCGCGGCGGGTCGCTCAGCGGCGGCGCAGGTGGCTCAGACCCCACGCGAGCGCGGCCGAGAACGCGACGACCGCGCCGAGGGCCTGCCCGCCGAGGATCACGCGGTTGAGGTCGAGCGCGGGCTGCCAGCGCACACCCTGGTCGTCGACGACGTAGACGCCCTTGGCGACGACGCGGACCCCGAACCCGCCGCCGCCACCCGAGCCCTCGCCGCCCGCCTCGCCGCCGGCGTTGCCCGACCCGGGGTCGGACGACCCGCTCGCGTCCGGCGCCGTCGATGATGCCTCGGGCTCCGGAGCGGGGGCCGCGGCAGCCCCGACGCGGCGACGCCAGTCGGCGGCCCCCTTGCCGGAGAGCTCCCCGGCGCCGGAACCCCAGCCGGAGCCGGTGCCGCCCCAGACGGTCGCGACAGGGATGACGAGCGTGCCGTCACGCTCGTAGGACTCCCCGAAGACGCGACGCACCGTGAGCGTGTCGCGCGCTGCGTGGGTGATGTGCGCCGGGTCGACGGGGGGCGTGTCCGAGCTCGCGTGTGTGCTCATGGCAGGAAGGGTAGACCCGGGGTCAAGGGTGCGCGCGGGGGCGCCTCGGCGGGGCGCGCCGGAGACGCGCGACCTGCCGCGACGGGACCGGTCAGGCGTCGCACTCCGGGAGGGCGGTGAACGCCGACTCGTCGCCGAGCATCGTCTGGAGCGTGCTCACCGGGACGAGCAGCGACTTGTCCGTCGACGTCTTGGCGTAGACGACGCCGATCACCTCGCCGGCGTCGTTGAGCGCGGCGGAGCCGGAGCTCCCCGGCTCGACCGGCGCGTCGGTGACCAGCACCTCGCCGAGGTTCTCGTGCAGCGGGTCCGTCGTCGTCCCGATGACCGAGCCCTGCGTCACCGTGAGCCGACCGCCCTCGGGGTAGCCCACGACCGTCACCGGGTCGCCCGGCGCCGGGTCGGCCGCCGCGAGGGTCGGGGCTGACGGGAGGTCCTCCGACGTCCGGACGATCGCGAGGTCCGCGAGGCCGGCCACGCTCGCGGTCTGGGCCGCGATGTCGCGACCGTCGTAGGTGAGGAGCTGCAACGAGCGCGACGAGTCGACCACGTGCTTGTTGGTGATGAGCGTGCGCGAGTCCACCGCGAACCCCGAGCCGGTCGACAGCCCGTCGCAGCGCACGTTGCGGATGCGCACGGCCATGCGCCGGACGGCGTCGAAGCCGTCGGGCGAGAGGTTCTCGGACCCCGCCGGGTCGTCGGGGGCGACGAGGGACGGCACGACCGAGTCGGGCACGGGCTCCGGGAGCTCCGGCAGGACGCCGCACGCCGCGAGCGGGCCGGTGAGCAGGGCCACGGAGGCGAGCGACCCGACGACGCGCCGGCCGACGACGCGCCCGGAGTCGTCCCTGGCGGCAGACCAGACTCGGCGCGGGGTCATCCGGCGAGCTCCTGCTGGAGCTGCGCGTTGGCGTCCGTGGCCTCCTGGCACAGCAGGTCGACCTGGTCGGCGAAGCGCTCCAGGTCCGCGGGGTCGTACGCGTCGCGGTTGTTGAGGTAGCCGATGAGCTGCGTCTGCGCCGTCGTGCACTGGCCGAGCGCGGCCGCGACCTTGCCCGCCGCCTCGGAGACCCGGCTCTGGTAGTCGAGGTACTGCTGGGACGCCTCGTTCTCGTCGCCGAGCTGCGCCTTCTCGTTGGCGAGGTCGCTGATGCGGTCCTGCGCGGCGGTGAGCTGGGTGCGCGCGGACTCGAGCTCTGCGTTCGCGCCGTCGAGCTCGGTCTGGAGCCGGGCGACGTCCTCGCCCAGGCCGCGGGCCTCGCCCTCCCAGTCCGCGCTCGACTCCTGCCAGCGCGTCGTGGTGACCCACAGGTACGCGCCGACCCCCAGGGCGGCCGCGAGCAGGAGGGACAGCACCACGATCGCCACCACGGCGCCGCGGCGACGACGCGGCGGCATCGTCGTGCTCCCGGCGGCGGACGGCACCTCGTCCGGTCCGGGTGCACCGGTCCCCGGGGACGTGACCCGGGGCGCCGGGGAGGCCGGGGCGAACGACGGCGGTCCACCCGCCGACGAGGGTGCGCCCGGGACCGCGGGCGGCGTCGTCCCCCGCGCGACGCTCTCCGGCCAGGTCGGCGACGGCGGCGGACCCGGTGGCGGCTCGGAGGACCCGCCGTGCGGCGGGGGTGCCGGCGGAGTGCTCAACTCACGGCGCCCGTGTACTTCTCGCCCGGGCCCTCGCCGGGGGCGTCGGGGTAGACCGACGCCTCGCGGAACGCGAGCTGGAGCGAGCGCAGCCCGTCGCGGAGCGACCGGGCGTGCTGGTTGCCGATGTCGGGGGCGCTCGCCGTGACGAGCGCGGCGAGCGCGTTGATGAGCTTGCGCGCCTCGTCGAGGTCGAGGTGACCCTGTTCCTGCGCGTCCTCGGCGAGGCCGCACTTGACGGCCGCGGCGCTCATGAGGTGGACGGCCGCGGACGTGATGACCTCCACGGCGGCGACGTCCGCGATGTCGCGCACGGCGTCGGCGGCGGGGTCGGGCACGGCAGCGTTCTCGGTACTCATGGCGACCATCTTTCCATCCGGCGGCGGGGGAGCACGCCCCCCGTGCGGGACGCGCCGCGACGACGCCGGCCGCCGCCCCGCAGGGGACGACGGCCGGCGTGGCGGGGCGGCGGCTCGTGACCGCCGGGACCCCAGGCTCAGGCGCGCACAGGCTCCGCCGCGGTGCCGGGCTGGCCGCCCTCGACGGGCGCGCCGGTGGCGGCGAGCGCGACGCGCAGCGCGCCGCCGAGGCCGGCGTCGACGTTCGTCCAGTACGCGATCGCGCGCTCGCGGATCTCGTCGCTGTGCACGGCGCCGACGTGCCCCGTGATCGTCGCGAGGAAGCGGTCGCGCGCGGCGTCGTCGAAGACCTCGCGGTAGAGGGTGCCGGCCTGGCCGAAGTCGTCGTCCTCCGGGTGCAGCGTCGCGGCGGTGCGCGTCAGCTCGCCGTCGGCCTCCCAGCCGGCCGACTCCGCGGCGCGGGCCGGGTCGGCGTGCGCGCCGCCCCGGCTGTTGGGCGCGTAGACCGGCGTGGTCGCCGAGGAGAAGGAGTAGCGCATGGCGCCGTCCTTCGCGTACGTGTGGCCGCCCTCGCTCGCCGCGTGCGGCGCGTTGACCGGGAGCTGCGCGTGGTTGGTGCCCACGCGGTACCGGTGCGCGTCGGCGTAGGAGAAGATGCGCGCGAGCAGCATCTTGTCGGGGCTCGTCGCGATGCCGGGGACGAAGTTGCTCGGCGCGAACGTGGCCTGCTCGATCTGCGCGAAGTAGTTCTCGGGGTTCCGGTTGAGCTCCATCACGCCCACCTCGACCAGCGGGTAGTCGGCGTGCGGCCACACCTTGGTCAGGTCGAACGGGTTGAACCGGTAGGTCTTCGCGTCCTCGTACGGCATGACCTGGACGGAGAGCGTCCAGCGCGGGAAGTCGCCCGCCTCGATGTGCTCGTACAGGTCGCGGATGTGGTGGTCGGAGTCCGACCCGGCCAGCTGCGACGCCTCGTCGGCGGAGAGGTTGTCGATGCCCTGCGCCGTCTTGAAGTGGTACTTGACCCAGAACCGCTCGCCGGCCGCGTTGATCCACTGGTAGGTGTGCGAGCCGAACCCGTCCATGTGGCGCCAGCTCGACGGCAGGCCGCGGTCGCCCATGAGCCACGTCACCTGGTGCGCGGACTCCGGCGACAGGGTCCAGAAGTCCCACTGCATGTCGTTGTCGCGCAGGTTCGAGCCGGGCAGGCGCTTCTGCGAGCGGATGAAGTCGGGGAACTTGATGCCGTCGCGCAGGAAGAACACGGGGGTGTTGTTGCCGACGAGGTCGTAGTTGCCCTCGGTCGTGTAGAACTTCAGCGCGAAGCCGCGCGGGTCGCGCCACGTGTCGGGGGAGCCCTGCTCGCCCGCGACGGACGAGAAGCGCGCGAGCATCTCGGTGGTCGTCCCGGGCTGGAAGAGCGCGGCGCGCGTGAAGGCGCTGACGTCGTTCGTCACGGTGAACGTCCCGAAGGCTCCGCCACCCTTGGCGTGCACGACGCGCTCGGGGACGCGCTCGCGGTTGAACTGGGCGAGCTTCTCGACGAGGTAGTGGTCGTGCAGGACGATCGGCCCGTCGGCGCCGACGGTCTGGGCGTGGGCGTCCGAGGCGACGGGTGCGCCGGCGTTGGTGGTGGTGAAGGGGGCGGTCATGGGTCTCCTTCCGTGGGCCGCGGTCGCGGCCCGTTGAGCTATCTCATACCGGGATCTTCGTGCGAAAACGGGCGCGCTCCGGGTGCGCGAGGTACGGGGAGCGGCGTGGTGGTGGTCAGTCCGCGCAGTCGGGGCAGAGGCCCCAGAACGTCACCTCGGCGGTGTCGATCTGGAACCCCGACGTGCTGGAGGGGGTCAGGCAGGGAGCATGGCCGACCGTGCAGTCGACGTCGGCGACGGCGCCGCAGCCCCGGCACACCACGTGGTGGTGGTTGTCGCCGAGCCGGCGCTCGTAGCGCGCGGGGTGGCCCGCGGGCTCGATCCGGCGGACCAGCCCCTTGTCGGTGAGCGTGTGCAGGACGTCGTAGACCGCCTGGACCGAGACGGAGCCGAGCGCCGCGCGCGCCGCCCGCAGGACGTCGTCGGCGTCGGCGTGCTGCTGGAGCTCGACCGCGTCGAGCACGGCGAGCCGGGCCGCGGTGACGCGCAGGCCGCGCTCGCGCAGCTCGCCCTCGTGGCGGGCGCGCCGTGGCCCGTCGTCGAGGCTCGTCCCCACGCCGGGCGTCGCTCCTGTCCTCATGGCCCCACTCTAACCACGTAAACTGGAAGAGTTCCAACGATGGAGGCGATCCGAAGTTTGGCTTTCCCTCGGGTGCGAAGACTCGCCCCGCCTCTGCTATCCTTGATGGCTGACCGACTCGTGCGCGTCTCCTCGTCCGGATTTCGGGCGACGGGAGGGGTGCGAGTGCGCAAGTGGATCTCATCCCACCCGGGTCTCGACCGCCGACGAACGTCGCGACAGAGGCCGGGTCCTGGTCCGGGACGCACCCTTCGGGGACGTTCCGACGTGGTCGTCGCCCGGCGCGACGTCCCGACCTGATGGCCTCCGCCCTGCGCTCAGGGACGGAGGCCTTCTTCGTCCCGGGTGGTCTACCGACGACTTCCTAGGAGCATCACATCAGCGAGCCTCGCATCAACGATCGGATCCGCGTCCCCGAGGTCCGACTCATCGGTCCCGGCGGGGAGCAGGTCGGCGTCGTCCGCACCGAGGTTGCCCTGAGCCTTGCCCAGGACGCGGACCTCGACCTCGTCGAGGTCGCCCCGGACGCCCGGCCACCCGTCGCCAAGCTCATGGACTTCGGCAAGTTCAAGTACGAGTCCGACATGAAGGCGCGTGAGGCGCGGCGCAACCAGGCGAACACGGTCCTCAAGGAGATCCGCTTCCGCCTGAAGATCGACCCGCACGACTACGGCACCAAGAAGGGCCACGTCGAGCGCTTCCTCGCCGCCGGCGACAAGGTCAAGGTCATGATCATGTTCCGCGGCCGTGAGCAGTCGCGCCCCGAGATGGGCGTCCGGTTGCTCCAGCGCCTCGCGGACGACGTCGCGGAGCTCGGCTTCGTGGAGTCGATGCCGAAGCAGGACGGCCGCAACATGACCATGGTGCTCGGCCCGGTGAAGAAGAAGGCCGACGCCAAGAGCGAGCAGCGCAAGCGGGCGCAGGAGGCCGAGCCCCGGCTGACGAAGTCCGCCCAGCGCGCCGCGGCGCGCACGGTCGACGGCCCGGAGGGCGAGGACGTCGACGCGCCCGAGGCCATCGAGGCCCCGGCCGTCGAGGCCCCGGCCCCCGCCGAGGCGACCGTACCGGTCGAGGCGCCCGTCGAGGCTCCGGTCGAGGAGGCGCCCGCGCCGAAGGCTGCTCCGGCGCCCAAGGCTGCTCCGGCGCCGAAGGCCGCACCCGCGCCGAAGGCCGCCGCCCCGCGCTCGGCGCCCGCGCCGCGTCCGGCCACGGCACCGCGTACCGCTGCCCGCCCGGCGGCGGACTCGAAGCCTGCCGCCCCGCGCCCGGCCACTCCTCGTCCGGCACCCGCGGCTCCGTCCGCGCCGGCGTCCGCCGCCAAGCCGGCGGCCCCCAGGCCTGCCGCGCCCAAGCCGAGCGCCCCGCGCCCGGCACCCAAGCCGGCACCGCGAGGCAAGGCCGGCTGACGGCCGGCAGCACAGACCGACCCTGCTCGGGGTCCGGGCCCACCGGCCAGGACCCGAACACGTCGGCCGCCGCGAGGCGGCTGACCGGACACAAGGAGAGACGGCAGTCATGCCGAAGAACAAGACGCACTCGGGTGCCAAGAAGCGCTTCCGCATCACGGGTACCGGGAAGGTCATGCGCGAGCAGGCCAACGCTCGACACCTGCTCGAGCACAAGGCCACCAAGCGCAAGCGCCGCCTCGCCCAGGACCAGGTGGTCTCGCCCGCCGACGTCAAGACCATCAAGAAGCTGCTCGGCAAGTGACCCGGCAGGTGGCGGAACCCGCCACCGACCGGCTCACCCCTGAGCCCCGAACTGCAAGGAGCATCACGTGGCACGCGTGAAGCGGGCGGTCAACGCCCAGAAGAAGCGCCGTACGACCCTCGAGCGCGCCAGCGGCTACCGCGGCCAGCGCTCGCGCCTCTACCGCAAGGCGAAGGAGCAGGTCACCCACTCCCTCGTCTACTCGTACCGCGACCGCAAGGCGCGCAAGGGCGACTTCCGCAAGCTGTGGATCCAGCGCATCAACGCGGCGTCCCGCGCGCAGGGCCTGACGTACAACCGCCTCATCCAGGGCCTCAAGGCCGCGGGTGTCGAGGTCGACCGTCGCCTGCTCGCCGAGCTCGCGGTCAACGACGTGGCCGCGTTCAACGCGCTCGTCCAGGTCGCGAAGGACGCGCTCCCCGAGGACGTCAACGCGCCGAAGGCCGCAGCCTGACCAGCGCCCCCCGCGCCACGGACGCCCGGACGGTGCACGACCCGCTCGACCCCACGCTGACGAACCCTCGCAGCGACCGGGTCAAGGCGGTCCGTGCTCTGGCCGGGCGTCCGGCGCGTTCCCGGCACGGACAGCTCCTCGTCGAGGGGCCGCAGGGCGTGCGCGAGGCCGTGCGGCACGCGCCCGAGCGCGTCCGCGACGTGTACGTGACGCCCATGGCCGTCGGGCGGCACCCCGAGATCGTGGACGACGCCCGCGCCGCGGGCCTGCACGTCCACGTCGCGACGGCCGAGGTGCTCACCGCGATGAGCCCCGACGCGCAGGGTGTGCTCGCGGTGGTCCGCGCGCAGGAGCCCACGGTCGAGGACGTCGTCGCCACGCTCACCGGGCCCGGCCGCGAGCGGCCCGCCCTCGTCGCGGTGCTGGCGACGGTGCGCGACCCGGGGAACGCCGGGACCGTCATCCGGGCCGCCGACGCGGCCGGCGCGGACGCCGTCGTGCTCGCGGGCGAGAGCGTGGACGTGCACAACCCCAAGGTCGTGCGCTCCACCGCGGGCTCGTTGTTCCACCTGCCCGTCGTCACGGGCGTGAGCCTCGCGGACGCGGTGGCCGCGCTGCGCGACGCCGGGCTCACCGTGCTCGCGGCCGACGGGGCGGGCGACCTGGACCTGGACGACCTGCTCGACGTGGCCGGTCCCGCGGGCGAGGGGGCGCTCGACGACGGGCGGCGCCGCGTCGATCTCGCGGCCCCGACCGCCTGGGTCTTCGGGAACGAGGCCTGGGGCCTGCCCGAGCAGGACCGGGCGCTCGCCGACGCGGTCGTGCGCGTCCCGATCCGTGGGCTCGCCGAGTCGCTCAACCTCGCCACCGCCGCGACGGTGTGCCTCTACGCCTCCAGCCGGGCGCACCGACCGGTCGGGTCGCCCGGGACCGGCGCGTGAGCCTGTTCGCCGCGCTCCGCCCGAGCGCCCCCGCGCTCGACCATCTCGCGCTCGCGCTCTCGGGCGCGCACGCCCAGGAGGCGCGCCGGCCCGACGGCGCACCGCTCGTGCGGTGGACCCCGCCGGAGCTGTGGCACGTCACGGTCTCGTTCTTCGGGAACGTGCCGGACGGGTCGCTCCCCGACCTCGCCGCCGCGCTCGCCCCGGTCGCGCGCGAGGTCTCGCCGCTGTCACTGCGCCTGCGCGGTGCCGGCGTGTTCGACCGGCGCGTGCTGTGGGCCGGCGTCGGGGGCGCGGACGCGGACGTGCTCCGCGACCTCAGCGCGGCCGTCGCCGAGGCGGCCGGGGACGTCGGCGTCCGCGTGGACCGCCGGCCGCGGCAACGTGCCCACCTCACCGTGGCGCGCGCCGCCGCCGGGGCCCGGCAGGCGCGACGTCGCGCGCGCTCCGTCGGACGCCGTCCCGGAGGAGGGGGCGCCGGCGTCACCGCCGGCGACCCGCTCGCCGGTCCGGCCGCGGCGCTGTCCGTCTACGCAGGCCCCGACTGGACCGCGCACGAGCTCCTGCTGCTCGAGTCCACGTCCGGCGACACGTCGGGCCGGCGGGTGTACCGCACGGTCGAGACCTTCCCGCTGGCCGGGACGCCCGTGCGCGGCTGACGACCGCGGCGTCGGGAGGACGACGAGAGCCGCTGCGAGAGCACCCCGCCCCGCGCGGGCACCGGCCCGCGCCCCCACGACGGCTGTGCGAGGATGGCGGCCATGAGCATGCACGGTGGTCGTCGATTTCCCGGGCCCGTCACGGGCCCGCGCGACTGACGCGTGCACACCTCCCGCCCGTGGCGGGACGGACCGGGCCGGGACGGGCGCCCTAGAATGACCGCGACGCGCGCACGAGCGCGCGCCCGCGCGCGCCCTGTGCGCCGCGCCCCGCGAGGCGGCACCCGTCCAGGCCACCCTTGAGGTTCCTGCCCTGGTCGTCGCCCGCTCCCGCAGTCCCGCCCTCGCCAGGAAGGCACGCATGTCCAGCCCTGACGCCGACGTCGTCACCCCCGTCACGGGGGACGGCGGCCCGGACACCCCGACCGCTCCCTCCCCGCTCGACGCCGACGCGCTCCAGCGCGCGCTCGACGCCGCCCTCGCCGCGATCGCCGGGGCCGGCGACCTCGACGCGCTCAAGCTCGTGCGCACCGAGCACACGGGGGACCGCAGCGCCCTCGCGCTCGCGAACCGCCAGATCGGCTCGCTCGCGCCCGCCGACAAGAAGACCGCCGGCAAGCTCCTCGGCCCGCTCCGCGGCCGTGTGAACCAGGCGCTCGCCGCGCGCCAGGCCGAGCTCGAGGCCGAGCGCGACGAGCGCGTGCTCGTCGAGGAGGCCGTGGACGTCACGCTCCCGGTGGACCGCGTGCCGTCCGGCGCACGCCACCCTCTGGAGACGCTCCAGGAGCGCGTGGCCGACTTCTTCGTCGGCCTCGGCTGGGAGATCGCGGAGGGCCCCGAGGTCGAGGCGGAGTGGTTCAACTTCGACGCGCTGAACTTCGGCGTCGACCACCCGGCACGGCAGATGCAGGACACGTTCTACGTGGCGGGGGCCGACGGCTCCACCGACGGCGCCGCGCCGCCGTCGAACCTCGTGCTGCGCACCCACACGTCGCCCGTCCAGGCGCGCTCGCTGCTCGAGCGCGGCGTGCCCCTCTACGTCGCGTGCCCGGGCAAGACGTTCCGCACCGACGCGCTCGACGCGACCCACACGCCCGTCTTCCACCAGGTCGAGGGCCTGGCGATCGACGAGGGGCTGACCATGGCGAACCTGCTGGGGACGCTCGACGCGTTCGCGCGCGCCATGTTCGGTCCCGAGGCGCGCACGCGCCTGCGCCCGAGCTACTTCCCGTTCACCGAGCCGAGCGCCGAGATGGACCTGTGGTTCCCGCAGAAGAAGGGCGGGCCCGGCTGGATCGAGTGGGGCGGCTGCGGCATGGTCAACCCGAACGTGCTGCGGTCCGTCGGCGTCGACCCCGACGTGTACTCGGGCTTCGCGTTCGGCATGGGCATCGAGCGCACGCTCATGCTGCGTCACGGGATCGCGGACATGCACGACATGGTGGAGGGCGACGCGCGCTTCTCCGCCCAGTTCGGAACGGAGATCTGATGCCCTACGTCGCCATCGACTGGCTGGGCGACCACGTCGAGCTGCCTGAGGGGCTCACCGCCGAGCGGCTCGCCGCCGACCTCGTCCGGGTCGGCCTCGAGGAGGAGGCGATCCACGGCGCGGCCGTGACGGGTCCCCTCGTCGTCGGGCGCGTCCTGGAGATGACCCCCGAGCCGCAGAAGAACGGCAAGACGATCAACTGGTGCCTGGTCGACGTCGGCCCGGAGCACAACGTCGCCGAGATCCAGGGCGTCGACCCCGCGGACGTGCCCGCGGGCGGTGCCCGCGGCATCGTGTGCGGCGCGCACAACTTCGCGCCGGGCGACCTCGTCGTCGTCGCGCTGCCGGGCTCCGTCCTGCCCGGGCCGTTCCCCATCGCGAGCCGCAAGACCTACGGGCACGTGTCCGACGGCATGATCTGCTCGCAGCGCGAGCTCGGGCTCGGCGAGGACCACGACGGCATCATCGTGCTGCCGCGGCTCGGGTACGCGGCCGAGGACCTGACCCCCGGGCAGGACGCGATCGCGCTGCTCGGGCTCGGCGACGAGGTGCTCGAGATCAACGTGACGCCCGATCGCGGGTACGCGTTCTCCTACCGCGGCGTCGCGCGCGAGTTCTCGCACTCGACGGGCGCGCGCTTCACGGACCCCGGCCTGCCGGGCTCGCTGGCCACGCCCCCGCCCGCCGCGACGTCCGACGGGTTCCCCGTCGAGGTGGACGACGCGGCGCCGGTCCACGGCGTCGTCGGGTGCGACCGGTTCGTCACGCGCGTCGTGCGCGGGATCGACCCCGCGGCGCCGACGCCCGCGTGGATGCAGCGCCGCCTCACGGCGTCGGGCATGCGGCCGATCTCGCTCGCGGTCGACGTGACGAACTACGTCATGCTCGACCTGGGCCAGCCCCTGCACGCGTACGACCTCGAGCAGGTCGCGGCGCCGATCGTCGTGCGTCGCGCGGCGGCGGGGGAGCGCCTCACGACGCTCGACGACGTCGACCGGGCGCTCGACCCCGAGGACCTGCTCATCACGGACAGCCCGGACGGCGCGCGCGGCGCGCGCGTGCTCGGGCTCGCCGGTGTGATGGGCGGTGCCTCGTCGGAGGTCGGTCCGACGACGACGGCCGTGCTCGTCGAGGCCGCGCACTTCGACCCGGTGACGGTCGCGCGCACGTCGCGCCGCCACAAGCTGTCGAGCGAGGCCGCCAAGCGGTTCGAGCGCGGGGTCGACCCGCTGCTGCCCGCGGTCGCGGCGCAGCGCGTCGTCGACCTGCTCGTCGAGCTCGGCGGCGGCACCGCCGACCCGGCCGTGAGCGACCTCGACCGCGTCGCCCCGCCCGCCGCGATCCGTCTCCCGGTGGGCGAGGCCGCGCGCCTCGTCGGCGTGCCGTACACGCTCGAGCAGGTCGTCGGCACGCTCGGGGCGATCGGCTGCACGGTCGACGCGGTCGACGCGGAGGCCACGGGCGTGCTCGTGGTCACCCCGCCGTCCTGGCGCCCCGACCTCACGGAGCCGGCCGAGCTCGTGGAGGAGGTCGCGCGCCTCGTCGGCTACGACGAGATCCCGTCCCTGCTTCCCGCCGCTCCCGGCGGTCGGGGGCTCACGCGCGAGCAGCGCGTGCGCCGCTCGGTCGCCCGGGCGCTCGCCGAGGACGGCTTCGTGGAGACGCTGAGCTACCCGTTCGTCGGTACCGCGGAGCTCGACGCGCTGCGCCTGCCCGCGGACGACGCCCGCCGTCGCGCGCTGCGCCTGCTCAACCCGCTCGCCGACGACCGGCCGCTGATGCGGACCGACCTCCTGAGCACGCTGCTCGAGACGGCGCGCCGCAACGTCGGGCGCGGGCTGACCGACGTCGCGCTGTTCGAGGTGGGTCTCGTCACGCACCCGCGCTCGGGTGCGCCCGCCGCGCCCGCGCTGCCGGGCGGCGTGCGGCCGAGCGACGAGGACCTCGCGGCGATCGACGCGGCGCTCCCGGCGCAGCCGCGCCACGTCGCCGGCGTCCTCGTCGGGCGCCGTGAGCGTGCCGGCTGGTGGGGCCCGGGCCGCGCGGCCGACTGGACGGACGCGCTCGGCGCGGCCCGCCTGGTCGCCGAGCGCGTCGGGCTCCGGGTCGGCACGGACGTGCGCGTCGTGGCCGACACGGCCCGCGCGCCGTTCCACCCGGGACGCTGCGCGCGCCTCGAGCTCGCGGACGGGACCGTCGTCGGGCACGCGGGGGAGCTGCACCCCAAGGTGCTGGAGAACCTCGGCCTCCCGGCGCGCACGGTGGCGTTCGAGGTCGACCTGTCGGCGCTCGTCGCCGGCTCGTCCGAGGAGCCCGTGCAGGCGACGCCGGTCTCGGGCTTCCCGGCGGCCAAGGAGGACCTCGCCTTCGTCGTGGACGCCGACGTGACCGCGCAGGCGCTGCGCGACGCGATCGTCGACGGCGCGGGCGACCTGGTCGAGGAGGTCGCGCTGTTCGACGTCTTCACGGGCGAGCAGGTCGGCGCCGGGCGCAAGTCGCTCGCGTTCTCGCTGCGGCTGCGCGCAGCGGACCGCACGCTGACCGCGGACGACGTGGCGCGCGTCCGCGAGGGCGCCGTGACGGTGGCACGCGAGCGCGTCGGCGCGGAGCTGCGGGCGTGAGCGCGGAGGCCGGTGCGGGCGGCGCGATGGACGTCGCTCCCGCCCGCACGGCGCTCGTCACCGGGGCGTCGCGCGGCATCGGCCGCGCGATCGCCGTCGGTCTCGCCGCGGCCGGCCTCGACGTCGCGCTCCTCGCGCGCGACGCCGACCGGCTCGCGGGCGTGGCCGGGGAGATCGCGGCGCTCGACGGGAGCGGTGCCGGGCGTGCGGTCGTCGTGACGGCGGACGTCACCGACGCCGAGGCCGTCGCGGCCGCCGTCGCCGAGGCGGAGTCGGCGCTCGGGGGCGTCGACCTCCTCGTCAACAACGCGGGTCGCGTCGACGCCGAGGTGCCGCTCTGGGAGGCCGACCCCGACGAGTGGTGGGCGATCGTCGAGACCAACGTGCGCGGCCCGTTCCTCCTCGCGCGCGCCGTGGTGCCGGGGATGCTGGCGCGCGGCGGGGGCCGCGTCGTCGACCTCAACAGCGGCGCGGGCTCGCACGACATGGACGGCGCGAGCGCGTACAACGCGAGCAAGACGGCGCTCCTGCGGCTGGGGGCGAACCTCCACCGATCCGGCAACGCGCGCGGGCTGCGGACCTTCGAGGTCGCGCCGGGCGTGGTGCAGACCGACATGACCGCGTCGATGGCCATGCACGAGGGCCGCACCGAGTGGACGCCGGTCGAGCGCACGGTCGAGATGGTCGTCGCGATCGCGCGGGGCGAGCTCGACGCGTTCTCGGGCGCGTTCGTCCGGGTGACGCACGACTCGCCGGAGTCGCTGCGGGCGGCGGCGGACGAGGCCGCGCGCCGCGGGGACTCGCTGCCGGGCCTCGACGCGCGCCGGCTGCGCGTGACGCGCTGGGGCGCGGACGACCCGATGCCGGGAGAGCTCCCGCGTCGCTGACACCGCGCGGCCCTCGCCGCGTCCCGGACCCGCAGCGCCGCCCGACCGCACGGTCGGGCGGCGCTCGTGTGCCCGGACGGCGCCGAGGGCGAGATCACCCGCCATCTGGTTGAAAGACTTCACTCATCCATCGGGGATGCGATCGCGTCGGCCGTGTCGGCGACCATCGAGACGGCGAGCCTCACGACCCACCACGAGGAGCGCGACGCGCACCTGCGCAGCCCCGACTTCCTCGACGTCGACGCCTACCCGACGATCGAGTTCCGCAGCACCTCGATCGACTGGCAGGGCGAGCAGCAGGACCAGATCCTCGCGTGGGCGCGGCCGCGGAACCGCTCGCCCGAGCGCGCCGAGCTCGCGCAGGAGCGCGTACAGCCCCGGGCAAGAAGATCGGCCTCGAGATCGCGGGCGAGGCGATCCACCGGGCCTGAGGCGTCCCTCGGGACGGGTCGCGCACGCAGGACGGCGGCGCGAGACCGGGCGCGGGTGTCCGGCGCGCAGGACGTAGCATGACGAGCGACACGGGGTGCCCCGACGAGGGGCTGAGATGAGACCCGTCGAACCTGCTCTGGCTCGTACCAGCGAAGGGATGTCCGGCGATGACGCTCGCCCTGCCCCAGCACGACCCCGCACCCCGGCGCGACAGCGCCCGTCGGCCCGTGGTCGACCGGACGCCCGGTCCGGACGCCGACCCGGCCGCCCGGCCCTCACGTCCGCGCGTCCTCTCGATCGCCGGGACCGACCCGACCGGGGGCGCGGGCATCCAGGCGGACCTCAAGTCCTTCGCCGCGCACGGCGCCTTCGGCATGGCCGTCACGACGGCGCTCGTCGCGCAGAACACGCACGGCGTGCGGTCCGTGCACGTCCCCGGGCCCGCGTTCCTGCGCGAGCAGCTCGACGCGGTGTCCGACGACGTCGAGATCGACGCGGTGAAGATCGGCATGGTCGCCGACGAGCCGAACGCGCGGGAGATCGGGGCGTGGCTCGACGCGCTCGTCGCGGCCCGGTCCGACGCCGGGGTCCCGCGGCCCTGGGTGGTCCTCGACCCCGTCATGGTCGCGACGTCGGGGCACCGCCTGCTCGACGCCGGTGCGGAGCGGGCCGTGCGCGACCTCGCGACGCGGGCCGACGTCGTGACGCCCAACCTGCCCGAGCTCGCCGTCCTCGCGGGCCGCGACGTCGCGACGACCTGGGACGAGGCGCTGGCCCAGGCCGCGACGTACGCGGCGGCGAGCGGCACCGTCGTCCTGCTCAAGGGCGGGCACCTCACCGGTGCGACGTCACCCGACGCGCTCGTCGCGCCCGCCCCCGTCCCGGACGCCGCGGCCGGGATCACGACCTTCGAGGCCGCGCGCGTGGACACGCCGCACACCCACGGCACGGGGTGCTCGCTCTCCGCGGCGCTCGCGGCCCTGCGCCCCCAGCGCGAGGGCTGGGAGGAGGCCGCGCGCGACGCCAAGGAGTGGCTCACGGGAGCGCTGCGTGCCGGTGCCGCGCTGCGGGTCGGGACGGGCCGTGGCCCGGTCGACCACCTGCACGCCGTGGCGCCCGTCGCGCCGGCCTGATCCCACCCGGCCCGGGCGTCTCAGGCGCGCGTCGTCGGCTGCGCGACGGCGCAGTCGTAGCCGGGGGGCCACCACCGCCACGTCGCGACGACGTCCTGCGCCGCGACGCCCGCGGGGCGGTCGGCGACGCACGCGTCCGCCTGCTGACGCACCCCGACGGTCACCCAGTAGACGGCGAACGCCGCGGTGAGCAGGACGGCGAGGACGGTCACGGTGCGGCGCAGGGCGGGGGAGGGGCCGCCGTCGGACCCGTCCTCCTCGCCCGGCCGGGGCGGGACCCAGTCCCAGCTCACGCGGTGCCCGTGGCCGACGGGGCGTCCACGGCGCCCTCGGGGTGGAGGAGGACCTTGCCCGTGGTCGCGCGACCCTCCAGCGCCCGGTGCGCGTCGGCGGCCTCCGCGAGCGGGAACGTGGCACCGACGCGGACGTGCAGCGTGCCGCCCGCGACCGCCCCGAGCACCTCCGTCGCGCGCTCGACGAGCTCCGCGCGGGTCGCCGTGTGGTCGGCGAGCTTGGGCCGCGTGAGGAAGAGCGACCCGCCCGCGTTGAGGCGCTGCGGGTCGAACGGCGGGACCTGCCCCGACGACCCTCCGTAGAGCACGAGCGTGCCCCGGCGGTGCAGCGACGCGAGCGACGCGTCGAACGTGTCCTTGCCGACCGAGTCGTACACCGCCGCGACGCCCTCGCCGCCCGTGAGCCCGCGCACGACCTCGGGCAGCTCGGCGGTGAGGTCCGCGAACGCGGTGTACTGGATCGCGTGCTCGGCGCCCGCGCCGCGGGACAGCTCCGCCTTCTCGGGGGTCGAGACCGTCGAGATCACGTGCGCGCCCCGCGCCACGAGCATCTGGGTCAGGAGCAGCCCGACGCCGCCCGCGCCCGCGTGCACGAGCACGCGGTCGCCCGGGCGGACCGGGTACGACGACGTGCACAGGTAGTGCGCGGTGAGGCCCTGGAGCGCGACGGCGGTCGCGTCCTCGAGCGAGACGGCGTCCGGCACGTGCAGGGCCTGTTCGGCGTCCACGAGGACGAGGTCCGCGTACGACCCCGGTGCCTCGGTCCACACGACGCGGTCGCCGACGGCGAACCCCTCGACGCCCTCGCCCACCTCGGCGACGACCCCCGCGCCCTCGCTCCCGACGACGTGCGGGTACTCCATCGCGTACACGCCGGAGCGCTTGTACGTGTCGATGAAGTTCACGCCCGCGACCGCGGACCGGACGAGGAGCTGTCCGGGGCCCGGCGACGGGTCGGGCAGCTCGGTGTACTCCAGGACCTCGGGACCGCCCGCCTCGCGGGCCACGATCGCGTGCATGGCCCCAGCCTAGGGTCGCGCGGCGGTCACGGTCGCCCTCTCCCGGCGACCTTCGCGTGGACGGCTGCGAGGTGCTCGCGCGCCGCCGCGGACGCGCGGACGGCGTCGCGGTCGCGCACGGCGTCGAGGATCGCCTGGTGCGCGTCCTGGTCGTGCCGGTGCGCCTCGCCCGCGCGGTCGAGGTCGACCATCGCGACCATCGCGCGACGCAGGCGCGGGACGAAGGTCGCGAAGAGCTCGCCCAGCACGGCGTTGTGCGCGGCGTCGACGACCGCCCGGTGGAAGACGAGGTCGGCGTCCACGTACTCGGCGGCCGACGACGTCGCGGGGACCTGCCCTCGACGTGAGAGCGCCGTCGTCATCGCGCGGAGGTCACCGGGGGTCCGGCGCGTGGCGGCGAGGCCCGCGGCCTCGGCCTCGAGCGCGGCGCGCACCTCGAGCACGTCGACGATCTCCCCGCGGCGCAGCACCTCGTCCCAGTCGTCCGCGGTGTCGGTCGACACGACGTAGACGCCCGACCCCTGCCGGCTGTCGAGCACGCCGCGCCCCGCGAGCTGGCGGATCGCCTCGCGGACGGTGGAGCGCCCGACGCCGAGCTCCGTCGCGAGCGCCTGCTCGCCTGGCAGTCGGTGGTCGAGAGGCCAGACGCCGGAGCGCACGCGGTCGAGCAGGAGCTCGGCCGCCTGGTCCGCGAGGGGACGCCGGTGCAGCGCGGTCACGGGAACCTCTCAGGTTGTCTGAGGACTTGACGGGCGCTAGCGTACCCGGCATGTCCTGGACGGCGCTCCTCCTTCGGCGCCACGGCGGGGTCTGACCGGACCGGCTCCCCGCCGTGGGGAACCGTCGCGCGCCGGTCGCCCGCCCGCCCCGTGACCCCGGGGCGCGACCTGAAGGACCGCCATGACCCTCGCCAGCACCTCCACGCCCGCCGCCGCTCGCGGCACGACGGAGCCCACCCCCGCCTGGAACCGTCAGCGACCCTCGAGCATGCCCTCGTCCCGCTACGCCGACGTCCGCGCGCGGGTCGAGGTACCGGACCTGCCCGACCGCCGGTGGCCCTCGCGCCGCCTCACCCAGGCGCCGCTGTGGGTCCCCGTCGACCTGCGCGACGGCAACCAGGCGCTCGCGGAGCCGATGGGTCCCGCGCGCAAGCGCCGATTCTTCGAGCTGCTCGTCGCCATGGGCTACACCGAGATCGAGGTGGGCTACCCGTCGGCGTCGCAGACCGACTTCGACTTCGTGCGCCTGCTCGCCGAGACCGACCTCGCTCCCGAGCACGTCACGGTCGTCGTGTTCACCGCCGCGCGGGCCGACCTCGTCGCGCGCACGTTCGAGGCCGTGCGGGGCCTGCGCAACCCCGTCGTCGTCCACGTGTACACCGCGACGGCGCCCGTCTGGCGGGACGTCGTGCTCGGCCGCGACCGCGAGGAGCTCGCCCGGCTGATCACCGACGCCGGGACCGAGGTGCTGCGCCACGCCGGCGACGACCCGCGCGTCCGCTTCGAGTTCTCGCCCGAGGTGTTCAACCTCACCGAGCCCGACTACGTGCTCGACGTGTGCGACCGCATGACGACGCTCTGGGACGCGACGCCCGAGCGCCCCGTCGTCCTCAACCTCCCCGCCACGGTCGAGGTCGCGACGCCCAACGTCTATGCCGACCAGATCGAGTACATGGACCGGAACCTCGCGCGGCGCGACGGGGTGATCCTCTCCGTCCACCCGCACAACGACCGCGGGACCGGCGTCGCGTGCGCCGAGCTCGCCGTCCTCGCCGGGGCGCAGCGCGTCGAGGGGTGCCTGTTCGGCAACGGCGAGCGCACCGGGAACGTCGACCTCGTCACGCTGGGCCTCAACCTCCACGCGCAGGGCGTCGACCCGATGGTCGACTTCTCCGACCTCGACGCGATCCGCGACGTCGTCGTGGCGTGCAACCGGATCGACGTCCACCCGCGCCACCCCTACGTGGGCGAGCTCGTCCACACCGCCTACTCCGGCACGCACCAGGACGCGATCCGCAAGGGCATGGAACGTCACCGGGCCGACGCCGCGGCGTCGGGCCTGGACCCCGCGGTGGCGCCGTGGCGCGTGCCGTACCTGCCGGTCGACCCCGCCGACCTGGGTCGGTCGTACGAGGCCCTCGTCCGCGTGAACAGCCAGTCCGGCAAGGGCGGCGTCGCGTACGTGCTGCACTCGGCGCACGGCCTCGACCTGCCCCGCGGCCTCCAGGTCGACCTCGCGCGCCGCGTCCAGGATCACGCCGACGCCACGGGCGCCGAGGTGACGCCCGACGCCCTCCTCGCGCTGTTCGAGGCGGCCTACGCGCGGCCGGGCGCCGTCGAGCCCGTCTCCTGGACGAGCCGCCGCACCGACGACGGGGCCGAGCGCCTCGACCTCGTGCTCACCGTCGACGGCGCGCAGGTCACCACGTCCGGCACCGGGGCCGGAGCGGTCGACGCCCTCGTCGACGCCCTCGCCCGCCTGGGCCGGCCGGTCGAGGTCCTCTCCCTCACCCAGCAGTCCGTCGGCAGCGGCAGCGATGCGACCGCGGTGACCTACCTCGAGCACCGCGGCCCCGACGGCGCCCCGCGCTGGACCGTGGGCCGCGACACGTCCGTCCTGGGAGCCTCCGTCCGCGCGGTCTGCGCAGCGGCAGCCTGAGCGCGTCGGGCCCGCGGCGCTCCGTCGAGCCGTACACGTGGTGACGAAAGGGGAGAAGTTGCCCCACCAGCGGGGTCTGATGGGGCCACTTCTCGCCTCTTGGCCGGACGGGACCGCCGGGCCTGTGCCGCGGGTCGTGCGGTGACGGGCAGGACGAGCTGTGGGGTCGGACCGTGTGCGAAGGACGTCAATGGCGCACTCCTAGAACCCCCGCCCGGAAGACCGAGGTGACGGTGCGCCAGTCCAAGCACACGGTCCGACCCCACCGCGGACCCGACCACGCGGGCATCGAACACCAGCCCACCGCGGACCCGACCACGCGGGCATCGAACACCAGCCCACCGCGGACCCGCCCGCGGGGGCACGAAACCCCACCCGGCCGCACGCCCGAGTACGCGTACCGTGGACAGGAGCTTCGACCCGGGCGTTGCATAAGTATGTATAGTGATGCATATGACGATCAGAGTCGCGGTCGCGGGTGCGTCCGGGTACGCGGGTGGGGAGACGCTCCGCCTGCTCGCCGGGCACCCCGAGGTGGAGATCGGCGCCGTGACGGCGCACAGCAACGCGGGGACGCTCCTCGGTGAGCACCAGCCGCACCTGCGATCCCTCGCCGACCGCGTGCTGCTCCCGACGAGCGTCGAGCACCTCGTCGGGCACGACGTCGTCGTCCTCGCGCTGCCGCACGGTGCGTCGGGCGAGATCGCGGCGCAGCTCCCGGACGACGTGCTCGTCCTGGACCTGGGCGCGGACCACCGGCTGGAGTCCGCGGCGGACTGGGCGTCGTTCTACGGGTCGGAGCACGCGGGCACGTGGCCGTACGGGCTGCCGGAGCTCCTGCTCACGCACGAGCCGGGTGCGGCCGCGAGCGAGACCAAGCAGCGCGAGCGGATCGCCGGTGTGCGCCGCATCGCGGTGCCGGGCTGCAACGTCACGGCGGTCACGCTGGGCATCCAGCCGGGCGTCGCGGCGGGCCTCGTCGAGGGGCACGACCTCGTGGCGGTGCTCGCCAACGGGTACTCGGGCGCGGGCAAGTCGCTCAAGCCGCACCTGCTCGCCTCCGAGGCGCTCGGCTCGGCCCAGCCGTACGCCGTCGGCGGGTCGCACCGGCACATCCCGGAGATCGCGCAGAACCTGCGGGCCGCGGGCGCGCCGGACGTGAGCATCTCGTTCACGCCCACCCTGGTCCCGATGTCGCGCGGGATCCTCGCCACGGTCACGGCGCGCCTGTCCGACGACGCCGCGCGCCTCGACCCCGCGGCGCTCGACGCGCGCGTCCGCCAGGCATGGGAGGACGTGTACGCCGGCGAGCCGTTCGTCCGCGTGCTGCCCGCGGGCCAGTGGCCGACGACGGCGATGACCCTCGGCGCCAACACGGCGCTCGTCCAGGTCACGGTCGATCACGCGGCGGGGCGCGTCGTCACCGTCACGGCGATCGACAACCTCGTCAAGGGCACCGCGGGCGCCGCGGTGCAGTCCATGAACATCGCGCTCGGCCTGCCCCAGACGGCCGGCCTCACGACCGAGGGGGTCGCCCCGTGACCGTCACCACCCCGCAGGGCTTCCGGGCCGCCGGCGTCGCCGCCGGGCTCAAGTCCACGGGCGCGCAGGACGTCGCGCTCGTGGTCAACGACGGGCCGCTCGACGTCGCCGCGGCCGTGCTCACGACGAACCGCGTGTTCGCCGCACCGGTCGCCTGGACGCGCCAGGCCGTGAGCGACGGGCGCGCGACGGCCGTCGTGCTCAACTCGGGCGGCGCGAACGCGTGCACCGGGCCCGAGGGCTTCGCCGACACGCACCGCACGGCGGAGCACGTCGCCGACGTGCTCGCGACCTCCGCGGGCGACGTCCTCGTCTGCTCGACCGGCCTCATCGGCGTGCGGCTTCCCATGGAAAGCCTCCTCGCGGGCGTCGACGCCGCCGCCGCGGCGCTCGCGGACCCGGTCGCCACGGTCGACGGCGGCGGGGACGCCGCGCTCGCGATCATGACGACGGACACCGTGCCCAAGACGGTCTCCGTGGTCCGCGAGGTCACGGAGGCCACCGCGACGGACGGTGCCGCGACCTGGTCCGTCGGCGGGATGGCGAAGGGTGCGGGCATGCTCGCGCCGGGCCTCGCGACCATGCTCTGCGTGCTCACGACGGACGCCGTCGTCGACGCGGCGACGGCTGACGCCGCGCTGCGTGCCGCGACCCGCACCACGTTCGACCGCGTCGACTCCGACGGCTGCATGTCGACGAACGACACCGTGATCCTCCTGGCCTCCGGCGCGTCCGGGGTCGAGGTGACGCTCGACGCGCTCACCGACGCCGTCACCGAGGCGTGCGGGTCGCTCGCGCGCCAGCTCGTGGCCGACGCCGAGGGCGCGAGCCACGACGTCGCCGTCACCGTGGTGGGCGCGTCGAGCGAGGACGCCGCGGTCGCCGTCGCGCGCGCCGTGACCCGGTCCAACCTGTTCAAGGCCGCGATCTTCGGCAACGACCCGAACTGGGGCCGCATCGTGTCCGCGGTCGGGACCGTCCCCGAGGACGTCGCGCCGTTCGACGCACTCCTGCTCGACGTGACGGTCAACGACGTCCAGGTCTGCCGGGCCGGGGGAGTGGGCGAGCCGCGCGAGCTCGTCGACCTCGCGGCCGAGCGCGAGGTGCGCGTCGAGATCGACCTGCACGCCGGCTCCGCGAGCGCGACCGTCTGGACCAACGACCTCACGCACGACTACGTCCACGAGAACAGCGCGTACTCCTCATGAGCGACCTGACCACCCCGACGCCCCACCCGGACGACGCCGCGTTCGACACGCGCACCGACCTGCGCCCCGAGCAGAAGGCCGAGGTGCTCGTCGAGGCCCTGCCGTGGCTCGAGGAGTTCGCCGGCGCGCTCGTCGTCGTCAAGTACGGCGGCAACGCCATGGTCGACGACGCGCTCAAGGCCGCGTTCGCCGAGGACATGGTGTTCCTGCGCCGTGTCGGACTCCGCCCGGTCGTCGTGCACGGCGGCGGCCCGCAGATCTCCGCGATGCTCGACCGGCTCGGCATCGAGTCCGAGTTCCGCGGGGGGCTGCGCGTGACGACGCCCGAGGCGATGGACGTCGTGCGCATGGTCCTCACGGGCCAGGTCTCGCGCGAGCTCGTCGGCCTCATCAACGCGCACGGTCCGTACGCCGTCGGGCTCTCGGGCGAGGACGGCGGCCTGCTCCAGGCCCAGCGCCGGCACGCGACGGTCGACGGCGAGCCCGTCGACGTCGGGCTCGTCGGCGACGTCGTCGAGGTGCACCCGGCCGCGGTCCAGGACCTGCTGGACGCCGGCCGCATCCCCGTCGTCTCGACGATCGCGCCCGACCTCGAGGACCCGACCCAGGTGCTCAACGTCAACGCCGACACCGCGGCCGCGGCGCTCGCGGTCGCGCTCGGCGCGAAGAAGCTCGTCGTGCTGACCGACGTCGAGGGCCTGTACACGTCCTGGCCGGACAAGGACTCGCTCGTCGCGCAGATCACGCGCTCCGAGCTCGCGGCGCTCCTGCCGTCCCTGTCCGCCGGCATGGTCCCCAAGATGGAGGCGTGCCTGCGGGCGGTCGAGGGCGGCGTCCCCGCGGCGACCGTGATCGACGGCCGCGTGCCGCACTCGACGCTGCTCGAGGTCTTCACCACCCAGGGCAACGGGACCATGGTCGTCCCGGACCCTGCGAGCGCGCCGGTGCCCGAGCCCGCCACGACCGCCGGAGGAGCCGCATGAACGCCCTCGACCATCCGACGGGCGCGCCCGCGCCTGCGACGACGAGCGCCGTGACGGCCCCGGCCGACGGCTCCGTCGCCCGGTGGACCGACCGGTACGCGCACGCCGTCATGGACACGTTCGGCCCGCCGCAGCGCGTCCTGGTGCGCGGCGAGGGCGCGTACGTGTGGGACGCCGACGGCAAGCGCTACCTCGACCTGCTCGCGGGCATCGCGGTCAACGCGCTCGGCCACGCCCACCCGACGCTCACCGCGGCGGTCTCGGCCCAGCTCGGCACGCTCGGGCACGTGTCGAACTTCTTCGGCACCCCGACGCAGATCGCGCTAGCCGAGCGCCTGCTCGCGCTCGCGGAGGCGCCCGAGGGGTCGCGCGTGTTCTTCACGAACTCGGGCACGGAGGCCAACGAGGCGGCGTTCAAGATTGCTCGTCGGAACAATGACACGGGGCGTCGCACGCGCGTCCTCGCGCTCCAGGGCGGCTTCCACGGGCGGACCATGGGCGCGCTCGCGCTCACCTCGAAGGCCGCGTACCGCGAGCCGTTCGAGCCGCTCCCGGGCGGCGTCGAGTTCGTCGCGTTCGACGACGTCGCCGCGCTCGAGGAGGCCTTCTCGCCCGCCGCTGTGGCGGCCCGCGGCGAGGTCGCCGCGCTCGTCGTCGAGCCCGTGCAGGGCGAGGCCGGCGTGCGCTCGCTCTCGCCGGGTTACCTCGTCGCCGCGCGCGAGCTCACCGCGCGCCACGGCGCGCTGCTCGTGCTCGACGAGGTGCAGACCGGCGTCGGACGCACCGGCTCGTGGTTCGCGTACCAGCAGCCCGAGGTGGGCGGCGGGATCGTGCCCGACGTCGTCACGCTCGCCAAGGGTCTGGGCGGCGGGTTCCCCGTCGGCGCGGTGGTCGCGTACGGCGAGCGCGCCGCGACGCTGCTCGGCCGCGGTCAGCACGGCACGACGTTCGGCGGCAACCCCGTCGCGGCCGCGGCGGCGCTCGCGACGCTCGGCGTCATCGAGCGCGACGGCCTGCTCGAGAACGTCCGGACCGTCGGCGCGCTCCTGCGCGACGGGATCGCCGGGGCCGGGAACCCGCTCGTCGAGGACGTGCGGGGGCGCGGGCTGCTCCTCGCCGTCCAGCTCACCCGGCCCGTCGCGGCCGACGTCGCGCGCGCGGCGCTCGACGCCGGGTTCGTCGTGAACGCCGTCGCGTCCGACGCGATCCGCCTCGCGCCGCCCCTGATCCTCACGCCCGACCAGGCGCGCGACGTCGTCGCGTTCTTCGCGACCGTCGCCGTCCCGGAGGATCCGGCGGCACCTACCGCCGCGGACCCTGCACCCACCGACCCCACGACCGGCCCCACGACCGGCCCCACGACGAGGAGCTCCTGATGGCCCCCCGGCACTTCCTGCGCGACGACGACCTCACGCCCGCCGAGCAGCGCCGGGTCCTCGAGATCGGCCTCGCGTTCCGTGACGACCGCACGTTCCGCCAGCCGCTCGCCGGTCCGCAGGGCGTGGCCGTCCTGTTCGACAAGCCGACGCTGCGCACGCAGCTCTCGTTCGCGACGGGCATCGCCGAGCTCGGCGGCTTCCCGGTCGTCGTGGACGGCCGGCTCGCCCAGGTCGGCGTCCGCGAGTCCGTCGCGGACGTCACGCGCGTGCTCGACCGGCAGGCGTCCGCCATCGTGTGGCGCACGTTCGGCCAGGACCGTCTCGAGGAGATGGCGGCGATCAGCCGCGTGCCGGTCGTCAACGCCCTGACCGACGACTTCCACCCGTGCCAGATCCTCGCGGACCTCCTCACGGTCGCCCAGCTGCGCGGCGGCACGGGCGCGCTCGCGGGCCAGACGCTCGCGTACGTCGGCGACGGCGCGAACAACATGGCGCACTCCTACCTCCTCGGTGGCGCGACCGCGGGCCTGCACGTGCGGGTCGGGACGCCGGACGGGTACCCGCCGCACCCCGTCTTCGTGGCCGACGCCGAGCGCATCGCCGCCGAGACCGGCGGTTCCGTGCTCGTCACGTCCGACCCGGTCGAGGCCGTCGCGGGCGCCGACGTCGTCGCGACCGACACGTGGGTGTCGATGGGGGACGAGGCCCAGGCCGAGCAGCGCGCGCTCCCGTTCGTGCCCTACCAGGTGAACGACGACCTCCTCGCGCACGCGAAGGACGACGCGATCGTGCTGCACTGCCTGCCGGCCTACCGTGGCAAGGAGATCACCGCCGAGGTGATCGACGGTCCCCGCTCGGCGGTCTGGGACGAGGCGGAGAACCGGTTGCACGCGCAGAAGGCGCTGCTCACGTTCCTCCTGGAGCGGTCGTGACCGAGCCCCGCACGGCGACGACGAAGACGGCGCGCCACGCGCGCATCGCCGAGATCGTGCGCCGCACCGAGATCCACTCGCAGGCCGAGCTCGCGCGCGAGCTCGAGCGCGAGGGGCTGTCGGTGACGCAGGCGACGCTGTCGCGCGACCTCATCGAGCTGCGCGCCGAGAAGGTGCGCGGCGCGTCGGGCGCGCTCGTGTACGCGGTGCCGGGGGAGGGCGGGGACCGCAGCGTGCAGACCGCGGAGTCGCCCGAGTACCTCGCGGCCCGGCTCGCGCGCCTGTGCTCGGAGATGCTCGTCTCGGCCGAGGCGTCCGCGAACCTCGTCGTGCTGCGCACGCCTCCCGGTGCCGCGAACTACCTCGCCTCGGCGATCGACCACTCCGTGCTGCCGCACGTGCTCGGGTGCATCGCGGGCGACGACACGATCCTCGTCATCGCGCGCGACCCCGACGGCGGCGCCGACCTCGCGCGACGCTTCCTCGAGCTGTCCGGGCCCCACGGCGGGCCCGTCCCCGGCACGCCGGACTGACCGCCGTCGGACCACGACCCGCGCGGCGGACCGCCCTGCGAGACTGGACCACGGACCCCAACCCGCACGTCACAGAAAGAGACCGTCATGACTGAACGCGTCGTGCTCGCCTACTCGGGCGGCCTGGACACGTCGGTGGCCATCGGCTGGATCGCCGAGGCCACGGGCGCCGAGGTCGTCGCCGTCGCGGTCGACGTCGGCCAGGGCGGGGAGGACCTCGAGGTGATCCGGCAGCGCGCCCTGGACTGCGGTGCGGTGGAGGCGTACGTCGCCGACGCGCGCGACGAGTTCGCGGCCGAGTACTGCATGCCCGCGCTGCGCGCGAACGCCCTCTACCTCGACCGGTACCCCCTCGTCTCGGCGATCTCGCGCCCGGTCATCGTCAAGCACCTCGTGCGCGCCGCGCGCCAGTTCGGCGCGACGACCGTCGCGCACGGCTGCACCGGCAAGGGCAACGACCAGGTCCGCTTCGAGGTCGCGACGACGTCTCTCGCGCCCGAGCTCAAGACCATCGCCCCCGTGCGCGACCTCGCGCTGACGCGCGAGAAAGCGATCGAGTACGCCGAGAAGCACTCCCTGCCCATCGCGACGACCAAGCACAACCCGTTCTCGATCGACCAGAACGTGTGGGGCCGTGCGGTCGAGACGGGCTTCCTCGAGGACATCTGGAACGCCCCGACCAAGGACGTCTACAACTACACGGACGACCCGACCTTCCCGCCGGTCGCGGACGAGGTCGTGGTTACGTTCGAGCAGGGCATCCCGGTCGCGCTCGACGGCGTCGCGGTGACGCCGCTGCAGGCGATCCAGGAGATGAACCGCCGCGCGGGCGCGCAGGGCGTCGGCCGCATCGACATCGTCGAGGACCGCCTCGTGGGCATCAAGTCGCGCGAGGTCTACGAGGCGCCGGGCGCGATCGCGCTCATCGCCGCGCACCAGGAGCTCGAGAACGTCACCCTGGAGCGCGAGCAGGCCCGCTTCAAGCGCGGCGTCGAGCAGCGCTGGACCGAGCTCGTCTACGACGGCATGTGGTTCAGCCCGCTCAAGCGCTCGCTCGACGTCTTCGTCGACGACACGCAGCGCTACGTCTCCGGCGACGTGCGCCTCGTGCTGCACGGCGGGCGCGCGACCGTGACGGGCCGACGCTCGGAGGCGAGCCTGTACGACTTCAACCTCGCGACGTACGACGAGGGCGACTCGTTCGACCAGTCGCAGGCCAAGGGATTCATCGAGATCTACGGTCTCACCGCGAAGCTCGCCGCCGCGCGCGACGAGAAGTTCGGCAACGGTGTGGACCTCGGGGCAGGAGCACTGTGAGCACGCACGACCAGCAGGGACCGGAGTCCACCACGTCCGTCGAGGACGGCGCGGCGGCAGCGGTGGCCGACGACGGGGGAGGGCGTGTGAGCCTGTGGGGCGGCCGCTTCGCCGGCGGGCCTGCCGACGCGCTCGCCGCGCTGAGCAAGTCGACGCACTTCGACTGGCGCCTCGCGGGTCAGGACGTCGCGGGCTCGAAGGCCCACGCCAAGGTCCTGCACGCGGCCGGGCTGCTGGACGACGACGAGCTCGACGGCATGCTCGCGGCGCTCGAGCGCCTGCGCGAGGACGTCGCGTCGGGCGCGTTCGTCGCGGCCGACGACGACGAGGACGTGCACACCGCGCTCGAGCGAGGCCTCATCGAGCGGGCCGGTCCCGAGCTCGGCGGCAAGCTGCGCGCGGGCCGGTCGCGCAACGACCAGATCGCGACGCTCACGCGCTTGTACCTGCGCGACGAGGCGCGCACCATCGCGGGCCTGGTGCTCGACGTCGTCGACGCGCTGATCGAGCAGGCAGCCGCCCACCCCGGCGCCGCGATGCCGGGGCGCACGCACCTCCAGCACGCGCAGCCGGTGCTCCTCGCGCACCACCTGCTCGCCCACGCGTGGCCGCTGCTGCGCGACGTCGACCGGTTCATCGACTGGGACGTGCGCGCCGCACGCTCGCCGTACGGGTCGGGGGCGCTCGCGGGCTCGTCCCTCGGCCTCGACCCGGCGGCCGTCGCGTCCGAGCTCGGGTTCGACGGCCCGGTCGAGAACTCGATCGACGGCACCGCTTCGCGCGACGTCGTCGCGGAGTTCGCGTTCGTCGCCGCGATGCTGGGCGTCGACCTCTCGCGCCTCGCGGAGGAGGTCATCCTCTGGGCGACCAAGGAGTTCGGCTTCGTGCGCCTGCACGACTCCTACTCCACGGGGTCGAGCATCATGCCGCAGAAGAAGAACCCCGACGTCGCCGAGCTCGCGCGCGGCAAGGCGGGACGCCTCATCGGCGACCTGTCGGGCCTGCTCGCGACGCTCAAGGGCCTGCCGCTCGCGTACAACCGCGACCTCCAGGAGGACAAGGAGCCGGTGTTCGACCAGGTCGACACGCTCGAGGTGCTCCTGCCCGCGTTCTCCGGCATGGTCGCGACGCTCGAGTTCGACACCGACCGGATGGCGTCGCTCGCGCCGCAGGGGTTCTCGCTCGCGACGGACGTCGCCGAGTGGCTCGTGCGCCAGGGCGTGCCCTTCCGCGTCGCGCACGAGGTCGCGGGCGCGTGCGTGCGCGTCTGCGAGGAGCGCGGCATCGAGCTGTGGGACCTCTCGGACGACGACCTCGCGTCGATCTCCGAGCACCTCACGCCGGGCGTGCGTGACGTGCTGAGCGTCGAGGGTTCGCTCGCGTCGCGCGACGCCGTGGGCGGCACGGCCCCCGTCCGGGTCGCCGAGCAGCTCGAGACGGCGAAGGAGCGTTCGGCCGAGTACCGCTTCTGGGCGCAGGGCTGACGACCCTCGTGCTGACGGTGCCCGCGCCGGTGGTGCGCGCGTGAGCGTCGACCCGGACGTCCTCGCGGACCTCGTGCGGCGCGTGCGCGACGCCGTCCCGCGTCTCGGCCCGTCGTCCCGCCCGGGCGACGAGCCCGCGGGCGGCAGCGCGCCGCCGTCGGGCACGCGGCTCGTGGTGGTCGACGGGCCGGCAGGCTCGGGCAAGACGACGCTCGCCGCCCAGCTCGGCGACGCGCTGCCCGCGCAGGTGCTCCACATGGACGACCTGTACGAGGGCTGGCGCGGGCTCGAACCGGCCTGGGGCCGCCTCGCGGAGTGGGTCCTCGACCCTCTCGCCGAGGGCCGGGCAGGGCGGTACCGCCGGTTCGACTGGGAGATCGACCGCTTCGCCGAGTGGCACGACGTCGCCCCGGCGCCCTTCCTGGTCGTCGAGGGCTGCGGGGCGGGTCGCCGGGAGGCGGACGACGTCGCCGCCCTGCGCGTGTGGGTCGGGGCCCCGGACGACGTGCGGCTGCGCCGGGGGCTCGACCGGGACGGCGAGGACCAGCGCGAGCACTGGCTCGCCTGGATGACCGACGAGCGCGAGCACTACGCGCGCAACGCCTCGCGCGAGCGCGCGGACGTCGTGCTGGACGGCTGGGGGAACGTCGTGCGCGCGAGCGAGCGGCCGTCGCGCGGGGGCTCGCGTGACGGTGGCGGGGCGTAGATTGCCCACGACGAGAGGTGGTGCGATGTCGACGGACGCCGTGACGCAGACGACGGGGAGCGGGCAGTCCCGCGCCGTCGGACCGTGGGACGTCCCGGCCCGCGCGTGGTACGCGCGTGACGTCCACGAGGTCGCCCGCGACCTGCTCGGGTCGTTGCTCACCCGACGCAGCGACGACGGCGACGTCACCCTGCGGATCACCGAGGTCGAGGCGTACGACGGCGAGCGCGACCCGGGGTCGCACGCCTTCCGCGGGCGGACGGAGCGCAACCGCGCGATGTTCGGTGAGCCCGGGCGGCTGTACGTGTACCGGCACCTCGGCCTGCACCACTGCGTCAACGTGGTCTGCGGGCCGCTGGGCCGCGCGTCCGCCGTCCTGCTGCGCGCGGGAGAGGTGACCGACGGCGTCGACCTCGCGCGGTCACGCCGGCTCGCCGCCGGGAGGTGCGACTCCGACCGCCAGATCGCGCGGGGCCCCGCGCGCCTCGCGGTCGCGCTCGACCTCGACCTCCGTCAGTACGGCGCCGAGCTGACGGACCCCGAGGGCGAGCTCGTGTTGCACCGTACGACCGCCACGACGCTGCGCCCGGCGATCGCGACGGGCCCGCGCGTCGGCGTCTCCGGTGACGGGGGAGACGGAGACCTGTACCCGTGGCGCTCGTGGCTCGCGGGAGACCCGACGGTCTCGGCCTACCGCCGCGTGAGCGCCAGGGCGCGATGAGTCGCGTTGCCGGCCGCGGGGTGCGGCCGTGACGGCGTCGCAGCCGGTCTGAAGAGCGGCCGCCCCGTGGGCGGTGGCCGACGGTGGCCGCGCGGCACGGCAGACTAGGACCCGCCTCCCGCACGGGTGGCGACGCACGTGCCCGGACCGGGCACTCGACGAAGGAGCAGAAGTGAGCGACGTTCTCGACGAGCTGCAATGGCGAGGCCTGGTGGCGCAGTCCACCGACGAGGCCGCGCTGCGCGCCGCGCTGGCCGAGGGCCCGATCACGTACTACTGCGGCTTCGACCCGACGGCGCCGAGCCTGCACCACGGCCACCTCGTGCAGCTCGTCGTGCTGCGTCACCTCCAGCTCGCGGGCCACCGTGCCGTGGCGCTCGTGGGCGGGGCGACGGGGATGATCGGCGACCCGCGCCAGTCGGGCGAGCGGGTGCTCAACACCAAGGAGACCGTCGCGGAGTGGACCGAGCGGCTGAAGTCGCAGGTGTCGCGGTTCCTCGACTTCGAGGGCGACAACCCCGCTCGGCTCGTGAACAACCTCGACTGGATCTCCGAGCTGTCGGCGATCGACTTCCTGCGGGACGTCGGTAAGCACTACCGCCTCGGCACGATGCTCGCGAAGGACACCGTCGCGCGCCGTCTGCGCTCGGAGGAGGGCATCAGCTTCACCGAGTTCAGCTACCAGATCCTCCAGGGGATCGACTTCCTCGAGCTGTACCGCCGGCACGGCGTGTCCCTCCAGACGGGGGGCAACGACCAGTGGGGCAACCTGCTGTCGGGCGTCGAGCTCATCCGCAAGACCGAGGGCGCGGCCGTGCACGTGCTCACGACGCCCCTCATCACCAAGGCCGACGGCACCAAGTTCGGCAAGACGGAGGGCGGGGCGGTCTGGCTCGCGCCCGACATGATGAGCCCGTACGCCTTCTACCAGTACTGGCTCAACGCCGCGGACGAGGACGTGGTGGGCTGGCTGAAGATCTTCACGTTCCGCACGCGCGAGGAGATCGCCGAGCTCGAGACCGCGGTGCGCGAGCGGCCCGGGGCGCGCGAGGCGCAGCGCGCTCTCGCGTCGGACGTCACGACGCTCGTGCACGGGGCCGAGGCGACCGCGTCCGTGATCGCCGCGAGCCAGGCGCTCTTCGGCCGGGGCGAGCTCGCCGGCCTGGACGCGGGGACCCTGGGCGCCGCGGTCGCCGAGCTGCCGCGCACGACGGCGCACGTGGGCGACGCGGTCGTCGACCTGTTCGCGGCGTCGGGACTCGTCGCCTCCAAGGCGGCCGCACGGCGTGCGGTGGCCGAGGGTGGGGCGTACGTCAACAACGTCAAGGTGACGAGCGAGGACGCCGTCCTCGCGGCGGACGACCTGCTGCACGGGCAGTTCGCCCTTTTGCGCCGGGGGAAGAAGACGCTCGGCGTCGCCGTCGCGGACGGCGCCGCCGACTGAGCAGCACGTCGCCCTGAGGACGAAGGGGCCGGACCGCGTCGAGCGGTCCGGCCCCTTCGGCGTCTCGTGCCTGTGCACGGACTCTGCGGCCGCTCGTCCGGTGTGCACGGACCGCGCGGCCGCTCGTCCGGTGCCGCAGGAGGCGCCGGACGGCGCCACCGAGCCGGCGCCGGGGTTGTGCAGCGCACGGATTTGGCACCCGGACGGAGCGCGTGTAGTGTTCTCGACGTTCGCCCGGCAGGGAGGAACGGACACCGAGTCTCGATCGCACGAGACGGTGGCTGGTCCCCCGGGCGGTCTCCCTCGAGAATGACTCGGAGCCTCGCGCGCCGTGACATGATCGGGGCCGCTGGTTCACCGGCTCTATCCGCTCGGATCACCGAGTTGGAGAGGGCGCTGAGGATCTGGTAGATTAGAGAAG
>NZ_BJNZ01000036.1 GCF_006539945.1 Cellulosimicrobium cellulans | reverse complement strand
CCCGACCACGGTAGCCGGGGCCCGACCCGCGCGGCACCGCCCGGGGTGGGAGGGCCCGCCGCGGGCCCTCCGCCCTGGGGCGGAACGGCGTCGGGCCGGGGGCGGACCCCGCGCCGCGCGAGTGCGCCGGACGGCGGGGCCGAGGAGTCGCCGTCGGGCCGATGTGACGACGGCCCGCGGCGGGCGAGCCTCGGAGCATGACCACGACACCCCTGCGTCCCGCCCGCCCCGCCCGCCACGTCCCGGGTCGCCCCGGTCCCCGCCGCGTCGCCCGCGCCGTGGTCGGCGTCCTCGTCGTCGGCGCGCTCGGCGCGGTGGGGGCGTTCACGTATCTCACCGTGACGACGCGCGACGGCGGCGCCGTCGCCGACCCGTCGCCCACGCTGCGCCCGCAGACCGCGACCGGCCTCGACCCGGAGCTCGAGCGCCGCTTCGACGCGGCACGCGCCGCCGCGGACGCCGACGGCGTCGAGCTCACCCTCACGTCCGGGTGGCGCACCGCGGCCGAGCAGCAGGAGCTCGTGGACGCGGCGCTGGACCGCTACGGCTCGGCCGAGGAGGCGCACCGGTGGGTGCTCCCGCCCGAGTCGTCCGAGCACGTCGCGGGCCTCGCGATCGACGTCGGGCCGACCGACGGCGCGCTGTGGCTCGAGCAGCACGGCGCGGAGTTCGGGCTGTGCCGCACGTACGCGAACGAGCTGTGGCACTTCGAGGCGGCGACCGAGCCCGGCGGCGCCTGCCCGCCGATGCACGACGACGCGTCCCACGGCTGGGGGTGACCGCCCGTCGGCCGGGTGTCACGACCTGACTGCGGCCTCCTGTCGATGGAGCCAGGCGAGGACGAGGCGGCTGGTCTCCTCCGGGAGCTCCTGCTGGATCCAGTGGCCGCAGTCGAGCTCCACGACCTCGACGTGCGGGACGAACGCCTCGAGGTTCGGCGCCCTCATGACCGTGTCCCGGGCGCCGTAGACCATCAGGGCGTCCTGGCGGACGATCGGGTCGACCTCCTTCATCAGCTCCCAGTTGCGGTCCACGTTGCGGTACCAGTTCACGCTCGGGGTGAAGCCCGACGCCTCGAAAGCGTCGACGAACACCGCCAGCTCGGCGTCGCTCAGCACCGGCTCGCCGCGCGGCGTCTCGGCGTGGGCGAGGTCGAGGAGCCACGTCCCCGACGCCGGCTCGGCCGCGGGCTCGTCCTTGCGGTACAGGTTGCGCAGGAACCGGCGGGCGTTCGCGTCGAACAGGGCGTCCGCCACGCCGTGCCGGCGGTTGAAGTGGACGAAGTACGAGTCGCTGCCGACCACCGCCTCGATGAACGCGAGGGGCGGCACCTCGCCGCGCTCCATGTACGGCACGCTGAGCGCGACCACCTGGTGCACGCGGGTCGGGTGCAGCACGGCAGCGCTCCACACCACGTTCGCGCCCCAGTCGTGGCCCACGAACGTCGCGTCCTCGTACCCGTAGTGGTCCAGGAGCCCGACGAGGTCGCCGGTCAGGTGCACGACGTCGTAGTCGGAGACCTCGGCGGGGCGGGACGACCTGCCGAAGCCGCGCTGGTTGGGGGCGATGACGTGGTAGCCCGCGGCGGCGAGCGCGGCCATCTGGTGGCGCCACGAGAAGGCCAGCTCCGGCCAGCCGTGGCACAGGACGACGGGTCGGCCGGCGTTCTCCTGCCCTGCCTCGAAGACCTCGAGCTCGATCCCGTTGACGGCGACCATGCTCGGCTCGGGAAAGTCGGTGGCGTGTGACACGGTGTTGTCCTCTCAGCGACGTGCCGATGCGCGCGGGTCGGCGATCGGTCGACGCGACCGTAGAGACCGTCGCGGACAGGAGATGTCCTCGATGCGCGGGAGGCTGGGGCCATGTCGACGGATCCCACCGGGCGTGCGCTCACGCTGCTCTCGCTGCTCCAGACCCACCGGTTCTGGCCCTGCGGGGAGCTCGCCGGGCGGCTCGACGTGACCGAGCGGACGGTGCGCCGCGACGTGGACCGTCTCCGGGGGCTCGGCTATCCGGTCGCCGCCACCTCGGGCAGGTACGGCGGCTATCGCCTCGAGTCCGGCGCGCACCTGCCGCCGCTCGTGGTCGACGACGACGAGGCCGTGGCACTCGCCGTCGGGCTCGGCTGTGCGGCTGCCGCCGCCGTCGACGGCATGGAGGAGACGTCGCTGCGTGCCTTCGCCAAGGTTGAGAGCCTGCTGCCGCACCGGCTGCGCAGGCGGGTGGCGGCGCTGCACTCCAGCGTCAGGCCCGTCTCGTCGCCGACCGACCAGGACCTGGTCGACCCGGAGTCGCTCAGCGTGCTCGCGGCCGCGTGCCGCGACCATGAGCTCGTGCGGTTCCCCTACCGCGCCGGCGACGGCACCCTCACCCGGCGCCTGGTCGAGCCGCACCAGCTCGTCGCCGCCGACCGCCGCTGGTACCTCGTCGCGTGGGACCGGGGGCGCGACGACTGGCGGACCTTCCGGCTCGACCGGCTCGACCGGCCTGCACGTCCGCAGGCGACCGGGGGCCGCTTCGCGCCCCGCGCGATCCCCCGTGGTGGCGCAGCGGCGTTCGTCGCGGACGTGATCGGGGCGGGCCCGCGCGGGCGGGTCGCCACCGTCGTCCTCGACGCCGGACTCGACGACCTCGCCGGGGTGCTCCGGTGGGTGGACCACGACGTGGTCGACGCCGCGTCGGGGGCCGTGGTGGTCCGGATCCGTGGCGAGGACGTCGGGCGGCTGGCCATGACGGTCGCACGGTTGGCTCTCAGCGCGCCCGTGCGCGTCGTCGAGCCCGACGACGTCGCGGACGCCGTCGAGCGCCTCGGGGCCCACCTCGCACATCGACGTCGGCCCTGAGCACGACGCCCTCGCGGTCGCCGCGCCCGTCGGCGGGGGCGGCGGATGTCGGCGGTCCGCGCGATGATGTGCGGGTGAGCGAGAGCACCCCCGCGACGTCCGCCCCGACCACCCCGACCGTGACGGACCAGGAGGTCCCCACGGCCACGTCCGCCGCCGCGCTCGACGAGGCCGCCGCGCAGCGGCGGTGGGCCGAGCTCGTCGCCCAGGTCGAGGCCGACCAGCGCGCGTACTACGAGGAGGACCAGCCCGTCTCCTCGGACGCCGAGTACGACGCCCGGATGCACGAGCTCCAGGCGCTCGAGGCCGCGCACCCCGCGCTCCAGTCGCCCGAGTCGCCGACGCAGCGCGTCGGGGGCCGGGCCGCGGCGGGCTTCGCGACGGTCCAGCACCTCGAGCCGATGCTGTCGCTCGACAACGCGTTCAGCGAGGAGGACCTCGCGGCGTGGGCCGCGCGCGTGCACCGCGACCTCGGGGTCTCCGCCGACGCGGAGGTGGACTACCTGTGCGAGGTGAAGATCGACGGCCTCGCGATCGCGCTGCTCTACGAGAAGGGCCGGCTCGTCCGGGCGGCCACGCGCGGGGACGGGCGCACCGGCGAGGACGTGTCCGCCAACGTGCGGACGATCGTGAGCATCCCGCAGCGCCTCGGCGGCGACCCGGCGACCCACCCCGACGTCATCGAGATCCGCGGCGAGGTCTTCATGGGCGTCGCCGACTTCGCGGCGCTCAACGAGAAGCTCGTCGCCGCCGGGCAGGACCCGTACGCCAACCCGCGCAACACCGCGGCCGGGTCGCTGCGGCAGAAGGACCCCGCGGTCACGGCGAGCCGCAACCTGCGCATGTACGCGCACGGCGTCGGCGCGCTCCAGTGGGAGGCGGGTGAGCACGCCGAGCTCGCGCGGCAGTCCGACGCGTACGCCCTGTTCGAGCAGTGGGGCGTGCCCGTCTCGCCGCACAACCGGGTGGTGCGCGGCCTCGACGAGGTCATGGACCGCATCGCGTACTTCGGCGAGCACCGCCACGACATCGAGCACGAGCTCGACGGGATCGTCGTCAAGGTCGACGAGCTCGCCCTCCAGCGTCGACTCGGTGCCACGAGCCGCGCGCCCCGGTGGGCCATCGCCTACAAGTACCCGCCCGAGGAGGTCAACACGCGCCTGCTCGCGATCCAGGTCGGGGTGGGGCGCACGGGCCGCGCGACCCCGTACGCCGTCATGGAGCCCGTCAAGGTCGCCGGCAGCACGGTGCGCCAGGCGACCCTGCACAACCAGGACGTGGTCCGCGCCAAGGGCGTGCGCATCGGCGACATGGTGGTGCTGCGCAAGGCCGGCGACGTCATCCCCGAGATCCTCGGCCCCGTCGCGGCGCTCGCGGACGACGGATACCCGCGCGAGGACTTCGTCATGCCGGCCGAGTGCCCCGAGTGCGGCACGCCCCTGCGCCCCATGAAGGAGGGCGACGTCGACCTGCGCTGCCCCAACGCCGAGTCGTGCCCGGCGCAGGTACGCGGCCGCGTCGAGCACGTCGGCTCGCGCGGGGGGCTGGACGTCGAGGTGCTGGGCGAGGTCACGGCGGCCGCGCTCACGCAGCCGCTCGAGCCCGCCGAGCCACCGCTGCGGACCGAGGCCGGGCTGTTCGACCTGAGCGTCGAGCAGCTCGTCCCGATCCGCGTCGTCGTGCGGGACTCCGAGACGGGCCTGCCGCGCGAGTACGACGGCACGGGCGAGCCCGCCGAGATCACGATGCCGGACGGCTCGACCGCGACCGTGAAGTCCGTGTGGCCGTTCCGGAAGAAGCGCAAGCTCTCGAAGGCCGCCGAGCGCGAGGCGATCGAGGCGGGCGAGCCGCTCTTCGAGGCGTCGACGAACGCGACGAAGCTCGTGGAGGAGCTCGAGCTCGCCAAGACGAAGGACCTCTGGCGCATCCTCGTGAGCCTCAACATCCGGCACGTCGGACCGGTCGCGGCCCGTGCCCTGGCGGACTGGTTCGGCTCGCTCGACGCGATCCGGGCCGCGTCGCGCGACGAGCTCGCGGCGGTCGAGGGCGTGGGCCCGGTGATCGCGGACCAGGTCGTCGAGTGGTTCACGGTCGGCTGGCACGTCGAGATCGTCGACCGCTGGCGTGCCGCGGGCGTACGGTTCGACATCCCCGGCCACCCAGGACCCGGCGCGCGCCAGGAGCCGACGGGCCCGCTCGCGGGCCTGACCGTCGTCGTCACGGGCTCGCTCGAGGGCTTCAGCCGCGACGGCGCCAAGGAGGCGGTGATCGCCGCGGGCGGCAAGGCGTCGGGCTCGGTATCCAAGAAGACCGACTTCGTGGTCGTCGGCGCGAACGCGGGCTCGAAGGAGACGAAGGCTCGTGACCTCGGCCTCCCGATCCTCGACGAGGAGGGTTTCGTCGCGCTGCTCGCCGGTGGCCCGGACGCCGTGGCCGACCGGGTCGGTGACGACGTGCCCGGCGCGGACGACCACGCGGAGTCCGGCGCGGACGACTGAGTCGTCCGACACGTCACAGCGCCGCGGGAAGGGGTCAGGGCGTCGGCGCGCGTCGCGCCACGACCTCGCGCAGCCGCGCGACGCCGTCGGGCGGGACGGGCAGGGACGGGCCGCGCGGGGGAGCGGTCGGTACGCCGAGCAGGTTCGCGAGCGCGTGGAACCCGCTCACCGGCCGCAGTCCGGCGAGGACCTCCGTGAGGTCACGCAGCCAGGTGACGACGTGCGCGCCGGGCTCTGCCCCTGAGGCTCGGGCGCGTCGGAGCGCCACGTACTCCTCGGGGACGAGCGCGGCGAGCCCCGTGTGCCAGGCGTCGGCCGCCTCCGCGCCGCCGACGATCGCCGGGTCGCCGCTGAGCCCGACGCTCACGCCGAGCCCCTCGGTCGCCGCCCGGAGCGCGGCGACCCGGCCCGCCGGCCGCGCGGGCGTCGACGCCGGGTCCTTGACGGCCGCGACGGTCGTGGTGCGCGCGAGTCGGGCGAGCGCCCCGGGCGTGACGTCGTACGCGGTCTGCACGCTCCGGTTGTAGTAGCAGACCGGCAGGTCGACGGCCGACGCGACGGCCTCGAACACCGCCACGACCTCGTCCTCGTCGAGCGGGAGGTAGGAGAACGGCGCGAGCACGAGCCCGTCCGCCCCGGCGTCCCGCGCCGCGCGGGCGCGCGCGACGACCTCGCGCGTGGACGTGCCGCTCACGGCGACGTGCACGGGGACGCGCGGCGCACCGGCCGCGGGGCCTCCCGCGACGGCGGCACGCACGACGGCGTCGCGCTCGTCGGGCGCGAGCGTCACCCCCGCACCCGACGACGCGAGGACGACGACGCCGTCGACCCCTGCGCGCGCGGCACCGCCCACGAGGGCGGCCAGCACGTCGAGGTCGGGTGCGTCGGCGGGGGTGAGCGGCGTGATCGGGTAGGCGAGGAGGCCGTGGAACGAGGTCACGCGCCGAGTGTAGGGAACGGGGTGCGGCGCGCGCCGTGGGTCAGCGGCTCGCCCAGAGGATCCCGCGCTCCACGATCGTGCGGACGGGCGGGACCTCGAGGTCGGCGAGCTGGTGGCCCGCCGCGCACACGAAGATGCGGCCGGCGCCCCAGCGGCGCGTCCACACGGCGGGGGAGATCACGGGCTCGTGCCACGGGTCGCCGTCACGCGGGACGATCGTCGTCGTCGCGAGGACCTCGTTATACGAGTCGGCGAGCACCCAGTACTGCTCGGAGTGCAGCGCGATGGAGTCGATGCCCGCGACGATCGGGTGGTCCGCGTGCTCGGGGGCGATGTCGATGGTGTGGTCGATGAGGTCGTGCGCATGCGCCGCGAACTGCCCGCCCACCATCTGCAGGTAGTCGGTTGCGAGCCGGAACGAGTCCACGATCCCGCCGTGCCAGCCGGCGAACCCGGTGCCGTTCGCGATCGCGGTGCGCAGCCCGCGCATCTCGTCCGGGAGGATCTCGCCCATCGTCCAGCACTGCACGACGAGGTCCAGGCTCGCCATGAACTCTTCGTCGGCGTACGACTCCAACGATCCCTCGAGCGTCACGTCGTAGCCGGACGCCTCCAGGAACGGGACGAACAGCTCCGCCGCCTCCTCGGGTGCGTGCCCGGGCCAACCGCCCCGGACCACGAGCGCTCGACGGTCCCGCTCGGTCATGACTCCTCCTCGTGCCTCGTCACACTCGTCGCGCCCGCATCTCGCGGGCAGCGGCCCCCGGCGACCGCGCTCAGGCGATGAGCGCGTCGATCGCTGCGGGCGAGAGTACGTGATCCACGGCCATGGCGCTCGCACCGAGCACGCCGGCCTGGCCCCGTGCCTGCGAGGTGACGATGCGCAGGTGCTGCGTCGCGAGGGGGAGCGACCGCTGGTACACGATCTCGCGGATGCCCGCGATGAGGTGCTCGCCCGCCTCGGCGACGATGCCGCCGATGACGATGAGCGAGGGGTTGAGCAAGCTCACGCACGCCGCGAGCACGGAGCCGATGTCGCGTCCGGCCTGGCGCACGGCCTGGCTCGCGGCGAGGTCGCCGCCGCGCACGAGCGCGACGACGTCGGAGCTGTTCGTCGCGTCGAGACCCGCGGCGGCGAGCGCGGCGGCGACCGCCTGGCCGCTCGCGACGGCCTCGAGGCACCCGACGTTCCCGCAGCGGCACGGGACGTCGGCCGCGCTCGGGACGGCGACGTGGCCGATGTCGCCGGCGGCGCCCTGCGCGCCGCGCCGCAGCTCGCCGTCGGCGATGATGCCGGAGCCGATGCCGGTGGCGACCTTGACGAACAGCATGTCGGTGACGGCGGGCCACGCGGTACGGTGCTCGCCGAGCGCCATGATGTTCACGTCGTTGTCCACCAGGACGGACGCGTTGAACCGCTTCTGGAGGATCCCCGGAACGTCGACGTCGTCCCATGCGGGCATGATCGGCGGGTTGATGGGGCGGCCCGACGAGTGCTCGACGGGACCGGGCAGGCCGACGCCGACGCTCACGAGGTCGTCGAGGCTGCGCCCCGTCGTCGCGACGAGTTTCTCGCCCATGTCCGCGACCCACGACAGCACGACCTCCGGCCCGTCCGCGATCGCGAGCGCGGCGTCGGTCTCGGCGAGCACGTTGGACGCGAGGTCGGTCACGGCCAGGCGCGCGTGCGTCGCGCCGAGGTCGACGGCGAGGACGATGCGTGCCTCAGGGCTGAAGGCGAAGGTCACGGGCGGTCGCCCGCCGGTCGAGCTCGCCTCTCCCGCGGGGGCGATGAGGCCCGCCGACATGAGGAGGTCGATCCGGGCGGCGATGGTGGATCGCGCCTGCCCCGTGATCGCTGCGAGGTCCGCGCGCGTGCGCGGCTGACCGTCCCGGAGCAGCTGGAACATGTCGCCGGCGCCGGTCGGGCGCGGCGCGAACTTCAGCAGTTCCTCCATGGGCACAGTGAATCACGGAGCCTCTCGTCGGTCGTCCGTACGTGGCGGACGAGTCATCGGCTTTTGCTTGACGATCGCCAAAAGGTACCCTACTGTCCCCTCCCAAGGCGACACGGACGTCGTCGGAAGTTGTGGAGACCCGAGGACGGGCCTCCCGTCCGGGCGAAACTGCCCCACGCGCTCGCGCAGACCCCCGCACCCAGGCCGACATCCCGGTGGTTCGGCTCGTCAGCCGGCCATCGTCCCCCGTGTCCACCTGCCGGAGGAATCACGGTCCGCCCGTCGCGTGGGAGCGTTCCCTCGCCCCCACACCGCGTGTCCACTTTTGCTGGTAACGAAGTTGTAACAGCGGCAAAAGACCGCGATCTTATGATTGACCGTCGTCAAAAGGTCCGCTAGGTTCACCGCATGGTCACCGCAGACCCTCCCCAGCCGCTCCTGCAGATGCAGGGCATCGTCAAGGTCTTCCCGGGGGCTCGAGCGCTCGACGGCGTCGATCTCGAGATCCTCCCCGGTGAGGTCCACTGTCTCCTCGGGCAGAACGGCGCCGGCAAGTCCACCCTCATCAAGGTGCTCGCCGGTGCTCACCAGCCGACGGAAGGGCAGATCCTGCTCGACGGCGAGCCCATCACCATCTCCGACCCCGTCGCCGCGCTGCGGCACGGCGTCGCGACCATGTACCAGGAGCTCGACGTCGTCGACGGCCTGACCGTCGCGGAGAACGTCTACCTCGGGCACGAGCTCTCGACGCTCGGGTTCTCTCAGCGCCGCGAGGCCGTCCGCAAGACGCGAGAGCTGCTCAAGCGGCTCGGCCACGCGGAGATCTCGCCGACCAAGGAGGTCGAGCACCTCTCAGCGGCGGGCAAGCAGATCGTCTCCATGGCGCGGGCGCTCTCGCACGACGCGCGCGTCATCATCATGGACGAGCCATCGGCGGTCCTCGACTCCGAGGAGGTCGCCAACCTCTTCCGCGTGGTCAAGGAGCTCACCCGGGCCGGGGTCGCGGTGGTCTACATCTCGCACCGGCTCGAGGAGATCCGCGAGATCGGCGACCGCATCACCGTCCTCAAGGACGGTCGGACCGTCGCGCAGAACCTTGCGGTCTCCGAGACGCCGACGGCGCAGCTCATCACGCTCATGACCGGGCGCTCCGTCGAGTACGTGTTCCCCGTCACGGACGGGCCGGCGGACGACGCCCCGGTCGTGCTCGACGTCGCGGGCCTCGGCCTGCGCGGCGTGTTCGAGGACGTGTCGCTCCAGGTGCGCGCCGGAGAGATCGTCGGCCTCGCCGGTCTCGTGGGCGCGGGCCGCTCGGAGATCATCGAGACGATCTACGGCGCGCGTCGAGCGACCGCGGGCTCGGTGACGGTGGACTCCAAGAAGCTCCGCGCCGGCTCCGTGGCCGCCGCGGTGGACGCCGGTATCGGTCTCGCGCCCGAGGAGCGCAAGAGCCAGGGACTGCTGCTCGACGAGCCGGTCTACCGCAACGTCACGCTGTCGACGTTCGCCCGCTTCGCGCGTGGCGGCTTCCTCGACGAGCGGGCCGAGCGCCGCGCCGCCAAGGAGCAGGCCGACTCGCTCGAGCTGCGCCCCGCGGGCGTCGACCGCGCGATCCGTACCCTCTCGGGCGGCAACCAGCAGAAGGCGATGCTCGCCCGCTGGCTCGTCCACGGCTGCCGCGTCCTGCTCCTCGACGAGCCGACGCGCGGCGTCGACGTCGGCGCGCGCGCCGAGATCTACGCCCTCATCCGCAGGCTCGCCGACGAGGGCGCCGCCGTCGTCGTCGTGTCCAGCGAGATCCCCGAAGTCCTCGGCCTCGCCGACCGCGTCCTCGTCGTCTCCGAGGGTCGTGTCGTCCACGAGGGGCCCTCGAGCTCCATCGACGAGCACCAGGTGCTCGACATGGTCATGGAAGGAAGTGTCGCGTGAGCGAGCAGCAGGTGTCGGCGTCGGTGCCGATGAAGAAGCCGGGCGCCGACGAGTCGTCCCGAGTCGAGAACGCCGCGAGCGAACGCCGTAAGGGTGGGTTCATGTCCGGCCCCGCAGGCCGGAACATCGGCCTCGTCGTCGCTCTGCTCCTCCTGTGCGTCGTGGGCTTCGCGACGGGCGGCGAGCGGTTCGCGAGCGTCAGCAACCTCATGACCATCCTCAGCCTGGGCGCGGTCCTCGGGGTGGTGAGCATCGGCATGACGTTCGTCATCACGACGGGCGGCATCGACCTGTCCGTGGGTTCCGTGCTCGGGCTGGCCTCGGTCTGGGCGACGACGCTGGCGACGCAGTCCTACGGCTGGGCCGTCATGGTGATCTGCGCGCTCGCCGTCGGCGTGGGTGCCGGTCTCATCAACGGCCTCATCATCGCCTACGGCAAGGTCGTGGCGTTCATCGCGACCCTCGCGATGCTGGTCGCCGCACGTGGCCTCGCCGAGCTCATCGCCCAGAAGCGCACCCAGGTCGTCAAGGACTCCGCGTTCCTCGACCTGTTCAAGGGCAACCTCCTCGGCGTCCCGAAGATCGTCTGGATCTTCGCCATCGTCGCCGTGCTCGGCTGGTTCCTCCTCAACCGCACGACGTTCGGGCGCCGCACGGTGGCCGTCGGCGGCAACCCCGAGGCGGCCCGCCTGGCCGGCATCAAGGTGCAGCGGCACCTCGTGTACGTGTACGCGTTGTCCGGCCTCACCGCCGGCATCGCGGCCATCATGATCCTCGCCCGCACCAGCGCTGGCTCCTCGACCAACGGCACGCTCCTCGAGCTCGACGCGATCGCCGCGGTCGTCGTCGGTGGCACGCTCCTCGCCGGCGGTCGCGGCACGATCGTCGGCACCGTCCTGGGCGTCCTCATCTTCACGACGCTCACCAACGTCTTCATCATCAACAACGTCGACAGCTCGGTCCAGGCCATCGCCAAGGGCGTGATCATCGTCGGCGCGGTGCTGCTCCAGCAGCGCCTGGCGCGGCGGACCACATAGCCGCGCGACCCCAGCACCCCGGTCCCACCGCAGCTCCGCACCATCCGGAGCAGCACCCCATCCCCCCGCAGTTCCTCCCGCAGGACAGCATCGAAGGAGATCCCATGTCCGCACGCACCACCCTCCGTCGTCGGTTCGCGATCGCGACCGTCTCCGCCGCGTCGATCGCCCTGATCGCCACGGCTTGCACGTCGAACACCCCAACCACCGAGAACACCGCGGAGGGCGACGGCGGAGGCAGCAGCAACGAGGCCGTCTCCGACAACGACGCCCCCGGCGACCCGATCGTGATCGGCTTCTCAGCCCCCGCCGCCGACCACGGCTGGATGGGCGCCATCACGAGCGCGGCGGAGGCCGAGGCCGGGAAGTACGAGGACGTCGAGCTCCGTGTCGCCGACGGCACGAACGACGTGAACGTCCAGATCAGCCAGATCGAGGGCTTCATCAACGACGGCGTCGACGCGATCGTGCTGCTGCCGTTCGACGGTGCCGCGCTCACCGACGTCGCGACGCAGGCCATGGAGGCCGGGATCCCGGTCATCAACGTCGACCGTGAGTTCTCCAGCCCCTTCGCCGCCCGCACGACGGTGCTCGGCGACAACTACGGCATGGGCGTGAGCGCCGGTCAGTACATCTGCGAGCAGCTGGGCGACAACCCGGACGCCGTGGTCGCCGAGATCGCCGGCATCGACTCGCTGCCCCTCACGCAGGACCGCAGCCAGGGCTTCGCGGACGCGCTGTCCGACTGCGGCCTCGACGTCGACAACCGCGTCGCCGCGGACTTCACCGTCCAGGGCGGCGAGGCCGCGACGGCGAACCTCCTCCAGGCCGCGCCGCAGATCGACGCGATCTGGAACCACGACGACGACCAGGGCGTCGGCGTCCTCTCCGCGATCGAGAACGCGGGCCGCGACGAGTTCTTCATGGTCGGTGGCGCCGGCTCGGCGAACGTGATGGAGCACATCAAGGCCGGTGACTCGGTCCTCCAGGCGACGGTCATCTACCCGTCGACCCAGGCCGCGGACGGCATCAAGCTCGCCCGCCTCGTCGCGCACGAGAAGAACATGAGCGACCTCGCGTCGTCCGGCGTGCCGCGTACCGTCCAGCTGTTCGCGCCGGTCGTGACGAAGGACAACGTCGACCAGTACCTGCCCACGGCGTTCCAGTCCTGACGGACCGCTGACGCCCGTCGTCAGCACGCAGCAGGAAAGCACGCGGACCACGCCCACGGTCCGCCCGGGAGATCCCGGCCGGACCGTGGGCGTGCTCACGTCACGCGCACAAGAAGGCGCACGGAAGGAACGTCATGGCAGGAAACGACGGCGCGCAGCTCGGCGTCGGCATGGTCGGGTACTCGTTCATGGGGGCAGCGCACTCGCAGGCATGGCGGACCGCCCCCCGGTTCTTCGACCTCCCCCTCGACCCGCGCATGCGGGTGCTCGGCGGCCGCAACCCGGAGGCGCTGGCCGCCGCCGCCCAGCGGCTCGGCTGGGAGTCCACGGAGACGAGCTGGCAGGCGCTCGTCGCGCGGGACGACGTCGACCTCGTCGACGTGTGCACGCCCGGCGACACGCATGCGGAGATCGCGATCGCGGCGCTCGAGGCCGGCAAGCACGTGCTGTGCGAGAAGCCGCTCGCGAACACGGTCGCCGAGGCCGAGAAGATGGTCGCGGTCGCCGAGGCCGCGGCCGCACGCGGCCAGGTCGCGATGGTGGGCTTCACCTACCGCCGCGTGCCGGCCATCCAGCTCGCGCGCCAGCTCGTCGCCGACGGGCGCATCGGGACCGTTCGCCACGTCCGCGCGCAGTACCTCCAGGACTGGATCGCGGACGAGAACGCGCCGCTGTCGTGGCGGCTCGACAAGTCGAAGGCCGGCAGTGGGGCGCTCGGCGACATCGGCGCCCACGTCATCGACCTCGCGCAGTTCATCACCGGCGAGAAGATCACGAGCGTCTCGGGGCTCCTCGAGACCTTCGTGACGGAGCGTCCGGTCGCGACGGAGTTCGCGGGGCTGTCCGGCCAGGGCGGTACCGAGCGCGGGCCCGTCACCGTGGACGACGCGGCGGTGTTCCTCGCCCGGCTGTCCGGCGGGGGCATCGGGACGTTCGAGGCGACGCGCTTCGCCTACGGCCGCAAGAACGCGATCCGCCTCGAGATCAACGGATCCAAGGGCTCGGTCGCGTTCGACTTCGAGGACATGAACGTCCTGCACTTCTTCGACGCCGCGGACGACGCGGTCGTCGCCGGCTTCCGGCGCATCGTCGTGACGGAGCCGGAGCACGCGTACGTCGCGCACTGGTGGCCCGCGGGCCACGGGCTCGGGTACGAGCACGCGTTCACGCACCAGGCGGTCGACCTCGTGGAGGGGATCGCCGCCGGGACGCACCCGGCACCGACCTTCGCGGACGGCCTCGTGGTGCAGCGCGTGCTCGACGCGGTCGAGCGGAGCGCGGCATCCGGAGGCTGGGTTCAGCCGTAGTATCGAGTCCGGGTCGGCCCGTGGGGCGGAGGGTCGACCCGGACACCGGACCGACGGTGTCGGCCGTCGCAGCGCAGCGCGGCCGACCGGAACCGGCTCGGAAGGAAAGGAGGATGGGCGCGCAACGATGGCGCACATTTAGTACGACGGGCAATCAAAATTGTCGGTCGAAGATCCCGGGACGGCGGCCGGCCGATGGCGGCACCCGGCGGAGCGCAGCACTGATTCCCCATCTCGACGAGGAGACCTTGTGAGAAACGTGCTAGGAGGATCGCTCGCCATGAGGCGGACGGTCGCGGCGGCTGCCGCGGCAGCGGTCGCTCTCCCCCTGACCATGGCGGCGGCGACGTCGGCGACGGCCGCAACGGTGCCCACGGGCGTCGCGGCGGCGCCCATCGTCACGGCCGCTGACGCCGTCCCGTTCGACGTGCTCGTCTTCAGCAAGACCGGTGGCTTCCGCCACGGGTCGATCCCCGCGGGCATCGCGGCGATCCAGCAGCTCGGGGAAGAGAACGACTTCACGGTGACTGCCACCGAGGACGCGGGAGCGTTCACGGACGACAACCTCGCGCAGTACGAAGCCGTCGTGTGGCTGTCCACGACCGGCGACGTCCTCAACGACGACCAGCAGGCCGCGTTCGAGCGCTACATCCAGAACGGGGGCGGGTACGCGGGCATCCACGCGGCGTCCGACACCGAGTACGACTGGCCCTGGTACGGCGGGCTGGTCGGCGCGTACTTCAGCGCTCACCCCCAGAACCAGGACGCGACCGTCAAGGTCGAGGACCACGTCCACGAGTCGACGGCGCACCTGCCCTCGCGGTGGGAGCGGTTCGACGAGTGGTACAACTTCCGCACCAACCCCCGCGACACGGTGCACGTGCTCGCGAGCCTCGACGAGACCACGTACAACGCGGGCAGCGGCGCGATGGGCGCCGAGCACCCGACCGCATGGTGCCAGGTCTACGAAGGCGGCCGGTCCTGGTACACCGGCGGTGGCCACACCGACGAGTCGTACGCCGACCCGGACTTCCTCCAGCACCTGCTGGGCGGCATCCAGACGGCCGCGGGCGCCGTGGCGTCGGACTGCGCCGCGACGCAGTCCGCGAGCTACGAGCAGATCGCGCTCGACGAAGAGACGCGCAACCCGATGGTCCTGGACGTCGCGGCCGACGGCACGGTGTTCTACGCCGAGCGTGACGGCCGCGTGCAGGTCATCGACCCGTCGACCAACACGACGCACACCGCGACCACCCTCCCGGTGACCACCGCCAACGAGGACGGCCTGCTCGGGCTCGTGCTCGACCCGGACTTCTCGGAGAACGGGTGGGTCTACACCTACTGGGCTCCGGCGAACGTCGGCTCCGACGGCCCGCACAACCGGATCTCGCGGTTCGACTTCGACCCGGCCACGGGCACGATCGACCAGGCCACCGAGAAGAAGGTCCTCACCGTCACGACGCAGCGCAACACGTGCTGCCACGCCGGCGGTGACATGGTCTTCGACGAGGACGGCAACCTGATCCTCGCGACGGGCGACAACACCAACCCGTTCGAGTCGGGCGGCTACTCGCCCCACGACGAGCGCGCCGGTCGTCAGGACTACGACGCCCAGCGTTCGTCGGCCAACACCAACGACCTGCGCGGCAAGGTCCTGCGCATCCACCCGGAGGCCGACGGCACGTACACGATCCCTGAGGGCAACCTGTTCGCCCCCGGGACCGAGAAGACGCGGCCCGAGATCTTCGCCATGGGCTTCCGCAACCCGTTCCGCATCGGTGTGGACCCCTACTCCGGCAACATCCTCGTGGGTGACTACGGCCCCGACGCGGGCAGCGCGAACCCGTCGCGCGGCCCGGGCAACACGGTCGAGTGGAACGTCGTCAGCGAGCCCGGCTTCTACGGGTGGCCGTACTGCACCGGGGCGAACGCGGACTACCTCAAGTACAACTTCGCGACCGGCCAGTCCGGCGCGGCGTTCAACTGCGACGCGGGCCCCGTCAACCAGTCCCCGAACAACACGGGCCTGACCCAGCTGCCCCCGGCCATCGAGGCCGAGGTCTGGTACAACTACGCCGGCAACCCGGACTTCCCCGAGATCGGCGGGGGCGGCGCGCCCATGGGCGGCCCCGTCTACCAGTTCGACCCCGAGCTCGACTCCGACGTCCAGTGGCCCGAGTACTGGGACGGCAAGGCGTTCCTGGGTGAGTGGAACCAGGGCAAGCTGTACTCGATCCAGCTCGACGGCGAGAACCGCGACGACATCGTCGACATCAACCGCGTCATGCCGAAGATCTTCGACCCGAGCGCCGGCTTCGACCGGGCGATGGACTTCGACTTCGGTCCCGACGGCGCGCTCTACGTCGTCGACTGGGGCTCGGGCTTCGGCGGCGACAACGACTCGAGCGGCATCTACAAGGTCAACTACGTCAAGGGCAACCCGTCGCCGATCGCTCGTGCGAGCGCTGACGTGACGAGCGGCCACGCGCCGCTCACGGTGCAGTTCTCCTCGGAGGGCACGCGCCACCCGGCCGGGGACGAGCTGACCCTCCAGTGGACGTTCGGCGACGGCTCGGAGCCGTCGACCGAGGCGAACCCGGTGCACACGTACACGGAGAACGGCAGCTACACCGCCCAGCTCGTGGCGACGGACGCCCAGGGCCAGACGGGCGTGGCGAACGTGTCGGTCGTCGTCGGCAACGACGCGCCGACGATCTCCATCACGTTCCCCGACAACGGCGGGTTCTTCCAGTGGGGCGACCAGGTCCGGTACGAGATCGCGGTCGACGACCCCGACGGTGAGGTCGACTGCAGCCAGGTCGAGCTCTCGACGTCGCTCGGCCACGACTCGCACGCGCACCCGATGGACGTGCTCGGCGGGTGCGAGGGCGTCTTCCAGACGGCGCGCGACGAGGGCCACGGCATCGAGTCGAACATCTTCTGGGTGATCGAGGCGTCGTACACCGACGACGGTGGCGCCGCGGGCGCCCCGCTCACGGCGAACGACCTCCAGGTGCTCCAGCCCAAGCTGCTCCAGGCGGAGTTCTTCACGTCGACCGGGCGCCTCGCGGACTCGACGAGCACGGGCGACCCGGGCGTGGTGCGCGAGACGACGTCCGACACCGCCGGCGGTGGCCAGAACATCGGCTACATCGAGCCGGGCGACTGGTGGGCGTACGACCCGATCTCGCTCCACGGCGTGGACTCGATCGCGCTGCGCGCGGCCTCGCCGAGCAACGCGGTGGTCTCCGTCCGCTGGAACGCCGCGGACGGCCCGGAGATCGGGTCCGTCCAGGTCCCCGGCACCGGCGACTGGCAGGTCTACACGAACGCCTCGACCCAGCTGACCGACGTGCCCTCGGGCACCGGGACGCTCTACTTCGTCCTGACGTCCGGCCAGGCCAACGTCAACTGGATCGAGTTCGACGGCCGCGGCGTCACGGACAACGAGCGCCCGACCATCGACTCGTTCGAGGTCACCCCGACGACGGGCACCGCCCCGCTGACGGTGACCGCGACGGCGACCGCCTCCGACCCCGAGGACGACGCGATCACCTTCGCGTGGGACGCGGGACTCGGTGACGGGTTCGTCGACGGCTCCGACTCGTTCGAGGTCACGTACGACCAGCCGGGCACGTACCGGCTCCAGGTGCGGGCCTCCGACGAGCGTGGCGCGTACTCGGTCGAGTACACGACCGTGACCGTGAAGGCGTCGCAGACGGGACCGGGGATGTGCTTCTCGGGCCGGTCGGACGACTTCCTCGGCACGGACGTCGACGAGAACCGGTGGTCGGTGCTCAACCGCGACCAGAACCTGGTCGTGCGGGACGGCAACCTCGTCATCCCGACGACGGCGACCGACTTCTACAGCACGGACAACACCACGGTGCCGAACCTGGTGCTCCAGGACCTGCCGGACGGGCCGTTCACGGCCACGGCCAAGCTCACGCTGCCGGCTCGCCAGCAGTACCAGCAGGCCGGTCTGGTCATCTGGGAGGACCAGGACAACTACGCGAAGATGGTGCTCCAGGGACGCTCGTCCGCGGCCGACCCGGCGACTCGCATCTTCCAGTTCATCCGTGAGGTGAACGCCGCCCCGAACGAGGTCAACGAGTCCAACTCGCCCGCCCTCGGCGCCGACTACCCCGACACGGTCTACGTGCGGTTCGTCAGCGACGGGGAGAACCTCCAGGCGGCGTACTCGGCCGACGGCGTCGACTTCACGACGATGCCGCAGACCAAGTCGATCGCCGACCTGGAGAACGCGAAGATCGGCCTCGCGTCGTTCAAGGGGAACAACACCGCGTCTCCGGTGATCGACGCCGAGTTCGACTGGTTCTCCATCACGCCCGACGACACGGCGTCCGCCCCCGGGCCGGACGACGAGTTCGACGGCACCGCCCTCGACGCGTGCCGCTGGTCGATCGTCCGTGAGGACCCGACCGGCTACCGCGTGGCGGACGGCGCGCTGGAGATCGACACGACGCCGACGGACATCTACGGGACCGACAACCGTCCTGTGCCGAACATCGTGCTCCAGGACCAGCCGGGCGAGGAGTGGACCATCGAGACCGTCGTCGACGGCTCGGCGCTCGACCGTCAGTACCAGCAGGGTGGTCTGCTCGTCTACGGCGACGACGACAACTACGTCAAGCTCGACTACGTGGTCGACAACCAGGCGGGCCAGGCCAAGAACGCCCGGATCGAGCTGCGCAGCGAGGTCGCCGGGGTCGTGCAGAACCCGCAGCCCCAGTCGTCGAGCCTCACCGGCGACGTGTGGCACCTGCGCCTGACCCGCTCCGGTGACACGTTCACCGGCGCGTACAGCGCCGACGGCGAGACCTGGACCACGTTCGACCAGAGCGTGACGAACGCTCCCGCGTCGGGCGCCCAGGTCGGGCTCTTCGCCCTCGGGGCTTCGGCCGACACCGGTGCGCCGGCGTCGTTCGGCCACTTCCGGGTGGTCGGCGACGAGGTCGAGCCGATCGCGGTGACCATCACCGCGGAGACGCGCTGCATGGCCGGCAAGGCGTTCGTCGCGGTCCGCGCGACGAACGACGACGCGGTCCCGGTCGCGATCACTCTCGAGACCCCGTACGGGTCGAAGGAGTTCGCGGACGTGGCGCCCGGCGCGAACGCCTACCAGTCGTTCGCGTCGCGTGCCGCGGGGATCGACGCCGGCAGCGTGACGGTGACCGCGACCGACGCCGAGGGGAGGACGTTCTCCGGGACGGCGGACTACGCCGCCCGGGCCTGCTCCTGACAGGTTCCGGCGGGCCGGTGCCCTGAGCACCGGCCCGCCGGGCACCGCGCTCGGCGTGCGGGCGCTCGGCGGACGGGCGGCCCATCGGCCGGGCCGACCGTACGCTGCCTGCACGACGAGCACGACGGGGACCTCCGGGTCTCCGGCCCCGGCGCCCGGGAACGGGCGCTCCGGCCCGGCGCCGGGGCACCCCGGGACCGACGACCACCGTCGGCCCCGGAGCCATCCACGGACCACGACGAGGTGATGACCCGATGTCCCGAACGTCTCCGCAGCCCAGCAGCACCAGCACCAGCACCCGATCCCGGGTCGGGGCGCGCGCTCTCCTCTCCGCGGCGCTCGGCGTGCTTCTCGGCGCCGTCGTCGCGCTGCTGGGCGTCGCGGCCCCCGCGGCCGCGCACGGCGGCGACGTCGTGATCTCCCTCGGCACCGACGGGGAGGGCGGCATCTCCGCCAACCTGACCTGGAAGCTCGACGGCCACCCGGTCGAGGAGGCGGCCGACGTCTCCGTGACCGCGGAGTCCGCCGACGGCGAGACCGTCGGACCTCTCACCCTCTCCTCGGCGTCGGAGGGCGTCGGCTGGTACACGTCCGAGCCCGGCGTCCTCGCCGAGGGCAACTGGACCCTCACCGCCACGATCACGCACCCGTCGGAGGCGACCGCGTCCGCGCAGGTCGACGTCGTGCCCCTGCCCGAGCCGGCCCCGGACGCGGACGACGAGGCCGCGGCCGGTGCGGAGGACGGTTCGGGCGACGAGGCGGACGAGGCTGCAGGAGACCCCGACGCCGCGGCAGACGGGTCCAGCACCGCGGACGACGAGTCGACCGGGAGCAGCGCGGGCGTGTGGATCGCGGTCGCCGTGGTCGCCGCGCTCCTCCTCGCCGGCGGCTACGTCGTCCTCCGCCGCCGGTCGCGCGCTGCGGCCGCCGACGAGTCGTCGGACGGTAAGCCCCGCTCCCTGACCAGCACGTCCGCCCGGTGACCCCGGGCACGAACCGAGAACGACCGAAGGAGACACGACCATGGCACGACCGATCACCCTCTTCACCGGGCAGTGGGCCGACCTGCCGTTCGAGGAGGTGGCGCGGCTCGCGTCCGGCTGGGGCTACGACGGCCTGGAGATCGCCTGCTGGGGTGACCACCTCGACCCGTGGCGCTGGGACGACGACGAGTACGTCCAGGGCAAGCTCGACCTCCTCGCCAAGTACGACCTCAAGGTCTACGCGATCTCGAACCACCTCAAGGGCCAGGCCGTCTGCGACGACCCGATCGACCAGCGCCACCGCGACATCCTCCCGGACGTGGTGTGGGGCGACGGCGACCCCGAGGGCGTGCGCCAGCGCGCCGCCGAGGAGATGAAGCACACCGCGCGGCTCGCCGCGAAGCTGGGTGTGAAGACGGTCGTGGGCTTCACGGGCTCGGCGATCTGGAAGTACGTGGCGATGTTCCCGCCGGTCTCCCAGGAGGCGATCGATGCCGGCTACCAGGACTTCGCCGACCGCTGGAACCCGATCCTCGACGTCTTCGACGAGGTCGGGGTGAAGTTCGCCCACGAGGTGCACCCGAGCGAGATCGCGTACGACTACTGGACGACCGTCCGCACGCTCGAGGCGATCGGGCACCGCGAGGCGTTCGGCCTCAACTGGGACCCGAGCCACATGGTGTGGCAGGACCTCGACCCGGTGAGCTTCCTGTGGGACTTCAAGGACCGCATCTACCACGTGGACTGCAAGGACACGAAGAAGCGGATGCACAACGGCCGCAACGGTCGCATGGGCTCGCACCTGGCGTGGGCGGACCCGCGCCGCGGCTGGGACTTCATCTCCACGGGCCACGGCGACGTGCCGTGGGAGGACGCCTTCCGCATGCTCAACACCATCGGCTACGAGGGTCCCATCTCCGTGGAGTGGGAGGACGCCGGCATGGACCGCCTGGTCGGCGCGCCGGAGGCCCTCGAGTTCGTCAAGAAGTACGCCTTCGACGCCCCGGACGCCGCGTTCGACGCCGCGTTCTCGACCAAGTAGCACGCGCAGGCTCCCGTCGGCCGGCTCTGCCGGCCGACGGGTGGGGGAGAGCAGTCCGACACGCCACCGCCCCCGGCCCCTCGACGGCCGGGGGCGGTGGCGTGCCTGCGTCCGACCGCGCACACGCCACCGCGCGGCTCGTGCCGCCGTCGCCGCACGCTGCCGGATGTGAGCCTTCACATTTGTTTTGCGGCTTGGGTTATACAACCGTGACGAGCAGTGTTCGTCTTTTGCTTGACCCTCGACAGAAGTACCCCTACGTTGTCATCCATGCGAGCCGACGACGTCGCGCAGGACGTGCGTACCCCGGTGCTGGACCCGGGCACGCCCCTCCCGGGAGCGACCACCACAGGGGCCCCTGCCGCCCGGAGCACCTTCCCCGCCAGCGCCCCCGACGAGGGCGGTCTCCCCGCCGTCGGATACCGCGCGGGGATCCTCGGCGCCGGCTTCATGGGCGGCGTCCACGCTCGTGCCGTGCGCACCGGCGGGGGGCGGGTCGTGAGCGTCGCGGCCGCGGACCTCGAGATCGCCCGCGCGGCGGCGCCGGGCCTCGGGGCCGAGCGCGCCGTCGCCAGCGCGGAGGAGCTGCTCGCCGACCCCGAGGTCGACGTCGTCCACGTGTGCACGCCCAACCACCTGCACGTCCCCCTCGCCCGCGCCGTGCTCGCGGCGGGCAAGCACGTGGTGTGCGAGAAGCCGCTCGCGACCGACGTCGAGGGCGCGGTCGAGCTCGCGGGGCTGGCCGCCGAGGCGCGCGCCGCCGACGGGCGGGTCGCGGTCGTGCCGTTCACCTACCGCTTCCACGCGATGGTGCGCGAGGCGCGCGAGCGCGTGCGCCAGGGCGAGGTCGGCACCATCTCGCTCGTGCACGGCTCGTACCTCCAGGACTGGCTCCTGCGGGAGTCGGACGACAACTGGCGCGTCGACCCCGCGCTCGGCGGCGCGAGCCGGGCCTTCGGCGACATCGGCTCCCACTTCTGCGACCTGCTCGAGTTCACCACCGGGCACCGCATCGCCCGGCTCGTGGCGCAGTCGGCCACCGTCAACCCGCGTCGCCGCGGGGCGGACGGCGTCGTGCACGAGGTGGCGACCGAGGACGCCGTCACGCTCCAGTACGCGACGGACGGCGGGGCGCTCGGGACCGCGGTCATCTCCCAGGTGTCGGCGGGCCGCAAGAACCGGCTGTACCTGGAGATCTCGGGCTCGGAGTCGACGCTGTCGTTCGACCAGGAGCAGCCCGAGACGCTGTGGGAGGGCCGCCGCGACGTGTCGCGCCTCCTCGTGCGCGACCCCGAGGCGCTCTCCCCGGCCGCCGCCCGCTACTCGCGACTGCCCGCCGGGCACGCGCAGGGCTACCAGGACTGCTTCGACGCGCTCGTCGCCGACACGGCGACGGCGATCCGCGGCAACGTCCCGGACGGCCTGCCCACGTTCGACGACGGCCTGCGCGCCGCCCGCCTCGCCGCGGCCGTGGCCGAGTCGGTGCGCTCGGGCGGCTGGGTGGAGGTGCCGGCATGACCGCGACGACCACGCGCGAGCCCCGGCCGCCGGCGGCGGGGGAGGGCGGCGACGAGCCGATCCTGCGCCTGCGCGGCATCGGCAAGGAGTTCTTCGGCAACTCGGTGCTGCGCGACATCGACCTCGACGTGCGGCCGGGCGAGGTCCACGCGCTCGTGGGCGAGAACGGCGCCGGCAAGTCGACGCTCATGAAGATCATCGCGGGCGTGCACCGGCCCGACGCGGGCACGATCGAGCTCGACGGCGAGACCACGACGTTCGCGTCGCCGCTGGCCGCGCAGCACGCGGGCGTGTCGACCGTCTTCCAGGAGTTCAACCTCCTGCCGGAGCGCTCGGTCGCGGAGAACGTCTATCTCGGTCGGGAGCCGCGCCGCGCGGGTCTCGTCGACCGCCGCCGCATGCACGCGGACACGACGGCGCTGCTCGCCGACCTGGGCCTCACCGGCCTCGCGTCGTGGACGCGCGTCGGTTCGCTCTCGGTCGCGCAGCAGCAGATCGTCGAGATCGTCAAGGCCGTGTCCTACGACGCGCGCATCATCTCGATGGACGAGCCGACGGCCGCCCTCGCCGACCAGGAGGTCGAGCTGCTCTACGAGCTCGTCCACCGGCTCAAGGAGCGTGGCGTCGCGATCCTCTACGTGTCGCACCGCCTCAAGGAGATCTTCGATCTCTGCGACACCATCACGGTGCTCAAGGACGGCAACCACGTCCTGACGACCCCGACGGCGGACATCGACCCCGACCGGCTCGTGCGCACGATGGTCGGCCGCGACTTCGCGGGGTACTTCCCCGACAAGGACCCGTCGATCGTCCCGGGCGAGGTGCGGCTCGTGCTCGAGGGCGTCGGCAACACCCAGGTCGACGACGTGTCGCTCGAGGTCCGGGCGGGCGAGATCGTCGCGCTCGCCGGCCTCCAGGGCTCGGGCCGCACCGAGATCGCGCACGGCATCTTCGGCATCGCGGGCTTCACGCGCGGCCGCGTGCTCGTCGGCGGCAAGCCGGTGGACGTGCGCTCGCCGCGCCAGGCGGTGCGTGCCGGGCTCGCGCTCGTGACCGAGGACCGCAAGGCGGAGGGCCTCGCCCTCGGTCAGTCGATCCTCGCGAACGCGCGGCTCGTGCTCGACGCCGTCGTGCCCGGCCAGGCGGACCGGCGCGCGAAGCGCATCCCCGGCATCCTCTCTTCGCTCGAGCTCGTCGCGAGCTCGCAGGAGGCCGAGGTCCAGTACCTGTCCGGTGGCAACCAGCAGAAGGTCGTCCTCGCGAAGTGGCTGGTCACGGACCCGCAGGTGATCGTGCTCGACGAGCCGACCCGCGGCATCGACGTCGGCGCCAAGCGCGCCGTCTACGACCTCATGCGCGAGCTCACCGCGAGCGGCGTCGCCGTCCTGTTCATCTCGTCCGAGCTTCCCGAGGTCGTCGCCATGGCCGACCGCGTGCTCGTCATGCGCGACGGACGCCTCGCCGGCGAGCTCCCCGCCGGCAGCGACGAGGAGACCGTGATGGCCCTCGCCACCGGCGCGGGAGAGGACACGTCGGGCGAGCACGTCCAGGTCGACCTCGGCGCCCTCGCGGACGCGGACGACCTTCCCGGCGCCGAGCCCGCCGCCGCACCCGACGGACCGCCGGCGTCCGCCCAGCACCCCACCGACGGCCCGCAGGAGGACCGATGAGCACCGCGGTCGCGACCGCCGCCCCCACCGCGCGCCGCGCCCCCGCGCGCCGGCGCCGCCTGGGGTCGACGGAGATCGTCTATCTCGCCCTCGTCGGGATCCTCGTGATCGCCGGCGTCCTCGTCGCCGTCGGCGGCGGCAACCTGTTCAGCACCGCGAACACGGCGTACATGCTCACGCAGACGAGCCTGCTCGGGTTCGTCGCGATCGGGCAGACGTTCGCGATCCTGTGCAAGTCGCTCGACCTGTCCGTCGGGTACGTCGTGGCGCTCAGCTCGATCGTCGGCGCGACGACCATGGCGGGCGACCCCTCGCGCGTCTGGCTCGGCGTCCTCGCGGCGGTGGGCGTCGCGGCGGTCGTCGGGCTCGTCAACGGGCTCGTCATCGCGAAGCTGCGCGTCAATGCCTTCATCGCGACGCTCGGCGTCGGCCTCATCATCAAGGGCTACCTCGACACGCAGTTCAAGGGCCCGGCGGGGGAGGTGCCCGCCTCGTTCCAGATGTTCGGGTACACGCGCGTCGGCCCGGTGCCGGTCTCGACGATCGTCATGCTGCTCGTCGCGGCCGTGGGCGTCGTCCTGCTGACGCGCACCCGGCCCGGGTACCACATGTTCGCCGTCGGCGGGAACACCGACGTCGCGCGGCTCTCGGGCATCCGGACCGACCGGACGCTCATCCTCGCGCACGTGCTGTGCTCGGTCTGCGCGGGTGTCGCCGGCCTCCTCATCGCCGCGCGCTTCGGCACCGGCAACGCGCTCGTCTACTCCTACGGGCTCGACCTCGACTCGATCGCCGCCGTCGTGCTCGGCGGGACGCTCCTCATGGGCGGGCGCGGCTCGATCGTCGGGACGGTGGGCGGCGTCCTCATCCTCGCGGTGCTCGACACGGTGTTCAACGTCCTCGACGTCGACCCGTTCTTCAAGGACGTCCTGCGCGGCGTCATCATCATCGCCGCGGTCGCCCTGTATGCCCGGCGTCAGATCGACCCGGCGAGCAGCCGGGCCCGCTTCCGCCCGACCCGCACCGGAGGTGCGTCCGCATGACCACCGACACCACGCGCCGGACGATCCCGGCGCGCGCACCGCGGGCCGGCTGGCTCGAGCGCCTCACCGCGGGCGGGAGCTGGACCGTGTTCGCGCTGCTCGTGCTCGTCTTCGTGGTCATCCTCGTGATGAACCCGTCGTTCGGCGAGCCCATGTCGCTCATGGCCTTCGTCAAGAAGGCGGCGCCGCTCGTCATCCTCGCGATCGGTCAGTACTTCGTCATCGTCTCGGGCGAGTTCGACCTCTCGGTCGGCTCCCTCGTCGGCGCCCAGGTCGTCATCGCGGCGAAGCTCATGGACGGCGAGGACTCGATGACCTGGCCCGTCATGGCCCTCATGATCGTCTTCGGCCTCGCGGTCGGGCTCGTCAACGGCCTCGTGACGACGCTCCTCAAGGTGCCGTCGTTCATCACGACGCTCGGCATGATGCTCGTGCTGTACGGCGCGATCCGGCTCTGGACGGGTGGCGCCCCCACGGGCGCGCTGACCGACGGCTTCCGGCAGTGGGGACGCGGGGGCATCCCCGACAACCCGGGCCAGTTCCAGGTGCCGTACGCGCTGCTGATCGTCGTGGTCCTCGGTGTCCTCGCCGCCCTGCTCATGCGCCGGCCGTTCGGTCGCACGCTCGTCGCCACGGGCGACAACGACGTGGCGGCCGGCTACGCCGGGAGCTCGGTCTGGTGGGTGCGCACGCGTGCGTTCCTCCTGTCGGGCTTCATGGCGACCGTCGCCGCGATCCTCATCGGCGGCTACGCGGGCGTCACCGCACAGGTCGGGCAGGGCCTGGAGTTCATGGCCATCACCGCCGTCGTGCTCGGGGGCGTCGTGCTCGGCGGCGGGCGGGGCACCGTGATCGCCGCGATGGCCGGCGCGCTCACGCTGGAGGCGCTGTTCACGCTGTTCAACCAGCTCAGCCTCCCGTCGACGATCCGTCCGGCGATCCAGGGCGTGATCATCATCGCGGCCGTCGCCTACGCCGCGCTGCCGCGCCGGTCGCGGCGCCGCGCGTCCACCCCCGACGTCCCGCCTGCCGCGGGCCCGACCACCGCACCGAAGGAGCCCGCCCCCGCGAACGCCTGAGCACCGGCGCCCCGGCGGTCTCCCGCCCGCGCGACCTCGACCACGCCCCGAAAGACCCCCTTCCGAGCTGTATCCCCTTCCCCCGCACGCTGCGGGACGACGACGTCTCACCCCCAAGGAGAGAAGGACATGCGACGTACACGAGCACTCCTGGCCGGCGCGGCGGTGGCCACGCTGTTCCTCACGGCCGCCTGCACGACCGACACCCCCACCGACACCGGCGAGGGTGGCGAGACCTCGGCCGAGGAGAGCCCCGCGGGCGAGGAGTCCGGCGGCGCCGACTCCGAGTGGTTCGTCCAGGCGGACTACGACCGTCAGCTCGCCCAGCGCGAGGTCGTGCCCGAGGGCCCGGCCGACCAGCCGTGGCTCCAGGCGATCGAGCCCGAGTACGTGGACACGGCCGAGTACGCGAGCGAGGGCGGCGGCAAGACGCTGTGCTTCTCGAACGCGTCGGTGTCCAACCCGTGGCGCGTGACCGGCTGGATCACGATGCAGCAGCAGGTCGACGTCCTCACCGAGGAGGGCGTGATCGGCGAGTTCCGCGTCTCGGACGCGGCGGACGACGACAACAAGCAGATCTCCGACATCCAGGCGTTCGTCGAGGCGGGCGACTGCGACGCGATCGTCATCTCGCCGTCGACGACGGCGACCCTGACGCCCGCGGTCGAGGCCGCGTGCGAGTCGGGCAAGCCGGTCATCGTGTTCGACCGCGGTGTGAACACCGACTGCATGGTCACGTTCATCCACCCGATCGGCGGCTACGCGTACGGCGCCGACGGCGCCGAGTTCCTCGTCGAGAACCTGGAGCCGGGCTCGAAGGTGCTCGCGCTGCGCATCCTCCCCGGCGTGGACGTGCTCGAGAACCGTTGGGCCGCGGCCGACAAGATCTTCTCGGAGTCCGAGCTCGAGGTCGTGGGCGCGGAGTTCACCGGCGGTGACGGCGCGAAGATCAAGGACATCGTCACGCAGTACCTCCAGCGTGGTGACGTGGACGGCATCTGGATGGACGCGGGCGACGGCGCCGTCGCGGCGGTCGAGGCGTTCGAGGACGCCGGCAAGCCCTACCCGGTCTTCATGGGCGAGGACGAGATGAGCTTCCTGCGCAAGTGGAAGGACACGGACATGACCGCCCTCGGCGCCGTGTACTCGAACTTCCAGTGGCGCACCCCGATCCTCGCGGCCCAGATGATCTGGGCCGGCGAGCAGGTGCCCTCGGAGTGGGTCCTGCCGCAGGCGCCGATCGACGCCGAGGAGCTCGACGCGTACCTCGAGGCGAACAAGGACATGCCGTCGCTGCACTACGCGAAGTTCGGTGGCGAGGACCTGCCGGGCTTCCCGGAGGCATGGACCGACCGCTGACCGGACCGCTGACCGGTCGTCCGCACCGGACCTGAGAGGGCCGGAGCACCACCCGGTCCGACCCTCGCGGTCGGGCCACCCAGGGGCCGCCCGGTCGCCGTCCGACCGGCCGGGTGCCCCGCCCGCCCGCCCGACGACGCGGCGCACCTCCCGTGCGGAGGTGCCCCGCGGCGTCGGGCACGCGGGCGGGACGGCCGAGCGCTCGGACCCGACGAGAGAGAGCGACGTGGCTCTTCCTTCCCCGACCCCGCCGCTGCGCCGTCGTGCGCTCGGCGTCAACACGTGGGTCTGGACCTCCCCGCTCACCGACGACGCCCTGCGCGGCATCGCGCCCCGTGTCGCGGGGTGGGGCTTCGACGTGCTCGAGCTGCCCGTGGAGAACCCGGGCGACTGGGACCCCGCGACCGCGGCGTCGGTCCTCGCCGACCACGGTCTCGACGCGAGCGTCTCGCTCGTCATGGGCGAGGGTCGCGAGCTGGTCGCCGCGGATGCCGCGACGGTGCGCGCCACGCAGGACTACCTGCGCCACGTCGTCGACGTCGCGCACGCGGTCGGCGCCCCGGTGATCGGCGGGCCGGCGTACGCGTCGGTCGGGCGCACGTGGCGCCTGAGCCCCGCGGAGCGCGAGGCGGCGTACGCCGAGCTCGCCGAGAACCTGGCCCCGGTCGTCGAGCACGCGACGGCGGCGGGCGTCGTCGTCGGTCTCGAGCCGCTGAACCGCTACGAGACGAGCCTCGTCAACACCGTCGACCAAGGGCTGGAGGTCGTGCGGCGCCTGCCCGCGGCCGGCATCGGCCTCATGCTCGACGTCTACCACATGAACATCGAGGAGACGGACCTGCCTGCGGCGGTCGCGCGCGCGGGCGAGCGCATCGTGCACGTCCAGGTGTGCGGCAACGACCGGGGCGCACCCGGCAACGACCACCTCGACTGGCCCGCCCTCCTCGCCGCGCTCGACGCGACCGGCTACGACGGACCCCTCGTCATCGAGTCCTTCACGGCCGACAACGCGACGATCGCCACGGCCGCCTCCATCTGGCGGCCGCTGGCGCCGACCCAGGACGCCATCGCCGTCGATGGCCTGGCCCACCTGAAGGGACTGATGCCCACGCCGGAGCACCCGTAGCCGTAGTCGATCCACGACCGCAGCGCCGGCACGCCGCGGGATGACGACCACCCTTCCCGGACGACGACGTCCGGGTCCGCACGTCATGCCCCTGGAGGCACCCACGATGACCGCACGACGCCCACGCAGGGCGAGGTCCGTCGCGGCTCTGACCATCGGAGCGCTCGCGTTCACGCTCGCGCCCGTCACGATGGCCAGCGCCGCCGACGACCCCGTCCCCGCGGACGAAGAGCACAAGGTGCTCATCTTCACCAAGACGACCCAGTTCCGGCACACCGAGGCGATCACGCAGGGCACCCCGGTGCTCGAGGCGGCGTTCGCCGAGGTCGGCATCGCGTCCGACCACACGGAGGACTCGACCGTCTTCAACGACGAGACCCTCGCGCAGTACGACGCCCTGGTCATGTTCCAGACGTCGGGCGACCCGTGGAACGCCGACGAGAAGGCGGCGCTCGAGCGCTACCAGCAGGCGGGCGGCGGCATCGTCGCGATCCACAACGCCACGGACATGCGCGGCAGCTACGGCTGGTGGGACGACATGATCGGGGCGCTCATGCCCGGTCACGCCGCCACCGGCACCAGCCCGGGCCTCCCGGGCACCGTCCGCGTCGAGGACCGTACGCACCCGTCGACCGAGCACCTGTCCCAGCGCTGGACGCGCGCGGACGAGTGGTACAACTTCTCGGCCAACGTCCGGGGCAGCGCGCACGTGCTCGCCACGATGGACGAGTCCACGTACGACGCGGGCGGCAACAAGATGGGCTACGACCACCCGATCTCGTGGTGCAAGCCCTACGACGGCGGTCGTGCCTGGATGACCGGCATGGGCCACTTCGGGGCGCACTACACGCAGGAACCCGACTTCGTGCAGCACGTCGTCGGCGGCGTGCAGTGGGCCGCGGGCCTCGTCGAGGGCGACTGCGGCGGCACCGACTGGGGCTCGTTCGAGAAGATCGCGCTCGACTCCAACACGAGCGCGCCGTTCGGCATGGACGTCGCGCCCGACGGCCGCGTGTTCTACACCGAGCTCGTGCGCGGGCAGATCCGCGTGTACGACCCGCGGACGCAGAACACCACGACCGCCATCACGATCCCCGTGTACTCGGGCGGAGAGGACGGCCTGCTCGGCATCGCGCTCGACAAGGACTTCGCCGAGAACGGGTACCTGTACCAGTACTACTCGCCGGCGAGCTCGAACGACTCCGACCCGGCGAACTTCTTCAGCCGCGTCTCGCGGTTCACCGTCTCCTCCGAGGGGCCCGGCTCCACGGTGATCGACCCGGCGTCGGAGAAGGTCCTGATGGAGATCCCGGCCGGGCGCCTGCCCGACGAGCCGGGTCACACGGGCGGCGGCCTCCTCGTCGACCACGAGACCGGTGACCTGTACATCGGCGTCGGCGACGACGTGAACCCGCACTCCGAGCCGTCGGGCGGCTACGCGCCGATCTCGGAGCGGGACGGCACGTGGCACGACGCGCGCGCGACGTCCGCGAACACGAACGACCTGCGCGGCAAGGTGCTGCGCATCCACCCGGAGGCCGACGGCACGTACTCGATCCCCGAGGGCAACCTGTTCGCCCCGGGCACCGAGAAGACGCTGCCGGAGATCTACGCGATGGGCTTCCGCAACCCGTTCCGGTTCACGATCGACGCGAAGACGGGCAACCTCGGCGTCGCCGACTACTCGCCCGACAACGGGTCGGACAACCCGGCCACCCGCGGACCGGCCGGCATCGCCGAGTGGAACCTCATCAAGGAGCCCGGCTTCTTCGGCTGGCCCCTGTGCATGGGCAACAACGAGCCGTTCCGCGACGTCGACTACCGGACGAGCCCCGTCACCGTGGGTGACTTCTTCGACTGCGACAACCCCGTCAACGACTCCGTGAAGAACACGGGCCTCACCGAGCTGCCCCCGGCCCAGCCGGCGGACCTGTGGTACGGCTACCAGCGCTCGTCCGTCCCCGGCGCGATCAACGCCGGCGGCGGCCTCGCGCCCATGGGCGGCCCGTTCTACCAGTTCGACCCGGAGCTCGACTCGGACACGAAGTTCCCGGCGTCGTACGACGGCAAGGCCTTCTTCTACGAGTGGGCCCGCAACAAGATGTACACGATCGACCTCAAGGACCCCGAGGCCGCGCCCGGCGCGACCGACGTCGAGAAGGTCAACCCGTTCCTCCCGCAGGAGCAGTTCCTCGCGCCGATCGACTCCAAGTTCGGCCCCGACGGCGCGATGTACGTGCTCGACTGGGGCGGCGGCTTCGGCCGTGACAACCCGAACTCGGGCCTGCACCGCATCGACTACCTGTCGGGCTCGCGCTCGCCGGTGTCGAAGCCGGTCGCGACGCCGGACTCCGGCATCGCGCCCCTCGAGGTGACGTTCGACGGTACGGGGAGCACCGACCCCGAGGGCGAGGAGCTCACGTACGCGTGGGACTTCGACGGTGACGGGACGACGGACTCCGAGTCCGCCGCGCCCAGCCACACGTACACCGAGAACGGCGTCTACGACGCTCGCCTCACGGTGACCGACCCCGCCGGCAAGGTGGGCACGGCGACCGTGCCGATCACGGTGGGCAACACGCGGCCCGAGGTCGACTTCGGCCTGCCGCCCACCGGCTCGTTCTTCAACTTCGGCGACGACATCACGTGGGACGTCTCGGTGACGGACGCGGAGGACTCGCCCGACGGCGAGGCGATCGACGACGAGCAGGTCATCATCCAGCCGGCGCTCGGGCACGACGCGCACGCGCACCCCGCCGAGCCGCTGCACGGCCGCACGGGCACCGTGGCGACGAGCCTCGGCGGCGGCCACGGCGAGGACATGAACGTCTTCTACGTGATCGACGCGCGCTACACCGACCGCGGCGGCGAGGGCGACGTGCCCGCGCTGACCGGCTCGGACACCACGCTCATCTTCCCGAAGAAGCGCGAGGCGGAGTTCCACGCGGCCTCCGACGGCACCACGACGATCCCGAGCCGGGACGTCGAGGGCGGCGGCTCCGTCATCACCGGGTCGAACGGTTCCTGGGCGTCGTACGACCCCGTGAGCCTCTACGGCGTGCAGGCGCTGAACCTGCGCGTCGCGGCGGCGGCCGAGGGCACGATCGAGCTGCGTCGCGACGCGGCCGACGGCGAGCTCCTCGGCACGGCCGAGATCCCGCAGACCGGGCTCGGCACGTTCACGGACGTGACCGTCGAGGTCACCGACCCGATGGAGCCGTTCACGCTCTACGTCGTCTTCCCGGGCGAGGGCGAGCGTCGCCTCAACTTCATCGAGGCCGACGGCAAGGGCGTCTCGGGCACGACCCGCCCCAAGGTCCGCATCACGTCCCCCGAGGCGGGCGTCCGCCTCGAGCAGGGCGAGATGACGGTCACCGCGGAGGCGGACGACGCCGAGAACACCGTGACGCAGGTCGAGTTCTTCGTCGACGGCGAGTCCCTCGGCGTCGACGACACGGCTCCGTACGAGGCCACGTGGAACCCCACGGCGGACAACTACTACGAGCTGACCGCCGTCGCCACGAACGACAAGGGCCTGTACACGCGCTCGCGCGTCGTCCTCGCCCAGGTCGGTGACCTCTTCGCGGGGATGAAGACCTTCACCAACGCGAACGGCACGTTCGAGCAGCTCGCCGAGGGCAAGTACCTCGTCACGTCGGGCGGCGCGAACATGTGGCAGGGCACCAACGAGTACTCGACGATCTACCGTGAGCAGGGCGCCGACGAGAACTGGTCGGCGACCGTGAAGATCAACAGCCAGGGCAACTCGAACGGGTCCGCCAAGGCCGGGATCATCGTCCGCAACGACGTCACGCAGACGGCGAACTCGCAGGGCTACGCGGCCCTGGGGATGCGCCCGAGCGGCGGCTTCGAGTGGCTGCGCGGCAACGCGAGCGGTCAGCTCGCGACGTCGAGCGCCGCGAGCTCGACGAGCTACCCCGCGTGGGTGCGGATCGTGCGCGACGGCGACCTCTACACGGCCTCCTGGAGCAAGGACGGCGAGAACTTCACGCAGATCGGCGAGCCGCAGGCCCTGCCGGGTGCGGCGTCCGTCCAGGACGTGGGTCTCTTCGTCACGGCGCACAGCACGACGGCGACGAGCGCGGTCGAGTTCCAGGACTTCGCGTTCGACGACGACCCGCAGACCGAGGAGCCCGGCGAGGAGACCCCGCCGCAGTGCCTCGCGGGCTCGTCCGACGAGTTCGAGGGCGACGCGCTCGACCCGCGGTGGACGGTCGTCCGCCAGGCCGAGGGCCAGCCGATCACCGTCGCCGACGGCCACGCCGTCCTGCCGGTCGTGCAGGGCGACATCAACGAGGCCGTGACCGGGCCGATCAGCTACCTCGGTCAGCCGGCACCCGCCGGGGCGTGGACGCTCGAGACCAAGCTCGACGTCCCGCTCGCCCGGCACTGGCAGCACGCCGGCCTCCTGGTCCACGTGACCGACGACGAGTACACCAAGCTCGCGTTCACGAAGAACCAGAACGGCAACCGTTTCCTCGAGTTCCAGACCGAGACCGGCGGGTCCCGCACGTGGCACGGCCAGACGAACGTCGCCGGGGACTTCCCGTCGGCGATCTACCTGCGCCTCGTCTCGGACGGCTCCGCCATCACGGCCGCGTACTCGGCGGACGGCCAGGCGTGGACGGCGCTCGCGGGCTCCGCGCCGGTCAAGCCCGACGCGACGTTCGGCGTCATGGCGGGCGGCGACACGGCGACCGCGAACACGGTCGCGAAGGTCGACTACGTCCACGTCACGGGGAGCGACCCGGACGACGGCGTGCGCGAGCCGAGCGACGAGTTCGAGGGCGACGCCCTCGACGGCTGCCGCTGGGACGCGATCGTCCGGTACGACGGGTCGAAGGTCGCCGTCGCCGACGGCGAGCTGCGCATCACGACCCAGCCGGGCGACATCAACGCCGGGAACAACGGCGACCCGCGCAACTTCGTCCTCCAGACCGCTCCGGAGGGTGACTGGGTCGTCGAGACGCGGTTCAAGGCGCCGCTCGTGCACCGGTGGCAGCTCGCGGGCCTCATCGCGTACGGCGACGACGACAACTACGTCAAGGCGGACGTGCTCGCGAAGAACGCCCCGGGTGCGGCGCTGAACCTCGGCGCCGAGCTCGTCTCGGAGAAGGGCGGCCAGTTCGGCAACGGCGGCAACCGCCAGCTCGAGCTCGCCGACTCGACCGAGTCGGGCTACTGGTACGTGCGCCTCGAGAAGTTGGGGAGCACGTACCAGGGCTGGGTCAGCGACGGCGGGGTGAACTGGACGCCGCTGGGCGACCCGGTCACCAACGACGCGGCGCTGACGAAGGTCGGTCTGATGGCGATCGGCCCGGACCAGGAGACGCCGGTCACGGTGGCGTTCGACTGGTTCCGTCTCACGACGGAGTCCGAGCCCGAGCCCACCGTCGACGTCGAGGTCACCGCCTCCGCCCGCTGCCTCGCGGGCAAGGCGTACCTCGCGCTCCGCGCGACGAACGCCGACGAGGCGCCCGTCGCGATCACCCTGACCACGCCGTTCGGCTCCAAGGAGTTCGGCGCGGTCGAGGTGGGGGCGAACGCCTACCAGTCGTTCGCGTCGCGTGCGGCGTCGTTCGACGCGGGCACGGCGACGGTCACGGCGACGCTCGGCGACGTCACGACCGAGATCGAGGTGCCGTACGACGCCGTGAGCTGCGGCTGACGGCGGGCCGGTGACGGGCGACCCGCTCCCGTCACCGGCCACCGCGCCGGCCCGGCCTCGTGGCCGGGCCGGCGCACACCGAGCGGGACGACCAAGGACAGGAGCGACAGGTGGCGCAGCGCACCGCAGGACGGACGTCAGCGACTCGGACGCCCACGGCGAAAGACGCCCGGAAGGGCTCCGGCCGTACGGGCGGCCCGACGACGACGTCCGCGCGCTCCCGTCCCGCAGACCGGGGCGGTGCCGGCCGCCCCGAGCCCCGACCGCCGGCGCGCGTCCGCGCGCGCCGGTGGTTCGCGGGTCTCGACCCCTGGCGCCGGGTGCTCCTTGCCCTCGCCGCGCTCGCCGTCGTCGCGGTGGTGGTCGCGCTCGTCGTGGCGCTCACGCGCGAGGCGCCGGCCGCGACCGACGACGGGTTCGCCGTCGACCCCGCGCGCGTCGCCGAGCTCGAGGCGGCCGAGGAGGCGCGCGACGCCGACAACCTCGTCGCCTCGATCGAGCACGCCCAGCACGTGCAGACCGAGCTCGTCCCCGTCCTGCACGGGCTGCACGCGGTGCTCCCCGTCGACGGCTCGACCGCCGTCCCGGCCGACCCGGCCGAGATCGCGGAGTGGCGAGCGACCGTCGACGGTCTCGTGGCCGAGACCGAGTCGCTCCAGAGCGGCTCCTCCGAGCACAACATCGTCCGCAACGGGATGCTCACCTCGCTCGAGCTCGTCGGCGACACGCTCGACGCCGTCGGCCTCGCGGCCGCCGAGGACACGAGCGACCCGACGGCTGCGTCCGACCTCTACGCCCTCGCCGGCGACCTGCGCACGCGCGCCGTCGACGCGTGGGGTCTCGCCGCGATCCAGCTCGACCTCCGCTCGACCGCCGGTGGGCAGGGCCACGTCCACGTGTTCCTGCCCGTGCACCCGGACGACTCGCTCGACGGCGGCACGGACCTCGGGCACGAGGGCGGTTCCGCGGACGAGGACGCGCACGAGGACCACGACCACTGACCGACGGCGGCCCCACAAAGGGGCCGCCCCACCGACCTCCCGGTCGGGCGCCCTCCGGGGTGCAGGCCGAGCCCGACCGGGACCTGACCGGAGCCCCGCGCGACGACGCGCGGTCCCGACGACGCACCACGAGGAAGGAGCGTAGGACCTGCGGACCGGCAACGGCGCCGAGCCGCACCGATCAGTTCTCAAGGAGGAGAAGTGACAGCACGACCTTCGAGAGGTCGGCGCCAGGGGGTCGCGGCGGTCACCGCCGCGGCCCTCGTCGCGCCGGCGCTCACCCTCGCGACGGCGGCCCCCGCCGCCGCGCACGACGAGTTCTCCGTCATGGTCTTCAGCAAGACCGCCGGGTTCCGGCACGGCTCGATCCCCGCGGGCGTCGCGGCGATCCAGCAGCTCGGCACCGACCACCACTTCGCGGTGACCCCGACCGAGGACGCGGGAGCCTTCACGGACGAGAACCTCGCCCGCTACGACGCCGTCGTCTGGCTGTCCACCACGGGCGACGTCCTGAACGACGAGCAGCAGGGCGCGTTCGAGCGGTACATCGCGGCCGGCGGCGGGTACGCCGGCGTCCACGCCGCGTCCGACACCGAGTACGACTGGCCCTGGTACGGCGAGCTCGTCGGCGCGTACTTCGACAGCCACCCGCAGAACCAGGACGCGACGGTCGTCGTCGCCGACGACGAGCACCCCTCGACCGCCCACCTGCCGGCCTCCTGGGACCGGTACGACGAGTGGTACAACTACCGCGAGAACCCGCGCGGCCAGGTCCACGTGCTCGCGAGCCTCGACGAGTCCTCGTACTCCCCGGGGTCGGGCGCCATGGGCGCCGACCACCCGATCGCGTGGTGCCAGGAGTACGACGGCGGCCGGTCCTGGTACACCGGCGGCGGCCACACCGACGAGTCGTACACCGACCCGGCGTTCGTCCAGCACCTGCTCGGCGGCATCCAGACCGCCGCGGGCGCCGTCGACGCCGACTGCGGCGCGACCGTCGACGCCTCGTTCGAGCAGGTGACGCTCGCCAAGGGCGCGGCCAAGACGGGCGAGCCGATCGCCATGGCCGTCCTGCCCGACGGCGACGTCCTGCACACCTCGCGCGACGGGCGCGTCTGGTACACGACCGCGGACGCCACGACGGCGCTCGCGGGCACCGTCCCGGTGTACACGCACGACGAGGACGGCCTCCAGGGCGTCGCGATCGACCCGGGCTTCGCCCAGAACCGCTGGGTGTACCTCTACTACGCGCCCAAGCTCGACACCCCGCCGGGCGACGCCCCCGAGACGTCGGCCGACCCGGCCGCGTTCGAGGCGTTCGAGGGGTACAACCAGCTCTCGCGGTTCCGGCTCACGGAGCAGAACCTGCTGGACCTCGCGAGCGAGCAGAAGATCCTCGAGGTCCCGGCCGACCGCGGCCTGTGCTGCCACGCGGGCGGCGAGATCGACTTCGACGCCGAGGGCAACCTCTACCTGTCGACGGGCGACGACACGAACCCCTTCGCGTCGGACGGCTACGCGCCGATCGACGAGCGGGCGACCCGCAACCCCGCGTTCGACGCGCGCCGCAGCTCCGGGAACACGAACGACCTGCGGGGCAAGCTCCTGCGCATCACGGTCGCCGAGGACGGCTCGTACACCGTGCCCGAGGGCAACCTCTTCCCGGAGGGTGAGTACGAGGCCGGCAAGACCCGGCCCGAGATCTACGCGATGGGCTTCCGCAACCCGTTCCGCTTCGCCGTCGACAAGGCGACGGGCGAGGTCCACCTCGGCGACTACGGCCCCGACGCGGGCGGCGCGAACGCCAACCGCGGCCCCGGCGGCACGGTCGAGTTCAACGTCATCGCCGAGGCGGGCAACTACGGCTGGCCGTTCTGCATCGGCGACAACCTCGCGTACAACGACTACGACTTCGAGACGAAGGTCTCGGGGCCGAAGTTCGACTGCGCGGCGCCGAAGAACACGAGCCCGCACAACACGGGTCTGGTCGACCTCCCGCCCGCCGTGCCGGCGTGGCAGCCGTACGACGGCGGGTCCGTGCCCGCGTTCGGGACGGGCGGCGAGTCCCCGATGGGCGCCGTCGTCTACGACTACGACCCCGAGCTCGAGTCGGAGACCAAGTTCCCCGCGTACTACGACGGCAAGCCGCTGCTCTACGAGTGGGACCGTGCGTGGATCAAGGAGGCGATCCGCGCCGAGGACGGCAGCCCCGCGGGCTTCGTCCCGGCGCTGGAGTTCATGGACCTGCGCCGGCCGATGAACCTCGAGTTCGGACCGGACGGCTCGCTCTACGTGCTGGACTACGGCGGCGGCTACTTCGGGGGCGACGCGCTCTCGGCCGTCTACCGGATCGACTACGTGCGCGGGGGGCGCTCGCCCGTCGCGCAGATCGACGCCTCGCCGACGAACGGTCAGGCGCCGCTCGCGGTGTCCTTCGACGGCACCGGGTCCTCGCACCCGGACGGCAAGGAGTTCACGTACGCCTGGGATCTCGACGGTGACGGCGAGACCGACGCCACCGACGCCCAGGTCTCGCGGACGTTCACCGAGAACGGCCGGCACGAGGTGCGGCTCACCGTGACCGACGCCGACGGCAAGCAGGGCGTCGCGACCACGACCATCACCGTGGGCAACACCGCGCCCGAGGTCACGCTCGAGCTCCCGGCCGACGGCCAGTTCTTCGACTTCGGCGACCAGGTCCCGTTCCGGGTCACGGTCACCGACGCGGAGGACGGCGCGCAGGTCGACTGCAGCCGCGTCGTCGTCGAGTACATCCTCGGCCACGACAACCACGGCCACCCGCTGTCCAGCGCCACGGGCTGCGAGGGCGTCCTCACGACCGCCAAGGACGAGGGGCACGGCCTCGACGCGAACATCTTCGGCGTGGTCAACGCGACCTACACCGACGGCGGGGGCGCCGACGGCGTGCCCGCGCTCACGTCCGACGACGAGGCCGTCCTGCACACGCGCACCAAGCAGGCCGAGTACTTCACCGACAGCCAGGGCGTCCAGGTCGTCGCGAAGGAGGTCTCCGAGGGCGGCAAGCAGGTCGGGTACATCGCGGCCGGCGACTGGTTCGCGTTCGACCGGATGAACCTCGCGGGCATCGACGCGATCTCCGCGCGGTACAGCTCGGGCGGCTCCGGCGGCGTGCTCGACGTGCGGGACGGCGCCGCGGACGGCCCGGTCCTCGCGACGCTCACGTTGTCGTCGACCGGGAGCTGGGAGACGCCGGCACGGACGCAGGCGGTCCCGGTCACCGACCCGGGCGGCACGCGCACGCTCTACTTCGTCGCGCGCTCGACGACGGGGGCGACGGGCGACATGTTCGACGTCGACTCGGTCACCTTCACGGGTCGGGGCGCGGCGAACAACGTGGCCCCGGTGGTCGCCTCCGTGACGGCCACGCCCACCACCGGCGACGCGCCGCTCGACGTCGCGTTCGCCGCCCAGGCGTCCGACGCCGACGGCGACGATCTCACCTACGCGTGGGAGTTCGGCGACGGCGGCACGGCGACGGGCGCGACCGCGCAGCACACGTACACCGCGGCCGGGACCTACACGGCCACGGTCACCGTGAGCGACCCGGCGGGCGCGCGCGCGACCGGGACCGTCGCGGTCTCCGTGTACGGGACGCTCGAGTGCGCCGAGCCGGACCCGCAGCGCGGGCCTGGGGACGAGTTCGAGGGCGAGGCGCTCGACGGCTGCCGCTGGGACGTCGTCGACCTCCGCCCCGACCTCGCCCAGGTGCGTGACGGGAAGTGGGTCGTGCGCACGACCGACGCCGACTTCGCGGGCACCGGGAACCAGCGCGTCCCGAACATCATCACGACGGACCAGCCGGGCGACTCCTGGACGGTCGAGACGAAGATGACGGCCGCGTTCGCGAACCAGTACCAGCAGGGCGGCCTCATCGTGCGCGCCTCGGAGTCCGACTACGTCAAGCTCGCCGTGGTCCAGCACCCCGGCAGCCTGCGCGTCGAGCTCCGCAGCGAGATCGGCGACGTCGTGCAGTCCACGAACGGCGACGTCCTCGACATCGCGAAGCCCGTCTACGGCGAGTACCTGCTGCGGCTGTCGCGCGACGGCGACTCGTTCACCGGGTCGTACTCGCTCGACAACGGGCAGACCTGGGTCCCGACCACGCGCGCCGTCACGCACGCGGGGCTCGGCGACGCGGGCGTCGGCGTGTTCGCGCTCGGCAAGGGCGCGGGTGCGAACCAGATCGACGTCGCGTTCGACCACGTGCGCGAGGTCGACGGCAGCGGCGTCCCCGTGTGCGAGGACGTCACGGCGAGCGACACGTTCGACGGCAGCGGCTCCGGCCTCGGCCTCGACCCGTGCCGCTGGTACGTCGTCGACGCCGACCCGTCGCGGCTCGCCGTCGCCGACGGCGCGCTGCAGCTCACCACGACCGACGACGACGTGTACGGCGCGACGAACTCCACCGTGCCGAACATCGTCCGCTCGAAGGTCGTGACGGGCGACGAGTGGACCGTCGAGACGACGGTGCGCGCCGACCTCACGCAGAACTACCACCAGGGCGGCCTCATGGTCTACAAGGACCAGGCCAACTACGTGAAGGTCGGCGTGATCCACAACGGCGGCACCGCCGGGACGGTCGGCTTCGAGCTCCGCAGCGAGAAGGGGGACGTCGTGCTGCAGCCGCAGCCCGGCGTCAGCGCCCTGCCCCGCGAGGCGGACGGGACGTACCACGTGCGCCTCGCCCGGTCCGGCGACACGTTCGTCGGCTCGTGGTCGCTCGACGGCGAGCAGTGGACCGCGTTCGCCGCCGTGACGAACGACCAGCTCGACGGGATCGGCGTCGGGCCGTTCGCGCTCGGCAAGAACCAGACCCAGCCCACGGTCGTCGCGTTCGAGGACTTCGTCCTCGAGGGCGAGGTGGTCGAGCAGCCGCTCGACGTCACGACCGAGGTCCAGGTCCGGTGCCTCGCCGGCAAGGCGTACGTCGCGGTGCGCGCGGCGAACGCCGACGACGTGCCGCTCGACGTCACGCTGACGACGCCGTTCGGCACCAAGGCGTTCACCGGCGTCCAGCCGGGCGCCTCGGCGTACCAGTCGTTCGCGGCCCGGGCGACGTCCGTCGAGGCGGGCGTCGTGGGGATCGCGGCGACCGGTGGCGGCCGCACGTTCGCGGCCGACGTCGCGTACGACGCCAGGAGCTGCGGCTGACACCGCAGCTCGGACAGCAGGCCGAGGGCCGGTCGGGGACGTCCCCGACCGGCCCTCGGTCGTGCGGGTGGTCGCGCCCCGTCAGGTCCGGGGGAGCGCCATGACCACGTCGGTGTGCGTCTCGCCGCCGACGACGTAGGTGCGTCCGCCGACGACGTCGAACCGGTGCTTGCGGTAGAACGCCTGCGCCCGCGCGTTGAGACCGTTCGTGCCGAGCCACACGGGCAGGCCGGGCCCGAGCCGCGCGGCCGCCTCGGCAGCCGCGGTCATGAGCACGCCCGCCACCCCCGTGCCCTGGGCCGCGGGGTGCACGTAGATCTTCGAGAGCTCGACCGCCTCGCCGGGCCCGACGGCCGCCGCGACGTCGGGGTCGTCGGGAACGCCGCGGACGAGGAGCGCGTACCCGAGGAGGCCCGAGGCGTCGTGCGCGCCGGGGACGTCGTCCGTGACGTCGTCGGGCACCGGCTCGACGAGGAGGAGCGCGTGCGCGGCGCTCGCGGCCCACACGCGGAACCGCTCGGACGAGAGCTGCGTCGCGACGTGCTCGGCGATCGCCTCGGGCGACGTGCCCGGCGGGCACGCGAGCGGGAACGTCAGGGCTGCGAGCCCGGCGAGCGCGGGTGCGTCCTCGGTCGTGGCGCGCCGGACGTGCACGGTCGTGGGCGTGGTCGGGAGGTCGTCGGGCATGCCCGCGAATCTACGCCCCGACGCTGAGGACGCGGTCGGCCCGCGCGCCCGGGCGCCGGCCCGTTCCGGGCATGATGGTCCGGTGACACGCATCGACCTCAACGCCGACCTCGGCGAGGGCTTCGGCCGCTGGACGCTCGCCGACGACGAGGCCCTGCTCGGCCTCGTGACCAGTGCGAACGTCGCGTGCGGGTTCCATGCCGGCGACGCGACGACGATGCGGACCGTCACGCGGGACGCCGTCGCCCGGGGCGTGCGCGTCGGCGCGCACGTGAGCTACCTCGACCTCGCGGGCTTCGGGCGCCGGTTCATGGAGGTCGACCCTGTCCAGCTCGCCGACGACCTGCTCTACCAGCTCGCGGCGCTCGACGGCTTCGCGCGCCTGGCGGGGGACCGGGTGCGCTACGTCAAGCCGCACGGCGCGCTCTACAACGCGATCGTCCACCACGAGGTGCAGGCCCGCGCCGTGGTCGACGCCGTCCGTGCCTACGACCCCGCGCTCCACGTGGTCGGCCTGTCGGGCTCGGAGGTGCTCCGCCTCGCGGACGCCGCGGGGGTGCCGACGGTGCGCGAGGCGTTCGCCGACCGGGGCTACCTCCCCACGGGCGAGCTGGTCCCGCGCGGCCTGCCGGGCGCCGTCGTGCACGACGCCGAGCAGGTCGCCCGACGCGTCGTGGAGCTCGCCACGTCGGGCACGGTGCCCGCCGCGGACGGCTCGTCCCTGCGGGTCGAGGCGGACTCGGTGTGCGTCCACTCCGACACCCCGGGCGCCGTCGGGCTGCTGAGCGCCGTCCGCGTCGCGCTCGCGGACGCCGGCGTCGAGGTGCGGTCGTTCGTCGCCGCCGGCGCCGTCGGCCCGGGCTCCGACGGCGCGGTGCCGTGACAGGAGCGGTCGGCGCCGTGCACCGGTTCGGCGAGACGGCGCTGCTCGTCGACCTGCCCGACCTGGCGGCCGTGCGGTCGTTGCACCGGGCGCTCACGACCGAGGCCCCGGCCGGCGTCGTCGACGTGGTCCCGGCCGCGCGGACCGTGCTCGTCCGGTGCGCTGCGCCCACGGCGGTCGCGGACGCCTGGGCCTGGGTCGAGGACGCACTGCTCCGGGCGCCGTCCGACGACGGACCGACGTCCGCCGGCTCCGTCGTCGAGATCCTGGTGCACTACGACGGCCCCGACCTGGAGGACGTCGCGCGCTGGGCGGGGGTGAGCGCGGAGGAGGTCGTCGCCCGGCACTCGGGACGGGAGTACGAGGCCGCGTTCGGCGGCTTCGCGCCGGGGTTCACCTACCTGGCCGGTGTCGACCCCCTCATCGCGGCACCTCGGCTCGCGACGCCGCGTACGCGCGTCCCCGCGGGGTCCGTCGCGCTCGCGGGCGAGCTCACCGCGGTCTACCCCGGCGAGTCCCCGGGTGGGTGGCGGCTCCTGGGCCTCACGAGCACGCGGATGTTCGACGTCGACCGCGACCCGCCCGCGCTCGTCGCCCCCGGTGCGCGGGTGCGGTTCGTGCCGTCCCGAGCCGGTGCCTCGGGGCTCGCGGTGCCCGCGGACGCGGGTCGGTGTGACGGCCGCGGCACCGCGGCGCCCGGCGCGACGACGGGGGAGGTTCTCCCGGGCCGGGGGGCGGGGGAGGGCCGCGACGGCCCGAGCGCGGGTGCGGGCTCCAGGACGACGACCACCGTCGAGGTGCTCGCGACGGGCCCGCTCGTGCTCGTCGAGGACGCGGGGCGCCCCGGTCTCGCGGCGATCGGCGTCGGACCGTCGGGGGCCGCCGACCGCACGTCCCACGCGCTCGCGAACCGTCTCGTCGGCAACCTGGCGAGCGCCGCGACGCTCGAGGTCGCCCTCGGCGGGCTCGCGCTCCGGTTCCGGGAGCGCGCGGTGGTCGCGCTCTGCGGGGCAGCGGTCCCCGCGACGATCGACGGGATGCCCGTGGGCATGAACGCACCTGTCCCGGTGCCGGCCGGCGGCGTCCTGCGGCTCGGGCGCGCGGCGCGAGGCCTGCGGACCTACGCCGCGGTGCGGGGCGGGGTGGGTCCGGACGCCGTCCTCGGGTCGCGGTCGCGCGACACCCTCGCGGGGATCGGCCCCGCGCCGCTGCGGCCGGGGGACGAGCTGACGGTCGGTGCCCCGGTGGCGGGTCGCTGGCCCGTCCCCGGCGTCGCGCCCGTGCGTCATGCTCCCGGGGAGCTGCGCCCCGGCGAGCGGGCGGGCGCGGTGCTCGAGGTCCTGCCCGGGCCGCGCGCCGACTGGTTCCTCCCGGGCGCGTGGCACGCGTTGCGTGCTCTGCGGACCGTGAGCGCGGACAGCGACCGGGTCGCGATCCGGCTGGACGGGCAGGTGGTCCCGCGCCGTGCGGGAGAGCTGCCCTCCGAGGGGCTCGTGCGCGGAGCGGTGCAGGTCCCGCCCGACGGTCGGCCGGTCGTCTTCCTGGCGGACCGCCCGGTCACCGGGGGCTACCCGGTCATCGGGGTCCTGCGTGCCGACGACGTCGACCGGGCGGCCCAGCTCCGGCCGGGGGACCGCGTGGTGCTGCGGGCCGCGCGGCCGTCGTGACGGGCCGGGACCTGACGTGGCGACTCTGCCTGACGCGAGGGAGGTCCGAGGTGCCCGGACCTGGGGAGGGATCGCGTGCGGACGCCCGACAGCCTGTGTGCCGGGTCACCCGGACCCGGCTTGACCCTGGCGCGACGGGCCGCGTAATGTTCTGGATGTCGGCCCGACAGGGAGGAACAGACACCGCCTCGAACGATCGAAGGTGGCTGGTCCCGGGGTCGAAACCCTTCCACCGCATGGCGTAGAATGTTCTCCTGCCCGCGACGAGGAAGACCACGGCGACTGGACCACGGCGAACAGCCGGGGTTGAGGAGCCGGGGAGGACCTGGTAAGGTTGAAGGG
>NZ_BJNZ01000035.1 GCF_006539945.1 Cellulosimicrobium cellulans | reverse complement strand
CACGGCGCGCTCTGACGAGCGCTGAGGAGCCACCCATGACCGTCACCCTTCCCGGCCCCGCCGTCCGCCCGCAGCGCGGGTGCGGCGTCGCCGGGGGCACCCTGCCCGACGACGCCACGCGCCTCGACGTCCCGGGCGCCCCGACCGCCGGGTCCGAGCCCACGGCGTCGGGCACGCCCGTGGGCCACGCCCGCCGGGCGGGCGCGGGCCTGGACGGGCTGACGGTCGCGGACGTGGACCGGGCCGACAAGCTCGCGGCGATGCGCGCGGGCGAGCTCGGCTCGGTCCACTCCTGGGAGCTCGTCACCGCCGTGGACGGGCCGGGGACCCGGCTCACGGTGTTCCTCAACGGGTGCCCGCTGCGGTGCCTGTACTGCCACAACCCCGACACGTTCGCCATGAAGGACGGCCGGCCCGTCACGGCGGACGAGCTCCTGGGGCGGGTCAAGCGCTACCTGCCCGTGTTCCGGGCCACGCACGGGGGGCTCACGCTCTCCGGCGGCGAGGTGCTCATGCAGCCCGCGTTCGCCGCCCGCGTGCTGCGCGGCGCCAAGGCGATGGACGTGCACACCGCGCTCGACACGTCGGGCTTCCTCGGGGCGAACGCGACCGACGCGATGCTCGACGACACGGACCTCGTGCTGCTCGACGTGAAGTCCGGCGACCCGGAGACCTACAAGAGGGTCACGAGCCGCGACCTCGAGCCGACGCTGCGGTTCGGGCGCCGGATCGCCGAGCGCGGCCTCACCGGCCACGCGCCCGAGGTGTGGGTGCGCTTCGTCCTCGTCCCGGGCCTCACCGACGACGTGGACAACGTCGAGAAGGTCGCGGAGTACGCGGCCTCGCTCAACGCGATCCGCCCCGGCACGGTGACGCGCGTCGAGGTGCTGCCCTTCCACCAGATGGGCCGCGACAAGTGGGACGCGCTCGGGCGCACGTACGAGCTCGACGACACGCCCGCGCCGTCGGCCGAGCTCACCGAGCGCGTGCGCGACCAGTTCCGCGCCCACGGCCTGACGACGTACTGACCCGACCTCCCGTCTCGGCGGGCCTGCGGTCCCGAGGCGGGGCCGGGTCGTAGGGTGCGCGGGTGCCTGCAGCGACCGTCGACACCCACGACCCCCGTTGGACCGACACCGGGAGGCGGTGGACCGAGCGCGTCGCCGACGCGCTCGCCGACCTCGCGAGCCGTGACGGCACGGCCTCGGTCGTCGAGCACATCGGGTCGACGGCCGTGCCCGGGCTGGCCGCGAAGCCGATCGTCGACCTCCAGGTGCGCGTCGCGGCGCTGCCCTCCGAGGCGGTGCTGGAGGCGGTACTCGGGCCGCTCGGATTCTCGATCGAGCGCGGGGCGCGCCCCGACTCGCCCGGCGTGTACCGGGACGTCCCGCGCCCGGGCGCCGACCGGCGCCGGAGCTCTACGCCAAGCGCCTGCTCACCCGCCCCGGTGGCGAGGGCGAGCCGCCCGTGATCCTGCACGTCCGGCGCCTCGACCCGCCGTTCGCCGCGTACGTCGTCGCGTTCCGCGACTGGCTGCGCGCCGTCCCCGCCGAGGCCGCGGCGTACGAGGCGACGAAGCGCAGCCTCGCCGCGCGCCACGCGGACGCCGACGACTACGACGACTACACGCGCGACAAGACGGCGTTCCTGGACGCGGCACAGGCCCGGATGGAGCGCTGGACGGCGGAGGTCGGTACGTCGTCGTGAGGGTGCCGGAGCGTACCCGCGGCCGGGAGCGATACTGTGGTGATACCACGTCGGGAGGTGCGGGATGAGCGGCAGCCAGATGGTCGTGCGGTTCACCGAGGACGAGAAGCGGGTCCTCGAGGCGGCCGCAGAGCGCGAGGGGCGCTCGCAGAACGAGATCGTCCGTGAGGCCGTACGGCGGTACGGCGCGGAGCGCGACGCACTCCGTGATCGACTCATCGCCGACGCGATCCGCGAGTACGGTCCCGTGCTCGACAAGCTCGCCTGAGGTGGTCGCGTCGCGAGACGTCGAGTATCTCGAGGTCGGGGACCTGCTCGCAGCGGCGCGCGCGCTGCTCCGGGCGGAGCCGGTCGTCCGGGACTGGGGTGCGCTCGACTCGGCCGTGCATCGTCCTCGCGCCTCGATGTTCGGTGAGGAGGCATATCCGTCGCTCGACCTGAAGGCGGCCGCGCTGATGCTCTCCGTCGTCCAGAACCACGCGCTCGTCGACGGCAACAAGCGGCTCGGTCTCGTCGCCGTCGTCGTGTTCTACGGCATGAACGGTGTCGAGCTGCATGCTCCGCACGACGACGTGTACGAGCTGACGATGTCGATCGCCGACGGCTCGACGCACGACGTGACGTACGTCGCGGAGAGCCTCGCCCGCTGGCACCCGTGACCGCGCCGAGCACGGTGCCGCCCGACGCCGCCACCGCTCGGGCGGTCGTCGCGGACGCGGACGCCCTCGCCGCGCAGCTCGCGGCGCTCTCCGCCGCGCCGGCGACGGCCCGCGAGCAGGTGCGCGCCGCGTTCGGCGACAGCCGCGAGGAGAAGGTCCTGGCGCGACTCGACACCGTCGACGTCGCGTCGCTGCGCGACGTCACGCGCGAGCGGCTGCGGCTCGGGGCGCTCGCGGACGCGGACGTGCGGACGGTCGGCGAGGTCGCGCGGCTCGGGCGCGGGGGCCTGGAGAAGCTGCCCGAGATCGGCCCGCAGACGGCGACGCACCTGCTCGCTGCTGCCGAGCAGGTGGCGCGGGCCGTGCGCGAGAGCCTGCGCTTCCGGATCGACCTCACGCCGACGGACCCGGTCGCGACCGCGCTCGTCCAGGCGCTGCACACGCTCGACCAGGCCGACGCCGCCGTCGCGCGGTACGGCGACCAGGTGCGGGCCGCGCTCGCCGATCACGAGCGCGTGCGCGCCGACGCGCTGGTCGCCGGGAGCGGGCCGCGCCGCCTCCTCGCGTGGGGCGAGCGGCGGCGTCGGGCGTTCGCGGCGGTCGCGACGCTCGTGGGCCTCGCGGAGCGGGCCCGGGCGACGGGGCTCGTCGAGGAGGCGCGGCGCGTCGTCGGGCTGCTCACTGCGCCCGCGCGCCCGTACGACGTCTGGGAGGACTTCCGCCGCCGGTCCGCGGCCTACTACGCGCTGCTCGACGGCGTCGCCCCCACGGGCCGCGACGTCGCCGCCGCGGCCGGCCACCTGCCCGCCGAGCTGGTCGACCGCGTGCAGACGCAGGCGCTCGACGAGTCGCTGCTGACGGTCTCGTTGCGCGGGTACCAGGCGTTCGGAGCCCGCTTCGCGCTCGCCCAGCGGCGCGTCGTCCTGGGCGACGAGATGGGCCTGGGCAAGACGGTGCAGGCCGTCGCGGTCGTCGCGCACCTGGTCGCCCGCGGCGCGACCCACGCGCTCGTCGTGTGCCCGGCGAGCGTGCTGGAGAACTGGGTGCGCGAGCTGCGCGCGCACGCGGACCTCCCGGTGCACGCCGTCCACGGCGAGGACCGGGAAGAGGCGGCCGCGGCGTGGCGCGCGGCGGGCGGCGTCGCCGTCGTGACCTTCGCCGGCCTGCGGCGCGCGGGGACGGAGACGTTCACGGCCGCCCGGCCGGTGGCGCTCGTCGTGGACGAGGCGCACTACGTGAAGAACCCGCTCGCGAAGCGGTCGGTCGCCGTCGCGGCCCTCGCCCAGGCGACCGAGCACGTGCTGCTGCTCACCGGCACGCCCATGGAGAACCGGGTCGAGGAGTTCCGCACCCTGCTCGGCTACCTCCAGCCCGAGCTCGCGGCGCGCCTCGACGCCGCGCACGGCGCCGCCGGTCCCGACGCGTTCCGGCACGCCGTCGCGCCCGCCTACCTGCGGCGCAACGCCGAGGACGTGCTCGAGGAGCTGCCCGAGCTCGTGCAGGTCGACGAGTGGGAGCGGCTGGGTGCGGTGGACGGCGCCGCGTACCGCGAGGCGGTCGCGGCGGGGTCGTTCATGGCGATGCGGCGGGCGGCGTTCGCCGTCGAGCACCCCGAGGACTCGGCGAAGCTGCGCCGGCTCGGGGAGATCGCGCGCGAGGCGGCCGAGAACGGGCGCAAGGTCGTGGTGTTCTCGTACTTCCGGGACGTCGTGGACGTGGCCGTGCGCGCGCTCGGCGACCTCGCGCTCCCGCCACTCACCGGCTCCGTGCCCGCCCGCACGCGCCAGACGATCGTCGACGACTTCACCGCGGCCGCGTCACCCCGCGTGCTCGTGAGCCAGATCGACGTCGGGGGAGTGGGTCTCAACCTCCAGGCCGCCTCCGTGGTGATCCTGTGCGAACCCCAGACCAAGCCCACGACCGAGGCGCAGGCCGTCGCGCGCGCCCACCGCATGGGTCAGGTCGAGACCGTCCAGGTGCACCGCCTGCTCACCGTCGACAGCGTCGACGAGCACCTCGTACGCCTCCTCGGGACGAAGGCCCGGCTGTTCGACGCGTACGCACGCCGCAGCGCGCTCGCCGAGGAGGTCGCGGGCGCGGTCGACGTCTCCGAGGCGTCGCTCGCGCGCGCGGTGGTCGACGCCGAGCGCGCCCGGCTGTTCGTCGACCCCGCCGTGACGTCGGTCGAGGACGCGGACGTCGTCGGCGCCGTCGTGGAGGACGAGCCGGTCGAGCGCTGACGCGGTGCCGTGCACCCGGTCGGCGCGCCCGCCGGTGCGCCACGGCATAGCGTGGCGTCATGACCGCGACCGACGCCCTTCCTCCGCTCACCCCGCTGCCCGAGGACTGGTCCACGGCGCTCGCCGTCGTCGCCCATCCTGACGACATGGAGTTCGGCGCCGCCGCGGCGGTCGCGCGGTGGACGGGCCAGGGCAAGCGGGTCGTGTACTGCATGGTGACGAGCGGCGAGGCCGGTATCGACGGCATGGACCCGGACGAGGCGCGGCGCGTGCGCGAGGCGGAGCAGATCGAGTCCGGGCGGGTCGTCGGCGTCGAGGAGGTCGAGTTCCTCGGGCTGCCTGACGGCGTGCTCGAGTACGGACTGCCGCTGCGGCGCGCGATCGCGGGCGCGATCCGGCGCCACCGGCCCGACGTCGTGATCACCGGGAACTACCGCGAGACGTTCCCGGGCGGGATGCTCAACCAGGCGGACCACATCGCGACGGGACGAGCCGTCGTCGACGCCGTGCGCGACGCGGGGAACCGGTGGGTCTTCCGCGAGCAGGTCGAGACGGACGGTGTCGAGCCCTGGGGTGGCGTACGCCAGGTCTGGGTCGCGGGCTCGCCCGACGCCGCGCACGGCGTGGACGTGAGCGCGACCTTCGACGCGGGCGTGGCGTCCCTGCGCGCGCACGCCGCCTACCTCGACGGCCTCGGCTGGGCGGACTTCGACCCCGCCGCGTTCCTCGCGTCCATGAGCGCGCCCACGGGCGAGCGCATGGGTGTCACGCACGCGGTCGCGTTCGAGGTCCTGCGCATGGGCTGGGAGGACTGACTCCGGCGGGTCCGGCTGGTCCTCGATCTGGATGGCCCTGAGCTGGGGCGTGAACCCGAACAGCGCGCCGTCGCGCGAGCCGACCCCCCCCCGTCCCGCACATCGCGGTCGCGGACTGCTCCGTGCCCTCGGCCGTCATCGTGAGGATCCGCTCGTCATCCGTCGTGCGGACCACCTCACGCACGTCGGTCGCGGAGTCGGGAACCCCGTGGCGACGGATCGGGCCGCGAGCGGAACCTCCGCGCGGTCGTCGTACGACCACGGGAGGGCGCTCGCGGCCCGGTGTCCGTCCGCGGTGGGGTCAGGCGCGCGACGCCGCCGGGACGTTCGCGACGCCGTCGGGCAGGAACCGGCGGCCCAGGACCTTCTCGCTGTACCCCGTGCGGTCGAGGTACGGCGTGATGCCGCCGAGGTGGAAGCCCCACCCGGCGCCGAGGATCATGCACAGGTCGATCTGCGACGGGCTCGCGACCACGCCCTCGTCGAGCATGAGCCCGATCTCCTGCGTGAGCGCGGTGAGCACGGAGTCGAGGACGCCGGCCTCGTCGAGCGCTCCCGGGCCGCCCGCCTCACCCGAGCCGAACACGGCCTGGATCGCGGGGTCGACCGGCTTGGGCAGGCCCTTCGGCGCGTCGAGCACGACGGGGATCTGCTCGTCGACGATGCGCTGGAGCCCGGGGGACTCGGGGAACCGCTCGCCCAGGTCCTCGCGCAGCGACGTGAGGACGTGCAGGCCGACGGCGGGACCCACGAGGTCGAACAGCGCGAACGGCGGCATCGGCAGGCCGAGCGGTGCGACCGCGCGGTCCGCGACCTCGACCGACGTGCCGTTCTCGACCGCCTCGACGATCTTGCCCATGAGCAGGATGAGCAGGCGGTTGACGACGAACCCGGGGCGGTCGGCGACGAGCACGGCCGTCTTGCGGAGCTTCTTCGTCATGGCGAACGCCGTCGCGAGCGCGGCGTCGTCGGTCTTCGCCGCCTGGATGATCTCGACGAGCGGCATCTGGGCGACCGGGTTGAAGAAGTGCATCCCGACGACGCGCTCGGGGTGCTGCAGGTCGGCCGCCATCTCGGTGATCGAGAGCGCGGACGTGTTGGTCAGCAGCACGGCCTCGGGCGAGAGCACGCCCTCGAGCTCGGCGAAGACCTTCTTCTTGAGCCCGAGGATCTCCGTGACCGCCTCGATGACGACGTCGCAGCCCGCGAAGTCGCCGAGCTCGGTCGTGCCGTGGACCGAGCCGACGATGCGCGCACCCGTGTCGGCGGACATGCGGCCCGAGCCGACGAGCTTCTCGACCGTCGCGCGCACGTAGCCGAGGCCCTTGTCGACGCGCTCCTGGTCGAGGTCGCGCATGACGACCGGTACCTGGAGGCGCTGCGCGAACAGCAGCGCGATCTGCGCGGCCATGAGCCCGGCGCCGACGATCCCCACGCGGGTGACCGGGCGCGCGAGCTTCGCGTCGGGCGCGCCCTGGGGCCGCTTGCCCTTCGAGACGAGCTGGAACGCATAGACGCTCGCGCGCATCTCGTCGCTCATGATGAGGTCCGCGAGGGCTTCGTCCTCGGCCGCGAACGCCTCCTCGCGCGACGCGGTGCGCGCGGCCGCGACGAGGTCGAGCGCGCGGTACGGCGCGGGACGCGAGCTCGCCACCACGGCGTCGAGGCGCTGACGCGTCCCGGCGACGACGGCGTCCCACACGGGCTGCGGGTCGAGCTCGCGCCGCTCGACGACGATCTCGCCGCGCAGCACGGCCTCGGCCCAGCGCAGCGAGGACTCGAGGAAGTCGGGCGCCTCGAAGAGCGCGTCGACGAGCCCGATCTCGTACGCCTCCTTCGCCTTGAACGGCTTGTTCGCTGCCGGCCGGGCAAGGATGACGTCCATCGCCTTCTCGACGCCGAGCAGGCGCGGCACGAGGTAGGCGCCGCCCCAGCCGGGGACCAGGCCCAGGCCCACCTCGGGCAGCGCGAGCGCGCCGGCGTCGGACGCGACGGTGCGGTACGTGCAGTTCAGCGCGACCTCGAGGCCGCCGCCCAGCGCGACGCCGTTGACGAACGCGAACGTCGGCACGCCCATGTCCTGGAGCAGCGTGTACGCGGCGTGCCCGGCCCGCCCGAGGGCGAGCGCGTCGTCGCGCACCTGCACGGCCGCGGCCTGCGTGAGGTCCGCGCCCGCGGCGAGGAAGTACGGCTTGCCCGTGATCGCGACGGCGACGATCTCGCCGTCCGCCGCCCGGCGCCGCAGCGTCTCGAGGGTCGTGTGCAGCTCGGCGAGGCCCTCGGGGCCGAGCGTCGTCGGCTTGGTGTGGTCGAGCCCGTTGTCGAGCGTGACAAGGGCGAGCGTGCCCGTCCCGCCGGGGAGCGCGACGTCGCGCACGAGCGAGTGCGTGACGCGCTCACCGCGCGCGGCGTCCTTCGTCGCGTCCGGGGAGGTGGTGGGCGTGGTGTCGGTCGGTGCGCTCATCGTCAGTTCTCCGCGGTCTCGAAGATGTGGCCGGAGTAGTCGGCGTGGTGCGGGTTCTCCCAGATCACGGTGCCGCCCATGCCGAGGCCGACGCACATGGTCGTCAGGCCGTAGCGCACCTCGGGGTGCTGCTCGAACTGGCGCGCGAGCTGCGTCATGAGGCGCACGCCCGACGACGCGAGCGGGTGGCCCATGGCGATGGCGCCCCCGTACTGGTTGACGCGCTCGTCGTCGTCCGCGATGCCGAAGTGGTCGAGGAACGCGAGCACCTGGACCGCGAACGCCTCGTTGATCTCGAACAGGCCGATGTCGTCGATCGTCAGGCCCGCGGACGCGAGCGCGCGCTCGGTCGCGGGGACCGGTCCGATGCCCATGACCTCGGGGTCGACGCCCGCGTACGCGTACGCGACGAGGCGCATGCGCGCCGGGAGCCCGAGCTCGTCGGCGACGTCGCCCGCGGCGAGCAGGCACGCCGTCGCGCCGTCGGTCAGCGGCGAGGCGTTGCCCGCGGTGACCTTCCCGCCGGGGCGGAACGGGGTCTTGAGGTCGCGGATCGAGTCGACCGTGGTGCCGGGGCGCGGCAGCTCGTCGGCCGTGGCCAGGCCCCACCCGAGCTCGGTCGACCGGGTCGCGACCGGCACGAGGTCGGGGGAGATGTCGCCGTTCGCGAGGGCCTTGGCGTACTTGGCCTGGCTCGCGACGGCGTACGCGTCGGCGCGCTCCTTGGTGAGGTGCGGGTACCGGTCGTGCAGGTTCTCCGCCGTCGCGCCCATGACGAGCGCGGACGAGTCGACGAGGCGCTCGGCGACGAACCGCGGGTTCGGGTCCGACCCCTCGCCCATCGGGTGATGGCCCATGTGCTCGACGCCGCCCGCGACCACGACGTCCTGCGCGCCCACGGCGACGTTCGCCGCGGTCGTCGTGACCGCGGTCATCGCGCCCGCGCACATGCGGTCGATCGCGAAGCCGGGGACCGACTTGGGGAGCCCGGCGAGGACGGCCACGCTGCGGCCGAGGGTGAGGCCCTGGTCGCCGGTCTGCGTGGTCGCGGCGAGCGCGAGCTCGTCGATCCTCTCGGCGGGCAGCTCGGGGCGGCGGCGCAGCAGCTCGCGGACCGTCTTCACGGCGAGGTCGTCCGCGCGGGTCTCGGCGTAGATCCCGTCGGGGCGCGCCTTGCCGAACGGGCTGCGCACGCCCTCGACGAAGACGACGTCGCGCACGGGGCGACGGCGCGCGGCCTGGGTGGGTGCCGAGGTGGGAGAGGGGGCCTCGTTGGCCACGGTCATGGCATCTCCATCCGATGCAGATGGTCGGGACGGCGGTGTCCGGGAGCGGCACCGCTCGGGGGTCGTACGTGCGATACACGCTACCGCGAGTATCGGTAAAGCACGAGACCGATGCTACGACATGAAGAGACCCGGTATCGCATCGGGCGATACCGGGTCTCTCGGGAGTGGTGGTGGACGGCGGCGAGCCCGGTCAGCGGCTCCCGCGGAGCTTGCGCACGACCTTCTTCGCGGTGGGCAGGCCCTTGTTCCACGCGGAGTACCACATCGAGAACGGCACGTCGACGCTGTGCACCAGCTCGTCGTCGTGCTGGGCGAAGCTGCGCTTGAACTCGCTGATCCCGTCGTTGAGCAGCCCGTTCATGTCGTACCGGACCAGCCCGGCCTGCTGCGCGAGCGTGATCGCGTGCCACTTGACCGGCGCGTTGGCGCGCAGCTTGCGACCCGCGTCGTTGATCCCGCCGTACAGCTCGAACGACGTCGTCGCCGACGAGACGCACCACACGAACGACACCGGCGCACCCTCGGAGAACGCGGCGACGAGCACGGAGTGCTCACCGAGCTCGCGGTGGATCGCGAGGTAGTACTCGTCGTCGTGCAGCGCGAAGCCCGCGCGCTCGGCGGTCTCGTGGTAGACGGCGAGCACCTGACGCACCTCGGCCTCGTCCGTCACGCGGCGCACCTCGAGCCCGGTGCGCGCCGCCTTGCGGATGTCGTACCGCGTCGACTTGCCCATGGCCTTCGTCAGCTCGTCCTCGGACTTCGTCAGGTCGAGGATCAGCGTGACCGGGTAGAGGATCGGGTTCGCCGCGGGGCGGGCGTCGGGCAGCGCGAGGTGCGTCCCGACCGGCCAGTCGGGCTCGATCGTGACGCCCACGCCGCCGACCGTCGACTTGCACCACGCGACGACCGCCCGGGTCACGGCGTCGCGCGTCGCGTCGTCGCCCACGCCCGGCCCGGCGCCCCAGCCGTCTCCCGCCGGCGCGATCACGGGCCCGCGCGGCACGTGGCACAGCGCCTTGAACTGGGCCGGGAGCGACCGCACGAGCACCTGCGCCAGGCCGCGGACGCGGCCGTCGGCGTCCACCGCCTCCACGCGGTGCGGGGTCCAGGCGCCCGTGGCCTTCACCTCGCCCCAGCCCCAGAGCTGGAGGGGGTGGCCGCCGAGCTCGTTGACCCGGGCGTCCCAGGTAGCGCGGTCGGTGACTGTCCGGATCGTCAGGTTCGCGTCGTGCACGCGGACGACCCTACCCGCTCGTTACGCCCTGCCGATGCTCGCGAACGCCTCCGCGAGGGGCTCGGCGACGAGCGCCACCTGCCAGTCGCGCGCACCGCGCCCGTGCAGGAACGCGGCGATCGCCGCCGCATCGAGCGGGTCCGGCGGCGTCCAGCACAGGCGCCGCAGCGCGTCGGGCTGGAGCACGTTCTCCACGGGGAGCGCGAACCGCTCCGAGATCCCCTGCACGACGCCGCGCGCCGCCTCCAGGCGGGCGGCGGCACCGGGGTCGCGGTCGGCCCACGCGCGCGGCGGCGGAGGAGCGTCGGTGCGCGGCCCGCGCGTGGTCGGGAGGGCGCTCGAGGGGAGAGCGAGCGCGGCGTCGATCGCGCGCTGCCAGTATGCGGCCCGGCGGCGTGTGCCCTTGCCCGCGAACGGGGGGAGCTCGACGAGCTGGCCGGCCGTGCGTGGCAGGGCCTCCGCGGCGGCGACGATCGCGCGGTCGGGCAGCACCCGGCCCGGCGCGATGTCGCGCGCTCGGGCCGTCGCGTCCCGGGCCTCCCACAGGCTCCGCACGACCGCCAGGCGGCGCGGGTCGCGCAGCGTGTGCGTGCCGGACGTGCGCCGCCACGGCTCGGGGCGCGGTGCGGGCGGTCCGGCGGTCCGCACCGCCTCGAACTCCTCGGCCGCCCAGCCGGCCTTGCCCGCCTCCTCGAGCCGCTCGCCGAGTGCCCGGCGGAGCGGGACGAGGACCTCGACGTCGAGCGCGGCGTACCGCAGCCAGTCGTCCGGGAGCGGCCGGGTCGACCAGTCGACGGCCGAGTGCTCCTTCGCGAGACCCAGGCCGAGCACGTCCGCGACGACGGCCGCGAGGCCGACGCGCTCCATGCCGAGCAGGCGTGCCGCGAGCTCGGTGTCGAACACGCTCGTCGGGACGAGGCCGTGCTCGGCGAGGCCCGGCAGGTCCTGCGACGCGGCGTGCAGCACCCACTCGGCGTCGCCGACCGCCTCGCGCAACGGCGACAGGTCGGGCACCGCGACCGGGTCGACGAGCGCCGTCCCCGCGCCCTCGCGTCGGACCTGGACGAGGTAGGTGCGCTGACCGTAGCGGTAGCCCGACGCACGCTCGGCGTCGGCGGCGACCGGGCCGCTCGCGGCGGCGAACGCGTCGACGACGCGGGCGAAGGCCGCCGGGGTGTCGACGACGCGGCCGAGCCCGTCGGACGGCTCGGTGAGCGGCGTGACGACGGGCCCGGGCACGTCGTCGGGCACCCCGCTCGCGGGGGTCGGGTCGAGCGGCGGGGGTGCTGGTGCTGCGGTCGAGCTCATGGGCCCACGGTATTGCGTCGGGCGGGAGGTCGAGCACCGAGCGGCGTCACGCCGTCGGGCAGGGGAGGCAGCCCGGCGGCCGTGCACAACAGCTGCGCCCACGCGGCGAGATGGTCACCGAGGTCCGCCGCACCGGCACTCCCCGCGGGCACCGGGGTCCACGACGCGCGCATCTCCAGCTCCACGTCGTTGTGCTTCCCGGCGAGCGCGCCGAAGCTCTGCGACAGGACGCGCGTCACCGTGCCGCCCTCCGCGCGCACCGCGGCGCCCGTGTCGTGGAGCGCGTCCTCGAGCCACGTCCACGCGACCTCGGCGAGCATCTCCTCCGACGCCATCTCCGGCTCGAGCGTGGCACGCACCATCGTCACCACACGGAAGGTGCCCTGCCACGCCTCCTGGCCGTCGGGGTCGTGGAGCACGATGAACCGGCCCGACGCGAGGTCGGGGTCCTCGGAGCGCGCGGCCTCCACCTCGCCCGTGAGCGCGACCGACCACGGCGCGATCCGGCGGGGGGCGGGGACCTCGCGCAGCGTCACCTCGGGTCGCAGCCGCCGCGCGCCGAGGGCGTCGAGGACGGCACGGAACTCCGGGGGAGCGTCGGTCCCGTGAGCGGTGATCACCCTCGGCACACTACGAGCCGACGGGACGAACCGGACGCACGCCGCGCGGGTGTCATCGAATCGTGATCCCGACTTCGTCAAGAACGCTTCCGGTGACCGGATCGTGGCCGCTCGGGAGCGGTGCGGCGCACGAGGACTAGGCTGGCCGGGTATCCATCACCGGTGCACCCGGCCGCGCTCCCGCCCGGCCCGGTCCGGTTCCGCGCCCTCCCCGCGCGGCCGTCGTGCGCCGGGACCGACCCTCGAGGAGCAGGGAAGCAGATGTCAGCACGCGCACAGATCGGTGTGACCGGACTCGCCGTCATGGGTCGCAACCTGGCCCGGAACTTCGCCCGGCACGGCTACACGGTCGCGGTGCACAACCGCTCGTACGCCAAGACCGAGTCCCTGATCGCCGAAGCGGGCAGCGAGGGCGACTTCGTCCCGTCGGAGTCGATGGCCGACTTCGTCGCGTCGCTCGAGCGCCCGCGCAAGGTCGTCATCATGGTCAAGGCCGGCGCGGCGACCGACGCCGTCATCGACGAGCTCGTGCCGCTGCTGGAGGAGGGCGACATCGTCGTCGACGCCGGCAACGCGCACTTCCCCGACACGATCCGCCGGGAGAAGGCGCTCGCGGCCCAGGGCCTGCACTTCGTGGGCACCGGCGTCTCGGGCGGCGAGGAGGGCGCGCTCAACGGCCCGTCGATCATGCCCGGAGGCACGCGCGAGTCCTACCAGAGCCTCGGCCCGATCCTCGAGGACATCTCGGCCAAGGTCGACGGCGTGCCGTGCTGCACCTACGTCGGGCCCGACGGCGCCGGCCACTTCGTCAAGATGGTGCACAACGGCATCGAGTACGCCGACATGCAACTCATCGCCGAGGCGTACGACCTGCTCAAGCAGGGGCTCGGCGCGTCCGCCGCGGAGATCGGGAAGATCTTCGAGGAGTGGAACACGGGCGACCTCGAGTCGTTCCTCATCGAGATCACCGCGGACGTGCTCCAGCACGTGGACGCGGAGACCGGCAAGGCGTTCGTCGACGTCGTGCTCGACCAGGCCGAGCAGAAGGGCACCGGCCGCTGGACGGTGCAGAACGGCCTCGACCTGGGCGTCCCGATCACCGGCATCGCCGAGGCGACGTTCGCCCGCGCGCTGTCGGGCTCGGTCCCGCAGCGCGAGGCGGGCCGCACGGCGCTGCCCGCCGACGCCGCGGCGTGGGACGTGCAGGACCGGGACGCGTTCGTCGAGGACGTGCGCCTCGCGCTCTACGCGTCCAAGGTCGTCGCGTACTCGCAGGGCTTCGACCAGATCGCGGCGGCGTCCGCCGAGTTCGGCTGGGACATCGACCGCGGGGCCATGGCGCGCATCTGGCGCGGCGGCTGCATCATCCGCGCGCGCTTCCTCAACCGCATCACCGAGGCGTACGAGCGCGACGCGCAGCTCCCGCTGCTCCTCGCCGACGAGTACTTCACCGGCGCGGTCGGCAACGGCCTCGCCGCGTGGCGTCGCGTCGTCGCGCAGGCCGCCCTCAACGGGGTGCCGACGCCCGCGTTCTCGTCGTCGCTCGCCTACTACGACGGCGTCCGGGCCGAGCGCCTGCCGGCGGCCCTCATCCAGGCGCAGCGCGACTTCTTCGGCGCGCACACCTACCGCCGCGTCGACAAGGCGGGCACGTTCCACACCGAGTGGTCGGGCGACCGGACCGAGTCCGACGCCTGACGGCGCACCACCGTTCTCCCCGACGGCGGTCGTCGCGCTCCGGCGCGGCGGCCGCCGTCGCACGTCCCCCCCGGTCGGGTCCGACGCCGTGCGCGGCCCGGGCCTGCCGGGTGACGTGGCAGGCTTGGCCCGGCGGGCCGCTGCGTCGGCCCCACACCCTGACGCCGGACGACACGGAGAACGATGAGCCGCCACCCGCAGGACGCGACCGCGACGAGGATGCTCGCCGACCGGACGGGCACCGACCCGGCCGACTGGTTCCTCGTCTTCAAGGCCCGCTACGGGATGGAGGTCGTGTTCCGGGCGCTCGCCGCGGCGCGCGGCGCGGGCGACGTGGTCACCCAGGTGTTCACGTGCTCGACGGCCGTCGACCCCGTCCTCGTCGCCGGGCTGCGGCCCGTCTACGCCGAGGTGTCCCCGGCGACGGTCGCGATCGACCCCGACCGGCTCGCGGTCGGGCCGGCCACGCGCGCCGTCGTGCTCCAGAACACGTTCGGCATCGTCGACGACGCGACCGCGCTCCGGCTGCGCGCCTCCGCGCGCTCCGTCGGCGCGCTGCTCGTCGAGGACAGCGCGCACTGCGTGACGCGCCTCGCGCGCGACGCCGACGGGTCGCCCGTCGCGGACGTGTCGTTCCACTCGTTCGGCGTCGAGAAGATGCTCCCCACGCGGTTCGGGGGCGCCGTCTGGGTGAACCCGGCGCTCGAGCCGGCGCTGCGCGCCGCGATCGTCTCCGCGCTCGACGCGCTGCCGGTCGTCGGAGCCCGGCTCGACCTCGCCGCGCGCAGCTTCCGCACCCAGGTCCGCGTGCTCAACCGCCTCCCCGGTGGCGCGGCGGGGAAGGTGCGCGGCGCGCTCACCGCCGTCGGGGCGTACGAGCCGGCGATCGCCCCCGTCGAGAACCGGGGCGGCCTCGCGCACCCGCCGCAACGGCCGTCGTCCTGGGTCACCGGCCGGATGGTCGACGCGCTGCGGTCGAGCGGCGACGTCGAGGCGCGCCGCGCCGACACGGTCGCGGAGTACGTGCGCGGGCTGTCCGACGTCGTCGAGGTGCCGGCGGGCATCGGCGAGCGCGCGCCGCTGGTCCGGTTCCCCTTCTTCGCTCCCGACGCGCCGACCGCCGACCGGCTCGTGCGGGAGCTGACGGCCGCCGGGTTCTACGTCGGCAAGTGGTACCGGCCCGCGCTGTTCCCCGGCCCGGACGACCCGGCCGCATACGGGTACGCGCCGGGGGACCCGGCGCTCGCGACGACCGAGGACCTCGTGGCGCGCGTCGTCAACCTGCCGACCACGGTCGGGGTCGCGACGGCGCGCCGGATCGTCGAGGCCGTGCGGTCCGCGCTGGGCGCCTGACTGCTCGGCGGAAGGGTTCCCGGGTTCACGCCGAGGGGCGCGAGCGCGCGAACTTCACGTAGTCGAGCGTGTGGCGCAGGTCGACGCGCCACACGTCGACCCGGCGGCGCAGGCTCATGTCGGGCGCGTAGCGCAGCGTGTGCCAGACCCCGTGCTTGCGGGCCTTCTTCACGCGGTGGCGCAGCGACACCGGCACGAGCGCTCGGACGACCGGGTAGGGCACGTTGACCCACAGCCGGGCCTCGGACGTGACCTGCTCGGGCAGCTCGCGCCCGTGCACCAGGTCCTCGACGTAGCAGCGCGCGAGGTTGCCGCCCGCGGCCATCGTGTAGAAGCTCGCCGCGCCCTGGCGCAGGTTGACCTCGAGGATCTTGCTCGTGCCGGTGCGGCGGTCGTACATGACGTCGAGGTTCGCGGCGCCCACGTAGCCGAGGCTGTCGAGCAGGTGCCGGATCGACTCGGTGAGCTTGTCGTCCTTCATCGTCACGACGGCGTTGTAGTTGCCCACGAGCTTCGGGTCGTACTCACCGAGCACGATCTGCGCGGCGGAAAGGAACCGCAGCCGGCCGTGCCGGTCGGAGTACGTGTTGACCACGCGCATGACCGACTCGTCGCCCGCGAGGTACTCCTGCACGATGAGGTCGTCGGTGTAGCCCGCGGAGTAGATGCGTCGCGCGACGTCGCGCAGCTCGGCCGCGTCGTGGACGAGGTAGACCTTCTTCTTGCCCTCGAACCGCAGGCGCGGGTAGGTGTCCGTGTCCGACGGCTTGAGGATGAGCGGGTAGGGGAACGGCAGGTCCTCCCCGAAGCCCGGGGCGTCGACGTGCGCCGCCGTGGCGATCACCGTCTCCGGGTGCGGCACGCCCAGCTCCGCGCACGTGCGGTAGAAGTCGGTCTTGTTCATGAGTCGCGCCGCCAGCTCCTGGCCGACGAGCGGGATGAGGTACAGGTCCTCGAGCTCGGCGCGGTGCGCGATCACGACGTTCGTGTAGAACTCGATGTTCGCGATGAGCAGGCGCTTGCGGCCCGGGAACTCCTCGGCCAGCTCCCGCAGGACCGCGACGATGCGCTCGGGGTCGTCGAAGTCGCGGTAGGTGCGGACGTCGACGATGCGGGAGTCCGCCGTCTCCCGCAGGGGGAAGCGGCCCAGGGCCAGCGTGCGGACGCCGTACGCCTCGTGCAACGACCTCGCGATGTTGTAGGTGTTGAGGTTGGTCCCCAGGACGATGGGGAGGAACTCGGCGTTGCCGTACGTCATCGCGGAGGGTCGTCCGTTTCTCTGTGTGGTCGGCGGGCGTCCGCCATCCTACGGGCCGGGTACGGACGCGCCCGGGCCGGCGCCCTCGCCCGCGACGTCCTCACGCGCGCGGTCCTGACCGACGACGACGCCGTGCCCGACCAGCACGCGCACGAGCTCGTCGTGGCCGCGCGAGACGTCCCAGTGGACGCCGACCATGCCGGCGGCTCGCGCCCCCTCGACGTTGCGCGCGGTGTCGTCGACGAAGAGCACCTCGCCCGGGTCCGCGCCGATCCGTCGCGCGGCCTCGAGGAAGAACCGCGGGTCCGGCTTGGCGAGGCCGAGCTCGCACGAGTACCAGCTCGTGTCGAACTCGGCGTCGTAGCCGAGCGCGTGACGCATGAACGGCACGCGCCGGCTCTCCTGGTTGGTGCCGAGGTGCACGCCGTAACCGCTCGCGCGGAGCGCCCGCACGAGGTCGAACGACGCGTCCACGACCTCGAGCGCGTCGAACCAGATCGCGCGGTACACGTCCTCCGCCGGCTCCGCCACGCCGAACCGCTCCAGACCCGCGGCGAGCACGGGGAGGTAGTCGCCCTCGCCCACGAGCATGGGCAGGTCCTCGCTCCACGTCTCGCGGACGAACTCGTGCGCGCGGTCGCCCAGGTAGCGCGCGACGGCCGCGTACCAGCCGTCGGGGATGTGCTGGAGCACGCCGTCGGCGTCGAACAGGACGTGGCGCACGGTCATGGCCGTCACCCTAGCGGCGGGGGTCGTCGGGCCGGGACCTGTGGCCGTGGCGATGGGCGGGGCGGGCCGCCGTAGGATCCACGGGTGACGTCGCGACCGGACCAGGACCACGCCCAGCCCCTCGTCGGAGTGCTCGGAGGTGTCGGGCCGCTCGCCACGGCGTACTTCCTCCAGCTCCTCGTCGAGCTCACGGAGGCGGGGCGCGACCAGGACCACGTGGACGCCGTCGTGCTCAACCACGCGACGATCCCCGACCGCACCGCGTTCATCCTCGGACGCTCGGACGCCGACCCCGGTCCGGTGCTCGCACGCGACGCGCAGCGGCTCGAGCGCTTCGGGGCGGACTTCCTCGTCATGCCGTGCAACACCGCGCACTACTTCACGCAGCAGGTGCTCGACGCGATCAGCGTCCCGTTCGTCTCCATCATCGACACGACGGTCGACGCGGCCCGCTCGCGGGTCGGCGACCTGCGTGCGGTAGGGCTGCTCGCGACGGCGGGCACCGCGGCCTCGGGCGTCTACCAGGAGGCGTTCGCGCGCCACGGCGTCGACGCGCTCGTCCCGGACGACGCCGACCAGGCCCTCGTGTCGCAGATCATCTACGAGCAGGTCAAGGCCGGGCGGCCCGTCGACATCGAGACGTTCCGCGCCGTCGCGGGCCGGCTCGTCGAGCGGGGTGCCCAGGTGATCGTGCTGGGCTGCACGGAGCTGTCGGTCGTCGCCGTCGACCACGACCTGCTCGCCGACCCGCTCTACCTCGACTCGACCGACCAGCTCGCGCGCGCGACCATCCGCCGCGCGGGGCACCGCGTCCGCGGGGAGTGACCGCGTCCTGCTCGGAGGAACGGACCCCGGGGCCGCGGTGAGGCGTCAGCCGAGCTCGCTGGTGCCCGAGTACAGGTGCAGCACGGGGACGTGGAGCTCCTCGCGAGCGCGGGACGCCCAGTCGGTGTGGAACGTGTCCTCGACCGCGTGCGGGTACGTCACGACGACGATCTCGCGCGCACCCCCGGCCGCCACGGCCGTGCGCAGCGCCGGCAGCGGGTCGTCGTCGACGACGACCCCGTCCGCCTCACGGCCCGCCGCGCGCAGCTCGGCCACGCTGCGCTCGAGCTGCTCGCTCGCCTCCGCCTTGGCCGTGGCGGGCGAGGGCTCGCGGCCGAGGACCTCGTCCCACGCCTCCTTGAGCTCGCCGACGCTCAGGTGGTCGATGATCCCGGAGATCACGTTGCGCTCGGTGTCCGCGGGCACGAGGACCCGGTAGGCGAGCTGTTCGTCCTGGTGCAGCGACAGGATGTGCTGCACGTCGGCCGGGTTGAGCGTGTCTTCGGTCAGGACGAGGATCGTGTCGGTCACGCGCGTCAGCCTAGCGGGAGGAGCCAGCGCGCGGCGGTCGTACCGGCGGGGGAGCCCGGCCGGTCCTCGGGGCTGTGCAGCAGGTGGGCGAGGCGCGCGCCCCGGGGCGGGAGCGCCCTCGTGCCGGACGGCACCGCCCCGGCGACGATGCGGCCGGGACCGCGCCCGACGACGGTCGGGGTCGTGGTGACGCACAGCTCGTCGACGAGGTCCGCCGCGAGCAGGTCGCCCAGGAGGGTCGGCCCGCCCTCGGTGAGCACGCGGGACAGGCCGCGGTCGGCGAGCGCGGCGAGCCCCGCGGCGAGGTCGACGGCGGTGCCCGGTTCGCGCTCGTCCCGCGCGCCCGTGGCGTCGTGCCCGACGACGAGCACCCGATCAGCGGGCACGTCGCCCCTCGCCGTGGCGGCCCCGCCGGGCCCGGTGAGCACGTACGGCGGGCGGTCACCGCGCGCCAGCGCCTCGGGCACACGACCCGTCCGGGTCACGATCGCGAGCTCCAGGGGGGCGTCGTGCAGGTGCCGCAGGCCGCGCGGCCGGTCGAGCGCGGTGTAGCCCTCGGCGCGGGCGGTCCCCGCGCCGACGAGCACGACGTCGGCGAGCGCGCGCAGGACCCGGAAGACCCGCCAGTCCGCGTCGTCGTTGATGGACCCCGAGCGGTGGTCCGGGCCCCACGCCGCGCCGTCGACGCTCGCGACCATGTTGGCGCGCACCACGTGGGCGGCCCGCGACGGCGGCCCGTACGCGTAGAGGGCCGCGAGGCGCTCCTCGCGCGGGTCGGGGGGCAGGTGCTCCGCGGCGGGCAGGAGCACGTCGAGCGAGGGGAGGTTCGTGCGTCCTGCCGGTCGCTCGGCGGTCGCCGCGGCGGGTTCGTCGGAGGGTGCCGTGGTGGAGGTCACAGCGGCCAGGCTAGCCGCAGGCGTAGGCTGGATCCTCGTGACTGCGCCCGTCGCCGGAGGCGCCTCGGCCCCGGCAGCCCTCCCCGGCACCGCCCGCGCGTCGGCCTCCGACGCGACTCCCGCCGTGCCCGGACGTGCGCGCGCCCTCGCCGACGTCCGCCCGTCCGTCCCGCCCGCGCGACTCCTGGCCGACCTCCTGCCGCCGCGACACTTCGCCGACGCCCGCTTCTCGACCTACCGCGCGAACCCCGCGTACCCGAGCCAGGCGCGCACCGTCGCGCGGCTCGAGGAGGTCGCGGTCGCCGTCGCGAAGCCCGCCCGCAAGGGGTTGTTCGGCGGCCGGAAGAGGAGCGCGCCCGCGGTGTACATGGACGGCGGGTTCGGCGTCGGCAAGACCCACCTCCTCACGTCCCTCGCGCACGCCGTGGGCCTCGACGCGAGCGCCTACGGCACGTTCGTCGAGTACACGAACCTCGTGGGCGCGCTCGGCTTTCAGGCCACCGTGGAGGCGCTCGCCACGAAGCAGCTCGTGTGCATCGACGAGTTCGAGCTCGACGACCCGGGCGACACCGTGCTCATGTCGCGCCTCCTGCGCGAGCTCGCCGACCGCGGCGTCGCGCTCGCGGCGACGTCGAACACGCTTCCCGAGGCGCTCGGCGAGGGCCGCTTCGCCGCCGAGGACTTCCTGCGCGAGATCCAGGCGCTCGCGGCCCGGTTCGAGGTCCTGCGCGTCGACGGCGAGGACTACCGCCACCGCGCGGTCGTCACCGACTCCGCCCCGCTCCCCGAGGACGCCGTGCGGGACGCCGTCGCCGGCCGGCCCGGTGCCACGCTGGACGCGTTCGACGACCTGCTCGGGCACCTCTCCCAGGTGCACCCGAGCCGCTACCGCGCGCTGCTCGACGGCGTCGAGGTCGTCGCGCTCACCGGCGTGCACACCGTGACCGAGCAGTCCGCCGCGCTGCGCCTCGTCGTCCTCGTCGACCGTCTCTACGACCGCGACGTGCCGGTGCTGCTCGCCGGGTCGGGCGACTACGCGGGTGAGCGGAGCCTGTTCACGGAGGAGATGCTGCGCGGCGGGTACCGCAAGAAGTACTACCGCGCGCTCTCCCGCCTCGGCGCGCTCGCCGAGGACGGTCGCGCGGTCGCGCGCGCGTCGGCCTGACGCCGGGCACGAGCGAGCACGGTCCCGCTGCTCACGTCGCGGCGAGGCGCTTCTTCTCGACCTCGATGTCGACGTCGGCCGGGGGCCAGCCGAGGTCGAGGCGGCGCAGCGCGTCGAGCAGCAGCTCGCTCACCGCGAGGCGCGCGAACCATTTCCGGTCGGCCGGGACGACGTGCCAGGGCGCGGTCTCGGTGCTCGTCCGGTCGAGGACGGCCTGGTAGGCCTCCTGGTACGCAGGCCACTTCTGGCGCGAGTCGACGTCGTTCGGGTTGTACTTCCAGAACTTGTCCGGTCGCTCGAGGCGCTCCATGAGCCGCGCGCGCTGCTCCTCGTAGGACACGAGCAGCGCGACCTTGACGATCGTCGTCCCGGACGCGACGACCTTCTCCTCGAAGCGGTTGATCTCGTCGTACCGCTTCTCGAGCACCTCGGGAGGGGCGAGCGCGTCCACGCGCCCGACGAGCACGTCCTCGTAGTGCGAGCGGTCGAAGACGCCGATGTACCCGGGCTCCGGCAGGGCGCGGCGGATGCGCCACAGGTAGTGGTGCTTGCGCTCCTCGGGCGTCGGGACGCCGAACGAGCGGTGCGCGACGCCCTGCGGGTCGACGAGGCCGACGACGTGCCGCACGATGCCGCCCTTGCCCGCGGTGTCCATGCCCTGGAGCACGAGCAGCACCGAGCGCGAGCCGCCCGACCGGCCCTCGGCGAACAGGCGCTCCTGCAGCTCGGAGAGCTCGTCCGCGTGCCGCGCGACGAGCGCCTGGCCGGCCGCCTTGTCGCCCGCGAAGCCCGGGGTCGAGCCACGGTCGAACGCCGCGAGGTCGAACCCGGTGCGCACGCGCAGCGACTCGGTCGGGGCGACCTCCCAGTCGGCGTCGAGCGTCGCCGACGCGGAGCCGGAGCCGGAGCCGGAGCCGGACGCCGAGCCCTTGCCGTGCTTCTTCTTCGACCTCTTCTTCGTCGTCGACATGGGCGTGAGCGTAGTCACACCCAGGCCAGGACGGCGACCGAACGCGCGGGGAGGTCGACGCCGCGCCGGTGCACGCTCGTCGCCGGGTCCCACGTGGCGAGCACGCGCGGCGTCCCGCCGAGCGCGAGGCGGAGCCGCCGGGGCGCGTCACCGAGGTTCACCGCAACTGCGACCGTCCCGCGGTCCACGACGAACGCCGGCCCGCCGTGCGGCGCCGACGCCGTCGCCGGCTCCTCGCCCGAGGCGTCGTCCTCCACGCCCCCGGGTCCGTGGACGCGCACGCGCGACAGGTCGCCCGAGCGGACGTCGGGCCGCGACCGCAGCGCGACCAGCGTGCGGTACCAGGCGAGCAGCCGCGCGTGCTCGCCCCGGCCGCGCTCGTCCCAGTCGAGGACGCTCGCGTCGCGGGTCTCCGGGGCCTGCGGGTCGGGGACGGGCGCCCCGTCGGTCCACCCGTGGTCGGCGAACTCGGCGGCCCGGCCGCGCCGGACCGCCTCGGCGAGCTCCGGCTCGGCGTGGTCGGTGAAGAACTGCCACGGCGTGGACGCGCCCCACTCCTCGCCCATGAAGAGCAGCGGCGTGAACGGGGAGACCAGCACGAGCGCGGCGGCCGCGGCGAGCCCGCCGCCGTCGAGCGTGGCGGACGTCCGGTCCCCGAACGCGCGGTTGCCGACCTGGTCGTGGTTCTGCGCGCTCACGACGAACGCGTGCCCGTCGGTCCCCGCGGGCACCGGGTGGCCCCACGTGCGGCCGCGGAAGGTGGAGAACGTGCCGTCGTGCACGAACACGCCCGTGAGCGCCTTGCGGAGCACGGCGACCGAGCCGAAGTCGACGTAGTAGCCCTGCCGCTCGCCCGTGAGGAGCGCGTGCACGGCGTGGTGGACGTCGTCGGCCCACTGGGCGCGCATGCCGCGCCCGCCCTGCTCGACGCCCGTGACCGTGGCCGGGTCGTTCTCGTCCGACTCCGCCACGAGGGTGAGCGGCCGCCCGAGCTCCTGCTCGACCCGGTCCACCCGCCGTGCGAGCTCGGCCAGCAGGTGCGTGGGGGACTCGTCCACGAGCGCGTGCACGGCGTCGAGGCGCAGCGCGTCGACGTGGAACTCGACGAACCAGCGCTCGGCGTTGTCGATCACCCACTCGCGCACCTCCCGGCTGCCCGGGCGGTCGAGGTTCACCGCCGAGCCCCAGGGGGTCTCGTGCGCGTCGGTGAAGTACGGGCCGAACTCCGGCAGGTAGTTCCCCGACGGGCCGAGGTGGTTGTAGACGACGTCGAGCACGACCGCGAGCCCGCGCCCGTGCGCGGCGTCCACGAACCGCTGGAGCGCACGCGGGCCGCCGTAGGGCTCGTGCACCGCGTACAGGTGCACGCCGTCGTAGCCCCAGCCGCGCTCGCCGCCGAACGCCGCGACGGGGAGCAGCTCGACCGCGCCGACGCCCAGCTCGACGAGGTGGTCGAGCCGGTCGATCGCGGCGTCGAGCGTGCCCTGCGGCGTGAACGTGCCGACGTGGAGCTCGTAGAGGACCTCGCCCCGCACGTCCCGGCCCGCCCACGCGTCGTCGGTCCACGCGAACGCCGCGTCGAACGTGCGGCTCGGACCGTGCACGCCGTAGGGCTGCCACGGGCTGCGGGGATCGGGCCGGCCCGGTCCGCCGTCGACGGCGTACCCGTAGTCCGTGCCCCACGGCAGCTCGTGGTCGTAGCCCCACCAGCCGGGCACGTGCGCACCGACGAGGCGGAGCGGGCGCCGCTCGGCGCCGGCGAACGTCCCGGAGCCGGGCTCGGGGAGCAGCAGCTCCACGCTGCGCGCCGTCGGCGCCCAGACGACCGGACGCGGCCCGGGCACGGAGAGCACGGGTGTCGACCGCGGCGGGGGGACACGGGGCGAGGCGGCACCGGTCGCGGGGCTCGACGGCTCGGTCGTCACGGCACGCTCCCGGCGGGCTCGCCGCTCACGTCCGTGCTGCCGATGCCGGCGCTCGCCGCGCCGACCCGGTCGACGAGGAGCGCGACCGGGAGGTCGGCGAGCAGGTCGGCCACGCGCACCGTGCCGGACGGGTGCTCCCGCCCCGTGAGCACGTCGACCCAGGCCCCGGTGCCCTCGGGGAGCGCGACGACGTGGTCGCGCCACCCGCCGAGCCGGTCGACGGTGCCCGCGAGCCGCGTCGCGACGGTCACGACGCGCGCGACGGGCGCGGCGTCCACGTCGTCCGTGTGCTCGCCGCCCGGCGTCGTGCGCGCGAACGCGAGCGCGCACGGCGTCGACGACGCGACGGGGGCGTACCCCGCGCCGTCACCCACGAACGCGTCGGCGAGGGTGCGGCGCAGCCGCAGCGCGCGCGTCGTGACGAGCAGCTTCTCGTCCGCGAGCGTGCGCGCCGGCGCCCCGCCGTCGAGCCGCGCGAGCCGCTCGGTCAGCGCGTCGACGTCGACCGGTCGGCGGTTGTCGGGGTCCACGAGGGTGGGCGCGTAGGACTCGGCGCCCTGGTAGACGTCGGCGACCCCGGGTGCCGTGAGCCGCACGAGCGTGATCCCGAGGCTCGCGGCGCGCAGCTCCTCGCGGTGCTCGCGCGCCCACCGGGCGAACGCCCCGGTGACGACCGGGTCGGCGAGCGCGCGCCGCGCGAGCTCGGCGACGGCCTCCTCGTACGCCTCGTCGGGGCTCGTCCACGACGTCGCGACCTTCGCCTCGCGCAGCGCCTTGCGCAGGTAGTCGACGAGCCGGTCGGGCGCGATCGCGGCGTCCGACGTGCCTGCGGGCGCGTCGTCCGGCGCGACCACGTCGGGGAGCCAGGTCCCGGCGACGGTCTGCCACAGGAGGTTCTCGGCGAGACCGTCCACGAGCGCTCCGCGGTACGGGGCGGTCGCGGCGCGAACCTCTTCCACGAGGTGCGACCACCCGCCCGCGTCCTCGGACAGCACCCCGAGCGCCGCCCGCGTGTCCTCGCCGCGCTTCGTGTCGTGCGTCGACCCCGCCGTGAGGGCGTGCGGGGTGAGCGCGGCGAACCGCTGCGCGAACGCGTGCCAGTCGTGCACGCCGATGCTGAACCGGTCCGGCTCGCCCCCGACCTCGCACAGGCTCACGAGCTCGGTCCACCGGTAGAACGCGGTGTCCTCCACGCCCTTCGCCGTCACCGCGCCGCACACCTGCTGGAACCGCACGACGAGCTCGTCGCGGCGTGCCTCGCGGCGCCGGCCGGCGCTGCCGACCTCTCGGCCCAGCACGAGGTCGACCACGACGTCGAGCGTCTCCGCGCGCTGCGGGTCGAGCCGTGCCCGCGCACGCTCGGCCGCCTCCTCGACGGCCCGGACCGCCTCGTGCCGCGGCGGCGTGCCCGGGACGACGTAGGCCCGGTAGCGGTCGAACGCGACGAGCAGCTCGCGCAGGCACTGGTGCAGGCCGCGCCACGTGTGGTCGCGCAGGCGGGGGTCGTCGTGGCAGACGGCGGCCGCGAGGTCCGTGAGCCGGTGCACCTCCGCGTAGAGCGGCCCGGCGACGACCTCGCGCTTCGCCTCCTCGACGAGCGCGCCGAGACCTCCTGGTGCCGCGCCCGTGAGGCGCGTCATCACCGCGTCGAGGCCCGACCGGCCGCCCGGGTCGACGAAGAGCTGCTGGAGCCGCCACGCGACGTCGTAGCCGGTCGTCCCGACCGTCGCCCAGTCCGGGGGCACCTGCTCCTCGCCCGCGAGGATCTTCTCCACCACGACCCACGCGCCGTCCGTGCGGTCCGCGAGGCGCTGCAGGTACTGTGCCGGGTCCGCGAGGCCGTCCGGGTGGTCGATGCGCAGCCCGTCGACCGTGCCGTCCGTGACGAGGCCGAGCACGAGCGCGTGCGTCGCGTCGAACACCTCCTCGTCCTCGACCCGGACGGCGACGAGCGACCCGACGTCGAAGAAGCGCCGGTAGTTGAGCTCCTCGTCTCCCACGCGCCAGTACGCGAGACGGTAGTGCTGGCGCTCGACCAGCTCGGTGAGCGGCAGGTCCTCCGTGCCCGGCCGCACGGGAAAGACGTGGTCGTAGTACCGGAGCACGCGCCGGGGTTCGGGCGATCCGGGGATCTCGACCTCGTCGACCGTGATCTCGCCCGCCGCGAGCACGTCGCCCAGGCGCGCGCCGAGGACCGGCATGAGCACCGCGCCCTCGCCCCCGGACCAGTCGACGTCGAACCACCGGGCGTAGGGCGAGTCGGCACCGTCCTCCAGCACCGACCAGAGCGCGCGGTTGTGCCACGCGGGGGTCGGGACCGCCATGTGGTTCGGCACGACGTCGAGCACGATGCCCAGGCCCGCCGCACGGGCGCTCGCGGCCAGGCGGTCGAGCCCTTCGCGACCGCCGAGCTCGTCGCTGACGCGTGCGTGGTCGACGACGTCGTACCCGTGCGTCGAGCCGGGGGCGGCCTGGAGCACGGGGGAGAGGTAGAGGTGCGTGACGCCGAGCGACGCGACGTAGGGCACCTGGCGCGCGGCGTCGTCGAACGTCAGGTCGGGGCCGAGCTGGAGCCGGTACGTCGAGACCGGCACGCGGGGCGGCGCGCCGTGCCCGCCGCCCGCGCCGTCTTCGAGGGCCGCCGTCATCGCAGCGGCGGGCGGGTCAGGACGATGACGCTGCGGCCCGTCACGGAGACCGTGTCGCCCGGGTGCAGGGAGTCGCCGACGTCCACCGTGCCGTCGGTATCCAGGACGACGTCCCAGCCCTCCCCGTACGCCGCGGGCGGCACGGTGAACTCGAGCGGGTCGGAGTGCGCGTTGAGCAGCAGGAGGAACGAGTCGTCGACGATCGGCTCGCCGCGCCGGTCCTGCTCGGGGATCGCGTCGCCGTTGAGGAACACCATGACGGTGCGCGCGTACGCGTGGTCCCAGTCCTGCTGGTCCATGCGCGACCCGGTGATGTCGAGCCACTCGATGTCGGGCAGCTCGTCGTCGGCCGTCCCGGAGCCGCCGCGGCCCAGGAAGAAGCGGCGCCGGTGCAGCACCGGGTGGTCGCGGCGCAGCCACACCACGCGGCGGGCGAAGTCGAGGAGCGCGGCCCGCTCGTCGTCGAGGCCGTCCTCGCCGCCCCAGTCCATCCAGGTGATCTCGTTGTCCTGGCAGTAGCCGTTGTTGTTGCCGCCCTGCGTGCGCGCGATCTCGTCGCCGTGCGCGAGCATCGGCACGCCCTGGGAGAGCAGCAGCGTCGCGAGGAAGTTGCGGCGCTGGCGGGCGCGGAGCGCGCGCACCTCGGGGTCGTCCGTCGGTCCCTCGACCCCGCAGTTCCACGACCGGTTGTGGCTCTCGCCGTCGTTGTTGCCCTCGCCGTTGGCCTCGTTGTGCTTCTCGTCGTAGGAGACGAGGTCGTTCAGCGTGAAGCCGTCGTGCGCCGTGACGAAGTTGATCGACGCGATGGGCTTGCGACCGCCGTGCTCGTAGAGGTCGGACGAGCCCGTGAGCCGGCTCGCGAGCTCGGGCAGGGTCGAGGGCTCGCCGCGCCAGAAGTCGCGCACGGTGTCCCGGTACTGCCCGTTCCACTCGGTCCACAGCGGCGGGAAGCCGCCCACCTGGTAGCCGCCGTCGCCGAGGTCCCACGGCTCGGCGATGAGCTTGACCTGGGAGATCACCGGGTCCTGCTGGACGATGTCGAAGAACGCCGAGAGGCGGTCGACCTCGTGGAACTGCCGCGCCAGGGTCGCCGCGAGGTCGAAGCGGAACCCGTCGACGTGCATCTCGGTCACCCAGTAGCGCAGCGAGTCCATGATGAGCTGGAGCACGTGCGGCGAGCGCATGAGCAGCGAGTTGCCCGTGCCCGTCGTGTCGAAGTAGTGCGCCTCGTCGCCGTCGACCAGCCGGTAGTAGGCCTTGTTGTCGATGCCGCGGAAGCTCAGCGTCGGGCCGAGGTGGTTGCCCTCGGCCGTGTGGTTGTAGACGACGTCGAGGATGACCTCGATGCCGGCCTCGTGCAGCGCCTTGACCATGGTCTTGAACTCCATGACCTGCTGCCCGCGCGACCCGTACGCCGCGTAGCCGTTGTGGGGCGCGAAGAACCCGATGGTGTTGTAGCCCCAGTAGTTCGACAGCCCTTTCTCGACGAGCGTGGGGTCGTTGACGAACTGGTGCACCGGCATGAGCTCGACCGCGGTGACTCCCAGCGTCACGAGGTGCTCGATCACGGCGGGGTGGGCCATCCCGGCGTACGTGCCGCGCAGCTCGTCGGGCACGTCCGGGTGGAGCATCGTCATGCCCTTGACGTGCGCCTCGTAGATGACGCTGTCGTGGTAGTCCCGGTTCGGCGGGCGGTCGTGGCCCCAGTCGAAGAACGGGTTGATGACGACCGAGACCATCGTGTGCCCGGCGGAGTCGTCGTCGTTGAGCGGGGGAGCGGTCGCGGGCGCGTCCTCGGGGTCCTCGCCTTCCCCGGCCTCGTCCGCGGGCACCGCGTCGCCGCCGTCGGCGAAGCGGTAGGAGAACAGGGACTCGTCGCCGTCCACCCGGCCCTCGATCGCCTTCGCGTACGGGTCCAGGAGCAGCTTCGCCGGGTTGCACCGGTGACCGTTCGCCGGGTCGTAGGGCCCGTGCACGCGGTAGCCGTAGCGCGTCCCGGGGCCCTTCCCGGGGAGGTAGACGTGCCAGACGTGCGCGTCCACCTCCTCGAGGTCGACGCGCGTCTCGGTGCCGTCGTCGCCGAGGAGGCAGAGCTCGACGCGCTCCGCGACCTCGGAGAACAGGGCGAAGTTCGTCCCCGTCCCGTCGTAGGTGGCGCCCAACGGGTAGGGGTGGCCTGGCCAGGTCTGCATGCCCCTGAGGATTCCACGCACCCGGGTCGATGTCGTCGCAGGAGCCGTCCGACCCCGAGTGACGACGGACACGTCGCTGAAATAGTGTGCCAAGCGCGTGTGACATCCGGTGTGCGGCACGCACCTGTCTCACCGCCGCCGGCCCGGACCGCGCCGCGCCGCGGACGGTCGTGCATGGCGGCGACGGACCTGGTAGACCCGTGCCTATGAGCACCCACGCAGACCACCGCGACGACCTCAACGAGTCCGACGTCGCCTCCGCCCGACTGTCCCCGCGCCGCGAGGAGGAGGGGGAGCCCGTCGGTGACGTGCTGACCGGTGGGGACGCGACCAAGGCCCCGCAGTCGCTGTCGGAGAACGAGCGCCGGCCGATCGACGGCGCGTCGTCGGGCACGTCCTGGGACGACCCCGACGAGCTCTGAGGATCAGTCCACGCGCGGCAGCCGGTCGGCGTCGACCGGGATGAGGCGCGGCATCCCGGCGGGAGCGACGGCGCTCAGCGCCAGGTAGCGCGCCTCCGCGCGATGAAGGCGGATGTGCTCGTCGACGGTCCAGTCCGGGCCGTTCGTCAACGACATGCCGCACGAGCAGTCGATCGTCACCCGGCCCGTACGGTCCTCACGGACCTGCCCGATGGTCACGTGGGCTGAACGAGCGTCCGCCTTCGCGCGACGCATGCTGGCGCTGACGGGTTCGGGGCGCGTGGCCCCCGGCGGCGGGGTCGGGGCGGGTGCGGCACTCACAGAGCCCGAGCCTAGACGGCGTCGGGGCGGTGGCGTGCACGGAGTGCGCGTCCCGGCCGGCGGCACGGTGGACCCGCGGGCCGTCTCAGTGGGTGTGGGCGATCCCCAGGGCGTGCGCCCGCTCGTGCTCGCGCTCGGCGGCCTCGCGCGCGGCGATGCGGGCCCGGACCTCCTCGCGGCGGAGCGGGGGGACGGTCGTCGGCGGGTTGCGGCGCTCCGGCAGCTCGCCGAGGAGCCGCGCGACGATGGCCGTGACCTCGTCGACCGCCCGCTCGAACGGCCCCTGCGTCGCGGCACTCGTGCGCTGGATCCCGGTCACCTTCCGGACGAACTGACGGGCGGCCGCCTCGATCTCCTCGTCCGTGGCGGGAGGCTCGAGGCCGCGCAGGGTCGTGATGTTCCGGCACATGCCCTCGACGCTACGTGCGGGCGAGGAGCACCACAAGAGCGGCCTGCGTCGTCAGGCGAAGCGTGCCGAGACGGCGAGCGTCTCGCCGACGTCGACGCGGACGTCCGCGAGGCGGACGCCCGGGGGGAGGTCGGACACGAGGTCGACCTGGCGGCCCTCGACCTTGGCGAGCTCGCCGCGCGCCGCGACGAGCAGCGCCGCGACGACGGGGTTGCGGCTCGACAGCTCGAGGTCCCGCACGGCGAGCACCATCTGCGCGTCGACCTCGGCGGTCGCCGTCGCGCGGACGCTGGCGGAGAGGATGCCCTTGCGGACCCGGGCGAACGCGCGGAGCGTGACGCTGCGAGGTCCGGCCGACTCGAGCTCGACGTCGAGCGACGCGAGCGTGAGGCCGAGGTTCTGGAGCTCCGTGGCCACGAGCCGTCGGGCGGTCGCGACGATCGCGTCGCGCGGCGCCGCGACCCGGGCGTGGCCGGTGAGGGGCGCGGCGTCGTCGGGCTCGACGCCCTCGACCCCGAGGCCGCCGGCGCTGTCCTCGACCCAGCGGAACCGCAGGCCTTCGGCCTCGGCGACGACGTCCACCGGGACGTCCTCCACCACGAGCGGGTGCGCGTCCACGCGCAGCCGACGCAGGGCCGCGTCCTCGCGCGCGCGCACGTCCTCGACGTCGGAGGTCGCCGGGCCGGACGCGGTCGCGTCGGAGGGTGCGCCGCCGACCCGCACGTGCACCCCGGTCAGGTCGACGTCGAGCCGGGCGACGTCGGCGCCGTCGAGGTCGGCGTCGAGCCGGGCCCGCTCGGCGCTCTGGACGGTCGGTCCGAGCGCGTCGAGCAGGACGGGGCGCAGGCGGGCGAGGAGCTCGGTGGCGGTCGTGGGACGCGGGGCGGTGCCGAGCGGCAGCACGTCGTGGGCGGGGCGCAGGTCGGGCATGGGCCGAGGGTAGTGGACGACGAAGGCCGCCCCGGGGAACTCGGGGCGGCCTTCGTGGTGGTGGGCGATACTGGGATCGAACCAGTGACCTCTTCCGTGTCAGGGAAGCGCGCTACCGCTGCGCCAATCGCCCGGGTGATGCTGCACTGCATGCGAGGTGGAGATGGGATTCGAACCCACGTATACGGCTTTGCAGGCCGCTGCCTCGCCTCTCGGCCACTCCACCTTGAGACGCGTCCTCTCTCACGCTCCCGCAGGAGCAGGCCAGAGAGTGGGCCTCCGAGCGGATGACGGGACTCGAACCCGCGACCCTCACCTTGGCAAGGTGATGCTCTACCAACTGAGCCACATCCGCGCGGCCGGTCCGTCGGGCTCCTGAGAGCCTTCGTGATCCGGCGCGAAGCACATACTAGCCGACTTCCCGCCCGGACCGTGCATCCGGTCCGGGTGATGGTCGGCGCGCGAGAGGCCGCTCCGGACGGTGCCGGGGCGGCCTCTCGCGTCGTGCTCGTGGGCGATACTGGGATCGAACCAGTGACCTCTTCCGTGTCAGGGAAGCGCGCTACCGCTGCGCCAATCGCCCCAAGGGTGGTGCTGCTGCGAGGTGGAGATGGGATTCGAACCCACGTATACGGCTTTGCAGGCCGCTGCCTCGCCTCTCGGCCACTCCACCACGACCTGCCCTCCGTCGCCGCGAGGGCGGACGGAAAGTGGGCCTCCGAGCGGATGACGGGACTCGAACCCGCGACCCTCACCTTGGCAAGGTGATGCTCTACCAACTGAGCCACATCCGCGCGGCCGGACGGGTGAGCGCTTCGAGGAATCGCTTCCTGTCAGCCCCCGGCGTTCCGGCGCGTCCCAGACATTAGTCCACGTTCGCGCCCGGAGTCCAACCGGCGTCGTCCCGTGCGCGTCGGGTGCACGCCCGGGCTCGTCCGGGTGGCGTGCCCGTGCTCGGTAGCGTGGTCCCGTGCCAGGACCTGGGAGAACGTCGTCGAGGCCGGGGCTCGCGTGCTTCGCCGGCCGCGCCGCCACCGGTGTGGTGGAGGCCGTCGACCTGTGGCGCGAGCCGGAGCGGCTCGCCGGCGAGGGCCCGTGGTTCGTCGTGGCGGACTTCGACACCCCCGCCCGCGGTGGCCGGGCGCGCGCCTGGCGGTTCGCGGAGCGCGTCGACCCGGCGGAGCTCGCGCGGGAGGAGGGCGGGAGCGACGCCTGGCGCGGGCCCGCGTCGTCCGACTGGGCGAGCTCGATGGACCGTGCGGCCTACGAGGCCGCGGTCGCGCGCGTGCGGGACGAGGTCCACGAGGGCGAGGTCTACCAGGCGAACGTCTGCCGCGTGCTCTCCGCACCGCTCGACGCCCCGGACGGCGGAGAGCCGGACGCCGCGGCCCTCGGGCGCCGTCTGGCACGGGGGAACCCGGCGCCCTACGCGGGCGTCCTGCACGTCCCGGCGAGCTCCGGCGTCGACCCGGTCTGGGTCGTGACCGCGTCCCCCGAGCTCTACCTCCGCGTCGCGGGCGGGGCGGTGACGTCCGGACCGATCAAGGGCACCGCGCCGACCCAGGACGGGCTCACCGCCAAGGACCGCGCCGAGAACGTCATGATCACCGACCTCGTGCGCAACGACCTCCAGCGCGTGTGCGACCCGGGGACGGTCGAGGTCACGGACCTGCTCGCGGTCGAGCTCCACCCCGGCCTCGTCCACCTCGTGAGCACCGTCGCGGGGCGGCTCCGCCCGAGCCTGAGCGACCCGGCAGCGCTCTGGCCCGCGCTGCTCGGCGCGACGTTCCCGCCCGCGTCCGTGTCGGGCGCCCCGAAGTCGTCCGCGCTGCGCATCATCGAGGAGCTCGAGCCGGTGCCGCGTGGCCCGTACTGCGGGGCGATCGGGTGGGTCGACGGGGACGAGGCGGTGCTCGCCGTCGGGATCCGGACGTTCTGGTGGGACGACGGCGTGCTGCGGTTCGGCACCGGGGCCGGGATCACGTGGGGGAGCGACCCCGCGCGCGAGTGGGAGGAGACCGAGCTCAAGGCGCGGCGGCTCGTCGGCCTCGCCTCCGGCACACTGGAACCATGAGCCCTGCCGCCGCCACGACGCCGACGTCCGACCGACCGTCCGAGAACCTCGTGATCTGGGCTGACGGGCGTCTCGTGCGTCCGGGCGAGCAGGCGCTGAGCGCCGTGGACCACGGCCTCACGGTCGGGGACGGCGTGTTCGAGACGTGCGCCGTGTTCGACGGGCAGGCGTTCGCGCTCACCCGGCACCTGCGCCGGCTCGCGCGGTCCGCCGCGGGCCTCGGACTCGACACGCCGGACGAGCAGCGCGTGCTCGACGGTGTCACGGCCGTGCTCTCGGAGGCCGACGCCCGGGCACGGGCCGGGGCGGACAGCGTCGGGCGCCTGCGCATCACCGTGACCGCCGGCGTCGGCCCGCTCGGGTCCGGCCGCACGCCCGGCGCGCAGACCGTCGTCGTCGCCGCAGGACCTGCGACCATCAGCCCCGCCGGCCGAGCCGTGCGCTCGCCCTGGACGCGCAACGAGCGGTCGGCCGTGGCCGGGCTCAAGACGACGTCGTACGCCGAGAACGTCGTCGCGCTCGCCGACGCCGTCGCGAAGGGTGGCGACGAGGCGCTCCTGGCGAACACGGCGGGCGACCTGTGCGAGGGGACAGGAGCGAACGTCTTCGTCGAGCGCGGGGGCGAGCTCGTCACCCCGCTCCTGGCGTCGGGCTGCCTCGCCGGCATCACACGCGAGCTGCTGCTCGAGTGGGCCGCGGAGGACGGGCTGCCGGTGCGCGAGGCCCGCCCCGGAGAGCTGCCGTTCGCGGTGCTCGACGAGGTGACCGCGGGAGAGGCCGCACTGCTCCTCACCGGCTCGGTCCGCAACGTCCAGCCCGTGACCTGGCTCGACGGCGTCGACATCGCGGCCGGGGAGCTGTCGCTCGTCACGCGCGAGCTCTTCGAGCGGCGCCGTCGCGAGCGCCTGGACCCCTGATCGGGGCCGGTTTTTCGATCCGGTCCGTTTCAGGCTAGTATCGACCTCGCACTCGGGCGATTGGCGCAGTGGTAGCGCGCTTCGTTCACACCGAAGAGGTCACTGGTTCGAACCCAGTATCGCCCACCCGAGCAAAGGCCCTCTGACCAGCGGAAACGCTGAGCTCGGAGGGCCTCTTGCTTTGCCTAGCAGGGGCCCGGAATGGCCCTGGGGGCGCAACTGGGGGCTTACCGCTACGGCCATCGGCGGCCTCTGACGCATGGGGGCGGACTCTCGGGCGCTGTGCCGGTGGGGGTGGGATCGGGCACAGCGTGCTCCTGGGGTGGGGCGACGCATTGGTGGCGGTCGTGGCCGATCGCCAGGTGCGTCGCCGGGCCGGGAGGTCCACCGCTCTGCGCCGGAACTCCGGCGGCTTGGCTGCAGGCATCACGGACTCCTCTCTCGAGGCGATCATCGCCTCAGGTCAGGTGTCCGGGAAACCGGGTCAGGCTCCGATCGGTTGCCGGCGCGGAGCGCGTGGTGTACTTGAACGCCGTCGGCTGAGCACTGCGAGTGCCCCACCGATCAAGGCGGTCGCCAGCGCCCTCGCGGATGCCCTGGCGTCGCCGGTGGGTGAAACTGACGCCACAAGGGTCTGACCAGAGACGATGGCCGTTATCGTCGGGTCACGGTCGGTTTGCGAAGGGCGAGTATCGGTGAGCGAAGACGCACGGGTGGATCTGAGCAACCCGATCCTGGGCGGCCCGTACGACCCGTCGGCCCGCCACTTCGAGTTGTCCCCTGACGGAACGTGCGCCCAGGTCCTCGAAGCCCGACGCCGTCGTGAGGCTATCGAGACGCCAAGATGGGACGCAGGTGGCTCGGCGTCGTCGGCGCGCTCAGGAGTCTCGCTTGCCTTGCAGGGGGCTCTCGTTGACTGACGTGCACACAGCGTCGATGTTCGACCTGGTGAGGGTTGGAGCGACCGTGACCGGCCTCGCTGGCCCAGATCCCGTGAAGATCGTCGCCGTCGAGCGGCTAACTGACGACTCCGCAAACGTCGCATACCGCACGGACTCAGGCATCGGCGAGAAAATCGTCTTCGCGAACGCTATCTCGCACGTGCGTGAGGTGGTCGCGGGTCAGGTGTTCAGTTTCGACGCTGACCCGAAATCGTTCCTGCTCGCGGCTGAAGCGCGCCGGATGGAGTTGGCGTACCTGTTTGACCCGCAGGCCGCGCTCGGTACCAGCGACGTGCAGCCGCTGCCTCACCAGCTCCGCGCGGTCTACGAGATCATGCTCCACAAGCAGCCCCTGCGGTACGTCCTCGCCGATGACCCCGGCGCGGGCAAGACGGTCATGGCGGGCTTGCTCATCAAGGAACTCCTGCTTCGCGGTGACGCCGCGAACGTCATGGTCGTGTCACCTGGCGTGCTCGTCGACCAGTGGGACGAGGAGATGCGGGAGAAGTTCGACCTGGAGTTCGAGATTCTCACACGCGACAAGATCCTCCACGAGGGCAACCCCTTCGCCCGCGGAGGACTCTGGCTGGCGCGGCTCGACGTCCTTGCCCGCAACAGCGAGGGCATCCTCGACAAGGCCGGCGAGGTCGACTGGGACCTGATCATCTTCGACGAGGCGCACAAGATGTCCGCCACGGTCTGGGGAAACGAGGTCAAGAAGACCAAGCGCTACCAGATGGCCGAGGAACTCGGAAAGCACGCGCGCAACCTGCTGATGATGACCGCCACGCCCCACTCGGGCAAGGAAGAGCAGTTCCAGCTCTTCATGGCCTTGCTTGACTCCGACCGCTTCGAAGGGGTTGCGCGCGAGGGCAGTCGCAAGGTCGATGTCTCCGACCTCATTCGCCGCCTCGTGAAGGAAGAACTGCGCACCTTCGAGGGCACGCGGCTGTTCCCGGAGCGGTTCGCCTTCACGGTCAAGTACGAATTGTCCCAGGCAGAAAAGGACCTTTACGTCGCCGTCACCGACTACGTCCGCGAGGAGATGAACCGGGCAGACGCGATCGAGGGCGACAACCGCCGCCGCACCGCGGTCGGGTTCGCCCTCACAACGCTCCAGCGCCGACTTGCATCATCGCCCGCGGCGATCCACCGGTCGCTCGAACGGCGCAAGGCGCGCCTGGAGTCCGAACTGCGTGAAGCGCGGATGTACGCCTCTGTCCGGTCGGACGCCCCAGATGTTCCGGATGACTGGGACGACCTCGAAGACCTTACCGACGAGGAACGTGAGGCGCTCGAAGACCAGGCCATCGCTGGGGCGACGAACGCGCGCACGCCGCAGGAGCTGGAGACCGAGATCCGAGTCGTAGACCGGCTGCTTGTGAAGTCGGCCGCAGTGAAGGTTTCGCCGACGTACGCCAAGTGGGATGCCCTGCGCGACACGTTGGACGACTCCGACGAGATGCGCGACGCTAGCGGCGCGCGCCGTAAGGTGATCATCTTCACCGAGCACAAGGACACCCTCGATGATCTGGTGATGCGCCTAACGCAGCATCTCGGGCGAGACGATGCGGTGATCACGATCCACGGCGGTACGAAGCGTGAGGATCGAAAGAAGGCCAAGGAGACCTTCGAGCAGAACGAACGCTGCATCTTCCTCATCGCCACTGACGCCGCCGGCGAAGGTGTGAACCTCCACAAGAATGCTCACCTGCTGATCAACTACGACCTGCCGTGGAACCCAAACCGCATCGAGCAACGTTTCGGCCGGGTCCACCGCATCGGGCAGCCCAACACCTGCTTCATGTGGTCCCTCGTCGCCGATGACACCCGGGAGGGCGACGTCTACACGCGGCTGCTGGAGAAGCTCGAGGAGCAGCGCGCCACGCTGGGTGGGCGCGTCTACGACGTTCTCGGCCAGCTCTTCCAGGGCAACGCGCTGCGCGACCTGATGATCGCGGCGATCAGGGAGGCCAACAAGCCCGAGCGTCAGCGCTACCTGACCGAGGTGGTCGACCCGAGGATCGCCGACGGCATCCCTGAACTGCTCGACGCGAACCAACTTGTGCCCTCGGCGATGAGCGACACCGAGATCGAGGACATGCGACGCGAGATGGAGCGAGCCGAGGCGGCGCGGCTCCAGCCTCACCATGTCGAGGCGTTCTTCCATCGCGCCTTCGCCGATGTCGGCGGCCAGTTGCGGATGCGGGAGCACCACCGCTTCGAGATCCGACGCGTCCCAGGCGAGATCAAGGAACGCGACCGCATTACCGGGTACGGCCAGCCCGTCGTCAACGAGTACTTCCGCGTCACCTTCGACCCCAAGTACGTCCGAGTCGACGGCAACAACCACCTCGCAACCCTTCTGCACCCGGGCCACCCGCTCATGTCCGCCACGATGAGCGTGGTCTCCGATCGCTACCACGACGCGCTGCGCAGTGGCGCAATCCTCGTCGACCGATCCGACCTAACCACCGAGCCGTACGTCGTTAGCCTGCTTGAGCACGATGTCACGGACGGGAGGCTCGCTCCCGATGGACAGCCCCGGGTCGTCTCCCGGCGCGCTCAGTACGTCCGAATTGACGAGGATGGTTCGATCACCCCGCTCACCGGCTCGCCGATCCCGAACTTCGAAGCTCCAACCAGTGACGAGCTGGCAGCGAGTCGACCGCTGCTGTCCGAGCCTTGGGCGCAAGCATCCGACCTTGACCGCCGTGTGATCCGTGAAGCGTCGGTCACGATCGCGCGTCAGCACGCCGAGGAGGTCAGCCGCCGTACCTTCGAGCGAGTCGACAAGACCGAGCGTCTGGTTCGCGAACGATTGACGCGCGAGATCAACTACTGGGATCGCCGCGCCTTCGAACTGAGCGAGCAGGAACGCGCTGGCAAGAAGACTCGCCTCCCGGTATCCCAGATGCAGGAACGCGCGGATGCCCTTGCCCGGCGGCTCGATCGGCGCCTCAAGGAACTGGAGCGGGAGCGCGACATCTCGGTCCGTCCACCACGAGTCACGGGCGCCTGCCTGGTTGTCACGCAGGGATGGCTCGATGCTCAGACCGACCCCGAGGGCGCAGCCGATCGCGCGCGGGAGACGACTAGGGTCGAGAGGCTCGCGGTCGATGCCGTCCTCCGAGTAGAGCATGCGCTGGGCCACAGGCCGACCGAGATGCACCACAACAACCCGGGCTACGACATCGAGTCCGACGCCGGCAACAGCTTGGACTTCATCGAGGTGAAGGGGCGCGTTGTCGGTGGCAGGACTTTCGTTCTCACCAGGCAGGAGGCGGTGACGGCGCTGAACAAGGCCGATCATTCCGTGCTTGCCCTGGTTCTGGTCGCGGACGACGACACAACGATGGTGCGCTATCTGCGACACCCTGTAACCCAACCCATCGACCCCCGCGCAGCGCGCGTGGAGTACGACTGGGAACCCTTCTGGAACGACGCAACAGAGATGAGCCAACAGTGACCGAGGCAGCCCGGAAGAAGAAGCTGATCGAGGTCGCACTGCCGCTCGACGAAATCAACGCTGCGTGCAAGGCCGACAAAGACCGCAAAATCGGGACCATCCGCAACCTCCACAAGTGGTTCGCGCCGATGCCGCTGCCGGCCTGGCGCGCGCTGCTGTTCTCCGCCCTGCTGGATGACCCGGAAGACGACAACTCACGGGCAAACCTGCTCGATGTGGTCAAGCGGCTCGTGAAAAACGGTGCCGACTTGCCGGAAGAGGTTGACCTGGCTGAGGCTCGGTCGCTCCTGGAAGCACAGTTTCCAGAAGGCGCACCTCCTGTGCTCGATCCGTTCTGCGGTGGCGGCTCCACGCTCATCGAAGCGCAGCGTCTCGGGCTCCAAACCGTCGGGTCCGACCTGAACCCTGTGCCGGCTCTGATAAGCAGGACCCTCACCGAACTGTTGCCGCCGCTGTGGGCCTCACATGCCTCGCACCCCACGGAAGAGGTCGCGAGCCCTGCGCTTTTCAGCGAGGCCGATGGGACGGCTGCGGCTGGCTACGGCGGAGTCATCGAAGACGTTCTGTACTACGCAAGGATCGTGCGCGAAGCAGTCTGGGATCGTGTTTCGCGATTCTTCCCGGACACGCCAGGGGAAACGCCCATTGCGTGGATGTGGGCGCGGACAGCTCCCTGCCCTAACCCAGCCTGCGGAGTGACAACTGTTCTCTCCACGTCCTGGTGGCTTTCAAAGCAGGCCGGTGCCATGGCTTGGGTGGAGCCCTCTCGCGGTCCGCACGGGGACATCAGCCTGCGGGTAGTCAGCGGCGCTCGCGAAGGAGCAGCCCCGTCGGCGCCAAAGCAGGGGCGGGGGGCATCATTTGCCTGCATCGCATGCCAGCAGTTGATCTCCGAGGACGAGATCAAGAAGTTCGGAGACGCCGGAGCCTTGGGTCTCCGACTCGTTGCCGTAGCCGTTGACACAACCGAGGGCCGCAAGTACCGCGCTCCGACCTCCCTAGAAGTAGAAGCCGCGATGTCGGTTGAGCCACCCGAGGACCTTCCGGCGATTTCTCTCGGAGAGCCGAATCAGTACGTTGCGCCCCCCCGTTACGGTCTGAGGACATTCCTAGATCTGTACACACCCCGACAACTTGCAGTGATGGCCGCCTTTGCAGATGAGGTTGCTGGTGTGGAGGGTCGTCTCCTCGCCGATGGCGCAGACCGCGAACGTGCGATTGCGATCGCCTCGATCCTCGGGCTCGCGCTGGGAAAGGCGGCTCAGTACGGTTCGAGCCAGGCGATGATCACCCCCTTCCCGACATCGACGACTCGCTTCAACAGCGGGTTTGGTCGTAACGACCTACCGATGACTTGGGACTTCTTCGAGCAGAATTTCTTCGGCAGGGTCGGCGGAACCTGGGACCAGATCGTGAAGACTGCGGTTGCTGCATTGCCGTACGCCGCAGCTGGTTCGGGCAGGGTCATTCGGTCCGATGCAAGACGGGCGAGCGCTGGGCGTCCCGCGCTCGTTGCCACCGATCCTCCCTACTTCGACGCAATCGGCTACGCGGACCTGTCGGACTACTTTTACTTGTGGCACCGGCGCGCACTTAGGGGCGTGCACCACGACTTGTACGCTACGGTCGCGAGTCCGAAAGACGGAGAACTGACGGCATTCCCTTGGCATCACGGCGGAACTAGAGACGCAGCGCGTGCCTACTTCATTGAAGGGTTCACCGAGACCTTTCGGAACCTTCAGGAGCAGCTTCGTGGCGATCTGCCGATGCTCGTTGTCTACGCGTCCAAGGAGCAGAAGGGCGGCACAGAAGAGGAAACACGCTGGTCGTCGATCCTGACGGCGATGATCAACGCTGAGCTGGAGATCACAGGCACGTGGCCGATCCATGGCACTGGAAGCACGCGAATGCGCGGAATCGGCGCAAACGCGGTCGCCACGTACATCGTCATGGTTTGTCGACCGCGATCTCAGAGTGCCGACACGATCTCGCTCGGCGACTTCAATCGAGCACTCCGGCGTGAGCTTGGTCCGACGGTTCGTGACCTCCAGGCTGCCTCTATCCTTCCCGTAGACCTCGCGCAGGCAGCAATGGGTCCTGGAATGGCAATTTACTCGCGCTACCGGGCGGTGCTTGACCAGAGCGGCGAGCGGGTGCCCGTTGAGCAGGCGCTGCGCTTGATCAACTCCGCCCTTAGCGAAGTCCTGGACGAGCAGGAAGGAGAACTCGACCCGGCCTCACGCTTTGCTACGCGATGGTGGGAGACATACGGGTGGAGTGCCGCCGAGTTCGGAGAGGCGGACAAGGCGGTTCGCCCCCTTGGCATCAGCGTCGATGACGTAAAGCGCGCCCAGGTCGCCGAGGGCGTTGGCAACAAGGTTCAACTCCTCGGCAAGAGTGATCTCGATCGAACCTGGACCCCCGCAGGTGATCGAGCACCGACTGCCTGGGAAGCGGTCCACCATCTCTTGGATCGACTCATCGATGGCGGTGGGGAACTCGCGGCTGCCGAACTGATGGCCACGTTGGGGACGCTCAAAGATCCTGCCATGGAGCTCGTGTATCGGCTTCACGACATCGCCGCGAAGAAGGGGCGTTCGGCGGACCAGGAGCGGTACAACGCTCTGATCAGTTCGTGGGCTGAGTTGATCAGGCTAAGCGGCGATGGAACTTCAACGACGGAGAGGCTGTTCTGATGGCGGCGCTCACGAACAAGGAACGGGTAGGTCGCGTTCTCGACCTCGTAGCCGATGGCCTCGGACCGTGGATGGTCGCCCAGCTCCAGGCAAAGTACGGAGCCGGATGGGCTAAAGAGGTTGGCAAGACCGCGGGCCTGACGGGACGCGATTCATCGCCCAATGCGAGTGACCCTGCCTACCTCTTCTGGGTGTTCGACAGGCAGTGGCACCAGGTGTTCAAGGACCGGCTCACGTTCGAGGACAAGCGTGTTGTGTCGGCGTTGTGGGACGCGCGCAAGGAGTGGGCACACGGTGAACGCATTTCTTCCGAGCGTACCGAGCGCGTTCTCATGGACGGGGAGCACATCCTCCGGTCGATCGGTTCGGTGGAGCACGCTGACAAGGCCGACGAGATGCGGCGTGAGTTCCGGCGCTTGATGTTCGAGGATGACCAGAAGCGGCTTCAGCGCGCCCAAGAGAAGGCCCTGTCGGTGCAGGTTGACTCGACGGGCCTCCCGGCGTGGCGGGACGTGGTTGAGCCTCACGACGATGTCGCTCGCGGCACCTTTGAGCTGGCCCAGTTCGCGGCCGATCTGCGCCAGGTGCACCAGGGTGTCGCTGGCCCCGAGTACGGCGACCCCGTCGAGTTCTTCGGGCGCACCTACCTCACACGCGGTCTGCGCTACCTCCTGGAGCAGGCGATCAAGCGCCTCAGCGGTGGCGGCGGCGAGCCCGTCATCGACCTCATGACCTCCTTCGGTGGCGGCAAGACCCACTCGCTCCTCGCCGTCTACCACGCTGCGGCCGGGCTACCCGCCGAGCGCCTTCCAGGTATGCGTGAACTCGTCGATGGCATCGGATTGCCGGAACTGCCCGCCGACGTGAAGCGCGCCGTCCTTGTCGGTAACGACCTCTCGATCCTTGGCATGCCGAAGCCCGAAGGCATCACAGTCAACACGTTGTGGGGCGAGATGGCGTACCAGCTCGGCGGCGTTGAGGGTTACGCCCTACTCAAGCGGTACGACGAGCAGTCCGTCCCACCGACGACTACGGCCCTCGCCGACCTGTTTGCGACGTACGGGCCGTGCATCATCTTGATCGACGAGTGGGTCGCGTACCTGCGTCAACTCTGGTCGCGCGAGAAGGCCGCGCCCGCTGGGTCGTTCGACGGCCACATGACCTTCGTCCAGTCGCTCACCGAGGCGGTGAAGGCCGTTCCGACGGCCCTGCTCGTCGTCTCCCTGCCCGCTTCCGATGTCGTCCGCGACATGCCCAGCGCCGACGGGGCGATTGAGAACGAGCACGAGGTTGGCGGAACCGCTGGCCTGGAAGCGTTGCGGCACCTCCGATCCGTCATCCACCGCCTGGAGTCCGCGTGGCAGCCGGCCACAATCGAGGAGTCGTTCGAGATCGTCCGGCGGCGCGTGTTCAAGCCGTTCGGCCGGGAACAGGACGCCGCCCGCGACCTCGTGGTGCAGAAATTCATGGATCACTACATGCGCTACGGCTCTGACGTGCCGAGCGAGGTCATGCAGCCCGGCTACCGCGCTTCGATGCGCACCGCCTACCCAATCCACCCGGAGCTGTTCGACCGGCTCTACAAGGACTGGTCGACGCTCGAACGCTTCCAGCGCACCCGTGGCGTGCTGCGCCTCATGGCGACGGTCGTTTATGCACTGTGGACGAGCGGCGACCGCTCACCGATGATCCTCCCTGCCTCGATCCCGCTCGACAACGCCAAGGTCTTTGACGAGCTGGCCAACCACCTCGATGACTCGTGGAAGCCGATCGTCGACGCCGACGTCGCGGGAGAGACCTCAACGGCGAACGTGGTCGACAGCGACATCAAGATCCTCGGCCGGTCGATGGCCACGAAGCGCGCGGCGCGGTGCGTTTTCCTCGGAACCGCTCCCATGGCGAACCTCCGCAACCGCGACGGCAGCGCGGCAACCATCCGCGGCATCGAGCAGAAGCGTGTAGTGCTCGGCTCGACGTATCCCGGGGACAACCCTGCGCACGTCGCCGATGGCCTGCGACGGCTCGGTGACCTCGGGAAGTACATGAACCGCGACCAGGACCGGTACTGGTTGTCGTTGCAGCAGACTGTTGCCCAGATCGTGCAGGAACGCGCCGACTCGTACCACGAGGGACAGGTCTTCGACGAGCTGGCGCAAGTCGTACGTGAAGAGACCGACAAGGGCCTCTTCGAGCGGGTCCACCGCTTCCCACCCGGAAGCATCGACGTCGAAGACGACCCGGGCATCGGACTCGTGATCTTCGGTCCCGACCGCCCATTCTCGAAGCGGGGACGGTCCGTCGCCGAGGACGCGGCGATCGAGTTCCTGTCGAAGCGCGGCACGAACGCCCGCATCCACAAGAACAGCCTCGTCTTCCTGGCCCCCGAGGTCGACCGCGTCGACATCCTGCTCAACGCCGTGCGGCAGCGTATGGCGTGGGAGTACATCCTGGAGAACCGGGACTCACTCAACCTTGATCAGCACAACATCAAGGTCGCCGAGTCTCGCGTGGCCCAGCAGAAGCAGACCGTCAAGGACTCCATCCGCGAGGCATACCGCTGGATTCTGGTTCCCACTCAGGAGCCCGGTTCCGCCGAGATCGAGCTGGAGTCGATCCTCGTTAACGGCGAGGGCACCCTCGCCGAGCGCGTGACGAAGAAGGCTGACGCGAGCGAGTTCGTAGTCCGCACGTTCTCGCCATCGCTTCTGCGCATGCAGATCAACCGCCTGAACCTTTGGCGGGAGAAGCCGTACGTGCCGCTGGACGTGCTGGCCGGGTACTTCAGCCAGTACGTCTACATGCCGAAGGTCGTCCAGCCGAGGGTCGTCATCGACGCCGTATGGCACCTCGACGACGCCCTTGTCATCGAATTCGATGGGTTCGCCTATGCCGACTCGTACGAGGATGGCCGGTTTGTCGGGCTGACAATAAAGGCGCCCACCGCCGTGCGGCAAGGTGGCCTCGTGGTCGACCCCGTGGCTGCAGCGCACCAGATTGAGGCCGACACCAAGGTCGCAGAGGGAGAGACCGTCAAGGTCGACGCGGACGACGAGGGCCGCGCGGGTGCGTCGGGCACGGGAGTGACGTCTGGAGGTGCGACGGCCGGGGTGCCGAGCTCAACGGGCTCGATCGCAGGTGGGCGTCCCCCAGGGGCTGTGCCTACGCGGTTCCACGCGACGAAGGACCTCACGGTGAACCGAGTCGTGCGTGACGCAGGGCAGATCTACGAGGAGATCGTGTCGCACTTCGTAGCGGCGGACATCCCGGTCCGCGTCACGATCGACATCGAGTCCGACCATCTGGCCAGGCTCAGCGACAATCAGCGCACGGCTATCCGGGAGAACCTCAGAACCCTCGGCTTTGGCGACGACGACTGGTCGATGGACTGACCCCGATGACCGACAAACTGCCCGAGCCGGCTGACGACGCCGCCTGGGTGAGCGTCCCCGATGGTGTTGATGGCGACCTGGATCGGCTGGCGGATCACTGCCGCGCGCTCGTCACAGCGTGGTTCGAGATGGCCCGCGGCAACGCGGTGCCGCCGGGCGCTGACTCTCCGGCTGCGATCGACGCCGGTCAGTTCAGGCAGGAAAGGCCGAGTGCTCCCGCGAATGTGGAGCACGGACCCGGTCAACAGGCCGGGCTCTACGTCGACGCGATCGGTCAGCACCTGCTCGCGATCGAGGCGCTCCTGCGTGCCCGACGAGTCGCAGTCGCGGTGTGGCCGCTTGTGCGGGCAGAGTTGGAGTTGGCCGGCCGAGTCGCGTGGCTGCTTGAGCCCCGTATCGAGCAGCCCGCCGGGGCAGTGCGCGTTGCCCGCCTTTACCTTGAGATGATCTCATCGCTACAGCGCGATCGGTACACCGCTGGGAAGTTCAGCAAGGCCGCGGAAAAGCGTTCCAAGTCAATTCGCGATCAGAAGACCGCAGAGGCGCGAGACCTATTTGACCGTGTCGAGGTGGACTTGTCCTCTCCGGGCAGGCTCGACTCTTGGAGCATCGGCGGCGAGTCTCTCCCCGGCCTCGGCGACGCTGTTGGTCTTTTCATCGAACTCAATTTCGCGGGCGGGGCGAAGGCTGTCTACGACATCTTGTCCGACTACTCGCACCCATCGCTGTCGGCAATCGCTCGCCAGACCACGCCGGTAGAAGTCGATGGCGTCGCGATGCGGCCTTGGAGGGTTGACGTCAAGACGGTCGAGCGCCAGGTTCACTACGCCTGCGCGATCCTCTACAAGGCTGCTCACTTCGTGGCCGGGTACTACGAGCTCGACGCGTCGCCCCTCGAGCGATGGGTCGAGAGCACACCAGGCGAGTGGTTCGGCCCGGACGCAGAGGACAACAGGTAGCGGGCCTGCGGTTCCTCGCCAGGATAGGCTTGGCCCCTGGGGGTTTAACTGGGGGTTGATCCCCCTGATCTTGGGCGGACGCCCGCGTACGCCAATGGCCGGCAATCCGCCAATCAGGAGGTTTCTCTGCACCTCAGAGTTCATTCACACCGAAGAGGTCACTGGTTCGAACCCAGTATCGCCCACCCGAGATCGAGGCCCGGAACCGCATGGTTCCGGGCCTTTGTCGTGTCGAGGACGTGCGTCAGGGCGGCTGGTGGACAGGTTGAACCGTCACGGGTTTCGTGCCGTCTTCATGCTGGCTGCGGCTCCGGGTGGAGGGCAGTGGTTGCAGCGTA
>NZ_BJNZ01000034.1 GCF_006539945.1 Cellulosimicrobium cellulans | reverse complement strand
CGCCGGGCCGACCCGCGCGCCGGGGGCGGCCCGGGGGCGAGGCCCGCTGCCGGGGCAGCCGAACCGGCGGCGTCGACGGGTGCGGTCGTCGGGGTCTCGGGTGCGGTCACGCACCGATCGTCGCCCGTCGCACCGTTCAGCACCAGCGATTTCTTCTACCGCTCGATTCAGTGCGGCTGTAGCGTGGGACCGTGCTCGACGTCCACCGCCTGCGCGTCTTCCGCTCCGTCGTCGCGAGCGGGTCGGTCCAGGCTGCCGCGGCCGCGCTCGGGTACACGCCGTCCGCCGTGAGCCAGCACGTCGCCGCGCTCCAGCGCGAGACCGGCCTGACGCTCCTCGAACGGGCCGGCCGCGGCGTGCGGCCCACCGCGTCAGGGCTCGCGCTCGCCGCCCAGGCCGACGGCGTGCTCGCGCGGCTCGGCGAGGCCGAGGCCGTCGTCGCGGACCTGCGGGCCGGGCGCACCGGGTCGCTGTCCGTCGCCTACTTCGCCTCGGTCGGCGCCGCGTGGCTGCCGCAGGTCGTGCGCCGCCTCACGGCGGACTTCCCCGGCGTCCGGATCGACCTCGAGCTGCGCGAGACCATCCCCGACGACCCCGACGCGCGCGCGGACGTGCAGCTCGTCGTCGCCCCGCGCGGGTTCGACCCGGGCGGCGGCTTCCGCTCGCACCACCTGCTCGACGACCCGTACGTCGTCGTGCTGCGCGACGACCACCCCCTGGCGTCCCGCGGCGAGGTCGAGCTCGCCGAGCTGCGCGACGAGCGCTGGGTCGACAACGACTTCGCGCGCGGCTGGTGCCGCCGCACCCTCGTCGAGGCGTGCACGGCCGCCGGGTTCAGCCCGCCGTTCCACGTCGAGGCGCACGACTACCCCACGGCGATCGCGTTCGTCGGCGCCGGGGTCGGCCTCACGGTCCTGCCCGCGCTCGGCGCCGCGCACCTGCCCCCCGGGCTCGTGGCGGTCCCGGTGGTCCGGCCCGCCCCGGTGCGCTCGATCCACGCGGTGCTGCGCGACGCCGTCGTGGGCACGCCCCCGGCCCGGGCCGTCCTCGACACGCTGCACGAGGTCGCGCGGGCGCGTGTCGATCTGGTGGGTTCCCGTTCGACCTGAGGAGGAGAGGGTCGTGAGGTCACGCAGACACCAGTGTGACGACGACGAGAGAGGGACCGGTCGGCGATCCGGCGCGTCCGTGCGGCGCTACGACCCGTCCGACGCCGTGAACGACCGGCCCGGCCAGTACGGCCACTCCTCGAAGTGCTCGACGCGCCCGTCCGGGGCGAACCGGAGCACCCACAGGTCGCGGTACTCCTGCTCCTCGGGCGCGAGGTAGCGGACCTCGAGGCGCACGACGGCGTCGTGGCCCTCGGTCGCGACGGGCTCCGCGGTCACGGTGAAGGTCGCGCCCTCGTCCGCGGTCCAGAAGCCGCGGATCGCGTCGTGCCCGCGCAACGGCTCCTCGTCGTACGGCGAGCGCAGGTACGTCGCGTCCGGGGTGAACAGCCGCTCGACGGCGGCCGTGTCGCTCGCGCGCCACGCCTCCTCGTACGCGGCGACCCAGGCCATCACGGCGTCGCGGTGGACGGTCACGGGCACGGGAGCCTCCTCGGTCGGTCGTCGACGACAGCATCGACGCTACCCTCGCCCGACGCTGCGAGAATCGGTGCGTGAGCGAGACCCCCGACCCCGGCACCGACTGGCGACCGCACGTCGCCGACCCGGCCGCCCGACCGCCGTCGACCCTGCCCCACGTGGTGTTCTACGAGCCGCGCATCCCCGGCAACACGGGCAACGCGATCCGCCTCGCCGCGGTGACCGGGGCGCGCCTGCACCTCGTCGAGCCGCTCGGCTTCGACCTGGACGAGCCCAAGCTGCGTCGCGCGGGCCTCGACTACCACGACCTCGCGAGCGTGGAGGTCCACGCGGACCTGGACGCCGCGCTCGCGACCCTGCCGGGCCGGGTGCTCGCGTTCACGACGCGCGCGACGACGTCGTTCACGGACGTGACCTACCGGCCCGACGACGTCCTGCTGTTCGGCCCCGAGCCGACGGGCCTGCCCGACGACGTGCTCGCCCACGAGCGGATCACCGACCAGCTCAAGATCCCCATGCTGCCCGGGCGCCGCTCGCTCAACCTCACCAACGCGGCCTCGATCGCCGTCTACGAGGCGTGGCGGCAGACGGGCTTCGCCGGGGGCGCGTGAGGGAGACCGCGTACCGGGTACGGGTCACGAGCCGGGTTTTCCCGGATGCCGGGGCGCGGCGCGACGAGGTGGACTGGGGCCGGGCCGGGCAGGCCCACCACCCCGAGCGAAGGAGCTCCATGCGAACCACACGCCAGCGCGCCCTGGTCGTCTCCGCCCTCGTCGCCGCGGCCGTCGCCGTGGCACCGTCCGCGGCAGCCGCGCCGTACGACGGCGGACCCTGCACGTTCGACGTGACCCGGACCGGGAACGTCTTCACCGTCAGCGCGGGCACGTGCGACTGGGTGCTGCTCGAGGTCTACGGCTCCGCCTACGGGATGAACCTCGACCGGTCGGTCTCGACGACGTCGGTCGCGTCGGTGGAGATCGCCGGACCGGTCTGGGGCGTCACCGGTGCCGCCGCGGTCGGCCGCAAGGCCGGCGTGACGGGCCCCGTCGTCCGCATCCTCTGACCACCCACCTCCTGCCCCCGCTGAGTGCATGAAATAGTCGCGTCCGGGGGCCTCGGACGCGACTAATTCATGCACCCAGCGGGGAGCGGGGTGGGTCCGGGTCAGACCAGGTCGCGCACCGCCGCGTACTGCTCGCGGATCGCGGGGACCGGGTCGGCCTCGACCACCGTGGCCGACGACGCGGCCCAGGTGGGCGGGGCGACGTCCGCCCCGGAGCCGCCCGCCTCGTGCGCGGCGAGGACCCACGCCGCCTGGCGCGCGGCGCCGTCGGCCACGTACTCCCCGGGCTCGGGGACCGTGACGGGCAGGCCGAGGACCTGCGGCGCGATGCGCCGGACCGCCTCGGACTGCGCGCCGCCGCCGATGAGCTGCACGCGCTCGACCCGCACGCCGAGCGCCCGGAGCGCGTCGAGCCCGTCCGCGAGGCCGCACAGCATGCCCTCGACGTACGCGCGCGCGAGGTGCTCCGGCGTCGACGTGCCGAGCCGGATGCCGTGCAGCGTGCCCGACGCGTCGGGCCGGTTGGGCATGCGCTCGCCCTCCAGGTACGGCACGAGCACGAGCCCGTCCGCGCCGGGGGGCGCCCCGAGCGCGAGCCGCGACAGCCCCGCGTGGTCGACGCCGAGCACGGCGCGCGCCGCGTCGAGCACCCGGCTCGCGTTGAGCGTCACCGCGAGCAGGAGGTACCGGCCCGTCGCGTCGGAGAACCCGTTGACGAGGCCTGAGCCGTCGGCGGTGCGGTCGTCGGTCACGGCGGACACGACGCCCGACGTCCCGATCGACACCGCGACGTCGCCCGCGACCATGCCCAGCCCGAGGGCCGCGCCCGCGTTGTCGCCCGCTCCGGGGCCGAGCAGCGTGCCGCCCTCGACGACCGCACCGGCGACCGAGGCGTGCGCGACGCCCGCCGTCGCGGCGGGAGCGACGACGCGCGGCAGCACGACGTCGGTACGACCGAACGCGAGCTCCAGCAGGTCGAGGCGGTAGGCGCCCCGTCCGTCGGGCCCGTCGCCCCGCGTCGCGTCGTAGTAGCCCGTGCCCGACGCGTCGGACGCGTCGGTGACGAGGGCGTCGAGGTCCGGGCCGAGCGGCGCGGACTCGTCGCCCGCCGGGCCGTACCCCGCGATGCGCCACGTGAGCCAGTCGTGCGGCAGCGCGACGGCGGCGACGCGCGCCGCGTTCTCCGGCTCGGCGTCGCGCAGCCAGCGCAGCTTCGTCACGGTGAGCGACGCGACCGGCACGGACCCGATCGCGTCGGCCCACGCCTGCGCGCCCGCCTCGGTCGCGGACTCGACCCGGTCGTGGGCGTCGGGGACGCCCTCGGCGAGCCGGGCCTCGCCGAGCTCGCGGATCAGGTCGCGCGCCGCCGGGGCCGAGCGCGTGTCGTTCCACAGGAGCGCGTCGCGCACGACCTTGCCGTCCGCGTCGAGCGCGACGAGGCCGTGCTGCTGGCCGCCGACGGCGAGCGCCGCGACGTCGTCGAGCCCGCCCGCCGCGGACGCGGCCTCGCGGAACGCGTCCCACCAGGCGTCGGGGTGGACCTCCGTGCCGTCGGGGTGCTTGGCCGAGCCCGTGCGCACGAGCGCGCCGGTCGCGGCGTCGCGCACGACGACCTTGCAGGACTGCGTGGACGTGTCGACGCCGGCGACGAGCGTGCGCTCGCCGCCGGCGTCGGACGTCCTGGCGTCGGTCGTCACCTCAGCCGATCAGGTGCTCGAGCGCGAGCTGGTTGAGCCGCACGAAGCCGAAGTCGCGGTTCGCCGCCGCGTCGACGTCGAACTCCTCGTACGCGCTGCGGTCCGCGAGGAGGTCGGCCACGGACTCGCCCTCGCCCAGCGTGGACTGACCGAGCTCGAACACGCCGGAGTGCGCGAACGCCTCCTGGACGCGGCTGTCGGCGCGGTACGCCGCGGCCTTGCGCGCGAGCAGACGGTAGGTCTCCATGTTGGCGCGCGCGGAGTCCCACACGCCGACCTCGTTCTCGGTGCGCGACGGCTTGTAGTCGAAGTGGCGCGGACCCGTGTACGTGGGGCCGCCGTTCGGGAAGCCGTTCTCGAGCAGGTCGACCGTGAAGAACGCCGAGAGCAGGTCGCCGTGCCCGAACACGAGGTCCTGGTCGAACTTGATCGAGCGCTGGCCGTTGAGGTCGATGTGGAAGAGCTTGCCCGCCCACAGCGCCTGCGCGAGGCCGTGCGTGTAGTTGAGGCCCGCCATCTGCTCGTGGCCCGTCTCCGGGTTGAGGCCCACGATGTCGCCGTTGTCGAGCTTGGCGATGAGGCCGAGCGCGTGGCCGATGGTCGGCAGGAAGATGTCGCCGCGGGGCTCGTTCGGCTTGGGCTCGAGCGCGATCTTGAGGTCGTAGCCCTTCTCCTTGATGTACGCCGCGGTGAGGTCGAGGCCCTCGGCGTAGCGCTCGTGCGCGGAGTGCAGGTCCTTGGCGCCGTCGTACTCGGTGCCCTCGCGGCCACCCCACATGACGAACGTCTTGGCGCCCAGCTCGGCCGTGAGGTCGACGTTGCGCAGCACCTTGCGCAGCGCGTAGCGGCGCACGCCGCGGTCGTTCGACGTGAGGCCGCCGTCCTTGAACACGGGGTGGCTGAACAGGTTCGTCGTCACCATCTCGATGACGAGGCCCGTGTCCTGCGCGGCCTGGCGCACCGCGTCGAGGCGCTTGGTGCGCTCGGCGTCGTCCGCGCCGAACGGCACGACGTCGTCGTCGTGGAACGTGAAGCCCCACGCGCCGAGGTCGGCCAGACGGCGCACGGACTCGGCCGGGTCGAGCGCGGGACGGCTCGCGCTGCCGAACTGGTCCTGCGCGGTCCAGCCCACGGTCCACAGACCGAAGGAGAAGTTGATGTCCTGAGTGGTCTCGTCGGCCACGGTGGTCTCCTCGTCGAGAGGGCCGTGACGCGATCGTCGCGTCGACGGCCTATTTTTGTCTTACGGATGAACTTATCCGCCCGGGTCGGTAAGGTCAAGACCGTGAACCGCAGCGTCGCGACCCGCACGGGTCCCCCAGCAGCCCGGCAGGCCACGCTGCGCGAGCACAACCTCGCCCTCGTAGCCCGCGCGGTCTTCGAGTCCGCCCAGCCCTGCTCGCGCGCCGACATCGCCGCGGCGAGCGGCCTCACGCGGGCGACCGTCTCGACCCTCGTCGACCGGCTCGTCGCCGCGGGCATCGTCGCCGAGCTCCCGCCGGCGACCCCGCAGCGCGCCGGACGGCCCGCCGTCCCCCTCGCGCCCGCACCGCGCTCCCTCGTCGGGCTCGGCCTCGAGGTGAACGTCGACTACCTCGGCGGCCGCGTGCTCGACCTCACCGGCGCCGTCGTCGCCGAGCACGTCGACCCGGACGACCTGCACGACAGCGACCCCGCCGAGGTGCTCGCCCGGCTCGGGCGCATCGCGCAGGACCTCCTCACGGCCGTCCGCGCCGACGGCATGACGGTCGCGGGAGCCCGCCTCGCCCTCCCCGGCCTCGTCGACACGCGCGCCGGGCGGCTCGAGGTCGCGCCCAACCTCGGCTGGTCCCACCTCGACCCCGTCCGACTCCTCGGGCTCGGCCCCGACGTCGCCGTCGAGATCGGCAACGAGGCCAAGCTCGCCGCGCTCGCCCAGGCGAGCCGCGGCGTCGTGCCCGACGACGCCTCGGACCCTGCGCCGTCGACCTACCTCTACGTGTCCGGCGACGTCGGCATCGGCTCCGCGATCGTCGTCGACCGCCGGCTCTTCCACGGTCGCCACGGCTGGACGGGCGAGGTCGGGCACGTCGTCGTGGACCCGCGCGGCCCGCGCTGCCGCTGCGGCGCGACCGGCTGCCTCGAGCAGTACGCGGGCAAGGACGCGCTCCTGCGCGGGGCGGGACTTCCGGTCGACGCCCCCACCGAGACGCTCGTCGCCGCGCTCGACGCCGCGGAGCCCGCCGCGCTCGCCGTCGTCGAGCAGGCCGGGACCGCGCTCGGCAGCGCGCTCGCCGACTACGTGAACCTCGTCGACATCGACACGGTCCTGCTCGGCGGCATCTACCCCGCGCTCCTGCCGTACCTGCGCGCCGCGGCCGAGGCCGAGCTGCGCACGCGCGTCCTCGCCGCCCCGTGGACGGACGTCGTCCTCCTCCCCGCCCCGGTCGGCGACCACGCGGCCCTCACCGGCGGCGCGCGCGAGGTCCTGCGCGCCGTCGTCGAGGACCCGAGCGCCTGGGTCGCGGACGACTGACCCGTTCGCCGAGGCAGATCCCTGGTCACGCGAGGTAGAACCTGGTCGGGTCTCACGCGCGTGGTCGGGTCCGCGGCGGGGGTGGTCTCGGTGCTCAGGGCTGCCGCGCCGTCACCGTGGTCTTTCGGGTAGGGGGTTCTCGGAGCGCGGCTCTTACGCCCCTTCGCACCACCACCCACCCCGACCACCCCAGGTGACCAGACCGCCGTCGGGCAACGTGACCACGGCTCTACCTCGCGCAACCACGGCTCTACCTCGCGCGACCACGGCTCTACCTCGCGCGACCAGGGCTCTACCTCGCGCGACCAGGGCTCTACCTCGCGCGACCAGGGTTCTACCTCGGGGGCGGGGCGGTGCTCGCGCGCTCGACGAGGCGGGTCGGGACGAGGCGGGTGCCGGTCTCGTAGACGCCCTCGCGGACCTGTCGGAGCACCTGCTCGACGAGCCGACGTCCGACCTCGGCGAAGTCCTGGTGGACCGTCGTGAGCGGGGGCAGGAACTCGCTGGACTCGGGCAGGTCGTCGAACCCGACGACGCTCACGTCCTCGGGTACGCGCCGGCCCGAGTCGTGCAGGGCGCGCACGAGCCCGAGGGCCATCTGGTCGTTGGCGACGAAGACCGCGGTGACGTCGCCGCGCTGCGCGAGGCGCAGCCCGGCCTCGTAACCGGACGACGGCGACCAGTCGCCCCGCTCGATGGGCGGCACGTCGCGCCCGGCCTCCTCGAGCGTGGCGCGCCAGGCGGAGGTGCGGCGCTCTGCCGCGAACGAGAGCGCGGGGCCGGCGAGGTGGTGCACCGTCTCGTGGCCAAGGTCGAGCAGGTGCTGCACGGCCTGGCGCGTGCCGTCGGCCTGGTCGGTGTCCACGACGGCATAGCTCTCGCCCGCGTCGGAGTCCGCGACGACGACCTGGACGCCGGGCGGCAGGCTGACGCGCGCGACGTCGAGGAGGTGGACCTCCATGAGCAGGATGATCGCGTCGACGGCGAGCTCGCCCAGGCGCGTGAACGCGCCGTGCACGCCGTCCTGCGTCGGCGCGGCGACGGGGATGACGGTGATGGCGTAGCCCTCGACGGCAGCGGACGTCGCGATGGCCTCGAGCGTGCGGACGTTCCCCGTGGTCGCGAGCGAGAAGAGGATGACGCCGATGGTGCGGAAGGAGCCGCTCTTGAGCGCACGGGCGGCGCTGTTGGGCCGGTAGCCGAGCTCGGTCATGGCCTCGAGCACGCGCGAGCGCGTCGCCTCGACGACGCCCGGGTGCCCGTTGGAGACGCGGGAGACGGTCTGCGCGGAGACCCCGGCGACGCGTGCGACGTCGGCCATCGAGACGCGCCGTGCCGTGCGGACGGCAGCTCCCCCGGTGCGCGTCAGGGCGGGGGTCTCGTCGTCGAGCCCGTCGGTCATGGCGTCCTCGTCCTCGTGGTGTCGGCACAGTACCTGGGCCGGACCGACATCGTGGCCGGTCACGGACCAGCGTAGGCGATGTTTGCGTAAACACCGAACCTCGTGCCATGCTCATGTTTACGCAAACACCGGCGACGACCGACGTCGCCGTCCCCCGATGACGAGGACCCCCAGCATGACGACGACGTCCCCACCCGTGGCAGGGCACCGGCCACCGGTCGGCGCTCCTTCGTCCCTCCCGCCCCGGCGCCGACGACGCTCGTGGACCGGATGGGGCTTCGTGGGGCCGTTCATGGCGGTCTTCGCGCTCGTGTTCCTCGCGCCGATCGCCTACTCGATCTACCTCAGCCTGTTCCGCACCCAGATGGTGGGCGGCACGCAGTTCGTCGGGTTCGAGAACTACGCCCGCGCGTTCTCCGACCCGCAGTTCTGGTCGGGCGTCTCGCGCGTCGGACTGTTCCTCGTGGTCCAGGTGCCCATCATGCTCGGCATCGCCCTGCTCGTCGCGCTCGCGATCGACTCCGGGCGCCTCTACGGGCGCAACTTCTTCCGGATCTCGATCTTCCTCCCCTACGCCGTCCCGGCCGTCGTCGCGACGCTCATGTGGGGATTCATGTACGGGACGCGGTTCGGCCTCGTCGCGAACATCAACGACGCTCTCGGGACGTCGATCGCGAACCCGCTGTCCCCGGACTGGGTGCTGCTGTCGATCGGCAACATCGTGACCTGGGAGTTCGTGGGCTACAACATGCTCATCTTCTACTCGGCGCTGCGCGTCGTGCCCACGTCGCTCTACGAGGCGGCCGAGCTCGACGGGGCGTCCCAGTGGCAGGTCGTGCGGGCCATCAAGATCCCCGCGATCCGCGGCTCGCTCGTCATCGCCACGATCTTCTCGATCATCGGCTCGTTCCAGCTCTTCAACGAGCCGAGCATCCTGCAGAGCCTCGCGCCGAACGCCATCACGACGTACTTCACCCCGAACCTGTACGCGTACTCGCTGTCGTTCTCCGGCCAGCAGTACAACTACTCGGCGACCGTCGCCATCATCATGGGCGTCCTCACGATGATCGTGGCCTACGTCGTCCAGCTGCGCGGCATGCGCAAGGAGGCCTGACGATGACCGCCACGACCCCCTCGACCCCGGCGGTCCCCGCCGCGTCCCGCACGACGACGAGCGCCACGACGCGCAAGCCCGTGCGCCTGCGCTCGCGCGCCCCGCACAGCGTCGCCCGCCCGCGCCGCAGCGTCCTCATGACCGTCCTGGCCGGGATCGTCCTGCTCTACGCGCTCGTGCCGCTGTTCTGGCTCGTCGTCAACGCGTCCAAGACGCAGTCGAGCCTGTTCTCCTCGTTCGGGCTCTGGTTCAGCGGTGACTTCGCGCTGTTCGACAACATCGCGCGCACGCTGACCTACGACGACGGCATCTTCGGCCGCTGGTTCGCCAACACGCTCCTGTACGTCGTGCTCGGGGCCGGCGGCGCGACCTTCCTGGCCGTGCTCGGCGGCTACGCGCTCGCCAAGTTCGACTTCCCGGGCAAGCGCGGAGTCTTCGCGACCGTCATCGGCGCGGTCGCCGTCCCGGGCACCGCGCTCGCCGTCCCGACCTTCCTCATGTTCAGCCAGATGGGCCTCACCAACACCCCGTGGGCCGTCATCATCCCGTCGCTCATCTCGCCGTTCGGCCTCTACCTCATGTGGGTGTTCGCGGCCGAGTCGATCCCGACGGAGCTGCTCGAGGCCGCGCGCATGGACGGCTCGAGCGAGGGCCGCACGTTCTTCCAGGTCTCCCTGCCCCTGCTCGCCCCCGGGATCGTCACCGTCCTGCTCTTCACCATGGTCGCGACCTGGAACAACTACTTCCTGCCGCTGATCATGCTCAAGGACCCCGACTGGTACCCCCTGACGCTCGGCCTCAACGCGTGGAACGCGCAGGCCGCGACCGCCGGCGGCGAGGCGATCTTCGACCTCGTGATCACCGGTTCGCTGCTGACGATCCTCCCGCTCGTCGCCGCCTTCCTGCTCCTCCAGCGCTACTGGCAGTCCGGCCTCGCGGCCGGGTCCGTCAAGGAGTGACCCGCCGCCCGGGCGCCCGCTCCTGCGCGGCCCGCCCGGTCACCGGCCCCCCGACCCCACCCCGCCCGATCCGTCTGACGACGAAGTGAGAGGAACCCTCATGTCCATCCGTACCACCCGCGCCCTGCGCGCCGTCGCCGCCACCGGCGTCGTCGCGCTGGCCCTGGCCGCCTGCAGCTCCGGCGGCGGCAACGACTCCGGCGCGGACGCCGGCTCGGCCGACGACGTCGCGGCGGCTCTCGAGGAGGGCGGCAGCCTCACGGTGTGGGCCTGGGAGCCCACGCTCGAGCAGGTCGTCACCGACTTCGAGGCGAAGTACCCGAACGTCGACGTCGAGCTCGTCAACGCCGGCACCGGCAACGACCAGTACACGGCGCTCCAGAACGCGATCGCGGCCGGCAAGGGCGTGCCCGACGTCGCGCAGGTCGAGTACTACGCGCTCCCGCAGTTCGCGCTCTCGGACGCCGTCGCCGACCTGTCCTCGTTCGGCGCCGACGAGCTCGACGGGACGTTCACGCCCGGCCCGTGGAGCGCGGTCCAGCAGGGCGAGGGCATCTACGGCCTGCCCATGGACTCCGGCCCCATGGCCCTCTTCTACAACGAGGAGGTCTTCACGCAGCACGGCATCGAGGTGCCGACGACGTGGGACGGCTTCGTCGAGGCTGCGCGCGCCCTGCACGCGGCCGACCCGAACGTCTACATCACGAACGACACGGGCGACGCGGGCTTCACGACCTCCCTCATCTGGCAGGCCGGCGGCCAGCCGTTCCAGGTCGACGGCACCGACGTGACCATCGACCTCGCGGACGAGGGCAGCACGAAGTTCGCCGAGACCTGGCAGACGCTCATCGACGAGGACCTGCTCGCGCCGGTCAGCTCGTGGAGCGACGAGTGGTACCAGGGCCTCGGCAACGGCACCATCGCGACGCTCGCGATCGGCGCGTGGATGCCCGCGAACCTCGAGTCGGGCGTGCCCGACGGCGCCGGCAAGTGGCGCGTCGCCCCGCTCCCGCAGTGGGAGGAGGGCGCGTCCGCGAGCGCCGAGAACGGCGGCTCCGCGCTGTCCGTCCCGGCCGCGAGCACGAACCAGGCGCTCGCCTACGGCTTCCTCGAGTACGCGAACGCGGGCGACGGCGTGCAGGCGCGCGTCGACGGCGGCGCGTTCCCGGCCACGACGGCCGAGCTGGAGTCCGACGAGTTCCAGGGCTACGAGTCCGAGTACTTCGGCGGCCAGAAGATCAACGAGGTCCTCGCGCAGTCGGCGTCCGACGTCGTCGAGGGCTGGTCGTACCTGCCCTTCCAGGTCTACGCGAACTCGATCTTCAACGACACGGTCGGCCAGGCGTACGTCTCGGGCACGACCCTCGCCGACGGCCTGAAGGCCTGGCAGGACGCGTCCGCGAAGTACGGCGCCGAGCAGGGCTTCACCGTCAACGAGTGACCTGCCCCCACGGTCGCGTGGTCGTGCCGCCCGGCACGACCACGCGACCCCCCCCCACCGGCGGCGCACCGCGCCGCCCACCGCTCTGCGAGCATCTGAGGAGCCTGCATGTCCACCCCCACCCCGTTCCGCTGGCTGCGCCGTCCCGGGCCGCACACGCCGCCGGGCACGACGGCCGCGGTCGTCGGAGCGACCGACGCGTACGCGCCGTCGGGCCTGTCCTACGGCGCGGACTACAACCCGGACCAGTGGCCGCGCGAGGTCTGGGACGAGGACGTGCGCCTCATGCGCGAGGCGGGCGTCACGGTGGTCTCGCTCGCGATCTTCTCGTGGGCGCGGATCCAGCCGACGGAGCACACGTGGGACTTCGCGTGGCTCGACGAGATCATGGACCTGCTCCACGCGAACGGCATCACCGTCGACCTCGCGACGGCGACGGCCTCGCCGCCGCCGTGGCTCACGACGAAGCACCCCGAGATCCTGCCGCAGACGCGCACGGGCGAGACGCTGTGGCCCGGCGCGCGCCAGCAGTGGCGCCCGACGTCGCCGATCTTCCGGTCGCACGCGCTGCACCTCGTGGAGCGCATGGCCGAGCGGTACGGGGACCACCCGGCGCTCGTCGCCTGGCACGTCTCCAACGAGCTGGGCTGCCACAACGTCGACGACTTCTCCGACGACGCCGCCGCGGCCTTCCGGGCGTGGCTGCGCGAGCGCTACACGACCCTCGACGCGCTGAACGACGCGTGGGGCACGGCGTTCTGGTCGCAGCGGTACAGCGCGTGGGAGCAGCTCCTCCCGCCGCGCCTCGCGGCGTCGCACCCGAACCCGACGCAGCAGCTCGACTTCAAGCGCTTCTCGTCCGACGCGCTGCGGCAGTACCTGCGCGCGGAGGCCCAGATCCTGCGCCGCATGACGCCGGACGTCCCCGTGACGACGAACTTCATGGTCATGGGCGAGACGAAGGGCATGGACTACGCCGCCTGGGCGGACGAGCTCGACTTCGTCTCCAACGACCACTACGTGCTCCCCGGGCCGCAGGCCCTGGACGAGCTGTCGTTCTCCGCGAACCTCACGGGCGGCATCGCCCGGCACAAGCCGTGGTTCCTCATGGAGCACTCGACGAGCGCGGTGAACTGGCAGCCCGTCAACGTCGCGAAGAAGCCGGGCGAGCTCGCGCGCGACTCGCTCACGCACGTCGCGCACGGCGCCGACGCGGTCTGCTACTTCCAGTGGCGCCAGTCCGCAGCGGGCGCCGAGAAGTACCACTCCGGCATGCTCCCCCACGCGGGCGAGCACTCGCGCCTCTTCCGCGACGTCGTCGCGCTCGGCGCGACGCTGCGCGACCTCGCGCCCGTCGCGGGCAGCGAGCAGAAGCCCGCGCGCGCCGCGATCGTCTTCGACTGGGACTCGTGGTGGACGAGCGAGCTCGACTCCCACCCCACGGACCGGCTGCGCTACCGCCAGGAGGCGCTCGACTGGTACTCGGCGTTCCTCGCGCTCGGCGTGCGCGCCGACGTCGTGCCGACGGCCACGGACCTCGCGGGGTACGACGTCGTCGTGGCGCCCGTGCTGCACGTCGTCCCGACCGACCTGCGCGACCGTCTCACGGCGTTCGTCGAGGGCGGCGGTCACCTCGTGACGACCTACTTCTCCGGCGTCGTCGACCAGGACGACCACGCGTGGCTCGGCGGCTACCCGGGTGCGCTCCGCGACCTGCTCGGCATCCGCGTCGAGGAGTTCGCCCCGCTGCTGGACGGCGAGAGCGCGACGGTCGAGCTTGCCGGCGAGCAGCTCGAGGGAACCCTGTGGACCGAGCCGGTCGACGTCGTCGACCCGGACGTCGAGGTGCTGGGCTGGTACAAGACCGGCGAGCAGGCCGGGCGCGCCGCGGTGACACGACGCACCGTCCGGTCCGGTGACAGCGCGGGCTCCGCCGCGTACGTCTCCACCCGGTTCGGCCGCCTCGGCCTCGTCCCGGTGCTCTCGCGCCTGCTCGACGACGCGGGCGTGCGCAGCGAGCTGCCCGCCGCCGTCCGCGGCGACGTCGAGCTCGCGGTGCGCACCGACGGGACCGACGACTTCTGGTTCCTCGTCAACCGCACGGCGCGCCCGGTCGAGGTGCCCGACGTCGCGGGCGAGGTCCTCGCGGGCCGCCGCCTCGCGCCGTCGGGCACAGACGAGAGCGACGCGGCCGGCGCGCTCCTGCTCGAGCCGCGCGGCGTCGCCGTCGTCCGCCGCCCGTCGGACCCCGCCCCGCCGAGGTAGAGGCCAGGTAGGCCGAGGTAGAGGCCAGGTAGGCCGAGGTAGAGGCCAGGTCATGACCACGCCTCTACCTCGCGAAACCGCGCCTCTACCTCGGCAGACAGATCCCCCGCGGGAACGACCCGCACCCGGTGCACCCCGCCGGTTCGCAGCGACGCGAAGGAGGTGGCTCAGGGATGAGCCCGACCGACACCGACACGACCACGCGGGGTGGACCACCCGGTCCTCGCCGCACGAGCCCGGGCGGCGCGGCCGCCCGCCGGACGGGGGCCCGCGTCGTCGCGGGCCTCGGGGCCGGGGCGCTCGTCGCGGGCTGCGCGCTCGCGACCCTGCCCGCGCAGGCCTCGCCCCTGGGCGCGGTCGCCGCGACCGGCACGGCGCCCGCCGCGGCGGACGCCGCGGGCGTCACCGTGACGCCCGACCCGTCGTACGCGGGCGCGCCGTTCGAGGGCTGGGGCACGAGCCTCGTGTGGTTCGCCAACGCCACGGGCGGCTACCCGGACGAGATCCGCGACCGGCTCGCAGACATGGTGTTCGGCGACGAGGGCCTCAACCTCAACATCGCGCGCTACAACGTCGGCGGCGGCAACGCGCCCGACGTCCCGGACTACCTGCGTGCCGGCGGCGCCGTCGACGGCTGGTGGAAGGCGCCCGAGGGCACGACGCGCACCGACGTCGACTGGTGGGACCCCGAGAACCCGGACCACTGGGACCCCGACGCCGACGCGACGCAGCGCTGGTGGGTCGACCGCATCAAGGACGACGTCACGCACTGGGAGACCTTCAGCAACTCCCCGCCCTGGTTCATGACCGTGAGCGGGTACGTCTCCGGCGGCTTCAGCTCGACCGCGGACCAGCTCAAGACGGAGAGCATCGACGACTTCGCGGCCTACATGGTCGGCGTGACCGAGCGCCTCGAGGACGCGCACGGCATCGAGGTCGACACGATCGACCCGTTCAACGAGCCCAACACCAACTACTGGGGCACCCAGCTCGGCAGCGACGGCAACCCGACCGGGGGTCGCCAGGAGGGTGCCCACATGGGCCCGGCGCTCCATGCGAAGGTCGTCCCGGCGCTCGCAGCCGCGCTCGAGGGCTCCTCGACCGACGCCGTCATCTCGGCGATGGACGAGACCAACCCCGGCACGTTCGCGACCAACTGGAACGCGTACCCGCAGTCCGTCCGCGACCAGGTGTCGCAGCTCAACGTCCACACCTACGGCACGGGCCAGCGCACGACGGTCCGCGACATCGCCAAGGGCGAGGACAAGCCGCTGTGGATGAGCGAGGTCGGCGGCAACTGGAGCTCGACCGGCCAGGACTTCGAGACCATGGAGTCCGGCCTCGGCAGCGCGCAGCACATCGTCGACGACCTGCGCGAGCTGGAGCCGAGCGCGTGGGTGTTCTGGCAGCCGGTCGAGGACTACGCGAACATGGCGCCCGGCGGCGAGAGCGCGAACGGCATGAACTGGGGCGAGATCCAGATCCCGTTCGACTGCACCGCCGAGGACACGCTCGAGACGTGCCCGATCTACACGAACACGAAGTACTGGGCGACCCAGAACTTCACGCACTACATCGAGCCGGGCGACTCGCTGATCCGCTCGGACGACGCCAGCAGCACGGCCGCGGTGTCCGCCGACGGCGGGTCCGCGACGGTCGTGCACGTGAACGCCACGAAGGCCGGGCGCGCCGTGACGCTCGACCTGTCGAAGTTCGGTGCGGTCGGGTCCGATGCGACCGTCACCCCCGTGGTCACGAGCACGGCCGGCTACCTCGTCGAGGGCGAGCCGGTGGCCGTCGAGACGGACGAGAACGGTCCGAGCGCGACGCTCGTCGTGCCGGCCGAGTCCGTGACGACGTTCGTCGTCGACGGCGTCTCGGGCGTCGCGGACGACGCCGCGCTCGTCCAGGACGGTCACGCGTACCGCCTCGACGGCGTGCAGGCGGACCGCTCGCTCGCGCCGTCGGCGTCGGGCACGGGCGTCGTGATCCGCACCGACGCGCCCGTCGCGGAGCAGGCGTGGGAGCTCACCGCGCTCGGCGCCCCCGAGGGCTCCGGCACGCACCGCACGCGCTACGCCGTGACGAACGCTGCCACGGGCCGCCAGCTCGCCGTCGCGGCCGACACGTCCGCCGTCCTCCAGGACGCGCCCGCCGACGTCGCCGACACCCCGCTCGCGGCGCAGTGGATCCTCTCGACGACCGGTGACGGCACCTTCACGCTCGTCAACGCGTCCTCGAAGACCCTCCTCGAGGTCGGCGGCCAGGCGACGGCCGACGGGTCCCCCGTGGGCACGTACCTCGCGAACTCGGGCGTGAACCAGCGCTGGCGGATCGTCGACGAGACGGTCCTGGGCACCGAGCCCGTCCAGGCGTTCACGACGCCGGGCACCGCGCCCGAGCTGCCCGCGACGGTCACGCCCGTCTACCGCGACGGGGCGCGCGGCGCGCTCCCCGTGACCTGGGAGCTCCCGGGCGACGACGCGTGGGCCGAGGCGGGCACCGTCGAGGTCCCGGGCACCGTGGGGACCCCGACCGGCGGCGAGGTCGCCGCGACGGCGACCGTCGTCGTCGACGAGCTCACCTCCACGCTCCCCGCGCGCGCCAAGGCGTACGCGGGCGGCACCCCGGCCCTGCCCGCGACCGTCACCGCGGTCGCCGCGGGCGGTGCAGAGGTCCAGCGCCCCGTGGTGTGGGACGACGCCCCCGCGGGCGCGTACGACGCCGTCGGCGTCGTCGAGCTCACGGGCACGGCCGACGCCGGGTCGGGCGCCACTCTCCCGGCCACCGTCCGCGTCCAGGTCACCGAGGCCGCGTCCGCCAACGGCGCGCTCGCCACGGGCACGACCGCGAGCGCGACGTTCACCGAGCCGGGATACGCCGTCGGGGGCGTCGTCAACGGCAACCTCACGGACAAGGCCTGGTCGAACTGGGTGTCCGGCACCAAGCGGTCGTCCGACACGCTCACGGTCACGCTCCCGGCCGACCGGGACGTCACCGGCGTCGTGACGCGGTTCTGGAAGGACGGGTCCAGCGCGAGCTGGGCGCAGTCCGTCCGGCTCCAGGCCCTCGTGGGCGGCACCTGGACCGACGTGGGCGCGCCCGTCACGGTGGACGCGTCGCCCGACGGCCCGGCGCCGGCCGTCGAGATCCCGGCGGACGTGCGGACGTCGTCCGTGCGCGTCGTCCTCACGGCGCGGGCGAACACCCACATGGTCGTCTCCGAGATCGAGGTCCTCGCCAAGGTGCCGGGCACGGGGACCGACGCCACGGCGTCGGGCATCACCGTGGACGGCGAGCCGCTCGCCGGGTTCGACCCCGCGGTGACGGCGTACGACGTGCCGGTCACGGGTACGGTGCCCGTCGTCGAGGCGGCCGCGCACGACCCGTACGCGACCGTCGCGGTCGAGGCCGCCGACGCCGTGCCCGGGACGACGACGGTGCGCGTCACCGCCGAGGACGGGACGGAGCGGGCGTACGAGCTGCGCTGGACGGCGGACGCCGGCGCGGCGCCGGTGACGGCCGTCGCCGAGACGCGGTGCCTGGCCGGCAAGGTCTACGTCGCGGTCCGCGCCACGAACGACGGCGACGCGCCGCTCGACGTGACGCTCGCGACGCCGTACGGCACGCGGACGTTCACGGGCGTCGCCCCGGGCGCGAACGCGTACCAGTCGTTCGCGTCGCGCGCGGCGTCGGTCCCCGCCGGGACGGCCGTCGTGACGGTCGACGGGTTCGAGCCCGTCGAGGTGGCGTTCGACGCACGCACCTGCTGAGCCGTCCGGCCCCGCCACGGGCCCGGCCGACGTCGTCCGCGACGTCGTCCGGGCCCGTCGCCGTCCGGCGGGACCGGCACCCGGGCCCGGGCCCGGGTCCGGGTCCGGGTCCGACCGGAAGAGATCCGCGCCACGCGACGGATCGCAGAGCGAGAGTCGGCAGGTCCGCGTACCGTGTCCCGGGTGCCCGGCACCGTGTCGGGACGAGGAGGAGCGCACCACGGTGACCCCGACGACGAGCGGCGATGTCCTGACGACGAGCGGCGGCACGCGCTGGACCATGCGAGGCGAGATCGACGCCGCGGTCCAGGCCAGGCGCGAGGACGAGCTGCTGCGGATCGCGCAGTCCGCGAACGAGCGCATCCACGTCGACCTCGGTGACGTGACCTTCATGGACTCGGGCGGCCTGCGGCTGCTCTACCACGCCGCGACCGCGGGCTCGGGGGCGCCCGTCCTGGAGCGCGTCCCGCGCCGCGTCCGCGACCTGCTGGAGCTCAGCGGTGTCGTCGACCTCTTCGAGCTCGTGGACGACCCGACCGGCGAGGACGACGCGTGAGCGTCGAGCACGCCGCGGTCCCCGTCGGCTTCGTCGAGATCGGCTCCTGGTCGCTGCGCGGCCTGGGCGACCTCGCGACGCTGCGCGAGGGCCTGCACCGCCTGCTCACCGGCGGTCCGCTCCCGCCGGACCGCGCGCTGGAGGCCACGCCGGAGCGCGTCGTCCTCGTCGCGAGCGAGCTCGCCACCAACGCCCTGCGCCACGGCCTGCCGCCCACGCGCGTCCGGCTGCTCAGCGACGGGCGCGAGCTCGTCGTCGACGTCGTCGACCACTCGCCGGACGCGCCGGTGGTCGCCGGACGGCGCTCGCCGGGCGCCGGCGGGTTCGGCCTCGTGCTCGCGCAGCGGGCGTCGACGGCCGTCGGCTGGTGCCGGGCCGGCACGGGCGAGAAGCACGTGTGGGCGCGGTTCGACGTCCCGGTCTTCCGTGCCGGGGCCTCGGTGCGCAGCGCGCTGCTGCCCGTCGGCTGACCGCCGACCCGGAGCGAACCGCCTCAGGCGTCGCGACGCACCAGGAGCAGCGTCGCGTCGTCGGCGGAGCGCGGGTCGCGCGCCGCGGTGACGATGCCGTCGACGTCCACGTCCGGTCCCGTCGAGAAGACCGCCGCGAGCCGGTCCAGGCCGTCCCGGATCGACTCTCCCCGCCGCTCGATCAGACCGTCGCTGTAGAGCACGAGCGCACCCCCGCGCGGTATCTGCACGCGCCGTGCGGTCGGCACCCGGTCGACGAGCCCGAGGGGCGGCACGCTCGCGCTCTCGGTCCAGGCGGTGCTGCCGTCGGGGCCGACGACGAGCAGGGGCGGGTGGCCCACCGACACGTGCTCGACGACGCCGCTCGCCGGGTCCAGCAGCGCGACCGCGAGCGTCGCGACCTCGCCCGGCAGCGTCCAGCGGGCGACCTCGCCCAGCCGCGCCACGGCGTCGACCGCCGATCCCGTGCTCACGAGCGCCGCGCGCAGCGTCGTGCCGAGCTGGCCCATCGTCGCGGCCGCCTGGAGGCCGTGCCCCGTGACGTCGCCGACGACGAGCGCGAGCCGGCCCGAGGGGAGCACGAGGGCGTCGTACCAGTCGCCACCGACCAGGCCGGTGCCGGCGGACTCGTAGCGGGACTGGAGGGTCCAGCCCGGGACGTCGGGCAGGAGCGCCGGCAGGAGGCTGCGCTGGAGCTCCTCCGTCGCCCGCACGGCCTTGCGCCCGCGCAGGTAGAGCGCCTCCACGAGGTGGCCGCGCAGCGAGGTCGCGACGTCCTTCTGGTCCGACGTCCACGGCGCGCTCTGGCCGCGCACGACCTCGCGCCAACGCTGGAACGACTTGCGCGGGCTCAGGCGGACCGTCTCGCCCTCGCGCATCGCGATCGCCTTGTTGTACGGGTCGCCGCCCCAGTCGACGTGCCGCAGCACCTCGTCGCGCACCCACACGACGACCTGGCCCTCGGGCAGGACGAGGCCCAGCACCCCGGCGACGTCGGGCGCGAGCGCCGCGACGTCGGGCGCGTCCCGGCCGAGCGCCTCGGTCGCCACGAGGTCCTCGTCGTGACCGAGCACCCAGGCCACGAGCGCGCGGCACCCGTCCTCGTCGGGCACGTTGCCGACCTTGATGAGGCCGCGCTCCGCGACGACGACCGCGCCGTCGGCCCGGACGAGGCGCCGCAGCCACCCCGAGCGGGTGAGCGCGGTGCCGATCGGGACGCTCTCGTCGCGGCTGTCGGCGGCGAGGTGGGCGAGGACACCCTCCGCGCGGCGCACCTCGGCGTCGCGCTCGTCCTCTGCCTGCGCGACGAGGCGGACCGAGAGCGCCGACCCGAGGAACTCGGCGGCCGTGCGCACCTCGTACGGCGGCTCGTGCGGACCTGCGTAGTGGTGGCACGCGATGAGACCCCACAGCCTGCCCTCGCGCAGCAGCGAGATCGACATCGACGCGCGCACGCCCATGTTGCGCAGGTACTCGAGGTGGATCGGCGAGACGCTGCGCAGCGTGGAGTACGTGAGGTCGAGCGGGGCCCCCGTCGTCGGCAGCAGGGTCGGCACGATCGGCTGCGGCTCGTAGTCGACGTCCGCGATGAGGCGGATCCAGTTCTTCTCGTACAGCGCGCGGGCCTGCGGCGGGATGTCCGACGCCGGGTAGTGGAGCCCGAGGAACGCGTTGAGGTCCTCACGGCGTGCCTCGGCGACCACCTCGCCGTTGTACGCGTCGTCGAAGCGATAGATCATCACGCGGTCGAACCCGGTGAGCTCGCGCACGTGCCGGGCCGCGTCGTCGTACAGCTCGTCGAGGGTCGCGGCACGCTCGAGATCGCGCAGCGCGTGCCGCACGGCGAGGTACGTGTTGGGGAACGTCAGGGGGCGCGCGCCCGCCGCGGACTCGAGCTCGACGACGAGCACCGGCTCCGTCCCCGGACCGTCCGCGGGCAGCGGGGGCCGGTGGAGCACGGCGTCCACGGCGAGGGGCGCCCCGTCCCTGCGGTCGAGCGTCAGCGTGACGGGGTTGCGCATGGCGAGGTCGCCGACGTTCGCGGCGTGGTCGAGGACCCGGCCCGCCGCGACCGCGCCGAGCGCGTCCGCGAGCGGGCGGTTCGCGAGCTCCTCGGCAGGGGTTCCCAGGTGCCGCTCGACGTTGGCCGACGCCTGGAGCAGCACGCCGTCCGACTCGCGCACGACGAGCAGGACGCCTCGCGGCTGGATCATGCCCGGCACGTGGATGGGCTCGCGCGCGCAGTTGTCGAGGTCCACAGCCTCGCCGGGCGCCAGCAGCTCCGGCTCGTCGACCGTCCTGGTCACGTGGTCCTCCGTCCGAGTCGCCGCACTCAGGCAGGATGCCGCGTGCGGGTCGACGGACCACCTGGGCTCGAGGATCCGGGTCGAGTGCCCCAGGCTACCGCGCCCGGGGCTCCGGACCTGAACGGGCCCTGCGTCGTGGCGCCGCGCGGGGAGGTGACGGCCCCGCGTGAGCGACGCCACGGAACTCCGCGGTAGCGTCGTTCGTCGGACGAGCGGGGCCCCGGACCGCCCGCCCGGCCCCGACGACCAGAAGGTGACCCATGAGCACGACGACGACCCCGATCCTGCGCGCCACCGGCCTCGCGGCCGGCTACGGAGGGCCCGACGTCGTGCACGGCATCGACCTCGACGTCGTGCCCGGCGCCCCGCCGGTCGGGATCGTCGGCGAGTCGGGCGCCGGGAAGTCCACCGTCGTGCGCTCGCTCGTCGGGCTCGTGCGGCCGACGGCCGGCCACGTCACGTACGCCGGGCGGACCGTCACCAAGCTGTCGCGCCGGGACAAGAAGCAGTTCACCGCCGACGTCCGGCGCGTCTCGCAGGACGGCCTCGCGGGCATCGGCATCGACCCGCGCTGGACCGTGGACCGTACGCTCTCCGCGGCGCTCAAGGACGCGCGGCGCGCCGGCCGCCCCAGCGGGCGGTCCGTCGAGGACCTGCTCGACGACGTCGCGCTCGAGCCCCGGTACGCGCCGCGCACGATCCACTCGCTCTCGGGCGGGGAGAAGCAGCGCGTCGCGCTCGCCGTCGCGCTCGCCACGCGCCCGCGCGCCCTGCTGCTCGACGAGCCGCTCACCGCAGTCGACCCGGCGATGCGCGGCGACGTCGTGCGGCGCCTCGCCGACGCGACCGCCGAGCTCGGCACCGCCGTGCTGCTCGTCTCGCACGACCTGGAGCTCGTCGAGCGGATGTGCCCCTCCGTGCACGTGCTCGCCGACGGGACGTTCGTCGCCTCCGGGTCGCTGCGCGACGTCTTCGCCGGCACCACCCCGGGCGCCGACCACCCGGCCGTGCGGGGGCTCGCGGAGGCCGCCCCGCTCGCCGTCCAGCGCTTCCGCTGACGCTCCGGAGAACTCGTCGGCGGTACGTGTCGAAAACCGGGGGTCGCCGTCCGACGTCAGGGTGAACGCGCCTTCACGACACTAGGGTCGAGGAGGCACTCACCGAGGAGGAACGTCATGCGGGTCATGGTCATGATCAAGGGCACCGGGGCCGACGAGGACAAGATCGCCCCCACCCAGGAGATGCTCGCCCAGATGGGCGCGTACAACGAGGAGCTCGTCAAGGCGGGCGTCATGCTCGACGGCCAGGGCCTCCAGCCCACCGCCAAGGCCGCGCGCGTCGTGTTCCGCGGGGGTGAGACGTCGGTCGTCGACGGTCCGTTCACCGAGTCCAAGGAGATCGTCGCCGGGTACTGGATCTGGCAGGTCTCCTCGCTCGAGGAGGCCGTCGAGTGGGCCCGCAAGTGCCCGAGCGACCCCAGCATGGGGCTCGAGGAGGTCCTCGAGATCCGGCCGATCTTCGAGGTCGAGGACTTCGGCGCGGAGTACACGCCCGAGCAGCGCGAGAAGGACGAGCGCCTCGCCGAGCAGATCCGCGCCCAGCAGGGCTCCTGAGGATCACCGGGCGAGGACGGCGATGACCGACGTCTCCCGCACCGTCGAGGCCGTGTGGCGCATCGAGTCGCCCCGGCTCGTCGCGGGCCTGGCCCGGACCCTGCGGGACGTCGGCCTCGCCGAGGAGGTCGCCCAGGAGGCGTTCGTCGCCGCGCTCGAGCAGTGGCCCGAGCAGGGCGTCCCGGACAACCCCGGCGCCTGGCTGACGACCGTCGCGCGCCGCCGCGCCGTCGACCTGGTCCGCCGCGAGCGCACGCGCGACGAGAAGTACGCGCGGCTCGCGGCGGACCTCGCCGCACCCGGTGCGGGGTCCGGCGGGGGGACGACGACGGTCGCGCACGCGGGCGACGGCGGCGCCGTCCTCGTGGGGTCGGTCCCGGCCACCGACGCGATCGTCGAGGACCCCGTGGGCGACGACCTGCTCGCGCTCGTCCTCGTCGCGTGCCACCCCGTGCTGCCGCGCGAGTCCCGCGTCGCGCTCACGCTGCGCCTCGTGGGAGGCCTGACGACCGACGAGATCGCCCGCGCGTTCCTCGTCCCGTCCGCGACCGTCGGGCAGCGCATCTCGCGCGCGAAGCGGACGCTCGCGGAGGCGAACGTCCCCTTCGACGTCCCGCAGGCCGGCGAGCTCGCCGCCCGCGTGCCCGCGGTGCTCGAGGTCGTGTACCTCGTCTTCACCGAGGGGTATGCCGCGACGTCGGGCGACGCGTGGGTGCGGCGCGAGCTCGCCGAGGACGCCATGCGCCTCGGCCGCGTGCTCGCCGGGCTGCTGCCGGGCGAGCCGGAGGTGCACGGGCTCGTCGCGCTCATGGAGCTCCAGGCGTCACGCTTCGCCGCGCGCACCGGCCCCGACGGCGAGCCCGTGCTCCTCGAGGACCAGGACCGCGCCCGCTGGGACCGGCTCCTCGTGCGGCTCGGCCTCGCCGCGCTCGACCGCGCGCTCGCGCTCGGCACCCGTGCCGGGAAGGCGCTCGGCCCCTACTCGCTCCAGGCCGCGATCGCCGCGTGCCACGCCCGTGCCGCGGCGTGGGCGGACACCGACTGGGACGCGATCGTCGCGCTCTACGACGCGCTCGCGTCCGTCGCACCCTCCCCCGTGGTCGAGCTCAACCGCGCCGTGGCCGTGGGCTACGCGGACGGCCCCGGGGCCGCGCTCGTCGTCCTCGACGCCGTCGCGGACGACCCGCGCCTCGCCCGCCACCACCTGTACGGCGCGGTCCGCGGCGACCTCCTCACCCGACTGGGCCGGCACGCCGAGGCAGCGGACGTGCTCGAGCGCGCCGCGGGCCTCGCCCCGACCCGCCACGAACGCCAGCTCCTCCTCGAACGCGCCGCCGCCGCGTCGTCCGCCCACGAGGCGCGACCCCGGGCGGCGCAGTAGCCCGCCGGTTCGCCACGCGACGGCTACGAGAGGCTCTCGCGGTGCACGGCTCGTCCCAAGGTCGAGACGATGGCCTCAGCGGCCGCGAGGTCGCGGCCGACGGGCAGGGCGGGGGTCGGGAGGTCCGCGCGAGACGGACCACGGAGCGCGGCAGGCCGGCGGCTCCGCGTGACCTCGATCGTGCCGCGACCGCCCGCCCCCACGCCGTCGTGGATGTCGACGACGCCCTCGACCCGCAGGAGAGGGATGCGCAGGAGCCGCGCCAGGAGATGGATCTCGATCCGCATGACGGCGCTCCCGGCTAGCCGCCGAGGGTGATGTCGTCGTCCGGCTCCGACGCACGGGCCCGCGACCGGGACGCCGACGGCGCACCGCCGTCGGTCTCCTCGAGACGCTCGCGCAGCCGCGCCACGAGTGCCCGGGCGCCCGCCTCGATCTGGGCGTAGCGCTCCCGGCCCGCACGCGTACCCGCGAGGTAGCCCAGGCCGAAGAAGACCACGTGCCCGAAGGTCTTACCCCCGATCATCGTGGGCTCCCTGCTCCTGCCGCGTGCGGATCGCCGAGACGGCGGCGCTCGCGGCGGTGACCGCTGCCAGCGAGCCGAGCGTGACCAGCGCGGGTCGCACCGCTCCCGATCCGGGTCGCTTGCGCTGGTGGCCGAGCGACTCCCGCACGCGGTCGAGGAACGTCTTCCTGCGGAACAGCGTGATCATGATGCTCTCGCCTCCTGGTCGTGCTCGTCGGCATGCTTGCGGATCGCCGAGACGACCTCGTGCTTGCGCATCGAGGAGCTCAGCTCCAGACCCATCTCCCGGCCGAGCGCGAGCAGCTTCTCCTTGGTCATGTCGTCGAGGTCCAGCGGGTCGGTGTCCGCGTCGGCCCCGAGCCTGCGGCCCTCCGTGACCGCCGCCTCCCGTCTCGCGTCCGCGTCGTCGACCCTCCGCCGTGCCCGCTCGGCCTCCTCCTCGGCCTGGTCGGCGAGGCGTTCCGCCCGCGCACGGGCCTCGTCGGCCGCGGCCCGTGCCGCGACCGCCGCCTCCTCCGCCAGCTCACGAGCCTTCGCCATCTCCCGGCGAGCCTGCTCGATGGCCTGCTCCGCCCGGCTGCGAGCCAGCTCTGCCTGCTCCTCCGCCTGCTCCACCCGTCGGCGGACCTGCTCCTCGGTCTCGGCGACGCGTCGGGCGCTGACCTGCTCCGCCTGCGCACGCTTCGCCGCGACGTAGTCGTCGGCCTCGCGCTGCGACTCCGCGACCACCTGGGCGACCTCACGTTCACCGTCGCGGCGCGCCGCCTCAACCTGCCGGTCGCCTTCCTCCTCCGCGGCACGTGCTGCGTCGGCCCGCTCCTTCGCATCTCTGGCGGCGTCATGGGCGCGCAGCTCGAGCTCGTGCACGCGTTCCATCGCAGAGTCCACGCGGTTCGACCGGCGGTCGACCCCGTCCCCGAAAGGGTTGACGTCCGCCACCGCGGTCGCGGCGCGCTGCCCCGCTGCCTGGACGCTGTGCCCGGCAGACCTCGCCGGACCGGCCACCCCGGCGTCCAACGCCCACAGGACGTTGCGCGGGAGATCGGCCAGGCCACGTTTCGCCGTGCGTCCCAGCCAGACCATGGGATTGGATCTGGACATCGGCTCCTCCTCACCTCGGCGAGGGTCGCTTCGGCAGCACCTGCTCGACGACCGCCACGACCGCTCGGGACGGCCGCGGCCAGGGGCGGAGGGCAGACCCGTGGGGTCGCCCGCGGCACCGGCCACGACACGCCCCCTCGTCACCAGCAGACTGCACCTCGGCCGCGCACGCACGCGGTCAGCGCCCCGCCGGCACGCGGCGGAGGAGGAGAAGGGTCCTTACCTCGCGAGGACGGACTCGATCGCGCTGGTCTCGTCGGCGGTGAGCGGGGGTGCCGAGAGCGCCGCGACGTTGTTCTCGAGCTGGCGCACGCTGCTCGCGCCGATGAGGGCTGACGTGACGCGGTCGTCGCGCAGGACCCAGGCGAGGGCGAGCTGCGCGAGCGTCTGGTCGCGGCCGGCGGCGATCTGGTTCAGCGCGCGAGCCTTCTCGAGGTAGGACTCGTCGAGGTTCTGCTCGGACAGGAACGGGGAGTCGGGGCGTGCCGCGCGCGACCCCTCGGGCGCGGAGCCGGAGAGGTAGCGGTCGGTGAGCAGGCCCTGCTGGAGCGGCGAGAACACGATGGTGCCGACCCCGAGGTCGCCCACGACGTCGAGCAGCGACTCGCTCTGGACGCCGTCGTACCGGTCCTCGTGCGCGGGGTCCTCGACGTGCCGGTTGAGCATCGAGTAGCTGGGCTGATGGATGAGCAGCGGGGTGCCGAGGTCGGCGAGGATCGCGGCGGCCTCGCGCGTGCGGGCCGGCGAGTAGTTCGAGACGCCGACGTAGAGCGCCTTGCCCTGCTGGACGGCGTCGTGCAGCGCCCGCATGGACTCCTCGAGCGGCGTGCTCGGGTCCGGGCGGTGGTGGTAGAAGACGTCCACGTAGTCGAGGCCCATGCGCGTCAGCGACTGGTCGAGCGACGAGAGGAGGTACTTGCGCGAGCCGCCGTCGCCGTACGGTCCGGGCCACATGTCGTACCCGGCCTTGGAGGAGATGACGAGCTCGTCGCGGTACGCGCCCAGGTCCTGCGAGAGGTGGCGGCCGAAGTTCTCCTCCGCGGAGCCGTACGGCGGGCCGTAGTTGTTGGCCAGGTCGAAGTGCGTGATCCCGAGGTCGAAGGCGCGGCGCAGCACGGCGCGCTGCGTCTCGAACGGGTTCACGTCGCCGAAGTTGTGCCACAGCCCGAGCGAGATCGCGGGCAGGTCGAGGCCGCTGCGCCCCGTCCGGCGGTAGGTCATGGTGTCGTATCGATCGTCGGCGGCGACGTAGCGCGGGGCGAGAGGCATGTGCCCATTCTGCCTCTCCGCCACGGGGTGGCTAGGCAAAGTCCCGCACGACGAGCACGGGGTCGACGATCCCCGACGTGACCCGCGGCTCGCCGGTGCGCGTCGGCGGCGCGCCGACGACGACCGCTCGTCAGCGGGTCGGGGTCTCCACGACCTGGCCCGCCCAGGCGAACCCGCCGCCGAAGCCGAAGAGCAGGGCCGGGACGCCCGCGGGGATCTTGCCGGCGTGCCACCACTTGGAGAGCCCGAGCGGGATGGACGCGGCGGACGTGTTGCCGGACTCGACGATGTCGGTGACGACGATCTTGGACTCCAGCCCCAGCGACTTCGCGAGCGGCTCGATGATGCGCAGGTTCGCCTGGTGCGCGACGAGGACCTCGATGTCGTCGAGCGAGACGCCGGAGCGCTCCACGACGGAGCGCGCGCGGTCGGCGGCGCGCGTGATGGCCCACTTGAAGACGGCGCGGCCGTCCTGGGCGAACTTGTCGGCCGGCGACTCGATGAGCACGGCGGGCGTGAGGTCGGGCTCGGAGCCCCAGGTCACGGGCCCGACGCCCGGCTCGTCCGTCGCGCGCAGCACGGCCGCGCCCGCGCCGTCGGCCGTGAGGATGCACGTGCTGCGGTCGGTCCAGTCGGTGAACGCGGTGAGCTTCTCCGCGCCGACCACGACGGCGGTGCGGGCGGAGCCGGTGCGGATCGCCTGGTCGGCGAGACCGACGGAGTGCGCGAACCCGGAGCAGGCGACGTTGACGTCGAGCACGGCGGGCCCGACGACGCCGCGCAGGTCGAGCTCGGACGCCTCCTCGGGCGTGGACTGCCCGGGCATGACGCCGGTGCGCAGGTGGTACGCGACGCGGCCCGCGGTGTTGGGCGAGCGGTCGGTCGCGGTGGCGGTCGCGACGATGACGAGGTCGACCTCCCCGGGGTCGACGCCCGCGTCGTCGAGCGCGTGGCGTGCCGCCGCGGTGGCCATGTCGGCGACCGTCGTGTCGTCGTCGGCGACGTGCCGCGTGACGATCCCGGTACGCGAGCGGATCCACTCGTCGTTGGTCTCGACGAGCTGCGCGATGTCGTCGTTCGTCAGCGTCTTCTCGGGCTGGAAGTGACCGAGGCCGACGATGCGCGACCCGGCCGCGCCGGTAGCGGGAGTGAGCATGTGGTCGATCATGTCACGCAGCCGACGGTCGTCAGAACAGCCGTCGGTCGGGGCCGGGGGGTGGCCGGCGACGGGGTCAGGTGACCGTGCCGAGCTGCCACGGGACGAACTCCTCGCCGCCGAGGTCGAGCTCCTCGCTCGCCGTCTGCTCCCCCGAGGCGACGGCGAGGATGCGCGCGAAGATCTCGTCGCCCACCTCCTCGAGGGTCGCGACGCCGTCGACGATCCTCCCGCAGTCGATGTCCACGTCGTCGCCCATGCGCGCGAAGAGCTCGCTGTTGGTCCCGAGCTTGATGCTCGGGGTCGGCTTGCAGCCGAACACGGAGCCCCGGCCCGTCGTGAAGCACACGACGGTCGCCCCGCCCGCGACGAGGCCCGTGACGGAGACGGGGTCGTAGCCGGGGGTGTCCATGAAGACGAAGCCCCGCGTGTCCAGCGGCTCGGCGTACTCGTGCACCGCGGCGAGGTCGGCCTGCCCGCCCTTGGCGACGGCGCCGAGCGACTTCTCGAGGATCGTCGTCAGGCCGCCGGCCTTGTTGCCGGGCGACGGGTTGTTGTCGAGCGTCCCTCCCCCGGCTGCGGCGTAGCCCTGCCACCACTCGAGCCGGTCGAGCAGGCGCTGCCCGACCTCGGGCGTGACCGCCCGCCGCGTGAGCAGGTGCTCGGCGCCGAACACCTCGGGCGTCTCCGCGAGCGCCGACGTGCCGCCGTACGCGACGAGGCGGTCGGACGCGATCCCGAGCGCGGGGTTCGCGGTGATGCCGGAGTAGCCGTCGGACCCGCCGCAGTTGAGCCCCAGCACGAGGTCGGCGACGTCGCAGTCGGTGCGCTCCCAGCGCGCGTCGATCTCCTCCACCATCTCGCGCACCGCCTCGACGCCCGCGCGGACGGTGGCCCGCACCCCGCCGGTGTCCTGGATGGTCAGCGTGCGCACGACGGTGTCGGGCGAGAGGTCGGCCCCGGCGAGCACGGTGTCGACGGCGATCATCTCGCAGCCGAGGCCGAGCACGAGGACGCCCGTGACGTTGGGGTGGGCCGCGTACCCGCGCAGAGTGCGCAGGAGCACCTGGGCGCCCTCGCTCGTCGGCACGAGCCCGCACCCCGACTGGTGCGTGAGGGCGACGACGCCGTGGACGTCGTCGTAGGCGTCGAGCGCGAGGCCGCGGAACTGGTCGGCGATCATGCGGGCCGTGCTCGCGGAGCAGTTGACCGACGTGAGGATCGCGACGTAGCTGCGCGTGCCGACCGCGCCGTTGGCGCGGCGGTAGCCGCGGAACGTCGGGCGCGGTCCGGGCGGCGCCGCCAGCCTGGTCCGCACCGTGGCGAGCTCGTGCTCGCGCTCCCCCGGCGCGTACCCGAGGTTCTGCGTGTGCACGTGCTCGCCGGCGCGGACGTCGCGCGTCGCGACGCCGATCACCTGCCCGTACTTGCGCACGGGACCGCCCGCGGGGACGTCCCGCAGCGCGACCTTGTGCCCGCGCGGGACCGCGTCGAGCACGGCGACCGTCCCGCCCCCGGGGCGATCGACGACGTCCCCGGCCGAGAGGTCGCGCGTCGCGACGGCGACGTCGTCCTCGGGCCGCAGGACGAGCAGTGGCGTGTCGGCCGTGCGCGCGGCCGCGGTCATGACGGCACCGCCTCGGGTCGGGGTGCCGCGGCACGCTCGAGCGACACGCCGAGGTCGGCGGTCCGCACGACCTGCCCCGTCTCGAGCGAGCGGTTCGCGGCGACGCCGACGGCGACGCTGCGCAGGCCGTCGACGTAGCCCGCCGCGCGGGCGAGAGGGTCCTCGCCCGCCCCCCGGAAGACGTCGGAGAGGAGCAGGCGGTCGCCGCCCCCGTGCGAGCCCTCGCCCTCCTCGATGACGACCTCGCGCGCCTGCTCCCAGTGCCGCTGCACGACGAGCCGCGCACCGTAGGGTCGCACGTCGCCCGCACCGGGGTCGTGCACGGCGCTCGGGTCCACGACCGGGCGCCTCTTGCCGTCGGGCCCGAGGGCCTCGGCGGCGTGCCCGGACTCGACGTGGGCGCGCTCGACGACGTCGAGCTCGACCCGGCCGCGCGTGCCGTTGACCGCGACGCGGTACCCCTCCCAGGGGCTGTGCGCGGTGAGGGCATAGGTAAGGGTCGCGCCGCGGCGGTAGCCGACGAGCGCGCCGATCGTGTCCTCGATGGTGACGCCGGGCGCGAACACGTCGCGGTCGCGCACGTAGCCGTCCTCGGACTCCGCGTCGAGGTAGAGCGCGCGCAGCGTGTCGTCCCCGGCGAGGTCGATGCCGAACGGGTCGTCCGGCGCGGCGTCGCGCCCGAGGCCGGGCCGGTCCCCCGGGGGCCGCCCGGCGCCGTCGTCGCCGTAGAAGCGGAGGCCGCCGCGCGCGACGACGGTCTCGGGGACGTCGTCGAGCCACCAGTTGACGAGGTCGAAGTGGTGGCTCGCCTTGTGCACGGCGAGCCCGCCCGAGGCGGCCTTGTCGCGGTGCCAGCGCCGGAAGTAGTCGGCGCCGTGGACCGTGTCGAGCAGCCACTCGAAGTGCACCGAGACGACGTCGCCGATCTCGCCCGAGGCGATCACGCGCCGCAGCGCGGTGTTGCGCGGCGAGTACCGGTAGTTGAAGGTCACGGTGAGCGTGGCCGACGAGCGCTCGGCGGCCGCGCGGATGCGCGCCATCCCGGCCGCGTCGGTCGTGAGCGGCTTCTCGCACACGACGTCGACACCGGCCCCGAGCGCCGCGACGACGTAGTCCGCGTGGGCGTGGTCGGGCGTCGTCACGACCAGCGCGTCCACGGCCTGCTCGGCGAGCATCCGGCCGAGGTCGGACGGCTCGTAGCGCGGCAGCGGACCGAGGCCCGCGGCCTCGAGGCGACGGTCGTACCAGGCGGCGCGCACCGGGTTGGGCTCGCACCACGCGACCAGGTGACCGTCCTCGCGGTGCTCACCGAGCAGCGCGTCGACGAACATGCGGGCGCGGTGCCCGGTGCCGGCGACGGCGTAGCGCCGGGGGCGGCGGGGCGTCGCGGTCTCGGTCGGGGTGGTGCTGGGGTGGTGCACGGGTCTGCGGTCCTCTCGGGGTCCTGGGCGCGGGGTCTGTGCGACGGTCTGGGGGTCGTGCCGGTGCGAGTCCTCGTCGGGCCTGGCCGGGCCGGTCCGTGGGGCGACGGACCGGCCCGGCCGGTCAGGGGTGGCGGGACGCCACGGCGGGGCTACTGCCCGATGGCCGCGCCCACCTCGTCGAGGAACTGCGTCGCAGCGTCCTGCGGAGACTTCTGCTCGAACAGCACCTCGGTGTTGATGCGCTTGAGGATCTCGACGACGTCGCCGGCGCCCTGCGGCGGGACGGGCGGGCCGTCCACGACGTCGGCGCCGAGCGCCTCGAGGAAGTCCGCGGCCTGCTTGTCGGCCGGGGAGAGGCTGTCCTTGACGGCCGCGCGCACCTCCGTGTTCGCGGGCAGGCCGCGGTCGGAGAGCATGAGCGCGCCGGCCTCGGGGTCGTTGAGCAGGAAGTCCACGAACTTGGCAGCCGCCTCGGGGTGCTCGGACGTCTTGGCGACCGAGTAGTACATCGCGGGCTTGAAGTACATGCCCGTGCGCTCACCCTCGGACTCGCCCGGAAGGCGCAGGAGCTCCAGGTCGCGACCCGACGCGGTGCTGATGGCGCCGAGCTGGTTGGTCCACCACATGCCCATGGCGCCCTGGTTGGTCCCGAGGAGCGAGCCTTCCGGGCCGGCGCCCTCGAGCTCGACGGACCGCGCGGCGTCGGGCTGGCCGCCGCCCGCCTGGAGATCGAGGGAGAGCTGGAAGAAGTCCGCGACGGTCTCCGCGGAGACGCCGAGCTCGCCCTCGGGCGTGTACAGGGCCTCGCCGCGCTGACGCGCGAGGATCGACAGCCCGGCCTCGTTGAAGCCGTAGTCCTGGGTGCCGTAGATGCCGTCGGCCGACCCCGCGGTCACCGCGTTCGAGACCTCGACGTAGTCCTCCCACGTCCACGTGGCGTCGTCAGGCACCTCGACACCGGCGTCGGCGAACACCTGCGGGTCGGCGAGCACCGCGTAGGCGTTGACGCCGGTGGGGATGCCGTAGAGCGCCCCGCCCGTCTCGCCCGAGCCCACGACCGACTCGTCGATCGAGCTCGTGTCGATGTCGAGCTCCCCGAGGTCCGCGAGGACGCCGCGCGAGGCGTAGTCCGCGAGGTAGCGCTCCTCCTGCGTGATGACGTCGGGTGCGTCGCCGGCCGCGACGGAGGTCGCGAGCTTGTCCCAGTACCCGCCCCAGTCGGTGTAGTCGGCGACGACCGTGATGTCGGGGTTCTCCTCCTCGAAGAGGTCGATGATCTGCTGCGTCGTCTGGTGGCGCGTGTCCGAGCCCCACCACGAGAAGCGGATCTGGACCGGCCCGGACTCCGCGGACGACGACTCGTCGTCGCCGCCCGGGTTCGCGACGCCGCCGTCGCCGCCGCAGGCGGTCAGGGCGAGGGCACCGACGGTCAGTGCGGCGGCCAGCGCCGTGCGGCGTGCGCCGATCCGGCGCGAGCGGTGGATCGAGGTGTTCATGACTCTCCTTGTGCGTGACGGGACGTCGTCGTTCTGTCGTGCGGAGCGGTGCCGGTCGGCACCGGGTGGCCCGCGGGCGGGTGCCCGCGGGCCGGAGGAGCTACTTGATCCCCGTCGTGGCGATGCCCTTGACGAGGTACTTCTGACCGAAGAGGAAGACGAGGAACACGGGGACCAGGGAGACGATCGACATGGCGAACATCGGCCCCCACGAGCTCTGGCCCGTGGCGTCGACGAAGGTGCGCAGCGCGATCGGGACCGTGTACATGTCCGGCTTGGTCAGGAAGATGAGCTGGCTGAAGAAGTCGTTCCAGGTCCAGATGAAGGTGAAGATCGCCGTCGTCGCGAGCGCCGGGAGCGCGAGCGGCATCATGATGCGCAGGTAGATCCGGCCGTGGCCGCAGCCGTCGAGCCGCGCGGCCTCGTCCAGCTCCTTGGGGATCCCGCGGAAGAACTGGACCATGAGGAAGATGAAGAAGGCGTCGGTCGCGAGCAGCTTGGGCACGATGAGCGGCAGGAACGTGTTGATCCACTCGAGCGAGGAGAACAGCACGTACTGCGGCACGATCACGACGTGGATCGGCAGCATGATCGACATGAGCATGATCGCGAACCAGACCCCGCGGCCCCGGAACTGGAGCCGGGCGAACGCGTAGGCGGCGAGCGAGCACGAGACGAGGTTGCCCAGCACCGAGCCGAGCACCACGACCGCGGAGTTGAGCAGGTAGTGGCCGAACGGGTGGGTGAGCGCGTTCCACCCGTCGGTGTAGTTGCCGAGGTCGACCGCCGACGGGATGAGGCCCGGCTCGCGGAAGATCAGCGCCGAGGGCTTGAACGAGCTCGCGAGCATCCAGAGCAGCGGATACAGCATGACGAGCCCGAACGCGATGAGCAGCACGTGCTTGAGCACGGACCGGGCCCGGGCCGACTGCGCACGGCGCCGGGGTCGCGGGGCGGTGGGCGGCGCGTCGGCCGCGAGCTGGGAGAGCGTCGACCGGGAGCGGGCGCCGGGGGCCGCGTCCTCGGGGACGGCGGCATCGGTGGGGATCCCCGTGGCGGGGTGCGTGGTGTCAGTCATCGTAGAAGACCCAGTACTTCGAGGCGAGGAAGTTGACGAACGTCATCCCGCCGATGATCAGGAGCAGGAACCAGGCCATCGCCGACGCGTAGCCCATCTCGAGCGAGCCGAAGCCCTTGAGGTAGAGGTAGAGCGTGTAGAACATCGTCGAGTCGGCCGGCCCACCGGTCCCGCCGCTCACGACGAACGCCTGCGTGAACGACTGGAACGCGTTGATGAGCTGGAGCACGAGGTTGAAGAAGATGATCGGCGTGAGCATCGGCACCGTGATCGAGCGGAACTGGCGCCACCGGCCGGCGCCGTCGATCGAGGCCGCCTCGTAGTACATGCGCGGGATCTGGCGCAGCCCGGCGAGGAAGATGATCATCGGAGCCCCGAAGGTCCACACGTTGAGGGCGACGAGCGTGCCCAGCGCGTAGTCGGGGTGCGAGACCCAGCCCTGCCCCTCGATCCCGACGAGCGCCAGGACCTGGTTGACGAGACCGTCCGCGCCGAAGACCTGGCGCCACAGGATCGCGATCGCCACGCTCCCGCCGAGCAGCGAGGGCAGGTAGTAGATCGAGCGGTAGACCGCCAGCCCGCGCAGGCCCTTGTCGAGCAGGAGCGCGAGGCCGAGCGCGGCCGCGAGCTGGAGCGGCACGGAGACGAACACGTACGTGAACGTCACCTGGAGCGAGTTGAGCAGCCGCGGGTCGGCGAACATCCGCTCGTAGTTGTCCCACCCGATCCAGCTCGGAGCCTGGAGCAGGTTGTAGTCCGTGAAGGACAGGTACAGCGACGCGACCATGGGGCCCGCCGTGATGAGCGCGAGGCCCACGAACCAGGGGGCGAGGAAGAGCGCTGCGACCCTCCCGTCCCCCTTCTTGCGTCCGGGCCGCCGCGTGGCGGTCCCTCTCGCGAGCTCGGTCACCGCCATGCGAGACCCTCCTCGCACCTCGTGCCGGTCATCCGTCACCCTCCGGTCGTCGTCGATCGGTAGTCCTGCGTTCCCCCGTCGAGGGGAAACCGGTTGCTGGGTGAGGACCGTAGCACATGTGGAACCGGTTTCCCATGGTGTACCGTCAGGTCATCGCGCAGCACCGGCCGACCCCGGCGAGCGCGGGCACCACGCTGCCGTGCGTGCCCGCGACGCGCGGACCACGACTCGAGGGAGAACGATGGCAAGCGTGAGCACACGGCGAGGCGGGGTGACGATCGCCGACGTGGCGACCGCCGCAGGCGTCTCCCGGGCGACGGTGTCGCGCGTCATGAACGGCCGCGCGACGGTCGACCCGGAGATCAGCGCGCGCGTCCGCCAGGCGGCCGCCGACCTGAGCTACCGGCCCAGCAACGTCGCGCGGAGCCTGTCGCTCGGGCGGACCAACACGGTCGCGCTCGTCGTTCCCGACCTCGGCAACCCGGTCTTCCAGCAGATCCTGCGCGGCGTCACCTCGGCGGCCGCCCCGGCCGGGTACCGCGTCCTCGTCGCGGACACCGCCGAGGACCCCACCGAGGAGGCCGCGATCGCGCTCGAGGCACGGCTGCGCTGCGACGCCCTCGTGCTCGTCTCCCCGCGCATGCCCGCCGCCGAGCTCGCGCGGCTCGTCCCCGACGTCGCGCCCGTGGTGCTCGTCAACCGCGAGCTCGCGCACCCGGGCGAGGCGGCGGTGCCGTCGCTCGTCGTCGACTACGCGGACGCCGCGGCCCAGGTGCTCGAGCACCTGCTCTCCCTCGGCCACCGCCGGGTCGCCTACCTCGCCGGACCACCCGGCAGCGCGTCCGACGCGCTGCGCCGCACCGGGCTGCGCCGCGTGCTCGACCGCACGCCCGAGCTCGAGCTCGTCGAGCTCCCCGCCGGGCCCGACATCGCCGCCGGCCACGCCGCCGTCGACGAGGTCCTCACCGCCCGGCCGACCGCCGTCGTCGCGTTCAACGACCTCGTCGCGTTCGGTCTGCTCGCCGGGCTCAACGAGGCCGGCGTCGCCGTGCCCAAGGACATGTCGGTCGTCGGCTTCGACGACATCGAGCTCGCGCGCTTCGCCACGCCGTCGCTCACGACGGTCGCCGTGCCGCAGACCGAGCTCGGCCGCCACGCCTGGAAGGAGCTGTCCGCCCTCATCGACGACTCGGCTCCCACGTCCCGCACCACCCGGTTCGAGCCCCGGCTCGAGGTCCGCGCGACGACGGGGCCCGTGCCGCGCCAGGTCGCCCGCGCCCGCGTGGTCCCCCCGGCCGAGCCCGTCGGTGCGGTCGTCGCAGAGAGCGCCGAAGCCGGATCGGCACAGCCAGCGTCCCGCGAGGTCCGCTGGACGCCCGACGGGGAGGCCGTCGTCCTGCGCGCCGGCGACCTGCGCCTGGCCCGCTACCAGCAGGGCGACCGCATCCCCGCCGTGCACGCACCGCGCTCCTTCCTGCACCCGGTCCACACGCTCGCCGGCGTCCCGCTCACCGACGCCGGGCCCGTCGACCACCGCCACCACTACGGCGCCTCGATGGCCGTCGCCGACGTCAACGGCACGTCGTACTGGGGCGGTCGCACGTTCGTCGCCGACGTCGGCCCGACGCTCCTGCCCAACCACGGTCGCCAGGTGAGCCACGCGCTCGCCGTCGACCCCGTGGAGCAGCACCTGCTGCACGACGGCGTCCGCTGGCACGACGAGCAGGGCGTCCCCCAGCTCGAGGAGGACCGCCGGCTCGACGCGTGGATCCTCGACGACGAGTCGTGGGTCCTCGACTGGCGCTCGACCCTGCGCGCCGAGCGCGGCGCGCTCGTCATCGGCTCGCCCGCGACCAACGGCCGCCCGGGCGCCGGATACGGCGGCTTCTTCTGGCGCCTGCGCACGGCCGCCTCGACGACCGTGCTCAGCGCGCACGGGCCTGGCGAGGAGAGCGCTCACGGCAGCACGTCTCCGTGGGTCGCGTTCGTGCAGGAGCACCCCTCCCACACGACGACGCTGCTCCTGGTCCAGCAGGGCGAGACGGTGCCGTGGTTCCTGCGTGCCGCCGAGTACCCCGGGGCCGGCCCGGCCCTGGCCTGGGACTCGCCCCGCACCATCCCGGCGGGCGGCACGCTCGAGACGGGCGCGCGCGCCGTGCTCGTCGACCGCGGGCTCGACCTCGACGAGGCCGCGGCGCTCGCGGACCGCGTCCGGTGAGCGGGGCCCTGCGGGCTGCCACGCCCGGGACCAACCACGTGCTCGACCCCGGGCAGGCGGCCGTCCCGGTCGCCGTCGTCGGGGTGCACGGCCACGGCGGGTCGCACCTGCGCACGGTCGCCGCGCTCGCGGAGCAGGGCCGCGTCCGGCTGAGCGCGGTCGTCGATCCGCGTCGCCCCGACGACGCCCCCGCGCCCTGGTTCCCCACGCTGGGCGACCTGCTCTCGTCGTCCGACGCGGCCGTCCGCCCCGAGGTCGTCGTGATCTCGACCCCGATCCCGACCCACCTCCCGCTCGCGCGCGCCGCGATGGAGGCGGGCGTCGACGTCCTGCTCGAGAAGCCGACCGTCGCGTCCCTCGCGGAGCACCTCGCGCTCGTCGAGGTGGCCGAGCGCACGGGCCGCCGGTGCCAGGTGGGCTTCCAGACCTTCGGCTCGCACGCGGTGGACGCGGTCGCCGAGCTCGTCGCGGACGGCGAGATCGGCGACGTCGTGGGCATCGGGGCCGTCGGCACGTGGGTGCGGACGACCGGCTACTGGCGCCGCGCCCCGTGGGCGGGCCGACGCCGGCTCGACGGGCGCGACGTCGTGGACGGCGTCGTCACCAACCCCCTCGCCCACGCGGTCGCGACCGCGCTGCGCATCGGCGGCGCGCGGACGGCCGACGACGTCGCCCACGTCGTGACCGACCTCTGGCGCGCCAACCCGATCGAGGCCGACGACACCTCGTCGCTGCGCGTCGTCGCGCGCGACGGCCTGCCCTACGGGTTCGGGCTCACCCTCTGCGCGCCCGAGCGCACCCCGGCCCAGGTGCTCGTGCTCGGGACGGACGGCGAGGTCACGCTCGAGTACGAGCACGACCGCGTGCTCGTCCGCACGACCCGGGCGCACGTGGAGAAGACGTACGGCCGCACCGGGCTCCTGGAGGACCTGCTCGCCGCCCGGAGGGACCCGGAGCGTCGGCTCGCGTGCGACGTGCGCGACACCGGGGCGTTCATGCGCGTCATGGAGGCGGTGCGGACGGCCGCGGACCCGCGGGCCCTCGACCCGGGCGCCGTGACGTGGACCGGCGAGGGCGACGACCGCCGCCCCGTCGTCGACGACGTCGCGCGGTGGTGCGAGGAGGCCGCTCGCACGGCCCGGACGTTCACCGAGCTCGGCGCGCCCTGGACGCGCTGACGGTCCCCGCGTGACGTAGCGTCGGGACGTCCCGCCGTCCCGCGCCTGGAGGAACCGTCGTGTCACGCCCCCCGCTGCCCGCCCCTCTCGTCGAGCTGCTGCGCCGCCCGAACGCCGCCGTCATGGCGACCGTGCGCTCCGACGGCGCTCCCGTCACCGCCGCCACCTGGTACGTCTGGGAGGACGACGGTCGCGTGCTCGTCAACCTCGACGAGTCGCGCGTGCGTCTCAAGCACCTGCGGAACGACCCGCGCGTCTCGCTCACCGTGCTCGACGAGAACTGGTACACGCACGTGACCCTGGTCGGGCGCGTCACGGAGCTGCGCGCCGACGAGGGCCTGGCCGACATCGACCGGATCTCGCGCCACTACACGGGGCACGAGTACGCGAACCGGCACAGCCCGCGCGTGAGCGCGTGGATCGCGGTCGAGCGCTGGTACGGCTGGGGCGAGGCGAAGGCCGCCGCGGAGAGCGCGTGAACCACGCTCCCCGGGCGACGGCGCGCCGTCACGCGTCGTAGCGGAACGCGTCCCACGCCCCCAGCAGGTACTGGATGCCCAGCGCGCGGTCGTAGAGGCCGTAGCCGGGCCGGGGCTTGTTGGTGGTGTTCTCGTCCCACAGGTGCCGGCCGTGGTCGGGACGCACGTAGCCCTGGTAGCCCGCCTCGGCGTACGCGCGCATGATGCCCGTGGTGTCGACGCTGCCCTCGCACGCGCGGTGCGCGACCTCGGTGAAGTCCCCGTTCCCCAGGTGCTTGATGTTGCGCACGTGCGTGAAGTGGATGCGGTCCATGAACGTGCGCACGGCGTCGACCGCGTCCTGCTCGGGGTTCGCGGAGAAGCTGCCGAGGCACAGCGTCAGGCCGTGGTACGGGCTGTCGTTCAGGGAGAGCACGCGCGCGAGGTCGTCCTTGGTCGACACGACGCGGGGCCAGCCGAAGACGTCGTAGGGCGGGTCGTCGGGGTGCACGCCCAGCCTGACGTCGGCCTCCTCGCACGCGGGGATCACGGCGTCGAGGAAGTAGCGGTAGTGGGCGTACATGTCCTCGCGCGTCACGCCCTCGTAGGCGGCGTCGAGCTCGGTGAAGCTCGCGAGCCGCTCGGGCTCCCAGCCGGGCAGCGTGAGCCCGTGCGTGTTCGCCTCCATGTCGGCGATGAGGCTCTGGGGCGACAGCTCGTCCACGACGGCCCGCTCGAAGAACAGCGCGGTCGATCCGTCCGGCAGCGGGTGCCACAGGTCCGTGCGCAGCCAGTCGAAGACCGGCATGAAGTTGTAGCAGACGACCTTCACCCCGGCCCGGCCCAGCCGGCGGATCGTCGTCACGTAGTTCTCGATCGCCTCGTCGCGGCTGCGCCCGAGGACGGTCTTGCCGAGCTTGATCGACTCGTGCACGTTGACGGACTCGACCACCTCGGCGTCGAAGGTGCGGGTGATCCCGCGCGCCCTCGCCTCGTCCGTCAGGCCGGTGATCTTCGCGACCTCGGCGTCGATCTCCGCCTGCTCCCACACCTCGCCGGCCTGCTTGCCGTGCAGGCTCCACACGATCGTCTCGACGCCGGGCACCTGGCGCACGTGGTCGAGCGTGACCGTGTCGTTCCCCTCGCCGTACCAGCGGAATCCCATCTTCACGGCGCGGTCTCCTCGTTCCTCGTGCTCGTCGTGCGGGTCGTGGTCGTGCTCGCGCCGACGACCGCGTCGGCCACCTCGGGCAGGCGCTCCTCCGGGACGCCCGGCAGCAGGCCGGGGAGGAGGACGAGCGCACGGACCGCAGCGGCGTCGTCCGACGCGCCCTCCACGACCGCCCGCAGCGCGTCGGCGCGCGGGTCGTCCACCGTGCGCCCGGCCCGCGACTCCGCGACGACGTACCCGGCCCACGCCGCGAGCGCCGCGACGACGCCGTGCGGCGCCGGGGCGCCCGGCCGCGCGGCGAGGAGGTCGGCGAGGGTCGCACCCCAGCGGAACGGGATCTTCTGCGTCCCGTCCATCGCGACCTGCCGGGTCGTGTGCCCCGTCGCGGGGTTGGCGAACCGGTCGAGCAGCGTCTGCGCGTACGCGGCGAGGTCGACGCCGTCGGGCGCCTCGAGCGTCGCGAGCGCGTCGGCCTGGAGCGCCCGGGCGCCTGCGGCGAGCGCCGGGTCGGCGACGGCCTCGGCGATCGTCGCGTGCCCGGCGAGCGAGCCCGCGTAGGCGAGGTAGGAGTGCGCGCCGTTGAGCAGGCGCAGCTTCGCGCGCTCGTAGGGCGCGACGTCGCGCGTGAGGGTCGCCCCGCCCCGCTCCCACGCGGGGCGCGGGCCGGCGAAGCGATCCTCGATCACCCACTGCAGGAACGGCTCGGCGACGACCAGGCCCTCGTCGCGCGCACCGAGCAGCGTCTCGACCTCGTCGCGCTGCGCGGGCGTGGTCGCGGGCACGATCCGGTCGACCATGCTGCACGGGAAGGTCACCGACGCGGCGATCCAGGCGCGCAGCGCGTCGCCGTCGGCGCCCGGGAGCGCGGCGTCGACCGCTTCCCCCACGAGCCGCGCGAGCACGTGCCCGTTGTCGGCGAGGTTGTCGCAGCTCAGCACGGTCAGGGGCGCGCCCCCGGCCCGACGGCGCGCGGCGAGCCCGCGCACGAGGAGCCCGACGGCGCTGGTCGCCGCGGCGACGCCGGCCGCCTCGCCGCTCGCGACGTCCGCGCCCGCGTCCGGTGAACCGGCGGACGCCTCCTCGCGGCGCAGCACGTCGAGGTCGGCCGCGACGGCGGCGACGTCGAGGCGGCCGTCGGCGCGGCGCGCGTAGCCCTTCTCGGTGACGGTCAGCGTCACGACGTGGGTCGTGGGAGCGGCGAGCGCCGCGAGCACCCGTGGGGTCTCCTCCGCCGGCCACGCGACGTCGGTCACCGACCCCACGACGCGCGGGGACGCGCCGTCGGGCCCGACCGTCAGCACGGTGTAGACCCCGCCCTGCGGCCGGAGCTGGTCGCGCACCGACGCGGTGCGCTGCGTCACGCCGAGGATCCCCCAGCGCGTCTCCCCGGTCGCCCGTGCGGCGTCCTCGGTGACGACCGCCTGGTGCGCCCGGTGGAACGCGCCGATGCCGAGGTGGACGATCCCCACCTGCGTCGGACGGACGGGAGCCGGCGGGAACGCGGGGTGCGCGTCGCGGTGCAGGCGCGGTCGCGCGGTGTCGGCCGGCGGTTCGGCGTGGGACGCCGGTCCGGGTCGGCTCGGGACGTCGGTCGGGGCGGTCACGCGACCTCCTGCGGGTGTCGGGGTCGGCGACGGGTGTCGCCGGCGATCGGGACGGGGACAGGCCCCGGGGACTGATGCGAACGATTGTAGTCATAGCAGCACTGCTCGCGGTGAGGGTTCACGACCACTGCGTGCAAACGTTCGCAGGCTCGGTGGCACCGATGCGCTCCGGGTCACGGTGCCGGCAGCGTCAGTGCGGCGGCGTCGCCGGCCCGGGCGCCGCGAGGTCGGCCGGGCGGACGGCCCGCCCGGTCGCGGCGGCCTCGCGGATCGCGCACAGGAGCCGGACGGTCTCGACCGCGTCGGCCGCACCCACGGGAGGCGGCGCGGCGCCCTCGAGGGCTGCGAGCACCCGCTCCCACTGGGTGCGGTGACCGGCATGACCGATCGCGAGAGGGTCCGCCGCGCCGCCCGCCGAGCTGCCCGACGCGGGCGGCGGGACGCCTGGCACGTCCCAGCGGAGCACCTCGTCCTGCGCGAGCTCCACCGATCCGCGGGACCCGTGGAGCGCGAGGGTGGCCGGGAACCCGGGAGGCGTCGCCGTCGTGGTCGTGACGACGCCGAGCGCGCCCGACGCCAGGCGCAGCGTCGCGACCGTCGTGTCCTCGGCGGTGTCGTCGCCGCCGCCCGGCCCGGGGACCACCGGGCACGCGGCGCGCGCGAGCGTCCCGGCCTGGGCCGTGACCGACTCGACGGGCCCGCACAACCAGCGCAGGAGGTCGACGTTGTGCACGCCCTGGTTCATGAGCGACCCGCCACCCTCCGCCGTGGAGGACCGCCACGCCGCGGCGGCGTAGTAGTCGTCGTCGCGGTACCAGGGCACGTGCGTCGCGACGAGGCGCAGCTCGCCGAGCGCGCCGTCGTCGAGCGCGCGCCGGAGCGCCTGGTGCTGGGGCTCGAAGCGGCGCTGCGAGACCATCGAGACGACCAGGCCCCGCTCGCGCGCCACGCGCTCGACGAGGACCGCGTCCTCGACGGTCACCGCGAGCGGCTTCTCCACGACGACGTGCTTGCCCGCCTCGAGCGCCGCGAGCGCGAGGCGCGCGTGGCTCCCGCTCGGCGTGCAGACCGCCACGACGTCGACGCCCTCGTGGCGGACCACCTCGTCCGGCGCCACCTGCACGGCGTGCCCGGACGGGGTCAGGTCCTCGTCGAGGGCCGACCCCCCGCTGTACGCGACGAGCCGCGCCCGCGGTGCCAGGTCGCGCAGCGCCCGGGCGTGCAGCACGCCGATGCTGCCCATCCCGACGATCCCGACGCCGACGCCGGACCCCCGCACGGGCCCGCTCACTCGGCGACGTGGCTGGCGCCGAGCAGGTCGCGCAGCCGCTCGGCAGCACCCGTGAACCGCGGGTCGACGAGCGTCGTGCCGTAGTCGCGCTCGTCGGGCAGCCCGGGCTCGAGGGTCTCCACGATCCGTCCGGGGCGCGGGCTCATGACCACGATGCGGCTCCCGAGGAACACCGCCTCGGGCACCGAGTGGGTGACGAGCACGATGGTCGTGCCGGTCTCGCGCCAGATGCGGTTCATCTCGATGTTCATCTGCTCGCGCGTGAGGGCGTCGAGCGCGCCGAACGGCTCGTCCATGAGGAGGACCCGAGGCTCGTGCAGCAGGGCCCGGCACAGCGCGACGCGCTGCTGCATGCCGCCGGACAGCTCGTGCGGCAGGGCCTTCTCGAAGCCCGTGAGCCCGGTCAGCGCGATGAGCGCGTCCGCGCGCTCCTGCGCCCGGCGCTTGTCCATGCCCCGCATCTCCGCCTGGAGCAGGATGTTCTTGCGCACCCCGCGCCACTCCAGCAGCGCGGAGCGCTGGAACGCGAAGCCGATGTCGCGCTGCGGGCGCGTCACGCGCTGCCCGTACAGGCGCACCTCGCCCTCGGTGTAGGCCGTGAGGCCCGCGACGATCTTCAGCAGCGTCGACTTGCCGCAGCCGGAAGGCCCGACGATCGTGACGAACTCCCCCGGCTGGACGCTCAGGGAGACGTCGTCGAGCGCCACGGTCTCCGACCGCTTCGACGTGAAGCGCATCGTGAGGTCGCGGACCTCGATGATGGGATCGGCGTCGACCGCGTCGGCGCGGGCGTCGAGCTCGGTCGCGGTCACTGGTCCGCCCCGAACGCGCCGTCCCAGAAGTCGGCCGGGGTCGTGCCGCCGTCGAAGTCCGTGTTCTCGGACAGGAAGGTCAGGGTGTCCGTCCACTGCTCCTCGGTGTTCACGCCGGGGGCAGGAGCGTCCTCGAGGTTCAGCAGGTCGATCGTCGCGGCGAGCTGGGCCGCCAGCACCGCCTCGTCGGGCGCCTGCTCCGCGCCCGCGGCCATCGCCGCGACCGCCGCGTCCGGGTCCTCCGACGCCGCGAGGAACGAGCGCGACGTCGCGCGCACCATCGCCTCGACGAGCTCCGGGTCGTCCGCGATGAGCTTCTCGTTGGCCACCAGCCCGGTGCCGAGCAGGTTCATCCCGAAGTCCGCGAAGGGCAGGGCGTCGACCTCCTCGCCGGTCTGGTTCTCGATCGTCGGCGCCTGGTCGTGGTGGAAGCCCTGGATCGCGTCGACCTTGCCCTCGATGAGCGCGGCGATCTTGCCCGCCGCGTCCACGTTGACCACGGTCACGTCCGCCGGGTCGACGCCGTTGAGCTCCAGCCAGGCCGGGAACGTCCCGTACATCGCGTCGCCCGGCGTGCCGCCGACCGTCTTGCCCACCAGGTCGGCGGGCTCGGTGATGCCCTGCTCGGCGAAGAACTCCACCGAGCTGGGCCCGGTCTGGAGGAACACGCCCACGCTGCGCACCGGCATCCCCGAGCTGATGGCGTTCGCGAGCGGCGGGGTGTCGGCCCAGCCGAAGTCGGTGTTGCGCTGCGCGACCTGCTGGACCGTGTTCCCCGAGCCGTTGCCCGGCTGGATCGTGAGGTCGATGCCCTCCTCCTCGAAGATCCCCTGCTCGACGCCGTAGTAGAACGGCGCGTGCTCGCCGTAGGGCACCCAGTTGAGGGTGACGGTGACCTCGGTGAGGCCGCCCTCGCCCTCCCCCGGCCCGGACGGGTCGGACGACTGCCCGCAGGCCGCCGTCCCCGCCACCACGACGCCGGCCACGGCCAGCGAGACTGTCAGACGTGCACCACGCATGGGAAGACTCCTTCTGCTCGCGCCGCCTCGTCGTCGGGGCGGCGAACTCTGGGGTGGGTCAAGGGCGGGTCAGGAGGACGCGAGGACGAGGTTCCCGCGCCGCGACGCGTGCCACGGGATGAGGAGCCGCTCGAGCAGCTCGACCAGGAGGAACAGCACCACGCCGATGAGCGACATGAGGATGAGGTCGGCGAACAGGAGCGGTGCGTCGAGGTTGCCGCTCGCGAGGAGCAGCACGTACCCGAGGCCGCGGTCGGCGCCGACGAACTCGCCGACGACGGCGCCCACGACCGCGAGCGTGACGGCGACCTTGAGCCCGGACATGAGCTGCGGCAACGACCCCGGGAAACGGATCTTGCGGAACGTCTTCCAGCGCGACGCGCCCATGGTCGCCGACATCTCCAGCAGCTCCGGGTCGATCGACCGCAGCCCCGCGACGGCCGAGACCACGACCGGGAAGAACGCGATGAGCACCGCGAGGATGATCTTGGGGGCCGCACCGAACCCGAACCAGACCACGAGGATCGGGGCGATCGCGATCTTGGGGATCACCTGGGCGAAGAGGATGAGCGGGTAGAGCGACTTCTCGGCCGTCGGCGAGTAGACGAGCAGGACGGCCGTCGCGACGCCGATCACGGACGCGAGCACGAACCCGACGACCGTCTCCATCGTGGTCACCCAGGTGTGCTCGGCCAGCATGGCCCAGTCCTCGACCATCGTGTCCCACACGGCGCCGGGCGACGGGACCAGGTAGGCCGGGACGAGCTCGCGCCACGCGACGAACCACCACACGGCGAAGATCGCGAGGAGCACGAGGGCGGGCCTCCAGGCGGCCGACACGACCGCGAGGGCCCGGCTCCCGAGAGACGTCGTGCCGCTCCTGCGCGGACCGGAGCGCCGGGCCGCGGAGGCGGGCGGGCGCGGCGCCGGTGGGGCGGGCCGCGCTTCCTGGGCTGTCGTCATCGTGCGGTCCTCCATGGTCGTGGTCCTGGTGGTCGGCGGGACGCCCGGGCCGGGCGCGTCGGTCATCGGAACGGCACCGCCTCGGCGTCGAGGATCGTGGTGAAGGCCTCCCAGGCCTCCGTGAACAGCTCCGGCCCCGAGAACCCGCCGAGGCTGTGGGCGTCGCTCAGGTGCGGCTCGAGCGAGAAGAACCCGTCGAACCCGTCGTCGCGCAGGGCGCGCACGGTCTCGGGCACCTCGCCGTCGCCGCGTCCCGCGGGCACGACGGCGCCCGTCGCCGCGAGCGCGTCCTTCACCTGGACGTACTCCAGGTACGGGCGCAGCAGCGCGTAACCGTCGGTGAAGGGCCGCACGCCCACCTGGACGAAGTTCGCCGAGTCCCACGCGAGCGCCAGGTGCGGCGACCCGACGGACTCGACCACGTCCAGGCACCTCTCCGGGACGTCGCCGTAGATGTCCTTCTCGTTCTCGTGGACGAGCACGACGCCGGCCGCGCGCGCCACGTCGGCGAGCGCCGCCATCCGGTGCAGCACGACGTCGCGCCAGGACGCCGGGTCCGTCCCGGGGCGTACGAAGAACGAGAACACCCGCACGTACGGGGCCTCGAGCTGCCGGGCGACGCGCGCGGCGTGCCGCATCCGGTCGAGGTGGGGCTCGAAGTCGTCGTCGACGAAGATCTTGCCGACGGGAGACCCGATGCTGGAGACCCGGAGGTCGTGGCGGCGCAGGAGACCCGCGACCCGCTCGCGCTGGTCGTCGTCGAGGTCGAGCACGTTCGTGCCCCACGCGCTGCGCAGCTCGACGAAACCCAGCCCGAGCTCGGAGGCGACGACGCACTGCGTCTCGACGTCGGGCGAGATCTCGTCCGCGAAGCCCGAGAGCGTCCACATCCTGCGCACTCCTTCTGCTGGTGGCCCTGGTGCGACGACGCGGCCGGCACCGTGAGCCCGCCGGCCGCAGCCTCCGGCCCGGGGAGGGGCTCGTGCGGAGGGGCGGGGCGGGGCCGGTGAGGCGAGGACGCGGGGTCGTACGGGACGGTGGTCGAGGTCCTGCGCACGGAGCTCTTTCTCCGTGCGCCTGGCATGGACAGTAGGTGCGGGCCATGGCATGGACAACGAGTTGCCATTTGTTGCACCTGACAGCGCTGGACGAGCGGGCGGTTCGCGAAGCGCACCGGGTCGCGGGTGCTGGACCGTGCGTGAGCGCGACGGGCGCGGGAGGGCGCGGTTGCCGTGGGTTGCCACCGGTCGGCGGCGCTGGGCGACGCCCGGCGACGGTTCGGTGACGTCTCGGCGACGGACCGTCGACGGCTGCCGGCGGGGGTGGCGGTCCGGGCACGGCACCCGAAGGGTGCGCCGGCGCGTCAGGTGCCGGGATCGGCCGGGGTGCCGAGGTCGAGCGCGACGAGCCGGAAGCCCGCCGACCGGACGGCCCGCAGGACCTCGCCGCGCAGCGGCTCGCTCGCCACGACGGGCAGCTCGGCCTGGGGTGCCTCGACCCGGGCGAGGTCACCGTGGTGGTGGACCCGCAGGTCCTCCAGGCCGAGCCGGCGCAGCTCGCTCTCGGCCGCCTCGACCTGGACGGCGGCCTCGCCGTCGCGGGCCCGGTCGACGGCGAGGTCGACCGGCGGCGCCTGGTCGGTGCGGCTCATCCGCGCCGCCCGCCGGGCACGACCGCGACGGCACCGGAGGGTCGGGGTCCAGGCCGCCGACGTGCCGCCGTCGGGCGCAGGGACGCGTTCGCACGCGAGATCACGGAGCCATTGGAGGATGCCCGTCGGGGCCCGTCAAGGAGTTGCCGTCGGTTGCCGTGGGGTTGCCACGGGACGCGCCCCGGGCAGGGCGGGCACGAGGCCGGCACAGCGCGCGTACCGGCTGGTCACGCGGCACGACCGCGACACGAGGGCGACAACCGGTTGTTGTCCACCGTTGTCAGGGCCGTTACAGTCCGACCGCATGACCTCAGCCGGCAATGGTGCCAGCCCGACGATCTACGACGTCGCCCAGGCGGCCGGCGTCGCGCCCTCGACCGTGTCCCGGACGTTCTCGCGTCCCGGTCGCGTCAACGCGCAGACCGCGGAGCGCATCCGCCAGGTCGCCAACGAGCTCGGCTACCGCACGAACCCGCTGGCGCGGGGCCTGCCGACGGGCCGGACGTCGCTGCTCGCGATCGTCGTGGCCGACGTGACCAACCCGTTCTTCTTCGAGATCATCCGCGGCGCGGAGAAGACGGCCCGCGACGCCGGGTACACGCTGCTCATGGTCGACGCCCACGAGTCCGACGAGGCGGAGCGCCGCGCGCTCGACCGGACGCTGCCCCTCGTGGAGGGCCTGATCCTCGCGACGTCCCGGCTCTCGGACTCCTCGATCCGGGTCGCGGCGAAGCAGCGACCCACCGTCGTCATGAACCGGCACATGACCGACGTGCCGAGCGTCCTGACGGACAACGCGCAGGGCATGCGCAGCGCCGTCGAGCACCTGTCCGGGCTCGGGCACACGAGCCTCGCCTACGTCGCAGGGCCCGAGGCGTCGTGGGCCGACGGGATGCGCTGGCGCGCGTTCCGGGAGGCGACGCGCGAGACCGAGGTCCAGGCGCGGCGGATCGGCCCGTTCGCGCCGACGCTCGCCGGCGGGCTCTCCGCGGCCAAGTCCCTCGTCAAGCACCCCGCCACGGCGGCCGTCGCGTACAACGACCTCATCGCGATCGGTGCGATGCGCGGCCTGCGTCGGCTCGGGGTCGAGGTGCCGCGCGACCTGAGCATCGTCGGGTTCGACAACATCTTCGGCTCGGACTTCTGCACCCCGCCGCTCACGACCGTCGCCGCGCCGCTGCGCCACTTCGGGTCGTTCGCGGTCCAGCGGCTCCTGGCCCAGCTCCGCACGGCGCCCGCCCCCGCCGCCGGGCCGACGCTGCTCCCGGCGAAGCTCGTCGAGCGCGGCTCCACCGGCCGCCCGGCCTGACCGCACCCCGCGGGCACAGCCGCCGGCGGGCCAGGGGCAACAAGTGGCAACTCGTTGCCCGGACCGCGCGCGCCCCCGGATAGTGACGGCACAGCGCACCGATGCGCGCCCTGTGCGCAGTCCGACGCACGGTCCTCGACGGAGAGGCAGGCTGATGGAACACCCCTCGACCGACGCACCACCCACGCACGTCACGCCCCGGCACCGACGCAGAAGACGGCGTGCCGTCGTCGCCGCGCTCGCCGCCCTGGCCGTGCCGTCCGGCGTCCTCACGGCCCAGGCCGCCGTCCCGACCGCGGCGCCGGCCGCCGCACCCGCGGCGACCCAGGCGGACATCCGCCCGCAGGAGCCCGGCGTGACGCTGCGCGTCTTCGACGTCCAGGTCATCCTCGACGACTACTGCACGCTCAAGCCCGGGCAGACGCCCAACGTCGACAAGATCATGCCGACCATCGACTGGACCACGGCGGCCGACTTCGGCCTCACGGACAAGTTCGTCACCGAGGTGACGGGGTACCTGAACGTCCCCGAGGCCGGCACGTACGACTTCCGGATCACGAACGACGACGGCGCGCGGCTGCTGCTGGACGACGAGCTCGTGGTCGACCACCCGGGCCGCCACGGCGCCACGGCCAAGGAGGGGTCGATCGACCTCGAGGCGGGCTACCGCGCACTGCGCATCGACCACTTCGACGGCGAGTTCGACCAGCGGCTCAAGCTCGAGTGGCGCCCGCCGGGCGCGTCGGGCTACGTCGTCGTGCCGAACTCCGTGCTGAGCACCGACGCCGACGTCACACGCGTCACGTCGCCCGGCCGCAAGGAGTGCGAGGGCGTCACCGAGGCCCCCGGCGACGGCCTGCCGCTCACCGAGGTGCACCCCGACTACACGCTCACCGACCTGCGCCCCGAGGGATTCCAGCCCCAGGTGACGGGCATGGACTGGCTGCCCGACGGCCGTCTGGCCATCTCCACGTGGGGCGGCGACCGGCTCACGCAGCGCGGCGAGGTCTACCTGATCGACCACGTCCAGGGAGACACGGGCGCCGACGACGTGACCTACACGAAGGTCGCGGAGGGCCTGACGGAGCCGATGGGCCTCAAGTACGTCGACGGCACGATCTACGTCTCCGAGAAGGACGGCCTCACCGCGCTCGTCGACACCGACGGCGACGAGGTCGCCGACGAGTACGACACGTTCGCGACCTGGCCGTTCGGCGAGAACTACCACGAGTTCGCGTTCGGCCTGCTCTACGAGGACGGGTACTTCTACGTCACGACCGGCATCGCGATGATCCCCGGCGGCAACTCGCTCGACCCGCAGCTCGCGGAGAACCGCGGCTCGGTCATGAAGATCAGCAAGGACACCGGCGAGGTCGAGTACGTCGCGGGCGGCCTGCGCACGCCCAACGGTCTCGGCTGGGGCGTCGACGGCGGCATGTACGTCACCGACAACCAGGGCGTCCGCATCCCGACCTCGAAGCTGGTGCGCGTCGAGGAGGGGGCGTTCTACAACCACTTCACGAACCCCGACGGCCCGTACGACGACCAGCCCGTCACCGAGCCCGTCCTGTGGATGCCGCACAGCGAGATCTCCAACTCGCCGAGCAACCCGGTCGTGCTCACCGAGGGCGTGTTCGCCGGGCAGATGGCGATCGGCGACGTGACCTACGGCGGCCTCCAGCGCGCCTACCTCGAGGACGTCGCGGGCCAGGAGCAGGGCGCCGTCTTCCGCATGACGCAGGGCCTGGAATCCGGTGTCAGCCGCACGAGCGTCGGCCCCGACGGCGCGATCTACGTCGGCGGCATCGGCTGGTCGGGCAACTGGGGCCAGGCGGGCAAGCTCTCCTACGGCCTGCAGAAGCTCACGTACGACGACAACAACGCGTTCGACATGCTCGAGATGCGCGCCGTCGAGGGCGGGTTCGAGATCGAGTACACGCAGCCGCTGTCCGAGGAGACGGCGCAGGACCTCGCGTCCAAGTACACGGCCGCGCAGTGGCGCTACGTCGCGACCCCGCAGTACGGCGGCCCCAAGGTCGACGAGGAGGACCTCGAGGTCACGGCCGCGACCGTCTCCGACGACCGGAAGACGGTGACGCTGCAGATCGACGGGCTGAAGGCCGGTCGCGTCGTGAACGTCCACTCCCCGCGCCCGTTCGCGTCGGAGAGCGGCAACGAGCTGTGGAGCACGGAGGCCTGGTACACGCTGACCCGGCTGCCCGACGGATCCGTCGCACCGCCGGTCTACGAGGCCGAGGCGGCAGACATCACCGGCGGCGCCGGGTGGAACAGCAACCACGCCGGCTACTCGGGCTCCGGGTTCGTGGACCGCAACTGGGAGCCGGGCGCGCAGACGACGTTCGCCGTCCGCACCGAGGAGGCGGGACCGCACGACCTCGCGATCCGCTACGCCAACGGCCAGAACATCGACCCCACGGCACTGCCGAGGAACCTGAGCCTCTACGTCAACGGCGAGAAGCTCAAGCAGGTCTGGTTCGAGAGCACGGTGGCCTGGTCCACCTGGGCCACGCAGGTCGAGACCGTGCCGCTGCGCGAGGGCGCCAACACGATCACGATCCGGCACGACGACGACGACATCGGTCACGTCAACCTGGACAGCCTCACCGTCACGCCGAGCGAGCGCACCACCCTGTTCGACGGCGACGACCTCGACGCGTGGGCTGCGGTCAACGGCGGCGGTCCCGCGACGTGGCCGGTCGCGGACGGGTCCATGGAGTCCTTCGGCGGCGACATCCGCACCAAGGAGAAGTTCGACGACTTCCAGATGCACGTCGAGTGGTACCAGCCCGAGCACGCCCCCTCCCAGACCGGTCAGGCCCGCGGCAACAGCGGCGTCTACATCCAGGAGCGCTACGAGGTCCAGGTGCTCGAGTCCTTCGGCATCGACCCGCCCAGGAACGACCACGCCGGGGCGATCTACCTGCAGAGGGCTCCCGACGTGAACGCGGCGACCCCGATGGGCACGTGGCAGACGTACGACATCACGTTCCGGGGTGCGCGCTTCGGCCCCGACGGCAAGAAGACCGAGGACGCGCGTCTCACGCTCGTGTGGAACGGGCAGGTCGTGCACGACGACGTCGCGGTCACCGGCAAGACCGGCAACGGCCGGGCGGAGGGACCCACGTCGGGGTACATCAAGCTCCAGGACCACGGCGACCCGGGCCTCAACCCCCGGTTCCGCAACATCTGGATCGAGCGCCTCCCCAGCGTGGAGGAGCCCGGCCAGGAGGAGGTCGCGATCACCGCGACCGCCGAGGTCCGGTGCCTCGCGGGCACGCCGTACGTCACCGTGCGCGCGCTCAACGACGACACCGTCCCGCTGGACGTCGTCCTCGACACGCCGTTCGGGTCCAAGACGTTCACCGACGTCGCCCCCGGCAAGAACGCCTACCAGTCGTTCGCCGTCCGGGGGGTCGAGGACCCGACGGCCGGATCCGTGACCGTCACCGCCCGTCCGTCCGACACCTCTGACGAGCGGGAGACCGTCGCGACCCCGGAGCACGGCCAGCCGTCCTGCGGCTGACCAGCCCGGTCCGGACCCGGGGCCGTCTCGCGTGCCGCACGGTGCGCGAGGCGGCCCCGGTTTCGTCGTCGTCCGAGGCAGGGCCGCGCTAGCCCTGGTCCGCCGAGATAGAGCCCTGGTCTGCCGAGGTAGAGCCCTGGTCTGCCGAGGTAGAGCCATGGTCGGCCGAGGTAGAGCCATGGTCGGCCGAGGTAGAGCCGTGGTCACGTTGCCCGACGGCGATCTGGTCACCTTGGGTGGGCGGGGTGGGTGGTGGTGCCGCGTCTACCATCCGCCGCTCGTTCCTCGCGGCTCCCGCCAGGCCCGCCACGACGCGGCACCACCACCCACCCCGCCCGGCGTCGTCTCGCCCTGGTCCGCACGC
>NZ_BJNZ01000033.1 GCF_006539945.1 Cellulosimicrobium cellulans | reverse complement strand
TGTATACCCCGCGGTCTGCGAGGCTCCGACACCCCGCGGTCCTACGCAGAGACGCTCCGCCGGGATCGGTCAGGCCCAGCCGTAGGCCGCCGACCAGCGCACGATCTCCCCGAAAAAGCGGGCGCGCGGCTCAGGAGCCGAGAGCGAGAGGTCGTGCATCCCGCTTGGGATCCTGACGATGGTGACGACCCGACCCAGGTGCGCGGAGCGGCGGGCCAGCGGCTCGACGTCGAGCACGATGTCGGCGGACCGCATGTCCTCGGACCAGCGGGTGCTGAACAGCGACTTCTCGGCGAGGAGCACGAGCACGGGGCAGTCGATGGCGAGTCCGGCCGCGACGCGGGCGTGGCCCGAGATGACCGCGCGCAGCCAGCCGGCGCGGACGGGGAACGACGGCACGGGCCGCCAGGCGTCGTCGATCACCCAGGCGCCGTCGTCGCGGTCGCGCAGCGTCCGGGCGTAGTAGCCGGGGTCGACGTTCGGCAGCGGGGCGCGCGGCTGGAACCGCGCGAGCTGGCGGATCGCGGGGCCCGAGACGGTCCGGGCGACCGACGATCCCTGGAGCTCGAGCCACGGGCTGTTGAGCACGAGCCCCCGGACGACGCCCGGGTGCCGGTGCGCCCAGAGCGCCGCGACGAGCCCTCCGGTGGAGTGCCCCATGAGCATGATCGCGGCGTGCGCGCCGAGGTCCGCCCGGACGACGTCGAGCGCGGCGGCGATGTCGGCGTCGTACTCGGTGAGGTGGTCGGCGTACCCGGGCGTCTGGTGCGGGCGCAGGCTGCGTCCGTACTTGCGGAGGTCGACGGCGTAGAACGCCGCGCCGAGCGCACGCCACGTCTCGGCGAGCTCGGTCTGGAAGAAGTAGTCGCTCCAGCCGTGGAGGTAGAGCACGGCACGCGCCGGCCTGATCGGCTCGTCGGTCTTCGGCGCGTGGCGGACCACGGTCACGACGACCTCGCCCTCGTCGTCAGGCTCCAGCTCGACCGTGCGCTGCTCGTACCCGGCGCCGAGGACGTCCGGGCCCCAGCCCGACGACGTCACGGCGTGAGCACCACCTTGCCGAAGTGCTCCCCGGCGGCGAGCCGCGCGAGACCGTCGCGAGCCTGCTGCAGAGGCAGCACCTGGTCCACGACGGGCCGCACCTCGCTCCGCGCGAGGAACCGCAGCAGCGCCGCGAGGTCGTCGCGCGTCCCCATCGTCACGCCCTGGATGCGGATCTCGTGGAAGAAGACGCGGGTCAGCTCGGCGGGCGACGCGTCCCCGCTCGTGGCGCCCGCGACGACGACGGTGCCGCCCGGGCGGACCGAGCGCAGCGAGTGGCGCCAGGTCGCCTGGCCGACGGTCTCCACGACGACGTCGACCGGCGCGGGCAGACGAGCGCCGTGCTCGAACGTCGCGGCCGCCCCGATCCGCGCGGCCCCGGCGCGCTTGCCCGCAGAGCGGGACGTCACCCACACCTCGAGCCCGGCGGCCGCGCCCAGGGCGACGGCCGCCGTCGCGACGCCGCCGCCCGCGCCCTGGACGAGCACGCGGTCCCCGGGCGCGGCACCACCGGCGGTGAAGAGCATGCGGTACGCCGTCAGCCAGGCGGTCGGCACGCAGGCGGCCTCGACGAACGTGAGCTCCGGGGGCTTGGGGACGAGGTTGCGCGTCGGGACGGCGACGCGCTCGGCGAGCGTGCCGGGGTAGCGCTCGGAGAGGAGCGACCGACGCTCCGTAGGCCCGACCCCGTGCCCGTCGGCCCCGATCACCGCGTGCACGACGACCTCGCTGCCGTCCGGGGCGATGCCCGCGGCGTCGGTCCCGAGGATCATGGGGAGCCGGTCCGCGGGCAGCCCGACCCCGCGCAGCGACCACAGGTCGTGGTGGTTGAGCGATGCGGCGCGCACGTCGACGGTGGTCCAGTGCTCGCGAGGCTCCGGTTCGGGACGGTCCCCGACGACCAGCCCGGCCAGGGGGTCGTCGGGGTCGAGGTGGTCGGCGTAGGCGGCGAGCATGCCCCCAACCTACGGTCCGGTCCGCGGCTCAACCACGGGAGAGTGCGTGCCGCGCGTCACCTCACCGGTGTCGCCGTCAGAGCAGCGGGAGCATGCGGCCGAGGTCGGGGACCGCCTCGGAGGTGTGCACGGGCTCGAGGGCACGCGCGAGCTCGTCGACGTCGTAGGGGACGCGGCCGCACGCGAGCCGCAGCCACAGGCGAGGGTCGCGGACTTCGAGCGCCCAGCCGCCGCGCGTGACGACGACGTGCAGCAGCTCGGCCGCGACGGCGTCGAGCGCGCGGCGGTCCACCGGGTCGGTCACGACGCCCGGGAACGTACGCGCGAGGTCGTCGGCGTGGACGACGAGCTCGAGGACGCGCGAGCGCACCATGTCCTGCAGGGTGATGGGGCCGCGGCGCGCCTGCACGACGTGCTGGTCGCCGAGCTCGTCGAGCCGGGCGAAGCCGGCCGCGGCGAAGGCCTCGACGCGCCCGAGGCGGTCGTCGGCGATCTCCGCGTCGAGGGCTCGCGTCGCGTGCTCGATCTCGTCCGCCCGCTCCGGGTACGTGCCGAGGTACTCCGCGAGCGTGAGGGGCACCGTCCCGGCGGGGACCGGACCGCACAGCGCGAGGGTCTCCATGACGCGGCCGAGGTGGGTGACCAGCTCGCCCACGGTCCAGCCGTCGAGCGCGCTCGCGCGACCGGCGTCGCGGTCCAGCTCGGCCCCGAGGTCCGCCAGCCACCGGTCGAGCCGGTCCCACTGGGTGCGCAGGTGCTGGGCCGCCTCGGTCACGTCGCCGTCCATCTCTTCATCGTGCCAGGACGGGGCGGGCGCGCCCGCCACGGCGCCATCTCGTGGACAGGTCGGTCGACCGGTCAGTCGCGGACGCGCGCCGGCTCGCCGAGGAAGTCCGCGACGATCGGGCCGAGCTGGTCGAACTCGATGAGGAACCCGTCGTGCCCGAAGTCGCTTCTGAGCGTGCGCAGCGGCTCGGCGCGGGGGATCCCGGCAGCGATGCGCGCGCAGTCCGCGGGCAGGAAGAGCCGGTCGGAGTCGACCGCGACGACGAGCGCGTGCGCGGCGATCTGCGCGAGCGCCGCCTCGACCCCGCCGCGGTCGCGACCGAGGTCGTGCGTGAGCATCGACTCGGTGAGCACGACGTACGAGTTGGCGTCGAAGCGGCGCGCGAGCTTGTCGCCGTGGTGGTCGAGGTACGACTGCACGGCGTACCGGCCGTCGGTGAAGGGGTCCTCGCCGCCCTGCGGGAGCCGGCCGAACCGCTCGTCGAGCTCGCGCGCGGACCGGTAGGTCGCGTGCGCGATCTGCCGCGCGATCCCGAGCCCGATGTGCGGGCCGTCGCCGTCCGCGGCGTCGTAGTAGTCCCCGCCGCGGAAGCCGGGGTCGGCGCGGACCGCGCCGAGCTGCGGGTGCGCCCAGGCGATCTGGTCGCCGGTCGTCTGCGCGGTCGTCGCGATCGCGGCGAGCGAGACGACGTCGATCCCCGCCTCCGGCCCGAGCAGCGCCCACTCGAGGACGCGGTGCCCGCCCATCGAGGCACCGACGACGAACGCCCACGACGTGATGCCGAGCGACCTGGCGAGCTCGATCTCGACCGCGACCTGGTCGCGGGTCGTGACGCGCGGGAAGCGGCTGCCCCACGGGCGGCCGTCGGGCGCGGTGGACGCCGGGCCGGTGGTTCCCTGGCACCCGCCGAGCACGTTGGGCGCGACGACGAACCAGCGGTCGGTGTCGATCGGCGCGCCAGGACCCACGAGCGACTCCCACCAGCCCGCGGTGGCGTGCCCCTCCCCGGCGGGACCGCTGACGTGGGAGTCGCCGGTGAGGGCGTGCAGCACGAGGACGGCGTTGGAACCGTCCGGCGCGAGCGTGCCCCACGTCTCGTACGCGACGCGGACGTCGGGCAGCCGAGCGCCGGACTCGAGGTCGAACGTGCCGACGTCGGCGAACTGCCGCCGCCCCGCCGGGTCCCCGTCCCGCCAGGCGCCGGTCGCCGGGACCGGAGCCTTCACCCGCGCGCGCGACGGCGCGACGCCGCGCCCCGAGGGGTCCGCGCGGTGGTCGCGCCGGGCGCCGGGGGCGGGGGAGAGGAGGTCGTCGTTCGCAGGGCTCACCGTCGGCCACTGTACGGCCGGGGCGCGCAGGGCGCCCCGGCTGTCCAGATCCGTCATCGCAGTCCTCGTCGTCGTCCTGGCGGGCGTGCTGGCGCCGCCGCTCAGGCGCCGAGCGACGACTTGGCGGCGGTGAACCCGAGCTCGAGGTCGGCGAGGATGTCGTCGACGTGCTCGATGCCGACGGCGAGCCGGACGAGGCCCGGCGTCACGCCGGACTTCGCCTGCTCCTCGGGGCTGAGCTGGGCGTGGGTGGTCGAGGCCGGGTGGATGACGAGCGAGCGGACGTCGCCGATGTTCGCCACGTTGGAGTGGAGCTGCAGCGCCGAGACGAAGGCCTGGCCCGCCTCGCTGCCGCCGTCGAGCTCGAACGCGAGCACCGCACCGGCGCCACGCGGCAGGTACTTCTGCGCGTTGGCGTGCCACGGGCTCGACGCCAGTCCGGCGTAGTGCACGGTGCGGACGTCGTCGCGCGCCTCGAGCCACTCGGCGACCTTCTTCGCGTTCGCGACGTGGCGCTCCACGCGCAGCGACAGCGTCTCGATGCCCTGCGCGATGAGGAACGCGTTGAACGGCGAGATCGCCGAGCCCAGGTCGCGCAGGAGCTGCACGCGCGCCTTGAGCACGTAGGCGAGGTTCGCGCCGAGGATGCCGTCCACGCCGAGGTCGCGTGCGTACACGAGGCCGTTGTACGACGGGTCGGGCGTGTTGAAGTTCGGGAACCGCTCCGGGTACGCCGCGTAGTCGAACGTGCCGCCGTCGACGATCACGCCGCCGATCGCCGAGCCGTGCCCGCCGAGGTACTTCGTCGCCGAGTGCACGACGACGTCCGCGCCGTGCTCGAGCGGCCGCAGCAGGTAGGGGGTCGCGACGGTGTTGTCGACGATCAGCGGCACGCCCACCTCGTGCGCGACCGCCGCGACGGCCTCGATGTCGAGGACGTCGGCCTGCGGGTTGGGGATCGTCTCGCCGAAGAACAGCTTCGTGTTCGGGCGCACGGCGTCGCGCCAGGCCTGGGGGTCGTGCGGGTCGGTGACGAACGTCGTCTCGACCCCGAGCTTGGCGAGCGAGTACTGCAGCAGGTTGTAGGTGCCCCCGTACAGGCTCGGCGAGGCGACGACGTGGTCGCCCGCCTCGGCGACGTTGAGGATCGCGAACGTCGTCGCGGCCTGCCCGGACGCGAGGAGGAGCGCGCCGACGCCGCCCTCGAGCGACGCGATGCGGTTCTCCACGACCTCCTGGGTCGGGTTACCGATGCGCGTGTAGATCGGGCCGAGGTCCTTGAGCGCGAAGCGGTCGGCGGCGACCGACGCGTCGGGGAAGACGAACGACGTGGTCTGGTAGATCGGCAGCGCGCGGGCGCCGGTCGTCGGGTCGGCGGTCTGGCCGGCGTGGACCTGGCGCGTCTCGAAGGACCAGGCGGGGGCGTTCTCGGTGCTCATGGTGCTCTCCTACGGGGTGGTGGGGTGGGACGACGGCGCACGGTGCGCCGGGCGGACGGGTGCCGTGGGAGACGAGGAGGCGGGAGGCCGGCCGTCGACCGCGGCGAGGGGCGCACACGGGACGGGATCGCACGGCGAGGGCGTCGTCGACGACGGCTCGCGGGCAGGCGAACGTGTGCTGGGGTCAGCGACACATTCGACGGGACATGCTGGTGAGGCTAGGCCCGATCCGCGCCGCCCGACAGGGGTGTCTCGCGATGCGAGACCACATCCTGAGAAGGGCGGCAGCACTCCGATGGCGCATCGCGGACCTTCTGGGCAGACTCGTGCGAGTGCTGTCAACGGGACACGCCGAGCGACCGGTCGAAGGAGGATCGATGGACGACGCGACGTCGGCGCACGCTGCCCGGCCGGAGGCGCTCGGCGAGGCGCGGCGTCGCCCGGCCGCCGGGCCCCGCCGGTTCGCGTCCGCGACCGCGGCGGGCCTGCTCGCGCTCGTGCTCGGCGTCGGGCTCGCGCCCTCCGCGTCGTCCGACCCGCCGTCGGACGACGACGTCCGCGCGGCGCGCGAGGCCGCGGACGGCGCCGCCCGGGACGTCGAGTCCGTCGAGCGCGAGCTCGCGTCGCTGCGGGACCGCCGGTCCAGCGCCGAGGCGGCCGTCGAGACCGCGGCGGAGGAGTACGCAGCCGCCCAGGACGCGCTCGCGACGGCCGACGCGGAGGTCCGCGACGCCCAGGAGGCGCTCGCGGCCGCCCGGACGGGAGAGTCGGAGTCCCGCGCCGCGGTCGGTGCGCTGTTCCGCGCGTCCCGGCAGGGGTCGACCGACCTCGACGCGTTGCGTGCCGTCCTCGACGCGGACGGGGTGGGCCAGGTCGTCGAGCGGGAGAACGCCGAGCGTGTCGCCGGCCGCACCGCGGGACGCGCGGTCGACGCGCACGCGACCGCGCGCGCCGTCGCCGACACCGCTCGTGCCCGGGCCGACGCGGCGCTCGCGCACCAGGGCGAGGTCGAGGACCGGGCGCGGGACGCGCTCGCCGCCGCCCAGGTCTCGTCCGACGCGCTCGACGACGCGGTGCAGGAGTCCGCGACCCGGCGGGAGGCGCTCCTCGCCGAGCTCGCCCGCGCGCGGGCCACGAGCGTCGACGTCGAGCGCCAGCGCCAGGACGCCCTCGACGCGCAGGCAGCGAGCGAGCGCGAGGCCGCGGCCCGGGCGCGCGTCGAGGCCCCGTCGGGGGCGTCGTCGGGCGCGCCCGCGGCGCCCCCGACGAGCAGCCCCGCACCTGCGAACCCGGCGCCGGCACCCGCGCCGGCCCCGGATCCCGCACCTGCGCCGGCCCCGGATCCCGCACCCGCGCCGAACCCCGCACCCGCGCCGACCCCCGCACCCGCCCCGACGCCCGACCCGCCGCCGGTCGTCACCCCGCCCCCGGGCACGGGCGTCGGCAGCGCGGCGCAGGGCCGGGCCGCCGTCGCCTGGGCGCGCACCAAGATCGGCGCCCCGTACGTGTTCGGCGGGACCGGGCCGGGCTACGACTGCTCGGGCCTCACGTCGCGCGCCTGGGCCGCGGCGGGCGTGGACATCACGCGCACGTCGCGCTCGCAGTACCAGCGCGTGCAGAAGATCTCCTACGACCGGCTCCGCCCGGGCGACCTCATCTTCTACGCGAACGACACCGGGAACCCGTCGACCATCCGCCACGTCGCCATGTACACCGGGAACGGCAGGATGATCGAGGCCCGTCAGCCCGGCAGCCCCGTGCACGAGGTCGCGATGCGCTGGGCCGACGCGATGCCCTACGCCGGTCGTCCCTGACGGACGGCCGCCCGGGCCCCGTGGTCAGGTGCGGGACGTGCCGGACGCGACGGGGAGGTCGACCCCGACGAGATCTTCGAGGTGGCGCCAGACGGAGGCGACGTCCTGCGGTGCGGGCGAGGCGGTGAGCGTCCCGGGCCGCACCCGGACGGGCAGGCCGCGCCGGCCGTTCGCCGGAGCGTAGAGCTCGCCGCCGCGTGCGCCCGGGTCGGTGAGCGCCCGCACCGCCGACCACGACGCGGAGTCCTTGCCCTGAGCCCAGGGCGTGTAGGGGTTGGGCCGCGCCGGGACGCTCGCGTCGCGGATCCCGGGGCGGTGCGGCGTGCGTGCGTCCACCCCGACGCCCGGCCGGGAGACGAGGCTCTCCGTCGGCGCACCCGCCGAGCGCAGCCGCCGGTCGAGCTCGAACGCGAAGACCTCGGTCACGGCCTTCGCCCGGGTGTACGCGACGACGCCGGACCGTGAGGTCGGCAGCGCGTCGACGACGGGTCGCCGAAGGCGGTCGACGAACCCTGACGACGTGTGGACGACGCGCGTGCGCACGTCGTGGCGTGCTCCGGTGCGGAGCAGGGCGGGCAGGGTGCGCGCCACGAGAGCCGCGTTGGCGACGACGTGCGTGCCCGCGAGCAGCGGGAGGCCGTCCACGGTGCGGTCTCGCGCGCGCATCGCCATCGAGCCGCCGTTGAGCAGGAGGCCGTCGAGCCGGTCGAGCGCGGCCAGCTCCGCTCCGGCGTCACGAACCGAGGCCAGGGACGACAGGTCGACGACGACCGTGCCCAGCGACGCCGTGGGGACCTGCTCGCGGATCGCGGTCGCCGCGATCTCGAGGCGTTCGGGCGACCGGCCGGCGAGCACGACGTGGGCGCCGGCCGCGGCGAGCTGCTCGGCGGCGAAGTAGCCGATGCCCGCCGTCGCACCCGTGACCACCAGGGTGCGCCCGCTCTGGTCGGGGAGGTCGTGCGGGTCCCACGTGCTGGCGGTGTCGTTCTCAATCGGATAGTCCATCCGGTGACGGTACCTCATCCGGATAGACCATCCGTTTGGGGGTAGGCTGGGGCCATGACCACGCTCCGCGCCGACGCCGTCCGCAGCCGCGACCGGATCCTCCAGGTCGCGCGTGGTGCCGACCCGAGGGACCTGCGGCTCAACGAGATCGCGCGTGCGGCGGGAGTGGGGGTCGGGACGGTCTACCGCCACTTCGCGACCTCGCACGCGCTCCTCGAGGAGCTCACGCGCGACGCCCTGCGCCGGTTGCGCGACCGTGCCCGTGCGGCGCTCGCCGACCCGGACCCCGGTCCTGCCTTCGAGTCGCTCGTGCGCGACGTGGTGGGCCTGCACGTCGAGGCGGGCGGGCTCCAGGCGGTCCTGCTCGCGCCCGCGGACGTGAGCCCCGACGTCGCCGCACTCAAGGCCGAGGTGCTCGGCGAGCTCGCCGACGTGCTCGCGCGCGCCCAGCGGGCCGGCGCCGTGCGTCCCGAGCTCTCGCCGGCCCAGGTGGAGCACCTCGTGTGCGGCATCGAGCACGCCGTGCGCCTCGGGTCACCCGAGGACCGGGACGTCGTCGTCGATACCCTGGTCGACGGCCTGCGGGCGCGGTGAGCCAGGGACCTGGGTCGCGCGCCGTCGCGACCTGAGGGCGATGCGCACCGGGAGACCGGGTGGTGAGGCTGGTCCCATGACCGACACGACCGACACGACCTCGTCCCCGTTCCGTCCCGCCGCGCCAGTCAGGCCCGCCCGCCCCACCGGACCCGCCGCGCACGCCGCGACGACGGCGGTCACCGCATCCGTGACCCTCGTCGCGGGCGTCGTGCGCTGGTCGGGGCCGCCACCGGACGGGTACTCGGCGATCTTCGCGCCGCCCTGGGTGGCACCCGTCGCCGCAGGGCTCGCGCTGCTCGCGGTCGCCACCGCCCGCGGGCACCGTGCCGCGTCCCGGCGCCGGACGGCCGGCCTCGGTGGGGTCGCCGCCGTCCTGCTCTTCTGGGCGGCCGGAGGTCTCGCGCTCGACGCGTTCCGGGCGTTCTTCGCGGTGACGGGGATCCCGGCCGGCGACTTCTCCGTGGTCGACGTCCCGGGGGCGCTGGTGCGGTCGCTCGCCGCGGTGACGGCCGTCGTCACGACGCTGAGCACGTGGTCGGTCGCCACCGCGGGAGCCTGGCCCGTCCGGCGCCGGTGGCCGCGGGTGCTCGGCCTGGCGATGTGCGTGCCCTACCCGGCGCTCAAGGCCTACTGGTGGCTGGGCGGTACGCTCGGACGGCCCGAGCCGCACACGGGGGGAGCGCCGGTGATGGAGGTCGCCTTGTTCGCGACGGCGGCCGCCCTGGTGCTCGCGCTGACGCACCGCCCGGTCCCCGGCCGGGTCGTCCGTGCCGCGCTGAGGGCCGGCGGGTGGGTCGCGGCGTCCGCGGGCCTCACGATGGGGGCGCTCATGGTGTTCGGGACCGCCGCGCAGCTTCTGGGCCTGGACGACGGTCCGGTCGACCTCGGCGCCGGGGCGATCACCGTCATCGTCGCCCTGACCTACGGCACCTGGCTCGTGATCGGCGTGGCGCTGCTCGTCGCGACGCTGGACGCGCGTGACGCCGCCCCTCGCCCCGCCCTCCGTGGCGCCGGAACGGTCGCCGTCCCGTGAGCGTGCGGCCTGCACGCGGGGACGTGCTCGTCGCGACGGCGGCGGCGCTCGCCCTGCTGCCCGCGACGTGCGTGGTCGCGCTGGGGTCGCTCCCCGCCGCCCGTGCCTGGGCCCTGGTCGCGCTCGCCGCGCTGGCGCACGCCGCCTTCGTCGCTCGCCGGTCGGCCACGGTGCTCTCGCACGTGCTCGTCGCGCTCGCCGTGGCGGGGATGCTCGCCGTCTCCGGCCTCTACTTCCTGCTGCCGTCGGCGCTCGTGTTCCTGCTCTCCGTCTACGCCTGCACGGCATGGGGGCCGCGCCCGCTCGGGCTGGTGACCGGCGTCGTCGGCACTGCCGCGACCGTGCTCCGGTACCGCGGGGACCCGAGCGTGGCGGCGTCGCCGGTCGGTCCGAGCCCCTGGCTGCTGGGCGTGCTCCTCGTTGCGCTCGTCCTGGTCGCCTGGGCCGCCGGCCTGCTCCGGCGGTCGCAGGAGCAGGTGCGGCGCGAGGCGCTGGCCGGGCGCGAGCGCGCGGAGGCCGAGCGCGAGGAGCGGGCCGAGCGGGCCGTGCTCGCCGAGCGCGCCAGGATCGCGCGCGAGATGCACGACGTCGTCGCGCACTCCCTCTCGGTCGTCGTCGCCCAGGCGCGGGTGGGCCGCGCCGACCCGGCGCGCGCGGCGCAGGCGCTCGCGGTCGTCGAGGAGACCGGACGCGAGGCGCTGCGGGACATGCGGGGGATCGTGCACGTGCTGCGCGCCGAGCCGACGGGCACCCCCGTCGGTGCGGCGGCCGCGGTGCCGATGCCGACGCTCCGGGACGTGCCCGACCTCGTCGACCGCGTTCGCGGGGCAGGTCGGGCCGTGCGCGTCGTCGAGTCGGGTGCCCCCGTGCCGCTCGGGCCGACGGCCGAGCTCGCCGCGTTCCGCACCGTCCAGGAGGCACTGACCAACAGCGCGCGCCACGCGATGCCCGGCTCGTCGACGGTGGTCACCCTCGCGTGGCGCGACGCCGGGCTCCACGTGGAGGTGGCCGACGTCCCGTCGTCCGACGACGCGGGCGCCACCCGACCCGCTCCCGGCCCGGACTCCGCTCCGGCGAGCGGCGCAGGCCTGGGGCTCGTAGGGATGCGGGAGCGGATCGAGGCGGCGGGCGGGACGCTCGAGATCCGCGCGGGCGACGCGTGGACGGTCGCGGCCACGGTCCCGACCTCGAACCTCGCATCGCCCCGGCACGTGGACGGTGGCCCGTGATCCGCGTGCTGGTCGTCGACGACCAGCCGCTCGTCCGCGCCGGGGCGGTCGCCGTGATCGACGCCGCACCGGACCTGGCCGTCGTCGGCGAGGCCGCCGACGGTGCACAGGCGCTGAGCGTGCAGCGCGAGCGACGGGCCGACGTCGTCGTCCTGGACGTGCGCATGCCGGTCATGGACGGCATCGAGACGACGGCGCGGCTGCTGGACGCGTCGATGCCTCCGTGCCGGGTGCTCGTCCTGACGACGTTCGACCTGGACGAGTACGTCTACGCCGCGCTGCGCGCGGGCGCCGCCGGGTTCCTGCTCAAGGACGCGCCGACCGAGGACCTGCTCGCCGCCGTCCGCACCGTGCACCGGGGAGACGCCGTCATCGCGCCGTCGGCGACGCGACGGCTCCTCGCCGAGGTCGTCCCCGCGCTCCCCGACGTCGCCGCGCGCGACCGAGCCCTCGCAGGACTCACGGAGCGCGAGCGCGACGTGGTCGTGCTGCTCGCGGACGGGTTGTCGAACGCAGAGATCGGCGCGCGGACGTACCTCTCCGAGGCGACCGTCAAGACCCACGTCGGCCGGGTCCTCGCCAAGCTCGGGCTGCGCGACCGGGTCCAGGTCGTCGTCTGGGCCTACCGGAACGGCCTGGTCCGCCCGTGACGCACGACGGCGCCCCTCACCCCGTGGGGTGAGGGGCGCCGTCGGGCCAGGCGCGCGCCGCGGTCAGTGACCCGGCGTGTGGTACCCGGAGTCGATGGCGCGCTGGAGCGAGCGCTCGATCTCGGCCTCGGCGTCGGCGCGGCCGACCCAGTGGGCGCCCTCGACCGACTTGCCGGGCTCGAGGTCCTTGTAGACCTCGAAGAAGTGCTGGATCTCCAGGCGGTGGAAGTCGGAGACGTCGTCGATGTCCTGGCGCCACGCGGCGCGCTGGTCGCCCGTGGGGACGCAGAGGACCTTGTCGTCACCGCCGGCCTCGTCGCGCATGCGGAACATGCCGAGCGCGCGGCAGCGGATCAGGCAGCCGGGGAACGTGGGCTCCTCGAGCAGGACGAGCGCGTCCAGCGGGTCGCCGTCCTCGCCGAGCGTCCCCTCGATGAACCCGTAGTCGTCGGGGTACCGCGTCGAGGTGAAGAGCATGCGGTCGAGGCGGATGCGACCGGTCGCGTGGTCCACCTCGTACTTGTTGCGCTGCCCCTTGGGGATCTCGATCGTGACGTCGAACTCCACTGCTTCCTCCAGTCGTACCGGCACCGCGACGCTCGGGCGGTGGCTGGGTCTGTGGACGACGGACCACGCCGTCGTGCGGGAACTAGTGTGACACGTGCCGTCCGCGCGGGAGGGTTCCTACCGGGCTCCCGGGCGGGCCGGCTGAGTGATAATGCGCACGTGCCCGCACCCGACGTCCCGGTCCAGGCACCGGTGCCCGCCGGTGCCCCGGAGGCGCGCGCGCACGGGACGGGACGAGGGAGACGCATGGGCTGGGGGACGCGCACGGGCGTGGCCGTCGGTGTCGTGCTCGTCCTCGCGGGCGGCTACGTCGTGGCGGACGCGTACGACGTCGTCCCCGGCGTGCTCACGACCGCAGCGCCCTACCCGGAGCCGAACCCGTTCCCCGAGGCGCCGGGCGCCGTCGCGGCGCCACCGCTCGAGGTCGAGCTGCCGGCCCTCGACCCTGCGGCCCCGGTCCCGGCCACGGGGAGCGTGCAGGACCTCGCGGACGACCTCGCCGCCGACACCCGGCTCGGGCCGCGCGTCGGCGTCCTGGTGACCGACGCCGTGACGGGGGACGTGCTCGCGGCGAGCGGCGACACCGTGGGTCACGTCCCCGCCTCGACCCTCAAGACGCTCACCGCGGCGGCGGCCCTCACGTCTCCCGGGTCGCACGCGACCCTCCCGACCCGCGCCGTCCTCGAGGGGCAGGAGACCGTGTACCTCGTGGGCGGCGGCGACATGATGCTCGCCGCCGGCGCGGGCGACCCGACGGCCGTCAACGGCCGGGCGGGCCTCGGCGACCTCGCCGCGCAGGTCGCGGGCGAGCTCCGGCTCACGGGCCGCACGACGATCTCGCTCCGCCTCGACGACACGCTCTTCACGGGCACCGCGGTCGCGCCGACCGTCGACCCGGCGAGCGTGCGCAACGGCTACGTCGCGCCCGTCGCCGCGCTCGCGGTCGACATCGCGCGGCTCGAGGACGAGGAGTACGCGCCGCGCGCGGAGGACCCGGCGATGGCGGCCGCCGACGCGTTCGTCGCCGCGCTCGCCGAGCAGGGGGTCGCCGTGGCGGGGGACGTGGTGCGCGCGCCGGCGCCCGACGACGGCCGCACGGTCGGCGAGGTGGAGTCCGCGCCGCTGAGCGAGGTCGTCGCGTACCTGCTCCAGCACTCCGACAACACCATCACGGAGGTGGTGGGCCGCGTCGTCGCGATCGACGCGGGGCTGCCCGGCTCCGCGGCGGGCGCGACGCAGGCCGTGCGGTCGGCGGTCGAAGGGCTCGGGGTCGACCTCACGGGCGCGACGCTCGCCGACCTCTCGGGCCTCGGCGACGGCTCGGTCGTCACGCCCGCCCAGCTCGACGAGGTCGTCGGCCTGCTCGCGGACCCGGCGCACCCGCAGCTGCGGCCCGGCGCCGTCGGGCTGCCGGTCGCGGGCCTGTCCGGGACGCTCGGCGAGCGCTACCTCGAGAACGCGGGCCGCGGCGTCGTGCGGGCCAAGACGGGCAGCCTGCCGAACGTCACGTCCCTCGCGGGGACGGTCGTCACGGCCGACGACCGCCTCCTCGTGTTCTCGCTCATGGCCGACGCCGTCCCTGACGGCGGCACGTACGGCGCGCGCCTCATCTTCGACGACTTCGTCGCGTCGCTCGCGGAGTGTGGCTGCACCGCCTGACCCGGTGGGGCTCAGCGATCGCTCGGTGCTTGCGCCAGCCAGTCCTCGACCTCGAGGCCGGGGACGCGGGAGAACTCGCGGACGTTGTTCGTCACCATGACGAGCCCGAGCGAACGGGCATGCCCGGCGAGGAGGGCGTCATAGGGTCCGACGGGCGTGCCGCGGGCCGCGAGGCGCGCGCGGACGCGGCCGGCGTGCATCGCCGCGAGCCCATCGAAGGGGAGTACGTCCACGAGCGACAACAGGTCGTCGACAGCCTGACGGTTGCGATGCGGGTCGTCTGACCGCTCGATGCCGTACTCGAGCTCCATCTCGCTCACCGTCGAGACCGCGACGCGCCCCTCCGCCTCCCGAAGCCTCGGTCGCGCGGCCACGCCGTTCCCACGCAACAACGCGATCAGGACGTTCGTGTCCAGCAGGTAGAGCGTGCTCACAGGGCGCCGCGCTCCTCGGCGTTCCCCTGGTCGCGGTCGGGCAGGAAGTCGTCGGCGACGCGGAGCCCGTGGTCGAACCACTCGTCCCACCCGGTGCCAGCCGGCGTGATCACGCGGGACCTGCCGACGGTCCGGACCTCGACCTCGCGGACGTCGTCGGGCAGCGCGACCGCCTTGGGCAGGCGGACTGCCTGCGTCCTGTTGCTACGGAACACCGTCGTGCGGACCATCGGGGAGCCTCCTCGGTCGTATATCCCTGGAGTATATCCCCGTCCCTCACATGACCACCGGTCCCGGGATACGGTGAGACGGTGACACTCGTCGAGCAGGACGGCCGTTCGGGCAGCGACCCGTCACGTGGTGACACCTCGATCGTCGACTGGTCGGCCGCCGCCCAGATCGCGGGTCGGCTCGCGCGCCCGGGCCCGCAGGCGTCGCGCGACGAGCTCGCCGACCTGGTCGAGGGGCTGCGCACCGCGGCGGAGGCCGCCGTGCCCCACGTGCTCGACGTGACGCGCATGAGTCCCGCCGCGGGCGGTCCGACGACGGGGCGGACGGCTGGGCCGACGACCGAACTCGGCACCGTGTACGTGGTGGACCGCGCGCGCTGGGCGCGCGCCAACACCGAGATCATGGCGTCGCTCACCGACGGCGTGACGGACGCGCTCGTCGGCGAGCGCGGACGCGTCCCGCAGGCGACGGCGCTCGTCGGGGCCGCCCAGGTCGGGTCGGTCCTCGCGGTCCTGTCCAGCCGGGTCCTCGGCCAGTTCGACCCCTACAGCGGGCTGGGCGGCACCGCGGCCGCGACCGGCACCGCGACCGGCACCGTGCCCGACGGCGGCCCGTCGCCCGCGGCCACCGGCTCGCCCGGGCGGCTCGTGCTCGTGGCGCCGAACGTCCTGCAGGTCGAGCGCGCGCTCGACCTCAAGCCCGCCGACTTCCGCCTCTGGGTCTGCCTGCACGAGCAGACCCACGCGCTCCAGTTCGCCGCCGCCCCTTGGCTCGCGGACCACCTGCGCGCGCGGGCGAGCGCGCTCCTCACCGAGCTCTCCGCGTCGTCGCGCCGGCTCGCCGAGGCGCGCCTGCGCGAGAAGCTCGCCACCGTGGGGCGCACCGTCCTCCACGCCGTGCGCGGCGAGGACGGGACGTTCGTCGACGGACTCCTCACACCCGAGGAGCAGGACCGCCTCGCTGACGTCACCGCCGTCATGGCCCTGCTGGAGGGCCACGCCGACGTGGCGATGGACGCCGTCGGGCCGCGCACCGTGCGCACGGTGCGCAGCATCCGGCGCAAGTTCGAGGCCCGGCGCGACGGCGAGGGGCGCTCCGGGTTCGACGTCGTGCTCCGGCGCGTGCTCGGCATGGACGCCAAGATCGCCCAGTACCGCGACGGCGCGGCGTTCGTGCGCGCGGTCGAGAAGGAGGTCGGGCGGGACGGGTTCAACGCCGTGTGGGCGTCACCCGAGAACCTGCCGACCGCCCGCGAGATCGCCGACGCGCGCGCCTGGGTGCGCCGCGTCCACGGCTGAGCCGGTGGGCGGGCCGGCACCCGTCGTCGCCGCCGCGCGCCGGGCCGTGCGGGGTGCGCTCGGGGACCTGGACCCCGGGTCCCTCGTGCTCGTCGCATGCTCGGGCGGGGCGGACTCGACGGCGCTCGCGGCCGCCACGGCGTTCGTCGCGCCCCGGCTCGGGCTGCGCGCGGGCGCCGTCGTCGTGGACCACGGGCTCCAGGCCGGCAGCGCCGGCGTCGCGGCGGACGCCGCGGAGCGCTGCCGGGGGCTCGGGCTCGACCCGGTCGAGGTGCGCCGCGTCCTCGTCCCGGCGTCGGGCGACGGTCCGGAGGGGGACGCGCGGGCGGCCCGCTACGCGGCGCTCGACGCCGCGGCGACCGATCACGGTGCCGCCGCGGTGCTCCTGGGTCACACGCTCGACGACCAGGCGGAGACGGTGCTGCTCGGGCTAGCGCGCGGCGCGGGCGCCCGCTCGCTCGCGGGGATGCCGGCACGACGCGGCGTCCACCGGCGCCCGTTCCTCGCGCTGCGGCGCGCGGACACCGAGGCGGTATGCCGGACCCTCGGGCTCGCGTGGTGGGACGACCCCACGAACGGACCGGCGGCGTCGGGCGACGCCCCGGGGCCGCCCGGCACCGCGCCGCTTCCCCTGCGCTCGAGAGTGCGCGCGCGCGTCGTGCCCGCACTGGTCGACGTGCTCGGGCCCGGTGCGGTGCCGGCGCTCGCGCGTACCGCGGGCCTCCTGCGCGACGACGCGGACCTGCTCGACGCGCTCGCCGCAGACCTCCTCGCCGCGGCACTCGTCGTGCCCGCGGGGGGCGAGGACGGCCCGGTGGACGAGCCGACGGCGTCGGGCGCCCGCGCCGTGGTGCTCGACGCCGAGGTGCTCGCCACTGCGCACCCGGCCCTGCGCCGTCGGGCGCTGCGGACGGCGGCGCTGCGCGCGGGCTGCCCCGCGGGCGACCTGTTCGCCGTGCACGTCGACGCGCTCGACGCGCTCGTCACGGCGTGGCGCGGCCAGGGCCCCGTGCACCTGCCGGGCGACCTGAGGGCCGCGCGCGCGTGTGGCAGGCTTTCCCTGGGCCCGGAGACGACGCCCCGGCGCAGCATCCCCCCGCGAGCCCTCACCACCCTCAGCACCCCCACCACCCCCACACCTCAGGAGTGACCCCCGTGGAAGCATCGGACGTCGCAGGCGACCTCGAGAACATCCTGCTCACCGAGGAGCAGCTCGGTGCGCGGCTCGACGAGATCGCCGCGCAGATCGACCGCGACTACGCGGGCAAGGACCTCCTGCTCGTCGGCGTCCTCAAGGGTGCCGTCATGGTCATGGCGGACCTCGCGCGCCGCCTGCACAGCCACGTCGAGATGGACTGGATGGCGGTCTCGTCGTACGGGTCGGGCACCAAGTCCTCGGGCGTCGTGCGGATCCTCAAGGACCTCGACGCCGACCTCACGGGCCGCAACGTGCTCATCGTGGAGGACATCATCGACTCGGGCCTCACGCTCTCCTGGCTCCTGTCGAACCTGCGCTCGCGCGGTCCGGCGTCGGTCGAGATCGCGGCGATGCTGCGCAAGCCCGACGCCGCGAAGACGGACGTCGACGTCCGGTACGTCGGGTTCGACATCCCGAACGAGTTCGTCGTGGGCTACGGCCTCGACTACGCGGAGAAGTACCGCAACCTGCCGTTCGTCGGGACGCTCGCGCCCCACGTGTACTCGAGCTGAACGGGAGGCGGGGACGCCCGTCGCCGCGATGGTGCGACGGCGTCCCGCGTCCGGGCGCCGTGGCGCCCGCGCCCAGGGGACGTGGGCCACGCCCTGGGCGAACAGAGGCGTGATCCCCAGCAGGCGTCAAGGTCCAGAGTGTAGTTTCGAGCCCGAACACTTGCGCGAGCGGAGGGATCCGGGGCGCACGCCCCGTCGCCGATGAACATCAAGAAGATTCTCAGTGGGCCGATCGTCTGGATCGTCCTGGGCCTCGTGATCCTGTGGATCGCGTTCGCGACGCTGTCGCGCCCGACGGTCCAGCGCATCGACACGTCCCAGGGCCTCGAGCTGCTCTCGGGCGACACGGTCGAGCAGGCCCTCATCGTGGACGGCGACCAACGCGTGCGTCTCACGCTGTCCGACGACTACGTGGTCGACGAGGGCACGGACACCGAGGAGAACAAGGGCAAGAACGTCGAGTTCTACTACGTCCAGCCCCAGGGCGAGGCGGTGGTCGACGCGGTCGTCGCGGCGGAGCCCAAGGACGGGTACAACTCCGAGGTCGCGCAGCCGTCGTTCTGGTCGTCCCTGCTCGGCCTGCTCATCCCGTTCCTCATCATCGGCGTGCTGTTCTGGTTCCTGCTCTCGCGCATGCAGGGCGGCGGCTCGCGCGTCATGGGCTTCGGCAAGTCGCGCGCCAAGCTGGTCTCCAAGGACACCCCGCAGGTGACGTTCGCGGACGTCGCCGGTGCGGACGAGGCGGTCGAGGAGCTCCACGAGATCAAGGAGTTCCTCGCGGAGCCGGACAAGTTCCAGGCCGTCGGCGCCAAGATCCCCAAGGGCGTGCTCCTCTACGGCCCGCCCGGGACCGGCAAGACGCTGCTCGCGCGCGCCGTGGCCGGCGAGGCGGGCGTGCCGTTCTACTCCATCTCCGGCTCGGACTTCGTCGAGATGTTCGTCGGCGTCGGCGCGAGCCGCGTCCGCGACCTGTTCACCCAGGCCAAGGAGAACTCGCCCGCGATCATCTTCGTCGACGAGATCGACGCCGTCGGCCGTCACCGCGGTGCCGGCATGGGAGGCGGGCACGACGAGCGCGAGCAGACGCTCAACCAGCTCCTCGTCGAGATGGACGGCTTCGACGTCAAGACGAACGTCATCCTCATCGCGGCGACGAACCGTCCCGACATCCTCGACCCGGCGCTCCTGCGCCCGGGCCGCTTCGACCGCCAGGTCGCCGTCGAGGCGCCGGACCTCAAGGGCCGCGAGGCGATCCTGCGCGTGCACGCCCAGGGCAAGCCGATCGTCCCCGAGATCGACCTCGCCGCGGTCGCGCGCCGGACGCCGGGCTTCACCGGCGCCGACCTCGCGAACGTGCTCAACGAGGCCGCGCTCCTCACCGCCCGCAGCGGCGCGCAGCTCATCGACGACCGCGCGCTCGACGAGGCGATCGACCGCGTCGTGGCCGGGCCGCAGAAGCGCACGCGCGTCATGAACGTCAAGGAGCAGAAGATCACGGCGTACCACGAGGGTGGGCACGCCCTCGTCGCCGCGGCGATGCGCTACACGGACCCCGTCACCAAGGTGACGATCCTGCCGCGCGGCCGCGCGCTCGGGTACACGATGGTCATGCCGACCGAGGACAAGTACTCGACGACGCGCAACGAGCTGCTCGACCAGCTGGCCTACGCGATGGGCGGGCGTGTCGCCGAGGAGCTCGTCTTCCACGACCCGACGACGGGCGCCTCGAACGACATCGAGAAGGCCACGGCGATCGCCAAGAAGATGGTCACCGAGTACGGCATGAGCGAGCGTGTCGGCGCGATCAAGCTGGGCACCGGCTCGGGCGAGCCGTTCATGGGTCGCGACATGGGTCACACGCGCGACTACTCCGAGTCCGTCGCGGGCACCGTCGACCACGAGGTGCGCAAGCTCGTCGAGGCCGCGCACGACGAGGCGTGGGAGGTGCTCACGCAGTACCGCGACGTGCTCGACGCGCTCGTGCTCGAGCTCCTCGAGAAGGAGACGCTGAACCAGGCGGAGCTCGCGCGGGTCTTCGAGCCGGTCGTCAAGCGCGATGCGCGCGACGTGTGGCTCTCGAGCGAGCAGCGCTCCGTGTCCCAGCGCGGGCCCGTCCTCACGGACGCCGAGAGGGTGGCGCAGAACGGTGCCCCGGTGATCCCGCAGGACGAGGCCGCGGCCGCGAACGACGAGCTGCCGCCCGAGCGCATCGGCGAGGTCCCGGCCGACAGCCCGCTCGACCGGGCGCTCGGCCGCGACGGCACGGTCGACGCGACGGACGTGCGCGAGCCGGGGCAGGACTGATGGGCACCTCCACGCACCCTGCTCCGGGCACGGGCGCCGCACCGACCGCCATCACGCGGGCTCGTGCGGCCGAGGACCTGCGCGCCCCGGCGGACGTGCCGCCGTACGACCAGGAGCGCGCCGAGGCCGCCGTCCGCGAGCTCCTGCTCGCGGTGGGGGAGGACCCGGACCGCGAGGGCCTGCGGGACACCCCCGCCCGCGTGGCGCGCGCGTACCGCGAGATCTTCGCGGGCCTGCGCCAGGAGGCCGCGGACGTCCTCACGACGACGTTCGACCTCGGCCACGAGGAGATGGTGCTCGTCAAGGACATCGAGGTGTACTCGACGTGCGAGCACCACCTCGTGCCGTTCCACGGCGTCGCGCACATCGGCTACATCCCCAACGTCGACGGCCGCATCACCGGTCTGTCGAAGCTCGCGCGACTCGTCGAGGTCTACGCGCGCCGCCCGCAGGTGCAGGAGCGGCTCACGTCGCAGATCGCCGACGCGCTCGTGGAGCACCTCCAGCCGCGCGGTGCGATCGTCGTCGTCGAGTGCGAGCACCTGTGCATGTCGATGCGTGGCGTGCGCAAGCCGGGGTCACGCACGGTGACGTCGGCGGTGCGTGGCCAGATGCGCGACGGCGCGACGCGGGCCGAGGCGATGAGCCTCATCCTGGGGCGCTAGTCCCGTGGACCGCTTCGTGGTCGCCGGGCTCGAGGAGCTGGCCGACGTCGGCCGGACGCTCGTCATGGGCGTCGTCAACGTCACGCCGGACTCGTTCTCCGACGGCGGCGAGTGGTACGAGCCCGACGCCGCGATCGCGCACGGGCGTGAGCTGCTGGGCGAGGGCGCGGACATCCTCGACGTGGGCGGCGAGTCGACCCGGCCCGGTGCCGGGCGCGTCCCCGTCGAGGCGGAGCTCGCGCGCGTGCTGCCCGTGATCTCCGCGCTCGCCGCGGAGGGCGCGGTCGTCAGCGTCGACACGACGCGCGCCGTCGTCGCCGAGCGCGCGGTCGCGGCGGGGGCGCGGATCGTCAACGACGTCTCCGGCGGGCTCGCCGACCCGGCGATGGCCGACGTGGTCGCGCGCACCGGCGTCGCGTACGTGTGCATGCACTGGCGCGGTCACGCCGACGTCATGGACGACCTCGAGGACTACGACGACGTCGTGACGGACGTGCGCGACGAGCTCGCGGCGCGCGTCGAGACCCTGCTCGCTGCGGGGGTGCGGCGCGACCAGGTCGTCCTCGACCCGGGCCTCGGGTTCTCGAAGGCCGGGTCGTCCAACTGGCCCCTGCTCGCCCGCCTCGACGAGCTCGAGGAGCTCGGCCTGCCGGTGCTGGTCGGCGCGTCCCGCAAGCGGTTCCTGGGGCACCTCCTCGCGAGGTCCGACGGGCGGCCCGTGCCGCCCCTGCTGCGCGACGACGCGACCGCCGCGATCACGACGCTCGCCGCCGCCGCGGGCGCGTGGTGCGTGCGGGTCCACACCGTCCGGGCGTCGGCCGACGCCGTGCGCGTCGCGGCGGCATGGTCCCGCGCGGCCGAGGCAGGGTCGGGTCCGCGGGACGGGAGCGTGGGCGCGACCGACCGACCGAGGACCGGGAGCGACTCGACGGCGCGGCCCACGACCTAGCAGGATGGGTGACGGGCCCCGCGGCGCGGCCGGCCCGGCGCAGCACGACACACGTAACGAGACACGGTGCCGAGAGGTCCGTCCGCCCGACCGGCGGGCGGCGACGGAGCACCGGACGGGAGCACGACGTGACCACAGCGTTCGCAGGAGCGGTCCTCGACGCGGACGGACGGCCGTTCGACCGGATCCGGCTCACGGGCCTGAGCGCCACGGGGCATCACGGCGTCTTCGAGCACGAGAAGGTCGAGGGCCAGCTCTTCCGCGCCGACATCGTGCTCCACCTGGACACGCGCGCCGCGGCGAGCGGGGACGACCTCGACCAGACCGTCAGCTACGCGGGCGTCGCCGAGGACGTCGTGGCCGTCCTCGCGGGCTCGCCCGCCGATCTCGTCGAGACGGTGGCCGAGCGCATCGCAGCGACGATCCTCACGCACGACGAGGTCGTCGCGGTCGACGTCGCCGTGCACAAGCCGCAGGCGCCGATCACGGTCCCGTTCGAGGACGTCGAGGTCGTCATCCGCCGCGACCGCGTCGTCGTGCCGGTCGTCGCGCCGCTCTCCCGCCGGTCCGAGCAGCTCGTCGCGCCGATCCCCGTGGGCTCGGTCGCGCCCGCCCTCATCCACGGTGTCGGGGACGCCCCGGTCGCCGAGGAGCGGGTCGAGCTCGCCCCGGCGCCCGACGTCATGCCGCCGAGCATCCCCCCGGGCGCGACCGCGGTCCCCCTCGAGCCCTCGTCGCCCGAGCCGGGGCACGAGGTCGCGGGAGACTCCTCCGACCTCGACGACGAGCGCGACGCCACGCGCGAGGCCCCCGTGGTGCCCGGGCCGGCCGCACCGGCGTACGAGGAGCCGACGGACGCCGCGCCCGCCCCCGAACCGGCCCCCGCGCCGGAGCCGTACGACGCGCTGCTCGAGGCCTCGTCACCCCCGGCGCCCGCCGAGCCCTCCACGGAGGGCCAGCCGGGCGCAGGCCCGGTGCCGACGCCGGCCGAGGCGCCCGAGCAGCCGGGGCCCGTCCTCTCCGCCGCCGCACCCCTCGCGGAGCTCGAGCCGGAGCCGGTCCACGACCAGGCGCCCGCGGCTCCTGCCGAGCCGCTTCCCGCGCCCTTCGCCGAGCCGACGTACGAGTCGGCGTACGAGGGACATGATGACGCGGCACCCGAGGTGCCCGTCGCCGCCGCCCCGGTCGCGGCGGCAGCGCCCGACGCCGGTGCCCCGGTCGCGTCGTCCGAGGAGCCTGCCGCGCCGGTCGCCGCCCCGGAGGAGATCCTCGCCCCGCCCGTCGAGCACGACCGCATGGACGACGTGCCCGCAGGCTTCGTCGAGGTGGTGCTCGCCCTCGGGTCGAACCTCGGCGACGCCCAGCAGACGCTGCGCGACGCGATCACCGACCTCGACCGGATCTCCGGGCTCGAGATCACCGAGGTCTCGCCGCTCGCGCGGACGGCGGCGGTGGGCGGTCCCGACCAGCCCGACTTCCTCAACACGGTCCTGCTCGCCCGCACGCGCCTCTCGGCCCGTGACCTGCTGCACGCGTGCCAGGCCGTCGAGCAGGCGCACGGCCGGGTGCGCGACGAGCGGTGGGGGCCCCGCACCCTCGACGTGGACCTCATCGTGTACGGCACGCTCACGGCCGTCGCCGACGACCTGGAGCTGCCGCACCCCCGCGCCCACGAGCGGGCGTTCGTGCTCGAGCCGTGGTCGCAGATCGACCCGGACGCGGTGCTGCCCGGCCTCGGTGGGGGTCCGGTCGCCGCGCTCGCGGCGACCGCGCCCGACCGCGGCGGCATCCGGTGGCTCGCGCTGGACTGGCTGACCGACGCGGCCCCCGAGCCCACGGGCGCGGTCCCGCTCGCGACCGGAGGCTCGGACGCGGCCCCCGTGCCCGCGCCCGCGGAGCCCGTGGTCTCCGACGACCCGTACCGGCAGCCGTCGGCCGACGCCGTCCCCGGACCGCACGAGGCGCCGTCGACGTCCGGGCCGGTCGGCGTCCTGGCGGTCCCGGAGGACGTCCCCGGACCGGCCGGGCCCCAGCACCCGCCCGTCCCGCCGCACCAGGCGCTGCCCCAGCGACCTGCCGCGCCGCAGCAGCCGCTGCCCGCGCAGCCCGTGCCGCCGCAGGAGCCCTCCGCCCCGGGCGCGGTGCTCCCCGTCGCCCCGCCGCAGGCCGCGATCCCGCCGCAGGCGGTCCCGACGGAGCCCACCGTGGCCCGCCCGGTCTTCGCCCCGGTGTCCGACGGCGTGGCGCCCTCGGTCGAAGGCGCCCCGACGGTCGTCCCGGACGGTTCGTTCGGCTCGCACGAGGCCGGGTCGCCGCATGTCGCACCGTTCCCCGGCCCGTCGCACCGTCCGGCGGCGCTGCCCGACCCCGAGCCGCCGGCGCAGGACGGCGGGCAGCCCTCGGAGCCGGCAGCCCCCGCCTTCCCCGCCTTCGCGCCCGTCCGCCCGGCAGAGCCCCCGGTCGCCGTGCACCCGGCGGTGGCGGTCCCGCCCGCGCAGGCCCCCGCCGACCCGGCCGACGACGGCATCATCCGGTCCGTGCCGTTCGCCCCGGTCTCGGGGCCCGGCCAGTCGCCGGCCCAGCAGCCCGCCCACCCAGCGGCTCAGCAGTCGGCCCAGGGGTCGGCGCCCGGGCCGCTCGCCGACGCGTCGCTGCACCCGGCGACCGACCCGTGGCCGCCGTTCGGGCCGGTCTCGGGCGGCGCGCACGACGCCCAGCGCTGATGCGGCGCACCTCGGTCCGCACCCTGCTGCTCGTGGCCGTCGCGACGGCGGTCGTGGGCTGGTTCGTCGTGCGGCTCCTCCAGGGCCGCGGCACGCACCTGCCGGCGGTGCCGTGGATCGTCGACGTGGCGGTCGTCGCGCTCGCGGCGGCGGTGTTCTGGGCGGGGTGGACCGTCCGCGCCTACCAGCGGGGCAAGCGGCCCTCGCTCGACGCGATCCGGGCGGCCCGCACGTTCGTGCTCGCCAAGGCCGCAGCTCTCACGGGCGCCCTGCTCGCGGGCTGGTACGGCGCGCAGGTGCTCGTGGCCCTGCCCGACCTCTCGATCGAGGCGCAGCGCGACCGCGCGGTGGCGGCGGGGGTCGCGGTCGCGTGCGCGGTGCTGCTGGCCGTCGTCGGGCTCGTGGCCGAGCGGTTCTGCCAGCTCCCGCCCGACGACCGTGGCGAGGGCCGCGAGGGCTCGACGACGCGCGAGGACCCGGAGACACCGGGCGCGAGCACGCCCGCCTGACGCTCCGCGCTCCGCGGCGTGACCGCGCACCGCGATCTGCCGGCACGGGCAGCGCCCCGGCCGGGCGTGACGCGCGACACGCGACCCCGGGCGCACCGGGACGGGATGGGAGAATCGACGCATGACCGACCCTGCACGGGACCTGGACGCCCGCGGCACCGGCCCCTTCGACCCGCCCGGCATCGAGTGGACGCGCGTGTCGCCCCGGCTGATCACCGCACGCCTGCTGTCGGTCGGCATCACGCTCGCGGTGCCGGCCGTCGCGGCGATCGTGCTGGCGATCCTCTTCCCGCACTGGTGGCAGTGGCTCGTGCTCGGGGTGCTCGTGCTCCTCGGGCTGTGGGCGCTCGTGCTCGTCCCGCGCCAGGTGCGCGCGATCGGGTACGCCGAGCGCGACGACGACCTGCTGATCCGCCACGGCATCATGTTCCGCCAGCTCGTCGTCGTGCCCTACGGCCGCATGCAGTACGTCGACGTGCAGGCCGGGCCGCTCGCGCGCAAGCTCGGCATCGCGCAGGTGCAGCTGCACACGGCGTCCGCGTCCACGGACGCGACGATCGACGGCCTCGAGCCCGCCGAGGCGGAGCGCCTGCGCGACCGCCTCGCGTCGCGCGGCGAGGCGAGGCTGGCGGGCCTGTGAGCGAAGCACCGGCCACCGACGACCTCGTGTGGCACCGGGTGCACCCGGTCACCCCGCTCGTGCGCGGCTGGACCGTCATCGCGGTGCTGCTCGTCGTCGTCGGGCAGCAGACGCTCAACGGGCTGCCCGAGGGGGAGAACCTCCTCGAGGGGAACCGCTGGTGGGTGATCCTCCTCGGCATCCTCGCGGTCGGGCTCGTGGGGCTGGGGTACTCGGCGCTCGCGTGGCGCATGACGAGCTACGCGGTCGACGACGAGTCGGTCCACCTGCGCACCGGCGTGCTGTTCCGGCAGCAGCGCAAGGCACGGCTGGACCGGCTCCAGGCGGTCGACGTCGTGCAGCCGCTCCTCGCGCGGTTCTTCGGCCTCGCGGAGCTCAAGCTCGAGGTCGCCGGGGGCGCGGACTCGGGCGTGAAGCTCGGCTTCCTCAAGGAGGTCGAGGCCAACCGGCTGCGCAACGACCTCCTCGCGCGCGCCGCCGGCCTGCGGGTCGCGCGCGAGCGTCCGGCCGGCGTCCCGACGGCGGTCGCGGAGGGGAGCGCGACGGGCGTCGGGGCCACGTCCCCGGCGGCCGACCCGAGCGCCCCGTCGACGGCGCGGCCGGTCGGCGGAGCGGCCGCGGGCGACGAGGTGCTGGTCGCCCCGGAGGCGCCCGAGCAGCCGGTCACCGCGGTCGGTCCGGGGCGGCTCGTCGCCTCGCTCGTGCGGTCGGGCGCGACGGTCGGCCTCGTCCTCGGTGTGCTGGGGATCGCCGGGGTCGTCATCGGCACGCGCGAGATCGGGGTGCTGTTCAGCGCGCTGCCCGCGGTCCTCGGGTTCGGCGGCTTCCTCTTCTCCCGGTTCTCCGGCGAGTTCGGCTTCCGCTCGGCGATCTCGCCGGACGGCATCCGCCTGCGGCACGGCCTCCTGGAGACCCGGTCGCAGACCATCCCGCCCGGCCGCGTCCAGGCCGTGCGGCTGCGGCAGGGACCGTTCTGGCGCGGGCCGGACTGGTGGCGGGTCGACGTCAACGTCGCGGGCTACGGCGTGAGCTCCGACGGGTCGGACACGACGAGCGTGCTCCTGCCCGTCGGGACGCGCGACGAGGCGCTCGCCGCGCTGTGGCTCGTGCTGCCCGACCTGGGCACGTCCGACCCGCGAGCCCTCCTCGACGAGGGCCTGTCCGGTCTCGACGCGGGCGAGCACTTCACGGTGACCCCGCGGCGCGCGCGACTGCTCGACCTCGTGTCGTGGCGGCGCAACGGCTTCACGGTGACCGACCGCGCGCTCGTGCTGCGCGGCGGGCGGGTGTTCCGCAGCCTCGTCGTCGTGCCGCACGAGCGGACGCAGTCGCTCGGGCTGGAGCAGGGCCCGCTGCAGCGCCGGTTCGACGTCGCGACGTTCGCGGTGCACTCGACCCCCGGCCCGGTCTCGCCGAAGGTCTGGCACCTCGACTCGGGCGACGCCGCGCGCCTCCTCGACACGCAGGCCGAGCGCGCCCGCGAGGCGCGTGCCCACGCCGGCCCGGAGCTGTGGATGCGGCGCGACGACGTGCCCCTGGTGCCCGCGGCCGAGCCCGACCCCGTGCCTGGTGCGGAGACCGCCGAACGCCGGGCCGAGGACGGGGAGCGGCCGTGAGCGCGGCGGGCGCGCGGCCCGGGCGTCTCGGCGTGGGCGTCGTGGGGGCGGGGCGCGTGGGTGCGGTCCTCGGCAGCGCGCTGCGCGCCACCGGGCACGCGGTCGTCGGCGCGAGCGGCGTGTCCGACGCGTCGCGCGAGCGCATCGAGACTCTCCTGCCGGGCGTGCCGGTGCTCGAGGTCACGCAGGTCGTGGAGCGCGCGGAGCTCGTGCTCCTCGCCGTGCCCGACGACGCGCTGGGCGACCTCGTCCGTGGCCTCGCCGACGTCGGGGCCTGGCAGCCGGGGCAGATCGTCGTGCACACGTCCGGTCGTTACGGGACCGCCGTGCTCGATCCGGCCCGCGCCGCCGGCGCGATCCCGCTCGCGCTGCACCCCGCCATGACGTTCACCGGCACGTCGCTCGACCTCGCGCGGCTCGAGGGCACGACGTTCGCCGTCACCGCGCCGGGGCCGGTCCTGCCGATCGGGCAGGCGCTCGTGGTCGAGCTCGGCGGGGAGCCCGTGGTCGTGGCGGAGGAGTCCCGCGGGCTGTACCACGCGGCCCTCGCGCACGGTGCGAACCACCTCGTCGTGCTCGTCGCGCAGGCTGCGCAGGCGCTCGAGGCCGCAGGCGTCGACCAGCCCGGTCGGGCGCTCGCCCCCCTGCTGGCCGCCGCGCTCGACGGTGCGACCCGCGGTGCCGACGCCGGCGCCGAGGCGGGCACCGGGGCGGGGGCGGGCGCGCTCCTCGGCCTCACCGGCCCCGTCGTGCGCGGCGACGTCGGCACGGTGCGCGAGCACCTGGACGCCTTGGAGGCGCTCGCCGCGACGAGCGACGCGTCCGACGTGCCGCCGTCGTACCGTGCGCTGGGCCGCGCGGCGACCCACCGGGCGCTCGCGGGCGGGCGCCTCGACGAGCAGACCGCCCGCACCCTCCTCGACGCGCTCGGGGAGGGGACCGGCACACCGCCCCACGACGCGACGCACACCCCGCCCCACGACGCGCCGCACGACGACGAAGGAACGGCATGACCACCACCCCCGCCCCGGGCGTCCCCTCGACGCCCCGGCCGGACGCCCCGCGCGTCGCGACGACGCGCGCCGACCTCCGCGCCGCGCTCGACGGCTGGGCCGCCGCGCACCCGGGCGCGCGCCGCGCCGTCGTCATGACGATGGGCGCGCTGCACGCCGGGCACCTCGAGCTCGTGCGCCGCGCGCGGGCCGAGGTCGGCCCGGACGGGCAGGTCGTCGTCACGGACTTCGTCAACCCGCTCCAGTTCGGTCCCGGCGAGGACTTCGAGCGCTACCCGCGCGACGTCGCGGCCGACGTCGCGCTGCTCGCCGCCGCGGGCGACGACGTCGCGGTGGACGTCGTGTTCGCACCGGCCGTCGAGGAGCTGTACCCGGACCTCGGACCGGCGGAAGGAGGCGCCGGCCCGATCGTCCGGGTCACCGCGGGCCGGATCGGCACCGTGCTGGAGGGCGCGTCGCGGCCAGGTCACTTCGACGGCGTGCTCACGGTCGTGCTCAAGCTGCTCCACCTCGTGCGGCCCGACGTCGCGGTGTTCGGCGCCAAGGACGCGCAGCAGCTCCTCGCGGTCCGGCGCCTGGTCGCCGACCTCGACGTGGACGTGGAGATCCTCGCGGTGCCCACGGTGCGCGAGGCCGACGGGATCGCGCGCTCGTCGCGCAACGCCTACCTGTCGCCCGCGGAGCGCGACGAGGCGCTCGCGCTGAGCCGCGCGCTGCGCGCCGGTCGGGACGCGGCGGACGCGGGCGCCGACGCGCCGGGCGTCCTCGCCGCCGCGCGGGGAATCCTGGACGCCGCCGAGGGCGTTGACCTGGATTACGTGGTGCTCGTCGATCCCGCTACCGTGGAGGACCTGGCGCCCGGCGCCGTCGGCCCCGGGCTCCTCCTGGTCGCGGCGCGCGTGGGCACCACCCGTCTCATCGACAACGCGGCCGTCGAGATCGCGCCGCCCGCGACCCGGGCCGCCGACCCCGCCGACCGTGCCCCCGCACCTGGAGGTACCGCGTGACCGCGCAGACCCCGTCGAGCCCGCAGCGTCGTCCGGCGTCCTTGCAGCGCCCCATGATGATCGGCAAGATCCACCGCGCGACGGTGACGCAGGCCGACCTGCACTACGTCGGCTCGATCACCGTGGACGCCGACCTGCTCGACGCCGCGGACCTCTACCCGGGCCAGCAGGTCGACGTCGTGGACGTCACCAACGGCGCGCGCCTGACGACGTACGTCATCCCGGGCGAGCGCGGCGCCGGTGAGGTGTGCATCAACGGCGCCGCCGCGCACCTCGTGAAGCCGGGCGACGTCGTCATCCTCATCGCCTACGGCATGCTCGACGACGCCGACGCGCGCACCTACCTGCCGAACGTCGTCTTCGTGGACGAGCAGAACCGGATCGTCGAGCTCTCGGACGAGCCCGGCCTCGTGCCCGCGGGCCACGGTCTCGAGGCGAGCGGCCTGCCGTTCGCCCCGTTCCGCGGCGCGGGCGACGGGGTCGACACGGGCAGGACCGCGTCCGTGGTGCGCCCCGCGTGAGCGGGCGCGGCGGGTTCGTGGCTCCCGTGCTCGCCCGGACCCTCGCCGCCCCGGCACCCGGCTGGACGACGACGACGGACGTCGTCGTCGTCGGGTCCGGCATCGCGGGCCTCACCGCGGCGCTCGAGCTGCGCACGCGCGTGCCGCGCGTCCTGCTCGTCACCAAGGGCGAGCTGTCGTCGGGCTCGACGGTGTGGGCGCAGGGCGGCATCGCAGCGGCGCTCGACCCCGAGGACTCGCCCGAGGCGCACCTCGCGGACACGCTCGTCGCAGGCGTCGGGGTGTGCGACCCGGCCGCGGTCGAGGTGCTGGTCACCGAGGGGCCGGCGCGCGTGCGCGAGCTCGTGGCGCGCGGCGCGAACTTCGACCGCGCCGAGAACGGCGACATCGCGTTGACCCGCGAGGGCGGCCACCACGCGGACCGCATCGCGCACGCGGGCGGCGACGCGACGGGGGCCGAGATCTCGCGCGCGCTCGTCGCGCAGCTCGACGCGGTGCGCAGCGACCCGGGCATCGAGGTCATCGAGAACGCGCTCGTGCTCGACGTCCTCACGGGAGAGGGGCCCGACGGCGCGCCGCGCGCGTGCGGGGTCACGCTCCACGTGCGCGGCGAGGGCACGCGCGACGGCGTCGGGGCGGTGCTCGCGCGTGCGGTCGTGCTCGCGACCGGGGGAGTGGGCCAGGTGTTCCGCTCCTCGACCAACCCGCCGCAGGCGACGGGCGACGGCATCGCGGCGGCCCTGCGCGCGGGCGCGACGCTCGGCGACCTCGAGTTCGTCCAGTTCCACCCGACGGTCCTGTGGCTCGGGCTCGGCGCGCGGGGCCAGCTCCCGCTCATCTCCGAGGCGGTGCGCGGGGAGGGCGCGATCCTCCTCGACACCGACGGCCACCGGTTCATGCCGGCGCAGCACCCCATGGCCGAGCTCGCGCCGCGCGACGTCGTCGCGCACGCGATCGTGCGGCAGATGGCTGCCACGGGCTCGGACCACGTGCTGCTCGACGCGCGACACCTCGGCGCCGACTTCCTGCGCTCGCGCTTCCCGACGATCACCGAGCGGCTCGCGGAGAACGGTCTCGACTGGACCGAGGAGCCGGTCCCCGTGGCGCCCGCCCAGCACTACCACTCGGGCGGCGTCGTGACCGACCTGCACGGGAAGTCGACCGTCGACGGGCTCTACGCCATCGGCGAGGTCGCGTGCACGGGGGTCCACGGTGCCAACCGGCTCGCGTCCAACTCGTTGCTCGAGGGCCTCGTGTTCGCTCACCGCGCCGCTCGCCAGATCACCGACCGGGTCGCGGCGGGCGAGCTCGAGCCGGTCGAGCCCGTCCGACGTCCCGGCCCGTCGGCGCTCGTCGCGGCCGCGGCGCGCTCGCGGATCCAGTCGATCGCCTCGGCCGGTCCCGGCGTGATCCGCGACGGCGCCGGTCTCGCCGCCGCCGCGGCCCGCCTCGCCGCGGTCCGCACCGACGCGCACGAGGCGAGCGACGTCGTCGCGCAGCCGCAGGCCGCGGAGTGGGAGACGACGAACGTGCACCAGGTCGCGACCGCGCTCACGGCGGCGGCGGCGCTGCGCACGGAGAGCCGCGGCGGCCACTTCCGCACCGACTTCCCGGACACCGACCCGGCGTGGGAGCGCCGCGTGCTCGTCTCCCTCGACGCTGACGGGGCGCTGCGCGTCCGCTGACGAGTCCTCGCCTCCCGCCGCGGACGGCCCGGGCGACGCGAACCGCGGGAGGACCACACCCATGTCGTGCTCGGCGGCGGAGGCCGGACCGGTGCATCGGGCTGCCGAGGTCGGTCCGCCCTTGTCCCCTGGGATGTGCCCGACGAGCGGAGGCCGGCAGTGACGGACGGGTGGTCCGCCGCGATCGTCCTGGTCGGCCTCGTCGGGTGGACACTGCTCGCCGACGTGTGCTGGGGCGCGGAGGAGCGGCTCGCCGGATGGTGGGTGGCCCGCGCCCGATCGCGGGGCGCGTGGGCCGGCCCGTGGTCGTTCCTCGTCTCGATGACGGCGCTCGTGGGCTACGGCCTGGTCGTCTGGCTCGGTGAGGTCCTGGCAGCGACGCTCGACAGCCCCACATCGGTGCTGCTCGTCGTCGTGCCGGCGGCGCTCGCCTACTCGCCCTTCGCCGTCACGACCGCGCCGCTGAGCCCGAGCGGCTACCTGCGGTGGCGAGCCTCGCTGGAGTCGGCCGGCGCCGACACGCGTGAGCAGCGGAACATCGCGTGGTGGGCGGGGCCACCGTCCCTCCTCGGGCTGGGCGCGATCGTCCTCACGCTGTTCCAGGGCCTCCTGGGCTGATCGGGGACGGCGGCCTGCGCCCGTGCGGGGCACCCCGAGGCTCGGTGCGCTCGCGACCCGATACCGTGGGTGATCGTGAGCAGCCACGTCGAGCCCGTTCCCGCCCGCCCGTCCGACGCCGGAGCACGGTCGGTCCCGACGCGCGTCGAGCCGGGGCTCGACCCGGCGTGGATCGCCGAGACCGTCGCGCGGGCGCTCGACGAGGACCTGGGCGTCGCGCCGGGGCGCGACGTCACGACGCAGGCGACCGTGCCGCCGTCGGCCACCGGGACCGCGCACCTCGTGGCGCGCGCGGACGGGGTCGTGGCGGGGCTCGTCGTCGTCGAGGAGGTCACGCGGCAGGTCGCCGAGCGGTTCGGGCTCCCACCCGTCGAGGTGACGTTCGTCGCGTCCGACGGCGCGGCCGTGGGTCGCGGCCGCGTCCTCGCCGCGCTCACGGGGCCGGTCCAGGTGCTCCTCGCGGCCGAGCGCACCCTGCTCAACCTCGCGAGCCGCGCGTCCGGCGTCGCGACGGCGACGCGCGCGTGGGCGCGCGAGCTCGCCGGCACGGGCGCGCAGGTGCTCGACACGCGCAAGACGACCCCCGGCCTCCGCGCCCTGGAGAAGTACGCGGTGCGCGCCGGCGGCGGCACGAACAAGCGCATGGGTCTCTACGACGTCGCGATGGTCAAGGACAACCACGTCGTGGCCGCCGGGTCGGTGAGCGCCGCGATCGACGCGATCCGCCGCACGTTCCCCGACGTGCTGGTACAGGTCGAGGCGGACACGACCGCCCAGGCGCTCGAGGCCGTCTCGGCGGGCGCGGACTTCCTCCTGCTCGACAACATGCCGACGCCGGTGCTCGCCGAGACGGTCGCGGCCGTCCGGGCGCGCGAGGGGACGGACGGCGTCCCGGCGAAGATCGAGCTCGAGGCCACGGGCAACCTCACGCTGGACCGTGCGCGCGAGGTCGCGGGCACCGGCGTCGACTACCTCTCGGTCGGCGCGCTCACCCACTCCGCCCCGATCCTCGACCTCGCCCTCGACCTCCTGCCCACCCTCCCGCCGAGGTAGAGCCCTGGTAGCGCGAGGTAGAGCCCTGGTACCGCGAGGTTGAGCCCTGGTACCGCGAGGTTGAGCCCTGGTCGTGACCACGCCTCTACCTCGCGGGACCATGCCTCTACCTCGACGGCGTGCGGGCGTCGGTAGAATCCTCGGGTGACCTCCCCCGCCGGAACCCCTTCTCCTGACGCGCGCGAGCCCGAGGAGCACGTCGACGACGTGCCGGAGCAGATGCAGGTCCGCCGCGAGAAGCGCGAGCGGATCCTCGCGCGCGGCGACCAGCCGTACCCCGTGTCCGTCCCGCGCACGACGACGATCGCCGCCGTCCGGGCCGCGTACGCGCACCTGGAGACGGGCGAGGAGACGCAGGACGAGGTCGGCGTCGCCGGACGCGTCGTGTTCCTGCGCAACACCGGCAAGCTGTGCTTCGCCACGCTCCAGGACGGCGAGGGCAACCGCCTGCAGGTCATGCTGAGCCAGGCCGTCGTGGGCGAGGAGTCGCTCGCGTCGTTCAAGACGGACGTCGACCTGGGCGACCACCTGTTCGCGCACGGCCGCGTCATCAGCTCGCGCCGCGGCGAGCTGAGCGTGTTCGCCGACGCGTGGCAGATCGCCGCGAAGGCGCTGCGCCCGCTCCCGGTGCTCCACAAGGAGCTCTCGGAGGAGGCGCGCGTGCGCCAGCGCTACGTCGACCTCATCGCGCGCCCGGCCGCCCGGGACACGGTGCGCCTGCGCGCCGCCGTCGTGCGCTCGATCCGCGAGAACTTCTGGGAGCGCGGCTTCGTCGAGGTCGAGACGCCGATGCTCCAGACGCGTCCGGAAGGCGCGGCGGCGCGCCAGTTCGAGACGCACATGAATGCATTCGACATCGACCTGTTCCTGCGCATCGCCCCGGAGCTGTTCCTCAAGCGCGCGGCCGTCGGCGGCGTCGAGAAGGTGTTCGAGATCAACCGCAACTTCCGCAACGAGGGCGTGGACTCCACGCACTCCCCGGAATTCGCGATGCTCGAGGCGTACGAGGCCTATGGCGACTACGACACCATGGCGGTGCTCACCCAGAACCTGGTGCAGCGGGCCGCGCAGGACGCGCTCGGGAAGACCCTGGTCACGCTCGCCGACGGCACGGAATACGACCTCGGCGGCGAATGGACGCAGCTGAGGATGTACGACTCGCTCTCGGAGGCGCTCGGCGAGGCGATCACGCCCGAGACGTCGGTCGAGTCGCTACTGACGTACGCGGACAAGTTCGAGCTCACCTTCGACCCGAAGAACGTCAACCACGGAAAGCTCGTCGAGGGCCTGTGGGAGCACCTGGTGGGCGACCACCTCGTCGCGCCGACGTTCGTGCGCGACTTCCCCGTCGAGACCTCCCCGCTCACGCGCGACCACCGGACGGTGCGCGGCCAGGTCGAGAAGTGGGACCTCTACGTGCGGGGCGTGGAGCTCGCGACGGCGTACTCCGAGCTGGTGGACCCGGTGGTCCAGCGCCAGCGCTTCGAGGCGCAGGCACTGCTCGCGGCCGCCGGCGACGAGGAGGCCATGCGCATCGACGAGGACTTCCTCACCGCGATGGAGTACGCGATGCCCCCGTCGGGCGGCATGGGCCTGGGCATCGACCGCCTGCTCATGGCGATCACCGGCCTCGGCATCCGCGAGACCATCCTCTTCCCGCTCGTGAAGCCGGCGCAGCAATAGCGCGCCGCCCAGCACCTAGGATCGACAGCATGGACATCTGGCCCACCGTCGCGGCACTGATCCCCTCGATCGGTGTCGGCGTGCTCTTCTACGTCGCGATGCGCGCCATCGTGCGCGCGGACCGCAACGAGCGCGCCGCGCTCGCGCGCCTGGACGCGGAGCAGGAATCGAGCGTCGACGGGAATGCCGCGCCCGCGCGCGACGCCTGAGCATCGCCCGTTATCGCGTGCAAAGAGCCACGAAATGATGCACCTGCGTCCAAGAATGGTGGGCCTTGCCCCGGGAGACGCGTGCCGGACAACGGCGCGTCCAATTGACGGTCGCGACTTTTCGATGGCATCCTGACGAGGACAATCATCCTGTGAAGCGTGAGGTAACCACAGTGGCCCAGAAAGTCCAGGTAATTCTCGTCGACGACCTCGACGGGGGCGCGGCCGACGAGACCGTCACGTTCGCGCTCGACGGCGTCTCCTACGAGATCGACCTCAGCACCAAGAATGCCCAGGAGCTGCGCGACGCTCTCGCGTCCTGGGTCGCCAACGCGCGCAAGGTCTCGTCCCGCACGAGCGCGGCCCGTCCCGCGCGTCGCAGCAGCCGCTCCTCCGGCTCGGCCCGTGCGACCGAGGTCCGCGAGTGGGCGCGCTCCAACGGCTACACGGTGAACGACCGTGGACGCATCTCCCAGGAGATCCAGACGGCGTACGACGCCGCGCACTGACGCGACGCCGCACGAGCACCGGGGCGCCCCGCCGACGAGCCCGTCGGCGGGGCGCTCTCGCGTGCGCGGGTGCCGTGCAGCCGGCCGGTCGAGGGCGGGTGGGTGCCGGAGGCACGCGTCCGGAGAACTAGGCTCGGGTCATGACCCCCGCGACCCGCGCCCTCTGGATCGGCACCTACCCGCACCCGGCGAACGGCGGTGCGGAGGGCGTGTGGCGCGTCGGGCTCGACGTCGACGCCGCGGCCGGGACCGGGTCGTTCGTGGGTGGGGTGCTGGCGGCGGAGTCGCCCTCACCGTCGTTCCTTGCGGTCGACGGGGAGACGCTGTACGCGGTGGGGGAGACGGAGTCCGGCTCGGTGACGGCGTTCGCGGTCGGGCCCGACGGTGGTCTCGCGCCCCGGGGCGAGCGCGTCGCGACGGGCGGCTCGTACCCGTGCCACGTCGTCGTGAGCGGCGACGTGCTCGTCGCCAACTACGGGGACGGCGTCCTCACGGCCGTCGCGACCGCCGCGGACGGCGCGCTCGCCGCAGCGACGGACGACCTGCCCGGCACCGCGGTGCGCCGCCAGGGCCACGCGGGCACGGGTCCGGTCACCGATCGCCAGGAAGGGCCGCACGCCCACTTCGTCGCCCCGTTCGCGCACCTCGGCGCCGCCGACGACGGCAGCGGCGACGTGCTCGTCGTCGACCTGGGCACCGACGAGCTGCGCCGGCACGACCCCGCGGCCGCCGACGGCTCGGCCCCACGCGTCGTCGCGACCTTCCCGCCGGGGACCGGCCCGCGCCACCTCGCCGCGCTGCCGTCCGGGCACCTCGTCGTGGTCGGCGAGCTCGACCCGGCCCTGTTCGTCCTCGCCCCGGTGGACGGCCCCGACGGCGTGCGCACGTACGACGTGGTCGCGCGCTACGACGTCACGCACGCCGCGGCCCCCGCCGGAGGCGGGAACTACCCCTCGCACGTGGCGGTGTCTGCGGACGGCGCGCGCGTCCTCGCCGCCGTGCGCGGCGCCGACGTGCTCGCCGTGCACGCCGTCGAGCCCGGGCCCGACGGCGGCGTCCCCTCGCTGCGCCACCTCGCGGACTCCCCGGTCGGCGGCGCCTGGCCCCGACACTTCGCCGTCCTCGCCGGCTCCGGGGCGCCCGACGAGCCCCTGCACGACCTCGTCGTCGTCGCGAACCAGAACGACGACCCGCTCATCGAGCGTCCGGAAGCCGTCTCCGCGGGGGAGGAGCCGACGTCGAACCTCGCGCTCCTGCGCGTGCGCCGCTCGGACGGTGCCGCCCACGTGGTCGACGTGCTCGCGCTGCCCGCCCCGGCGTGCGTCGTGGAGGCCTGACCCGCCGTGACCGCGCTCGAGCTGCCGGAGGGCGTCTCCCCGGACCTGTCGACCCCGCTGCGGGTCGCCATGCTCTCGGTGCACACGTCGCCCCTGGACCAGCCCGGCACGGGCGACGCGGGCGGCATGAACGTGTACGTCACGGAGCTCGCGCACGCGCTCGCCCGCCGCGGCACGCAGGTCGAGATCTTCACGCGCGCGACGGCGTCGAGCCAGCCCCGCAAGGTCGAGGTGTCCGACGGCGTGACGGTGCGCCACGTCGTCGCCGGGCCCTTCGAGGGGCTCGACAAGAACGACCTGCCCGGCCAGCTCTGCGCCTTCACGGCGGGGGTGCTGCGCGCGGAGGCGCGGCACCACGAGGGCTGGTACGACGTCGTCCACACCCACTACTGGCTCTCGGGCCAGGTGGGCTGGCTCGCGGCCGACCGCTGGGACGTCCCGCTCGTGCACACCATGCACACGCTCGCGCGCGTGAAGAACGCCGCGCTCGCCCCGGGCGACGCGCCCGAGCCGCTGGGCCGGATCATCGGGGAGGAGCAGGTCGTCGCCGAGGCGGACGCGCTCGTCGCGAGCACGGACGCCGAGGCGGACGACCTCGTGCGCGACTACGCCGCGGACCCCGCGCGCGTGCACGTCGTGCCGCCGGGCGTCGACCTCGACCTGTTCTCCCCGGACCCCGGCAGCGCGTCGGCGGGCGACGGCACCGCACGGCGGGAGCGGCGCCGGGCGCTGCGCGCCGGGCTGGGGCTGCCCACCGACGGCGGCCTCGTGCTCTTCGCGGGGCGGGTGCAGCCGCTCAAGGGTCCGGACGTGCTCGTCCGGGCGCTCGGCGTCCTCGCCGAGCGGGGAGAGCCCGTGCCGACGCTCGTCGTGCTGGGCGGCCCGAGCGGGCGCCCGACGGCGGTGCGCGAGCTCGAGGCGCTCGCCTACCAGGTCGGGGTGAGTGACCGGCTCGTCGTGCGCCCGCCGGTCCCGCGCGACGAGCTCGCGCGGTGGTACCGCGCTGCCGACGTCGTCGCGGTGCCGTCGCACAACGAGTCGTTCGGTCTCGTCGCGGCCGAGGCCGAGGCGAGCGGCACGCCCGTCGTCGCGGCCGCCGTCGGCGGGCTGCGGACGGTCGTGGAGGACCAGGTCTCCGGCGTCCTCGTGCCCGACCACGACCCGGGGACGTGGGCGCGCGTGCTGGGCGACCTGCTGGCCGACGACGAGCGCCTCGCCGCCCTCGGCGACGGCGCCCGGCGCGCGGGCGAGCGGTTCGGCTGGGACACCGCCGCGCTGCGCATGCTCGACGTCTACGCGCAGGCGCGCAAGGTCCGCGCGGCGCGCTGACGCGGCGCGGCCCTCGCTGCGGGTCAGGCGTCCGGAGCGGTGCGCTCCAGGACCAGGACGGGGATCTCTCGCGACGTCCTCGTCTGGTAGTCCGCGTACGGCGGGTAGGCGGCGACGGCGCGCTCCCACCAGAGCGCCCGCTCCTCGCCGTGGACCTCGCGCGCGACGTAGTCGTGGCGCTCGGCCTCGTCCTGGAGCTCGACCTGCGGGTGCGCCAGGACGTTGTGGTACCAGACCGGGTGCTTCGGGGCGCCGCCCAGGGACGCGACGATCGCGTACACGCCGTCGTGCTCGACCCGCATGAGCGGCGTCTTGCGGACCTTGCCGGTGCGCCGCCCCAGGGTCGTGAGCACCACCACCGGCATCCCGTTCAGGGTCGTGCTGCGCGTCCCCCCGGACGACTCGTAGGACTCGGCCTGCTTGCGGGACCAGGCGCTCGGGCTGGGGGCGTACTCTCCGTCGATCGGCATGTCCGGGGCAACGTGCGTGCCGTCCGCCCGATTCCCGGACCTTCGTCCCACGCCCGACGGCGACGGTCACCACCACGTGGGACGCGGGTGCCCGCGTGGCGGGCCGTGCGGCAGGATGGAACCCATGACCTACACCCTCGTGCTGCTCCGCCACGGCGAGAGCGAATGGAACGCCAAGAACCTGTTCACCGGCTGGGTGGACGTCGCCCTGTCGGAGAAGGGGACCGAGGAGGCGAAGCGCGGCGGTCAGCTCCTCACGGAGGCCGGCGTCCTGCCCGACGTCGTGCACACCTCGCTCCTGCGCCGCGCCATCACGACGGCGAACCTGTCGCTCGACGCCGCGGACCGCCACTGGATCCCCGTGAAGCGGTCGTGGCGCCTCAACGAGCGGCACTACGGCGCGCTCCAGGGCAAGAACAAGAAGCAGACGCTCGAGGAGTTCGGCGAGGAGCAGTTCATGCTCTGGCGCCGCTCGTACGACGTCCCGCCGCCGGAGATCGAGCTCGGCTCCGAGTTCTCGCAGGACGCGGACCCGCGCTACGCCGACGCCCCCGTCGTGCGCACCGAGTGCCTCAAGGACGTGCTCGAGCGCGCCCTGCCGTACTGGGACGGCGAGGTCGTCCCGGACCTGAAGGCCGGCAAGACCGTCCTCGTCGCGGCGCACGGCAACTCGCTGCGCGCGATCGTCAAGCACCTCGACGGCATCTCCGACGAGGACATCGCCGCGCTCAACATCCCGACCGGCATCCCGCTGCTCTACGAGCTCGACGAGGACCTCAAGCCGATCACCCAGGGCGGCCGCTACCTCGACCCCGAGGCCGCCGCCGAGGCCGCCGCCGCAGTCGCCAACCAGGGCCGCTGACCGCCCCTCCTGCACAGACGGCCGTGGCCCGTCCGGAGATCCGGACGGGCCACGGCCGTCTGCGCGTGCGAGACGGTTCCGACCGGCGGTCGAGGTAGTACCGGAGTCCGCCGAGGGAGAACCGTGATCGGCCGAGGTCGATCCGCGGTCGCCCGACAGAGAACCGTGGTTGCGCGAGGTAGAGCCGTGGTTGCGCGAGGTAGAGCCGTGGTTCCGCGAGGTAGAGCCGTGGTTGCGCGGGGTAGAGCCGTGGTTGCGCGAGGTAGAGCCGTGGTTGCGCGAGGTAGAGCCGTGGTCGGCCGAGGGAGAACGGTGGTCACCGTGGTCGACGGCGGTCGGCGGCCCGTGCTGCTGAGTCGCCCGTGCGTCGTCGTGCCCGACGACGGTCGGTCACCCGCCGTCGTCGGTGTCCGCGGCCCCGCGGCGACAGGTTCGCGGACGGCGACCGGGTCACTCGGCGAGGCTGGGAGCGGTGAGGCTCCGGGGCGGGCCGCACGGTCTGGCGGGGACCAGGCGGACCGCGCCGGCTGAGCTGGGCGACCGACCGAGTCAGGCGACCGCGACGCACCGGCGGGGCGCCCGCCCGCAGGCCCGCAGCGCACCTGGGTCACCGTACGGGCCGGGCCTGCGATGTACCTGAGCCACCACCACCCACCCTGCCCACCCAGGGCGACCACACGCCGTCGGGCACAGGAACCACGGCTCTACCTCGCCGGACCACGGCTCTACCTCGCGCGACCAGGGTTCTCTCTCGCGCGACGGGGGTTCTCCCTCGGCCGACCAGGGTCCGCTCTCGACCGACCGAGGCACGACCTCGCGCGGACGATCGTCAGGCGGTGGCGCGGGCGGAGCCGGCGGGGGTGCCGCGGTCGTCGGCGAAGTCCCCGGTGACGAGGTACGTCACGCGCTTCGCGATGGAGACGCCGTGGTCGCCGAAGCGCTCGTAGTAGCGGCCCACGAGCGTGACGTCGACCGTCTCCTGCGGGGTGCCGGTCCACGTGCCGTCGAGCAGCGCGGTGAAGGTGTCCTGGTGGAGCTTGTCGAGCAGGTCGTCGTCGCGCTCGATGTTCGCGGCGACGGTGAGGTCGCGCGTCGTGAGGAGCGTCGTCGTCCGGCGGGCGACGCGCACGGCGGCGTCGTGCATCTGCTCGAACGTCCGGTGGAGCGACGGCTCGATGGCGCGCGCCGGGTAGCGGCCGCGCGCGACCTGCGCGATGTGGCGGGCGAGGTCGCCCATGCGCTCCAGCGTGGCGCTCATGCGCAGCGCGCTGACCACGACCCGCAGGTCGGTGGCGACGGGCTGCTGCTGCGCGAGGAGGAGCACGCACCGCTCGTCGAGCTCGCGCTCGAGGGCGTCGATCGTGTGATCGTCGCCGATGACCGACTGCGCGAGCTGCAGGTCCGCCGTGAGGAGCGCCTGCCCGGCGCGGTTCACAGCGGACTCCACCAGCCGGCTCATCTCGGCCAGGTCGTCGCCGACCTGCTTCAGCTCGGCCTCGAAGATCTCCCGCATCGCTTCCCTCTCGTCGTGACCGGTCGGTCCGGTCCGTGACGGCGTGCACCCCTGCGCGCCGGGCGGCGCCCGGGCACGCCGTCGGCTCCTGTCACGCTCGCAGGCGCGGTCGACCGGGCGGTGAACTCCAGGGCGCCGCCAGGTGAACTCTTGGCGGCTCGCGCCCGTGCGAGCGCCTGTTCGGCCGGTGGGGTCCGTGTGCGACCGTACGCTGGACGTGTGCAAGCCGAGAGTCTGTTCGAGGGCGCGACCGTGCTCCTCGCCGGTGTCGTGGGCGTCGTGGTCGGCGTGATCGCGGCCATCGCGTTCCGCGTGAGCGAGCGCCAGCAGCGTGCCGCGCGGGCGGAGCCGGCGCCCGAGCTCGACGAGGGTCTCGTCCGGGTGCTGGCCGTGCTGCGGTCCGCCGCCGTCGTCCTGGACGAGGAGGGCGAGGTGGTGCGGGCCAGCCCGCCGGCGTACGCGCTGGGCGTGGTGCGGGGCGACGCGATCGCGCACGCGGCGATCCGGGACATGATCGACGACGTGCGTCGGGACGGCGTGATCCGCGACGAGGAGCTCGAGCTCCCGCGCGGTCCGGTCGGCCGGGGCACGGTCATGCTCCAGGTCCGCGTCGCGCAGGTGGGCCCGCAGCACATGCTCGTCCTCGCGGAGGACCGCACGGAGGCGCGGCGCGTCGAGGCGATCCGCCGCGACTTCGTCGTGAACGTGTCCCACGAGCTGAAGACGCCGGTCGGGGCGCTCGCGCTGCTCGCCGAGACGGTGCAGGACGCCGCCGACGACCCGGTGGCGGTGCGGCGGTTCTCCGCGCGCATGCAGTCGGAGGCGACGCGCCTCTCCGCGCTCGTGCAGGAGATCATCGAGCTCTCGCGGCTCCAGGTCGCGGGCGCGCTCCAGGAGGTCACGGTGGTGCCGGTGCGGGGCGTGATCGAGGAGGCGGTGGACCGCGCGCGCACGACCGCGCAGGGCAAGGGCATCACGCTCACGACCGGGGGAGAGCTCGACGCCGCCGTGTACGGCGACCACAACCTGCTCGTGACCGCGGTGCGCAACCTGCTCGACAACGCGGTCGCCTACTCGGGCGAGAACACGCGCGTGGGCGTCGGCGTCTCGCTCGCGGACGACCTGGTCGAGATCGCCGTCGTGGACCAGGGCATCGGCATCTCGGCCGACGAGCAGGCCCGCGTGTTCGAGCGCTTCTACCGGGTGGACCCCGCGCGCTCGCGCGACACCGGCGGGACGGGCCTCGGCCTCAGCATCGTCAAGCACGTCGCCGCCGACCACGGTGGCGAGGTCACGATGTGGTCCGAGCCGGGGCGCGGGTCGACCTTCACGCTCCGGATCCCCGCGGCGGACGTCCCGACCGGGCAGCCGCACGACGCGCCGTCGGGCACGACCCCCGGCGCGGTGCAGGACGAGGGCACGGCCGGGGCGGACCCCGCGCCCGTGCAGCACGACGTGCGGCGGGCCGTGGAGACCCCCGCACCCGACGACGTTCAGAACAAGGAGGTAGGCGCGTGACGCGCATCCTGGTGGTGGAGGACGAGGAGTCGTACCGCGACCCGTTGACGTACCAGCTGCGACGCGAGGGCTTCGACGTCGTCGAGGCGGCGACGGGCACCGAGGCGCTGGAGCGGTTCGACGCGGACGGGGCGGACCTGGTCCTGCTCGACCTCATGCTCCCCGGGCTGAGCGGCACCGAGGTGTGCCGCGAGCTGCGGCAGCGCGGTGACGTGCCGGTCATCATGCTCACGGCGAAGGACTCGGAGATCGACAAGGTCGTGGGCCTCGAGCTGGGTGCCGACGACTACGTGACGAAGCCGTACTCGTTCCGCGAGCTGCTCGCGCGCGTGCGCGCCGTGCTGCGCCGCAAGGGCGGGGAGAGCGGGGGCGAGATCGTCGCGGAGAGCGCGCTGGAGGTCGGTCCGGTCCGCATGGACGTCGAGCGGCACACGGTGAGCGTCGACGGCCAGGTCGTGCCGTTCCCCCTCAAGGAGTTCGAGCTCCTCGAGCTGCTCCTGCGCAACGCGGGGCGCGTGCTCACGCGCGGGCAGCTCATCGACCGGGTCTGGGGCACGGACTACGTGGGCGACACGAAGACGCTCGACGTCCACGTCAAGCGCATCCGGTCGAAGATCGAGCCGGAGCCCGCGAGCCCCCGCTACCTGCTCACGGTACGCGGCCTGGGCTACAAGATCGCGGACGGGGTCGCCCAGGCCTGACCCCCCGGCACTGCGCACGACGGCCCCGGCGCGTCCCCTCCCGGACGCTCCGGGGCCGTCGTCGTGCGGCGTCGGAGCCCCGGCCAAGCCCGCCGAACCGGCCGGGAGCGTGGCACGGAAGGTCTGTGCACTGTTCATCCCTCGTTCACCCGCTCTCGGGGAACGCGTCACCCGGCGCTCCTAGCGTCGGGATCGTCACCGGCGCTCGCTGGTGCCACGAGACGCTTGAACAGGATGGAACGAAGAGTGAAGCTCAGCCGATTCTCCCGTGCTGGATCCGCCGTCGCGATCGGTGCGCTCGCGCTGACCCTCGCCGCCTGCGGGTCGGACGACCCCGTCGGCAGCGCCGACGGCGCCACCGACGGTTCCTCCGAGGGCTCGTCCGAGACCGCGAGCGACCTCAGCGGTGAGCTCAACGGTGCGGGCGCGAGCTCGCAGGAGTCCGCCATGGAGGCGTGGCGTGCCGGGTTCCAGAGCGCGAACCCCGACGTCACCGTGAACTACGACCCCGTCGGCTCCGGTGGCGGTCGCACCCAGTTCCTCGAGGGCGGCGTCGCGTTCGCCGGCTCGGACGCGGTGCTCAAGGAGGAGGAGATCACGCAGTCGCAGGCCGTGTGCGGCCCCGACGGCGCGATCGACCTCCCCGTCTACGTCAGCCCGATCGCCATCATCTACAACCTGCCGGACGTCGCGGAGCTCAACCTCGCGCCGGCCACGATCGCGGGCATCTTCAACGGCACCATCACGCAGTGGAACGCGCCGGAGATCGCCGCCGACAACCCCGACGCGACGCTCCCGGACCTCGCGATCACGCCGGTCCACCGCTCCGACGAGTCGGGCACGACCGAGAACTTCACCGAGTACCTCGCCGCGACCGCCGGCGACGCGTGGGGCCACGAGCCGAGCGGCGACTGGCCGACACAGGGCGGGGAGTCCGCGCAGGGCACCTCCGGCGTCGTGCAGACGGTCCAGGGCGGCGAGGGCACGATCGGCTACGCGGACGCCTCGAAGGCCGGCGACCTCGGCACCGCGAGCATCAAGGTCGGCGAGGAGTGGGTCGCGTACTCGCCCGAGGCCGCCGCGAAGGTCGTCGACGCGTCGCCGCGCGTCGAGGGCCGTGGCGAGCACGACATCGCGGTCGAGCTGGACCGCACGACGACCGAGGCCGGCGCCTACCCGCTGGTGCTCGTCTCGTACGCGATCGCGTGCACCAGCTACGAGGACGAGGCGGCGGGCAACCTCGTCAAGGCGTTCCTCACGTACATCTCGAGCGAGGAGGGCCAGTCGGCCTCCGCGTCGGCCGCGGGCAACGCGCCGATCTCGGAGGACCTGCGCACGGACGTCCACGCGGCGATCGAGTCCATCACGGTCGGCGCCGCCGGCTGACGATCTCGGACCAGGGGGGCGGCGGGGCCTGCGGGCCCCGTCGCCCCTGATCCGCGAGATCGTCCGCGAACCAGACCTCACGCAGCAGGACCGCATGCACCGGGAGCACGAGTGACCACCACAGCCCCACCCACGACGCCGGGCCCCGCGCCGGGCGGCCCGTCCGGCGCGTCGCGCCCGGGCGCCCCGCGCCGTCGTGCGCGGAACTCCGACCGCGGCGTGAACCGTGCGTTCCGCTGGACGGCGACCGGCGCCGGGGGGCTCATCCTCGCCGTCCTCGCCGCGGTCGCGATCTTCCTCGTGATCCGCGCGTGGCCCGCGCTCACCGCGGGCGGGGACGCGCTCTCCGAGGAGGTGTCCTGGTTCCCGGAGGGCGCGTCGCTCGTGTCCTTCGTGGGGCCGCTGATCTTCGGCACGCTCCTCGCGGCAGCGCTCTCGCTCCTGCTCGCGACACCGGTCGCCATGGGGATCGCCCTCTTCATCTCGCACTACGCGCCGCGCCGGCTCGCGTCGACCCTCGGGTACGTCGTCGACCTGCTCGCGGCGATCCCCAGCGTCGTCTACGGCCTGTGGGGCTCGCTCGTGCTCCCGCCGATCGTCGTCCCGGTGTGGTCGTGGCTCGCCGACACGTTCGGCTGGTTCCCGCTCTTCGCCGGCCCGGCCTCGCCGACCGGCCGCGTCCTGCTCACCGTCGCGCTCGTGCTCGCGGTGATGATCCTGCCGATCATCACCGCCGTGAGCCGCGAGGTGTTCCTCCAGACGCCGAAGCTCCACGAGGAGGCGGCGCTCGCGCTCGGCGCGACACGCTGGGAGATGATCCGCACGGCGGTCGTCCCGTTCGGGCGCTCGGGCGTCATCTCGGCCGCGATGCTCGGCCTCGGCCGTGCGCTCGGCGAGACGATGGCCGTGCTCATGATCCTCTCGCCCGGGCTCCTCTACTCGTTCAAGATCCTGCAGGCCGGGCAGCAGCAGACGATCGCCGCGAACATCGCGGCCGACTTCCCCGAGGCCAACCCGCTCGGGGTGAGCGCGCTCATCGCGACCGGCCTCGCGCTGTTCCTCATCACCCTGCTCGTCAACATGGGCGCCCGCGCGATCGTCGCGCGGCGCAAGGACTTCTCGGGAGCCAACTGATGAGCGCCCTCAGCACCAGCCCCGCGCGCGGGGCCTCCGCGCCCGACCCGGAGCGCACCGCGTCCGTCCGCGCGCTCCTGCGCGGCGCGGACGCCGGCCGCCGCCGCAAGGACCGCACCATGACGGTCCTCATGTGGGGCGCGTTCGCCCTCGCGATGGTGCCGCTCGTCTCGGTCGCGTGGACCGTCGTCGTGCACGGCATGGAGCGGTTCGACGTCTACTTCCTCACGCACTCCATGCGCGGGGTGTTCGGCGGCATGGACGCGGGCGGCATCTACCACGCGATCCTCGGCACGCTGCTCATCACGCTGGGCGCCGCGGTGATCTCGGTCCCGATCGGCCTGCTCGCCGCGATCTACCTCGTCGAGTACGGGCGCGGTCCCCTGGCGCGCGCGGTGACGTTCTTCGTCGACGTGATGACGGGCATCCCGTCGATCGTCGCCGGCCTCTTCGCGTACGCGCTCTTCGCGGTGATCTTCGGGCCGGGTGTGCGCATGGGCATCGTCGGCTCGGTCGCGCTGTCCGTCCTCATGATCCCCGTCGTCGTCCGCTCGTGCGAGGAGATGCTCCGCCTCGTGCCCAACGAGCTGCGCGAGGCGGCGTACGCGCTCGGCGTGCCCAAGTGGCTCACCGTCGTGCGGGTCGTGCTGCGCACGTCGATCGCGGGCATCACGACGGGCGTCATGCTCGCCGTGGCACGCGTCATCGGCGAGACCGCGCCGCTCCTCATCACCGTCGGCGTCGTCGACTCCATCAACGGCAACCTCTTCGAGGGCCGCATGATGACGCTGCCCGTGTACGTGTACCGGCAGTACAGCCAGGGCCTGGTGCCCTGCAGCAACGTCACCGACGTCGTGTGCATCCCCGACATCAACTACGACCGGGCCTGGGCGGCCGCCCTGACGCTGATCCTCATCGTCATGCTGCTCAACCTCGTCGGGCGACTCGTCACCCGCTGGTTCGCCCCCAAGACCCTCCGCTAGAACAGGACAGCTCCGATGGCACAGCGCATCGACGTCAAGGACCTCAACATCTACTACGGCGACTTCCTCGCCGTGCAGGACGTCGGCATGACGATCGACCCCCAGTCCGTGACGGCCTTCATCGGCCCGTCCGGCTGCGGCAAGTCGACGTTCCTGCGGACCCTCAACCGCATGCACGAGGTCATCCCCGGCGCGCGCGTCGAGGGGACGGTCGCGATGGAGGGCGTCGACCTGTACGGGGACGACGTCGACCCGGTCGCCGTCCGTCGTCAGGTCGGCATGGTCTTCCAGCGGCCCAACCCGTTCCCGACGATGTCCATCAAGGAGAACGTCCTCGCCGGGGTGAAGCTCAACAACAAGCGGATCTCGAAGTCCGCGGCGGAGGAGCTCGTCGAGACCTCGCTGCGCGGCGCGAACCTGTGGAACGAGGTGAAGGACCGCCTCGACCGCCCGGGCTCGGGCCTGTCCGGCGGGCAGCAGCAGCGCCTGTGCATCGCGCGCGCCATCGCGGTCAAGCCGCAGGTGCTCCTCATGGACGAGCCCTGCTCGGCGCTCGACCCGATCTCGACGCTCGCGATCGAGGACCTCATCGCGGAGCTCAAGGACGAGTACACGATCGTCATCGTCACGCACAACATGCAGCAGGCGGCGCGCGTGAGCGACCGGACCGCGTTCTTCAACATCGCGGGCACCGGCAAGCCGGGTCGCCTCATCGAGATGGACGACACCGCGACGATGTTCTCCTCGCCCACCCAGCAGGCCACGGAGGACTACATCTCCGGACGCTTCGGGTGACCTGATCCCTGGCGCCCTGGCGGGCCGGGCGAATCGACGACGGCGCCCCTCCCCACGCGGGGAGGGGCGCCGTCGTGCGCGGTGCGCGAGGTCAGGTCGCCGAGCCCTGGAGCGACCCCGTCACGTCGGTGCCGTTGGTGTCGAGGACGCACTGGACGACGCGGTCGCCTTGCGTGTTCCACCCGTCCTCGAGAGGCGTGAAGTACCAGTACTCGTGCGCCGACTCCTCGTACGGCAGGCCGACGAACGGCTCGAACTCCCCGGCGCAGAACTCCTCGGCGCTCGCCGTGATGGCCTCCTCGCCGGGGTAGTCGCCCTCGGGGAGCTCGGACTCGGCGTAGATCTCGAGGTCGTGCGGCTCGGCGCACGGGACGACAGGGACCGACTCGACCTCGGCCGCGTCGTCGAGCCGCGAGGACACGATGCAGTCGCCCACCTGGACGGAGAAGACGTCGGCGTCCGACGCCTCGGTCACCTCGCCACCGGGCTCGTCGCGCTGGGCCTCGGACGGCCCGGAGATCTCGTCGAGGATCGCGCCGCAGCCCGACGCGGTCAGGGCGAGGGCGACGGCACTCACGACGAGGAGGAGCGGCCGACGGGTGGTACGGGACAGGGTCACCTGGGTTCCTTCGTGGAGGTGCCCCGACCACGACGGTCAGGGCGGGCACGCGAAGGCTAGCGGGAGCCGGTGACACGGACCGAGCCCATTTCCCGGCCCGGCCTGCACGTCACGGCAGCAGGTGCGCGTACTCCTCAAGGGTGCCGTCGAGGACGGGGAGCGACAGGGCCTGCTCTTCTCCCGAGGTCACGCTGACCGTCACGGGCAGCATGCCGCCCGGCGCCGCGTCGACGCGGCCGATCTGCGCGTCGAACCCGTCCTCGGTGCCGAGGTAGACGGTCTCGCCGGCGGCGACGGGGATGGTCACGGGGTCGCCGCCCTCGGGCGTCACGTCGAACTCCACGTCCTCGGTCGAGTCGTTCGCGAAGGCTCCGACGAGCGCACCGGCGTCGCCCTCGGCCGCGCTCACGACGAGGAGGTTGAGGCCGCGCAGGTCGTCGGTGAGGTTGACGCGCAGGCCGTCCGACGGCGAGTAGGGGCGGTTCGTCTCGATGGGGGAGCAGGCAGCCGCGACGGCCACGCTCGCGACCACGAGCGGGACTGCCCAGTAGCGCGCGCGGCCGGTCGCTCGGGACGCCGCACGGGTCGCTGCTCGGGGGGTCGGGATGCGGGTCACGTGCACTCCAGGGCTGCGAGAGGGGGACTGGATTCCGCGCCCAGCCTAGTGCGTCGGGCGAGGTGGGGCGGCCGGAACCGGCGCTGCGGGGGGCGGGCGTGAGCGGTGTCACGCGGCGTCGTGCGGGCGTCGGGAGCGCTCGGCGGCCGGCCGCACGGCCCTGTGGCCCTCCCCGCGAGGTTCGTGAGGCGCGCTGACACGGCGCTGACCTGGGAAAACGTCGTCCGGTCCGGCTTGTCAAGGGGCTCAGGGGCTCGGATTTCCGCCCTTCCGCGTGGTAAGGTGGACCACCGCGAAAGGGGACATCTGCAGATGACGTTCACAGTAGGCGAGACCGTTGTCTACCCGCACCACGGAGCCGCACTGATCGAGGAGATCAAGACGCGCACCATCCGCGGAGAGGACAAGATCTACCTCAAGCTCAAGGTCGCGCAGGGCGACCTGACCATCGAAGTCCCAGCCGAGAACGTCGACCTCGTCGGCGTGCGTGACGTCGTCGGTCAGGAGGGTCTCGACCGCGTTTTCGAGGTGCTTCGTGCACCCTACACCGAGGAGCCGACCAACTGGTCGCGTCGGTACAAGGCGAACCTCGAGAAGCTGGCGTCGGGCGACGTGATCAAGGTCGCGGAGGTCGTGCGCGACCTGTCGCGCCGGGACGCCGACCGTGGCCTCTCTGCCGGCGAGAAGCGCATGCTCTCGAAGGCCCGGCAGATCCTCGTCTCGGAGCTCGCGCTGGCCGAGCACACCGAGGAGGAGAAGGCCGAGGCCATCCTCGACGAGGTGCTGGCCTCCTGACGTCCCGGGCCTCGGCCCGAGCGACAGACCACCGGGGAGGGCGCCGTCCGTGCGGACGGCGCCCTCCCCGTCGTCGTGCCCGGGTAGCGTGTGCCCGTGCCGACTCTTGCCGTCCTCACCGCCGCGGGCTCCGGGACCCGTCTCGGGCTCGACCTGCCCAAGGCCCTCGTCGAGCTCGACGGCCTGCCGCTGGTCGTGCACGCCGCGCGGCGGCTGTGCGCGTCCGGTGCGGTCGACACGATCGTCGTCACGGCACCGCCCGGCCTGCGGGAGCACGTCGCGGCGCTGCTCCAGGACGACCCGGTGGTCGACCGGCCGGTGCGGGTCGTCGAGGGCGCGGGCACCCGCCAGGCCTCCGTCGCCGCGGGCCTGAGCGCGGGGCTGGACGCCGACACGCTCGTCGCCGCGACCGCGGGGCCCTCGGCCCTCGCGCAGCCGGCGGTCGACGTCGTGCTCGTCCACGACGCGGCGCGGCCGCTCGCGCCGCCCGCGCTGGTCCGCCGCGTCGTCGAGGCCGTGCGTGCGGGTCACGCCGCGGTCGTGCCCGGGCTGCCGGTCACGGACACGATCAAGCGCGTGACGCCCGCGCGGGAGGGCGACCCGTCGGGCGCGGAACCCGTGGCCGAGACCGTGGACCGGGCGGCGCTGCGCGCCGTGCAGACCCCGCAGGGGTTCGACCGGGCGCTCCTCGTCCGGGCGCACGAGTCGGCAGCCCACCGGGCGGACGACGAGCGGTCCGCCGCGACCGACGACGCCGGACTCGTCGAGGCGCTCGGGCTCCCCGTCCACGTCGTGCCCGGGGACGCCGCGGCGGCCAAGATCACCACCGCCCACGACCTGCGCGTCGCCGCGCTGATCCTCCGGGAGGAACGATGACGACGCCCGCCGAGCACCCCGAGGGTGCGCCGCCGCGCGCCGCCGTGCCCCCGTTGCCGCGCACCGGCGTCGGCGTCGACGTGCACGCGTTCGCCCCCGAGGGCGAGGAGCGGGAGCTGTGGCTCGGCGGGCTGCTCTGGCCGGGCGAGCGTGGCCTCGCCGGGCACTCGGACGCGGACGTCGCGGCGCACGCCGCCGCCGACGCGCTGTTCTCGGCGACGGGCCTCGGAGACCTGGGGTCGAACTTCGGCACGAGCGCGCCCGAGTGGGCCGGGGCGAGCGGGTCGCGACTGCTCGCCGAGGCGGCCCGCCGGGTGCGCGCGGCGGGGTTCGAGATCGGGAACGTGGCCGTCCAGGTCATCGGCAACCGTCCGCGCCTCGGACCCCGGCGTGCGGAGGCCGAGGCGGCCCTCGGGGCCGCCGCGGGGGCCCCGGTGACGCTCACGGCCACGACGACCGACGGGCTCGGCCTCACGGGCCGTGGGGAGGGCGTCGCGGCCGTCGCGACGGCTCTCGTCGTCGCGGTCGGGACGCCGACCGCGTGAGCTCAGCCCGTGGGGGCGAGCTGCACGCTCTCGAGGATCGCGCGCGTCTGCGCGGCGGCGTCGGCGTCACCGTCGGCGTACGAGGCCGTGAGGTCGACGACCCAGTCGTCCGGCGCGTCGCCGGTCCGGACCGCCAGGATCTCCTGGACGACGACCGTCCCGGCCGTCTCGTACGTGCCCGCGACCCGGAAGGCGGGGAGCTCGCCGAGGGTGGTGGTGCCCTGACCGTCGGCGTCCAGGATCCAGCCGGGGATCGCGTCGACGGACGTGGCGGTCCGTGCGCCGGCCTGCTCGAGAGTGGCCGCGGACCGCGTGCCCGTCACGACGACGTTCGCCCGGAAGTCCGCCGACCCCGACCCGCTCGGTGCACGCAGCACGAAGGCCCCGTCGCGGGTGACGCGCTCCCAGCCCGGGGGAGCGGTGACCCGGACGGGGACCTCGGGGACGTCGTACGTGACCGGCGCGTCGTCCGCCCCGGCATCCGCGGGACCGCCGCAGCCCGTGAGGGCGAGCGCCGCGGTCGCGAGGGTCGCGAGGGTCCGGAGGGTGCGAGGGGGGCGCGGTCGGGGCACGGTCGTCCTTCGTCGGGGGGCAGGGGCGTGACGGGTGCAGCGGGTTCGGCTCGCCATTCTCGCCTCCCGGCGTCCCGGGTGCCAGGCCCACGAGCAGGCACTACGATCGCCGAGAGCGCATCGATGTGTTTGACTTTCCCAAGAACGACACATGGGATGAATCGCACATGAACCGAATGTCCGTCGAAGAACGCCGAGCCCAGCTCGTCGACGCGGCGATGACCATCGCCGTCCGCGAGGGCGTCGAGGCCGTCACGATCCGCGGCGTCGCGGCCGAGGCCGGCGTGTCGCTCGGAGTCGTGCACTACTGCTTCGAGGACAAGGACGAGCTCCTCCAGGCGATGGGCAACAGCCTCGCGCTCGTCGCGTCCGAGCCGGTGCGCGCCGCCCTCGACGTCGACGGCGACGTCGTCCAGCTCGCGCACGCGGCGGCCGACGGGCTCTGGAGCGGGCTCACCCCGCGCCGGCACATGCGCCTCCTCACGTTCGAGTTCGCGACGGCGGGCGTGCGCAGCCGCGCGCTGCGGTCCGTCGCGCACACGCACCTGGAGCAGACGTGGGCGATGACCCGCGGCTTCCTCGAGAACGTCGCCGAGCGCGGGAACGTCAGCTACTCGATGGACATGGGCTTCCTCTCGCGCATCGTCGCCGGGTACATCGACGGCATCGAGATCGCGTGGCTCGTCGAGCAGGACGACGAGACCGCGGTCCGCAGCTTCCACGCGCTGGCCGAATACGTGCTGTCGCTCATGGTCCGTCCCGACGGCTCGCCCGTGCGCGCGGACGGACCGGAGCCCGTCGCCTGACCCGCGGTCCCGGGGGCCGTGGGAGCGGCCGTCAGGCGCGCGCGGACGCTCCCGGCGCACGCCCGAGCACCCGGTCCGTGTAAGCGTTCGCGAACACCCCGGCGGGGTCCGCCGCGTCGCGGACCGCCACCGCGTCGTCGAACCGGGGGTAGAGCTCGCGGAACCGGTCGGCGCCCAGCCCGTGGAGCTTGCCCCAGTGAGGGCGCCCGCCGACCTCGGCGACGATGCGCTCGACGGCGTCGAAGTACCGCTCGTGCGGCAGGCGCGCGTACTGGTGGACCGCGACGTACGCGGTCTCGCGCCCGTGCGCCGTGGAGAGCCAGACGTCGTCGGGCGCCGCGAACCGGACCTCGACCGGGAAGGGCACGTGCTCGCCGGACCGGTTCAGCCAGTCGTCGATGCTCGCGAGCACGTCCACCAGGCGCTCGCGCGGCACGGCGTACTCCATCTCGCGGAACCGGACGCGGCGCGACGTGACGAAGACCTGGTGCGACGGCGCGACGTAGGTCCGCGGCGCGAGCGCACGGGCCGAGACGGCGTTGAGCCGCGGGGTCACGCGCGGGACCGCGGTCGCGAGCCGGTTGACGAGCTCGAACGCGCCGTTGGACAGCAGCTCCTCGTCGACCCAGGTGCGCGCCCGCGCGACCGGCCCGGGCCCGGTGGTCCGCAGGCGCTCGAGCTCCGCCGCCTCCTCGTCGGGCGCGAGCCGGTTGTTGCGCTTGGTCAGGGCCCGGCGCGTGTGGGGGAACCAGTAGAACTCGAAGTGGTCGTTGCCCCCGACGAGCCCGTCGGCGTCGTCCGGCGCGCCGAGTCCCTCCAGCACGCGGTCCAGCGGCCAGGGCTCCTCCTGTGCGCGGAGCAGGAACGCCGGCACCACCTCGAGCGTGACCGCCGACAGGATGCCCGTGACACCGAGCCCCAGGCGGCTCAGCTCGAACAGGTCGCGGTCCTGCGCGGCCGACCGCCTCGCGCACCTCGCCGTCCGCCCCGACGACGCGGACGCCGCGCACCTGCGTGGCGAGCCCGCC
>NZ_BJNZ01000032.1 GCF_006539945.1 Cellulosimicrobium cellulans | reverse complement strand
GGCTGCCGCTCGCACTGGAGGAGGTCCGATGAGCACCGTGACCGTCACCGACGACACCTTCGACGAGGTCGTCCTGGCCGCCGAGGTCCCCGTCCTGGTGGACATCTGGGCCACCTGGTGCGGCCCGTGCCGCCAGGTCGCGCCGATCCTCGACGAGCTCGCCGAGCAGTACGCGGGCAAGATCACGGTTGCGAAGCTCGACGCCGACGCCAACCCGAGGACCGTCGCTGCGGCCGGGGTCGTGTCGATCCCGACGCTGAACTTCTACTCCGGCGGGCGGCTGGTGAAGTCGGTCGTGGGCGCTCGCCCGAAGCAGGCGCTGGTCGCCGAGATCGAGGAGGTTCTGGCGTGAGCGACCCCACCACGGCCACGCGTGGGCGCCTGTCGACCCTGGACCGGTGGCTGCCGGTGTGGATCGGGCTGGCGATGGTCGCCGGCCTGGTGCTGGGCCGGTTCGTCCCGGCGCTGTCGGACGTGCTCACGGCGATGGAGGTCGGTGGGATCTCGGTCCCGATCGCGCTCGGCCTGCTGGTGATGATGTACCCGGTGCTCGCGAAGGTGCGCTACGACCGCGTCGGTGCCGTCACCGGCGACAAGCGGCTCCTGGTGTCCTCGCTGGTGCTGAACTGGCTGGTCGGGCCGGCGCTGATGTTCGCCCTGGCGTGGATCTTCCTGCCGGACCTGCCCGAGTACCGCACCGGGCTGATCGTCGTCGGCCTGGCCCGGTGCATCGCCATGGTCGTGATCTGGAACGACCTCGCGTGCGGAGACCGGGAGGCCGCGGCGGTGCTGGTCGCGATCAACTCCGTGTTCCAGGTCGTCGCGTTCTCCCTGCTCGGGTACTTCTACCTCACGGTGCTGCCCGGCTGGCTCGGCCTGGACACCCAGGGCCTGGACGTGTCGGTCGGGCAGATCGCGCTCAACGTCCTCGTCTTCCTCGGCGTGCCGCTGGCCGCCGGTCTCGCCTCACGACTGGTCGGGGAACGCGCCAAGGGCCGGGCCTGGTACGAGGACCGGTTCCTGCCCGCCGTCGGGCCGTGGGCGCTGTACGGGCTGCTGTTCACGATCGTGCTGCTGTTCGCCCTGCAGGGCGAGGCCGTCACGTCCAACCCCCTCGACGTCGTACGGATCGCGCTGCCGCTGCTGGTCTACTTCGCCGCCATGTGGGGCATCGGCATCGTCGTGGGCAAGATGCTCGCGCTCGGCTACGCACGATCCACGACGCTCGCGTTCACCGCCGCGGGCAACAACTTCGAGCTCGCGATCGCCGTCGCGATCGCCACGTTCGGCGCGACCTCGGGCCAGGCCCTGGCCGGCGTCGTGGGCCCGCTCATCGAGGTCCCCGTCCTGGTGGGCCTGGTCTACGTCTCGCTGTGGGTCGCACGCCGCTGGTTCGCCGTCGACCCCTACGCCCCCGCAACCCCCGCACGAGAGCTGGAAGAGGTGAGGTCATGACCACCCAGAGCCTTCCGCTGACCGTCCGTGACCCCGACTGCACGCCGCAGATCGAGGCCCACGCGATCGGGACCGAGGCCGCCGGCGCGGTCGCAGTCACGCTCAAGGCCCTCGCCGAGCCGCTGCGGTTGCGGATGCTGTCGTTCATCGCGACCTCTCCCGCCGGGGAGGCGTGCGTGTGCGACCTCGCGGCGCTCACCGACGTGTCCCAGCCCACCGTGTCCCACCACCTGAAGGTGCTGCGCGACGTCGGGGTGCTCACCTCCGAGCGGCGCGGCACCTGGGTCTGGTACCGCATCACCCCCGGGTACAAGGCCGCGGTGTCCACCCTGCTGGAGTCGTTCGCCCCGGCCGCGATCGAGGCGCTGGTCGGCTCGCACGAGCTCACCGGCCTGGAGGACGTCGACGCCGCGCTCGACCACCTCGCGACCGACCTCGCCGCCCGCCACCCCGAGCTCGGGGCCGACGTGGTGCTGGGCACCGTGCGCGAGTCCTACACCGCGCTGGCCCGCTCGGCCACGGTGTCCGCGCACCTGCTCACCCTCACCGAACGGTTCGCCCGCCAGCGCCTGGCCGACCTCACCCGCGAGGCCGGGGCGCGCCCGCAGGTGCTCTTCGTGTGCGTCGCCAACGCGGGCCGTTCCCAGCTCGCCGCCGCGCTGGTGCGTCGCTACGCCGGCGACCAGGTCGTGGTGCGCTCGGCCGGGTCCACCCCGGCCGCGGACGTGCACCCCGCGGTGCGACCCGAGCTCGCCGCGCTCGGCACCACCGAGGGTGAGGCCTACCCCAAGCCGCTGACCGACGACGCGGTCCGCGCCGCCGACGTCGTGGTCACCATGGGCTGCGGCGACGTGTGCCCGGTCCTGCCCGGTACCCGGTACGAGGACTGGCTCGTGGGCGACCCCGCCCTCGCCTCCGCTGCCGGGGTCGCCGCGATCCGCGCCGAGCTCGACACCCGCGTGCGCGCCCTGCTCACCGACCTCCTGCCCGACCTCGACCTGCCCACCCCCTGAACCATCGGAGACCACCATGACCGAGACCGTGAAGCCTTCCGCCCTGTTCGTCTGCGTCCACAACGCCGGCCGCTCCCAGATGGCCGCCGGGTACCTGCGCGCGCTGTCCGGCGGGGCCGTCGAGGTCCGGTCGGCCGGGTCCGCCCCGGCCGACCAGATCAACCCCGTCGCGGTCGAGGCCATGCTCGAGGAGGGCATCGACATCCGTGCCGAGCAGCCCAAGGTCCTCACGACCGACGCCGTGCAGGCGTCCGACGTCGTGATCACCATGGGCTGCGGCGACGCGTGCCCGATCTTCCCCGGCAAGCGGTACGAGGACTGGGCCCTGGAAGACCCGGCCGGGCAGGGTATCGAGTCGGTCCGCCCGATCCGCGACGAGATCCGCACCCACGTGCTCACCCTGCTCGACGAGCTCGGCGTCACGCCCGTCCAGGCCGCGACCGCCTGACCCACCTCGCAACGACGCCGGCACGGGCGTCGCCTCCATCGTGATGCCCACAGCAGACGGCTCGCGGGCTGCGACGACGCCGCACAGGATCGTCAGCTCGTGGGGCCGGGGCCATCGCCGTGGTGCTTGTGGCGCAGGGTGTCGATGAGGTGCCAGGTGTCCTCGTCGTCGAAGGTGGCGACGTCGCCGACGAGGACGAGGGTGGTCAGGTAGAGGGCTGCGTCGCGGAGGAACGCGGTGCTGCCGCCTTGTCGGGCGACCAAGGTCATCGCGTCGTCGACGACGGCCCGTTGTTCGGCCGTCATGGGGCCGAGCGAGTCGATGTACGCGCTGAGGTCGAACTGTTCGCCCACGTGCCCCGTCCCCCAAAGATCGCCATCGTAGCGACAACGGATCCTGCCCGTTCCCCGGTCGTGCGCGCCTGGCTACGCCCGCACGACGACCGCTCGCCACACCTGCAGGCAAGGCGATGCCGGTGGGTGGGGCGCGGTGTCTGGCCCACCGTGCTCCGAGCCGTAGGCAGTCGGACGAGTGTCCAGGGGTGTCCTGGTGGACGGGTCGATGAGTCGTCGCAGGTCGAGAGAGGGATCGGTGCGGTGCTGTGATACGAGGCACGGCACGACGTCACCGACCCGGTGCCCCTGGCGGGTCCGTCAGCTCGGTGGTCAGGCCTGGTCGAGGGCGTCGGTCGTGCTGGCGCGCTGGTCGAGGATCAGGTGGTGGAGGGCCGTCGCGGCGTGGAGAACCTGGGCCAGGTGGTGGTCGCGTGCGGCGTAGATCGCGCACCACACGAGCTGGCGGGCGAGGGCTTCCTTCTCCTTCGTGAGGTGGGCGTCGTCGGCGCGGCGCATGGAGCGCACCAGTGCAGCGAACACGACGTCGCGCGGCGCGGGTGCCGGGCACAGCCGGTGCACCGCCAGGGCCGCAGTGGTACGCACGTCGACGGCGTGGTTCAGCATCCGGCAGCGGCCGACGGCGACCGCCGCGGTCCGGGGTCGGCGTCGGTGGGCCGGGCATAGCAGGAGCCGGGCGTGGAAGTCCAGAAGCTCGTCGGTGGTGATGTCCGGGGGCAGGACCGTATCGATGCGTTGCGTGGTCCCACCGAGCAGGTGGGCACCGTCGTCGGGGGTCCCGCCGAGACCCAGGGGGCGGATGTCTCCGGCGCGGACGAGGGTGGCGTAGCCGAACAGGGTGGGGACGATGATGCGGTGGACGTCACGGTGCATGGTGACCTCGCAGGCAGGAGGTGCGTGTCGACGGTGCCTGTGGTGGCGGCCGGCGCCCGTTCTGCTCAGGTGCCGGGCCGCCACCATCTGGGGAGTCCGGTTCGTGATCGAGGGGGGGCGATCACGGTTCGGGAATCGGATGAGGGCCACCCGCTGTCGTGGTGAGGTCTCGTGGTGGGTCGCACGACGTCAGCCGGTGAGCGGCCGGTCGCCCCCGTGCCGGGGGCGACCGGCCGCACCTCAGCCGAGGGTGGTGCGGCGGTGGCGGGCGAGGAGCAGGGCGAGCGTGCCGATCAGCATCAGCAGCGCTGCCCCGCCCGCGACCCACGCCAGAGTCGCGCCGGTCGTGGCCAGCGACCCACCAGGCTTGCCGGGCTTTCCGGGATCACCGGGCTCGTCCGGGGTGTCGCACGCCTCGGCGGTGTCGGTCAGGTCGTTGTGACCGATACCCGCGGTGTTCGCGAACCCGCCGGGCTCGCCCGAACCCGGGTCGGGGCAGACGAACGTCGACTCGTCGGCCGCGTCCTGGTCGAGGTTCGCGAGGACCTGCACCCGGTAGGTGTGGGTACCGCCCGCGACCAGGCCCACGCCGGTGGCCACGACGTTCGCCGGGTCGCCCTCGACGCCCTGACCGGTCCACGTGCCCGACGCCGTCACGCCCTCGGGCGTGGCCGTCACCGTGGCCGACTCGACCTCGATGCCGGCGCCGTAGCGCAGGCGGTCGGTGAGGTCGTAGACCCCGGCAGCGGCACCGTCGTTGGCGACGGTGATCGCGTAGGACACCGTCCAGGTGCCGTCCTCTCCGCGGACCGGGTCGCCGTCCATGACCTTGGTGATGTCGATGGAGGGCACCGGGGCGCAGTCCGTGTCGGTCTGCGTCCCGCCCGTCTCGTCCGTGAGCGTGGCCGCGTTGTTCAGGCCCTGCTCCAGGGTGTTCGACCCGGCGGGCACGGTGCAGGCCGGCGCACCGGTCCCGTCCTGGCCCACCTCGGCGGAGGCGAGGTGCAGCGGCACGTTCGCGACGACGGTGACCCGGTAGACGTGCGGGGCGTACCCGTCGTCGTCCAGGCCCGCGATCGCCACGTCGGTCGCGATCCGCTGGTCGGTGGCGCCGTCGAACCCGTCGTTGACGGTGACGCCCTCGGGCCCGGTGACCGTGACGGAGTCGACCGTGATGACCGGGGCGAACAGCAGCTCGTCGTCCAGGTCGTAGGTCGTGACCTCCCCGCCGACGTTGCCCACGGTCAGGTCGTAGACGACCTCCCACTTCCCCTCGCCCACCGGGCTGGCGGAGACCAGGGCCTTGTCGAGGGTCGGCTTCCCGGGGCGCACGCACTCCTCGTCCTGCCCGGGGACGGCATTCCAGTCCACGGCCGCGACGTTGTTCAGCCCGCCGGGCACCGTGCCGCCGTCCGTGGAGCACACGTCCGTGTCAGGGATCTCGACGTCGGACAGGTCCGCCGCGTACCGCACGGTGACCGTGTAGGTGTGCACGACCGGGCTCGTGTCGGCGCCCGCGATGGGCTGACCGGTCACGATCCGGACGTCCTCGAGGCCGTCGAAGCCCTCGTTGACGCCCACGGACTCGGGCGCGTCGGTGACGACGCCCTGGATCCCGACGACCGTCACGCCCGCACCGGGGGCGAGGGTGTCGTCCAGGTCGTACTCCCCGACACCCGGACCACGGTTGGTGACCGTGACCTCGTACACCGCGTCGTACACGCCGTCCTCGCCCTCGACCGGCGTCACCGCACCCGAGAGGGACTTGGTGATGTCGATGAGCGGCAGGGTCGCGCACACGTCGTCGTCCTGCGTCTCGCCGTTGTGCGTCAGCGTGCCGGCGTTGGCCAGGCCACCGGTCTCGCCGGAGCCGGGTGCCGGGCACGCGAGCGTGTCCGGCGTGACCACGGCCTGGTCGAGGGAGACGACGACCTGCACCTGGTAGGTGTGGGTCGCGCCGGCTTCGAGCGTGACGCCCGTGGCGACCACGTTCTCCTCCGAGCCCGGCGCGCCCTGACCGGTCCAGCCGGCGTTGGGCTCCACACCGTCCGGCGCCGAGGCGACCTCGGCGGACTCCACGACGATGCCCTCGCCGTAGAGCAGCTGGTCGACCAGGTCGTAGTCGCCAGCAGCCTCACCGGCGTTGGTGGCGGTCAGGTCGTAGGTGATGGTCCACGTCCCGTCGCCGTTGCCCGTCGGGCCTGCCGAGATCGACTTGTCGAACTCGATCAGCGGCAGCGAGGCGCACACCTCGTCCTCCGTCACGATGCCGTTGTGGTCCAGGCTGGTGGAGTTGGCCAGGCCACCGTTCTCGCCCGATCCGGGCGGCGGGCACTGCAGGTTCACCGGGTCGATCGTGGCCTCGTCCATCTGGACGGTGACCTCGACCTGGTAGGTGTGCGCCGCGCCCGCGGCCAGCTCGACGCCGGACGCGACGAGGTTCTCCGGGGCGGAGGTCTCGTCCCCGAGCCCGGTCCAGTCGGCGTTGGTCTCCACGCCGTCGGGGGCCGTGGTGATCGCGGCGTCGAGGATCTCGATGCCCTCGCCGTAGTGCAGGCGGTCGAACACGTCGTACTCGCCCGTCGCACCGCCGACGTTCTCCGCGACGATGTCGTAGACGATCGTCCACGTGCCGTCGCCGTTCGGCGTCGGCCCGGCCGAGATGGTCTTGTCGACCGTGATCGCCGAGATCGTCACGCACGCCTCGTCCGAGTCGGGGATCCCGTTGTGGTCGATCCCCGCGGAGTTGGACAGACCGCCGTCCTCTCCCGTGCCGGGCGCGGCGCAGTCGGTGACTGCCGGTGCGCCCTCGCTGCCCTCGGCGAGCGAGATGACGACCTGCACCTGGTACGTGTGGGACTCGCCGGCGGGCAGGTTCACGCCCGTGGCGATGACGTTCTCCGGCGCGCCGACGGCGCCGAGCCCGGTCCACGAAGCGTTCGTCTCGACACCCTCCGGCGTCGAGACGACCGACCCGGAGACGACGGTGATGTCGCCGTCGGCCGTCATGCGGTCGGTGACGTCGTAGACGCCGTCGGCCTGACCGGAGTTCGTCGCGACGACGTCGTACGTCACCGTCCACGTCCCGTCACCGTTCGGCGTCGGGCCCGCGGAGACCGTCTTGGTGACGTCGATCAGCGGCAGGGTGGCGCACACGTCGTCGCCCTGGGTCTCACCGTTGTGCGTGAGCTCGGTCGAGTTCGCCAGCCCGCCGCTCTCGCCCGAGCCGGGCTCCGGGCACTGCAGCGTCTCCGGCGTCACGACCTCGCGGTCGAGCGAGACGACGACCTGCACCTGGTAGGTGTGGGTCGCGCCGGCCTCGATCGTGACGTCCGAGGCGACCAGGTTGTCGGCTGAACCGGCCGCTCCTTGACCGGTCCAGCCCGCCTCGGGCTCGACACCGTCGGGTGCCGAGGTGATGGCGGCCGACTCCACGACGATGCCCTCGCCGTAGTGCAGCCGGTCGACCACGTCGTAGTCGCCCGCGGCCTGGCCCGTGTTGGTGGCGACCAGGTCGTAGGTGATGGTCCACGTCCCGTCACCGTTCGGGGTGGGGCCGGCGGAGATCGACTTGTCGACCTCGATCAGCGGCAGGGAGGCGCACACCTCGTCCTCGGCCACGATGCCGTTGTGGTCCAGGCTCGTGGAGTTGGCCAGGCCACCGTTCTCGCCCGAGCCGGGCGGCGGGCACTGCAGGTTCACCGGGTCGATCGTGGCCTCGTCCATCTGGACGGTGACCTCGACCTGGTAGGTGTGCGTCCCACCCGCGGCCAGCTCGACGCCGGACGCCACGAGGTTCTCCGGGGCGGAGTCCTCGGCACCCAGGCCCGTCCAGCCCGCGTTCGTCTCGACGCCGTCCGGAGCCGTGGTGATCGCGGCGTCGAGGATCTCGATGCCCTCGCCGTAGTGCAGGCGGTCGAACACGTCGTACTCGCCCGACTCGCCGCCGACGTTCTCGGCCACGACGTCGTAGACGATCGTCCACGTGCCGTCACCGTTCGGCGTCGGGCCCGCGCTGATCGACTTGTCGACGACGATGTACGCGATGGTCACGCACGCCTCGTCGGAGTCGGTGAGATCGTTGTGCTCGATCCCGGCCGCGTTCGACAGGCCGCCGGGCGAGGCGCCCGGCTCGGCCGAGCACGGGGTGATCACCGGCGCACCCTCGACGCCCTCGGCGATCCCCAGCACGACCTCGACCTGGTAGGTGTGCGTCCCGCCCGCGGGCAGGACGACGCCGGAGGCGATGACGTTCTCCGGGGCGCCCTCGGCGCCCAGACCCGTCCACGCCGCGTTCGGCGTCACACCGTCCGGGGCCGTGACGACGGCGCCCGAGCGGACCTCGAGGTCACCGTCGGCCGTCATCCGGTCCGTCACCTCGTAGGTGCCGTCGGCAGCGCCCGCGTTCGTCGCGACGACGTCGTAGGTCACCGTCCACGTCCCGTCACCGTTCGGCGTCGGGCTGGCGGAGACCGTCTTCGCGATGTCGATCGACGGGATCGGCGCGCACGCCTGGTCCTCCTCCGTCTCCCCCTCGGGGCCGGTCAGCCCGGAGGTGTTGTTGAACCCCTGGTCCGCGTCCGACCCCTCGGCGGGGCACGCGGTCGGGGCGTCGGCGCCGGAGCCGGCGTCGTCGAGCTGCAGCGGCACGTCGGCGAGGACGGTGACGCGGTAGACGTGCGGGGCGTAGCCCTCGTCGTCGTTCCCGGCCAGCGGCACGTCGGACGCGATCAGGGTGTTGCCCTGCCCGTCCCACGCCGGGTCGGCGAGGACGACGCCGTCGGGCGCCTGCGTCACCGTCGCGGAGACGATCGTCGCCTGGTCGGTGAAGTGGAGCGCGTCCGTCAGGGAGTACGTCGTCGAGGGGGTCTGCGTGTTCGACACGACGACCTCGTACACGACCTCCCACTGCCCCTCACCCACAGGGGTGGCGGAGACGATCTCCTTGGTGTGGGTCGGCGTGCCCACGACGACGAACCCGGCCGGGTCGCAGTTGATCGTGGGCTCGACACCGGAGTCCGCGGGCACGTCAGCGTCCGCGCACGCCGTGTTGACGACCGAGTCCGCGACCGGCTCGGTCAGGACGATCTCGAACTCGTGGCTCTCGGTCGCGCCCGGGGCGAGCGACTCGATCGTGAACGACCCGAGCTCGGGCTGCAGGTCGTCGGAGACCGCGACGTTCGTCAGCGTCCCCTGACCCGTGTTCTCCACCACGATCCGGTAGCGGACCGTGTCACCGACCCGGTACCGCGGGTAGTCCAGCGGGTCGTTCGCGTCGCGCCACTCGCCGTCGGCGTCCTGCACGTACTTCTTCAGCGACGCCGAGTAGTAGTTCGCGATCGAGGTCGACGCCGATGTCCGCATGACCAGCCGCGTGTTCTCGGCCCGCCCCTGGGAGCGGTTCACGAGCGTGTCGCCCCCGACCATGCCGTCCGTGACCACAGGGACCGAGATCGTGAGCTCGCCCCGCGGCGCGAGCGTGCCGGTGATGACGCGCACCGCCGTGGCGTCCGGGGTGTACTCCGTCGTCCAGCCCACCGTGTTGCCCGCGACGCTTCCCGCCGAGCCGTTCGCGGCGTCGGCCGGGTCGTCGGTCAGCGTCGCCGGGTCCGCCGTCGTGTAGTAGACCGTCCCGCCGATCGAGGAGGTCACGGGCCCGTCCAGCAGGTAGGAGCCGGAGAACGCCGTCCCCCGCCCGTCACCCACGTACGGGAGGATGTCGATCACGTCGACGAAGGACTGCGCGATCGGGTCCTGCGAACGCACGAGGACGGTCCACGACCCGGTGCCCACGCCGTCGCCGGCGAGGTTGGGGATGAACGCCTGGTCCGCGGTCTTGATGATCTTCGTCAGGCCCGAGTCGCTCACGACGACGGACGCGGTCGCGTCGTCCGAGGTGACGCCCTCGACGGCCGCGTTGACCGTGTTGACGAGCCGGTCGCCGCCCTGGAGGTCGTCGGGGAAGCGGACGACGTAGGAGAGCGAGTGCTCGGCGTTGGTCGCCACGCCGTCCAGCGTCCAGGTGAGCACCTGCTGCCCGCTGCCGTTCGTGGTGACCGCCGGTTCGGGGCTCGCGGAACCGCCCACGTACGTCGCGCCGGCAGGCAGGGTGTCGACGAGCACGTAGTCGTCGACGGTCGGCGCGACCGCGCCGGTGCCGTTCGCCGAGTAGGTCAGGGTGTACGTCGCCTCACCGCTCGGGTCCACCGTGATCGGCAGGACGGACTTCGTGACGTCCGGGGTCACGCCGATCACGCGCAGCACGTCACGGCCGCCCGCGGCGTACGCGTAGCGCGAGCCAGGAGTGGCGGTGCCGTTGAGGGGCATGTCCGCCGTGTCCGAGGACCGGTTCGGGTGGACCCACACGTTCGACGCGTTCACGGCGTTGATGTACGCGCCCCACGTCCAGACGTCGCGGCCGACCGGCGTCGTCTCCTTGACCCGCTGCGTGACCTGCAGCGCCACGAGGCGCTCCTTGATCGCGTTCGTCGGGGTGAAGACGGTTCGCACGGCCTTGATCGTCGACAGGTCCGCGGGCCGCGTGGTGGTCCAGCCCGTCGTGCCGTTGCACGTGAAGTCGTTGGGCTGGTACGACCCGCTGTCGGGGTTCAGCAGGGCCGACGTGCCCGTGTAGTACGCGAGGGGCAGTCCCGCCTCCGGACCGGTCCGGTTGTTGTCGAACCGGGTGGTGGCCCCCGTGAACTCGACGTTCTGCGTGTCCAGCACGACGCACAGGCCGCCCTGGGTCGCGTTGGGGGTCGAGACGTTGGGGTAGTTCACCGACGCGAACGAGCTCACCTCGGTGCCCGCGGCGACCCGGTACGTGTCCGACCACGAGCTGCCGCTCTGCCCCGTGTAGGCCGGGGTCCAGGCGTGCGACCAGTAGCCCGCCGTCCACGTCCGGTTCACGGAGTTGTTGGACGCGTCGTCCGTGTACGTCTGCCCGTCCACGGCGGTGTACGTCGGGGCGTTCGAGGTCAGGGTGATCCCGCCGGAGGTCGAGGCCGTCATGACGCGGATCTGCACCTGGCCGGAGGCGACCGCGACGCGGTCCGTGGGGAGGTTGGCTCCCGTGGAGTCCTTGGTGGGCGCCTGGGTGTGGCTGTAGTCGATGCCCGAGAGCGTCAGCGAGTACGACGTGCTGCTGTTGCGCGTCAGCGTGCACGTGCCGACGAACGGTGCCGTCTGGCTGGGGTCGTTCGAGCCGCCGGACCACGGGTGCCCGCTCGCCGACCCGCTGGTGAAGGCGCGGCACCCGTCGGGACCGAGCTGCATCGTCGCCCCGAGGGTGTTGCTCAGCGTGAGCGCGTACGTGACCTCCGAGGGGCCCGCGGGGCTGTGGGTACCGTGGAACAGGGTCCAGTTGAACACCATGTCCCGGTACGTCGCGGTGTTGCTGGACTGCGTCGTCGCCTGGACCCAGCGGATGTCCTGGAAGAAGGCGTTCTGCACGACGAGGTCCGGGACCGTGGCCTCCTGGTCCGCGACCGTCGCGCCGGCGCTCACCGGCTCGCCCGTCTGGGCCGTGACGCGCATCGGGGTCGTCAGCGCGAACGCGGTGCCCTCGTCCTGCGTCCCGACGTTGCACACGAGCGTCGCACCGTCGTCGGAGATGCTCGAGGCGGGGTCCACGCCGTCGGTGAGGCACACCGGCGGGATCGAGTCGAAGACGGCTCCCTGGCCGGTGACCGTGATCGTCACGTCGTCGACGGGCGCGTTGCCGGGCGCCGCCGCGTCGTCGTTGAGGTTGAACCACCAGGACGCCGACACGGCGTCGCCCGTCGCGACCGTCGTGGGCGTGCCGACGGACCAGGCGCCCTCCAGCTCGTAGACCGTCGCCGCCACAGCCGGAAGTGCCGTGGAAGCCGCGACACCGGTGCCGGCGGTCACGAGCGCGACGGCACCGGCAACGGCGCGCTTCCATGTGCTCCTTCGGTGTCGCGGCCTGGCGTGGCGCGCCGTCATCGTCCCGGCACGAGACCCGCGCCAACGGACGCCGCTAGCGCCTGTCGCACCCCGTGAGTGTGGTCGCATGAGTTCCCCATCAGTTCCGTGGCGCACGCCCCTCGCGCGCTCGTCAACACCCCATGTGACCCAGGTGGCAGCAATCGGTGACGGGAAAGTGATGGAACTTCATCAACAACTTCATCAATCCGGGAGTCTTTTCACCCGTATGGCTGGGCATTCACCCTCGAGCCTGTGCGCGCTCACACGCGTCGCTGGGCGAAGATCGATCAGGTGAACCCACCGCCCGACGAGACGTCGTCAGTGAGCGATGAGGCGATCCGCGAGACGATCGCCACCGGCACGCTCGACGACATCGAGGACCTGTCCGACCTGCTCTGGTACGACCTGCCCGGACGCTTCGCACTCCCGATCATGAGAAGGGTCCGCGGCCTGGACGCCACGGAGTTCGAGAACAGACCGCGCCTGCTGTACGCGGCGTTGCTCGCCCACCACCGCGCCGAGATCGGTGAGCGGGACAGCGAACTGAGGAAGATCCTGAACATGTTCGCCGCCCAGGGCCGCTCCTACGCCACCCGACTGACGTCCTTCACCCGCCCGAGCGACCTCATCACCGCCGGCACGATCGCCGTCGTCTCGGCACGCCTGCGCGGGGCATACGAGGAGTCCGAACGTCTGGGCACGTGGGTCGACAAACAGCTCGTGCTCACAGGAAGCGGACACACCCTGCCCTGGACCACCGCTCACGTCGCGACCAAACCCGGCTGGCTGTCAGCCGAGCGCGGAACCACCGCGATGCTCGCCGGGCGGCTCGACCACGCCGCAAAGCTCTACACCCGGGCTCATCTCGAGGCAGGACCACCCCCACACGCGCACCACGCCGGCGCGAACGCGTTGGCCAACCTCGCTCTCGTCGCCGCCTACCGAGGGCACCTCGACCTTGCCCGCACCTGGCTCACTGCACTCGACGACAGTGCCGCTGGACCGCAGTGGATCGAACACCTGACGACCGTCGGGGCCACCGTCGCCCGCGCCCTGGTCGCGATCGAGGAAGCCGACCCCGACGAGGCTCGGCAGCACCTGGACGCCGTCGGACCGGCGACCCAGAGCCTGGAGCTGTGGCCGTTCATCGCCTACGCCCATTCCAGCCATGCGGCGCTGTTCGACGACCCGCACGCCGCCCTGGCCCATCTCGACGAGGCCCGCACGCGCCACGGCGCGCTCGAACCCGACCCCACCACCCTGGCCGGTCAGCTCGTGCTGCGCTCAGAGGCCAAGCTCCTGCTCAAGGCGGCCGAAGGAAACCGGCTGCTCCAGCTGGTCGACACCTACCCCGACGTCGCGTTCTTGCGCCAGCACGCCGCCTGGGCGCACCTGCTCGCCGGCCACCCGCACGAGGCCATCCGCGCCACCGCCCAAGCCCTGCACCAGCTCCACATCCCCGTGCCGGACATGATGGGCATGCACCTGGTCCTGGCCGTGGCCCACCTGCGCACCGGCAACAAGCACCACGCCGCCACCGCATTCCGCAAGGCCGTCAGGCTGCGCACCAGCGACAACCACGTCAAACCGTTCCTCGCCGCCGACCCGGACGACCTCAACCACCTCGCTGAGCTCGCCAAGGTTCCCAACCCTCTGCTCAACCGGCAGCTGCGACGCGTGAACGTTCCCCGAGGAGTCGAGGTCGTCCGCCTGACGCCGAGAGAGACGGCAGTCCTCACCGCCCTGGCCGCCGGCGATACGGCGGAGCGAGCTGCCACACAGTTCGGCGTCTCACCGGCCACCGTGCGCACCCAGATCCGCAGCATCTACCGAAAGCTCGGCGTCTCACGCCGCGCAGCCGCCCTCGCTCGCGCCGAAGAGCTCGGCCTCCTCCACGACACCACCGACTGAGTCCGGTCTGCTCGGACAGCGGGTGGGGCGAAGGTGCCTGCTGCGGTTCCGGGGTCGAGGGTCGGTGCCCGGTCGGGGCGACGGGCCGGTCAGGTGAGGTGGTCGAAGTCGCCGCGGACCCAGGCCGCGTGCCGCTGCGCGGAGCGGAGCACGACGTCCCGCGCGTCGGCGGGGACGATGCCCTCGAAGTTGTTGTAGAGCCGATCGAACGGTCGCTGCGCGACGTGCTCGGCGACGCGCAGCACGACGGCGGCGGACAGCGGGATGCGGTTGGGGTAGGACCGCATGAAGCTCACGGACGTGCGGTCGGGGTTCGCGAAGATCGTGTCGCCGGACAGGAGCACGCCCCGACCCTCGGCGCCGGCCGCCCAGTGCACGACGGCGCTCCCGGGGAAGTGCCCGCCCGGCTGCGACAGGACGACGCCCGGCAGCACCTCGCGCTCGCCGGTCCAGGTCTCGATGACCGGGTCGGGCCGTGCGACCCAGTGCGCGTCCGCCTCGGCGACGAGCACGGGGACGCCGCCGAGGGCGTGGCTCCACGCGACCTGGACGCCGAACATGTGGGGGTGGCTCGCGGCGATCGCGACGACCGGCCCGAGCGCGCGCACCCGCTCGACGGCGTCGTCGTCCACGTAGCCGGGCGGGTCCCACAGGAGGTTGCCCGCCGGGGTGCGCACGATCTTGGCCTGCTGCCCGATGCCCACGCTCGGCTCGCTCGACAGGCCGAACAGGTCGGGTTCGAGCTCCTCCAGGACGAGGCGCTCGCCGGCCGCGGCGAGCTCGGCGAGCGTGGTCCACGCCTGCCCGCTCGCGGGGACCCACTGGCGCTCGTCGGCGCAGATGGCGCACACGTCGGGGCGCTCGGCGTGCTCGACCGCGCACGTGCGGCAGATCCACCACGCCTCGGGGGCGGCGGCGTCGGGCGCGAGGGACTCGGGGGACGGCGTCGTCGTCATGGGCACAGGTCTACCGTGACCCGCCGACACGCGTCACCCGCGCCCCTCGACCTGCGAGACTGGCGCCCCATGATCTCCACGCTCCTCGTCGCGCACCCCTGGATGTCGCCGCTCGCCCTTCTCGTCCTCGTCGTCGGGGGTCCCCTCGTGGGCGCGTGGCTGGCGGGCCGCCGTCCGCTCGCGTGGGTGCTGTTCGGCGTCTCGCTGGTCCCCGTGCTGCTGCTGACCCTCGTGCCGGTCGACCGCGAGCTCTTCGCCGTCTGCACCGTGAGCTGGTCGCTGCCGACACCGGGACGCGTCGAGCTCCTGGCGAACGTCGTGCTGTTCGTGCCGCCGGTCCTGCTCGCCGCGGTCGCGCTGGGCAGGCCGCTCGTCGCGCTCCTCGGCGGCGTCGTCGCTTCCGCACTCATCGAGGTGTTCCAGGCGCTGGTCCCAGCGCTGGGACGGTCGTGCGACACGAACGACTGGCTCTCCAACTCGATCGGCGCGCTGCTCGGCGCCGGCCTCGCGGTGGTGGCGCTGCGGCTCGCGGCCCGCCGGGACCGCACGTCGAGCCCTGGCGCGGTCGCCACCGCTCGCCGGTCCTGAGGAGCGACCCGGGCTCGATGTCCACCCGGGCCTCGACACGACCGTGGGAACGCTTCCACCGACGGCCTTCCTCGGGATAGCGTGGTGCTCCGGGCGCCGCCCGTCACCGCCGACAGGACTCGTCCAGGAGATCGCCATGCCGCCCACCACGCTCGACGACGTCGCCGCGGCGGCCCGCGTCTCGCGGTCCACGGCCTCGCGCGTCGTGCGGGGCACGGGTCCCGTGTCCGACGCGGCGCGCCGCGCCGTCCTCGCCGCCGTCGAGGAGCTCGGGTACGTGCCGCACCCCGGTGCGCGGTCGCTCGCGAGCGGGCGCGGCGAGCGGATCGTGGTCGCGGTGGGGTCGCCGTCGGCCGACCTGCTGGGCGACCCCTACGTCGCGCGCGTGGTCGCGGCGGCCAGCCGCGCGGCCGACACCCAGGGCGTCGGCGTGGCGCTGCGCTGGCTCGGGCGCGACCCGCGCGACGAGCTGGCCCGGCTCGCGCGCGACCCGGGCGTGGGCGGCGTGCTCCTCGTCGACTACTCGGCCGAGGTGCTCGCGAGCGTGCCGCGCACGCTGCTCTCGCGCGTGGCGGCGATCGGTCCCGCCGACGGCCGCGTGCCCTCCTACGACGTCGACGCCGCGGCCGGGATCGCCGCCCTCGTCGAGCACGTGCTCGCCGACGGGCGGCGGGACGTCGTCATGCTCACCGGGCCGGGCTGGCTCCCCGGCGCGCGACGGGCCGTCGAGGCGTACGACGCGGTCGTGCGCGCCGCCGGAGTCCCGCACCGCGTCGTGGCCGCCGACCTCACGGCCCTCGCGGGCGCGGAGGCGGCCCGCGAGGCGCGCCGGCGCTGGCCCGGCGTGGACGCGCTCGTCGCGATGAGCGACACGCTCGCCGTCGGGGCGATGCGCGCGCTCGCGGAGGACGGCGTCCGCGTGCCGGACGACGTCGCCGTCACCGGGTTCGACGACCAGCCCTTCGCGGAGCAGGCCGGACCGGGCCTGACGACCGCGACCCACCCCGTGGAGCGGATCGCGGCCGCCGCGACGGCCGCTCTGCTGGACCGCCGTCGGCGTGACGACGAACGCACGTTCCCGTCCGTCGTCGTCCGCCGCACGAGCGCCTGAGGCGCGGGCGGGCCTGCGCGACCGGCCGCCACCCGCTCGCCGGGCCGTGGCCCCGGGGACGGTCGGACCCGCGCCTGCTCCACGCGGACACGGTCCGCCCGCGTCCGCCTCGCGCTGCGCCCCGCGGTGGGACGTGGCAGCATCGCGCGTGGTCGTCTCGGACGATCCGGACGGAGGGGACGGGATGGGACTCGGCGTCGACGGGGTCGAGCAGGAGGTCGCGACCGGGGCGCTCCCGGGCTGGGACCGTGTCGAGGAGCACGTCCGCGCGGCGCACGAGCGCCACCGCGGGAACGACGACGGCGCGGTCGCCGACTACATCCCCGTCCTCGCGGAGGCCGACCGGTCGCTGTTCGGCGTGTGCGTCGCCGAGGCGGGCGGAGCGGTCCACGCCGTGGGCGACGCCGACGTCGAGTTCTCCGTCCAGTCGATCTCCAAGGCTTTCGTCTACGCGCTCGTGTGCGAGGCCTACGGGCACGAGGGCGTGCTCCAACGGGTCGGGGTGGACAACACGGGCCTCGCCTTCAACTCCGTGATGGCGGTCGAGCTGCACGACGGCCACCCGCGCAACCCCATGGTCAACGCCGGGGCGCTCGCGACGACCGCGCTCGTGCCCGGCTCGTCCTCCGCCGAGCAGTGGGAGAACGTGCGCACCGGGCTCTCCCGGTTCGCCGGTCGGTCGCTCGAGCTCGACGGAGTCGTGTACCGGTCGGAGTCGGCGACGAACATGCGCAACAAGGCCATCGCCCGACTCCTGGAGAGCTACGGGCGGATCGAGCTGGACCCGCTCGAGGTCGTCGACGTCTACACCAAGCAGTGCGCGCTGCGCGTGAGCGCGCGTGACGTCGCCGTCATGGGGGCGACCCTCGCGGACGGCGGGGTCAACCCGGTCACGGGCGAGCGCGTGGTCTCGGCGCAGGTGTGCCGCGACACGCTCGCCGTGCTCGCCTCGACCGGGATGTACGAACGATCGGGGGAGTGGCTGTTCGAGATCGGCCTTCCTGCCAAGTCCGGCGTGGCCGGAGGGATCGTCGCCGTCGCCCCCGGGAAAGGGGCGATCGGCACGTACTCCCCGCTCCTCGACCCGGCCGGGAACAGCGTGCGCGGGCAGCGTGCGACCGCGTACCTCTCGCGGACCCTCGGCCTCAACCTGTTCGCGTCGTCCGCGCAGGTCCCCGTGTCGCCCACCCGCCCGACCGCGAGAAGGGACCCGGCCTCGTGAGCACCCGAGACGTCGTCGACAGCAGCACCGCACCCGCGACGGAGGACCGCCGGTCGTGGGTGCCGATGGTCGGCCTGTTCCTCGCGCAGGTCCTCATGTCGTTCAACGTCGCCGCCCTGCCGGTGTCGCTGGGCGGCATGGTCGAGGACTTCGGCGTCCCGCCGACCGTCGCGAGCACGACGATCGTCGTCTACGGCCTCGCGGTCGCCGCGCTCGTCATGACCGGGGCGAAGCTCGGGCAGCGGATCGGGTGGGTCGCGATCTTCCGCGTCGTCGTCGCGACGTTCGCCGGGTCGGCGCTGCTCATGATCCTCTCGCCGACCGTGGGGTGGGCGATCACGGGCCAGGCCGTGGCCGGCGCGTCGGCCGCGATCATCGTGCCCGCGCTCGTCGCGCTCATCGCGGAGAACTACCGCGGGGCCCAGCAGGCGACCGCGATCGGCTCGCTCGGCTCGGCGCGAGCGGTGTCCGGCATGAGCGCGTTCTTCATCGGCGGCGCGCTCGGGACGCTCATCGGCTGGCGGCCCACGTTCGCGATCGTCCTGGCGCTCGCCGTCGCCGTCTTCGTCCTCAGCTTCCGGCTGCGCTCCGACGACGGCGACCCCGGCATCCGGATCGACCTCGTGGCCGCGGTCCTCATCGGCGCGGCCGTCGTCGCGCTCACCCTCGGCTTCAACAACCTCAACGCCTGGGGGCTGTTCTTCGCCTCGCCGGGGGCGCCGTTCGACCTGGTCGGGGTCTCGCCCGCGCCCCTGCTCGTGCTGCTCGGCGTCGTGCTCGGGCAGACGTTCTTCTGGTGGACGCGGCGCCGGACCGCCGCCGGCAAGGTGCCGCTCGTCGACCTGTCCGTCCTCGCGCGCCCGAGCGAGCGGGCGGCGGTGTACGCGATGTTCGTCGTGGTCGCTCTCGAGGCCGCGCTGAACTTCACCGTCCCGCTGTACATCCAGATCGTGCAGGGCCGCACCCCGTTCGACACGGCGCTCGCGATGATGCCGTTCAACCTCACGGTGTTCGTCACCGCGACGCTCGTCGTGCGCTTCTACCGGCGCTACCCGCCGCGCACGATCGGCGTCTTCGGCTTCACGCTGACCACCGTCGCCCTGGTCTGGCTGTCGCTCGTCGTCACGAACAACTGGGAGACGCTGCCCACGATCCTCGGCCTCGTCGTCTTCGGGATCGGTCAGGGCGCCCTGGTGACGCTCGTGTTCAACGTGCTCGTCACCGCAGCGCCCAAGACCCTCGCGGGCGACGTCGGCTCGATCCGCGGCACGACGCAGAACCTCGCCTCGGCGGTCGGCACCGCGCTCGCGGGGGCGCTGCTGGTGACGATCCTGTCGTTCAGCGTCGGGCGCGCCGTCGTCGAGCACCCCCAGCTGCCGCCGTCGCTCGTCGCCCAGGTCGACCTGGACACGGTCAACTTCGTGAGCAACGACGACCTGCGCACGGTCCTCGCGGGCACCGACGCCACGCCCGCCCAGGTGGACGCCGCCGTCGCGCTCAACGAGGAGGCGCGCCTGGGCACGCTGCGGATCGGACTGCTCATCCTGGCCGGGGTCAGCGCGACGGCGATCCTCCCCGCGAGCCGGCTGCCGCGCTACCGGCCCGACGAGATCCCGGACCCCGCCCCGACCCGGTAGGCCGCGCGCTACGCGCCGCCCCGCCCCGTGCCCCCGTCGGCCCCGCCGTCGGAGGGCCGCGCGGACCCGCGACCGGTGTCGTGATCGGTGCTGTGGTCGCCGCCGTCGGCGCCCGACGTACGCCCGCCGCTCTCGCGCAGGGCGCGCGCCTGCTCGACGGCCTCCTCGCGCTTGGCCGCCTTCTTGTCGCTCGCGCGCGTGTCGCGCGGCGGGAGCTGGAGCCGCTCCTCGGCCGGCATGCCGCCCTGGAGCTCCCGGCTGCGCTCGACCTCGGCGTCGAGCTCCGCCCCGAGCAGGAGCGCGAGGTTGGTGAGCCAGAGCCACAGCAGGAAGATGATGACGCCGCCGAGCGCACCGTACGTCGCCCCGTAGCTGCTGAGGCCGCTGCCCAGGTAGAGCCCGAACCCGGCGGAGGCCACCACCCACACCAGGATCGCGAGGATCGCGCCCGGGCTGATCCAGCGGAACCTCGGCTGCTTGACGTTGGGCGTGAGGTGGTAGAGCAGCGCCACGAGGATCACCACGAGCAGGAGCGCGACCGGCCACTTCGCGACCTGCCACACGGCGATCGCGGTGTCGCCGAGGCCCACGAGCTCGCCCACCTGGCGCGCGATCGGGCCGGAGAGCACGAGGCTCGCGACGACCAGACCCGCGAGGATCACGGTGATGACGGTGACGCCGAGCATCACGGGGCGCAGCTTCCAGATGGGGCGACCCTCCTCGACCTCGTAGATGCGGTTCATCGACCGGGCGAACGCGCCGACGTACCCGGACGCGGACCACAGCGCCAGCACGACACCGATGACGAGCGCGAACCCGGCCTTGTCGGTGTTCGCGGCCTGCTCGACGAGCGGCTTGATCATGTCCAGCGTCGTGGACGGGACGACGCCCTCGACGCTCGTCAGCACCGAGTCGACGGCCTTCTCCCCGTCGCCCACGAGGCCCAGGAGCGAGACCAGTGCCAGGAGCGCGGGAGCGGAGGCGAGCACCGCGTAGTACGTGAGCGCGGCGGCGAGGTCGGTGCACTGGTCGTCCATGAACTCGCGCACCGCGCTCTTGAGCGCGAACCCCCACGACGGTCCGTGCAGGTCGGTGGGGGAGCCCGGCTTGCGCGCCGAGTCGGGCGCCGGACGCGTGTCGGGCGTGGGGTCCCCGTCGGGTGCGGGGTGGGCGCTGGCGGTCATGCGGCCTCCTTGGTCGGACCGCTTCCAGGCTCCGCGGACCGCGGGCCGCTCGCAACCAGCGCGCCACCGGTCGTGGCGTGTCGCAGCACGTGTCGCAGCACTGCGACAGGACCGCGACAGCCCTGCGGCCACACCGCGACGCACGCTCCCTAGGTTGGCCGCATGCCGACGACACCTCGACGTCCCTCCCGTCCGACCACCGTCCCGTCCGCCTCTGCCTGGGCCGCGCTGCCGCTGCTCGCGCTCCTCGCGGCCTGTGGGCAGGGCGGCGACGCGGGACAGACCACCACCGTCCCGTCCGCCGCCCCGACCGCCGCGGCGGACGCCGAGCAGGAGTCCACGTCCGAGCCGGCCGAGGAGACCGCCGCGGCGGTGCCCACGGTCCCGGGCTACGCACCGGGCGACGTCCCCCCGGTGCCGCTGTTCCAGCTCCCCGACCTGTCCCTCCTCGACGAGTCGGCCGACGCGTTCACGGTCGACGTCGCCCGCGACGTCGAACCCGTCGCCGGCGTCACCGTGACGCCCGCGCACTGCGGCGAGGACGGCGCGGTGGTCGCGTCCGACGGCGCCGTGCTCGCCTACGGCGGCGGCGGCGTGGCGAGCGTGGACGGGTCGTCGAGCGTCACGAACGACGGCGACGGGTCCGGCACGTACGTGGACGGGTCGACGAGCATCACGAACGACGGCGACGGGTCCGGCACGTACGTGGACGGCACGACGAGCATCACGAACGACGGCGACGGCTCGGGCACGTTCGTCTCCGGCGACCTGTCGATCACGGTCGAGGCCGACGGCTCAGGCACGTACGTGGACGGGACGCGGAGCATCACGATCGAGGCCGACGGCTCGGGCACGTACGTGGACGACACGGCGAGCATCACCAACGAGGGCGACGGCTCGGGCACCTATGTCGACGAGACCGTGAACATCGTGAACGACGGCCAGGGCACCGCGCTGGTCAACGGCGTCGACGTGCCCGCGGACCCGTTGCCGCCGGTCCCTCGTCTCGGCGCGTTCCCCCCGGTGGAGGCGCTGGCGCCCGTGGAGTCGTGCGGGACCACGATCAGCCTCGACAGCGGCGTCCTGTTCGACTTCGACCGTGCCGAGGTCCGCCCTGACGCGTCCGCCGTCCTCGACGGCCTCGCACGCATCCTCACCGACGCAGCGGTACCGACGGCCGAGATCTCCGGCCACACCGACTCCGTCGCCTCCGACGACTACAACCAGGACCTCTCCGAGCGCAGGGCGGCCGCCGTGGTCGCTGCGCTGGCCGACCGCGCCGTGCCGACCGGGCTCGAGGCCGTGGGGTACGGCGAGTCCCGACCGGTCGCGCCGAACGAGGTCGACGGGCAGGACAACCCGGCCGGACGGCAGCTCAACCGCCGTGTCGAGGTCTTCGTCCCCGCCTTCTGACCCCCGCTCTGAGAGGCTTCCACCGTGATCACACGAGCTCGTCACCGTGCCGCCGCACTCGTCCTGTCCGGGGGCGTCGCGCTCGGCATCGCCGGGTGCAGCGCCGAGATCGTCGACGACGCAGCCTCCTCGCCGGGGACGGGTGCCGCGGAGAAGGCGGCCCCGGGCGCCGAGGGCACGCCGTCGGCGCCCCGACCGGCGGACCCGGCCGGCGCGACGGACGACGACTCCCGGGACGACGGGGCGGACGACGTGGCGGACGACGCCGCGGACGATCCCGAGACCGGACCGGCGGCCGGGGGAACGGCCGTGCTCGACCGCGCCGAGATCGAGGCCGCCGCGACCACGCACCTCCCCTGCGGCGGTGGCGAGCTCGAGCTCGCCACCGCCGGCGAGGTCGTCGTCGTCACGGACGACTGCGGCGTCCTGCGGGTCACCGCGGCCTCCGTCGTGGTCGCCGCGCAGGACGTCGACGACCTCGTCGTCGAGGCGGCCGCGACGCAGGTGCTGGTCCACGAGGCCGGCACGCTCACGCTGGTCGGTGCCGACAACCTCGTCGCCTACGAGGCAGGGAGCCCTGCCGTCTCGCAAGAGGGCGCACGGAACCAGATCGGCCCCACCCGCTCCTGACCACCGGTCCGCAGCCGAGCCCGTACGACGAGGAGACCCGCATGCACCAGCCGGCGTACCCGAACCACCCCCCGTCCGGCGCCGTGCCGGCCCGTACCAACGGCCTGGCCGTCGCGTCCTTCGTCCTCGGTCTGTGCGGGCTCGCGATCCTCCCGGTCGTCCTGGGCCACGTCGCCCTGCGCCAGATCCGCACCCGTGGCGACGGGGGCACCGGCTTCGCCGTCGCGGGTCTCGTGCTCGGGTACCTCGTGCTCGTCGCGTCCGTGCTCCTCGTGGCGGTCGTCGTCGGGCTCGGCGTCTGGGGGGTCACCCGGTGACGGGAGCCGACCGCGAGCCGGCCGGCGTGCTCCTCGTCGACGACGAGGAGGCGATCCTCGTGGGCCTCGCGCCGTTCCTCGAGCGGTCGGGCTTCCGGGTCCGTACCGCGTCGGACGGGGAGGAGGCCCTGGCCGCGGTCGCGGCGGACCGCCCGGACATCGTCGTGTGCGACGTCATGATGCCGCGCCTGGACGGACGCGCCGTCGTGCGCAGGCTGCGTGCCGCGGACGACTGGACGCCCGTCGTCCTGCTCACCCAGGTGGGTGAGTCGAACGAGCGCAGCGCGGCCCTCGAGGAGGGAGCCGACGACTACCTCAACAAGCCCTTCGACCCGCAGGAGCTCGTCGCCCGTGTGCGCGCGGTGCTGCGGCGCGCGGTCCCCGGGCAGGCCCCGCTCTCGGCGGCGGAACGCCTCGTGGCGGGCACCCTGGTCCTCGACCGCACCGCGCGCCGCACCTGGCTCGACGGGCGGGAGGTCTACCTCACGCCCAAGGCGTCGCTCCTGCTCGACTACCTCATGTCCCACCCGGGGGAGCTCCACACGCGTGAGCGGTTGCTCTCCGCGCTGTGGGGCTACGACCTGCCCGTGAGCAGCCGCGCCGTCGACCACCGTGTCGCCGAGGTGCGCCGGGTCCTGGCCGACGACGCCGCGGCACCGACGTACGTGGAGACCGTCCAGTCGCTCGGGTACCGCTTCTGCGCGCCCGTCTCGCGCGGGACGGCGCCGTGACCGGGCCGACGACGCGCGGGATCGTCCTGGCCGTCGTGGCGCCTGTGGTGCTGGGCGTGCTCGGCGCCGGGGCGCTCCTCGCCTCCGGGCGCTCGCTCCGGCTCGTCGTCGGCATCCCGCTGCCGCTCCTCGCGGCCGTGGTCGGTGTCCTCGTGGGAGGGGTCGTGCTGACGGCGTGGCTCACGTCGCGCGCCGTCGCGCGGGCCCGGGCAGCGGGGTACGACGCCGGTCGCGCGGTGGAGCGGGCCGCGCACCGCCGGTTCGTGGCCCGGCTCGACCACGAGCTGAAGAACCCGGTCACCGCGGTCCGCGCGGCCGTCGCCGGGCTCGCGTACGAGGACGCCTCGACGCGGGGCTCGACGGGGTCCGTGGCGGTCGACAGGACCGCGCTGGTCGCGACCGCCGACGCGCAGTCGGCGCGCCTCGCGACGCTCGTCGCGGACCTGCGCAAGCTCGCCGAGCTCGAGACCGGACCCATCGAGGACGAGGAGGTCGACATGGCCGACGTCGTCCGCGAGGCGGTCGCGGACATCGAGGCGCAGACGACGTCGCGCGGGGTCGGGGCGGTCGTCCGTGTCGTCCTGCCCGAGGTGCCGTGGCCGCTCCCGCACGTGCGCGGCGATCTGGACCTGCTGTATCTCGCGGTGCACAACCTGCTGTCCAACGCCGTGAAGTTCTCACCGGCGGGCGCGTTGATCGAGGTGCGCGGGGCGGACGAGGACGGGACGGTCGTCGTCGAGGTCGCGGACTCCGGGATGGGGATCCCGCCTGACGAGGTCGACTCGGTGTTCGACGAGCTGGCACGCGGCTCGCAGGCCCGGGGGCTGCCCGGGTCCGGCCTCGGCCTCGCGCTCGTGCGCGTCGTCGCGGAGCGGCACGGCGGGTCGGCGACGTTGCGGTCGCGGCCGGGTCAGGGCACCAGCGTGCGGCTGAGGATCCCGGCGGCGGCCAGGGCCTGACGTCGCGGCCTGCGGACGCGCACGCGCCGCGTCGAGCGCCCGACGGTGCTCCGCGGACGGATCCGCGACCGCGCGTCATGCCCCTGCCGTCGCGGTGTCCTGACTTCGTGGAAGGTGGCTGCTCGGCCACGCGCAGGACGGGAGGAGCGTGTCGTCGATGGGGAGTCCGCGGCGCTTCGCAGGTGATCGAGGCCGTGGCGAGGGCGGCTGGTCGCCGGCGCCCGGCTCGAACGTGTCCAGGTCGCGTCGTCACGCCGCGCGGTCTCTCGTCCCGCGGGAACGGTGAGGGGAGACATGGGAAAGCGCCGCGCCTGGCCGCGCCGGCCGCGGGCCGCGGCGCCCGGACGCCAGGGATCGTCGAGCGCGTCGCCGGCCGTCGCAGACTTCCCGTGGGAGCACGGGAGCGACGCGGGCGATCCCGGTGACGCGTCGGACGAGGGGTACCGCTACGTGCCCGAGGTGTTCGCGTTCACCCCCGTCACGATGCGTCAGCACCCGCACGAGGGCCCTGGCCGGCGAACACCCGAACAACCTGGCCGCGCCGACGCGAACGTCGCCGGCGCTGCACCTCGACCGGAGCCGAACCGGCCGTCCGGTCACGACACTCACGAAGGGCACGACATGACGTTGGACAACACGATCACCCAGCTCTTGGCCATCGAGGGCGCCAGCGGCGCCGCGATCGTCGACGGGGCCTCGGGCATGGCGCTCGCGCAGGGCGGGCACCCCGGGTTCGACCTCTCGGTCGCGGCGGCGGGGAACTCGAACGTGGTGCGCGCGAAGATCAAGACGATGACCGACCTGGGGCTCGACAGCCGCATCGAGGACATCCTCATCACGCTGGACGGCCAGTACCACCTGATCAACGTGCTGTCCGGCCGCGGTGCCGACGGTCTGTTCGTCTACCTCGTCCTCGACCGTACGAGCGGCAACCTCGCCCTCGCACGCCACAAGCTCGCGAACATCGCGAAGGACATCGCGGTGTAGCGAGGCACCGTTCCGCACCGCGCTCAGGCGTCCCGTACCCCGGAGCCGGGGATCGTGGACGACCTGAGCGCGGTGCGTCGTGTTCGTCCGCCGTCGGCGCGGCGGTGGAGGTCGCCCCGCCCGCTCCGTCCGTGCCAGGCGGGCTACGGGGTGGCAGGTGCGAGCGGCGAGCTCCCGTGCCGGCCAGGTCGTGCGCCGTCGCCTCCCAGGTCGGGTGCGGCGAGACGCATGATGGCGTCCTCGTCGGCATCGGCGGTGCGGAGTGCCGCGACGACCTGACCGGAACGCAGGACGAGGACGCGGTGCGTGATCGCGAGGAGCTCACCGAGGTCGTGCGAGTGGAGGACGATCCCGCAGCCGCGGTCGAGGGCCTCACGCAGGGCACGGTGCACGACCTCCCGCCCGCCGACGTCCACCCCGCGCGTGGGGTGGGACAGGACCAGGACGTCGGCTTCCTCCCTCCGCGTCGCGGCGGCGACCGAGAGACGCTGGCGGTCCCCTCCGGACAGCGACGACGCCGGCCCGGTGACGTCCGAGGTCGACAGCCGCAGCCGGTGCACCGCACCTCCCGCCTCGCGCCGGTGGGCGAGCTCGGACCGGCCCGGCCGAGGCGGGACGACGACGTCGATGATGCGTTCGTCGTCGGTCGCCTGCGAGGGATCCCCCACGGGACAGATACCCGGGTCGCCGGCAAGTGCGGTGACGTGCCGGTCACGGACCTGCACGCCGTCGAAGGTCGCGGGGACGTGCCCCGAGAGAGCGGAGACCAGCTCCTCGGCGCCCGACCCGCGGAGCCCGACGACTCCCAGGACCTCACCCTCCGCGACGGAGAACGTCGCGTCGCGCAGCCGGTCTCCGACGCTCAGGCGCTCGACGACGAGCGCGGGACGAGGGGGCTCCGCGAGCTCGGGACGAGGGTCGGGCCGCGGCACGGACCTGCCGAGCATCGCGAGCACCAGGTCGTCGACCGTGGTCTCCTGCGCGCCGACGGAGGCGACGACCCGACCGCCGCGCACGACCGCGATCGTGTCGCACAGCGCGCGCACCTCGTCGAGACGGTGGGCGACGTACATCACGGAGCACCCTCGCCCCCGCAACGCGCGGACGGCCGCGTGCAGCCGAGCGACGTCGGCGTCGTCGAGCGTCGCTGCCACCTCGTCGAAGATGGCGAGCTGCGCCTCCTCGGCCATCGTGCGCAGCACCTCGACCATCGCCTGCTGCGCGCCGTCGAGGTCGTCGACCAGGGCCTCGAGGGGCACGTCGATCCCCGTCTGGGCGGCGAGCCGGCGAGCGAGCCCGAGGATCGCGTCGTCACGCTCGGCGAGGAACGTGTTGCGGTAGACGGCCTGCGGGACCGTGAGCCCGCGCGGTAGGGCGAAGTTCTGCTCGATCACGCTCACACCCGCAGCCCGGGCTGCGTCCGCCGAGTCCGGGCGGTACGGCTCGCCGCTCAGGTGCAGCTGCCCGGAGTCGGGGCGCAGCCGTCCGCCGAGGATGCCGATGAGGGTCGACTTCCCCACTCCGTTGGCGCCGACGAGCCCGAGGATCGACCCGCGAGGCAGGCTGAGGTCCAGCCCGTCCAGCACCGTGCGTTGACCGTGGAGCTTGCGCAGTGCGGAGACGCGGAGAAGTTCTGCCATCGTCGACTCTCGTGAGTAGGTGGTAGATCGCTGGCTGACCGGCGTGACGACGGTCCCGTCCGTCCGGACACCGGCTCCGCCGGGGGATGACGGCTGCGGTGGGCCCGGTCCGTCTGCGCGTCGTGCGTGGACCGGGGTGAGCTCTCGTCGCGAGGCGTCATGATCCGTCGAGGCCGCGTGTCCTGTCGGGTATGAGCACGCTCCACCCTGGCCACCCGCTGCAGCTCGTCACGCGGCGCTCCGGTCGCCCTCTGCGGGACGCGACGACCGGATACGTGGCCCGGGCGAGCCGCTGCCATGGCGGCGATCCCTCGCCGTTCGCGCGCGGTGTGATGAGCGTGGTCCGGCAGATGTCCCTCGCGCTGGCGTGCAGCGCCACGCCGCGCGAGCTCCGCGACGCGCTCCTGTGGGTGTTCGTGCAGGGACTCGCGGAGTCGGAGGGCCGCAGCGGACTGCGGTGGGCGGGAGTGAGCGCGGTCGTCGGTGACCTCGAGCTCGCCCTGCTCGGATGGGGAGAGGAGCACGTCGTCGACCGGTGGGCCGCCCAGGTGTTCCTGACGGCAGCGGAGTCGCACTCGGAGTGCGTGCTCGTCGAGGCCTTCGTCCCGTGCGACCGGTGACCGTGCCCCGCGAGCAGCGTGGTGGAAGCACGGTGGATGGTGCGTGCGAGCCGCCCGGCTCGGGGAGGTGGGGACCGGGCGGCCCGCACGCGGCTCGGAGAAGGGCTCCGAGCCGGCCACGCGTCCGGTGGGGGCGAGACGCGTGGCCGGTCCGTGTGCGGGTGCCGGTGGGGTGAAGCCGCAAGCCACGGGCCTGCAGGGGCCGGCCCGCACACCCGTCAGGACCCGAGGCGCGGGCTGCGATGACGGAGCCGTCGGCGAGGCGTTCTCGCCGTCCGGGCAGGGCGCCCCCGCCTCGCCTTCGCGCGCCGATCGAGCACGTCCCCGCTACCGTCACGACCACGAGGTCTGCCCACCCGGGCGTCACGACCGGTCGTGTGCCAGGAGGCTGAGATGAGCGAGGCCGTGCTCGAGAAGAGGTCCGGGCTCCAGCGGGTGCTGGACGCCGTCGAGCGAGCAGGGAACAAGGTCCCGAGACCGTCTGCCACGAGACGGCGCGGTACGCCTGCGGGACGGACACGACCCCGGTCAGCACCATCGCCGTCGCACCGAGCAGGCCCGCCACCGCGGGCGGCACCAGGCCCGAGGCGAGCGGCGCGACCGTCGCGCCGAGGACGACGAGCGCGCGGGGAGCTGCGCGACCGACCAGGACCACATGCCCTCCCCGCCGATGAGGAAGCACACCGCGCAGAACACCCCGAGCGCGACGACCATGAGCGTCACCAGCAGCGTCCCCAGCCGGGTCGCGGCTGCGCCGGCGAGCGTCGTGCCGTGGGCGCGCAGCCAGTCGACGACGCCGGCGCTCCACCGGTCGAGATCCGCGTCCGTGACCGTGACCGGCAGCCCGCCCGACCGTGCGGCGTCGAGGAGCTCACCGACGCCGTCGCCCACCCGTGCGACGACGTCGGGCCACTGCTGCGCCACGCCCGTCACGGCGAGCCCGACCACCGCGACCACGACCGCCACCCCCGTGAGCAGCGCGAGCACCGCCGCGACCGCGGGGTGGGAGAACCGGCGGTAGCGCAGCGTCACGGGTCGTAGCACGGCGGTGAGGACGAGGCCCAGGAACAGCGCCACGACGACGAGGCGGAGCTGGGAGAGCACCCACAGCACGACGCCCAGCACCGCGGCGGCGAACAGCAGCCGCCAGGACCAGGCGCCGACGCGGCGGAGCCAGAGCGGGGCGAGCGCCGTGGCGTCGAGGTCGGTCACGCGCCGATGCTCCCACGCGGCGCGCAGGGTCGAGGCCCGACCCGCGGGGCGTCCGGCCGGGCACCGGCCTGCAGCACCGGGCCGAGCCCGTCATGCGTTCTGCGTGACGACCGCACGCCGTGGCGTCGGCATGCTGGCAGGAGGGGCGAGGCGACCGCGTCGGCCCCGTCGACCCGGTGTCGGAAGGGGTGGGTGGTCGTCGTGGACCACGCGGAGGTGCTCCGGCGGCTCACGGTCAACGACGAGCGCGTCCGCGACGGCCAGGGGCTCGAGGACGCGCCGCTCTCGAGCCGGGACCGGGCGCTGGTCCGGATCGCGGCCGCCGTCGCGGTCGGGGCGTCCGTCCCGACGTACGGCGCGGAGATCGACGGTGCCGTCGAGGCCGGGGTCGACCCCGCCGAGGTGGTGGGCGTGCTCGCGGCGGTCGTGCCGGTCGTCGGCCTGCCCACCGTCGTGGCGGCGGCCCCGCGGGTCGCGCTGGCCCTGGGCCTCGAGCCCGTGGAGGGCTGGGAGGACGACCCCGACGGCGGGCTGGACGACGTCTCGCCGGGCGCGCCCTCCGCGTCCCGTGGGTGATTTCCCTCGCTCCTGTTGAGGGGTCCGGGGGGCGCTCCTAGGCTGCTTGCGTGTCCGACGGGAGCCGTCAGGCGGTCACCGCGCGACCGGATCTCAGCACGGCGCTGCTGGCGGGCAAGGTCGAGCCACCGGCGCCACGCCGCGGTGCGGTGTCCCGGCGCGGGCTCGTGGACCGCGCACGGGGCGACGGCGCCCGCGTCGTCGTGGTGACGGCCCCTCCGGGCTACGGCAAGACGACGATGCTCGCCGAGTGGGCGAGCCTCGAGGACCGCGCGGTCGCGTGGGCCAGCCTCGACCGCCTCGACGACGACCCCGGGGCCCTGCTCACGCTCCTGGCGCTGGCCTGCGCGCGGGTCTCGCCCGAGGTCGCCGCGGTGTCTGCCGAGATGCGCGGCACGGGCGCGGCGATGCTCGGGAGGTCCGCCCCGCTGCTCGCGGCGGCGCTGACGCGGACCGCGACGCCGTTCGTGCTGTTCGTCGACGACCTGCACGAGGCGGGCTCGGTGGCGTGCCGGGACGCGCTCGAGATCGTGCTCGACGGCGTCCCGCCGGGGTCGCAGGTCGTCGTCGCGAGCCGTCGCACGCCCGGGCACGGGGCGCGACGGCGCGTGGAGGGCGATCTCGTCGAGATCGGTCCCGACGACCTGCGGGTCGACGTCGACGGCGCGCGCGAGATCTTCCGCGCGGCGGGGGCCGTGCCGGACGCCGGGATCGACGCCGTGGTGGAGCGGTGCGAGGGCTGGCCCACGGGCGTGTTCCTCTGCGCGCTGCTCGTGCGCGACGGGGAGGACCCCGCGTCGCTCACCGGGACCGACCGGTTCGTCGCCGACTACCTCTACCGCGAGTGCATGACCACGCTGCCCGCGCAGACGCAGCACTTCCTGCGCGCCACGGCCGTGCTCGACCAGCTCTCGGCGCCGACGTGCGACGCCGTGCTCGGCACGACGGACGCCGCGGCGCGCCTGCGCGAGCTCGAGGACGCGAGCCTGTTCCTCGTCCCGCTCGACCACCACCGCGGCTGGTTCCGCTACCACCCGCTCTTCCGCGAGTTCCTGCTCGCGGAGCTCGGGCGCGTGGAGCCCGACGCCGTCGCGCCGCTCCACCGGCGCGCCGCCGCGTGGCACGTCGAGGAGGGGATCGAGGCGCGAGCCGTCGAGCACCTCCTCGCGGCGGGCGACGTCGAGGAGGCGGCCGTCCTCGTCGGGCGCCTCGCGCTGTCGACCTACCAGGACGGCGGGGTCGCCGTCGTGACGCGCTGGCTCGGCACGCTGGGTGACGCCGTCGTCGAGGCGTTCCCCGAGCTGACGGTCGTCGCCGCGTGGCGTGCGCTGCTGCTCGGCGAGTCCGCGACGGCCGAGCGGTGGGCCGCCGTCCTGGAGGGCTTCGACGCGGACCTCCTCCCCGACGAGGACCGCGTCGCGCTCGAGTCCGCGCGGTGCCAGGTGCGGGCCGCCATGTGCGTCGACGGCCCGGAGGCGTCGCTCGCGTGCGCGCGCTACGCCGTCGAGCACGAGCCGGCCTGGAGCCCGTGGCGGGACCAGGCGCTCCATCTGCTGGGCTCGGCCCTCCTGCTCGTGGGCGACCAGGAGGCGGCGCGAGACGCGTTCACGGAGGCCGTGGTCTGCGGCACGGAGGCGGGGAACCCGGACTCGGTGCTCCTCAGCGAGGCCGAGCTGGGGATCCTCGCGCTCGACGAGGGGCGGTGGGACGACGCCGAGCGGCACGCGCGCACCGCCGTCCGTACGGTCGACGACCACCACATGGAGGGCTACTCCACCACGGCGATCGCTCTGGCCGTGCGGGCCCGCGTCGCCGCGCACCGGGGCGAACGCACCGCGGCCGAGCGGTTCGTCGCGCGCGGGATGCGCGCCCGGGTGCCGTGCACGTACGTCATGCCGTACCTCGCGCTGCGCGTCCGGCTCCAGCTCGGGTACGCGTGCCTCGCCCTCGGCGACCGCACGACGGCGTCGCACCTCGCCGCCGAGGCCGCCGAGCTGCTGCGCCGCCGCCCGTGCGTCGGGCTCCTGGCGGGCGAGGTCGCGGCCTTCCGGGACCGGCTCGAGACCGTCGCCGCGACGCGCGGCGCCCCGCCGCTCACCCCGGCCGAGCTGCGCCTGCTTCCCTACCTGCAGACGCACCTCACCATGGCGGAGATCGGGCGCCGGCTCTTCGTCTCCCGCAACACGGTGAGCACCCAGGTCGGCGCGATCTACCGCAAGCTCGGCGCGACGACCCGCGGCGCCGCCGTCGAGCGCGCCGTGACCCTGGGCCTCCTCGGGAGCTGAGCGGCGCCGCCGCCGCGGGGGCCACGGTGCCCGTCGTTCGCGCGATCTGCGTGATGCCCTCCCGGTCGCGACGGACCTACGGTCGACGAGTCGTCGGTCCGCCGGGCGCTCCCCACCTGCACGACGGTCCGGCGACCTGCGCCGGGCCGGGGTCGCGCCCGCGCCGTCCGTGAGGTCGTGGCCAGACAGGAGAGACACGATGAGTGACGAGCCCCGCCGGACGGTCGTCGGACCGCCGCTGCCCGCCGAGCGGTCCCTGCCGTTCCCGCCCCGCCGGTCCGGGAGCGTCGCCGGGCGGACGATCCAGGAGTCCACGTACTCCCCCCGTCCACCGGAGCGGCACCTGCCCCCGGACGCGCCGAACGTCGTCGTGATCCTCATCGACGACGCCGGCCCCGCGCTCCCGACGACGCTCGGCGGCGCCGTGCGGACGCCGACGCTCGACCGGGTCCGCGCGGGCGGCATCGGGTACAACCGCTTCCACACGACCGCGATGTGCTCCCCGACGCGCGCGTCGCTGCTCACCGGGCGCAACCACCACCGGGTCGGCAACGGGCAGATCGCGGAGCTCGCGAACGACTGGGACGGGTACTCGGGGCACATCCCCAAGAGCAGCGCGACGATCGCGGAGGTGCTGCGCCAGTACGGGTACGCGACCGGTGCGTGGGGCAAGTGGCACAACACGCCGGCGGAGGAGACGACGGCGTCCGGGCCGTTCGACCGCTGGCCCACCGGGTACGGGTTCGAGTACTTCTACGGGTTCCTCGCGGGCGAGGCGTCGCAGTACGAGCCGCACCTGGTGCGCAACACCACCCCGACGCTCCCGCCGAAGACCCCGGAAGAGGGGTACCACCTCAGCGAGGACATCGCCGACGACGCGATGCGCTGGCTGCGCGACCACAAGGCGAACGCGCCGGACAAGCCGTTCTTCGTCTACTGGGCCACCGGCGCCCTGCACGGACCGCACCACATCATGAAGGAGTGGGCGGACAGGTACGCCGGGGCGTTCGACGACGGCTGGGACGCCTACCGCGAGCGGGCGCTCGCGGGCGCGAAGGCCGCGGGCTGGGTGCCGGAGGATGCCGAGCTCACGCCCCGGCCCGAGAGCCTCGCCGGGTGGGACGAGATCCCCGACGACCAGAAGGCGTTCCAGGCGCGGCTCATGGAGGTCGCCGCGGGGTTCGGCGAGCACGCCGACGTGCAGGCCGGGCGCCTGCTCGACGAGGTCGAGCGGCTCGGCTTCGCCGACAACACGATCGTCGTCTACATCTGGGGTGACAACGGCTCGTCGGGCGAGGGGCAGAACGGGACGATCAGCGAGCTGCTCGCGCAGAACGGCATCCCGTCGACGGTCGAGCAGCACCTCGCGGCCCTGGAGGAGCTCGGCGGGCTCGACGCCCTCGGCACCCCCGCGACGGACAACCAGTACCACGCCGCGTGGGCGTGGGCCGGCTCGTCGCCGTACCAGGGCATGAAGCTCCTCGCGTCCCACCTCGGCGGCACGCGGAACCCGATGTTCGTCAGCTGGCCCGGGCGCATCGAGCCCGACCGCGTGCCGCGCACGCAGTTCCACCACGTCGTCGACCTCGTGCCGACGATCTACGAGATCATCGGCATCTCCCACCCCGAGACCGTGAACGGCATCCCGCAGGACCCGATCGACGGGACGAGCTTCGCCTACTCGATCGACGACGCCGGGGCCGAGGGCCGCCGTCGGACGCAGTACTTCGAGATCATGGGCAGCCGCTCCATCTACTCCGACGGCTGGATGGCCTCGGCGACCGGCCCACGGCTCCCGTGGGTGCAGGGGATGCCGCCGGGGATCCAGGCCTGGACCCCTGACCACGACCCGTGGGAGCTGTACCACCTCGACGAGGACTGGAGCCAGGCGCACGACCTCGCCGCCGAGCACCCCGAGAAGCTCGCCGAGCTCAGGGAGCTGTTCGCGATCGAGGCGGCCCGCAACGACGTCCTGCCCGTGGGTGGTGGTCTCTGGGTGGTCGCCATGCACCCCGAGGACCGGATCAGCCCGCCGTACACGGCGTGGGACCTCTCGGGCGACACGGTGCGCGTCCCGGAGTTCTGCGCCCCGGCGCTCGGCAACCGCCCCAACCGGGTCGAGATCCGGCTCTCCGTGCCCGACGCCGCGGACGGCGTGCTCTACAAGCTCGGCGGAGCGGGCGGCGGGCTGACCTGCTTCCTGCTCGACGGCGTCCTCACGTACGAGTACAACCTGTTCCTCATCCAGCGGACCGTGGTGCGGTCGGCCGCGCCGCTCGCGGCCGGCGACCACACGGTGGAGGTCGTGACGACGTACGTCGAGCCCCGGCCCGGCGGCCCGCTCGAGGTGGTCCTGCGGGTCGACGGCGACGACGTCGGCTCGGGCACGGTCCCCGTGAGCGCGCCGCTGCTCTTCTCCGCGAACGACTGCCTCGACGTCGGGCGCGCGTACGGCGGCGCCGTGTCGCGCGCGTACGCGGACCGCATGCCGTTCGCGCTCGACGGTCGCATCGACGCCGTGCACGTGGAGTACCTCCTGCCCGCGACGGACGGCGCGGGCCGGTAGCGGGCCGAACGGGCCGCCGGTCGTGAGATCACTCGTTCTGGGTGAGGACTCGGCCGGTGGCCAGGACGAGCCTGAGGGCAGGCCCGCGCGCGTGGCGCGGGCGGACGCGGAGAGGACGCGACGATGACGCAAGAACTCAACGACGGGGTCGAGGGCGCGCTCGGCGACCTCGCGGAGAGCGGGCCGATCGACTTCCTGGTGATCGAGCTCCCCACCGACCGTGCGACGGGCGACGCCGCGTTCCCGCACCTCGTCGACCTCGTGGACCGCGGGATCATCCGCGTGCTCGACCTCGTGGTCGTCCGCCGGGAGGAGGACGGCAGCGTCGTCGGCCTCGGGCTCGAGGAGCTCGACGACGGGTCGACCGAGCTCGCGGTGTTCGAGGGGTCGCGGTCGGGCCTGCTCGGCGACGACGACCTCGACGAGGCCGCGAGCGCCGTCGAGCCCGGCATGACGGCGGTCGTGCTGGTCTACGAGAACGTGTGGGCGGCGCCCTTCGCGACCGCCCTGCGCCGCAACGGCGCCCAGCTCGTCGCGAGCGGGCGCATCCCGGTCCAGGCGCTCATCGCGTCGCTGGACGCCACCGAGCCGGACGCCTGAGCCGGCGCTCGCAGAAGGAGACCCCCGTGCCAGGACTGCTCCGCGGTGTCGCGCGCACCGCCGTCGTCGCCGGGACCGCCACCGCGGTCTCGAACCGTGTCTCCCGCCGCCAGGCGGGCCGTTGGGCCGCGCAGGAGGCCCCGCAGGAGCCGGCCCCGCAGTACGCGCCGCCGCCCCAGCAGTACGCCCCTCCGCAGCCCGCGTACGCGCCGCCCCCGCCGGCGGCGCCGTCGGGCATGGACACCCGCATCGAACAGCTCACCCAGCTCGGCGCGCTCCGCGACCAGGGCGTGCTCAGCGCCGAGGAGTTCGAGGCGCAGAAGGCGCGCATCCTCGCCGACTGACCACGGCAGGCCCCCCACGACGAGACACGACGAAAGGCAGCGACATGGACACCTTCTGGGACTGGTTCTGGCTCATGGTGTGGTGGTTCTTCTTCGTCATGTACCTGGTGATCCTCTTCCAGATCATCGCGGACCTGTTCCGCGACCGGCACCTGAGCGGGTGGTGGAAGGCGGTGTGGCTGCTCGCGCTCGTCGTCGCCCCGTTCCTCTCGGCGCTGGTCTACCTCGTCGCGCGCGGCAAGGGCATGGGCGAGCGGCACGCGCAGAGCGTCGCGAACGCCCAGGCGGCGACCGACTCGTACATCCGCAGCGTCTCCGGCACGTCGCCGAGCTCGCAGATCGCCGACGCGAAGGCGTTGCTCGACGCCGGGACGATCGACCAGCAGGAGTTCGCGGCGCTCAAGGCCAAGGCGCTCGCCTGACGAGACCGGCGCGGCGCGACGTCCCACACCCGAGCCGGGTCCCCGGCGTCTCGGAAGGAACCAGCATGACCGACGAGCAGCACGTCCTGCGCCCGACCTACACGCGAGCCGGCGTGCGGGCGGTCGCGCCACGCTTCACCATGCCGGACGCGGAGATGGAGCCGACGTCCGCCTACCAGGTCGTCCACGACGAGGTGATGCTCGACGGCAACTCGCGCCTCAACCTCGCGACGTTCGTGGCGACGTGGATGGGCGACGAGGCGGACCGCCTCTACGCCGAGGTCTACGACAAGAACATGGTCGACAAGGACGAGTACCCGCGCACCGCGGCGGTCGAGGAGAACTGCTGGCGCATCCTCGCGTCGTTGTGGAACGTGCCGGACGTGCAGGACTGCATCGGCACGTCGACCATCGGGTCGTCCGAGGCGTGCATGCTCGGGGGTCTCGCGCTGAAGCGGCGGTGGCAGCTCGCGCGCCGGGCGGCGGGCAGGCCGGCGGACCGGCCGAACCTCGTCATGAGCTCGGCCGTGCAGGTGTGCTGGGAGAAGTTCTGCAACTACTTCGAGGTCGAGGCCCGGTACGTGCCCATCTCGGAGGAGCACCCGTGCCTGGACGGCAGCGACCTCGAGAAGCACGTCGACGAGAACACGATCGGCGTCGTCGCGATCATGGGCGTGACGTACACGGGCATGTACGAGCCCGTGAAGGAGATCGCGGCGGCGCTCGACGCGCTCCAGGAGCGCACCGGCCTCGACGTCCCGATCCACGTCGACGGCGCGTCCGGCGCCATGATCGCGCCGTTCCTCCAGCCGGAGATCGAGTGGGACTTCCGGCTGGAGCGCGTGCACTCGATCAGCACGTCGGGTCACAAGTACGGCCTCGTGTACCCCGGGGTCGGGTGGGTCGTGTGGCGCACGCTCGACGCCCTGCCCGAGGAGCTGGTCTTCCGCGTGAGCTACCTCGGCGGTGACATGCCGACGCTCGCCCTCAACTTCTCGCGCCCGGGCGCCCAGGTGCTGCTCCAGTACTTCCAGTTCCTGCGGCTCGGTCGGGAGGGCTACACCGCGATCCAGCAGGAGTGCCAGGACGTCGCCAAGTACCTCGCGCACGGGATCGAGGCGCTCGGCGCGTTCGAGCTGTGGAACGACGGGTCGGACATCCCCGTGTTCGCGTGGCGGCTCACGCCGGGCCACACGGAGAACTGGGACCTCTACCACCTCTCGGACCGGCTGCGCATGAAGGGCTGGCTGGTCCCCGCGTACCCGATGCCCGACGACCTCGCGGACCTCACGGTGCAGCGGATCGTCGTGCGCAACGGCGTGAGCCGCGACCTCGCGGACGACCTCCTGGAGGACATCCGGGTCGAGACGGAGTGGCTCGACGGGCTCACGTCGCCCATGCCCGCCGAGGGCCGGCGCTCGGGCTTCCACCACTGACGGTCGTGGACCGGCGGGAGCGTCGCCTGCGGCGCGAGGCGTGGGGGTTCGCGGTCGGGTCGCTGTGCTTCCTCGTCGGGGCGCTCCCGCCCTACGCCGACGCCGTCGGCGCGGTCGCCACGAACGTCACGTTCGTCGTCGGCGCGGTGTTCTTCACCGCCGCCGCGTTCGTGCAGCTCGGCCTCAGCGGGCGGCGCCCGCCGCGCGCCGGGACGCACCCGGCCGACCGCTGGGACTGGTGGGCCGCGGCCGTCCAGCTCGTCGGGACGCTGTGCTTCAACGTCAGCACGACGGCTGCCCTCGTCGCCGCGGTGGACGACCCGACGGCGCTCGGCGCGGGCTGGAAGCCGGACGCCTACGGCTCCGTCGCGTTCCTCGTGTCGTCCGCGTTCGCCGTCGTCGCGACGCGCGACCGCGGGCACCTGTGGGACGTCGACGCGCGCACGTGGCACGGGACCTGGCTCAACCTGCTCGGCTCCGTCGCGTTCGGCGTCTCGGCGGTCGGGGCGTACGTCTCGCCCACCACCGGCACGTACGTGAGCGAGTGGTGGGACGACGCCGGCACGCTCGTCGGGGCGGTCTGCTTCCTCGTCGCGGCGCTGCTGTCGCGCCGGACCGTCGACGCTCCGGCGCGGGACGCTGCCCTCCCGGCCGGATGAGGCACCTCGAGGCGTCTCACCCCCGCGGGTCGGCGGCCGACGGGCGTCGAGGAGGGCGGCGTGGGGACGGATCAGCCCCGGCGCGCGCGGCGGGACAGGAGCACGACCGCGGTGCCCACGGCGGCAAGACCGGCGGCGAGTGCCGCGTACAGACCGACCGTCGCACCGGTCTCCGCCAGGCTCGGGTTCGGCGCGGACGCGCTGGCCTCGTGCGACACGGGGACGGCGCCGGCCGGGTCGTCCTCGCCGGGCGGGTTCGTCGCGCAGTCGGGCGACGACGGCGGGTAGACCGTGGTCACGAGGACGTGCGGGTTCACCTCGAAGCGCACGTCGACGGCCGGCCGCACCCAGTCGTACTCGTCTCCCTCGACCCACTCGCCGTCCTCGAGGCGCCACCCCGGCCAGTCGACGCCCTTCCCCTGCTCGTCGACGACGGCTCCCGGCCACAGCAGCCGACCGTGCAGCGGCAGCCCGGACCGTACGACGCTCTCGCCGTCGGGGTTGATCCAGGTGACCGTCACGGTGTCGTGGTCGGTGCCCTCGACCTCGATCGCGTAGTCGAGGTAGGCGGCGTCCTGCTCGCAGGCCGAGACGAGCGTCGTGAGGCGCATCGACGGCTGGGACGGCACGTACGTGTCGCCCTCGGCGGCGTGGGCTGCCGGGCCGGCGAGGAGCGCGGCGGAGGCGGCGAGGGCGGCGGCGGTGGCGGCCCGCACGAGGGTGCGGCGTCCGGTCGAGGTGCTCATGGTCGTTCCCGTCGGGTCGTGGTCGGTCGGGCACGACGGGTGGCCCCCTCAGGGCGCACCCGTGCCGCCGCCGGACAGGCGGTTCGGGGCAGCAGGGGCGCGGGCGTGTCGGACGCGTAAGGCGGCACCGCCGTGATCGCCGGTGCCCGCACTGGCAGGGGGCTGAGCGTGCGGGCACCGGCTGGCCCCCACGCTAGACAGTCAACTGGACGGGCGTCCAGTTCGGTGCCGGGTGAATGTTGCCGACGAGCCGGCCTGCTCGTGCGCCTCGGCGCCGACGGCGTGGTCCCGGGCCTCGCGAACGTCGACGCGGGCGGCGACGGGCGCCCGTGGGACCTCGCGCGGGCGGGCAGGTGGGACGATGCCCGGGTGGAGCAGGACCGGATCGCCGCACTCTTCGAGATCGTCTTCCAGGCGCACGGCCGCTCGGGCGACGCCGCAGGCGTCGGCGCGTTCAAGGTCGCCGCGCAGCGCCAGGGCCTCATCGACACCGCGACCAGGGCGTTCCCCGTCGCGGCGCTCGACGGCGACGTCGCCGCCCGCGTCGAGGAGATCACGCGCGCCGCGAGGCTCCTGCGTGCGTGACGTCGTCGTCGGGGTCGACCTCGGCGGGACCAAGACCGCGGCGGCGACCGTCGCGCCGGACGGCTCGCTGGGCGCCGTGCGCTCCGTGCCGACCCCGGCGGCGGCCGGCCCGGAGGCGGTGCTCGACGCCGTCGCCGGGCTCGTGCACGAGGTCGTGGACGCCGCCGGGTCGCCCGACGGGGGTCCCGCACGGCTGGGCGCGCTCGGCGTCGGCACGGCCGGGGTGGTGGACGTCGGCCGCGGCGTGATCGTCTCGGCCACCGACACCCTGCCCGGCTGGCCCGGGACCGACGTCGCGAGCGGGCTGCGCCGTCGGCTCGCCGACCTCGCCGTGCTCGCGCCCGAGGGACCGCCCGAGGACCGGACCGCGCTGCCCGTGTTCGTCGAGAACGACGTCGACGCGCACGCCGCCGGCGAGGTCTGGCTCGGTGCGGCAGCAGGAGCGCGCAGCGCGCTGCTCGTCGCGGTCGGCACCGGGGTGGGAGCCGCCGTCGTGCTCGACGGGCGTCCCCTGCGCGGGGCCCACCACGTCGCCGGGGAGCTGGGCCACATGCCGGTCCCCGGGGCAGAGCTGCTGCGCTGCCCGTGCGGCCGGACGGGCCATCTCGAGGCGATCGGTGCGGGACCGGCGATCCACCGCCGCTACGTCGCTCTCGGCGGCGACGCGGCGAGCCCGGACACGCGCGACGTCGTCGCGCGGGCGGGTGCGGGCGACGAGCTCGCGGCGGCGGTCGTTCGGGACGCGGCACAGGCGGTGGGCCGTGCGATCGCGGGGGTCGTGACCGTGCTCGACCCGGAGGTCGTCGTGGTCGGCGGCGGTCTGGCGGGCGCGGGCGACCTGTGGTGGTCGGCGCTGGAGGGCGCGCTGCGCGCGGAGGTCGTCGACGTGCTCGTCGACCTGCCGCTGCGCCGTGCGGCGCTCGGCAACGAGGCGGCGATCGTCGGTGCGGCGCGCGGAGCGTGGAGCCTCGTCGGCCCGCCCGGCGACGAGCACGGGGCGAGACCTGGCGGCCTGGGCGAGGAGACCCACCGAGAGAGGGCGACGGCATGACCGGACCGCAGGAGACGCGGACGACCTGGACGCGCGAGCGCGTGCTCGACGCGATGCGCGGTCGGCTCACCGTGTCGTGCCAGGCCTACCCGGGCGAGCCGCTGCGCGACCCGCGCACGACCGCCCAGATGGCGCGCGCCGTCGTCGCCGGGGGAGCGGCCGCGGTACGCGCGCAGGGCCTGGACGACGTCGCGGCGGTCGTCGCCGCGGTGGACGTGCCCGTCGTCGGGCTGTGGAAGGACGGCGAGGGCGGGGTCTTCATCACGCCGACGCTGCGGCACGCGCGCGCCGTCGCCGACGCGGGCGCGCACGTCGTCGCGCTCGACGGCACGCGCCGTCCCCGACCCGACGGGCTCACGCTCGCCGAGACCGTGGCGCGCCTGCGCGAGACGACGGACGCGCTCGTCATGGCGGACTGCGGGTCGCTCGCCGACGCGCTCGCCGCGCAGGACGCGGGCGTCGACCTGCTCGGCACGACGCTCGCCGGCTACACCGGCGAGCGGCCGAAGACGTCCGGACCGGACCTCGACCTCGTCGACGAGGTGGTCGCGGCGTGCGCGCTGCCCGTCGTCGTCGAGGGGCGCGTGCACACGCCCGCGCAGGCGGCCGAGGCGATGGCGCGCGGTGCGTTCAGCGTGTGCGTCGGCACGGCCATCACCCACCCCACGACCCTCACGTCCTGGTTCGTGGACGCGTTCCCGACGCACGGCTGAGTCGTCCGCACGACCCCTTGACAGCGCAAAGTCGCGATGCCCTACGTTCGGCGCAGCGTGCCGGGACGCGGCGCGCACGACAGTCAGGGGGACGTGCCGTGCCGTCATCGAACGAGGGCCTCGAGCCGGCGGGATACGCCGAGCTGCTGACCGACCTCAAGGCGCGCGTGCGCGCGACGCAGCTCCGCGCCGCGCGCGCGGCGAACACCGAGGTGCTGCGGCTGTACTGGTCGATCGGCCACGAGCTCGTGGAGCGGCGTGCCCGGGACGGATGGGGGGCGAAGACCCTCGAGCGTCTGAGCGCTGACCTGCAGCGGGAGTTCCCGGACCAGCGGGGGTGGTCGACTCGAAACCTCAAGTACATGCGTGCGATGGCCGAGGCCTGGCCCGATTCCCCGTCATTTGGGCAACAGGCTGTTGCCCAACTTCCATGGGGCCACGTCACGGTGCTCCTGAGCCGTCTGAAGTCGGTCGACGACCGCGACTGGTACGCCGAGCGATCCGCGGTCGAGGGCTGGTCGCGCGGGATGCTCGAGTACCACATCAAGCTGGACCTGCGCCGCGCACTCGGCGCCGCGCCCACGAACTTCGCGGGTGTGCTCGACGCGGCGGACTCGGAGCTGGCACAGGCGATGGTCAAGGACCCCTACGTCTTCGAGCACCTCGGACTCGTCGAGAAGCGCGCCGAGCGAGACGTCGAGCAGGCGCTCATGGACCGACTCCAGGACACGATGCTCGAGCTCGGGCGCGGGATGGCGTTCGTCGGGCGGCAGGTGCGTCTGACCGTCCCCGACGACGAGAGCGACGCCGTCGACGAGTTCTACGTCGACCTGCTGTTCTTCCACGTCGAGCAGCTGCGCTACGTCGTCGTCGAGCTGAAGGTCGGGAAGTTCGAGCCTGCCCACCTCGGTCAGCTCGGGACCTACGTCGCGATCGTCGACGACCAGTACCGCCGGCACGAGATCCACGCCCCGACCGTCGGGATCCTGCTCTGCACGGGCCGGAGCGGCGCCGTCGTGCGCTACTCGCTGGCCAGCACGAACGCGCCCGTCGCGGTCGCGGACCTGCAGGGACTGCCCGACGAGGCGCGCGGGGCGCTGCCCAGCGTGGCGGAGCTCCAGGCGGTGGTCGCGGACGAGCTCGAGCAGCGCTCGTGAACGGGACCCCCGGGCGCGTACCCGTCCGGACGCGTCGTCAGGCGCGACCGGTGCGCTCGAGGACGCCGCGCACGTAGGCGGCCTGGCCCGCGTGCTGGAGGCTGTCCACCGCGACGCTCACGAGCCGGACCCCCAGAGTGACCGGCGGGTCCCACGTCTCGTCGACGACGCGGTCGAGGTCCTCGTCGGTCAGCGCGGCGAGCACGTCCTGGGACTCGACCTGGACCGCGTGCACGTAGCCGAGCAGGAGGTCGTCGCTCGCCCGGACGCGGGCGACGTCCTGGGCCGACTGCCCGTAGCCCGTCGCCCGGTCGTCGAACGGCAGGTCGAACCGGCGCGCCCAGCCGTCGCGCGACCACACCTGCTCCCGCCCGACGGCGGCGGTGACCTGCGCGTCCTGGCCCCGGGCGAGGTGCCACGCGAGCCAGGCGATCGTGTTGGCGCCGCGGTCGAGCCGCGCGGCGAGGGCGTCCTCCCCGAGCCCGTCGACGGCGCGCGTCGCGGTCGGTCCGATCCGGCCGAACAGGTCCTCCAGCACCGTGCGCGCGTCCACGTCTCTCCCTCTCGTCGTCGGCCACCGTCCCCAGCAGCCTCCGACGACCCGCGCGCGGTCGCGACCCGAGCGGCACCCGGCCGAGGGCGCCGCCGCCCGCCCACGCCGCGAGTCCGTGCTCGCCGTGCCCGTGCGCGCGACCTCCGCTCAGGGAGCGGTCAGGGCCACGAACCCGGGCGTTCCCGGATCCGTCGGGACGAGCCGACGTGGTTCGGTGCCGTCGTGACCGCCACCCGGCCCGTCCGCCCCGCGCACGTCGCCCGTCGCACCCGCGGCGCGCGCACCGCCGTCGCGGCGCTGACGCTCACGTCGCTCGCCGTCGCCGCGTTCGCCGTCCTGCCGTACCTCACCGCGTCCCTCCCCGCGCTGGCCCGCGACGACGTCGGGCTCGCCGCCGCGTACGCCGGGGCGCCCGGGTTCGTGCTCGGCGCGTTCTACGCCCACGTCGTCGCGGGCGGGGTCGCGCTCGTGTGCGCCCCGTTCCAGCTCTGGGCCGGGCTGCGCCGCCGGCATCCGGGCGCGCACCGCTGGACGGGCCGCGTCTACGTCGCGGCCGTCGCGGTCGGCGGCGCTGCCGGGCTCGTCCTCGTCCCGGTCAACCAGGCCGGTCTCGTCGGGACGCTCGGCTTCGGGACGCTCGCCGTCCTGTGGCTGTGGACGACGTGGCGCGGCTACCGCGCGGTCCGCGGCGGCGACGTGGCCGCGCACCAGGACTGGATGACGCGCAGCTTCGCGCTCACCTACGCCGGCGTGACGCTGCGGCTGTGGACGACCGCGCTCGTCGTCGCCCAGGCGCTCGCCCTCGGCGACACGGTCGGCCCCGACGTCGCCTTCGAGCGCGCGTACGCACTCGCGCCGTTCCTCTCCTGGGTGCCCAACCTCGTCGTCGCGGAGCTGCTCGTCCGGCGGAGGCGAGATCGGAGGACCCGTGCGGCCTGACGACGCTCACCGCGGTCCGACGGTGGTCCGGGCGGTTAGCGTTGTCCCGTCCCCGCGCGCCGAGCCGCGCGCTGCCGCGGCCGCCGGAGGAGCCGATGGAGTTCCCGTTCAGCCTCACCGAGGAGCAGATCCTCTCCCTCATCGTCGTGGGCACCCTCGCGGTCGTCGCGATCGTCGGCGTGAACATCCTCGCGCCCAAGGCGGGCGTCGCCGCGCCGCTCGTCCTCGTCGCGGTCGGCGTCGCGGTGAGCTTCGTCCCCGCCGTGCCGGAGATCGAGTTCGAGCCCGAGTGGATCCTCGCGGGCATCCTGCCGCCGCTCCTCTACTCGGCCGCGGTGGGCCTGCCGACGATGGACTTCCGGCGCGACTTCACCGCGATCAGCGGGCTCTCGGTCGTGCTCGTCCTGCTCAGCACGGTGCTGCTCGGGTACCTCTTCACGTGGCTGATCCCCGGCATCCCGCTCGCGGCCGGCTTCGCGCTCGGCGCGATCGTCAGCCCGACGGACGCCGTCGCGACGTCGATCGTCAAACGGCTCGGGGCGTCGCCCCGCGTCGTCACCCTGCTCGAGGGCGAGAGCCTGCTCAACGACGCCTCGGCGCTCGTGCTCCTGCGGTCGGCGATCGCCGCCATCGCGCTCACGGTGGCCAGCGACGGAGCGGCCCCCGCGTTCTCGCTGTGGGCGGTCGCGGGCGACTTCGTCTTCGCCGTGGTCGTCGCGGTGCTCGTGGGGTCCCTCGTCGGGTTCCTCGGCCTCACGGTCCGGCGCCGGCTCGCCAACCCGGCGCTGAGCACCGCCGTCTCGTTCGTCGTCCCCTTCATCGCGTACCTCCCCACGGAGGAGCTCGGCGCGTCGGGCCTCGTCGCGGTCGTGACGGCCGGGCTCGTCACCGGCAACGGTGCCGCCAAGTACCTGCGGCCGCAGCACCGCCTCGCCGAGGAGTCGAACTGGCGCACCGTCGAGCTCCTTCTCGAGGGCACGGTCTTCCTCCTCATGGGCCTCGAGCTGTTCGCCCTCGTCACGGACGTGCAGGAGGCGCACGGAAGCCTGTGGCGGGCCGTCGGCATCGCGGCGCTCGCCGCGGTCGTCATCCTGGTCGTGCGGTCGGCCTACGTGGCCACGCTCCTGCGCTCGCTCGCGCGGCGGGCCCGCCGGGGCGAGTCGATGCGCGGCGTCATCGCGGGCATGCAGGAGAAGCTCGACGCGCGCTTCGCGGCCGACGGGACGCCCGTCGCGTCCGCCGTGGGAGAGAAGCCGGCGCTCGGGACCCCGGAGCGTCGTGGCGCCGAGATGGTCGCCAAGGCGCCCCCGGAGCGGGTAGGCCGCCTGCGGACGTCGCTGCGCCGCCGCGCGGCCGACATCGACTACCTCACGGCGGAGCCGCTGGGGTGGCGCGAGGGCACGCTCCTCGTCTGGGCCGGGATGCGCGGCGTCGTGACGCTGGCCGCGGCACAGACCCTGCCGACCGACACGCCGCAGCGGTCGTTCCTCGTGCTCGTCGCGTTCGGCGTCGCCGCGGGCACGCTCGTCGTCCAGGGCGGCACGCTGCCGTGGGTCGTCCGCCGCCTGGGGCTGGCCGGCGGGTCGTCCCGGGCCGACGAGGACCGCGGCGCGGTCCGCGTCGAGCTCGACGCCGCCGCCGTGGCCGTCATCGACGCGCCCGACCTGCGCCGGTCCGACGGGAGCACGTACGACGGCGACGTCGTCGCCCGCGTGCGCCGCGACGTCGTGCGCGAGCTGGAGAACCGCGACACCGACGCCGCGACGTCGGCCGAGCTGTTCGCCCAGTACAAGGAGCTGCGCCTGCGCGCGATCGCCGCGCAGCGCGTCGCGCTGCTCGCCGCGCGGACCTCCGGCGCGTACAGCTCCCAGGCGTTGCGGCACGCGCTCGACCTGCTGGACGCCGAGCAGATCGACCTCGAGCTGCGCCGCGGCCCCTACGTCCCGGGCGACGAGGACTGACCGGCCGGGCCGCGCGCCTGGCGCTTGCGCCTTCCCCAGGGGAAGGACCTAGCGTCGCGAGCATGGACGAGCACACGACGGGACAGGTGGCCCGAGCGACGGGGCTGAGCGAGAAGGCGGTCCGCCTGTACGCGGACCGGGGGCTGCTCGCCGCCCGGCGGGACACGGACGACGGGCCGCGCCTGTTCGACGACGGCCAGCTGGCGCGGGCCCGCCTGGTGCGGCTCCTGCGGGGCGTCGACCTGTCCCTCGCCGAGGTCGGGGAGGTGCTCGGCGCACCGGACGCCGTCGCGGCCTTCGACACGGTGTGGGGCGCGCGGCGGTCCTCCGTCCCGGGGTCGCTCGCGGCCGGGGAGTACGTCCGGTCCGTGCTCGCCGGGGCGCCGCGCCTCGACGTCGAGGTACGCCGACGGCGGGTCGCGGAACGGCTCGTGCTCGGCACGGTGCGCCGCGCGACCCTCGAGGATCTCCCGCGCGTGCTCCCGGAGGCGACCGCGACCGTGTTCGACGTCCTGCGCACGGCCGACGTGCCCCTCGCCGGGCACCCGTACGTCGAGTACCACGAGCGCGCCACCGAGGGGTTCGCCGCGCGCGTCACCGTGCAGGTCCCCGTGGCCGAGGCCGTACGGCCACCCCAGGGGTTCGTCCTCACCACCGACGGCCCGCACGACGAGGCGTACGTCGCGCTGACCGCCGCGGAGGCGGACGACCAGGCCCGGCTCGTCCTGATCCACGACCACCTGTCGTCGGGGCACGCGCTCGCCGAGGGCGCGCCCGCAGGGGACAACCGGGAGATCTACCTCCCCACGTGGGCGGCGCGCGGCCCCGGCCCGGTCGTCGAGGTCGCGGTGCCGGTGGCCTGACCCGGCCTCGGGTTCAGACGTCGGCTGCGGCCAGCGCGCCGTCGACCCCCACGACGCCGAGCTCGAGGCGCGCGATCCCGTCGACCGGGACGGCGGACGACGCGCCGAGCCCGTCGGAGCTCCCCGCCTTCGTGGACGACCACGTGGCGACGACCTCGCGGGCGCCGGCATCGTCCACGAGGACGAGCTGGTACGTCGCGCCGTCCTCCCACTCCCCGACGGGGTACGAGCACGACCAGTCGAGGCGCGTGCCCCACGCGGCCGAGGTGAGCGTGAGGTCGGCGCGCACGTCCGCAGCCCCGACCGGCTCCAGCGCGACCTCCGTCGTCCCGGCCGCGACCGGCGGCGGTGCGTCGTCCGGACGCGTGACGGCCACGCCGCCCGCGACGCCCGCCATGACCAGCCCGACGGCGGCCGCCCCGAGCAGCGCCCGGCGTCGGGCCTGACGGCGCCGCGCCCCGGCCGCGACGACCGCGAGCGGGACGACGACGCCGTCGTCGGAGGCGTCCCGGGCGTCGTCCCGGACGTTCGCGTCCGTCGTGCCGTCGACGAGCGCGTCGGCGTGCTCCGCGGTGAGCATGCCGAGGATCCCGGGCATGCCCGCGAGCTCGCCGACGGCCTCGCGGCACGCGGGGCACGTGGCCAGGTGCTGCTCGAACGCGCGGCGGTCGCGCGGGCTCAGCGCACCCAGGACGTACGCCGCGTCCCACTCGCGGTACGGGTCCGGGGGAGGGGTGGCGGTCATGACGAGACTCCCTTCTCCTGCAGCGCGAGCCTCAGCGCGCGGAGCGCGTAGTGCATGCGGGACTTGACCGTCCCGGGCGGGACGCCGTGCGCCGACGCCATCTCGGCCACGGAACGCCCGTGGTAGTACGCGTCGACGACGACCGCCCGGTGCTCGGGCGAGAGCGACACGAGCGCGTCCGCGACGAGCCACGCGTCGAGCACGGCCTGGGTCGCGTCCGCCTCGCCGTGGTCGGGCACGTCGGCGCTCGCGAGCTCGCGCCGGTGGTGCGCGCTGCGCAGCTCGTCGACGACGAGGTTGCGCGCGACCGTGAAGAGCCACGCGCGCACCGAGCCCTCCGGGCGCTCGAGCACCTCCGGGTGGCGCCACGCGCGCAGCAGCGTCTCCTGGACCACGTCCTGCGCCTGCGCCGGGTCGTCGGTGAGGCGCGCGACGTAGCGCTCCAGCGCGGGACCGTGCGCGGCGTGGACCGCCCGCAGCAGGTCGTCGGCGTCGGAGCGCACGCGCGGCACCTCCCCGTCCGTCACGACCCGGACGCCGGCACGAGGTCGAGGCCGAACTCGACGCTGCCCGCGTCGTCGACCGTGACGAACCCGAGGCTCGGCGCCTCGACGTCGAAGTCGGAGAACGTGATCGGCACGCTGCCGACCACCTGGACGCCGTCGGCGGTCGGCCCGACCTGCGCCTCGACCGTGACGGCCTGCGTCACGCCGTGGATCGTCATGTCGCCCGCGAGCTCGACGTCCGCCGAGCCGGCGGGCAGCTCGACGGGGGACGTGAGCGCGAACGTCGCGGTCGGGTACGTCCCGACCTCGAGCGCGTCGCCCCGGAAGTACGCGTCGCGCGGCGGCTCGTCGGTCGCGACGCTCGCCATGTCGACCTCGATCGTCGCCTCCGTGAGCGTGCCGTCGGCGACGGTGAACGACCCGGTGACCTCGTCGGTCCGGCCGGTCACCGTGACGTCCTCGCCCTGGAGCACCTCGTGGACGCGATACCCGGCGTACGAGCCGTCGGCCACCGTCCAGTCGCCCGCGAGGCTCGCCGGGTCGAGCGCGCCCGCGTCGCCCGACGACGCGTCGAGCGTCGGCTCCTCGGCCGCCGCGCGGTTGTTCCAGTCCGCGTACAGGCCGGGGCCGAACGCGACCACCGCACCGCCCAGCACCACGACGCCGACCCCGACCCCCACCAGCACCTTCGTCCTCCTGCGCACGTCCGCTCCTCCCGATCATCCTCCGTCGACCCCGTCACCCAGGGAGACGAGACAGCCTCCCGATCGGTTCAGCCGGGTTTGCCCAGCCGCCCGATGAACCGCACGGCCAGCCGCGCCGTCGTGAGAGTAGGGGCCGTGCTCGCGACCCCGACCGTCCTCTCGAGGAGCCGACATGCGACGCACCCTGACCATCACCGCCCCGGCCCGGACCGTCCGGGCCGCCCCCGCCGTCGTGCTCGTCGCCGCGCTGGTCGGCGTGCTCGGCGGGTGCTCCGGCGGCGGAGGCGGCCTCTACGGCGGAGGCGGGAGCAACCCGTCCACGGACTCCGGCACGGCGAGCGACGACGCGACCGGCGACGGCACGGGATCCGCGCCGGCCCTCGGGACGGCAGACTCCTCGCTCGGCACCATCGTGGTCGACGGGCAGGAGATGACCGTCTACTACTACGACAAGGACACGAAGGGCTCCGGGACGAGCGCGTGCGAGGGCGAGTGCGCCGCGGCCTGGCCCGCCGTCCACGCGGCGAGCGCGGAGCCCGACGTCGAGGGCGTCACGGCCGAGGTCGGCACGATCACCGGGGTCGACGGCGAGCTCCAGGTCACCGTCGACGGCCGTCCGGTCTACACGTACGCGGCCGACACCGGCCCCGGCGACGTCACGGGCCAAGGGGTGAACGGCGTCTGGCACGTCGTCGCGCCGGACGGCACCGAGGTCATGGACGCGGCTCCCGCAGCCGGGTCGGGCTACTGACCGCCCGGCCCGGGTCCCGGCGCGACGAGCGTGCCGCGGACCCACGGGTCCTCGACGGGGTTGAGGTCGATGCGCCGTGCGGGCCACCGAGGACGGGCGCATGGCTCCCGGGTCGGCGGGGCTTGGGCGCCGGCTCGTCCAGACTCGGTCAGCGGAACCGGCGTCGTCTCACGGGTGGTCGAGCGGCGGGGCGCACAGGCAGAAGGGATGACCCTCGGGGTCGGCGTAGACGCGGAACGGGTCCTCGGGATGACCCTCTTCCTCGGGCGTGCCGGTCAGCGGTCGTGCGCCGCACGCGAGCGCGTGCTCGTGGGCGGCATCGAGGTCCGGCACCCAGAGGTCCACGTGCACGCGTGCGCCGCCGGGCCACGGTGTGACGAGCGCGTCGGACCGCTGGAACGCCAGTCGTGACGTGCTTCCGGGGACCTCGAGCATGAGCCAGCGGTCGCCCTCGGGGTCGGGCACCTCGTGTCCCGGCCAGTAGGTCCACCCGGTGAGCCGCCGGTAGAACTCCGCGAGCGCGCGGGGGTCGCCCGTGTCGATCGTCGTGTTGTGCAGCCGCATCGGCCGCGGGTCCGCCACGGTCAGCCGAGCTGCTCGCGCAGCCACGCGACGTCGGTGGGGACGTCCGCGTGCGTCTCGCAGACGACCGACGTCCCGGCCGCCCGGACGACGCCGAGCAGGAGCTCGGGGTCGATCGTGCCCGCCGTGAGGCCGGCGTGACGGTCGGCGCCCGACCCCGCGGTGTCACGGCTGTTGTTGAGGTGCACGAGGTCGATGCGGCCGGTGATCGCGCGGACCTGCTCGACCGCCGTCGTGAGGTCGATGCCGCCCGCCCATGCGTGGCACGTGTCGAGGCAGAAGCCGACGTCGTCCGCGCCGTCGGCCTGCTGGATCGCCGCCCACAGCCCCTCGATGCGCTCGAGGCGCCGGGCCATGGAGAAGTCACCACCTGCGGTGTTCTCGACGAAGACGGTGACGTCGGTCTGGAGCGCGTCGATCGCCTTGCGCCAGTTGTCGAACCCCTTCTCCGGGTCCTCCTTGGCCGTGACGTGGCCGCCGTGCACCACGACGCCCGTCGCGCCGACCGCTGCCGCGCCGTCGACGATCTGCTGGAGCAGCTTGCGGCTCGGGATGCGGATGCGGTTGTTGGGGCTCGCGACGTTGATGACGTACGGCGCGTGCACGACGAGCTCGAGGTCCGCCTCCGCGGCCGCGGCCTTCAGCGCCTCTGCCCCGCCGGGGAAGGTGAACTCAGGTCCCTTCCAGGACTGGGGGTCGCCGAGGAAGATCTGGGCGACGTCCGCGCCGATGCTCGCTGCCTGCGCGACGACGTCCGACTGGTCGAGGTGGGCTCCGATCCGCATGGGGACCAACCTACGCGTCGCCGCCCACGACGAGGGCGTCGACGTCGGCGAGCCTGGGCACGCGAGAGGTGGATCCGCGCTGCACGGGGACGTCCGGGCCGACCGGCACGACGAGCGCGGTGGTGGCGGCGTCCAGGTTCGCCGAGGGTTCGTCGGCGAGGAGGAGCTCCTTGCCCGACGGAGGGCGCGCGCGAGACCGAGGGTCGTGCGGACAACCCGGTGGAGCGTCACCGCGACGACGCGTTCCTCACCACCCGTTGGCGCTGCGGCGGATGACGTCGCGGCGCAGGTCCAGCAGCGCGGCGCGGGCGCGACGGCGACGGTCGGCCGGGTCCACGGTCAGCTCGTCGCCGGGGTTCGCCCGACGCTGCGGCTCGTCGCGCGAGTCGAGGTCCAGGGCCACGCCGTGGTCGACCGGGCGGCGCGTCGCCGTCGTGGTGGACCTCGCGTCGGAGGTCGTGGCCGACGGGGCGGAGAAGAGCGGGCGGTTGTCCGGCACGGTGGCCTCCTCGGACGCGGCCGCACGGGCGGTCGCGGATCGGGACGGATGCTGGTGCGCCGGGCTCGGGGCCCGGCGCACCCCCATCGTGCGACCGCGACGTTTCCCCCGGTCGTCCGAGGCGTTTCGGCAGTGTTGCAGCCGGTCCGCCGCTCCATGAGACGCCCGCCCCGGCGTCGAACACGACATGAGGGTCGCTATCCGGCGGATAACGACCCTCATGTCGTGCTCGACGCGGGGTGGGGGCGTGGTCAGGACGCGCCACGACCTCCGCACGAGGCGACCGTCTCGCCCTCGACCTCGACCGAGGCCTCCCAGCTCCACGCCGCCGGGAGCGCGGCGACGGTCGCCGCGGGGACGTGGATCCCGTCGAGGCCCGAGCCGGCGGGCGTCGGCGGGACGACCTCCCATTCGCTGCCGCCGTCCGCGTGCTGCTCGACCCGGAACGGCGACTCGAACGTGGCGACGTCGTCGCCCTGCCACGTCTCGAGGCGCAGGACGAGCGTGGCGTCGAGAGGCTGGTCGAGCGTGGCGTCCAGGTCGAGGTCGACCGCGAACGACGCGTCGAGGCCCGTCTCGTCCCCGGCCTCGTCGGGGAGCGGGATCGTCCGGGTCACGCCCCACCGGCTCTCGGTCCCCGGCGTCGACCAGCCGACGACCTGCACGTCGCCGACGGTCAGCGGGGACTCGTCCGACACCTCCGGTGTGCACGTCGCCGTCCACACGTCCCCGCCGGTGTACGAGGCCGGGCCGAGGACGAAGACGGCGCTCCCCACGGACAGGACCGTCGCCGCGGCGGTGACGGTGCGCGACGGCGTCGGGCCGCCCAGGCCGGTGCCTGGGCCGAGGAACGGCACGGGCGGGCGGACCTGGCGCAGCACGACCGTGCTGCACACCGAGTCGGCGAACGTCCGGCGCTGCGCGTGCCACAGCGGACGGAGGAAGCCGATGTACAGGATCGCGTCGAGGAGGTGGGCCACGTGGCGCAGGACGGTGCGGATCAGCCCGGCGGGTCGCCCGGTCGTGGCGTGCACGACGACGATCCCGACCGTCCGCTTGCCGGGTGTCGCTCCGGTCCAGCCCTGGAGGGCGAAGAGCGCGGCCGCGGTGCCGAGCGCCCACCACGTGCCGCCGGGGACCACGGTGCTCGTGGTCACGCCGAAGCTGATCCCTGGGAGCCAGGCCACCTCGTAGGCGGGCCCGACCGCGAGGAACAGCACCGTCGCGACGATCGCCGTGTCGAGCAGCGACGCGACGACGCGGCGGGACCAGCTCGCGTACTCCTCGCGCGTCGGCTCCGGTCCGAGTCCGGGAAGGGTGGGCTCGAGGTCTCCGGCTCCGACGGCGTGCGTCGGCCCCCTGCCGGTCGGGGCGTCGATGGCCACGCGCCGATCCTGGCAGAGACCCCGCCCGGCGGGAAGCCCGCCCGGTCCCGCCGAGCGGCGGAGCGGGTCAGCGGAAGGAGTGCCGCCGGCCCATGACGACGGTCGCCAGGACCGGGACCATGAGCGCGAGCGAGACCCACGGCAGGCTTGCCGGGCCGGCGACGGCGAGCGCCGCCCCGCCGACGGCGCCGCCGAGCGCGACGGACGTGTTCCACACGGTGACGAGCGCGGACTGCGCGACGTCGGCGCCGTCGCCCGCGGCCCGGGCTGCGGCGGTCGTGTAGAGGGTGCCGGCCCCGCCGAACGCGAAGCCCCAGGCGGCGACGGCGACCACGACGACGACCGTCGACGTCGGCGCGAGGCCGAGCACCAGCATCGCGAGGGCGAAGACGACGACCGACCCCAGGGTGAGGGCGCGCAGGCGGTGGTCGATGAGCGCCCCGACGAGCACGAGCGCCCCGGCGGAGGCCGCGCCGAGGACGAGGAGCAGCGTGCTGGTCCGCGAGCCCTGGTCGAGGTGCGCGAGCTGGACCGCGACGTAGGTGTAGAGCGACGTGTTGGCGAGCACGTTGAGGCCGGTGACCAGCAGCACGGGCCGCAGCCCGGGGCGGGGGAGCACCGCGCGGATCGCGAGCTGGGCGCCGCGCGGGGTGCCCGCGGCGGTGGGGACACCGAGCCGGACCCCCGCGAGCAGGCCGAGCCCGACGAGCGAGAGGACGCCGAACGTCCAGCGCCAGCCGACCGCCGCGCCGAGCACCGCGCCCGCGGGCACGCCGAGCGTGAGGGCGAGCGGGCCGCCGGCCATGGCGATCGTCATGGCCCGCCCGACCCGGTCGGCGGGCACGATCCGGCGCACGTACCCGGGCAGGAGCGCCCACGTGAGGCCCGCGACGAGCCCCGCGGCGAACCGGGCGACGAGCGTCAGCGCGAACGACGACGACACCGCGGTGACGGTGTTCGCGACCACGAACCCCGCGACCGTCACGAGGAGCAGCGTGCGACGGTCCCACCGCGCCGTGGCACGCGTGAGCGGGATCGCGGCGACGATCGCACCGACCGCGAACGCCGTGACGGTCTGCCCGGCGGCGCCGGCTCCGACGCCGAGGTCGGCGGCCATGGCGGGCAGCACGCCCGCGGGGAGGATCTCGGTGAGGAGCGTGAGGAACCCCGACGCCGCGAGCGCGAGGAGCGCGCCGACCGGCAGCGCGCCCGGGCTGCGGGCGCCGGATGCGGTGAGAGGGGCGCCGCCCGCCGCGGTGCCGGGGTCCGGGACGGTGACGGTGGTGGGTGTGCTCGTCGTGGACATGGGGTTAGCATCGATGTCTGACATTGATGTGAAGGTCAAGCGACGCGACCAGGTGAGGTGTATCACGTGCGGATCGGCGAGCTGTCCCGGCGCACCGGGACCCCGACACGACTCCTGCGGTACTACGAGGAGCAGGGGCTGTTCACGCCCGGACGGGCCGAGAACGGCTACCGCGAGTACGGCGAGCACCTGGTCGACCGCGTGCTCCAGATCCGCGGCCTGCTCGAGGTCGGCTTCACGACGAAGATCATCAAGGAGTTCCTGCCCTGCCTCGGCAACGCCCCCGAGATCCACCTGCACAACGCGTACCCGGACAAGATCGAGCTCCTCGAGACAGAGCTCGGACGTCTGGAGGACCGCATCCGCATCCTCGAGAAGAACCGCGACGCCATCGCCGACTACCTGGAGCGCATCCGCCCGTTCGCCCAGCGCCCTGAGGACCGCCACCCGGCACGGTCCGCCACGACCGCACCGGCCGCCTCGGGGAGCCCGCGTCACGCCATGCGGTTGTCGTAGTCCTCGCGGCTGGCGGACACGTCGTCCATGTGGTCCTGCGCCCAGGACTTGAGGGCACGCATCGTGTGCTGGAGGGAGACCCCGAGCTCGGTCAGCTCGTAGGAGACGGTGACCGGCACGGTCGCGATCACGGTACGGGTCACCAGGCCGTCGCGCTCCAGCGAACGCAACGTCTGGGTGAGCATCTTCTGGCTGACTCCGGCCAGTCGGCGGGAGAGCTCCGAGAAGCGCATCGACCGGGCTTCGGCGTCAGGCCCGGAGCAGGCGTCGCCCAACGCCGCGAGGACCAGGGTGACCCACTTGTTGGAGAGCCGGTCGAGCAGCTGGCGGCTCGGGCATGCCGCCAAGAAGGCGTCGTACTCGGCCTTCGCGTGGACGCGTTGCTGAGCAGCGGTCATCGTCATGATCGTTCCTCCTCGCGACGCCGAGGTGCCTTACGCACTTTCGGGTGCCTACTTCCGTCTAGAAACCACTCCTTGCATCCTGGCATGCCGAGCGCTCGCACGACGAGCACTCCGACCTCGAACCGAAAGGAAGCACCTTGAGCACCGTCTCGACCACGCTCCCCGGCGGCACGTGGACCCTGGGCGACCTGCCCGTCACCCGCTTCGGATACGGCGCGATGCAGCTCGCCGGCCCTTGGGTGATGGGTCCCCCCGCCGACCACGACGGCGCGCTGGCAGTCCTGCGTGAGGCTGCCGACCTCGGAATCACTCACATCGACACGAGCGACGCCTACGGTCCGCGGGTCACCAACGAGCTGATCCGCGAGGCGCTGCACCCCTACGCCGAATCGCTGAACATCGTCACCAAGGTCGGCGCCGACCGCGACGCCCAGGGCGGCTGGCCCACTGCCCGACGGCCCGAGGACCTGCGGAGGCAGGTCCAGGAGAACCTCGCGTCCCTCGGGCTGGACGCGCTCGGCGTGGTCAACCTGCGACTGGGCGACGCCCGAGGCACCGTTCAGGAGCCGATCGCCGAGGCCTTCGCGTCCCTCGTCGACATGCAGCAGCAGGGCCTGATCCGCCACCTCGGGGTCAGCAACGCCACCCCGGAGCAGGTCCGCGAGGCGCGGTCGATCGCCCCGATCGTGTGCGTGCAGAACATGTACAACCTCGCCGTGCGGCACGACGACGACCTGATCGACGAGCTGGCGCGCGACGGCATCGCCTACGTGCCGTTCTTCCCCCTCGGGGGATTCACGCCCCTGCAGTCCTCAGCCCTCTCCGCGGTGGCGGAACGGCTGCACTCCACCCCGATGGCCGTGGCGCTGAGCTGGCTGCTCCAGCGTTCGCCCAACATCCTGCTCATCCCGGGCACCAAGTCGGTCGCACACCTGCGCGAGAACATCGCCGGCGCCGCCCTCACCCTCTCCGCGGCGGACCTCGCCGAGCTCGACCAGATCGGACGCTAGGTGTACTGACCGGACAGGTTGGTCAATCGGGTGATCGGTGGCTTGTTCCCGCAGGCGGTGTGGGGGCGGTGGTGGTTGTACTCGTGGATCCATGCTGCCAGGGCAGCGCGTCGTTCGGTCTCTGAGGTGTAGGCGCGGGCGTAGCCCCAGCCGTCGGCGAGGGTGCGGTGGAAGCGTTCGATCTTGCCGTTCGTCTGGGGCCGGTAGGGGCGGGTCCGGGTGTGCGTGATCTCGAGTTCGGCGCAGGTCTCGCGCCACAGGTGTGAGCGGTAGGGCGAGCCGTTGTCCGACAAGACTCGTTGGGTGGTGATGCCGCGGGCGGCGAACCAGGTCGCGGCCCGGCGCAGGACGGCGGTCGCAGTGACGGCGGTCTCGTCGTCGTGGACCTCGGCATAGGCGACCCTGGAGTGGTCGTCGATCACGGTGTGTACGAACGCGTGCCCCATCTTCGGATGGCTGTAGGCATTCTTGGGGTTGCCGGGCGTTGCCGCTCGGTGGCGTCTGCCCTGGGGGCGGCCTACAAACCGCCACCCGCCGCCGTCGGGGATGTT
>NZ_BJNZ01000031.1 GCF_006539945.1 Cellulosimicrobium cellulans | reverse complement strand
GCCTCCGACCTCGTTCCCGAGGCCCTTGCGCGGGGCGTTTCCTTCGTTCTGAATCCTACCAGACCCGGCCGTTCGTCCCGGACCGGTTCAAACCGGATTTCCGTTCAGAAATGTACCTGATCCAGACACCCTCACCCTACTCACGGCGCAGCACTGTGCTCCGAGAATCTGGTGGGAGTTTCACCCGGGGGACCAGCCACTTCGCATCTGCTCCGAGGAGCTGTGCCGTGGTGTCTGTTCCTCCCTGCCGGGCGACCTCGAGAACATTACGGGGTCGGGAGGCAGGAGGTCAACTCGCTCCGCCGTGACCCGGACCACTCCGCCGTGCGGCTCCCCGCGCCGGTGCGCGCACCCCCTCTCCCGGTGCCCCGCGCTGCGGCAGTGCTCCTGACGCAGGAGGCGCGGCTGCCGCCGTCGCCCGGACCGCGAGACGGGCCACCGCCGCCCGCAGGGCGTCCGGCCCCACCACGGTGAACGGCGCGTCGAAGATCCCGAACCACGCGGCGAGCCCGCCCCACGACCAGGAGCCCGCGGTCAGACGACACCGCCCCTCCTCCACGGCCTCCACGAGGGCACCCGTACCGGCCCAGGCGGCCACGTCGGCGGCGTCCAGCTCGAGCTCGACCGTCCCCCGGACAGGCATCTCGGGCTGCGTGAACCGCTCGGCGACGAACGTCGCCACGTCCGGGGCGGGCAGCGCCCGGCGCTCGAACCGCGCTCCGACACCCTCGCGGGGCGCCATCCGGTCGATCCGGAACGTCCGCCAGTCGTCCCGGTCGAGGTCCCACGCGACGAGGTACCACCGCCCGCCCCACGTGACGACGTGGTGCGGCTCCGCCCGACGCGGCGCACGGAACCCGTCCGCGTGCTCCTTGCCCGGCGCACGGAGCACCTCGCCCGTCCCGCCGTCGTAGTCGAACCGCAGCACACGGCGCTCGGCGACCGCCTCGCCGACGGACACGAGCACGTCGGCCCGCACGGCAGGCAGGGCCCGCTCCCTCCGGCCCGGCACGGCCGTCACCTCCAGCGCGTCGATGCGCGTGCGCAGCCGGGCGGGCATGACCTGACGGATCGTCGCGAGCGCGCGCGCCGCGGCGTCCTCCACCCCGGGGAGCGTCCCGGTGCGCAGGGCGATCGCGACGGCGACCGCCTGCTCGTCGTCGAACAGGAGCGGCGGGACGTCCGCGCCGGCGTCGAGGCGGTACCCGCCGTCGGGCCCCTTCGTCGCCCGCACCGGGTAGCCCAGCTCACGCAACCGGTCGACGTCGCGCCGCACGGTCCGCGGGCTCACCTCCAACCGCTCGGCGAGCGTCGCACCGGGCCAGTCCCGGCGCGCCTGGAGCAGCGAGAGGAGCCGGAGCAGTCGTCCTGAGGTCTCGAGCATGACCTCACTGTGTCACGAAGTAGAGGACCGTAGCTGTCCTCTACCCCTGGCAACGTCGGCCTCGACGCACGAAGCACACCCAGGAGGAGCCACCGTGATCCGCACCAGAGCACTGACCAAGGACTTCCCCGTCGGGCGCGACGCGAGCGCCACGGTGCACGCCGTGCGCGGCATCGACCTCGACGTCGCACCCGGCGAGCTCGTCGCCGTCCTCGGCCCCAACGGCGCCGGCAAGACGACCACGCTCCGCATGCTCACCACGCTCATCCGCCCCACGTCGGGCACCGCCACGGTCGCGGGGCACGACGTCGTCGCCGAGCCCGACGCCGTCCGGCACCGCATCGGCTACGTCGGGCAGGGCAACGGCGCGGGCCACGCGCAGCGCGCCGTCGACGAGCTCGCGAGCCAGGGCCGCATCCACGGCCTCGACCGGCGCACCGCGCGCCGCCGCGCCGACGAGCTCCTCGACTCCCTCGAGCTCGCGTCCTACGGCGCGCGCAAGGTGTCCGACCTCTCCGGCGGGCAGCGTCGCCGGCTCGACGTCGCGATGGGCCTCGTCCACGCACCGTCGCTGCTGTTCCTCGACGAGCCGTCGACCGGCCTCGACCCGCACAACCGGGCGAACCTGTGGGACCACGTCCTGCGCATGCGCGAGGACTCGCTCGCGGCCACGGGCGAGCCCATGACGATCGTCCTCACGACGCACTACCTCGACGAGGCCGACACGATGGCCGAGCGCGTGGTCGTCGTCGACCACGGGCAGGTCATCGCCGACGACACCGCGGAGAACCTCAAGGCCGACCTTGCCGGGGACCGCGTCGTCGTCACGCTCGCGCCCCCGCAGGGCCCGGCGCACGACGACGCCGCGCGGCTCGTCGCGCTCGCCCGCCGGGTCGAGGGGTTCCGCGAGGCGACCCGCACGCCCGACGACGCCCCCGCCGTCGGGCACGACGCCGCACCCACGCTCGAGGTGCGCGCCGAGCGCGGCGACGCCTACCTGCCCCGCCTGCTGCGCGCCGCCGACGCGGACGGCATCGCCGTCGCGACCGCGCAGGTGCACCGGCCCACGCTCGACGACGTCTTCCTCGCGCTCACCGGCCGCAGCCTGCGCGAGGCCGGCGCCGCGACCCCGACCGACGCCCCTGCCGAGGGCACCCGCCCGACCGAGAGGACCGCAGCATGAGCACCGTCGACATCGCCCCCACCAGCGTCACCCCGCCCCAGTCGCCCACCCGCCCCCGCGCTCGCCGCGGGCTCGGCGCCTTCGCGCGCGACACCGGGATCGTGCTCGTCCGCGAGCTGCGGCCCGTCGTGCACGACCCGTTCTCCGTGCTGTTCGGGCTCGTCCAGCCGATCGTCTTCCTCGCGCTGTTCGGCCCCCTGCTCGTCGGGTCGCTCGGCGGCACGACGACCGGCCAGGAGGTCCTGGGCGGCAACGTCTGGCAGTGGTTCGTCCCGTCCATCCTCGTGATGACCACGCTCTTCGGGACCACCACGACCGGGGCGAACCTGCTCGTCGAGCTCCAGACCGGCGCGCACGAGCGCATGCTCGTCGCCCCGCTGTCGCGCGCCTCGCTGCTCGTCGGCCGCGCGCTCAAGGAGATGGTCCCGATCGTCGCGCAGTCGGTCGTCGTGGTGCTCGTCATGCTCCCGTTCGGGTTCGAGCTCCACCCCGCCGGCGCGGTCGTCGGGCTCGCGCTGCTCGCCGTCTTCGGCGTCGGGATCGGGTCCCTCAGCTACGCCCTCGCGCTCGCGGTCCGCAAGCAGGACTGGATGTTCTGGGTCGTGCAGCAGACCCTGATCTTCCCCCTCATGATCCTGTCCGGCATGCTCCTGCCGCTCGAGACCGGGCCCCGGTGGATGCAGGTCGCGTCCGACGTCAACCCGCTCCGGTACGTCGTCGACGCCGAGCGTGCGCTGTTCGCCGGCGACCTCACCGCCTCGGTCGTCGCGTGGGGCTGGGTCGCCGCCGCGGTGACGGCCGCCGTCGGCCTCGCCGTCGGGATCCGCACCATGGTGCGCACCACCGACTGACCGACGGCGCGCGTCAGGCCCGGGCCAGCTCCACGGCCCGGGCCACCGCGCTGCCCGGGCTCGTCAGCACGGGGACCGGAAGGTCGACGAGCAACGCCGCCGCGGGCGCCATGCTGGCCTGCGCGAGCACGACGACGTCCGCTCGCCGCCGCCTGACGGCGTCCCGCGCCGCGTCGGCGACGGCCCGGTGGTATGCGCCCAGGTCACCGGCCTCGAACGCGGACCACGCGTCCACGCAGACCACGGGGTCGAGCTCGACGGTCGCCCCCGCGCGCCGGGCGGCGTCGGCGAGGAGGTCCGTCGTCGGGCCGAGCGTCGAGGCGAGCGCCGCCACGATCGCGACCCGGCCGCCGTCGCGCACCGCCGCCTCCGCGAGCGGCCGGTCCACCCGCACCACGGGCACCCCGAGCCCGCCGACCTCCTCCGCGACCGGACCGAGCGTCGAGCACGTGCACACCACCACCGACGCCCCCGCCGCGACGAGCGCGTCCACGTGCGCCCGGACCCGCGCACCGGTCGGTGCGCCCGCCCGCGCGTCGTCCAGGAGCGGCGCGTCGACGCGGTGCGCGTGCCCCTCCCCCGGCGCGGCCTCGTCCACCAGCGCACCGAACGTCGCGACGTGCACGTCCGCCGTGTGCAGGAACCCGATCACGTCCGCCTCCGGTCGTCGTGGTCCACGCGCTCAGGGCCACGCGGGCAGCGGACCCGGGCGGACGACGCGACTCAGGCGTGGTGCTCGCGGAAGGCGTCGGTGAGGGTGGGGCCGTCCTCGGCGCCGAGGCGCCAGACGCTCCAGCCGTCGGCGGTGTGGGTGCCCGACACGGCGACGGCGGCGAGATCCGGGTGGCGGAAGCGTGCGCCGTCGGACAGCTCGATGTAGCCGTCGGGCTGGAGCAGGGCCTCGAAGCGCTGGCCGCGGCGCGGGCGTGACCAGACGAGCTGGCGCGGGGTGCCGAACGCGCGCGCGAGCGCGACGAGGTCGGGGTCGTCGTCCGGACCGAGCGGCACGTCCGCGGGGGGCGGGGGCGGCACGGGAACGACGTCGCGGCTCGCGGACGCGTGCGCGGGTGTGGCGTCGAGGTCGACGGGCGGGCGGTACGACAGCGGGTCGTACGGCTGCTCGCGCGACGGGCTGCGCTGCTCGCCGTACTCGTGGGTGAGGTACGACTCGCGCGTCCGGATCGACTCCCGGGTGCGGATCGACTCCCGCGTGAGGATCGACGTGCGCGGGGTCGACGGCTCGTCCCCGGCCTCGACGGGTCGACGGTCGGCCCACCCGGCGGACGCGGGCTCGGGTGCGGTCCGGGCGGTGAGCGGGTCGTCGAGAGGCACGAAGTCCAGGACGGGAGGCTCGGCGCGCGACGGCTCCGACGGCGCAGCGATCGGGGCCAGCGCGGCGAGTGGGCCGGTCTCGTCCATCGGGCTGGGCGCGGTCGCGGAGCCGGCGCGCGGCTCGAGCTCGGCCGCACGACGACGCTCGGCCCGGGACTGCGCGGCCTGCCGCGTCACCACGGGAAACTTGCCGGTCAGGGCTCGGCCCACGGCGACGCCGTCCGCGAAGTCGGATCCGGGGGCGACGGCGCGGCCCCGGCGGGGCTCGGGCGCCGCGGGTGGTGCGGGTGGTGCGGGGTTGTCGCGCGTCATCGCGAGCGGGGACACGTCCACGAAGCGGCGGCCGTCGGCGCCCTGGACCACGCCGAGGCGCAGGACGGCGACCGGTGAGCCGGGCTGACGCAGGAAGTCGAGCGCGTCCTGGATGCCGGGGGCGGCGCTCGAGCAGATGACGATGAGGCGCGCGCCGGTGGCGCGGGCGGTCGCCTGCGAGCGCGTGAGGGGGACGTTGTCGTAGAACGCAGCGACGTCCTGCTGGAACCGCGAGGCGCCGCCGGTGTAGCGGGCGGCGAGCTCGGCGCGCGTGAGGCGCCCGGCCCGGCCGGCGTGGTTGAGCGCCGCGGTGAGGGCCTGCTCCGTGAGCTCCGCGGTGACCTCGATGACCACCGGGAGACCGGCGGCGTCGAGCGCGAGGAGGTGGGGCTCGTCGTCGGACGTGCCCTGCGCGACGGGGAAGATCTGCTCGCCCAGCAGCCCCTCGATGTTGCCGTCCACGACGCGCTGGGCGTCGGTCCCGAAGGCACCTGCCGGCTGGGGCGGCTGGACCAGTACGGGACGCTCGGCGTCCACCTCGAAGAGGGGCATCGGGAGATCTCCTGCGGCAGCGGAACGCGACCTGGGCGGGGGCGTTTGCGCCATAGCCTACGTCGCCGGTCAAGTCCCGCGAACCGGTCGAACCGTCCCCGCCCCGACCCGCAGGTCAGGCGTGCCCGGTCTCCTCCGACTCGGCCGCGAGGCGCTCCTCGACGCGCTCGACCTTCCCCGTGAGCTCCCCTGTGCGGCCGGGGCGGATGTCCGCCTTGATGACGAGCGAGACCCGGTGCCCGCCCGCGCCGACGGCCTCGGTGGCGCGCTGGATCACGGGCATGACGGTGTCCCAGTCGCCCTCGATCTCGGTGAACATCGACGTGGTGCGGTTGGGCAGGCCCGACTCGCGGACGATGCGGACGGCCTCGGCGACGGAGTCCGCGACGGACTCGCCGGCACCGAGCGGGGCGACGGAGAAGGCGAAGACGGCCATGGGCCCATCGTGGCACGGGTCCGGTGCACGGACCGGGCGGGGCGGCCGGGACGTCCGGGCGCGGGCCGCCGGGGCTCCCGGCGCCCCGACGTAGGCTCGTCGTCGTGACAGCAGAACACCGCACCGACCGCGTGACCGTGCTCGCGGGCGGGGTCGGCGGGGCACGCCTCGCGCACGGCCTGGACCTCGCCGGGGTCGACCTCACGGTCGTCGTCAACGTCGCGGACGACGTCGAGCTGCACGGGCTGTGGATCTCGCCCGACCTCGACACGGTGACGTACACGCTCGCCGGGCTCGCGGACGAGGAGCGCGGCTGGGGCGTGGTCGGCGAGACGTACGCGGCTCTCGAGGCGATGGGCCGGCTCGGCGAGGACACGTGGTTCACGCTCGGCGACCGCGACCTCGCGACGCACGTCGTGCGGACGGCCCGGCTGCGCGCGGGGTCGTCGCTGACCGACGTGACCGCGCGGCTCACGTCCGCGCTGGGCGTCCGGGCGCGCGTGCTGCCCGTGAGCGACGACCGCGTCGCGACGCTCGTCGACACGCCCGCGGGGCGCCTCGGGTTCCAGGAGTACTTCGTCGGCCGCCGGCACGCGGACGACGTGCTGGGCCTCGTCTACGACGGCATCGACGCCGCGCGCCCGGCACCCAGTGTGCTCGACGCGGTGCGCGACGCCGACGTGGTCGTGGTCGCGCCGTCGAACCCGTTCCTGTCGGTGGAGCCGGTGCTGGGCGTCGCGGGCGTGCGTGACGCGCTCGCCGGGACGTCCGCGCGCCGCGTCGCGGTGAGCCCGATCGTCGGCGGCCGCGCGATCAAGGGACCCGCCGCGCAGATCCTCACGACGCTCGGGCACGAGGTCTCGGCGCTCGGCGTCGCGCGCCTGTACGTCGGGCTCGTCGACGTCATGGTGATCGACGACCACGACGCCCACCTCGCCGACGCCGTCCGGGCGCTGGGGATGGACGTCGTCGTGACGGACACCGTCATGGGCGGCCCCGCGGGCCGCGAGCGCCTCGCGCGCACGCTGCTCGCGTCGGCGGGGGTCGCTCGTGGGTGACCTCGTGCTGCCCGACGACGGCGCTCGCCCGGGCGCGCCCAGCCGCCCGGCGCGCGTGGTCGCCGTCGTGCCGTTGCGCGACGGGTCCTCGGGGAAGTCGCGGCTCGCGCACGTCCTGGACCCCGCGTCGCGCAGCAGGCTGATCGCCGTGCTCGCGCGGCACGTCGTGGGGACGCTGCTCGCGAGCGACGGCGTCGAGCGCGTGGTCGTGGTGACGTCGGACCCGCGGTTCACGTGGCGGGCGCTGCGGGACGTCGTGGTCGACGCCGCGCACGCCGCCGGGTCCGACGGCCTCCCCCTGCTGACCGCCGACGCGGACCGGCTGCGCATCGTGCTCCAGCCCGCGGACCGGCCCGGCCTGGACGCGGCGGTCGAGCTGGGCCGCGAGATCGCGTCGGAGGACGCGGCGGCCCAGGGGCCGGTGCGGCTCCTCGTGGCGCACGCCGACCTCCCCGCTCTCACGACCGCGGACGTGGCGGCGTTGCTCGCCGAGGACGCCCCGGTCGTCGTCGCGACGGACCGCCGGGGCGCGGGCACGAACCTGCTCGCCCTCGACCCTCCGGCTTCCGCGGGGTTCCGGTTCCGGTTCGGGCCGGACAGCCGCGCAGCCCACGTCGCGGAGGCCGAGCGGCTCGGGCTGCGGGCCGTCGTCGTGCAGCGGCCGGGTACCGCGGTCGACCTCGACACCGTGGAGGACTGGGGCGAGCTGCCCGCGGACGCGCGCGCCGTCGTCGGGCTGCACGTCCCGGCCCTGCGCGACCACGACGCCTGAGCCTTCCCGAGACCTGAGCCTGCGAGACCTGCCGCTACGACGGCCAGGTGCCGAGGGCCTCGACGGGCGCGACGAGGCCGACGCGCACGTCGGCGAGGAGGCGCTGCCACGCGCCCTCGTCGAACGGCGCGGGGCAGTCCAGCGCGAGCACGACGGACTGCGTGTTCGTGCTGCCGTCGAACGCGGGGACGGCGACGACGCGTGCGGCACCCCGCACCTGCACCGGTCCCCTCGGAGACTCGACCGTCCAGTCCTGCGCGACGGCGTTGACGCCCTGGACGGCCACGCCGTCGGAGCCGACCGGCAGCAGGACGTCGCGCGGCGCGCCGTCCGGATCGCCGCCGTCCGCGGAGACCGTCTCCGCGAGCAGGGCGGCGGAGGCGTCGCGCGCGCCCGCCGTCGGTGTCTCCGGGTCGCCCGTCCCCCGGGCCGGCAGGACGCACCCACCGCTCGCTCCGACGACCTGCCATCCGGCACGCGCGACGAGCGGTGCCGTGGCCGGCGTGCCGCCGAGGCTCGTGATCTCGGGGGCGGCGGGCCCTGACGCGCCGTCACCCGGGCCGGTGGAGGAGCCGGCCGTCGGCTCGCCCGGGGCTCCCGACGCGACGTCCGGGTCTGCCGTGATGGTCGGGTCGCCGCTCGGGCCGACACCGGGCGCCTCCCGCGTCCGCGTCGCGGAGGGCCCGCTCGTCGGCCCCTCGGGCGTCGGGCTCCCCGTGCAGGCACCGGCGCCGAGGACGCCGACCACGAGGCCGGCGGCGAGCGCACCGGCGCGCAGGCTCGCCCGCGTCACGGCCGGCCTCCCCAACGCCCGCGGTGCACGACGTCGTCGAGCGGCTTGCGCGCGCGACGGCGCGGCGAGCCCGTGGTCGCCCTGTCCGCGGGGTGCCCGACGGCGACGACCCCGGTCGGGGCGTACGCGTCGGGGATGCCGAACGCCGCACGCAGCCGCGCGACCTCACCCGGCGCGACGCCGAAGAAGCACGCGCCGAGCGCCTCGTCGACGGCGGTCTGGAGCATGAGCAGCGCCGCCATCCCGGCGTCGACGTGCCAGTACGGCACGGCCCAGCGGTTCTCGTCCCGGTCGGCCCAGCCCTTGTCGTCCTCGGCGTACCGGTCGAGGTAGACGTCCTTCGACGCGAGGACCACGACGAGCACGGGCGCGGTGCGCATCCCGGCGAGCCACGTGCTCATGCTCCGCTCGGGCTGCTCGGGGGAGGTCGCGGACCAGAAGCGCGCGACGTCGTCGGGCTCGGTGAGCACGAGGAACGACCACCCCTGCGCGAACCCCGCGCTCGGCGCGCGGACCGCGTTGCGCACGAGGCGCTCGACCGCCTCCGGCGCGACCGCCTCGTCGGTGAACCGGCGCACCATGCGTCGGCGTCGGACGACGTCCTGGAACTCCAACTGGCCCCCTCGGCACGGCCCGGCAGCAGGTCCCCGCACCCTACCGGGGGATGCGCCGCGCCATCCGCAGCTCGACGAGGCGCGGGTCGCTCGGGAGGGGCTTGGTCTCGCCGGTCGGCGCGAAGCCCGCGCGCCCGTAGAGCCGCAGCGCCAGGTCGTTCGTCGTGGTCACCCACAGAGCGAGCGTCCGCGCCCCGAGCTCGGCCGCGAGCAGCTCCGCGGAACGCAGGAGCGCCGCCGCGACGCCGGTGCCCCGCGCGCCCGGGTCGACCCACACGGACACGAGCTCGGCCACGGTCGCGTCGTCGTGCGAGGGGAACACCGCCGCGACACCGACCACCGGACCGGCCGGCCTCTCGTCCCCGGCCGGGACGCCGCCGTCGGGCACCGCTCGCGCGAGGAGCGTGCGTCCCTGCGCCGCGCGCTCGCGCCACACGTCGTCGGGGAAGGCGACCTCGCGCGCGAGCGTCGAGCCGAACGCGGACGGCGCGTCCGCGAGCGCCCGCAGGCGGACGTCCCGGAGGTCGCGCCAGTCGTCCGGCCGGGTGCGTGCGACGGTGGTGGGCACGGTCCCATGGTGGCAGCCCGGCCCGACGGCGGGGCGTCAGGCCGGGCGGACACGCGGGCTCAGGCGGCGTCGAGGCGGGCGCGCAGCTCCGGGTCGAGCTCGAGGTCGGCAGCACCCAGAAGATCGTCGAGCTGCTCGATCGTGCTCGGCCCGATGATCGGGACCACCGGGTGCTCGCCGCCGAGGAGCCACGCGAGCACGACCTGGTGGGGCGTCGCGCCGAGCTCGCCCGCGACCTCGTGCAGGAGGCGGATGCGCTCGCGCGTGGTCGGGTGGTCGAACCCGTCCCACAGCGGCTTGTCGCGGCGCACGTACGCGCCCTGGAGGATCGGCGAGTAGGCGGTGACGGCGAGCGGCGGGCGCCCGTCGATGCCGGTGGACGCCGCGTAGTCGAGCAGCTCGTACGACGCCCAGTTGTGCCGGCCCGGCTCGGGCGTCGGGTAGGCGTAGGTGTAGTTCTGCTGGACGAGCCCGTAGGGCGCGATGCCCTGACGCAGCGCCTCCTCCCGCGCCTCGACGACGCGCCACAGCGCGACGTTCGAGATGCCCGTGATGCCGACGACGCCCTCCGCCTGGAGCTTCCCGAACGCGCCGACGGTCTCGGCGAGCGGCGTCTCGTGGTCGTCCACGTGCCCGTACAGCACGTCGACGTGGTCGACGCCGAGGTGACGCAGGCTCTCGTGGGCCTCGTACCCGATGACGTCGGCGCCGAGCCCCTGGAAGTTCGTGGGCTCGACGTTCTGCAGCGGGAGGGCGGGGTCCTTCTTCGCCGCGCCGAGCTTGGTCGCGATGCGGACCTCGTCGCGCACGCCGCGGCTCGCGAGCCAGCGGCCGATGACGTCCTCGCTGTCGCGACCGTGGCCGCCTGCCCACGCGCTGTAGTTGTTCGCCGTGTCGAGGAACGTTCCCCCTGCCTCGAGGTAGCGGTCGAGGATCGCGAACGAGGTGTCCTCGTCGACGAGCGTGCCCATGTTCATGGTGCCGAGGCACAGGGTCGACACGTCGAAGGAGGTGCGCCCGTCGCCGATGGTGCGGTACCGCATGGTGGTCTCCCTGGAGTTGCTCGGTGGGCCGCCGGTCCGTGACGGATCCGTGGTCCTGATGACGTGCTCCACGCTACGGAGCGATCGGCACGGGTGTACGGTCCGATTCCATGGGACTTGACCAGACCAATTCTGCCCGGACGCCTCCGGGCACGACGGCGGAGCTCGCCTGGGAGGCCCTGCTCGACCTGGGGACGGGGCCGGGCTCGCGCGTCGAGCGGCTCGAGCGCGCGGTCCGCGACGCCGTGCACACCGGCCGCGTCCCGGTCGGGGCGGCGCTGCCACCGAGCCGCCAGCTCGCCGAGTCGCTCGGGGTGTCGCGGTGGGTCGTCACGGAGGCGTACGGCCAGCTCGTCGCCGAGGGCTTTCTCGAAGCGCGCACCGGCTCCGCGACCCGGGTCTCCGCCGCGACCCGGCCGACGAGCCCGGAGGGAGCGAGGGTGGGCACGGGTCGTGGCGGGTCCGGCCAGAGCCGCGAGGGGCGAGCGGCCGACGGTCGACCCGCGGCCGTGGACGCCGGACGACCCGACACCGGCAGGGCGTATGCCGCGCGGGCCCGGTTCGACCTCGCCCCGGGCGTGCCCGACCTGCGGCACGTCCCGCGCGACGCGTGGCTGCGGGCGGCACGGGAGGCGCTCGGCACGCCCGGGGGCACGGCGTCGAACGACGACCTCGGCCAGCCCTCCCCCGCCGGGCACCCGCACGCTCGGGCCGTCGTCGCCGACCACCTGCGCCGGGCGCGCGTCGTCGCCGGGGCGGACGACGCCGTCGTGCTCACGCGCGGCGCGACCGACGGGATGGCGCGCGTCGCCGCGGCGCTCGTCGAGGCGGGCCACACGCACCTGCTCGTCGAGGACCCGAGCTGGTCGGTGCTGCGCGACGTCGCCGGCCGCGTCGGTCTCATCCCCGTCCCCGTCCCCGTGGACGACGCGGGCGCGGACATCGACGCGCTCGTCGCGGCGTCGCGTCGGACGGGCGCGCGGGCCGCTCTGCTCACGCCCGCGCACCAGTTCCCCACCGGCTCCGCGCTGGCGCCCGAGCGGCGCGAGGCGGTCCTCGCGTGGGCCCGTGCCGTCGACGGCGTCGTGGTCGAGGACGACTACGACGCCGAGTTCCGGTACGACCGCCGGCCCGTGGCCGCGCTCCAGCAGCTCGACCCCGAGCGTGTGGTCCTGCTGGGGTCGGTGAGCAAGACGATGAGCCCGGCGTTCGGCGTCGGGTGGATGGTCGTGCCCGCACGCTGGCGCGAGTCGGTGATGCGCGCCGCCTCCCCGACGCACGGCGCGGCAGCCCCCTCCACGGTCGACCAGCTCACGTTCGCGCGGTTCGTCGCCTCGGGCGGGTACGACCGGCACCTGCGCGGAGCGCGCGGCCGGTACCGCCGTCGTCGCGACGCCGTGCTCGACGCCCTCGCCCGCGAGCTGCCGGACGCCGCGGTGAGCGGCATCGCGGCGGGCATGCACGCGCTGCTCTCCCTGCCGAGCGCGCCGGACGACCCCGCTCCCGACGCCGCGCACGTCGTGCGCGAGGCCGCGCGGCGCGAGGTGACCGTCGTCGACCTGCGCCGCTACCAGGTCCGCCCCGCCGACCGGTCCACGACCCTCGTGCTCGGGTACGGCAACCTCGCCGACGCCCGAGTCGACGAGGCCGTCGCGCGCCTCGCCGACGCGGTCCGAACCTCGCGGACCGGCGCCTGAGGTCGCCCGACGCACTGGTAGGCCGAGCGGTGTGCCGCAAGACCGGGCGGGGTCGGGACACGAGCAGGTCATGGAGACGACGCCACGCCGCAACCCGCGCCCGTCCAGGACGACGGCGGCGTTCGTCCTGGGCGGGCTGCTCGCCGTCTCGTCCGGAGCGGCCTCGTGCGCGCCCGCAGCGCCGCCCGCGGGCGTGCTGTGGCCGGTCGCCGGGCTGTCGGACGCGCAGGACCGGTGGGCGGCGGCGGGGTACGACGACTACGCGTTCACGCTCACGTCGTCGTGCGGGGAGCGGAACCTCGTCGGGGACTTCGACGTCGAGGTCGCCGGGGGCGAGGTGGTCGCGGTCTCCGCGAGCCTCGCGCACCTGGAGATGACCCCCGAGTCCTACGTCGAGAGCGGGGGTCGCACGATCGACGGGTTCCTCGACCTCGTCGACGAGCGGCACGACGACGTCACGGACGTGGTGTTCGACGACGAGCTCGGGTACCCGACGTCGCTCACGCTCGACCCGATGCCGCGCGCGATCGACGACGAGGAGTGCTACGCGATCACGGACGTGCACCCCGCGCGCGGCTGACGGCAGACCCGTGCGACCGCGCGCCGTCGGGCTCGCCGGCCGCGCAGCGGGATGCTCAGAGACGTTCGGCGAGCAGCTCGACGAGGGCCTTGCCCTGCACGCCGGCGAGGTCGTCGGCCTGCGTGCGGCACGAGAACCCGTCCGCGAGGTACACGTCGCCGGGGGCTGCGTCGCGCAGTGCGGGCAGCAGCGCGTTCTCCGCGACGGCGACCGACGTCTCGTAGTGGCCCTTCTGCATGCCGAAGTTGCCCGCGAGGCCGCAGCAGCCGGCGAGGACCTTGATCGTCGCACCGGCGTCGCGCAGCAGGCGCTCGTCCGCGGCGAACCCCATCACCGAGTGCTGGTGGCAGTGCGGCTGCACGACGGCGGTCACGTCCGAGAGGTCGGGCACGCGCCACCCGGACTCGCGCCCGGGGGCGGTGTCTACCGACGTGAGGAGCTCGGCGAGCGTGCGCGTCGCGGCGGAGACCGCCTGGGCGCGCGGGTCGTCGGGGAACAGGTCCACGAGGTCGGAGCGCAGCACGGCGGTGCACGACGGCTCGAGGCCCATGATCGGGATGCCGTTCACGGCGTACGGGCCGAGCACGGACAGCAGGTTCTCCAGGCGCTTGCGCGCGCCGCCGAGCTGGCCCGTGCTGATCCACGTGAGACCGCAGCACGCCTGCTCGTCCGGGACGACGACGTCGTATCCGGCCGCGGTGAGCACCTTGACGGCCGCCTGCGGCACCCCGGGCGACATGTTGTCGCTGAACGAGTCCGTCCACAGCACGACCTTGGGGCGCTCGTCGCGCACGGGGTGGCCGGGCCGTTCGCCGATGTGCAGCCCGGGCACGCCCTGCGTCGCGCCGCCACGCTTCCACCACGTGCGGAAGGGCACCTCGGCGAACGTCGTCATCGAGCGGCGCGTGTCCATGCCGCCCGCCCAGAGGACCGTCTTCGCGAGCGGGCGGATGCCGAGCAGCTTGTTGGCCAGGCGCGGCATCCCGGTCGCGAGCCGCGCCCAGATCGGCAGCCAGCCGAGCGAGTAGTGGTCGACCGGGCGCAGCTTGCCGCGATACGTACGGTAGAGGACCTCGGACTTGTACTGCGCCATGTCGACGCCCGCGGGGCAGTCGCTCGAGCACGCCTTGCAGGACAGGCACAGGTCGAGCGAGTCGCGCACCTCCGGCGCCGCGAGGCCGCCGACGAGCGTCCCGTTCACGGCCTCCTGGAGCACGCGGGCACGAGCGCGCGTGACGTCCTTCTCGTCCTTGGTCGCCTGGTACGACGGGCACATGAAGCCGCCCGCGGCGCTGTTGTCCGCGCGGCACTTGCCGACGCCGACGCAGCGGTGCACGGCCTGGGTCATGTCGCCGTGGTCGTGCGCGAACGAGAAGCCCTGGTATCCGGCGCGGCGCGAGATCTTCGTGACCTTGGCGGGCGCGGCCGTGCTCGTCCCGGGCGTTCCCGGCGCTCCGACCGTCGAGAGCAGCGGGTGCGCGTGCGGGCGGCGCAGGTCGTCGTCGACCGCGCTCGGGCGCACCACGACGCCCGGGTTCATGACGTCCTGCGGGTCGAACAGGGCCTTGAACCGCTCCATGAGGGCGATCGCCTCGGGGCTGTACATGACCGGGAGGAGCTCCGAGCGCGCGCGGCCGTCGCCGTGCTCGCCCGAGAGCGAGCCGCCGTACTTCGCGACGAGCTCCGCCGCCTCCAGCATGAAGGTGCGCAGCACCGACCCCGACGCCTCGAGCGGGATGTCGATGCGCAGGTGCACGCAGCCGTCACCGAAGTGCCCGTACGGCAGGCCGTCGACGCCGTAGCGCGACATGAGCGCGTCGAGGTCGCGCAGGTAGTCGCCCAGCTTCTCCGGCGGGACGGCGGAGTCCTCCCAGCCCGGCCACGCCTGCTCGCCCGCGGGCGTGCGCCCGGCGAGCCCCGCGCCGTCGGCCCGGATCTGCCACATCTTGGTCGCCTCGGGCCCCGCAGGGAGGATCATCGTGGCCTCGCTGCCCGACGCCGCGACGATCGCCTCCGCGTTCGCCATCGCCTCCTCGGGAGTCGCGCCGCCGACCTCGACCATGAGCCAGCCCGCGCCCGGCGGCAGCGGCGGGACCGACGCGTCGCCCTTGGCGCGACGCACGACGTCGACGAGCCGCGCGTCGAGGCCCTCGACCGCGAGGGGGCTGAGGTTCAGGAAGGTCGGGACGTCGTCGGCCGCGGACGGCATGTCCGGGTAGCCCAGCACGACGAGCGTCGGCTTCGAGGGCACCGGCACCAGGCGGACCGTCGCCTCGAGGATCGTCACGAGCGTGCCCTCTGTGCCGACGAGCGCCTTCGCGAGGTCCGACCCGTTCTCCGGGAGCAGGTGCTCGAGCGAGTACCCCGACACCTGACGCCCGAACCGCCCGAACTCCGTACGGATCAGCGCGAGGTTCTCGCGGACGAGCTCCGCGAGCCCGGGGACGTCGGCGAACGTCGGGTCGCCCTTGCCCGCGGTGAAGCGGCGGCCGCGGCCGTCGACGACGTCGAGCTCGATCACGTTGTCGACCGTGCGCCCGTAGGCGACGGCGTGCGGCCCGCACGCGTTGTTGCCGATCATGCCGCCGAGCGTCGCGCGGTTCTGCGTCGACGGGTCGGGCCCGAACCGCAGCCCGTGCGGCGCGGCCTGCTGCTGGAGCGCCGACATGACGACGCCGGGCTCGATGCGCGCCGTGCGCGCCTCCGGGTCGACGTCGAGCACGCGGTTCACGTGCCGCGTGAAGTCGAGGACGACGCCCGGACCGATCGAGTTGCCCGCGACCGACGTGCCCGCGCCCCGCGCCGTGATCGGCACCTCGAGCTCGCGCAGCACGTCGAGCGCGGCGACGACGTCGTCCGCGTCCTGCGGGTACACCACGGCCTCGGGCACGACGCGGTAGTTCGACGCGTCCGTCGAGTACTCGGCCCGGCGCCGCGTCGAGGAGTCGACCGCGCCGCGCACGACCGTCCGGAGTGCGTCCGCGAGAGCGGTGCGCGCGACGTCGGCCGCCCGTTCGGCCTCGCGCAGAGCGGCCTGGCGCTCCGCCTCCGGCGACGTCGTCGCCCGGGAGCCGGACCGCCGCGAACCGTTCCCGTCGTGCTGCGGGGCGGGGGTCGTGGTGGCGTCGATCTCAGCGGACACGTCGCGATTGTCGCACCCTCGCGCCCGGACCCTCCGGACGGTCCGCCCCCTGACCCCCGATCTGCCGAGGCAGAGCCCTCGATTGGTCGAGGTAGAGGCCTGGTCCAGCGAGGTAGAGGCCCGGTCCAGCGAGGTAGAGGCCCGGTCCGGCGAGGTAGAGGCCCGGTCCGGCGAGGTAGAGGCCTGGTCGGCCGGGGTGGCCCCGCGTTGCGCCGAGGTAGGGGCCTGGTCCGCGAGGTCGAGGCCCGGTCCGCCGAGGTAGAGGCCTGGCCCGCGGAGTCGAGGCCCGTCGTGCCCGACGGCGGCCGGTCGCGTCCGGCAGCCGGCTCGCCATCGCGTGTCGACGGTGCGGACGGCGCAGCGGCCGTCGCCCAGGCGCGACCCGTGATCGAGGCACGCCACGGGTCCGCGCTGACCACGCGGCGTCGGCCCTCGCCACACCCCCCGACCGCCCGCGTCGTCACCACGACCACAGCTCTACCTCGCGCGACCAGACCTCTACCTCGCGGACCAGGGCTCTACCTCGCGCGACCAGGGCTCTACCTCGGTGGACCGCGGCTCTACCTCGGCGGAGCGGGGGGCTACCTCGGTGTCAGAGGACGAGCTCCGGCTGGAGCTTCTTGATGGTCCAGACGCGCTGCTTGCGGGCGGCGACCGACGTAAGAGCGAGGGCGGCGACCAGCACGACGACGAGCACCGTGCCGTCGCGCGTCACCGTCGCCATGTTGCCGCCGTAGAGGAGCTGGCGCAGTCCCTCGACGGCGTAGGTCATGGGCAGGAACTGGTGCATCGAGCGCAGCGGCTGCGGGATGGTCTGCCACGGGAACGTGCCGCCGGCGGTGACGAGCTGGACGAGCATGAGCACGAGCCCGAGGAACTGGCCGGCCGCGCCGAGCCAGACGTTGAGCGCCTGGAGGATCGCGACGAACGTCGCGGAGACCAGCACGAGGAACAGCGCGGTCCCGACGCCGTGCACGGGGTCGATGTCGAGCGCGAACTTGGTCACCGTGAACATCGCCGCGACCTGCACGACGCCGATCGCGGCCGGGGTCAGCCACCCGCCCAGGGCGGTGGCCAGGCCGGACCGCCCGGCGGCGAGGGCCCGCGACGACAGCGGGCGTACGAGCAGGAAGAGCACGTAGGCGCCGATCCACGTCGCGAGCGACAGGAAGAACGGTGCGAGACCGCCCCCGTACGTGCCGGCGGAGGAGAGCGCCTCGTTCTCGACGGAGACGGGGTTGCCGATGGTCTCGGCGGTGTCCTGGCGCGTCTGCTCGTCGAGGTCCGGCACCTGGCCCAGGCCCTCGGCGAGACCGTCGCGGAGCTGCGTGACGCCGTCGACGAGGTCGCCCGACCCGTCACGGAGCTGGGACGTCCCGTCCGCGAGCGAGGTCGCGCCGTCGGACACCTGGCGCGTGCCGTCGGCGAGCTGCGAGACGCCGTCCACGAGCTGCGGGGTCGCCGCGGCGAGCTGCCCGGTGCCGTCGGCGAGGCGGTTCGCGCCGTCGGCGGCCGTGGCGATCCCGGCGGAGAGCTGGGGCGTCGCGGCCGCGAGGCGGGCCGCGCCGTCGGACACCTGGCGCGAGCCGTCGGCGAGCTGGTCGAGCTTCCCGGACGCCGCGGTCACCTGGTCGACGGCGCCCTGGACCTGCTCGCGCTGCTCGTCGAGCACGGGCGCGACCTGCGACCGCACCTGGTCGGCCGTCGCCTGGTCGATCACGCCGTCGGCGACGAGCTGGTCGAGCTGCGCGTCGACGTCGCCGCGGATCGCGTCGAGCGTCGGGAGCACCTGGCCCGCCGCGTCGGCGGCCTCCTGCCCGTACCGCGCGACCTGCGCGTTCCCGTCCGCGACCTGCGCGGCGCCGTCGGCGAGCTGCTGCGTCTGGTCGGGCAGCGACGACGTCGCACCGCGCAGCGTCCCGAGCCCCGACGCCAGCGACTCGGCGCCGTCGTCGAGCTGCCCGACGGCGTCCGCGAGCGCCCCGGTGCTCGCGTCGAGCCGCTCGGCGCCGTCGGCGGCCTGGCCCGCGCCGGTGGCGAGCGTGCGCGCGCCGTCGTCCGCGGTGACGAGGCCGTCGCGGAGCTGCGTGGCCCCGTCGAGGAGCTGGTCCGCGCCGTCGACGGCGTCCGCGAGGTTGGTGTGGATGGACGCGAAGCCGCGCAGGAACGTGTCCGCGGCCTCGGTGCCGACCTGCTCGGCGATCGAGTCGCGCACCTTTCCGACGATCTGGTCCGCGATGGTGCGCGCGAGGTAGTTGTTCGCGTCGTTCGTGATGAGCGTGAGGCTCGCCTGCTGCGGCTCGAACTCGCCCGCGGACGCGAGGTCCGCCGAGAACGACGGACCGATGACGAGCGCGGCGTCGTACCGCCCCGACCGCACGCCGTACTCGGCGTCCACCTGGCTCGTCTCGACCCAGCCGAACCCGCCGTCGTCGAGGAGCTGGTCGGCGACGTCGCGGCCGAAGTGGCGCTCCGTCGTCGTGCCCGTCCCCCCTGGGGCCGAGGCGTCCGTGGTCGTGGTGCCCTCGTCGAGCACCACGAGCGCGGCGGGGATCCGGTCGAGCTTGTCGTAGGGGTCGTGGTTCGCGAACAGGTACAGCCCGGCGTAGAGGGTGGGGATGAGCGCCATGGCGAGGATGGCGAGGCGCGGAAGCGTGCCCGCGGCGAGGCGGCGCAGCTCGGACAGCCCGAGGCGGATCGCGGTCATCGGCTCTCCTCGGGGACGTTCTCGGGCTCGGGCGACGGGTCCGGGTCGGGCGGCGGGGTGGGGCGGGTACGCAGCGCGACGACGGGCGGCTCGTGGATCGAGGCGCCGCGGGCCGGGGGCAGGTCGACGCCGACGTCGCGGGCCGACGCGCGCGTGCACTGCACGAGGACGCCGTAGCCCGCGCCGGCGAGCGACTGCGCGACCTCCCACCAGCCCGACGGCTCGCCACCGTGCCGGTCCGGGAGGGTGAGCACGAGGAAGCGGACGTCGGGGTCCTCGGCCGCGAGCGCCGCGAGCAGGGCGGTGCGCACGACCCCGGGGACCTGGTCGAGGCGCCGCGCGCGGTCGGCGGTGAGCGAGTGGTCGGCGAGCCAGCGCGTCACGTCGGAGGGCAGGGAGCGTCGCCCGGCGAGCGCGAGGCCCTCGGCGACGACGTCGGACACGGTGAGCGCGTCGTCGGGCTCGCTGATGCCGGGGACGTCGACGACGGCGGTCACGTCGCGCAGGGTCGCGGCGGCGCCGCGGGACGCGCGCCCGGCGCGGCGCGACGGCGTGCTCGCCGGCAGGAGCCGGACCTCGCCCGCGGAGGGGTCGAACCGTCCCGTGGCGACGAGCGCGAGCGCGGTGTGCCCGTGCCCGGGCTCGCCCGCGACGAGCACGCACTCGCCCGTGGACCAGGCGAGGTCCATCGGCTCGAGCATCGGCTCGCGCCGCCCGTCGACGCGGACGTCCGTCAGCGTGATCTGCATCCCGGCTCTTCCCTCTCGTGGGTCCCCGGTCCTCGCCGAGGACGCCGTTGACTCACGGTCAACAACGCTACGCCTCTTGTTGACTCATGGTCAACAACGGCGTAGAACGGATGCCATGGCCCGCGCGACCGCCCCCTCCGTCGATCCCCCGTCCCCCGCCGACGCGGCGGGCCGACCGCACGGCGCGCGCCGCCGTCGCGAGCCCGCCGACCGCCGTCGCGAGCTGCTCGACGCCGCCGCGCAGGAGGCCGACGAGCACGGCCTGGACTCGCTGACACCCGCGGCCGTCGCCGCGCGCGCCGGGGCGTCCAAGGCGCTCGTGTTCCACTACTTCGGGTCCACCGCCGGGCTGCGCCGGGCCGTCGTGCTGGAGGCGGTGGCGGGACTCGAGGCGGCGACCGTCGCACCGGACGATCGTCCCCTCGTGGAACGCCCGGCGCTCGCCGTCGCGTCGTTCCTCGACGCGGTCGAGGCCCGGCGCCTCGTCTGGCAGGACCTCTGGCGAGGCGCTCTCGGCGAGGACGACGCGACGCAGGAGGCGCTCGCGCGCGTCCGCGAGGGCCTCGTCGCCCGTCTCACCTCGACGGTCTCCGCGACGACGTCCGGCTCGCCCCTCGCCTCGCCGCGCCTGCGGCTCATCGCGGCGGGCTGGGTCGCGCTCGTCGAGAACGTCACCGCCGCATGGCTCGGCGGCGGCGACCTGTCCCGCGCGGAGATCGAGCGGCTCGTCCTCGCGAGCACCGTCGTCCTCGTGCCCGAGCTCCCCGAGCCCGCGCGGGGTGCCGTCCTCGCCATCGCCCGGGCGAACTCGGGCGCGGCGGGCTAGCGTCGGGAGAGCGCCCGCCACACACGGACACCGGGCGGCGCGGACGAGATCGGGAGGCAGCACATGCGCGTGGTGGTCGTCGGGGCGAGCGGGAACGTCGGTACGGCGGTGCTGCGCCGGCTCGCGGCCGAACCCGTCGTGACGTCCCTCGTGGCGGTCGCGCGACGCGTGCCGCGCGCCGACGGCTCGAGCACCGTGCGGGCCCCGCACGACGCGGCGACGTGGCGGTACGCGGACGTCGCCGCGGCCGACGCCGACGAGCGGCTCGACGCCGCGTTCGCCGGGGCGGACGTCGTCGTCCACCTCGCCTGGGCGATCCAGCCGAGCCACGACCGCAAGCGCCTGCGCCGCGTCAACGTCGAGGGCACGCGACGGGTGGTCGAGGCCGCGCAGCGCGCCGGGGTCGCGCACCTCGTCGCCGCGTCGTCGGTCGGCGCCTACTCGCCCGCCCCGTACGCGGGCGACGCACGCGACACCCCGGTCGGCGAGGGCTGGCCCGTCGAGGGCGTGCCGGGCTCGTCGTACTCGGAGGACAAGGCGGCCGTCGAGTCGCTCCTCGACGAGGTCGACCGCCACAGCGGGATCGTCGTCTCGCGCGTGCGCTCGGCGCTCGTGTTCCAGCGCGACGCCGCCTCCGAGATCACGCGGTACTTCCTCGGCCCGTTCGGCACCCGCGTGCTCCGCCGCGCTCCCCTGCCCACGGTCCCCCTCCCCGACGGCCTGCGGCTCCAGGTGGTGCACGCCGAGGACGTCGCCGAGGCGTACGCGCGCATCGTGGTCGGGCGCCACCCCGGGCCGTTCAACGTCGCCCACCCCACGGTGCTCACGCCGCAGGACGTGGCGGACGTCGTCGCGGACGGCTCGCTGCGCACGGTCCCCTACGGGACGGCGCGGACGGCCGTCGCGGCCGCGTGGCGGGCCCGCCTGGTGCCGGTCGGCGAGGGCTGGCTCGACATGGCGATGCGCGTCCCCGTGCTGGACACGAGCCTCGCCGGGGAGCTCCTGCGGTGGCACCCGGCGCACGGCGCGAAGGACACGCTCGCCGAGCTCGTCGACGGCATCCGCGCGGGCGCCGGGACGTCGACCCCGCCGCTCCTCCCCCGCTGACCGCCCCGGGCGTCGCCGAGCACGACATGAGGGTCGCTATCCCACGGACAACGACCCTCATGTCGTGCTCGGCGCGCGGGTGCGCGTGCGTCAGCTCTCGAGCGCGGCGTCCAGCGTGATCGTCGGGACGCCCGCGAGCGCCTTCGACACGGGGCACGTCGCCTTGGCCGTCTCGGCCGCCTGCTGGAACCCGGCCTCGTCGATGCCCTCGACCTCGCCGCGGACCGTGAGCGCGATCGTCGGGATCTGGAAGCCGCCGGCCGGGTCCGGCGCGAGCGTCACCTCGGCGGTCACCTCGAGCGAGACGGGCGTCGCGCCGGCCTCGGCGAGCACCGCAGAGAACTGCATGGCGTAGCAGGACGAGTGCGCGGCGGCGATGAGCTCCTCCGGGCTCGTGACGCCGCCCGCGTCGTCCGCGGCACGGCGCGGGAACGAGACGTCGTACGTGCCGACCTTCGAGCTCGACAGCTCGACCTGACCCTGACCGTCCTGCAGTCCACCGTTCCAGGCGGTACGAGCGATACGCGTGGGCATGCGAGATCTCCTTCGACGTCGGGGTGCCCGGCAGGGACCGGGCTCGTCCCGACCGTAACGCCCCGCGGGCCCACCTGCCCCCGAGCGCGGCGCACGTCACAGTGCCGCGAGATCGGCAGTCAGGTCGAGATCGGCGGTCGCAGTCGAGATCGGCGGTCGCAGTCGCCGATCTCGACCGCAGGCGCCGACGTCGCGGTGCGCTCGCACGAGCGTCGCCCGGCTCCCGCCACCGCGCCCGTAGAGTGAGCGCCCGTGAGCGTCGAGGAGATCCTGGGGTTCGTCACGGGCGCCGCGTGCGTGTGGCTCGCGGTGCGGCAGAACGTCTGGACGTTCCCCGTCGGGCTGGCCAACAACGTCGTGTTCCTCGTGCTGTTCACCGGCACCGGCCTGTACGCGAACGCGGGGCTCCAGGTCGTGTACCTCGTGCTCGGCGCGCTCGGCTGGTACTGGTGGCTCCGGGGCGGCGCCGACCGGGGACGGCTCGTCGTGCACCGCACGCCACGCGCGGCGTGGGTGGTCGGGCTGGTCGCCGCCGCGGCGACCACGGCGGCGCTCGTCGCCGTCCTCACCACGTGGACCGACTCCGCGGTGCCGTTCTGGGACGCCCTCACGACGTCGTCGAGCCTGCTCGCGCAGACGATGCTGGGGCGCAAGTGGATCGGCAACTGGTGGGTGTGGATCGTCACGGACGTCGTCCTCGTCGGGCTCTATGCGAGCCAGGGGCTGTGGCTCACCGCCGCGCTCTACGTCGGGTTCGTCGCGCTGTGCGTGCAGGGCCTGCGCGAGTGGTCGGCGGCCCGGCGCGACCCCACCACCGAGGCGCCCGCGGGCATCGAGCCGGGAGCCGTCGGCCCGGCACCCGCGCCCGTGCCCGACGACGCGGAGCCGGCCCGGTGACCCGGCTCGCCCACGGCCTCGTCATCGGCAAGTTCTACCCGCCGCACGCCGGACACGTGCACCTCGTCCGCACCGCGCTCGCGCGCTGCGAGCGCGTCACCGTCCAGGTGCTCGCCTCGACGAGCGAGTCGATCCCCGCCGCGCTGCGCGCCGAGTGGCTGCAGGCCGAGGCGCCCGGTGCGCGCGTCGTGCACGGGCTCGACGACTCCCCGGTCGACTACGCGGACCCGCACGCGTGGGACGAGCACGTCAAGGTCATGCGCTCCCTCCTCGACCCGGACGACCCGCCGGTCGACGCGGTGCTCACGTCCGACCGGTACGGCGTCGAGCTCGCGCGGCGGTTCGACGCGACGTGGGTCCAGGTGGACCCCGACCGGCGGCACCTGCCCGTGTCCGGGTCCGCGGTCCGCGCCGACCCCGCCGCGCACTGGTGGGCGCTGCCCGCGCCGGTCCGGTCCTGGTACGTGCGGCGCGTCGTCGTGCTCGGTGCCGAGTCCACGGGCTCGACGACGCTCGCGACCGACCTCGCCGCCCACCTCGGGCTCGACCCGGTGCTCGAGTTCGGGCGCGAGTGGTCCGAGGTCCGGCCCGGCGGCCTCGCCGCGCCGTGGCACACCGCAGAGTTCGACCTCGTCGCGCGCGAGCAGGCCCGGCGTGAGGACGACGCCGCCGCGGTCTCGCCCGTCCCGCTCCTCGTGTGCGACACGGACGTGCTCGCCACGACGCTGTGGCACGAGCGCTACGTGGGCCACCGCTCCCCGAGCGTCGAGGCGCTCGCCGCCGCCCGCCGACCCGACCTCTACGTCCTCACCGGTGACGAGATCCCGTTCGTCCAGGACGGCCTGCGCGACGGCGAGCACGTGCGCCACGCGATGCAGGACCGGTTCCGCGAGGTCCTCGCCGCGACCGGCCCGCGCCTCGACGACCCGGCCGACGTCGTGCGGCACCTCGGCCCCGCCGAGCTGCCGACGCCGGACGGGCGGCACCCCGGCGTCCCGTGGTTCGAGGTGCGTGGCGACCGGGCGAGCCGGCTCGCCCAGGCCCTGGCCGCCGTCGGGCCGCTGCTCGCCACCCCGCGCCACGTGGCCGCCCCGCTCCCCCAGGCCGGCACCGAGGTCTTCTGACCCCCGACGTCGCGCGCGGGGGCCGGGTCGGCCGGTCTCCCGGCCACGGACGTCCCCGCGCCCCGCGCACGACGGTGGCAGGATCGGCCCGTGACCGATCTCGAGCACGTGTCCTCCGCGCCGACCCGGCCGCAGCCCGCGGGGCAGGCCGGCGGGCGCGACCCGTTCGCCCTGGGCGTCGACGACCTGTTCGGCACGCCCGTCGCCGAGGCAGGCCCCGTCGACGGCGCGGCGGCGAGCGGCCTGCCGCTCGACGAGAAGCTGCGCCAGGCGTACTTCTGGGTCGTCAACCACGCGATCATCAGCCCGCACTACGACGTCGAGTTCGCGGCGCCCGGCGCGCGGGAGACGAGCTTTCGCCTCGGCGACTCGAAGGCGCTGCTCACGCTGCCGAGCGACCAGTCGTACTCGAGCTTCGTGCTGCTGCCGCTCCTGACCTTCGCCGTGCGCGGGCGGTGCCTCATGATCGGCGGGCCGGGCCGCGGGAAGACCGCGAGCGCCGTGCTCATGGGCGTCCTCGCGGGCTACCCCGTGCGCGACGTGCGCCGCGCGATGCAGCACGGGCACCCGCAGCTCACGGTGTCCGACCTGTTCGGCACGCCGCTGCCCAAGGACCTCGTGCAGGCGGACAGCCTCGCGGACGTGGACGTCGCGTGGCGGTCGTGGCTGGGCATGCGCGTGAAGATCGTCGACGAGTACAACCGCATCCCGACGCGCACGCAGTCCGCGCTGCTCACGGTGCTCGCGGACGGGTACGTCGAGGTGTACGACCAGGTGTACGAGACGGGCGACGCCGCCTGGTACCTCACGGCGAACGACGACGCGGGCGGCGGCACCTACCAGGTGGTGGACGCGCTGCGGGACCGCATCGACGTCGTCGTGCACGCGATGCCGTTCAACAACCGCTTCCTCGGCGACCTCGTCGCCCGCGCGGAGCGGCGCGTGCGCCCGGAGGAGAACGTGCCGCCGGAGATCGTGTTCGACGCCGCCGAGCACGACGCGCTGCACGCCGCGATCCTCGCCGTCCCGTTCCCGGAGCCGGTGCGTCGTCGCCTCGAGTTCTTCGCGAGCCAGCTCGAGGTGCTGGAGCGCGCGGGGTGGCAGTTCGAGTACCGGACCAAGGACACGGCGCGCGTCGCCGGCGTCGACCCGCACCTCGTGGCGACGGCGGACACGGGCCGCGACCGCCTGGGCGACGTGGGAGCGCAGACGCTCAACGGCCTGTCGGTGCGCGCGCTCCAGTCGCTCGTCGCGTACGCGAAGGCGATGGCGTACTTCCGCGGGGACGACGAGGTGGAGCTCGCCGACCTGCGCGCGGTGCTCCCGTTCGTCCTGCACGACAAGCTGCTCCCCGACCTGCAGTCGGCCCCGTTCGACGACCGCGAGCGCGAGCCGCTGCGCTCGGACCGCGTGTCCTGGATCCGCGACCTGTTCGACACGGCGTGCCGGCAGTACGACGCCGCCGGTCTCGACGACCAGGACGACGTCGGGGCGGTCCTCGCGGACGTCGCGGCCGGGTTCGAGGGCCTGCCCGAGTCGGACGTGCTGCGCCGGCTCGCCCGGATCGAGCAGGTCCTCGCGTCGTGGGAGAAGCACGCCAAGCTCCACGGCCACGTGTACGAGGACGCGCTCGCGCTCAAGTACGCCCACCAGCGGTACACGAACTACCTCGCGTGGTTGCGCTGGAGCGGCTCGTGACCGGGGTCGCCACCGGTCCCGCCCCGGGGCCGCGCGCGGTCGCGCCGGCCGCGTTCTCGTCCCGCGCGCTCGCCGCGCGCGAGCGCTACGACGCGGCGCTCGCCCGCGCCCTCGCGCTCGGCGCGGACCGGGAGGTGCTCGCCGAGGCGGTGCGCGAGGCGGCCGCCGCGGCGGACCCGCTCGCCGGCCCGCTCGGGGCCGACGCCTTCGCGGCGACGTGCGACGCGCTGCTCGACGCGGTCGCGCGGCTCGTGGCGGCGCGGCGCTGGCGCGTCGGCGGGCCGGAGCGGAGCGCCGTCCTCGACCTGGTGCCGCGCCTGGAGCCGTGGCTCGCGGCGGCGCCTGCCGTCACGGTGGCCGCCGTCGTCGACGGCGCGCGTGCCGTCGGCGGCGGGCCGGGGTCGCGGGGGGACGTCGCCGGCTGGGCGGCGCGCGTCGTGGCCGCGGCCGAGGCGTCGCCCGCCGCGGGTACGGGTGCGTCCGTGGCCGGCACCGTCCGGGGCGCGGTGCTCGTCGCCGCGTGGCGCAGCGGGCTCGTGCGCTACCGGGGCGCGGCGCTCGACGCCGCGCGCTCGCTCCCGGCGCAGGTCGCGCGGGCCGCGCTCTCGCTCCCGGCGACCGGCGCGGACGCGCGGACCGGTCCCGCCGACCTGGGGGCCGTGCTCGACCGCCACGCCGCGGACCCGTGGTGGTGGCCCGCCGCCCCGCGGAGCGGCGAGCCCGCCGGCACGAGGTGGGTCCGCCTGCCGGGTGCCCCCGGACCCGCCCAGGTCCTGGGGCGGTTCGGCGGCTTCCGCGGGTTCGGCGGCCCGTGGCGGTCGCCCGCGCTGGTCGTCGGTGCCGACGCGCGCCACCCGGGCCTGCGCTGGGTGCTGCTCTCGACCGGCGACGGCCCACCGGCCGGCGACGCTGCTGCGACCGGCGACGAGACGGTCGAGTGGACGCTCGTCGCCGACGTCCACGGCGCGTTCGTCGCGCGCGCCCCGGGTGCCGGCGACCACGCCACGGGCACGGTCACCACGCCGGAGCCCGACGCCGCCGACCAGGGCCTCCACGGGTCGGACCACGGACCCGCCGGCCGGCGTGCGGCCGCACCGGCCCCCGAGGACGTCCTGGGCGACGTGAGCGGGGCCGCGGTGGTCGAGACGCCGTCGGGCCGGCTCGCGCTGCTGAGCCGGACCGGCTCGTACGACGTCCTCCTCGTGCGGTGGCCCCGGTGAGCGCCGCGGCGCCGGACCGCTCCGGCGCGACGCCCGACCTCGGGGCGCTGCGCGCGCGGTGGCACGCCGCGTGGCCCGAGGCGCTCGCGGCCTGGGGGCGGTTCACGCGCCTCGGCGCCCCGACGCTGCACGGCCCGGGCACCGCCCCGGACGGGGTCGGGTCGTTCGCGTGGTTCTCGACGACGCGCGTGAGCGTCCACGTGGACCTCGCCGAGGTCGTGGAGCTGGGCATCGAGGACCACGCGGTCGCGGTCCTCGCGCACGAGGTGGGGCACCACGTGCTCTCCCCGGGCGACCTCACGACGAGCGCGCTCCTCGTCGCGCGCACGCGCGCCGGGCTCGTGGACCAGGACCAGCTCGCGCCGCTCACCGCCAACCTGTGGAGCGACCTGCTCATCAACGACCGCCTCCAGCGCCGGGCCGGGGTCGACCTGGCGGGGCTGTGGCGCGCGCTGGGGCCGGGCACGAGCACGGTCATGCAGACCGTGCTGCGCGCGGACGAGATCCTCTGGGGCCTGCCGCGCGGCGACCTCACCGCGTCCGACGTCCCGGTGGCCGAGCGCGAGGCGACGCTCGTGGCGCGGCTGGTGCGCGCCTACGCGGACGACCCGGTCGGCGGCGCCGCGGGGTTCGCCGCGCTGCTGCGCACGCTGCTCGCGTCCGAGGCGGGGTCGCCGGCGACCGCGAAGGACCCGCGCCGCCAGGCCCGACCCGAGCACGGAGACCGCGAGGCGCGGCGGCGCCACCTCCGGCGTCGGCGGTCCACGCTGCCCCAGGTGGTCTGCGGCCAGGACGAGGTGGCCGGGGCAGTCCCCGGCGGGCTCGCGACCGACCCGCGCGCCGTCGAGCCCGTGCGCCACCCCGCCCTCGACCCGCGCGTCGTCGGGGACCTCGGGCTGGGCGCCGACGACGACCCCCCGGCGCGACCGGGCACCACGCAGCACGCCCCCGGGCCGGACGGCGAGGGCGCGCAGGACGCGACCGGCCAGGCCCTCGCACCGGCGGACTACGACGCGACGCTCCGGCTGCTCGGGCTCACGACGGACGCCGCGGCGTCGGCCCGGCGCTGGTACCGCGAGCACGCCGCGCCCCTCCTCGTCCCGTTCCCCGTGCGCGAGCACGTGCGCGCCACGGAGCCGTTGCTCGGCGCGCACGAGCAGTGGGACGTGGGCGACGAGCTCGGCGAGGTGGACTGGACGGGGACGTTGCTGCGCTCGCCCGTCGTCGTGCCGGGGTTCACGACCGTGCGCCGGTCGGTCGACGAGGACACGGGCGACGAGCCCGCCCGCGTGCCCGTCGACCTCGACCTCTACCTCGACTCGTCGGGCTCCATGCCGGACCCGACGCGGCGGGTCGCGCCGATCGCGCTCGCCGGGGCCGTCCTCGCGCTCTCGGCCCTGCGCGCCGGTGCCCGCGTGCAGGCGACGACGTGGAGCGGGCCGCGGCAGGTCGCCGGGACGGACGGGTTCGTGCGGGACGAGGACCGCGTGCTCGACGCGGTGGTCGCGCACTTCGGCGGCTCGACGTCGTTCCCGGTGCCGCTCCTGGAGCGCACGCACCTCGGCGACCCGGCCACGGGCGCTCCGCCGACGCGCACGCGCCCGTGCCACGTCGCCGTCATCTCCGACGACGGCGTCGTGTCGATGTTCGACGACGTCGTCCGGATCCGGTGGGGCTCTCGCCCCGACGCCGAGCTGGTCGCGCCCCCCGAGGGCACCGCGGCGCGCGCCGTCGCGGCCGCCGGCGGTGGGGGCACGCTCGTGCTGGACGTCTCGGCCCAGGGCGCCGAGACGGTGCGGGAGTACGCGGTGGGCTACCGGGTCCACGCCGTGCAGACCCAGGAGGATCTCGTCGCGTTCGCCCGCGCCTTCGCGCGCGAGCTGTGGGGCGCCTCGACCGGTGCCCCGGCGGGTGCACCGACAGCGAGCGGCCGACCGGAAGGAGCCCGCCGTGGCCGATGACCTCACCCGCCCCACGGTCGAGGGCCCCGCGCTCGCCGACGTCGTGCACCGCCTGGCCGACACGCCCCCGGACGTGCTGGACCACCCCGTGGTCGTGGCCGCCGCGCTCGTCGGCGACACCGCGGACCTCCTCGCCGGCGACGGCGCGGTCGGTGTGCTGCGCGGCCCGCAGCGTGCCGCGGTCGAGGCGCTGTGCACCCACGCCCCGTACGCGGCGCTCGCCGGGACGGTCTGCTGGCTCGTGCGCGACGAGCACCTGCGCGCCGCGCCCGCGTTCCGGGCCGCCGCGACGCCGGGCGCGCTCGTCCGGGTCGTCGAGCAGGCCGTGCCCGCCCTCGCGCTGCTGCGGACGCCGGACGACTGGCTGCACGCGCCCGCGGCGCGCGAGGAGCTGGCCCGCGCCGTGCTGCGCGAGCTCGGGCTGCGGCCCGCGGGCGAGAGCCCCGAGGTGGCCCAGGACCGGTGGGCCGCCGTGAGCACGGCGGAGCAGCGCCGGATCGCGCGCGAGATGGCGCAGGAGGCGCGGCGGGCCGAGCAGCTCGCGCGTGAGCTCGCGGAGAAGCGCGCCAAGGAGGCCGCCGCGCAGTACGCGAACTACTGACGAAGCCCCTGACGAGGACTCCATGACGACACCCGACGACGCCCCCGACCTCACCCTCGACGAGTACACCCCCGGCGCGGCGGTCGCGCTCACCGACGCCGAGCGCTGGCCCACGCTCGACGACGCCGGCCGCGCCGCGCTCGACGCGGTGCGGGACCACCCCGCCGCGCCCGCCTGGGTCCACGTCACCGGCGACCGGCTGCGCCCCGACGACCTGCCCGTGCTCGACGAGGTCGCGGCTCGCCTCGCCGCCGGCCGTCCCGACACCCGCGCCGAGGACCGGGGCGCGCCGCCCGCCGCCGCGGACGGGTCGCCCCTCGCACCCCCCGCGTGGGTGCGCGCGCTCGTCGACCGGGCGCACGCCGTCGTGCCGCGGTACCGCCGGGCGCGCGACCGCGGCGAGAGCCGGGCCGGGTCGCCGCTCACCGCGGTCCGCCCGGTCACGCGCGACGACCTGCGGCACGACGTGGCGTCGTTCGTCCCGGTGGACGTGCCGCTCGGCCGCGTGCTCGAGGGCACGAGCTCCGGCAGCACGGGCGCGGCGGTCCGCGTGCCGCTGCACCCCGTCGCCGTGGCGGCGGACCTCGTGCTGCTGCAGCACCTCGTCACCGAGACGGCAGCAGGCGCCGGCGCGACCTGGGAGCCCGTCCCCGGCCGCCTCGGTCTGATGAACCTCGTGGACCAGCGCGACGCCTTCACGTACGCGTCGGCGATGACCGGGTTCCGGCGCGGACCCGGCGTCGCCGCCCCGAGCATGGCGCGCGTGAACCTCGACCCCGGCGCCTGGACGCACCCGGGCGACCGCGTGGCGTTCCTCGCGGCGCAGGACCCGCAGGTGGTGTCGAGCTCGCCGCTGCCGCTCCTCGCGCTCGCCCGCCTCGTGGAGGAACAGGGCCTCGCCCTGCACCCGCTCGCGCTCGTCAGCGGGGCCGCGCACCTGTCCGACGTCGCCCGCGCGCGCCTGCGCGCCACGTGGGACGTCCCCGTCGTCGACCTCTACGGCCTGCGCGAGACGGGCGCGGTCGCGGCCCGCACCGACGCGGGACCGTTCGTGGTCGTCGCGGGCCGGCGCGTCTGGGTCGAGGTCCTCGACGACGACGGGGCCCCGGTCCCCGACGGCGGTCTCGGCGAGGTCGTCGTGACCGTCGACGAGAACCCGTACCTGCCGCTCCTGCGCTACCGCACCGGCGACCGCGCGCGGATCGTGCGGCGCGGGGAGCGGGTCGAGCTGCACGACCTCGAGGGCCGGTCCCCCGTGCGCTACCTGCGTCCCGACGGGACGTGGGTGCCGTCCGTCGACGCCGCCCAGCACCTCCAGGCCCACGGCATGGCCGCGTGGCAGCTCCACCAGTCCGCCGACGGGGGCGTCGTGCTCGACGTCGTCCCCGACGTCCGGGGCGACGCCGGGGCGCGGGCCGCGCGGGCCGCGGGCGACGCCGTCGGGCACCTGCTGGGGCGCCGCGTCGCCGTGCGCGAGGTGAGCCCGGCCCGGCTCGGCGCCGGTCGCGCCCGCCGCTGGTCCAGCGACGTGCCCGGCGGCGCCGCGTGACGTCTCAGCCGAGCTGGCCCACGGGGCGGTAGACGACCGAGGACGCCTTGTTGTCGAACGTGCCCAGCGTCGCGCAGTGCGGCGTGCAGTTCTTCTTCGCGCCCGCGTAGCCGTACGAGTCGTACAGGGTCACCCAGCAGCCCGCGTAGGTCGTCGCGGAGGTGACGACGTTGTTCATGAGCAGGTTCGCGAGGTTGGGGAAACCGTAGGTCGAGCCGGTGTAGCACCCGTTGGTGCCCGACCCGTAGAGCACCTTGGACGTGCCCTTGTAGTTGGCGTCGCGCCACAGCACGCCCAGGACCAGCGAGCTCGCCGCGGCGGTCGTCGCGCGCTCCGTCCCGGCGAGCCGCTGCCCGGCCGCGGCCGACGACGCCGACGCGTTGAGGTCCGAGACCAGGCCCTCCACCTCCGCCGCCGTCACGTCGGCGAGCCGCGACGAGGCGACGTCGCCGCCCGAGACGAACTCGAGCGCCTCCTCGAGCGAGCCGAAGCACACCTCGGGCGCGGGCGGGAGCGCGCCGGGGTCCTGGCCGGGCAGGAGGGGCTGCGCCTCGACCGCACAGCTCTCGCCCGTCGAGACCTGGGCGTCGGCGGCGGGGTCGGGGCCGCGGTCCCAGGTCACGACCCGCAGGTCCGGCTCCGACGCGAGGGCGGGCGCCGTGGCGGCCGCACCGAGGGCAAGTCCGGCGACGAGCGCGGCGGACAGGACGCGCAGCGCGGATCTGGTCATGGTTTCTCCTTCTGCGTGGGCCACGCCCCCGGGTTCGCACCCCGTGGACCTGCCGCGGGAAGGGGACTCCCACAGGACGGCCACGTCCTGTGACCCCGCCCGCATCGTAGAGCGTGCCGTCCCCGTTGTCTCCGGCTCGGGGCCGGCTCCGGCACCTGCCGCTGGGCAGGTCAGGCTCTCGTTGGTTACCGTGCTCGGGTGGCCTCCGTCCCACCCGGGCGAGACCGCTGGGAAGGACCCATCCACGAACCCTTCGCCGAACCGGCCTTGCCGGGGAGATGAGTGTCGATGAAGCACCGTTCTCTACCCGTGTCGCTGACCGCTGCCGCCGCGAGCCTCGCCGTCGTCGCGGCGGCCGCCGCGCCCGCTGTCGCGGACCCGCCGCCCGACCCCGGGGACTCCCTCGGCGTGCAGTCGGGCGCGTCCCTCGCCCCGACCGACAAGGTCGCCCCGTCCCTCGCGAAGGCCGCCGGCACCGTCACCGCGTTCGTCGAGCTCGACGCGCCGTCGGCGGTCGACCTCGCCGCGCAGGGTGCGAGCCCCGACGAGGTCGAGGCCAACGCGCAGGAGGTCGCACAGCTCGCGGACGACGTCGTCCCCCAGCAGGCGACCGCCCGCAGCGCCGGCGCGCGCGACCCGCAGCAGGTGTCGGTGACGAGCACGCTCGTCGCGGGCGTCGTCGTCACGGGCGACGCGGCCCGGGTGCGCGACCTCGCGCGCGACGCCTCGGTCGTCACGGTCTACCGGATCATCCCCAAGAAGCCCGCGAACAAGGGCACGGACGTGTTCACGCGGGCGCTCGAGACGTGGCAGAGCACGGGCCTCACCGGCGAGGGCGTGCGCATCGGCATCATCGACACGGGCATCGACTACACGCACAAGGCGTTCGGTGGCCCCGGCACGCAGGAGGCGTTCGACGAGGCCTACGGCGACCGCGGCACCGGCCCGGTCCCCGACGGCACGTTCGACGAGCTGAAGTTCCTCGGCGGGCACGACTTCGCGGGCTACGACTACGACGCGAGCGGCACCGTCCCCGGCACGACGCTCGTGCCGACGCCCGACGAGAACCCCATCGACTCGCTCGACTCGGTCGGCTCGGGTCACGGCTCCCACGTGGCCGGCACGACGGCCGCGTACGGCGTCACCGCGGACGGCGAGACGTTCGACGGCGACTACTCCACGCTGACGGACATCTCCGACTGGCAGGTCGGCCCGGGCTCGGCGCCCGAGGCGGGCCTGTACGCGCTCAAGGTGTTCGGCGACCTCGGCGGCTCGACGGGCGTCGTCGTCGACGCGCTCGAGTGGGCGGCCGACCCGAACGGCGACGGCGACCTCTCCGACCGCCTCGACATCGTCAACCTCTCCCTGGGCTCCGACGGCTCCCCCGCGGACGACCCGGAGAACCTCTTCATCGACCAGCTCTCGCGCCTCGGCACGCTGTCCGTCATCGCGTCGGGCAACGCGGGCGACGTGACCGACGTCGGCGGCTCGCCCGGCAACGCGCGCACCGCCCTCACGGTCGCGAACTCGGTCGGCGACACGCAGACGTTCGACGCGGTGCGCGTCGACGCCCCGGAGGCGCTCGCGGGCGAGTACCCGGCCCAGAACTCCCAGGACTACGCGGGTGGCGCGGACGTGACCGCCCCCGTCGCGTTCCTCGGGGCCGACGTCGACGGCTGCGCTGCGTTCACGCCCGAGCAGGCGGCGGCCGTCGACGGCAAGATCGCGTTCCTCTACTGGGACGACAACGACGCGACGCGCGCGTGCGGCAGCGCCGCGCGGTTCAACAACGCGGAGGCCGCGGGCGCGGTCGGCGTGCTGCTGTCCTCCGAGCTCCCGTCGTTCGTCGCGGGCATCGCGGGCAACGCGGGGATCCCCGGGGCCCAGCTCACCGCCGCGAGCCACGACGCGCTGCGCCCGGCGATCGAGGCCGGCGAGGTCACCATGACCATCGGCCCGTCGTTCGCGCTGTCCTCGTTCGTCTCGATCCCGGAGATCGGCGACACGCTCAACAGCGGGTCGTCGCGCGGCGTGCACGGATCGCTCGGCGTCGCCAAGCCCGACGTCGCGGCCCCCGGCACCGGCATCGCGTCCGTCGCGTCCGGCCAGCTGGACGGCGCGAGCATCAAGTCCGGCACGTCGATGGCGACCCCGCACGTCGCGGGCATCGCGGCGCTCGTCAAGGAGGCCCACCCGGGCTGGGCGCCGGCCGAGGTCAAGGCGTCGGTCATGAACACCGCGACGCACGACGTCTTCACCGGGCCGTCGGGCACGGGGACCGCCTACGGTCCCGAGCGTGTGGGCTCCGGTCGCGTCGACGCCGTCGACGCGGTCGGGAACACGACCCTCGCCTACGCGTCGCAGGACTCCGACCAGGTGTCCGTGGCGTTCGGCGTCGTGCCGGTCGGCAAGGACACCGTGACCGTGCGCAAGACCGTGACCGTGCAGAACACGGGTGTCGCCCCGAAGACGTACGCGACGAGCTTCGCGCAGTCGAGCACCGCGGGCGGCGCGACCGTGTCCGTCGCCCCGGCGTCGGTCACCGTCCCGGCAGGGCAGCGCACGGTCGTGACCGTGACGCTCACCGCGGACCCGGCGACGCTCGCCAAGGAGCTCGACCCCACGTCGTCCGACGACTCCGGCCTCGGCGTGCCGCGCGACTACGTGTCGTCGGTCAGCGGCCGCGTCGTCCTCACCCCGACCGACGGCGGCACCGCGCTGCGCGTCCCGGTCCAGGCGTCGCCCAAGCTCGTGAGCGACCTCTCCGGCAAGGCCGTGGCGTTCCCGGGCTCGGCGACCACCGCAGACCTCGAACTCGACGGCCGCGGCGTGGCCTCGGGCGGCTGGTACTCGCTCGTCGCGCCGTTCGAGCTCAAGACGACGAGCCCGCGCCTCGAGGCGGACGCGGCCGTCGGCGCCTCGGCGTCGGCCATCGCCGCGGCCGACGTGCGCGCGGTCGGCTTCACGTCGACGGCGCCGCAGGTCGCCGCGGACGGCGGCGACCCCGCGGACGGCGTCATCGGCGTCGGCGTCGCGGTCGACGGCGAGTGGGCGAGCCTCGGCTCGGTCTCGATCCCGGCGGTCGAGGTGGACGTCGACTCCGACGGCACCGCGGACTTCGAGGTCGCGGCGATCAAGTACAACAGCGAGACGGACCTGACCCTCGCGGCGACGTTCACGCTCAAGGACTGGACCGCGCCGGACGGCACCGAGTACGAGGCCGGGGACAACGTCGACCTCCAGCCGATCAACTCGTTGTGGGGGAACGTCGACACCTCGGTGTTCGACAACAACGTCGTCGTGATCCCGGTGGGCATCGGGTCGCTCGGCATCGAGGAGGGCGACGTGCCGACGTTCCAGGTCCTCACGTACTCGCCGTACTCGCAGGCGGCCGACCAGCTCGTCGACGCGACGGAGACGTTCACGGGCGACCCGTACGACCCGGCCTACTGGTTCGACGGCGGCGACCAGCTCCTGTACGTCGGAGCCGACGACACGTCGATCCCGGTGCACCGCTCGGAGGCCGCCGCCGAGGCGGGCAGCGGCACGCTCCTGCTGCTGCACCTGCACAACGCGACGCCGACCAAGCGCTGGCAGACCGTGGACGTCACGACGTCCGCCGTCGTCGTCGCGACGGTCACTGCCGAGGCGCGCTGCCTCGGCGGCAAGGCGCACGTCGCGGTCCGCGTGCTCAACGAGTCGGGCGCGACGGCCGACGTCGTCGTCACCACGCCGTACGGCGAGAAGACGTTCCCGAACGTCAAGGACGGCAAGAACGCGTACCAGTCGTTCTCGTCGCGCGCGGCGTCGTTCGACGCCGGGTCCGTGACCGCGACCCTCACCGCCGAGGTCGACGGCGAGGAGGTCACGACGACCTACGACGCCGACTATGAGGCGCTGAGCTGCTCGTAGTCGTCAGCGGCAGTCAGCGGCCGTCAGCAGCGGCCGCACGCACGACGGCGAGGGCCGCCACCCGAGACCGGGTGGCGGCCCTCGCCGCGTCAGGGCGCGACATGCCGCGTGCCCGGGCGCACCATCGCCGTGCGGTCGGGCGTCTGGAAGCCGAACTTCGCGTAGAGCCCGTGGGCGTCGTCGGTGAACAACGTCCAGCGGAACCGCGCCCCGGGGCCGTCGTCGATCATCGTGCGCACCAGGAGCGTGCCGACACCACGACCGCGCGCCGCCGGGTCGACCACCACGTCCGCCAGGTAGGCGTCGTTGACCCCGTCGGACACGGCTCGCGCGAACCCGAGCTGGCGCCCGGTCGCCTCGTCGTAGACGCCGACGACCCGCCACGCGCCGTCGATCTGCCGCTCCACGTCGGCGCGTTCCCGCCAGCGGTGCCAGTAGACCTCGGTCGAGAGCATGCGCCAGACCCAGTCCCGGTCCAGGTGGCGAGGGTCGTCGTCGGTGGTCAGCGGCATCGGGCCATGATGCCCGGCTCCGCGCCGAGGGCGCGACGGCGGCTCCCCGGGCGGCACGTCGGCTCCGGCGGCTACGCTCGCGGCGTGAGCGACTTCCCCACCCCTGACACGTTCTTCGCCCTGCGTCCTGGCCCCGCCGCGGGCACCGGCGCCCCCGGCGGCCCCGGCCTGCGCCTCACCGTGCACGACCTGGGCGAGCTGGTCCTGCCCAGCGGCCGGCTCGAGGCGTCCGACCCGTTCACGCTGCTCGGCGAAGGACTCGTCGTGCAGGTCGAGCCGGGCCGGTACCCCGTGCGCGTCACCGTCGCCGACGTCTCCGACGAGCAGGACGGCTCCCACCTGCGCGAGGCGTACCTGAGCGTCGTGCTCGCCGAGGGCGAGGTGGCGGCCGTCGAGCCGGTCGTCCCCGAGGGCGCCGACGGGCCTCCCGAGGCCGGTGCCGCCTACGGCGTGCCCGTGGACGCCGGGACGGTCGCGTTCGCGGACGCGGACGCCGTCGCGCGCCTCATGCCGGACGGCGACTGGTACGACGAGGTGTTCGACGACGGCACGGACACGAGCTGGTTCGCGCTCACGGACTCGCCCGACCACCTGCGCGAGGGGTCGGCGAACATCCTGCTCCCGGGCGCCCAGGAGGGCGAGAACGTCGTGCTCTCCCACTCGGGGTGGGGCGACGGCTTCTACCCGCTCGTGCGGACCGTCGCCGCCGACGGCACGGTCCTCGGCCTGCACCTCGACCTCCTCGTGGCTCTCCCGGACGAGGCCGACTGACCTGCAGGACTCTTCCCTGGATATGCCGATATCGGTATAGTCAATCCATGGACACCGCGGCTCTCATCCACACGGCACGCCGCCGCGCGAACCTCTCGCAGTCCGAGCTCGCACGCCGGGCCGGGACGTCCCAGGCGGCCGTCTCCCGCTACGAGGCCGGCGACTCTCCGACCGTCGCGACGCTGGAGCGGCTGCTCGGTGCCGCCGGGGCGCGGCTGCACGCCGACCTGAAGGACGCGCCGTCGCTCGACGTCCGTGGCAACCGGTACGCCCAGGTCCGTCGCCATCGTGCCGCTGTGCGCGCAGCGGCACGGCGGCACGGATCCTCTCGCATCCAGCTCTTCGGATCGGTCGTCCGGGGCGAGGACGGTCCCGACTCCGACATCGACTTCCTGGTGGACATCGACCCGCGCGAGGTCGGCCTCATGCCCATGGTCCGGCTGTCCCGGGAGCTCGAGACCATCCTCGGGGAGAAGGTCGACCTCGCGTCCCGGCACGTCCTTGCGGAGCACGTCGCGGCGCGCGCCCTCACCGAGGCGATCGACGTCTGATGCCCCGCCGGACGGACGCCGACTGGGCTGCCGACATCGTCGCGGCCGTGGCGGCCATCTACTCCCACCAGGCGTCACACCGCGCGCTCCCCGACGCGGCCCGCTCGTCGGCTGAGCCCATGTACGTCGACGCGCTCACGTATCGGCTCATGTCTGTCGGCGAGGCATGCAAGAACCTCTCACCCGAGGCGCGCGCGTTCGGTCCCGACGTTCCGTGGAGCGACATCGTCGGACTACGGGACTTCCTCGCGCACCACTACCACCGTCGCGACCCGTCGATCGTGGTCGCGACGGTCGAGCACGACGAAGACCTCGGCACGCTCCTGTCTGCGGCCGCGGTGATCGCAGGGATTCCTCCGGAGCTCCTTCCCGTCCCGCCAACGACCTGAAACCCTCAGACCCGGACGTCGAGCCCCTGGAGCTCCAGGACCAGGCCCTTGATCGCCGCGGCCGGCACCTGCCCGGCGTCGGACTCGACGAGGGACGCGACCGACGCCGGGACCTCGGCGTCGGAGCACAGCACGAGCGGGGTGTCGGCCGAGGAGGTCGGCAGCCGGCCGTGCGAGCCCTTCACGTACGACGCGTCGAGCGGGACGGTGCTCATGGCGTACCGCAGGCCGACCTTCTTCTTCACGAGGTTGAGCCCCGCCTTCGCCTTGGCGAGCTTGTCCGCCGGGTCGAAGAACAGCTCGGCGGGGTCGTAGCCGGGCTTGCGGTGGATGTCGACGCCGCGCGCGTACTCCGGCGCCCGCGCGTCGTCGAGCCAGAAGTAGTACGTGAACCAGGCCCCCGGCTCCGCGACGACGACGAGGTCTCCGGAGCGCTCGTGGTCGAGCCCGTACCGGGCCTGCGCCTCGCGGTCGAGGACCTCGTCGACCCCCGGCACGCCGCGCAGCAGGTCGGTGACGCGCCGCTGGAGCGCGGGGTCGTGCTGGTCGCCCAGGTAGACGTGCGCGACCTGGTGGTCGGCGACCGCGAACGCGCGGGACGTCCACGGGTCGAGCTGCTCCTTGCCGTCCTGCACGTAGACCTCGAGCAGGCCCTCGCGGCGCAGGATGCGGTTGAGGTGCACGGGCCGGTCGGCGTCCGCGATGCCGTACTCCGAGACCACGAGGACGGTCACGCCCTGGTTCGCGGCGTCGTCGAGCAGCGGGGCGAGGGTCGCGTCGAGCTCGGCCGCGGCCGCGTCGGCCTGCGGGGACGTCGGCCCGAACCGCTGGAGGTCGTAGTCGAGGTGCGGGACGTACGCCATCGTGAGGTCCGGGGCGTGCGTGCGCAGCACGTGCCGCGTCGCGTCGACGATCCACCGCGAGGACGAGATGTCCGCCGTCGGGCCCCAGTAGGTGAACAGCGGGAACTCGCCGAACCGGCCCACGAGGTCGTCGTGCAGCGCCGGGGGGCGCACGTACGCGTCGGGGGACTTGCGGCCGTCGGCGTGGTAGATCGGGCGCGGCGTGACGGTGACGTCCGTCGACATGCCCATCGCGTACCACCAGCAGACGTTCGCCGACGAGTACTCGCGGCGCGCCCGGCGCGCGGCCTCCCACAGCTTCTCGCCCTCGACGAGCCGGGCGTGCTGCCGCCACAGGTACACGTCGCCGAGCTCGCGGAAGTACCAGCCGTTCCCGACGATCCCGTGCTGGGACGGGCTGAGCCCCGTCGTCATCGTGGCCTGGACGCTGCACGTCACCGCGGGCAGGACCGTCGCGAGCTCGGACTGCCAGCCGCTCGCGGCGAGCTGGCGCAGTCGCGGCATGTGCGCGAGCGCGGTCGAGGTGAGCCCGACGACGTCGAGCAGCAGCACGGGCTTCATGCGGTCCTCCTGGTGGTGGTGTCCTGCGCGCCGAGCACGACCTGGCCCGCCGTCGAACCCGACATCGAGGTCGTCAACGGCCCGTTCGCGTCCTTCATGTCGTGTTCGGCCAGGTCGGGATCGGCGGGGGTGGGGGTCAGGTGGGTGGTGGCCCAGCGGAGCTCGGCCGCGATGCCCGCGACGAGCGAGTCGGTCGCGGCTCCCTCCGGGAGCACCGCCCACGTGTACGTCTCGACGTCGAGGTGGGCCTCGTCGCCGTGCGGGGCCGCCCGCACCGCATCGACGGCGTCGCGCAGGACGTCGGTCGTCGCCATGAGCGGAGCCGCCGGCTCGTGGTGCAGCGGCACGTGGAAGTGCACGCGCCACGGTCCGGCCCCGGGGAGCGCGCCCGGTCCGCCGGCCGGCAGGGGCGCCGCGTCGTCGTGCCCGACGACGTCGACCGCCCCCGGCGCGGGGTCGTCGCCCAGCGCGTCGGGCAGGTCGTCCGCGGCGAGCACGTCGCCTGCCGCGGTGAGCTCGCGCACCTGGTGGATGTAGCGCTTCTCGGCGAACGCACCGACGGCCGCGCGCGCGGCCGGGTCGGACGGGTCGTCGACGTGCAGCGCGGCCGACGCCTGCACCTTGACGACGCGCAGGCCGGCGTCGGTGATGCGGCGCACCGTGGCGGCCGTCCCCGCGCGCCGGTCCGCGAAGGACACCGCGAGATGGCACGTGTCGAGGCAGACGCCGACGTGCTCGGGGTCGATCCTCCGCTCCCCGGCGCCCGCCGCGGTCCCGTCGCCCCCCGTGCGCGCCGCGAGCCAGGCCACGACGTCGTCCACCGTGTCCAGCACGCAGCCGGGCTCCGGCTCGACCGCAACGCGCACGACCTTCCCCGTCCGCTCGCGGAGGTCGCGCAACCCCGCGCCCAGGGCGACGAACGCGTGGGTCGCCGCCTCGTCGTCGGCCGCGGACCACGGCTCGCGCCACGCGAGCGGGAGGGTCGAGATCGAGCCCGCCGCGCCGTCGGGCAGGAGGTCCGCCAGGACCTCGGCGCACTCCAGCGTGTACGCCAGCCGCTCGGGCTGCGCCCACGTGGGCGTGTAGACGTCGAGCTTGACGACGTCCGCGTGGAACCCGCCGTACGGGAACGCGTTGAGCGTGTGGACCTGCAGACCCTGCTCGTCGAGGACGGCGCGCAGCCACGCCCGGTCCGCCGGCGACGCGGCGAGCCGGTGCGCGAGCGTCGCGGGCATCCAGAGACCGACCCCGAGGACGTCGAGCCCCGCGGCCGCGCGGACCGGGCCCGCGTAGGTCACGAGCTGCTCGACGACCCCGTCGAGGTCCTCGGCGGGGTGGACGTTGGTGCAGTACGACAACAGCATGGTGGTGGTGCCCTTCCGAGACGGCCCGCTACGCCCGCACGCCGCGCAGCACGGACGAGCCCTCGAACTCGATCCCGGGGGTCGGCAGGTCGCCCTCGACGAAGCCCGGCACCGGGTCCAGCACGAGGTTGCCGGACTGCCCGTAGAACTCGACCGGGTTGCGCCACAGCACCTTGTCCACGTCGTCCTCGGTGAACCCGGCGGCGAGCATCGCGCGACCGGTCTTGAGCGTCTTCAGCGGGTCGGAGCGCCCCCAGTCCGCCGCGGAGTTGACGATCATCCGGTCGGTGCCGTGCTCCTGGAGGATCGCGACCATGCGGTCCTCGTCCATCTTGGTGTCCGGGTAGATGGAGAACCCGGCCCACGCCCCGGCGTCGAGCACGAGCGCCACGTTCGTCTCGTTGAGGTGGTCGACGAGCACGTGCTCGGACGGCACGCCGGACTCGCGCACCACGTCGAGCGTGCGGCGCGTGCCCGCGAGCTTGTCGCGGTGCGGCGTGTGCACGAGGACCGGCAGCTCGACGTCGCGCGCCATCTGGAGCTGGCGGGAGAACACCTCGTCCTCCTCGGGCGTCATCGAGTCGTACCCGACCTCGCCGACGGCCACGACGCCGTCCTTGAGCAGGTAGCGCGGGATCTCGTCGAGCACCTCGCGGCAGCGCGCGTCGTTGGCCTCCTTGGGGTTGAGGGCGATCGTCGCGTGGTGGCGGATGCCGAACTGCGCCGCCCGGAACCGCTCCCAGCCCAGGAGGGCGTCGAAGTAGTCGAGGAACGACCCCACGTTCGTGCGCGGCTGGCCGAGCCAGAACGCCGGCTCCACGAGCGCGCGCACGCCCGCCGCGTACAGCGCCTCGTAGTCGTCCGTCGTGCGGCTGGTCATGTGGATGTGGGGGTCGAAGATGCGCATCAGGCGGTCCTCCCGGTGGTGACGTCAGGGGCGAGGAGGGCGACGTCGTCGGGCACGACGCGGCCCGCGGCGCGGCGCTCGGCGGCGAAGTCGCGCGCCATGCGGGCGAGCTCGTCGTCCGCGCGCTCGTCGAGGCCGGCGACGGCGTCGAGGCTCACGCCCATGAACACGAGCTTGAGCACGGCGTGCCGCCACGCGTGCGGGTCGAGGTGGGCGGCCGCGAACGGCCCGACCGCCGCGGCGACGAGGCTCTGGTCGTTGGTGCGCAGCGCGTCGGCGGCGAGGTCGCGCCCGACGGCGACGACCGAGGCCGCGGCGTCGCCCGCGAGCGCCCCGCTCTCGGTGAGCGCGTCGAGCCCGCGCAGGACGCCGCGCCGCTCGGCGGTGTCGCCGTGCTGGTACAGGTCCGCGAGGCGAGCGGCGAGCGCGGCGTCGGCGTCGGACCCGCGGCGCCCGACCGCCTCGGCGAGGGCGACCACGAGCGCGGCGCGCGCGCCGTCGTCGACGGTGCCGTGGACGATGCCGGCGGGGTCGGTCTCGGGACGGACCGGTGTGCGGCCGACCTTGCGACCGGCGAGCGCGAACGCGCGCGACACGGCCGCGGGGTCCTGCTCGACGGCGGCGCGCGCCTCGGCGAGCCAGCGCTCGCCCTCGGTGGTCGCGCCGTCCTGGGCCGCGGGGGCGGCGGGGGCTGGCTCGGTCATGGCACCTCCTGGGGGTGGTCGGAGACGGGTGGTTCCTGGTCGGGCGCGGGCACCGCGGAGCGTCGGTCCCAGGCCTGCTCCAGCGCTGTCATGCTGCGGTGCGCGAGCCCGGGGGCGTCGTACGAGTGGCGGGGCAGCTCGACCGCGGCGACGCCGGTGTACCCGACGTCGGCGAGGGTCGCGAGCACGAGCGGCAGGTCGATCTCGCCCTCGCCGAACGGGCGGTGCTCGTGGTGCGTGCGCGGCATGTCGTCGAGCTGCACGTTCGCGAGGTACGGCGCGGCGGCGCGCAGCGCGCCCACGACGCCGTCGGGCTCCACGACGAGGCAGTGGCCCACGTCGACGGTCACACCGAGGTCGGCCAGGTCCCCCGCGTCGCCACCGAGCTCGTCGCGCAGCCGCAGCGCGTCGCCGACGGTCTCGACGAGCATCCCCGGCTCGGGCTCGAGCGAGAGCCGCACGCCGTGGTCGCGGGCGTGCTCGACGAGGCCGGGCAGGCGGTCGCGCAGGAGCGCCCAGCCCTCGGCCGGGGACGCGCCGTCGGGCAGGACGCCGGAGAAGAAGGACACGCACTCGGCGTCGAGCGCGGCCGCGATCTCGACCGCGCGGCGCAGGAAGCGCAGCCGGGCGTCGGCCTCGGCGTCCACGAGCGTGGGCCGGTGCTTGCGGTACGGGTCGAGCAGGAACCGCGTGCCCGTCTCGACGACGACCCGCATCCCCGCGCCGCCGCGCAGCGCGGCGAGGCGCGCGCGCAGCGCGTCGACCTCCGCGCGCCACCCCTGCGCGAACGGGTCGAGGTGCGGGAACCCGAGCGTGAGCGCGACGGCGCCGTAGCCCTCGTGGTCGAGCACGTCGAGCGTGACGTCGAGCGGGTGGTCCGTGAAGCCGTTGGTGCCGTACCCGAGCGTGAAGGGCATCGCCTGCCGGGTCTCGTGAGCGCTCACGTCTCGCTCATCTCGGCGCGCCCGCGACCGCCCCGGCGCAGGAGCCGGCCCGCGACCTCGACGCCCGCGAGCACGCCCACCGACGCGAGGCTCCCGCCGCGCGCCGCCCACGCCGCCTGGAGCGGCAGCATCGCGCGGATCCCGGCCTTCGTCGCCGCGAAGGCGTTTCCCGCGGACGGCGTGATCGCGGCGTCCACCTGACGAGGCAGCGCTGTCGCGAGGTACGCACCGACCGCGACGACCCCGGCGACCGCCGTCGCCACGCGGGTCGCGCGGCCTGGGCCGGCCCCACGACCACGGCGCAGCGCCCCGACGCCCACGACCGCCCCGCCCACCGCGGTGGCGGCCGCCACGCCGGCGGCGAGGGACGACGTCGTGCCGTGCACCTCGCCGCGCGACACGAACGTCACGCCCGCGGTGTGCACCGCCATCCCCGCCGCGGCGGGCAGCGCGGCGCGCAGGTGTCCGACGCCCGCACCCAGCAGGACGTCGAGCCCGCGGCACGCGGCCATCACGACGGGGCCGACGGCGTGCTCCTTGGCGACCGTGTCGTACGTCCAGACGCTCGCGGCGAGCGGGACGGCGACGGCGAGCGCCCGCGCTCCCCCGCCTGCGGCGGCAAGGCCGACGCCCGCGGTCGTGAGCCCCACCGCCACCCGGAGCGCGCGGCCCTCGGAGATGCGACCGGACGGGATCGGCCGCTCGGGCCGCTCGACGGCGTCGAGCTCCCGGTCGGCGTAGTCGTTGAGCGCCATGCCCCCCGCGTAGAGGCACGCGGACGCGAGCGGGAGCAGCGCACGGCGCGGTGTGAGCGCGTGACCGGCGGCGGCAGCGCCCGCGAGGGTGTCACCGACCACCGAGAGGACCGCGGGGGCGCGGACGAGGTCCAGGTGGTCGTGGAGGGAGCCGGTCACGGCCGGTCGGCCGGTGCGGCACCGACGCGGGCCGCCGCCTCGCGGACCCAGTCCGCGAGCGCGACGGTCTGCGCCGCGAAGTCGTGCACGTCGCTCCCCCACGGGTCCTTGAAGAAGAACCCGAGCTCGGGGACCGGACCCCCGTACCCGGCCGCGTCGGCGAGCGCGAGCAGGCGCGCGAGGTCGAGCACGAGCGGCGCCGCGAGCATCGAGTCGTAGGCCGACCACGTGGTCTGGAGCGTGAGTCGCGAGCCGAGGAAGCCCTCGACGTGCACGTGGTCCCACGCGACCTTGATGTCGCCGAGGTCCGGCACGTTGTCGATGTGCAGCGGGGTGACCCCGCTGCCCGTGAGGTCCTGGAGGCCCCGGGACTTGGACGCGAGCTTGCTCTGCACGGCCTCCGGGTCGGCGAGGGTCGCGCCGTCGCCGCCGCCGAGCAGGTTGGCCCCGGCCCAGGACAGGACGCGCAGGCCGCGCGCCGCGAAGGCGGGCGCGAGGATCGTGCGCAGCCACGTCTGGCCGGTCTTGCCGTCCTGCCCCGCGACGGGGACGCCGCGCTCGGCGGCGAGCTCGAGGAGCACCGGCAGGTGCATGCTCGCCGACGGCGTGAACTCCGCGAAGGGGGCCCCCGCGAGCAGGGCGGCGTACGCGGTCACGGAGCTCGGCGGGAGCACGGCGCGCTCCGGGTCCGCGAGCGCGGCGCGCAGGAGCTCCCGGTCGGAGAGCTCGGGGCCCGGCTCGGGCAGGGGTTCGGTCGACACGAGGTCGACGACGACGACGCGCGCGAGCCCGTGCCGCTCGCGGAAGTCGACGATGTCTGCGGCCAGACGCTCCGCCGCGACCTGCTGGGACTCGCGCGGCGCGCCCTCGGCGGGGTGGGCGGTGTAGCCGGGCCGGACCTCGGCGTCGGCCCGCTCCAGCGCGGCGTGCGCGGCGGTGAGCAGGCGCGGGGCGATCATCCCGGCCTCGACGAGCTGCTCGGCGTGCTTGACCATCGAGACGTCGGAGATGTCGTGACCACCCACCACGAGGTCGCCGAACGCCGGGAGCGGGGCCGACGCGAAGGGCTCCGAGACCGTGACGCACCCCGTCGGCGCGGCGCGCCCGTCCGCGATGGCGGCGAGGCCGAGGGTCGCGGTGGTCGCGACGGAGCCGCGGGCGCCGACGAGCCAGAGCCCCGTGCGCGCGTCCGGAGCCGGGCGGTCTGACGAGCTGTCAGAAGCGAAGTGGTGCATCGTTGCTCCCGTTCCCGTCGGCGGGCGCCGGAGCGCCGCCGAGCACGATGACGATGGCCTCCCTGCCATCGTCGGACCGCACGCCCGGACGAGGGCGTGTGAACGCTCTCCGACCCGGTGGGCGCCCGGTCTGCTGCGACCCTAGTCACACTTTTGTCGATGGTCAATCAAAAGCGTGGCCACTTTCGCGAGGCACGACGCTTGCAGCGTGCAAAAGCGTACGACAAAAACGACCGGGCGGTCGTCATCGCGCGGATGACGACCGCCCGGCCGCGCTCGGTGGTTCGCGTCAGCCGGCGGGGGCGAAGTCGAGCTGGTCGTCGGCGACGGCCACGACCGACCACACGTTGCCGTCGGCGTCGGACAGCTCGTACGCGGGCAGGAGCACCGCCGCGCCGTCGGGCTGGTACTGCACCGCGAGGCCGAGCCGCGCGTCCGTGATCGTCACCTCCGTGACGGGCCACGCGAACCGGACGCCCTCGCCGACCGTCGGCGGCACGGTCGGCGCCTCCGGCTCGGCCGGCGCGATCTCCGGCACGAGCTCGGCGGCCGCTCCCTCCCGCGCCAGGGCGATCATCCCGCCCCCGCCGAACCGCGGGTCACCCAGGCGGCCCACCGCCTCGGCAGGGCTCACCACGTCGTAGGAGCCGATCGCGACGCGCGGCGCCAGTCCCCCGTACAAAGACGCGAGGCCGGCACCGGAGTACGTCGCGCTCCACTGCGTCCCGGTGCGCTGACCCTCGACCACCTCGTACGCGGTCACGCTCGTCGCCCGCGGCGCGCCCTGGTCGGCCGGCTGCTCGTCCGCGACCACCTCGAACCCCGCGGGGTCCAGCCCGAGCGACGCGAGCACGTCGCGGAGCGCGTCGACGGCGTCCCCACCGCTCGGGGGCGCGCCGTGGTCGGACTCCTCGCACGCCCCCGGCTCGGCGCCGGAGCTCCCCGAACCCTCGTCGCCCTCGGCCGGCATCGGCGTCACGACGACGCAGCCCCACGGGTCCTTCGTCGGGTCGTTGTAGCTCACGCTCCCGAGCCCGTCAGCCTGGAGGTAGAGGCTCGGCCCGGTCCCGTCGGTCGACCCCACGGCGTACGACCCGTAGTCCTCGCGCACCTCTCCGGGGACCCCGAGCACGTCCGCGACGCGGCGCGCCGTCTCCTGCGAGTACACGCTCGCCGCGTCGTAGGCCCAGGCATCGGCGCTCGCGCCCTGCGTGGGGAGCCCGTCCTGGTGGAACACGGTGCGCCCGCCCCAGAGCCCCGGGTACGCCATGTCCGCCGTCGCGCGCGACCCGGCGGCGAGGCTCTCCGGGGCCCCGCCGGCGGCGTCTTCCGCGGCGGGAGCGTCGGCGGCGCCGAGCTGGATGGGCGCGAGCGCGGTGGACTCGACGGCCGTGTCCCCCGCGGACGAGGCCCCGACCGCTCCCGCACCGAGCGCGTAGCCGCCCGCCCCGACGACGAGCACGCCGGCCACCGCGGCGACCTGGAGCGGGGCCCGCCGGCGCAGGCGGCGGGCGCGACGCTCGGCGAGCTCGTCCACGAGGGTCGCCGTCGGGCCCGCGGACCCGGAGAGCGGGGGGCTGTCGGGCGAGCCGGCCGTCGCCCCGCCGGCGAACGCCTCGGGGACGCGGTCGCGGACCGCGGCCTCCAGGGCGCCAATGTCCGGTGCGGCGCCGGCCGCCGGGTCGGCGGCGCGGAGGCGCTCGAGGTCGGCGTCGTCGGGCTGGTCGGGGGTTCGGGTGGTCATGTCGCCCTCCAGGTACTGCGGGACCGTGCCGCGGGGGCCGCGGCCGGTCGGGTCTACCCGTGATGTGTGCTCAGGCGCCCGACTCTTGCGCGAGGGCCGACTGCTCCGCCCACGCGGCGCGCAGCCGCGCGCGCGCCCGCGAGAGCGCGGCGTCCGCGCCCCCGCGCGACGTGCCGAGGACCGCCGCCAGGTCGTCGCCGCCCAGGCCCTCCCAGGCGTGCAGGAGGAGGATGCGCCGGTCGCGGACCGACAGCGCGCCCAGCGCGCGCCGGACCTCGTCGTCCTGCACGACGACGTGCTCGACGTCCGCGCCCTCGTCACCACGGTCCGGCACCTCCGCCACCGGCACCGCCCGCGCCTTGCGCCGGTGGTTGGCGAGGACGAAGCCCGCCGTGCGGTACAGCCACGGGAGCTCGGCGCCGTCGGGCACGTCCTCGCGGCGCCGCCAGGCCGTCGCGAGGACCTCGGCCGTGAGGTCGTCGGCGTCGGGCCCCACGGAACCGGCGGCGCTCGGCAGCCGGCGGCGGAAGTAGCGGTAGAGCGGCGTCGCGTGCGCGGCGAAGACCGCGGCGAACCAGGCCTCGTCGTGGACGGCGGCCTCGATGGTCTCGTCGTTGCCCTCGTCGGTCGTCACGGCGGCTCCTCGTCGGCGGGGCGGGCTGTCAACCGCTCTGTGTCCCGAGCCGATCATTCCTTGCACGGCGCGTCCTTCACCCGAACCTCACCCGTGACGGCACCGATCCCGCCCCCGCTCAGCACCTACGCTGTGGGGCATGACGACGACGGAGCCGGCCGACCTGCCGCCGCGCCACACGGGCGGTCGCCGACGTCGGCACTGGGCGTCCTGGCTGGGCTGGGGCCTGATCCTGCTGGCCGTGCTCCTCGTGGTGTGCGTGGCGCTGCTGGCCCGCGACGCCCTCGCCGCGCGCGACGCGCTGACGCGCGCGCTCGACGAGGTCCCCGCGGCCGAGGAGGCGCTGCGCTCCGGCGACGTCGAGACCGCGGAGGCCGCCCTGGACCGGGTCCAGCCCTACACCGCGACGGCGCGCGCCAGCACCGACGGCCCGCTGTGGTCCCTGGCTGCCCACCTTCCCGTGTACGGCCAGGACGTCCGGGCGTTCTCCGCCGCGGCCGCGACCGTGGACGACCTCGCGGCGGTCGTCCTGCCGTCGCTCACGCAGGCGCTCGGCGCGGTCGAGGGAGACAGCCTGACGCTCACGGGCGACGGCGTCGACCTCGCCCCGCTCACCGAGGCGGCACCGGCCATGGCCCGGGCAGCGGCCACGTTCGACGACATCGACGCCCGGCTCGCCCGCGTGGACCCCGACGCGCTGCACCAGGAGATCGCGGAGCCGTACGCGACGCTCGTCGCGCGGACGGACGACCTGCGCCCCGTCGTGCGCACCGCCGACCGCCTCGCCACGCTCGGCCCGGCCATGCTCGGTGCCGACGGACCGCGCCGATACCTCGTGGCCTCGTTGAACAACGCCGAGCTGCGCGCGGGCGGCGGCATCCCCGGAGCGCTCGCGGTCCTCACGGTGGACGACGGCGCCGTCTCGCTGGAGCGCCAGGCCTCGACGGCCGACGTCCCGCCGTTCGCCGAGCCCGTCCTCCCCTTGGACCCCGGGGTGGAGCAGCTCTTCACCGACCGCGTGGGCCGCTACGTGCAGGACACCCCGCTCACGCCCGACTTCCCGACGACCGCGGAGCTCACGGCGGCCATGTGGGAGCAGTCGCAGGGCGAGGCGGTGGACGGCGTGGCGGCGATCGACCCGGTCGCGCTGTCCTACCTGCTCGAGGCCACCGGAGGGGTCGAGGTGCCGTTCGGCGACGAGACCGTCGCGCTCGACGCGGGCAACCTCGCCCAGGTCCTCCTCTCGGACGCCTACGCCGAGCTCGAGCCCGGGGAGCAGACGGACGCGTTCTTCGCCTCCGTCGCGTCGACCGTCCTCGACACCTTCCTCACCGGCGCCGCGGACCCGGGCCTCGCGCGCGACGCCCTCGCCCGCGGCGCGGACGAGCACCGCGTGCTCCTCTGGTCCGCGCACCCCGACGAGCAGGACCGCCTGGCGGGAACCGTCGTCGCGGGCGACATCGACACCGCCGACCGCGCGGCGAGCTCCGTCGGCGTGTTCCTCAACGACGCCACCGGCGGCAAGATGGGCTACTACCTCGACACGGACGTCCGGCTCACCGGGAGCGTCTGCGCCGACGGCGGACGCGTCGACACCTTCACCACCGCGCTCACGTCCACCGCGCCGGCCGACGCCGGGACGAGCCTGCCGTGGTACGTCACCGGCGGGGGCATCTCGGGCGTCACCCCGGGGAACGTGCGCACGGTGGTCGTCCTCTACCCGCCGCGCGGCGGCGAGGTCGGCACCGTCCGGGTGGGCGGGGGCCCGACGGGATCGCTCGTCGCGGAGGTGGGCGGCCGGCGCGCGTCCTCGCTCCCCGTCGAGCTCGCGCCGGGTCAGAGCACGACGGTCTCGTTCACCGTGACCTCGCCCGGCACGCTGGACCACCCGGGCGCCGACGGCACGATCGACGTGTGGACGACCCCGACGGTGTCGACGCCCGGCCTCGAGGTGGTCCCGGTCGCCGCGTGCGCGTGAACCGTCGCGGCGTCCTGCCGGACGCCGGCGGCGCCGCCCGCGAGGGGTGCCCGTCCACACACCGGAACCTGCACAGGATCACGGCGCGATAACGATGGTCCTGGCGACCACAATTCACCCGGACGACCGTCCAGTTCGGGTCCTGATCCTCGCTATTCTGGGCGCCTGTCGCTCGACCCGTGCCACTGGCCCGTGACGCGATGCATCACGGACCGCACTCCGGGGCTCTCTGTGTACCGGAACTCCACAAATCCTGAACCGAGACGGGTGAAGAAGCCATGCGTACCTCGAAGGGTCTGCGCAGCACGGGACGGGCGGTGCTCGTCGGAGCGCTCTCCGCGGTCGCCGCGCTCCTGACCGTCCCCGTCGCCGCGACGTCCGCGAGCGCAGCCACCACCGATCCGGAGACCTACGTCCCGGAGATCACCGTGGCCTCTCCGGTCTGCGACGGCGACGTCCCGTACCTCGACTACGTCTTCGAGCTCCCCGAGAACTACGAGAACGACGAGGCGAACCCCCTCTCGATCACCTGGGTCAACCCGGACGGCGAGGACGTCGTCCAGTCCGGGCTGCCGCTCTCGGGCCGGGTCCTGTGGCCCGGTGCGGAGGTCGACGGCGCGGGCGACCCGGTCGACTGGCCCGGCTGGAGCCTCGTGGACGGCGAGTGGGTCGTCGGCGACGAGTTCGACTGGGTCCGCGCGGGCGTGACGGTCGTCTTCGAGGTCAACCCCACGGCCGAGACCGTGGTGGCCTACCCGCCGTCGACCCCCGAGTGCGCGACGAACCCGCCCGGCACCCCGGAGCCGACGATCAACGTCGACGTGCTCACGCCCGTCTGCGTCGAGGGCGTCTCCTATCTCGACTACGGGGTCTCGGTCACCGGCACGCCCAACACGACGGCGACGCTGACGTGGCACAACCCGGACGGCGAGGACGAGGTCATGGCCGACCTGCCCCTCAGCGGACGGGTCCTGTGGCCCGGTGCGTATCCCGAGCGCTTCGTCGACCTGCCGGCCGACGAGGGCTGGGAGCTCGTGAACAACATGTGGATCAACACCGCGACCCACGGCTGGGCCACGGGCACGGTGGACGTGACGTTCGCCGTGAACCCCGAGGTGACCGTCCCGGTGACGTACCCGCAGGACACGAGCAACTGCTTCCCCGGTGTGACGACGGTCGACAACCCCGTCGCCGGGAGCCAGAACCCGACGCTCGCCGAGACCGGCGCCACGGTCGGCCTGTACGCGGCGATCGCGGCGGGGCTCGCCGTGGTCGGCGCGGCGATCGTCCTCCTGACGCGCCGGGCCCGTCAGGGCTGACCGGCACCGCACGGACGACGAAGGCCTCGCACCCGGCAGGGTGCGAGGCCTTCGTGGCGTCCACGGGTCGTGGGGCGGCGCCGGGTCCGCCCGGACCGTCAGGCCGTCAGGCGGGCACCCAGCCTCCGGCTGCGAGGCGAGACTCCAGGCCCTCGAAGGCCCAGCGGTCGACGACGAGCACGGCACCACCAGGCGCGTCCGGCACGTACCACTGGAGCTGCTCGACCGTGCGCACCTCGGCGCCGGACCCGTCGACGCACGAGAGCGTCCAGCGCGCGAGCGTGGCGGGCGTGCCGGCGACCTCCACGTCCGACTCCGTCGCCTCCCCGACCGCCCGCGCGGCGAGCTCGTCGCCTCCGGGGCAGGTGGAGCCGTCGGGCACGTGCGCCGCGGCGGGGTCGACGCCGTCGAGGGCCGCGCCGGTGAGGATCTCGAAGCTGGGGCAGACCGCGTCCTCGGGGCAACCGCCCGCGCGGACCTGCGTGAGGCCGTCGGCAGGCTGGAGCACGGACCAGTACTCGGCCGCGGGGAGCTGGAGGGGCCCGACCGGGACCTTGCCCTGGTCGGCGTGGGCGCCGTGCGCGCCGTGGTCCTCGGCCGTGGCCGGGCCCGAGCCCCCGTCGGCGGTCGCGTCGGGCGCGGAGGCACCCGAGCACCCGGCCAGGAGCACGCCGCCGAGCGCGACGACCGCCAGGGAGCGGGAGATACGGGTCGTTCGATGGTGCACGTGCACGATGGTCGCCTTTCACGGTCGGAGGTCCCCGCAGCCCACTGGGGGGAGCTGCGGAGACCTCGTCGGTTCTCGTCACGCTAGCGAGCGCGAACGCGGGTGGAGATGCGTGAGACCCACACGATGGCGGCTCGCGGGTACGGGATTCCCCGTACCCGCGAGCCACCGAGGCGGGACCTCGTCAGGGACGTCGGTGGTGCGTCAGCACGCGCCGCCGTCGGCCCACGGACCCCACGCCGAGGCGCCAGGGGTGTCGTTCTGGGTCCAGTAGCGCGCCGTCCACTCGTGGCCGCCGTGGCTCACCACCGCGCCGCCGCTGTAGGCCGTGCCCGCGACCCAGGCCGCCGCGGTGCACTCACCCGTGCCGGTGCCGGGGCCGCCCGGGCCCTCGCCTCCCCCGGAGCCCGGGAGGTCGACGACGGTCACGCCGCGCGGGTGGTCGTACGTCGTGGCGTAGTCCACGCCGTCGACCGTGACGATCACGTTGGAGAACTGGGCGGCCGGCATCGACCACTTGAGCTGGTTCGTGATCGAGCCGCCCGCCGGGATGCCCCCCGTCGGGACCGTGAACTGCACGGTGTGGAAGTCGCCGTCGAGGCCGCCGACGTTGTCGCCCGTGTGGCCCTTCGCGGTGACCGTCGTCTTGAAGCCGCTCCAGTCGCTCATCTCGCCCGGGTCGGTCGTGCCGTACTGGAACGAGATCGTCGCGCCGGCCGGGATGTCCTTCGCACCGTCGTTGGTGAAGACGACCTTGGGCGAGATCGGGTAGTTGTTGTCGCCGAGCGCGAACTCCGTGTACCGGATGTCGACGTCGAGCGCCTGCGTCGGCATCGTCCGGTCGGCGTTCGCCTTCGACGCGCCGTAGGGCGTCGTGGCCGAGAGCTTGCTGTGCATGAGGTCGACGAGGGTGCTGCCGATCTCGTACTGGCCCTTCGCCTGGTCGTAGCCGAAGTCGCCCGCGAGCTCCCAGATCATCAGGCCACCGAGCCCGGTGTCCGCGACGTAGTCCGCCTTGGCGGCGATCGCCTCGGTCGAGTCACCGGAGAGGAACGTCCTGGTCTGCGCGTTCCACCACCACTCGTTCTTGGTGACCGGGTCGAAGTGGCGCTCGTACGTGCCCTGGATCGTGTCCGTGACGCCGTACGCGGAGACGTAGTCGCCCGTCACGCCCTTCTCGAGGTTCAGCACGTGCCACATCGGGTTGACGCCGGCCGGGACCGCGTTGCCCTGCGGGTCGCTGTCGTACCAGAGGTTGTCGATGCCCTCCGCGCCGTAGCCGCACTTGTTGTTGGTGCCCGCCGGGCACAGGAACCCGGCCGGCGCCTTCGCGGTGCCGCCCATGCCGTAGGTGCCGCCCTGGACGCCCTGGAAGCCGCGGGTGTAGAACGGCACGCCCAGGTTGATGCGACCGGACTGCATGGCTCCCCGGAAGTAGTGCGAGGCCCAGTCGCCGTTGAGGTAGCCGATGCCCTTGTAGGCGCTGTACACGCCGCCGGCCGCGAGCTCGGGGTCCTTGCCGTCGTCGAACAGCGCGCCGTTGCCGCCCACGTACTCGTTCCAGGCACCGTGCAGGTCGTACGTCATCATGTTGACGTAGTCCGTGTACTGCGTGACCTGGTAGACCTCCATGCCGCGCAGCAGCCACCCCGACGACGGCGTCGCGGTGGTGAGCATGTAGTACTCGCCGTCCTGCGCGCCCGCCACGTCGAGCTTCTCGCGCAGCGTCCTCATGAGGTTCACGTAGCCCTGGAAGAGCTGCCCGCGGCGCTTGTCGGAGATCGCGAAGTCGTCGGGGTTCCCGGCCTGGTTGTTCGACGTCGGGTACTCGTAGTCGATGTCGATGCCGTCGAACCCGTACTCGCGGACGAAGTCGACGACCGAGTCGGCGAAGGTGTCGATCCGGGCCTGCGACTCCGTCATCGTGTAGAAACCGCCGGACGCGACGCGCTTGCCGCTCGCGTCGAAATATCCGCCCGTCTCGGCCCAGCCGCCCACCGCGGGGATGACCTTGACGCCCGGGTTGGCCTTCTTGTACTTCGCCAGCAGGTTGAAGTGGCCCGTGTAGTCGAGCGTCGGGTCCATCTCCGCGCCCGCGACGCCCGGCCACGTCATGTCCGTCGCCGCGTTGCCCGCCGCGCCGGCGTTCACCGAGACCTCGTCGTTCCCGTCGATGTGCGCGAACGCGTAGTTGATGTGGGAGAGCTTGTCCCACGGGATGTCGCTCGCGAGGTAGCGCGGCTGGCCGTTCGCGCCGGTCCGCCAGCTCGAGAAGTAGCCGATGACGCGGCGGTCCAGGCCGTTCGGCAGCTTCTCGCGTCCGCTCTCGTCGTACACGTCGCAGTAGGGCGTCCGGACGCCCGGTGTCTGCGCCATCCCGTCAGGACGGCACTTCTCGTCCGGGTTCGCGGCGGGGTCCGTGGTCGGGTCCGTGGTCGGGTCGGTCGTGGGGTCCGTCGTCGGGTCCGTCGTCGGGTCGGTCGTCGGGTCGGTCGTCGGCTCCTCGGTCGGGGTGTCGCCGCACGCACCGAGCGACTCCCAGGGGCCGTACTGCTCCGCGCCCGGGACGTTGTTCTGCGTCCACCACTTCGCCCGGTAGTTCTGGCCGTCGTGCGAGACGGTCGCGCCGCCCCCGTAGGCCGGGGTCGGGGACCAGGGGTCCGCGCACGTCGTGGTCGCGGCGGCGGCCACGGGGGTCGCGGCCTGCGCGGCGGCGGCACCGACGAGACCGGTGGCGAGCACGGCGAGCGTCGTGACGGCCGCGACGGCCTGTGGCCGGCGTCCGGGAGCGCGGGGGGCGCGCGCCCGGGGGGTCAGGGACAACCGCATGGGGGTAACTCGATCTGCTGGGTTGCTGCGCACGACGCCGGTCGGCGTCGCGTCGGGCACGGTCGCCCGGGGGAGGGCGACCGACGGATTGCTGAGGGGGTGCTGAGGGTTGCCGAGCGGGACCCGCCACGACGGCCGTCGACGACGGGTGCGTCGGCGACGCGGCGAGGGGAGGGTGCACGGGCGGGGTGCACAGGACTCGTCGCCCGCGCCCGCCGTCGACGACGTCGTGGGCGGGTCCCGCTCGGCGGCGCCGGTCGCTCGTGGCGACCGGCGCCGTCAGGGGCCGACGAGGGCCGAGCGTCAGCAGGCGCCCAGCGACTCCCAGGGGCCGTACTGCTCCGCGCCCGGGACGTTGTTCTGCGTCCACCACTTCGCGCGGTAGCTCTGGCCCTGGTAGGAGACCGTCGCGCCACCGGTGTAGACCGCGCTCGACGACCAGGCGGGTGCGGTGCACGTACCCGGGTCGGTCGGGTCGGTCGGGTCGGTCGGGTCCGTGGGGTCGGTGGGGTCGGTGGGGTCGGTGGCGCCGCACGTGCCGGTCGCCTCCCACGGGCCGCCCGCGCTCGGGCGGTCACCCTGGGTCCACCACTTCGCGCGGTAGTTCTTCCCCTCGAACGACACCGTCGCGCCGCCCGTGTACACCGCGCTCGACGACCACGCCGCCAGGCAGTCCGTCGGGTCCGTCGGGTCCGTGGGATCGGTCGGGTCGGTCGGATCCGTCGGGTCCGTGGGATCGGTCGGGTCGGTCGGGCCGTCCGTGCCGTCGACCGGACCGGCCGGGAGCGCACGGATCTTGTCCGTGAAGCCCCCGAGCAGCGTGCCGTCGTGGTTGCCGGAGAGGTCCCACCACATGCCGCCGCCGAGGTTCAGGCGGTCGATGTACTCCGCCTTGGCGGCGACGGACCGTGCGTTGTCGTAGCCCCACCACTGGTCACCGTCATAGCGCCAGGCCGAGACCGTGGCCGGGTCGTAGTAGTCCTGGCCTCGCGTGCGGAGCTTGTCGTAGTCCTCGTTGCCCGCCTCCCAGGTACCGGGGGCCGCTCCCGTCGCCGCCGACCACGGGGCCGAGGACGTCACGCCCTTCCAGCCGCGGCCGTACATGGCCATGCCGAGGCCGAGCTGGCTCGGGTCGACCCCGGCGCGCAGGTACTCCTGCACCGCCTTGTCGGCGCTGAACCGGCGGTTGGCAGCCCGCGGGTCGGCGGGGTCGTCGTACAGGTTGGCCTGGGGACCGGCGAGCGCGGGGTCCCACGCGCCGTGCAGGTCGTAGCCCTGGACGTTGCCGTAGTCGAGGTACTCGAAGATCGCCGGGTCGTTCCAGCCGCCCGCCGCGATGTCGTCCGGGTTGGCCGGGAGGAACGCCGAGAGCAGGTAGTGCTTGCCCGTCTGCGCACCGTACGCGTCGAGCTGCTTGCGGAACTCGGCGAGCAGCAGCTTGAAGTTCGCGCGGTCGTTGACGGTGTCGACGTAGTTGCCCACCTCGCCGTTGTTCGAGCCGGGCCACTCCCAGTCGATGTCGATGCCGTCGAACACGCCGGCGGCAGCGCCGGCCCCGCCGCGGCCGTCGATCACGGGGAGGTTGCCCTTGATGTAGATGTCGATGCACGACGACACGAACTTCTCGCGCGACGCCTGCGTCGCGGCGGCCTTCGAGAAGTTCTTGGACCAGGTCCAGCCGCCGATGGAGATGAGGGCGCGGAGCTGCGGGTTCTTCGCCTTGAGCTGCTTGAGCTGGTTGAACGAGCCGGCGAGCGGCTGGTCCCACGTGTCGGCGACGCCGGCCACGGAGCTCGCCGCGGTGTAGCCCATGCCGAAGTCCGCCCACGCGTCGCCGGCGCCGTCGGAGCCGTTCGGCCCCGTGCCCTGCGCCTTGTTCGCGATGAAGCACGTGAGGTTCTGGTGGTGGATGTTGCCGAACGAGTAGTTGATGTGCGTGAGGTCCTGGGCGGCGCCGGAGTCCTGGACCTTCTTGAGCTGGAAGTTGCGGCCGTACACGCCCCACTGCGTGAAGTAGCCGACGTTGCGGTAGCCGTTCACGTCGCTGTCGCCCGGGTGGGAGACGGCGGCGGGTGCGACCTCGGCGGCCTGAGCCGGCGCGACTCCCGCGAGGAGCCCGCCGACGAGCGCCGCAGCGGTCGCGAGCGCGGTGAGGCGTGCGCCGCGTCGGCGCCCGGCGCGGGGTGGTCTGGTGAAGAGGGACACGTCCATGGGTCCTGCCTCGTTGCTGGTGCGGTGGGCCACGTCGCCGTCCTCCGGAGTCGTCGTCGCCCTCGGGTCCTCTCGAACGTAATGACGCGGGCACCATGGCGTTATCCGCGCTTCCCACATTGTTCATGGTGCGAACTTACCTGCCACGTAAGGGTTCACCCGTAGGACAGAGGTGCGCAGAACCGGACAAACCGTCCCGAATCCACCCTCGTTCCGGACCCTCGGTACGTACCGCGGCGACGAGACTCGTGGATTCCCCTCAACGCCCCACGCGGTGCGCGAGCACGGTGAGCTCGACGCGCGAGCGCACCCCGAGCTTCCGGAACACCCGGCCGAGGTGAACCTCCACCGTGCGCACCGAGAGGTAGAGCTGGTCCGCGGCCTCCCTGTTCGACGCGCCCTGGACGACGAGCAGCGCGACGTCGAGCTCGCGCTCGGTGAGCTCGTCGGACCACCGCCCCCGGAGCTCGGCGAGCGCCTCGTCCGACACGTCGCTCTCCCGCACCGCGAGCCGGCACGCGTCCGGAGGCGTGGGACGGGTCGCGACCGCCGGCCCAGCCCCCGGCCGGGACCCGCCGAGAGCTCCGGGCAGCGGCGCGTGCAGTCCGGCCGCGCGCGCCGCGGCGGCCCACGACCCGGACGGCGCCCCGCCGAGCCCGGAGGCGGGCGCGGCACCGAGCGGGACCGCCGACGCCGGGGCACCGGACGCGGCGTCGTCCGCCACCGGC
>NZ_BJNZ01000030.1 GCF_006539945.1 Cellulosimicrobium cellulans | reverse complement strand
AGCCACGACGGCGCCGCGCTCGCCGGGGCCCGCGCCCTGCACCGCGAGCGCCGGCCCGTCGGCGCGCTCGTCGGCGCACCGCTCGACCTCCCCGCGGACGGCGCCGGGTCGCCGGGCGCGCCGGCCGACGTCGAGCTCGACGATCTGGTCCGTCTGCTGGAGAACGCACCGAGGTGGTTCGCCCAGCACACGCTCGACGTGGGCCTCGTGCTGGAGGAGGACGACGTCGAGGACCGCCTCCCGCTCGCGCTCACGGGGCTCTCCGGCTGGGGCGTGGGCGACCGCGTGCTGCGGGCCGCGCTCTCCGGCGTCGACCCGAACCGGGCGATGCAGGCCGAGTGGCGCCGGGGACAGGTCCCGCCGCGCGAGCTGGGACGCTCCGCGTTGCAGGAGGTCGTCCGCGCCGTCGGCCCGCTGCGGGTCACCGCCGTGGAGGCCGCGCGCGAGGCCGACCTCGCCGCCGGCCGCCCGGTGAGCCAGGACGTGCTGAGCTCGGCCGAGACGGTCGACGTCCGCGCCGTGCTGCCCGACGGCCGCACCCTCGTCGGGAGCGTGCCGGGCGTGCACGGCGCGCGGGTCGTGCGCACCGAGTACTCCCGCCTCGGGCCCAAGCACCGGCTGCGCGCGTGGGTGCAGGCGCTCGCGCTCACGGCGAGCGACCCCGGGCGCCCGTGGGACGCCGTCGCGATCGGCCGCTCGACCCGTGGGCCGGGCGTCGCCTGGTCGACGCTCACGCCGCCGGACCGCGACACGGCGACGCGGGTCCTCGCCGACCTCGTGGCGCTGCGCGACGAGGCCGCGCGCGAGCCGCTGCCGGTGCTCCCCGAGGTGTCGCTGCGCTACACCGAGGAACGGAGCACGAGCGACGCGCGCGACGCCCTGATGCGCGCGGGCTGGGCGTGGAACAAGGGCTTCGAGCGCAAGGACCCGTACGTCGTCCTCGCCTGGGGCCAGGACCCGGCCCTGCCCGACGTCGCCGGGCTCGCCACCACGGCCGACCTGGGCCGATTCCCCGACGACCCGACCCGCCTCGGCGCGCTCGCGCGCCGCGTGTGGGAGCCCCTGCTGGAGAACGAGCTGCGAGGCGCCCGGTGAACGGCGCGACGTCCCGGACCGCGACCGACGGCGCCGCCCCGCACGGGGGCGACGTGACGACGAGCGGCACGCCGCGGCGCTTCGACCCGTTCGGCGAGCTGCCGAGCGGGACGGTCGTGCTCGAGGCGAGCGCCGGCACCGGCAAGACCCACACGATCGCGACCCTCACGACGCGGTACGTCGCCGAGGGCGTGGCCGCCCTGCCGGAGATCATGCTGGTGACCTTCGGCCGCGCCGCGACGTCGGAGCTGCGCGACCGCGTCCGTGAGCGCCTCGTCGCGACCGAGCGCGCGCTGCGCGGGCCCGCTCCCGCGGACGACCCGGAGCCTCTCGTCGCGTTCCTCGCCGCGGTCGACGACGCCGAGCTCGACCTGCGCCGCGAGCGCCTGCGCGTCGCGCTGTCCCAGCTCGACGCCGCGACCATCACGACGACGCACGGCTTCTGCCAGCAGATGCTCACCGCGCTGGGGACGGCGGCGGACGTCGACCTCGCCACGAGCTTCCTGCCCGACGTCGCGGACCTCGTCGAGGAGGTCACGGACGACCTGTACGTGCGGAAGTTCGCCGACGAGCCGGAGCCGATCCTGGCGCCGCGCGACGTGCGCGACGTCGCCCGAGCGGCGCTGAGCGACCACGGGGCGGTGGTCGCGCCGTCGGACGCGGCCGAAGGGTCGGTGGCCGCGGCGCGGTACGAGGCCGCGGTCGCCGCGCGCCGCGAGGTCGAGGCGCGCAAGCGCGCGATGCACCTGCTCGACTACGACGACCTGCTCGTGCTGCTGCGCCGCGCGCTGACGGACCCGGAGCACGGCGCGACGGCGGCGCGGCGGGTCCGGTCGCGGTTCCGCGTCGTCATGGTGGACGAGTTCCAGGACACCGACCCCGACCAGTGGGAGATCCTGCGCACCGCGTTCCACGGGCATCCCGAGGAGTGCCGCACGCTGGTGCTCATCGGCGATCCCAAGCAGGCGATCTACGCGTTCCGCGGCGCGGACGTCGTGACGTACCTGCGCGCGGTCGAGGACGCGGCGGACACCGCGACGCTCAGCACGAGCTGGCGCAGCGACGGCCCGCTCCTCACGGGCCTGCACGCGCTCCTGGGCGAGACGGCGCTGGGCGACCCGCGCATCGTGGTCCGGCCCGTCGACGCGGCCCACCCCGAGCCGCGCTTCTCCGGCGGCGCGCCGGTGCGGCTGCGGCAGGTCACGCGGCGGGCCTACCGCCTCGGGGGGTCGTCGGCGCCGTCTGCGCCCGACGCCCGCAGCCTGCTCGCGCAGGACGTGGCGGCGGACGTCGCGGGCCGCCTCGGGACCGCGGACGGCGGCGGCGACCGCGTGCGCGACGACGGGCTCGCGGCAGCGGGCGGCGGCGTCGGACGGTGGCGGCCGCTCGAGCCGCGCGACGTCGCGGTGCTCACCCGGACGAACGCCCAGGCCGAGGCGGTGCGCTCGGCGCTCGTCGCGCTGGGCGTCCCCGCGGTGGTGTCGGGGCCGTCGAGCGTGTTCGGCTCGGCAGCCGCCCAGGACTGGCTCACGCTGCTCGCCGCGCTGGAGCAGCCCGGTCTGCACCGCCGCGCGACGGCGCTCGCGCTCACGCCGTTCGTGGGCTGGGACGCGCAGCGGCTCGCGACGGCCGGGGACGCGGACCACGACGAGCTCGGCGACACCGTCCGGACCTGGGCGCGCCTGCTCGCGGACCGCGGCGTGGCCGCGGTCGCGGAGGTCGCGGCCCGGGGAGGTGCGACGGCGCGGGTCATGGCCCGGGTCGACGGCGAGCGCTACCTCACCGACCTGCGCCACGTCACCCAGGCCCTCCACGAGGCCGCCGTCACCGAGGGCCTCGGCACGGCCGCCCTCACGGCGTGGCTGCGCGCCCGGATCGCCGAGGTCGGCGCGGTGTTCACCGACGAGCGGACCCGCCGCCTCGAGACGGACGCCGCGGCCGTGCAGGTCGTCACGGTCCACGCCGCGAAGGGCCTGGAGTTCGGCGTCGTCTACGTCCCGTTCGGCTGGGAGCGGTTCGAGTCGGACGACCAGGAGCTGTTCGCGTTCCACGACGACCACGGGCAGCGCGTCCTGCACCTGGGCGGGGTCGGCTCCCCAGGGTTCGTGGACGCCAAGGCGCGCTGGCGCGACGAGGAGCTGGGCGAGGACCTGCGCCTGCTGTACGTCGCGCTCACGCGCGCCCGGCACCAGGTCGTCGTTCACTGGACCCCGACCAAGCGCAGCACCGGGTCCGGCCCGCTCACGCGGCTGCTCCTCGCGGACCGGATGCTCGGCGGCGAGCCCGGCCGCCACGCCCGGCCCGACGCGATGCGCGACGACGCCGTGCGGTCCGCGTTCGAGGCGATCGCCGCGCGCTCGGGCGGGACGGTCGTCGTCGAGCAGGTCGAGAGCAGGCCGAAGGGCGCCCGCTGGTCTCCCGGGCGCCGGACCGCCTCGGACCTGGCGCTCGCGACCACCGCGCACCTTCCGGACCGCGAGTGGCGCCGCGCGTCGTACTCGGCGCTCACGGCAGCGGCGCACCACGGGCCGGTCGGCGGGATCGAGAGCGAGCCGGAGGACCCGGGCATCCAGGACGAGCCGGAGGAGTCGCCGGACGCCGACGAGACCGGTGCCGTGCCGACCGCGGTGCCGGTCGGACCGCCGGCCACCCGTCCCGGCGCCGACGTCCCCTCGCCGTACGAGGGGCAACCCGGGGGCACCGCGTTCGGCACCCTCGTGCACGAGATCCTCGAGTACGTCGACACGGCCGCCGACGACCTCGACGCCGAGGTCCGCGCACGCTGTGCGCAGGCCGCGACGGTGCGCGTGCCCGGCGTGGAGCCCGTGTCGCTCGCCGCGGCGCTGGGCCTGTCGCTGCGCACCCCGCTCGGGCCGATCGCGGGCGGGCTCACCCTCGCCGACGTCGACCCGCGCGACCGGCTGCCCGAGCTCGAGTTCGAGCTCCCGCTCGCGGGCGGCGACGAGACCGAGGGCGTCCGGCCCTCGACGCTGCGCGACCTCGCCGACGTCCTGCGCGCCCACCTGCCCGCCGACGACGCGTTCGCCCGCTACCCCGACCTGCTCGCGGCCCTGGCCGACGAGAGCGAGAACGGGACGGCGGGCGGTTCCGGCGGCGTCCCGCTGCGGGGATACCTCACGGGTTCGATCGACGCGGTGCTGCGCGTGCCCGCCACAGGGCCGGACGGCCGTCCCGACCCGGCCGGCCGTCGGCGGTACCTGGTCGTCGACTACAAGACCAACCGCGTCGGCCCGCCCGGCGTGCCGCTCGCGGTCGGCGACTACCACCCGGACGCGACGCGCGACGCGATGCTCGCCTCGCACTACCCCCTCCAGCTCGTGCTCTACCTCGTCGCGCTGCACCGGTACCTGCGCTGGCGCGTGCGCGACTACGACCCCGACCGCGACCTCGCGGGCGGCGCCTACCTGTTCGTGCGCGGCATGGCCGGCCCGGACACCCCCACCGGCCCCGACGGCGCCCCGTACGGCGTCGTCGCCTGGACTCCGCCGCCAGGGCTCGTCGTCGCCCTGTCCGCCCTGCTCGACGGAGGTCGCGCATGACCACGACCCCTCTCGCCGCGACGGCCGCGTCGCCGACTCCCCCCGTGGACGAAGGCGACCCGCGCCTCGCCGTCGGGGTGCCCGCGCGGCTCGGCGCGTTCAACGCCGCGCGCGTCGTCTCCGCGGCCGACCTGCGCGTCGCGCTGCGGCTCGGCCGGCTCACGGGCGAGCACGACGACGACGTGCTGCTCGCCGTCGCGCTCGCCGTGCGCGCGGTGCGCAGCGGATCGGTGTGCGTGCGCCTGGACTCCCTCGGCTCGCTCGAGCTGCCCGAGGACGAGGAGGCGGCGCGCACCGACGCCACGGACCTGCCCTGGCCGGACCGGACCGCGTGGGCGTCAGCGGTCGCGCGCAGTCCCCTCGTCGCGACGGGCGTCGACGGGCCGGACGACCGCCCCGCGCGCTGGGTGGGAGGCGCCCTCTACCTCGACCGGTACTGGCGCGACGAGCTCGCGGTCCGGCACGACGTCGACGGCCGGCTCGCCGCGGACGACCTGCCCGTGGACCCCGACCGCCTCGACGCCGCGCTGTCCCGCCTCTTCCCGGCCGCGGACGACACCCGGCAGCGGCTCGCCGCCGCGCACGCCGCGACGCGCCGGCTCACCGTGCTCACGGGTGGCCCGGGCACGGGCAAGACGACGACGGTCGCGCGGCTGCTCGCCGTCCTGCACGACGCTGCTCTCCCGTCCTCGCCCTCCGCCGTCACCGCGTCCGGCGCCCCGTCCTCCCCCGCGGGTCAGGGCACCGGCGAGACGCCGCCCGCCGCGGGCGCCGCTCCCGCGGGACGGGGCCCGGCGTCCGGCGCGGCGCTGCGCGTGGCGCTCGCCGCGCCCACGGGCAAGGCCGCCGCGCGCCTCCAGGAGGCGGTGCGCGAGGTCGTCGCCGGGTTCGGCGACCCCGCCGACCGCGAGCGCGTCGGCGCCCCCGTCGCGACGACGCTGCACCGCCTGCTCGGCTACCGGCCGGGCAGCAGCACCCGGTTCCGGCACGACGCGCAGCACCACCTGCCGCACGACGTGGTGGTCGTGGACGAGACGTCGATGGTCGCGCTGCCGCTCATGGCGCGGCTGCTCGAGGCGCTGCGGCCCGACGCACGCCTCGTGCTCGTCGGCGACCCCGACCAGCTCGCGTCCGTGGAGGCGGGCGCCGTGCTCGGGGACCTCGTGCACCGAGAGCCGGTCGCCCCGCCCGCGACGGCGGCCGCCGTGCTCGCGACGGCCGACGTCGCGCTCGCCGCGTCCCCGCCGCCCGCCGTCGGCGAGGTGGACGACCGCGCCGTGCTGGGCAACGGCGTCGTGCGGCTGCGCACCGTCCACCGCCAGGACCGCGACTCCGAGATCCTGCCGCTCGCGGCCGCGATCAGGACCGGGGACGCGAAGGCGACGCTCGCGCTCCTGCGCGCGGGCCACGGCTCGGTGGAGTTCCTCGAGACGCCCGACGACGTCCCGGACGACGCGGTGCTCGCCGCCGTGCGCGCCGACGCCGTCACGGCGGGCACGGCGCTCGTCGAGGCGGCCCGCGCGGGCGACGCCACCGCGGCCCTGGATGCCCTCGCCCGGCACCGGGTCATGGTCGCGCACCGGCGCGGACCCGCGGGTCGGGGCCGGTGGGCGGCGCAGGTCGAGGCGTGGGTCGAGGAGGCCACGGGCCACCACGCGACCGACACGCCGTGGGTCGCCGGCCGGCCGCTGCTCGTCACGACGAACGACGCCGAGGTGGGTCTCTACAACGGCGACACCGGCGTGCTCGTCGCAGAACCCGGGGACGCCGGCATCGTCGCCGTGTTCGGCGACCCGCGCGCCCCGCTGCAGGTGCGTACCCATCGCCTCCCGCCGGTCGAGACCGTGCACGCCATGACGGTCCACCGCGCGCAGGGCAGCCAGTTCGACCGTGTCACGCTCGTCCTGCCGCCCGCCACGTCGCCGCTGCTCACGCGCGAGCTGCTCTACACGGCGGTGACGCGCGCGCAGACGTTCGTGCGCGTCGTCGGCTCCGAGGACGCGGTCCGCACGGCGGTCACGAGCCCGGTCCACCGCGCGAGCGGCCTGCGCACGCCGCTCCCGCCCGGTCAGTCCTCCGCGCGCTCCGCCTGATCGCGCTCTCGCAGCGCCTTCAGCCTGCTCCAGGGCACGAGCACGATCCACACGACGGACGCGATCGCGCCGCCCATGATCATCGAGGGGACGTCCATGACGACCATCCTGGCAGGCGTGCCGCGGCCTCGCGGGGGAATGAGGCTCGGGGGTCGCCGGTTGGCACCAGGGTGAGCACCCAGAGCCCCCGCCTGTCCGTCCTCGACCTCGTGCCCGTCCGCTCGGGCCAGTCCAGCACCCAGGCGGTGCGGGCGTCGCTCGACCTGGTCCGCCTCGCGGACCGGCTCGGGTACGAGCGGTACTGGTTCGCCGAGCACCACAACATGCCCGCGGTCGCGGCGTCGACGCCGCCCGTGATGATCGCCGCGGCGGCGTCGGTCACCGACCGCATCCGGGTCGGCTCGGGCGGGGTCATGCTCCCCAACCACGCGCCGCTCGTCGTCGCGGAGCAGTTCGCGGCGCTCGAGGCGATCGCCCCCGGCCGGGTCGACCTCGGCATCGGTCGCGCGCCGGGCTCCGACCCCGTGGTCACGCAGCTCCTGCGCATCACCGGCCCGACGGCCGACGTCGACCGGTTCCCCCAGCACGTGACCGACATCCTCGCGCTCATGAGCCCGCAGGGCGCGACCCTGCGCCTCACGAGCGGCCAGGTGTACGACGTGCACGCGACGCCCGCCGCCGACGGCGCGCCGACCGTCTGGCTGCTCGGGTCGAGCGACTACTCCGCGCGCCTCGCGGCCGAGCTCGGGCTGCCCTACGTGTTCGCGAACCACTTCTCCGGCCAGGGCATCGACGAGATCCTCGCGCTCTACCGCGAGGGCTACCGCCCGAGCGAGGCGTTCCCCGAGCCGCGCACGTTCCTCACGCTCAACGCCGTCGTCGCCGAGACCGACGACGAGGCCCGGGCCCGCGCGCTCCCGCAGGCGCGCATGATGTCGCGGCTGCGCACCGGCCAGCCGCTCACCGCGCTGGAGACCGTGGAGGAGGCTCAGGCGGCGCCCCTCGACGGTGCGGCCGGGCAGATGGTCGAGGACAGCCTGCGCCGCTGGGCCGTCGGGACGCCCGACGCCGCCGCGGCCGAGGTCCGCCGGCTCGCCGAGCGCCACGGCGTCGACGAGGTGATGGTCGTCCCCGTCGCCGCGTCGCGCGCGGACGAGGCGCTGGACTCCACGCCGGGCCGCGCCCGCACGCTCGAGCTCCTCGTAACCGCCCTCGCCGCCTAACACCCCGCCCTGCCGCCGCCCCCCGCCGTCAACCCGCCCACGCCCGAACACGACCAGGCCCGCGGTCGAACACGACATGAGGGTCGTTATCCACGGGATAACGACCCTCATGTCGTGTTCGGCGGGAGGGGGTAGCGTCGCTGCATGACGACGACGCTCGACGACGTGGCCTGGCACTCCGAGGGCGACGGGTACCCACCCGAGGTGGGACCCGCGGCGGGCGCGACGCACATCGGCATGTTCCTCGCGTGGGCGGTGCTCGGCGGGCACGTCTCCGAGGAGCTCGGCGAGGACGCCGCGGGCGCGCTCGCCGCGCTGCGCGACCGGAGGACGACGCCCGGAGCGTTCGTGCTCGACGCGTGCGACGGCAGGCTCGTCGACGAGGACCTCGACGACGTCGGCGCGGCGTTCGCGAGCGCGTACTACGCGGGCGACGACGAGGACGAGGACGAGGGCGGCCTCTACCTGGAGGACTACGTCGACGCGGTGAGCCCCGGCGACGGCGAGCCCGAGGACGTGTACCGCGTGCCGGACACGTGGGAGACGTACGACCTCGTCGGCCCGCTGATCGACGCCCGCTTCTCCCAGTGGGACGACGAGGTCCGCCCGACGGTCCTGCGGCACCGCGCCTGAGACGCGTCCACGATGACCGTGCCCACGCCCGTCACCCGGCTCGCCGCGGTGCTGCGCGCCGATAACCCGGGCCCGATGACGCTCGACGGCACGCGCTCGTACGTGCTGCGCGCGCCGGGGTCGGCGACGTGCGTCGTCGTGGACCCGGGACCCGACGACGTCGCGCACCTCGACGCGCTCGCCGCGGCCGGGCCCGTCGAGCTCGTGCTCGTCACGCATCGCCACGCCGACCACACGGCCGGGGCTCCTGGCCTGCGCGAGCGCACCGGGGCGCCGGTGCGCGCCGCCGACGCGACGCACTGCCACGGTGGCGAGCCGCTCCGCGACGGCGAGGTGATCGAGGTCGCCGGGCTCCGCGTCGTCGTCCTCGCCACACCGGGCCACACCGCCGACTCGGTCTGCCTCGTGCTGCCCGACGACGGCCCGCTCGCCGCTGCCGACCATCTCTCCGGAGGGGACGCGCGCCCTGGCGAAGCGACCCCTGGCGACACCCGGTCGGGTGAGGCCGCGATCGGGAGGGCGGGGTCGCCGTCGGGCCCGACGGTCCTCACCGGGGACACGGTGCTCGGGACCGGCACGACGGTGATCGCGCAGCCCGACGGCTCGCTCGGCGCGTACCTCGCGAGCCTCGACGCGATCGAGGCGGTCGCGTCCACGGGGACGGGTCGGGCGACGGGCCTCCCCGGTCACGGGCCGGCCGTCGCCGACCTCGCGGGGCGGGTGCGCGCGTACCGCGAGCACCGGCTCGAACGCCTCGCCCAGGTCCGGGCGGCGCTCGACGCGCTCGGGCTGGCCGCGGGGGCGCACGACGCGGTGGAGCGGGTGGTCGCGCGCGTCTACGCCGACGTCGACCCGTCGGTCCGCGGCGCGGCGCGGCAGTCCGTCGCGGCGCAGCTCGCCTTCCTGGCGCGGTCCGACGAGCTCGCACGGCGGCCCGCCCACGGGAGGCCACGTGCGCTCCGGCACGACGGCTGAGTGTCGGTGGCACCCGGCACGATGACGGGATGACGACACCACGGCTCGGTATCGCGTTCGTGCCCACCCACGCGCCGGAGAGCCTGCGGCGGCTCGCCACGACCGCGGAGGAGGCAGGCCTCGACGACCTCTGGGTGTGGGAGGACTGCTTCAAGCAGTCGGGCCTCGCGTCGGCGGCGGCAGCGCTCGCCTGGACCGAGCGCGTGCGCGTCGGCATCGGGCTCATGCCCGCCCCGCTGCGCAGCACGGCGATCACCGCGATGGAGGTCGCGACGCTCGCCCGGTTGTTCCCCGGGCGGCTCGTCGCGGGCGTGGGTCACGGCGTGCAGGAGTGGATGGGGCAGGCCGGCGTCCGCGTCGCGTCGCCGCTGACGCTGCTCCGCGAGCACGCCACGGCGCTGCGGAGCCTGCTCGCGGGCGAGGAGGTCACGACGGCGGGGCGGTACGTCACGCTCGACGCCGTGCGGCTCGACTGGCCGCCCACGGAGCCCGTCCCGCTGTGGCTCGGCGGCGTCGGCCCGCGGTCGCTCGCGCTGGCGGGCGAGCTGGGCGACGGTCTGATCCTCGCGAACGCGCTCACCCCGGCCGACGTCCGGGAGGCAGCCGCGGCGGCTCGAGGAGGCCGGTACGGGGACGGGGCCAGCGCCGGGAGCGACTTCGACGTCCACGCGACCCTCATCGCGGCGACGGGGCCGGACGCGCAGGAGCGCGTGGACCGCGAGGTGCCGCTGTGGGGCAAGGAGGCCGGCCAGGGCATCGGCGCGGGCGGGGACGCGGCAACGATCGCCGCGGCCGTCCAGGCGCTGGCCGACGCAGGTGCGACGGCCGTCGCGGTCCAGCCGACCGCCGACGAGCCGGACGTCGAGGGGTTCGTCCGCTTCCTGGGCCGGGAGGTCGTGCCGCTGCTCAGCGGCCGCTGACGCGCACCGCGTCCGCGGACCCCTCGGAGCGCTGACGCGCGCGGAGCCCGTGCACCAGGGCGACGACGGCGCACACGAGCGCGACGGCGCCGACGGCGAGCGCGAGGCGCACGGGGAAGGCCGCGTAGAGGTCGGACACCTCGCCGACCGGGAGCCCCCACTCGACCGCGGTCTCGCGCAGCTCGCCCGCGAGCACCCCGACCCGGCCGGGCACCCGTGACGCGACCGCGGCGACCCAGCCGAGGAGCTCGAGGATCACGGAGGCCGCGGAGTAGGCACCGGTCGCGAGGGGGATCACGGAGACACCCTAGCGGGACCGGACACCGCGGGCATATCCGGCACGCCCCTGAGAAGACCCTGGCGCGACCTCAGGCGAGCGGCTTCGCGAAGCAGAGCGCGACGTGGTTGTCGCCGACGTACGGCGGGAACTGCTCGACGGCGCGGTACCCGAGCGAGCGGTAGAGCGCGATCGCGCCGGGCTGGCGGATACCCGTCTCGAGCAGGAGCAGGCCCACCCCGCGCTCGCGCGCGACGGCCTCCAGGGCGTCGAGCAGCCGGCGCGCGGTACCGGTCCGACGCGCGCGCTCGCGGACGAAGACCTTCTTCACCTCGAGCGCGTCCACGGGCGCCCCGGGTGCGGGGAGGCGCAGCGACGCGCACCCGACGGCCACGCCGTCGCGGTACGCGACGAGGGTCGCGACCACCTCGGCGCCCACGCGGGCGTCGACGGCGTCGAACCCTCCGGCGGCGTCGAGCCCGGCGAACAGCTCGGGGTAGAGCACCGCCGAGGACGTCTCGTGCATCTCCCGCCGCAGGGCCGCCGCGTCCGGGTCGTCCCACGGGACGTCGCGAACCTCGACGACACCGGGGGCGGGGACGGTCACGGGCTCGCTCGGGGTCGCGGCCCTGCGTGCGTCGCGCGCCCCGCGCCCGCCGCTCGTCACCGAGGTCTGGTCGGCAGCGTCGGCGCCGACGCCCGAGTCCGCCGTCCCCAGGTCGAGCGCGAAGCAGCGCGAGAGCGGGTGCCCGGCGTAGTGGCCGTACGACTCGATCGGGACGTAGCCGAGCGAGAGGTACAGGTCGATCGACTCGGGCTGGAGGGTCCCGGTCTCCAGGACGAGGCGCTCGAGCCCCGCCTCGACCGCGTGCCGGTGCACGGCCCGCATCGCGGTGCGCGCGTGCCCGCGGCCCCGGTGGGCCGGCTCGACCCAGAGCCGCTTCACCTCACCCGTCCGCCGGGGATGTGTGCCGCCACGGCCGTCGGGCGTGCCCGACACGTCGCGCAGCGCGACGAACGCGACGGGCTCACCGGCCGAGCGGACCACGACGTTCGCGATCGAGGCGTCGGGCACGAACGCGCCCGCGTCGGGCTCGCCGTAACGCACGGCGAGCTCCGCCTGCTGGCGACCGCACAGCAGCGCGGCCACGGCGTCGTCCCCGGGGACCGCCTCGACGGTCATGTGCACGCCCGGGCGGCCGGCGCCGTCGGGCAGGACGCGCGAGGGCGCACCCGTCACGCCGACCTCGTCATGCGTTGACGAGCGCGCCCAGGACCGACGTGAAGAAGCCCAGGCCGTCCGTCCCCGCGCGCGGGCCGGCCTCGTTCGCCGGGCCGAAGCCCGCCTCGACGGCGTGCTCGGGGTGCGGCATGAGGCCGACGACGTTGCCCGCGGCGTTCGTGATGCCCGCGATGCCCCGGCGCGACCCGTTCGGGTTCCAGCCGTCGTAGCGGAAGACGACGCGGCCCTCCGCCTCGAGCTCGTCGAGCGTGCGGTCGTCCGCGACGAACTGGCCGTCCTGGTTCTTCAGCGGGATCGTGATGCGCTGGCCGGCCGTGTAGTCGCGCGTCCAGGCCGTGTCCGCGTTCTCGACCACGAGCACCTGCTCGCGGCAGATGAAGTGCAGGTGGTCGTTCTTGACCATCGAGCCGGGCAGCAGGTGGGCCTCGGTGAGGACCTGGAAGCCGTTGCAGATGCCCAGGACGGGCATGCCGCCCGCCGCCGCGTCGACGATCGACTCCATGACGGGTGCGAAGCGGCTGATCGCGCCCGCACGCAGGTAGTCGCCGTAGGAGAAGCCCCCGGGCAGGACGACCGCGTCGACGCCGTGCAGGTCGGCGTCCGCGTGCCACAGCGACACGGCCTCACCGCCCGCGAGACGCACCGCGCGCGCCGCGTCGCGGTCGTCCAGCGTGCCGGGGAACGTGACGACGCCGATCCGCGCCGTCGCGAGCGTGGCGCCGGACATCAGGCGAGCCCCTCGGACGTGATCGTCGCGGCCGCGTCCGCCTCGATGTCCGCCACACGCACGACGTCCTCGATGACCGGGTTCGACAGGACCTTGACCGCGGCCTCCTCGGCGGCGGCGAGGATCTCCGGCGTGACCGGGCCGTCGACCTCGAGCTCGAACCGCTTGCCCTGGCGCACGGACGTGAACTGGGTGAAACCGAGGCGCGGCAGCGCCCCGACGACGGCCTTGCCCTGCGGGTCCAGGATCTCGGGCTTGGGCATGACCTCGACGACGACGCGTCCCACGGGGGCTCCTTGGCGAGAGAGTTCGGGAGAGCCGGGGCTCCGGGATCCCGCCCACGTCACGGCCGTCGAGGACGGTCGGTGGGACGGGACGAGCGGGAGCCGACGGCGGAATTCCGCGGCCAGTCTACCGGGCGCGGGCGACGCTCCCGGCGGGCGTCCGCACCCTGGCACGACGGCGCGGCGCCGACTCAGGCACCGACGGTCCGAGGCGGGTCAGGCTTGTCCACGGGGATGTTGCCGTCGAGCACGTGCTTGCGCCAGGCACGCTCGCCGTTCGCGCGGGCGAACAGCGTGGCGGACCCGATGGCGCACACCAGGACCAGCGGCCAGTACCACCAGGCGAACGGGAGACGCCACGCGTACTCGGGCCACGTCGAGACGAGCCCGAGGAGCGCCATCACGGTGGGGACGATCATCTGGATCCCCGTGACGAGCAGCGCAGCGGCGAGGCCCCTGCGCCACGGGTAGAGCGCCCCGTGGATGTCGTCGGCCACCCACCACCAGTAGCGCGCGGGCAGCCGAGCGTCGAACAGCCGGTACAGCAACCAGCGCCCGAGCGGCGGGTGCTCCCGCCGGCGCAGCGCCCAGCCCGCGCGGACGAGCCCCCACGCCTCGCGCGCGCCGATGCCGTGCGGCGCCCCGGCGTCGTCGGGTGCGGGCGCGAGGTCGAGCAGGACCGCGAGCGCCTCGTCGCCGTGCAGGCGGCGCCAGCGTGGCGGGTAGGCGCGGAGCCAGAACCGTGCGGACCGCTCGTACCGGTCCGCCCCGAGGGCGGTCACGCGCCGCTCCCGGCCAGGCCGTCGGTGGCACCCGCGGGGCCGCGGCTCTCCATCGACCGGCGCGCGCGCTCGGCGAGCCCGGCGAGGCGCAGCGTCTCCGCTCGCGCCGCGCGGCGCCCGTCGTCGGTGGCGCGGTAGTAGCGCCGCAGACGGCCGTCGACGACCTCCTCGCCGGTCGGCTCGACGAGCCCGGCGGCGACGAGCCGGTCGAGGTTGCCGTAGAGCGTGCCGGCCCCGAGCCGGGTGCGGCCGTCGGAGAGGTCGTGCACCGCCTGGATCACCGCGTACCCGTGCCGCGGCTCTGCGCTGAGCGAGAGCAGCACGAGGTACGCCTGCTCGGTCATCCGGAACGCGGGAGGACTCGGTGCCATGGACGATATATATCGGATGACGACCTATCGCGCCAGCCCTCGACGCGTGTCAGAGGGTGCCGCTAGAGTCGAACGTGTGTTCGAGACGCACGCTCGGGCACGGTGCGAGGGCGGGGTCCTGCCCCTTCCCCGCCCTCGCACGAACCATGGCTCGACGACGCAGGGAGGTCCGCATGGCAGCACCGCTCGCCCCCGCCGCGGAGCGCGGCAGGTCACGACCGTCGCCGCAGACCGTCGCGCGCGTCCTCACGCGCGACGAGACCTGCGTGTTCCCCGGCTGCCGCGTCCCGGCGTTCCGCTGCGACCTCGACCACGTCGTGGCCCCGCGACCGAACGCCGACGACGACGACGCGGCCGCCGCGCAGGGGGCCGACAACCTCGTCGCGCTCTGCCGGCACCACCGGGTCGTCCGTGCGCGCGACGGCTGGCGGCCCGCCCTGCTCGCCGACGGCTCGGTCCGATGGACCGCGCCGAGCGGGCACACCTACGTGCGCCCGGGCGCCGCCCGGACCGCCTGACGGCTCAGCCGAGCGTCGAGCCCGTGAGGCGCTCGTACGCCTCGAGGTACCGGGCGCGGGTGCGCGTGACGACGTCGGCGGGGATCGACGGCGGCGGGGTGTCGGACGCGCGGTCCCACCCGGACGCGGGCGACACGAGCCAGTCGCGCACGAACTGCTTGTCGTAGCTCGGCTGCGCGTGGCCCGGCTCCCACTGGTCGGCGGGCCAGAACCGCGACGAGTCGGGCGTGAGCACCTCGTCGCCGAGGACGGTCTGGCCGGTGGTCGGGTCCACGCCGAACTCGAGCTTGGTGTCCGCGAGGATCACGCCGCGCTCGCGCGCGATCTGCTCGGCCCGGGCGTAGACGGCGAGCGTGAGGTCGCGCAGGCGCGTGGCGTCGTCGAGGCCGATCTGCTCGGCGACCACGTCGAACGAGACGTTCTCGTCGTGCTCACCCACGGCTGCCTTGGTCGCGGGTGTGAAGATCGGCTCCGGCAGGCGCGAGCCGTCGACGAGACCGGCGGGCAGCGGCACCCCGCAGACCTCTCCCCCGGCGCGGTACTCGACGAGTCCCGAGCCGGTGAGGTACCCGCGCACCACGCACTCGACGGGGAACATGTCGAGGCGACGGCAGATCATCGCGCGCCCGGCGACGACGTCGGGCACGAGGCCGTCGCCCGGCTCCGACGAGACCTCGGTCGACACGACGTGGTTCGGCACGAGGTCGGCGAGCTGCTCGAACCACCACAGGCTGAGCTGGGTGAGCACGACGCCCTTGTCCGGGATCCCCGGCGACAGCACGTGGTCGTACGCGCTGGCCCGGTCGCTCGCCACGACGAGCACGACGTCGCCGAGGGGGTGCACGCCACCGACGGCAGGCAGGTCCGGCGCGTAGAGGTCGCGCACCTTGCCGGAGTACACGTGCGTCCAGCCGGGCAGGTCGAGCGCCGCGGTGTCGAGGGCGTCCACCTCGCCGAGCGAGAGGGCCGAGGCAGGGTCCTGGGGGATGTCGGTCACGGCCCCTAGTCTCGCACCGCCCGCCGCGGGAGCGGCACCGTGTCCGACGACCGGTCGGCCGGCCTGCGCCCCGTCGTGCCGAACGCCGCCGAAGTCGCTACTGTGCCTCAAGGACGGTCGTGGGAGCGCTCCCTCACTGTCGGGGGCCCGCATCGGAGCGACCCCCTGGGGGCGCCTGCACTGCTGTCCCGGCCCCGCCGACGACGGCGGGCCGACATCCGCACCGAGGAGGCAACGATGCACCACGGCACGATGCACCATCGCCTGACAGCGCTAGCAACCGGAGTCGGCGTGATCGCCGCGAGCGTCGGGCTCGCGACGTCGGCGAGCGCGAGCGCACCCGTCGCCGCACCGTCGAGCACAGGAGCCGAGGTCCCCGCGCTGCTCGCCGGCCCCGTCCCCGGGCCCGACGACCTGTCCCCCGGCCAGCTCCGCGCGCTCGAGCGCGACCTGGGCCTCGACGCCGAGGGCGTCGCCGACCGGCTCGCGCTCGACGCCGCGACCGGCGCCGTCGAGCAGGCGCTCAGCGGCGGGCTGGGCGCGGCGTACGCCGGCACGTGGGTCGACGCCGCCGCCGCGACGCCCGTCGTCGCCGTCACCGACCCCTCCGCGGTCCCCGAGGTCGAGGCGGCCGGCGCCGAGGCGGTCGTCGTCGAGCGCGGCCTCGCCGAGCTCGACGCCGTCGCCGCCGGGCTGGACCAGGCGTCGACGCCCGACGCCGTCCAGGCCTGGTACGTCGACGTCACGACGAACGAGGTCGTCGTCGAGTCCCTCGACCCGGCCGCGGCGGAGGCGTTCGTCGCGGCGTCGGGGGTCGACGCGGCCGCCGTCCGGACCGAGGTCGTCGACGCGCCGTACGAGCTCACGGCCGACGTGCGCGGCGGTGACCGGTACATCACCCGGGATCCCGGCGCGTCGTCGGGCTCGGCCTGCTCGATCGGCTTCGCCGTGCAGGGCGGCTTCGTCACGGCCGGCCACTGCGGCGCCGCAGGCAAGGAGGTGCTCACGGCGAGCTGGGCGCGCATGGGAACCGTCCAGGCGGCGTCGTTCCCCGGCCACGACTACGCCTGGGTCCGCGTCGACTCAGGGTTCACCCCCGTCCCCCGGGTCAACAACTACGCGGGCGGCACCGTCGACGTCGCCGGGTCCGCCGAGGCGCCGGTGGGCGCATCGGTCTGCCGGTCCGGCGCGACGACGGGCTGGCGCTGCGGCGTCATCGAGCAGAAGAACATCACCGTGAACTACGGCAACGGCGACATCCCCGGCCTCGTGCGCGGCAGCGCGTGCGCCGAGGGCGGCGACTCCGGCGGCTCCGTGATCTCGGGCAACCAGGCGCAGGGCGTCACGTCGGGCCGCATCAACGACTGCTCCAACGGCGGCAAGTTCATCTACCAGCCCGTGAACCCGATCCTCTCGGCGTACGGGCTGTCGCTCGTCACGACGGGCGGCGGGTCGGGCAGCGCGCTCGTCGGGCTCGCGGGCAAGTGCATCGACGTGCCGAGCTCGGACTTCAGCGACGGCAAGCGCCTGCAGCTGTGGACGTGCAACGGGACGAGCGCGCAGCGGTGGACGTTCGCGTCCGACGGTACGGTCCGCGCGGGCGGGAAGTGCATGGACGTGGCATGGGCCGCGACGGCCGACGGGACGGCCGTGCAGCTCGCGAACTGCAGCGGCAACCCCGCCCAGCAGTTCGTCCTGAGCGGCGCGGGCGACCTCGTGTCCGTCCTCGCGAACAAGTGCGTCGACGTGCCGGGTAGCAACAGCGCCAACGGCACGCAGCTCCAGATCTGGACGTGCAACGGCACCGCCGCCCAGAAGTGGCACCGAGCCTGACCTGACCCCGAGAGCGCCGAACACGACATGGCGGTCGTTATCAGCGTGATGACGACCGTCATGTCGTGCTCGACGGCGGGGAGAGTCGTGCTCGACGGCGGGAAGGGGGTCAGCCCGCGAGCGTGGTCTTGCCCGCGGCGGCCTTCGCCGCGATGTCCGTGCGGTGGTGCGAGCCCGGGAGCGCGATGCGGTCGACCGCCGCGTACGCCCGACGGCGCGCCTCGGCCAGGTCCGCGCCGCGCGCCACGACCGAGAGCACGCGGCCGCCCGAGGCGACCAGGCCGCCGTCGTCCGCGCGCGACGTGCCCGCGTGCAGCACGTGCACGCCCTCGACGTCCTCCGCCGCGTCGATGCCGGTGATCGGGTCGCCGCCGCGCACCGCGCCCGGGTACCCGTGCGCCGCGACGACGACGGTGACCGACGCGTCGTCGTGCCAGCGCAGCGCGCCGATCTCCGCGAGGCGTCCCTGCGCCGCCGCGAGCATCACGGCGGACAGCGGCGTCGCGAGGCGCGTGAGCACGGACTGCGTCTCCGGGTCGCCGAACCGCGCGTTGAACTCGACGACGCGCGTGCCGCGGCTCGTCAGCGCGAGCCCCACGTACAGGACTCCGACGAACGGGGTGCCACGCCGCGCCATCTCGTCGATCGTCGGCTGCGCGACGCGCGCGACGACCTCGTCGACGAGGCCCTCGGGCGCCCACGGCAGCGGGCTGTAGGCGCCCATGCCGCCCGTGTTCGGGCCGGCGTCGGCGTCGAACGCGCGCTTGAAGTCCTGGGCGGGGGCGAGCGGGACGACGGTCGCGCCGTCGCTCACGCAGAAGAGCGAGACCTCGGGACCGTCGAGGTACTCCTCGACGACGACGCGCGGGTCCTCGGGCGTCCCGTCCGCCGCACGGCGCGGGGTGGCGAAGCACGCGGCGGCGTGCTCGAGCGCGGCCTGCCGGTCTTCCGTGACGACGACGCCCTTGCCCGCGGCGAGGCCGTCGTCCTTGATGACGTAGGGGGCGCCGAACGCGTCGACCGCGGCAGCGACCTGGTCGACGTCGGTGCACACGTGCGCGAGCGCCGTGGGGACGGACGCCGCCGCCATGACGTCCTTGGCGAACGCCTTGGAACCTTCGAGGCGCGCGGCCTCCGCGCTCGGCCCGAACACCGGGATCCCGGCCTCACGCACCGCGTCGCCGACGCCTGCGACCAGGGGGGCCTCCGGGCCGACGACGACGAGGTCCACGCCGAGGTCCGTGGCGAGCGCGGCCACCGCGGCGCCGTCGTTCTGGTCGACGGCGTGCAGCGCCGCGAGGTCCCCGATGCCGGGGTTCCCGGGGGCGGCGTGCAGCTCGTGCGGCTCGGCGCCCGGGCGGTCGGCCTCGTGCGCGAGGGCGTGGACGATGGCGTGCTCGCGGGCACCGGTCCCGACGACGAGGATCTTCACGGGCGCCGAGTCTACCGAGACGGCCCGGACACCCCGCGGGGCGTCCGGGCCGTGGTCGGCGCGCGGTGGTCGACTCAGTGGATGAGGTCGTGGCGCGGGATGATCGCGTCGCGGCTCGGGCCGACGCCGATCGCGGAGATCCGCGTGCCCGACATCTCCTCGAGCGCGAGCACGTAGCGCTGGGCGTTCGTCGGCAGGTCCTCGAACGTGCGGGCGCCGGAGATGTCCTCCCACCAGCCGTCGAGCTCCTCGTAGATCGGCTTCGCGTGGTGGAACGCCGTCTGGTCGAGCGGCATCTCGTCGTAGCGGACGCCGTCCACGTCGTACGCGACGCAGACCGGCACCTTCTCGAAGCCGGTGAGGATGTCGAGCTTGGTGAGCACCATGTCCGTGATGCCGTTGACGCGGGTCGCGTAGCGCGCGATGACCGAGTCGTACCAGCCGCAGCGGCGCGCGCGGCCGGTCGTCACGCCGTACTCGCCGCCCTGCTTGAGCAGGTACTCGCCGTTCGCGTCGAAGAGCTCGGTCGGGAACGGGCCCTCGCCCACGCGCGTCGTGTACGCCTTGATGACGCCGATGACGGAGCTGATGCGCGTCGGCCCGACGCCCGAGCCGGTGAGCGCGCCGCCCGCCGTCGCGTTGGACGACGTGACGAACGGGTACGTCCCGTGGTCGACGTCGAGCATCGTGGCCTGCCCACCCTCGAAGAGGACGTTCTTGCCGGCGTCGAGAGCCTTGTTCAGCTCGAGCGCGGTGTCCGCGACCATCGGCTTGAGCCGGTCGGCGTACTGCAGCAGCTCGGCCACGGTCTCGTCGACCGTGATCGCCCGACGGTTGTAGACCTTGACCAGCAGGTGGTTCTTCTGGTCGAGCGAGCCCTCGATCTTCTCCGCGAGGATCTTCTCGTCGAAGAGGTCCCAGATGCGGATGCCGACACGGTTGATCTTGTCGGCGTAGGCCGGGCCGATCCCGCGGCCGGTCGTGCCGATGCGGCGCTTGCCGAGGAACCGCTCGCTCACCTTGTCGATCGTCCGGTGGTACCCCGCGATGACGTGGGCCGACCCCGAGACGAGCAGGCGCGAGACGTCCACGCCGCGCGAGATCAGGTCGTCCAGCTCCTGGAACAGCACCTCGATGTCCACGACGACGCCGTTCGCGATGACCGGCGTGACGCCCGGGGACAGGATGCCCGACGGCAGCAGGTGGAGCGCGTACTTCTCGTCCCCGATGACGACCGTGTGCCCGGCGTTGTTGCCGCCGTTGAACTTGACCACGTAGTCGACCCGGGAGCCGAGCAGGTCGGTCGCCTTGCCCTTGCCCTCATCGCCCCACTGGGCACCGACGAGCACCACGCCTGGCATGGAATCCCCACTTTCGCACTGCCTGTTCCTCGGGCCGGTCATGGTCGTGGGCGCACCGGCGTCCGGAGCGGAGCGGGCAGGTCGTGCCCGACGGCGCTGGGCCCGCGGGCCCGAGGCGTCACCCGGGCGGCAGTCACCCGGGGACCGGCGCCGAGTTTACCGGTCTGATGACGAAAACTGACCTTGGGGGGTCCCGGCCCTATCCCGGGTTCGACACGTTCCGGTGCCGCGTGGACCTCGGGCGGGCAGAATGGGCCCATGAGCGACACGCACGCGAACCTCCTGGACGGCCCCGCGCCGGTCCGCCTCCCCGACGACTACGCGCACGTGCGCGACGCCATCGCCGCCGACGGGGACCCGTACGAGATCGCGGGCCGCTCGCCGGCGAGCTCGCTCGCGTGGGCGTACCTCGCGGAGGACTTCCTCCACGAGAACGGGTCCCGCGGCGCCGTGACGGCCTACGCGTTCGCGCGCACCGGGTACCACCGCGGCCTCGACTCGCTGCGGCGCGCGGGCTGGCGCGGCCAGGGCCCGATCCCCGCCGACCACGTCCCGAACCAGGGCTTCCTGCGCGCGCTGCTCGCGCTCGCCGAGTGCGCCGCGTACCTCGGCGAGGTCGAGGAGGCCGAACGCTGCGAGCAGTTCCTGCGCGACTCCGGCACGTCGGCCGACGAGGTCCGCGCGCTGCGCTGACGGCCCGGGGTCGCGCGACCGCCGTGCAGGGGCGGTGGACGCGCGACCCACCCGGGCGGCGTCTAGAGTCGACGACATGATCGAGATCGCCACGTCCCCCGCGACGACGACCCTCGTCATCGCCGGAGACCTCGATCTCGCCGAGCGTGACCAGTTCCCGGAGATCGCCGCGCGCGTCGTCGGGCTGCGTCGCCAGCTCCTCGTGATCGACATGTGCCGCGTGACGTTCATGGACTCCACCGGCGCGGCGTTCCTCATCTCGCTCGCGGACTCGGGGCGCAAGCGGGGCGGCGCCACGGTGCTGCGCGGCTGCGACGACCGCGACCTGTTCGTGCTGGAGGTCTGCGGGGCGCTCGAGCTGTTCCGCATCGACTCCGACCACCGCTGCGAGCCCGCGACGCCGCCGTCCGGGTTCGCCAAGGTCGAGCCCCCGGCCTGACGCGCCCGGCGCTCCTACCGCCCCGAGGGCCGCAGCGTCGCCCAGACGAGCTTGCCCGACGCCGTCGGGCGCCAGCCCCAGTCCGCGAGCCGCTCGACGATCTGCATGCCGAACCCGCCCATGCGGTTCGGGTGGCCGTCCGTCGGGACGGGCGGCGCCGGGTTGGAGTCCTCGACCTCGACCCGGATGCCGTCCCCCGTGTCGAACAGGCGCAGGGCGAGGTGCCCCCAGCCGTGCAGGACGCCGTTCGCCACCAGCTCGGAGACGACGAGCTCCGCGTTCGCGCTGTCCCGCACGCCCCACGCCTGGCACGTGCGCACCACGGCGTGCCGCGCGCGCCCGATCGACGCGGGCTCGCTGGGCAGGAGCCACCGGCGGCTGCGCGGGCTCAGCACGACGGCCGACGCGTCGTGCACCGGGTCGGGGATGCGCACGACGACGAGCGCGACGTCGTCCTCGGGGGCGTCCGCGAGGCGGGAGAGCAGCTCCTCGCCCACGCCCGCGGCGTCGACGGCCGTGACGGCCTCGGACGCGGCGACGAGCGCCTCGAGGCCCACCCGCAGCGCGCGGTCGCGGCGCTCGATGAGGCCGTCGGTGTAGAAGACGAGCGTGTCGCCCGGGGTGAGCGCCGCGACGCCCGTCGACCGGCTCCGGCCGCCGAAGCCGACGAGCGCTCCCCCGGCGTCGTCGAGCTGGGTCACGGTGCCGTCCCGCAGCAGGAGCGGCGGCAGGTGCCCGGCGCGCGAGTACTCGATGCGCCACGCGTCGTCGGGCTGCTCGGCGTCGGGCTGGGTGAGCGCCGCGTACACGAGGCTCGCGGAGCGCGGGATGCGCATGCCCTGGACGAGCTGGTCGACGCGCTCGAGCACCGGCCCGGGTGTCGTGAGCTCGTAGGCGTACGACCGCACGACCGAGCGGAGCTGTCCCATCGCGGCCGCCGCCTCGACGTCGTGGCCCACGACGTCCCCGATGACGAGCCCGACGACGTCCGGCGCGATCTGGAGCACGTCGTACCAGTCGCCGCCCACCTGGGCGTGCTCCGAGTTGGGCGCGTAGTAGGTCCAGACGTCGAGCCCGGTCACGTCGGCCTGCTCGGGCAGCATGGCGCGCTGGAGCGTCTCGGCGAGGCGGTGCTCGCGCGCGTAGAGCCGCACGTTGTCGATCGCGGTGCCGGCGCGGCGCGCGATGATCTGGAGGAGCGTGCGCACGCCCTCGCGCGCCTCGACCTCCGTACCCAGCCCGTGGACCGCCGCGTCGGGGACGTCGCCGGTGACGAGCAGGCCGAGGATGCGCCGACGTCCCGGGACGGCGGTGACCGTCACGGCGCCCGGCCGGTGCAGCAGGCCCGAGAGCCGGTGGTGCAGGTCGCGCTGGAGCCAGCCGGAGGCCGACCACTGCGGGTACGTGGCGGAGAGGTCGAGGATCACGGGACCCTCGATGCGCCCGTCCAGGACGTCCTGGACACGGTCCGGCACGTCCACGAGGCGCACGCGCGGCACCGAGCCTGTGACGGCGGCGGAGTCACCGAGGGCGTCGGTCGTGTGCAGGCCGGGCGCGACGGGGAACGCCCCGGGCGTGTAGCGGCCGTGACGCTGGCCGCGACCGCTCGGCGGCGCGGCGGTGTCCACGCCCTCCGCGTACCGGAGCCCGTCGTCGTTGAGGTAGAAACCGGCCCAGTCGACGACGTACCCGGCGAGGAGCTCGGTGATGTCGCGCAGCGCGTAGGGCTGGTCGAGGTCGGCGAGGAGGTCCGAGCTGCGGGAGACGACGTCGAGCACGGCGCGCTCGCGCCGCTCGAGCGCGAGCGACGCGACCTGGGCCGCGTACCTCTCGAGGTGCTCGGAGACGTCGACCTGCACGCCGACCCAGTGGGTCACCGTGCCGTCCGGCGCGGCGAGCGGGGACAGCGAGAGCTGCGTCCACACCGGCGAGCCGTCGCGCCGCAGCGTGCGGACCGTGTGCGTGACCTCACGGCCCTCCGCGACGGCCGCGCGGAGCTCCTGGGCCTCCACCGGCTCGGTGAGCAGGGACTCGAGCACGCGCGGGCTGCGACCGAGGACCTCGGCGGCGGCGAACCCGGTCTGGCGCTCGAACGCGGCGTTCACCCACACGATCGGCATGTCGTCCGAGCGCGGGCCGGTGACGAACATCGCGACGCCGGCACCCTCCATCGCCCGCGTGCACAGCTCCTGGACGTGCGCGGGCAGGTCGGTGCCGAGCCCCGGCGAGCTGCCCATCGTCACCTCCGACGGTCCGTGCGTCGATCGTCTGGATACGGACGCCACGGTCGCGTTACTGTCCCGACTGGACATTCAACCGTAGATTGGTGCTTCCCGAGACCGGAACGTGTCGGGACCACGCAGAGAGGAGCGCCGGTGCGCGAAGGTACACCCTCGGCCGCCGACCGTCCGGTCGGCGTCGCCGGCGACCCCGCAGGGGCGGGCGACCCCGCGAGCGTGCACGTCATCGTGGGGACGACACGCGCCCGCATCGTGCTGTCGGGAGAGATCGACGCCGATCTCGGTGCCGACCTCCAGGAGGCGACCGCCGCGGCGGAGGACTCCGGGCTCCCGGTCGAGATCGACGCGCACCACGTGACCTTCATGGACTCGTCCGGTGTGGCGTTCCTCGCACGTCTCGCCTCGCGCGGCCCGCACCGGGTCCGCGTCCTGCGCGCCCCGCCGACGGTCCGGTTGCTCCTCGAGGTGACCCGCATCGGCGAGCTGCTCGACATCGTCGACGTGGACCCCGGCTTCGACCTCGACGAGCCGCCGGGCAAGGGCGACGGCTCCGACGCCACGAGCTGAGGTCGCCGCACGGTCACGACCCGCCGGGACCGGTCACGACCTACCGTCACGACCACACGCCACGGCCCGGCGTCACGGACGACGACGAAGGCCCCCGGTCCGTACGGACCGGGGGCCTTCGGTGCACCCGGAGCCGGCTCGCCGCCGGCTCCTGCGGGCGTCAGCGGATCTTGTTGCCCGCCGAGCGCAGCTGCTGCGACGCCTCGATGATGCGGGCGGCCATGCCGGCCTCGGCCAGCTTGCCCCAGGCGCGCGGGTCGTAGGCCTTCTTGTTGCCGACCTCGCCGTCGATCTTCAGGACGCCGTCGTAGTTCGAGAACATGTGGCCGACGACCGGACGCGTGAACGCGTACTGCGTGTCGGTGTCGATGTTCATCTTGATGACGCCGAAGTCGACCGCGGCCGAGATCTCCTCGGCCGTGGAGCCGGAGCCGCCGTGGAAGACGAGGTCGAACGGGTTCGCCTTGCCGACCTTCGCGCCGACGGCCTCCTGGATCTCCTTGAGGATCTCCGGGCGGAGCTTGACCGCGCCCGGCTTGTAGACGCCGTGCACGTTGCCGAACGTGAGGGCCGTCAGGTAGCGGCCCTTCTCGCCCGTGCCGAGCGCCTCGATCGTCGCGAGGCCGTCCTCGACCGTGGTGTAGAGCTTCTCGTTGATCTCGGCCTCGTGGCCGTCCTCCTCGCCGCCGACGACGCCGACCTCGATCTCGAGGATCGTGCGCGCCGCCTGCGAGAGCTCGAGGAGCTCCGCCGCGATGGTGAGGTTCTCGTCCAGCGGGACGTCCGAGCCGTCGTACATGTGCGACTGGAACGTCGGCAGGCCGCCGTTCTTCACCTGCTCGGCCTCGATGGCCAGGAGCGGGCGGACCCAGGAGTCGAGGTTCTTCTTGACGCAGTGGTCGGTGTGGATCGCGATCTGCACCGGGTAGTTCTTCGCGACCTCGCGCGCGTACGCCGCGAGCGCGAGCGAACCGGCGATGCGGTCCTTGACCGTCGAACCCGAGCCGTACTCGGCGCCGCCCACGGAGACCTGGATGATGCCGTCGGACTCGGCCTCGGCAAAGCCCTGGAGCGCGGCGGTGATGGTCTGCGACGAGGTGATGTTGACGGCCGGGTAGGCGAACGAGCCTGCCTTCGCCCGGTCGATCATCTCGGCGTAGACCTCGGGGGTAGCGATGGGCATGCGAAGCTCCTGTGGAGTCGTGCGGGGTGGACTGTCGGGTCAAAGTCTGGCATGGATGAGAGCGCGGGCGTCAGGGCCGTTCGACCTGTGGTCGCCCGGTGACCACGGTTCTACGTGGCCGCGCCGTCCGGCCGCAGGTGCTGGGCCGCCCACGCGTGCAGGGCGATCGCGCCCGCCGCGCCGGCGTTGATCGAGCGGGTCGAGCCGTGCTGGGTGATGTGCAGGACGTCGCGGCACGCGGCGACCGCCTCGGGCGTCAGCCCGGTCGACTCCTGGCCGAGCAGCAGCACGCACGACGCGGGCAGCGCGTACCCCTCGATCGGGACGGAGCCCGGGAGGTTGTCGACGCCCAGGAGGGGCAGCCCCTCCCCCGCGGCCCATGCGGCGAGGTCGTCGACGGACGCGTGGTGGTGCACGTGCAGGTAGCGGTCGGTGACCATCGCGCCGCGGCGGTTCCACCGGCGCCGCCCGACGACGTGCACGCCCGCCGCGTTGAACGCGTTCGCCGTGCGCACCACGGACCCGATGTTGAGGTCGTGCGCCCAGTTCTCGATCGCGACGTGGAGCGACCGCCCCGGGTCGCGGCGCGCGTCGAGGTCGGCGACGACCGCCTCGACGGTCCAGTAGCGGTAGGCGTCGACGACGTTGCGCCGGTCGCCGTGCGCGAGCAGCTCCGGGTCGTAGCGGGGGTCGAGGCGGGTCGCCCCGGGTGGGCCTTCGGGTTCCGGGACGCGCGGCCACGCGTCCGGCCCCCCGGGCCACGGCCCGACCCCGACCTCGCGCTCCTCGGCGCGCTCGTCGGTGCGCTCGTCGTCCCCGACGGCGGGTCGCGCCCCGGGACGTTCCTCGCACGGGGCGCCGGCGTCGGACGGCGTCACGCCCGCTCCCCGAGCCACTCGCGGTAGGTGAGCGTCCCGTAGCGGTGGTCGGGCACGAGGTTGCGACCCGCGCGGAAGAAGTCGCCCAGCGAGCCGGGCAGCGGCACCCCCACGACGGGGCGGCGCGAGCCGTGCGCGGTGCGCCACGCGCGCGCCATGTCGCGCGCGTCGAGGACCTCCGGGCCACCGATCGTCACGGTCGTCGCGTCGGGGCCGGGTCCTGGCAGCCCGCCCCCGGGCGGCGTCCCCTCGACGGCATCGACGAGCGCCCGCGCGACGTCGGCGAGCGCGATCGGCTGGAACCGCACCCCGCGGGGCACGGGCAGCAGGCCGAGGCGTGCCCACCGGCCGAGCCGCCCGTCGCGCCCGAGGAACAGCTCGAGGAACTCGTGGAACTGCGTCGCGCGCACGACCGTCGTCGGGACTCCCCCCGCGGCGAGGACGCGCTCCTGCTCCGCCTTCGCGCGGTAGTACCCGTAGTCGCCCTGGTCGACGTTCACGATGGAGAGCACCACCACGCGGCCGGCCCCCGCGCGGTGCGCGGCCCCGGCGAGGCGGCGCGCGCCGACCGTGAAGACCTTCATCGCCCCCGGCGACGTCCCGTTGCTCGCGTCGACCACGGCGTCAGCGCCGGCGAGAGCCGCGTCGAGCGCGCCGGCGACCGCGCCGTCGTCGGGCGTCAGGAGGTCGACGCGATGGTGCACCGTGCCGGGGACCCGCGTGCCGTCGTCGGGTGCGTGCCGCGAGAGCACGCGCACGTCGTGGCCGCGCGCGGCGGCCTCCCGCACGACGGCGCGACCCGCCGCACCGGTCCCGCCCACCACCGCGATGCTCGCCATGCCGGACATTCTGCCCGGCACCGCGCACGCGGTGTCCCGGACGGGCAGGCGGGCCCCACTACGCTGGTGACCTGTGAACACCCTCGCCGAGCTCGCCTCCGCCCTGCCCGGGGCCGCGCACGCCGCGGGCCTCGGCGCCGCGGGGCCGGTCGCCGCACTGGGCCCCGACTGGATGGACCCGATGTCGCTCATCGAGCGCTTCGGCGACGCCGCGCTCGTGGGCATCGTGGTCGTCATCTTCATCGAGACGGGTCTGCTCTTCCCGATCCTGCCGGGCGACTCGCTGCTGTTCACCGCGGGCGCGCTGGTCGCGCAGGACTCGCTCCAGATCAGCCTGCCCGTGCTGCTCGTCCTGCTCTTCGCGGCGGCGTTCCTCGGGGACCAGACGGCGTACCTCATCGGGCGCACCGTCGGGCCCAAGGTGTTCGACCGGCCGGACTCGCGGTTCTTCAAGCGCAAGTACATCGACCAGACCAACGCCTACTTCGAGAAGTACGGCGGCCGGACGATCGTCATCGCGCGCTTCGTCCCCATCGTGCGCACGTATGCGCCGGTCGCCGCGGGCGTCGGCAAGATGCACTACCGGCACTTCGTCGGGTTCAACGCGCTCGGCGCGCTGCTGTGGGCCGTGGGCCTCACGTGGCTCGGCTACCTGCTGGGGAACATCACGTTCGTCAAGGACAACATCGAGGCGCTCGTCCTGCTCATCGTGTTCCTCTCCGTGATCCCGATGATCGTGGAGGTCTGGCGCGGGCGCCGTGCCGAGAAGCGGGCGGCGGCGCTCGAGGCGCAGATCGCTGCCGACGCGGCTGGGACCGGCGGCGAGCACGCCGTCACCGAGGGCACGACCGCCGTCGGGCACGAGAAGGACGGGAAGGACGCCTGAGATGACGCGAGAGATCACGAGCTGGCTGACGGACATGGACGGCGTGCTCGTCCACGAGGGGCACGCGATCCCCGGCGCCCCGGAGTTCGTGCGGGCGCTGCGCGACAAGGGCCGCCCGTTCCTCATCCTCACGAACAATTCGATCTTCACGGCCCGCGACCTGCGCGCGCGGCTCGCGACGTCGGGCATCGACGTCCCCGAGGAGTCGATCTGGACGTCCGCGCTCGCGACCGCGCAGTTCCTGCACGACCAGGTGCCGGGCGGCAGCGCGTACGCGGTCGGCGAGGCGGGGCTGACGACGGCGCTCTACGAGGCCGGCTACACGCTCACCGAGTCCGACCCGGACTACGTGGTGCTGGGCGAGACGCGCACGTACTCGTTCGAGGCGATCACCAAGGCGATCCGCCTCATCCTCGGCGGCTCGCGGTTCATCTGCACCAACCCGGACACGACCGGCCCGTCCCAGGAAGGCCCGCTGCCCGCCACGGGCGCCGTCGCCGCCATGATCACGGCCGCGACGGGGCGCAAGCCGTACTTCGTCGGCAAGCCCAACCCGATGATGTTCCGCTCGGCGCTCAACCGGATCGACGCGCACTCGGAGAAGACGGCGATGATCGGCGACCGCATGGACACCGACGTCGTCGCGGGGATCGAGGCCGGGCTGTACACGTACCTCGTCATGACGGGGTCGACGAAGATGTCCGACGTCGACCGGTTCCCGTTCCGGCCGAGCAAGGTCGTCGACTCCGTCGCGGACCTGGTCGACCTCGTCTGAGCCCGGCCGAACCCGGGGTTGCGGGCTACCCGACCAGCCGCCCCGGGGTTCGAGGTCATCGGGAGCCCACGGTGACTCGCAAGCCCGGGGTGGGCACACTCGGCGCACCGACGACGGCGCCCGGTCACCTCGCGAGGTGACCGGGCGCCGTCGTGCGTGGTGCCGGTGGCTCAGGCGGTCCCGACCGCCCCGACCGTCCGGGCCCGACGCCGCTGCACGCCCAGGAGGGCCGCACCGGTGGCGAGCAGGACGCCCGCGAGGAGCGCGAGGTTCCCGCTGTCGGACCCCGTGGACGCGAGGGCGCCCGAGTACGCGTCGCACTCGACGTCGCCGCCGACCGGGAAGGCGAACGTCACCGGCGCGAGCGCGGTGCCGGCCTCGTAGAACCCGGCGAACGCCTTCGCCCCGGCGGCCGTGAGGGTCGCGGGAGCGCCGTTCCACGTGATCGTGGAACCCGACGTCGACTTCTTGCCCGACAGGTCCAGGCTCGCGAACGCGACGCCGCTCGACGAGGACTTGTTGCCCTCCATGTCGCTGCTCTGGACGTCGACCACGAGCGTGCCCGACGACCCGTCCACGACGACGCGAGGGTTGCTGATCCGCAGGTCGAGGATGCCCTCGTGGCCGGAGAACGACACCGAGCCGCCGAGGCTGGCGCGGCCCTTGCCGAGGTCCGTGTTGAACGAGCCCTTGCCGCCGCTCCACGCGAACGCCGAACCGGAGTCCTGCACGCCGCTCGTCGAGACCGAGCCCTTCGCGATCGGGCCGGTGACGTACGCGCGGAACCGGTCGCTCACGCCCCACGAGAGGGTCGCGCCGTGGACGCCCTGGGCGAAGCACTGCTCCGCCCCGCTGCCCGACCCCGTGCCCGTGCCGGTCGTGCCGGCGCCGACGATCGTGAGGGGCGCGGACGCCGTGTGGTCCGCACCGATCAGCAGCAGCGTGTGCTCACCCGGGGTGACGTCCTTCGGGATCGTCACCGTCGAGCTCGCGGCGCCGCCGGCGTTCGCGGTGACACCCGTCGCGAGCGTGCGCGGCGTCGAGCGGATCTCGGTGCGGAGGCCCGACTCGTGGGCGCCGAACCCGACGCCGCTGATCGTGACCTCGTCACCCGGACGGGCCTGCGACACCGAGAGCGTCGCCTTCGCCGGGTCCGTCGGCGTCCCCGGCGTCCCGGTGCCCGGGGTGCCGATGGTGCCACCGTCACCGGGGACCGTCGACGTCGCGCCGACGGTGAAGGTCACCGGGTCGAGCGCGGTGCCGGCCGGGTAGAAGCCGGAGAACGCGAGCGAGCCGTCGGCCGTGAGCGTCGCCGCGGCCTTCGGGTAGGTCACGGCCCCGTCCGCACCCGTCGTCGGCGCTCCGAGCGCGAGCGTCGCGAAGACGACGCCCTGGCGGTCGAACGTCGAGCCGTCGAGCCCCGTCGAGCGTGCGTCCACGAGCAGGCGCCCCGCACCGGGCCCGGTGACGTCGACGACCGGGTTGGTCAGCGCGAGGTCCAGCGCGCCCGAGTGGCCCGTGAAGCGGACCGTGCCGGAGTACTTCACGCTGCCCCGCCCGCTCGCCGCGGTCCACGTGCCACCGTCGGCCTGGCCGAACCGGAAGAGGCCGTCGACCACGGCCGCGCCGGACGACGCCGACGCCCCGCCGGCCGCGACCGGGCCGACGATGTAGCTGCGGAACGACTCCTTGACGCCCCACGTCAGGGAGCCTGCCGTCGTCGGGACCGAAGGCTTCGCCGTCACCGTGACCGTGACCGGCGACGAGGTCGAACCGACGAACGCGGTGCTGTCCGCCGGCACGAACGTCGCCGACACGGCGTGCGACCCGGCCGCGAGACCGGTCGCCCGGTACGACGCGACGCCGTCCACGACCGTCGCCGTGCCGAGCGTCGTGTCCCCGGCGGTGAGGCGGACCGTGCCGGCCGCCTTCGGGGTGACCGTCGCCGTGAACGTCACGGCCGTCCCCTCGACGACCGAGGCCGCCGACGAGGCGAGGGCCGTCGTGGTCGGCCGGGCCTCCGGCGCGGGCTGGCGCACCGCGACCGGGGTGAACGTGTCGAGGCTGCGGTCGGTCGCCGAGAGGCCGTGCGCCGCCGACGTCGCGACCACGTACTCCTTCGACGGGTCGAACGAGCCCGCGGGGACGGTCAGCGTCGTCGTGAACGCGCCGTCGACCACCTGCTGCGGCATGACCCAGCCGAGCTGGAGCCACCCCGTCGCGACGAGCGGGCCCGAGCCGTCCCAGATCGACTTCTCGCCGACCACCACGTACGCGCCGAACCGCGCGCCGTCGCCGACGAACCCGGTACCCGAGACCGTGAACGTGTTCTCCACCGCCGGGTCCACGGGAGCGGACGGCGACACCGTCACCGTCGGCGTGGGCTCCGGAGCCGGAGCCGAGACGGTGAGCGTCGTGCTGCCGGTCACGCCGAGCTCGGACGTCACGACGACGGGGACGGGACCCACGGCGGCGTCGGCCGGGACCGTGAGCAGGATCGTGGCACCGTCACGCGAGTAGGTCGCAGCCTTTCCGCCGAACGTCACGCCCTTGACGGCGTCGCCCTCGACGAGGCCGTCCACGGTGAACCGCACGGTGCTCCCGGCCTCGACCGTCGTGGCGGCGGGCGTCACCGTGAGCGACACGGGGGCGTCGAACGTGACGGGAGCGAAGAGCTCCTGGTCCGCGTTGGTCACGCCGCCGGCGCCGTACGTGTAGACGCCGTACCGTCCGCCGTCGAGAAGGCCCGGGCTCTTCACCACGAGCCGTGCCTCGAACGTGCCGTCCTCGGCGATGTCCGTCCACTGCGCACGGATCACGGACTGATACTGGGCGGGGACCTGGTCGAGCACCGGCTCGGCGAGGGCCCACGCCTGGGACCCGACCTTGCGCGTCGACGACGCGGCGCCCTCGGACGGGCGCCACTGCTCGGCGAAGCTCCCGAACACGACGTACGTGCCCTGCGGCAGCGTCGCCGGGATCGGGACGCCGCGGCCACCGACGTTCGCCGTGGGGTCGAAGCCGGATCCCTTCACGACGATCGTGTCGCCCACCGAGACCTCGGCGTCGCCGAGCGGCGTCACGCCGTCCTCGGCGAAGACCATGATCTCCGGCTCCCAGACGGGGGCGGCGGGCTCGGTCGTGAACGCGACGGGCGCGTAGAGCTCCTGTGCTGCGTTGACCGTCCCCCCCGCGGCGTAGGTGTACACGCCGTAGCGGCCGCCCTCGAGCTCGAGCTCGGTCGCGACGAGCTCGGCCGTGAACGTGCCGTCCTCGGACAGCTCGGCCCACTGGCCGCGGATCGCGCTCTGGTAGCGCGGGTCGACCTGGTCGAGCGCCGCGGACGCGAGCGCCCACTGCTGCGACCCTGCCTTGCGCGCCGACGACGCGACGCCCTGCGACGGCCGCCACTCCGGCGCGAACTTGCCGAACACCACGTAGGTACCGGCGGGGACGCCCTCGGAGATCGGCGGACGGTTCCCGGCAGGCGCGACGTTCCCCTCCGGGTCGAAGCCCGAGCCCTTGACGACGACCGTGTCGTCCGGGCGCACCGGGGCGTCGCCGAGCGGGGTGGTGCCGTCGGCGGCGAACAGCTCGATCGACGGCTCCCAGCCGGGCTCCGGGGTCGTGGCGCCCTGCACCGCGACGGGCGTGAACGTGTCGAGGCTGCGGTCGGTCGCCGAGAGGCCGTGCGCCGCCGATGTCGCGACGACGTACTCCTTGGCCGGGTCGAGCTTCCCCGCCGGGACGGTGAGGGTCGTGGTGAATGCACCGGAGCGCACCTGCTGCGGCATCACCCAGCCCTGGGCGAGCCAGCCGCTCGCGACGAGCGGGCCGCTGCCGTCCCAGATCGAGGCGCCTCCGAGGAGCACGTACGCACCGTTCGCCGCGCCCGCGCCGACGAAGCCGGTGCCGGAGATCGTGAACGTGTTCTCCACCGCCGGGTCCACCGGGGCGGACGGCGAGACGGTGACCTTCGGCTCCACCGCGGGCTCGGGCTCCGGCTCGGGCTCGGGCTCGGCGGCGGTCACGGAGTGCACGACACCGGCCGACGTCGAGGCGACGAAGGCCGCCGGGTCGGCCGGGTCGAAGGTCGCGCTCAGCTCGTGCGCACCGGCGGCGAGGCTCGCCGTCTCCAGGCGCGCGACGCCGTCGGCCACCGGCGCGGTGCCCAGCACGGCGCTGCCGTCACGGAACGCGACCGTGCCCGCTGCGGCGGGCGCGACGGTCGCGGCGAGCGTCACGGTCGTGCCCGCGACCGACGTGGTCGCGGGCGTCACGGCGAGCGTCGTCGTGGTCGCCTCGGCCGGCGCGGCCGGCTCCGGGGACACGACGCGCGCGGTCAGCGTCGCGATCGGCTTGCCCGCGTACGACGAGAAGTAGGAGGAGACGTCGCCGAGCGACGCCGCGACGGTCCCGTCCACCACGAACGTCACCTGGTCGCCGTCGCGCGTCGCCGACACGGCGACGTCCGCGACCTTGGCGTCGTCGCCCGCCCCGGCGTTCACCGTGCCCGCGAAGTCGGCGTGGAGGACGCCGGTCGTGGGGCCGGTGAGGTCGAGGCGCAGGTCGGAGAGCGTCACGTCGAGCGCGCCGTGGTGCCCCTGGTAGCGGGTCGAGCCGCCGAACCGCACCGAGCCGGCGCCGGACGCGTCGTCGTACGTGCCCGACGCGGGACCGTAGGAGGACTGCCCGCCCTGGAGGGCCGGCGTGACCGTGCCCTGCGCGATCGGGCCGGTGACGTACGACGTCCAGGAGTCGACGAAGTTCCAGGTGGCCGAGCCGCCCGTCACCTCGGTCGGGGCCGCCTGCGCGGGAGCGCCGGCGCCCGCGACGGTCAGGCCGGCGGCGAGGGCCGCGGCGAGGAAGGAGGCGAGGCCGCGGCGGACGCGTCTCGACGGTGAAGTGCGCACAAGGTCTCCCGTGCTGGTCCGGGCGTGTCCCGGTGAGGCGGGACGGCGGGGGTCGGACGGACGCTCAGACGCTCCGTCGTGGTGGACCATATAAGGCACGCCTCACCAAAGCAAGGTAAGCCTGACCTATCCTGGTGTGACGCGCGCCTCGTCAGCACGACGACGCCCCGCGGCACGGGGCCACGGGGCGTCGTCGGGAAGGCAGCGACGGGACGTCGGTTCAGGCGAGGCCGAGGTCCTCCAGGCTGAAGAGGAAGTGGTACGGCACGCCGAGCGCCTCGATCTTCTCGCCCGCGCCCGTCGCGCGGTCGACGATGGTCGCCACCCCGACGACCTCGCCACCGGCCGCGCGCACGGCCTCGATCGCCGTGATCGGCGACCCGCCCGTCGTGGTGGTGTCCTCGACGACGACGACCTTGCGGCCGGCGACGTCCGGACCCTCGATCTGCCGCTGCATGCCGTGCGCCTTGGCCGCCTTGCGCACGACGAACGCGTCGAGGTCCTGCCCGCGCGAGGCCGCGGCGTGCAGGAGCGCGGTCGCGATGGGGTCCGCCCCCAGGGTCAGCCCGCCGACGGCGTCGACCTCCGCCGTCCCGAGCCCGCGCTCCTCGAGGAGGTCGAGGAGCTGGTGCCCGATGAGCGGCGCCGCGCGGTGGTGCAGCGTCACGCGCCGCAGGTCGACGTAGTAGTCCGCCTCTTTGCCGGAGGAGAGCGTCACCCGGCCGTGCACGACGGCGAGCTCACGGATGAGGGCGAGCAGCTGCTCGCGGGGCGTGTCGGCGAGCGTCGAGCCCAGATCACTAGTCACGACGGCCAGGGTAGTCGGCCCGACCGTGGTGCCGTGCTCAGCGGTACTTGCCGATCGCCCGGACGGCCGAGCGCGGCATCGCCCGCAGGGCGGCCGACGCGACGCGATAGCGCACCGACGGGGTCGAGATGACGACGCCGCGCCGGACGTCCGCGAGCGCCGCGGCGACCACGCGGTCGGCGTCGAGCCACGCGAGGTCCGGCAGGACGGACTTGTCGATGCCGGCGCGGTCGTGGAACTCGGTGTGCGTGAAGCCCGGGCACAGGACGGTCGCGGTGACCCCGGTCCCGTGGAGCTCGACGGCGAGCCCCTCCGTGAACGAGCGCACCCAGGCCTTCGCGGCCGCGTACGTTCCGCCCGCGGTGAGCGCCGCGACCGACGCGACGTTGAGGATCGCGCCGCGGCCCCGCTCCGTCATCTGCCCGGCGGCGGCGTGGGACAGGACCAGGACGGCCCGCACCATGACGTCGAGGGCCCGGAGCTCGACGTCGAGGTCGCCGTCCACGAAGTGCTGCTGGGTCGCGAACCCGGCGTTGTTGACGAGCAGCCCGACCGGGCGCTCGTCCGGGCCGCCGGTCGAGGCGAGGCGCGCAGCCACGCGCTCGACGTCGTCGGGCACCGAGAGGTCCGCCGGCAGGACCTGGACCCGCACGCCCGCGGCGGCCCGGATCTGGCCCGCGACCGCCTCGAGGCGCGCCTCGTCGCGCGCGACGAGCACGAGGTCGTGCCGCGCCGTGGCGAGCTGCCACGCGAACTCCAGGCCCAGGCCGGCGCTCGCGCCGGTGATGAGTGCTGTCGCCATGGCCACAGCCTACGGGCGGCGGAGCGGGATACCGCCCGCCACACGGCCGCCGGCGTCGGTACGGTGGAGCCCGTGCGCCTCGCGACCTGGAACATCAACTCCGTCCGTGCCCGGGTCGACCGGGCGATCGCCTTCCTCGAGCGGACGGGGACCGACGTCCTCGCGCTCCAGGAGACCAAGTGCGCCGACGCGCAGTTCCCCGTCGCGCCGTTCGAGGCGGCGGGGTACGAGGTCGCGCACGCGGGCGTGAACCAGTGGAACGGCGTCGCGGTCGTCTCGCGGGTCGGCCTGGCCGACGTCGAGACCTCCTTCCCGGGCCAGCCCGCCTTCGGCGAGAAGGTCGAGGCCCGCGCCCTGGGCGCGACGTGCGGCGGCGTGCGCGTGTGGAGCCTGTACGTCCCGCACGGCCGCGAGGTCGGCGACCCGCACTACACGTACAAGCTGCGCTGGCTCGACGAGCTGCGTGGCCGCGCCGAGGGCTGGCTCGCGGACGACCCGGCTGCGCAGGTCGCCCTGGTCGGGGACTGGAACGTGGCCCCGCTGGACACCGACGTGTGGGACGTCGCGTACTTCGCGGGCAAGACGCACGTGACGCCCGCGGAGCGCGACGCGTTCGCCGCGTTCGGCGGCGCCGGGTACACCGAGGTCACGCGCGAGGCGATCCCCGCCGAGCACACGTACACGTACTGGGACTACCAGCGGCTGCGCTTCCCGCGGAACGAGGGCATGCGGATCGACTTCGCCTACCTCTCCCCCGCCGCCCGTGCCCGCGTGACGGGCGTGTCGATCGACCGCGAGGAGCGCAAGGGCAAGGGCGCGTCGGACCACGTGCCGGTCGTCGTCGACCTCGAGGACTGAGCGACCGTCCCGCCCGCGGCGCACGGCCGCGGGCGGGAGGGTCGAGGGCCTACTTGAGGTAGGGCCCCGCCTGCCCGACCGTGCCCGGCGCAGGGTTGCCCGGGAGGTCGAGGACGTACGCGCGCAGGTTGCCCTTGCCCGGAGCCGGGACCGTCAGGGTCCCGGTCGTCACGACCTTCCGGTCACCCGTCACGGCGTCCACGTAGGTGCCGTTCGGGACGCGGGAGAAGGTCGCGGCGTCGGTCACCGTGACGAGCACGAAGCTGTCCACGGCGCCCTCGGTGAACCGGCGCTTGTAGGCCATGTTCCCCTGCACGCCGACCGTCGAGTACTGCCCCTTCTGCAGCGCCGGCACGGCGCGACGGATCTGGTTGAGCCGCTGCACGTGCTGGACGAGCGGCTTCCGGAGCGTCTGCGCGACCGCGCCCGACGCGGACTCCACGACGCCGAAGTCGCTCGCGACGACGTCGCCTGCGAGGTGGTCGCCGTAGTACGCGCGCCCGGTGGTCGCGAGCGGGCACGTCGGACCGCAGTCGATCGGCTTGCCCGCCTGGAACTCGATCTCCGAGCCGTAGTAGAGCGTCGGGATGCCCCGGAAGGTCCACATGAGGCTCATGTTCTCCGCCCACGCGTCGGTGCCGCCGGTGTAGCGCACGGTCGACTTGTTGGGCCCGTAGTCGTGCGAGTCGACGTACACGACGTTGTACGTCGCGTCGTTGTACGAGTCGTCCGAGTCCTTGCCGTTGTGGTACGCGTTGCCCGCGTCCCCGAAGTTCATGTGCATGCGCATGTCGATGACGTTCATGCCCGAGAACCTCGAGTGGTCGGGCGCGTGGTACGTGTTCCCGTCGGCGCCGCCGAGGAACGCGTTGGCCGACGTCGGCTGGTCGCCCGTGCCCAGGAGGTTCTCGTACTGGAACTGCTCGGCGGCCGCCACGACGTCGTCCAGCGAGTACTCCTTGCGCTCCTTCCACGTGTAGAACTGCGCGGAGTGGTTCACGGAGCCACGGTTCCACTTGTCGTTGACGAACGCCGCGACCTCGCCGAAGACGTAGAAGTCCTTGCCCTTCTCGCCGTGCGTCGCCACGGCGTGCTCCTGGATCGCGGGCAGGAAGTGCCTGTTCCACATGACGCGCGGGACGTGCACGGCGGTGTCGACGCGGAAGCCGTCGACGCCCATGTCGATGTACCGGTTGTAGGCGTCGATCAGGTACTGCTGCACCTCGGCGTTCTCGGTGTTGAAGTCGGCCAGGTCGTCGTGCAGCCAGCAGTCCTGCGCGTCCTTGCCCTCCCAGTTGCCGATCCAGCACTGGTGGTACGTGCTCTTCGGGAACATGCCCGACGTGGGCGAGGGCCACTGGCAGCTGTAGATCTGAAACCCCTCCGGGCTCTGGTACTGCGTGGGCGTGCCGAACCCGGAGCACGTGCTCCCCGCCGGGGCCGTCGTCGACCACAGGTCGCCGTTGTACGTGCGGCCCTTCGCGAGCGCGTTCTGCGCGGCGGTGAGGGTGGGGTCGTTCCCGTCGTTCTCCTCCATCGGGTCGTACTCGCGGCCCTCCTCCTTGGCCGAGTACATCCAGTCCCACTGGCCGTCGCGCGCGCCCCACACGGTCGGCACGAACAGGCCCTTGGCGCCCCAGCGCGACGAGTGGTTGTACACGACGTCCTGGTAGATCTTGATGCCCTTCGCGTGCGCGGCGTCGATGAGGTCCTGGTAGGAGGCGCCCGACGTCTCGAGGCGCGGGTCCACGCGGAAGAAGTCCCAGCCGTGGTAGCCGTGGAAGTCGTAGTCGGACCGGTTGAGCACGACGGGCGTGATCCAGATCGCCGAGAAGCCGAGGCCCTTGACGTAGTCCAGCTTGTCGATCAGCCCCTGGAAGTCGCCGCGGAACATGGGGTCGTCGTTCGCCGCGTTGCCCGACTTCACGTGCTGGGACCCGCCACGGTTGTTCTCGCTCACGCCGTCGTTGAAGCGCGCGGTCATGACGAAGTAGATCGAGTCCTCGCGCGGGTCCCCGCCGAGCGGCTCGCCCGTCGTGCCCGGGTCGACGACGGGCTTCGTCCCCGTCGTGACGGTGACGGGCGCGCTCGCCGCCGAGCGGTTCCCCGCGGCGTCGATGGCCGTCACGGAGTACGTGTACGCGGTCCGCTCGAGCAGTCCCACGTCCGTCGCAGACGGGGTCGTGACGTCCCGCGTCACCGGGCCCGCTCCTCCGGTGCGGGTGAGGGTGTAGCCGGTGACGGCCGTGTCGTCCGTCGCGGCGTCCCACGTGACCGTCACGCGCACGCCGTCGGCCGTCGCGACGAGCCCGGACGGGACGCTGGGCGCCTGCGTGTCCGGCTCCTCGGGGACGTCGGGGCCGCACGGGCTCTGCGCGACGGGCGCGACGACGCCGCCCGAGGCGGTCTGCGCTCCCGCGGTGTAGCGGTAGTTGCCTCCGCCGTTGTTGTCCCACCGCCCGGCGCCGTCGTTGAAGACGACCTGGCCGCCGCTCGCGGTGCCCAGGTCGATGGTGTACGTGAACCAGCCCGGGCACGCCGCGGTCATCGCCGTGCCCGGGACGCTGGTCCACGCGCCCGAGCCCACCTGGTAGTGGATCTTCGGCGCGGCCCACGACGTCGCGTAGTAGATCGTCGCGGTCGTGTCCGCAGGGTCCGTCGGGTCTGTCGGGTCGGTGGGGTCGGTGCCGCACGGCGACGCCCCCGCGGTGAGCACGCTGTCCTGCACGACGACGGTCCCCGCGCCCGCCCGGTAGTTGGCGCCGCGGTTGTTGTCCCAGGTCCCGGCACCGTCGTTGAAGGTGAGCTGCACCCCCGACGCCGCGCCGAGGTCGATCTCGGCCGTCAGCCAGCCCGGGCACGCGTCCGCCATCGGGACGCCCGGGACCGCCGTCCAGGCGGCGCCGTCGACGCCGTAGTGGACGTTGGTCACCGTCCAGCCCGGGCGCTCGGGGTAGTAGACGGTCGTCATGGCCGTCGCGGTCGTCGTCGTGGTCGTCGCGCTCGGCGCCGCGACGGCGCTCAGGCCGGCCGCCCCCGGCAGTGCGACGGCGAGGACCAGGGCCCCCGCCAGGCGTGCTCGCGACCTTGCGAGCCTCGTTGTTCGCATCGGTGATCCTCCGTGTCGTGTCCCGGCGTCGGTGCCGGGACGTCGGCCGCCGGTCCGCGTGCCGCCGTCGTGGAGGACGCACCCTGGCTGTACCGTTGCTGCAAGATGTAGCAACTTTTGCGATCGCTTACAAGAGCCTGTTCATACGGCGGACGGCGCGCCGCCCCGTCGCTACGGTGTGTCCATGACCACGCCCCCCGTCCCGCCGTACGGGTCGCCCGACGAACCCGTCGACCCGTACGCCGCCCCGCGCCCGCACCAGCCGCCGCTCACCCCGTACAACCCGCCGACCGACGCCACCGCCGACGCCCCGGCGCCGGAGCAGGGCGGCTTCGTCGCACCGTCCGGGGCCGGCGGCGGGTACCGGGGCACGCCGGCGCCCGGGACGGGAGCCCCCTACGGCGCGCCCGCCGCTCCGGTCGGGCAGGGGTCGCCCTACGGCCCGGGCTCCGCTCCGGCCTTCGGCTCCGCACCCGGCGGCGGGTACCCGCCGCCCGACCCGTCCGCCTACCCCGGGTCTCCCGGCTACGGCGCCTACCCGCCCCCGTACGGGTCCGTGTACACGGCGCCGCCGCGGACGAACGGGCTGGCGCTCGCGTCGATGATCGTCTCGATCGCGAGCCTCGTGGTCTGCGCGGGCTTCCCCGGGATCGTCGGCCTCGTCCTCGGGATCGTCGCGCTCAACCAGGTGATGCGCGACGGGACCCGCGGGCGCGGTTTCGCCGTCACCGGCATCGTCGTGGGGGCTGTCGCCACGGCGTTCGCGATGCTCATCGTGCTCGCCGCGACCCTGAGCGACTCGTAGCCGTGGCCGACGACGACCTCTTCGCCCCGCCCGGCGGCCCGGCCGGCCCGCCCCGGCCGCCGGCCCCGGTCCCGCCCCCGCCGGCGGCGACCCCGGCCCCGCCGGACGCCCCCGTGCCGTCGGGCACCGCGGTGCCGCCCCCGGCCGCCACGCTCGAACCGGGCTTCGCGCCGGAGACGTACTACGCGCCCGGGTGGCAGCCCGCGCCGCCGCGCGTCGAGCCGCTCGCCGTGGCGAGCGTGCCCGCGGGCGTCGTGCTCGGCCCCGTGGGGATCGGGCTGGGTGCCGCGGGGCTCTCCCGCGTGCGGTCTCGGGGCACGCGCGGTCGTGGGCTCGCCGTCGCCGGCATGGTGGTGGGCGCCGTCGTCACGGTCGCGTGGACCGCGGGCGCGCTCGTCTGGTGGCAGGGCGAGCAGGCGCGCACGCCGCTCGCGGGCGACGTCGACGCCCCGCAGACGGTCAACGCGGTCCAGCTCGTGCTGGGCACCTGCCTCGACGAGCTGCCGCCCGACGGCGAGGTGTCGCAGGTGCGGGCCGTGCCGTGCGCGGACGAGCACCGGGCGCAGGTCGTCGCCCGGACCGACCTGGGCGCGGACGAGGTGTGGCCCGGTCAGCAGGCCGTGGACCGCCGCGTCGCGCGCGTGTGCACGCCCGACGTGCTGGGCGCCGACGCGCCCGAGGGCGTCGAGCTCGTCGTGTGGTCGCCGACCGAGGCGTCCTGGCGCGCCGGCGACCGCACGGGGCTGTGCCTGGCCGCCGGGGCCGACCCGCTCCCTGCCGACCTGCTCGGCTGAGCCCGGCCGGAGGTCCTCGCGCTCAGCGCGCGGGGGCCTCCTCGGCGAGGACGAGCCGGAGGTAGGCGCGCAGGTCGGCGGCCATGTCGACGCGCTCGGACCGGGGGCGGTCGAGCGACAGGAGCCACTGGACCTGGAGCCCGTCCATGAGCGCGACGATCTGCCGCGCGGCGACGGACGGGTCGACCCCGTCCCGCAGGGCACCCGCGCGCGCCCGGCGGGCGAGGTGCTCGCCCGTCCGCGCGACCGCCCACTCGTACCTGCGGACGAAGAACTCGTGCGCCGGGTGGTCCGGGGACGTCGCCTCGGCCGCCAGCGCCGTGAACAGCTCGACGATGTGCCGTCGGAGGGCGTTGCGCTCGACCAGGCGCACGAGGGCGTCGACGTAGTCCGTGCCGCGCGCGAGGTCGTCCTCGAGGTCCGCGTGGTCGACGGCGTCGCGGTGGTCGAGCACCGCCTCGAGGAGCGCGACCTTGGTCGGGAAGTGGTGGAGCAGTCCGGGGTGCGACATGCCCACGCGCGACGCCAGCTCGCGCAGCGAGGCGGCGTGGAAACCGACCTCACCGAAGAGCACGATCGCGGCCTGGAGGATCTCCTCGCGCTTGGCGCGACCCTTCGCGTACCCGCGCCCGGGGTCAGGGCTCGTGGTGCGACGGGGAGCGCCACGGTCGTGGCCGGCGCCGAGGGCCGCGCTCGTCATGGGTCCTGCTCCGTCCGTCGTCCGAGAGGGAAAACCCTACCGACCGCGACAGGTCCCCGGTGCCCGCCCGCCGGCTTTCACCCGCCCGGCCCGGTCCGCGGCGCTCAGGACGCCGGCGCGAGCGTGGCCTCGGCCTGGTCCCCGGTGCTCGGGGTCGGCCCCGGCACGGTGCCCGACGGCCGGTCCGTGGACGACGGCGGTGCGGGCTCGGTCGGAGCGGTCCCGCCCGGGTCCGTGGACTCCTCGTCGCCGCCCTCCGGTGCGGCCGCGAGCGCCTCGGCCGTCGCGGCGGTCACGGCGCCGTCGCCGGGAAGGCCGTTCGCCTCCTGGAAGGCGCGCAGCGCTGCCCGGGTCGCCTCGTCCAGCGTGCCGGTGACCGCCACGTCCGCGCCGTGCACGCGGAGGCGTTCCTGGACCCAGGAGACGGACGCCTCGTCGGGCTGCGTCGTGGGTGCCGGGGTCGTCGGCGCGGGCTCCGGCGCGGTGCCGCTCGGCGCGGCGGAGGGCTCGGTGGTCGGCGCGGGTCCGGCCGACGGGGGCGGCGCGTCCGTCCCGCCCGCCGACGGTCGGGGTGCCGGCGTCGTCACGGGGTCGGCGCCGTCCGCCGGGTCGTGCGTGTGGTCCGGCGGCGGGATGCGCGTCACCTCGGGGCGGGGCGCGTCGGGGCGGGGCGTGACGGCCGGGACGCCGTCCTCGACGGCGGTCCCGCCGTCGGCCGAGGCACCGACGACGACGGCCTCGCCACCTCCGGTCGCGGCGCCCACCATCCCGGCCACCGCCACGACGAGGGTGACCGCGCCCGCACCCGCGGCGACCGTGACCCACGGCGTGGCGGCGCGGCGCTCCACGGGCGTCGTCGGGGCGACGCGGGCGTCCTCCGGGGAACCGGTCGGGCCATGACGTCGGCGCACGTCGCCTCCTTCCAGTGCGGTCGAGGACGGGCGGACGACGCGTGGCGCTGCCCGCCAGGACGGTCGGGTGGACGTCCACCCTGCCCCATCGCCCGGCCCGATGTCACGCCCGGCGCCCTCACCTGCGACGACGCCGCGCCGGACGGCTCGGGTCCACGTCCGGGCCGACCCGGTTGCGACGAAGGTCGCAACGCAGGTTCCCCCCTGCGCCGCAAGACCCGGGGACCGCCCGCGCGACAGCCTGGTGGGGCACCGCACGGGAGGCCCGTGCGGGACGCATCGAGGAAGGGACCGGCATGACCACCATCCACGTCTCCGGGCTGCGCAAGACCTACGGGGCGTTCGACGCCGTGCACGACGTGACGTTCACGGCGGCGCCGGGCCGCGTCGTCGGCCTGCTCGGGCCGAACGGCGCGGGGAAGTCGACGACGCTGCACGTCCTGCTGGGGCTGGCCGCGGCGACCGCGGGGAGCGCGACGTTCGACGGGCGCGCGTTCGCGGACCTGACGCACCCCGCCCGCACCGTCGGCGCCCTGCTCGACGCCGGCGGCCTCCACCCCGGGCGCACGGGCCGCGACCACCTGCGCGTGCTCGCCGCCGCGGGCCGGATCCCGCCGGGGCGCGTCGACGACGTGCTCGCGCTGGTCGGCATGACGCCCGCCGCCGACCGGCGCGTGCGCACCTACTCGCTCGGGATGCGGCAGCGCATCGGCATCGCCGCCGCGCTGCTCGGCGACCCGGAGGTGCTCGTGCTCGACGAGCCCGCCAACGGCCTCGACCCGGCGGGCATGCGCTGGCTGCGCGACCTGGTGCGCGCGTTCGCCGACGACGGAGGCACCGTGCTCCTCGCGAGCCACGTGCTGTCCGAGGTGCGGCAGGTCGCGGACGACCTGGTCGTCGTCGGGCAGGGCCGTGTGGTCGCCGACGGGCCGCTGGACGACCTGCTCCGTGGGGAGTCCTTGGAGGACTTCTACCTCGACCTGACCGCCACGACCGAAGGGGTGCGCTGATGTACCGCGCCGAGATGCTCAAGCTCCGCACGACCCGCGCGACGTGGGTCGTCGCGGCCGTCGCCGTCGCCGGGATGCTCGTCGTCCAGGCCTTCACCCTCCTGCTGCCCACGATCCTGCGGGGCACCGAGGCGCTCGGCGGCGGCTCGACCGTCGGGTTCCAGGCGTCGCCCGAGATGTTCGAGGACCTGGCCCCCGACCTCGGCGCGCTCACCGACGCCGCCCAGCCGGCGTTCCAGCGCGGCATGCTCGACCTGCTCGGCAACGGGCTCAACGGCTCGGGGTCGGTCGGCGTCGCGACCCTGTGCATGCTCCTGCTCGGCGTGCTCGCCGTGACGACGGACTTCCGCACGGGCGGCATCGTGCCGACGGCGCTCGTCCAGCCGTCGCGGCTGCGCATCCTCGCGGCCAAGGCCGGTGCGACCGCGACCGTCGCCCTCGGGGTGGGCGTGGTGCTCGCCGTGGTCGGCGCACTGGGCCTCACCGTCGCGATCGTCGCGACCCCGGGTGCGACGCTCGCGCTCGGTCCGGGCGAGGTCCTCGGCGTGTGGGCGCGCGGCCTCGCGGTCCTCGTCCTCCTCACCTGGTTCGGGCTGGGGATCGGGACGCTCGTGCGCGGCCAGGTGGCCGCCGTCGTGACCGTCGCGGCGCTCGCGCTCGCCGAGCCCGTCGTCCGGGGCGCCGTCACCCTGCTGTCGGGCGGCGAGTCCGCCGCGGCGGAGTGGCTGCCCCTGGGCCTCGGCGCCCTCGCCTCGACAGGGCAGTCCGGCGCGGCGCTCCTGGGTGGTGCCGCACCGCTGGGGACGCTCGCCGCGCTCGCGGGACTGGTCGCCTGGGTCGCGGTGCTCCTCGGGGGCGGCGCCCTCACGCTCCAGCGACGCGACCTGGTCTGACGACCGCCGAGGTAGAGGCCTGGTACCGCGAGGTAGAGGCGTGGTCACCCCCTCCCGGAGACCACGGCTCTACCTCGCGGTACCACGGCTCCACCTCGCGGTCCGCCCCCGTAGGGTGGGCAGGCCTGCTGCCCCGACCGTCCGTGCCCGTCGTCCTGTACCCGTCGTCCTGTACCCGTCGTCCCCTGGAGGAGATCGTGACCGAGGCCCTGCGCCGCGCGCTCGACCGGGTCGGCGTGCGCACCGACACCGGTCGCGACGCCGTGCTCGCCGGGGTCGTCGCCGTCGCGACCGTCGTGCTGTTCCTCGGCATCGAGCGCGTGCTCGCGTCGGAGGTCGGCGCCACGTTCGGTGCCGGGCAGGGGGCCGCGATCGTCACCCCGGGCGCGCGCGCGACCGTGCTCGCGCTCGTCGTGCTCCAGGCGGCGACCCTGACGTTCCGCCGTCGGGCACCGCTGGCGTGCCTCGCGCTCGCCGTGGCGGCCCAGGTCGCCATCACGGTGCTCCTGCCCCCGTACGTCGGCTTCCAGGCCCCGGCGACCCTCGTCGCCGCCTACTCCGCCGGGGCGTACGCACCACGTCGCGCGCGGCTGGCCGCGCCCGCGGCCGCGGCGGCCGCGCAGGTCGTGCTCGTCTTCGCGCTCGGAGGGTTCGCCGTCCCCGCCGCGGCGGGGCCCGCGCAGCACGCGCTCCAGGTGGGCGGCGCGCTGCTCTCCGCGCTGCTCACGTTCGTCGGCGCGGCGCTCGTCGGCTCGTACGTCGCGACGCGCCGCGAGCTCGTGACCGAGCTGCGCGACCGGGTGCTCCGTGCCGAGCGCGAGCGCGAGGCGCTCGCCGCCCAGGCGGTCCTCGAGGAGCGGGCGCGCATGGCGCGCGAGCTGCACGACGTCGCGGCCCACCACCTCTCGGGCATCGTGGTCCAGGCGTCGGCCGCGGAGCGGCTCGTCGACGCCGATCCCGAGCGCGCCAAGGAGTCGGTGCGCTGGATCCGCGCGCAGGGGCGCGAGACGCTCGACGACCTGCGCCTCGTGGTCGGCATCCTGCGAGGCCCCGACGACGAGGACGGCGCGGAGCGCGAGGCGCCGCAGCCGACGCTCGCGGAGGTCCCGGCCCTCCTCGACACGGCGCGCTCCGCGGGCACCGTCGTCACGGTCGCGACCGACGGCAGCCCGTGGGAACCGACGCCGAGCACCCAGATCGCCGTCTACCGCGTGCTCCAGGAGGCGCTCGCCAACGCCCGCCGGCACGCGCCGGGCCGGCCCGTGGCCGTGCGGTTCGCGTGGTCGGCCGCGGACCTCGTCCTCACCGTGCGCAACCCGGCGGCGGGCACGGTGCCGGCCGCCGACCCGCAGACCGGCCACGGGCTCGTGGGCATGCGCGAGCGGGCGGCCGTGCTCGGCGGCTCGCTCGACGCGCGGCGCGCCCCGGACGGGGCGTGGCTCGTGCGCCTCACCGTGCCGCGCGCACCCGCACGCGACTCCCGCACCGTCGACCAGGAGGTCTCGTGACGCGCGTCGTGCTCGTGGACGACCAGGCCGTCGTCCGCGCCGGGTTCACCGTCATCCTCGAGAGCGAGGGGATCGAGGTCGTCGGCGAGGCCTCGAACGGCGCCGACGCCGTCCGCGTCGCGCGGCGCGAGCAGCCCGACGTCGTGTGCATGGACGTGCGCATGCCCGGCGGCGACGGGATCACGGCCACGCGCGCGCTCGCCGGGCCGGACGTCGTCGACCCGGTGCCCGTGCTCGTGGTGAGCACGTTCGACCTCGACGACTACGTGTTCGGCGCCCTGGAGGCCGGGGCGAGCGGGTTCCTGCTCAAGGACGCCGAGCCCGACGTGCTCGTCGACGCCGTGCGCCGCGTGGCGGCGGGCGACGGCCTGGTCGACCAGTCCCTCACGCGGCGGGTCATCGGCGAGCTCGCGCGCCGCCGCGCGCCCGTCTCCCGGGACGACGACGCGGCCGCGCTCCTCACCCCGCGCGAGCTCGACATCGTCGACCTGCTGTGCCGAGGGTCGTCCAACGCGGAGATCGCGACGGCCCTGTTCCTCGAGCCCAGCACCGTGAAGTCGCACCTGAGCCGGGCCATGACCAAGACCGGGGCGCGCGACCGCGTGCAGCTCGTCGTCTGGGCGTTCCGGCACGGGGTCGTCGACCCGGCCGGCTGACGTCAGCGGACGGGCCGCGGCACCGCGAACCGTGCGTGCACCGGCGCGGCCACGTGCACGAGCTCCGGGTCGGCGTGCCCCAGCCCGAGTCGGTCGAGCAGGTCAGTGTCGAGCGCGGCGAGCGTGCCGCGCCGCACCGTCCACGGCTCGTGCACGACCGGGAACCGCCACAGCCGCCCGGCCCGCACGCCGTACGCGTTCCAGCGCGCGGTGAGCCACCGCACGAGGCCCGACGACGCGTCGACCTCCTCGTGCGCGCGCACCTCGGCGCGGAAGGTGAGGTCGCGCAGCCCCGGGTGCTCGTGCGGGACGCGCAGGGGTCCTCGACCCGCCGAGCGGAACCGGTAGCGCACCGCAGAGGGCGGGCCGGAGCGGTCGCCGCCCGCCTGCACCACCGCGCCGGCCGGGTGGTACGGGACGCCCGCCGCGCGCGTCGCGGCGACGAACGCGCGCGACGTGGCCCACAGGCCGAGGAACCACACACCCTCGGTGCCCGTGCGGTCACGCACGTACACGCGGACGTTGAGCTCGGGGAACGTCGACCACGCGCCGAGCGCGGGCAGGGGCGGGACCCGGACGTCCGCCATGACGAACGGGACCACGCCGAGCCACGTCGTCCCGCCGACCTCCTGCACGCTGAGGCCGGGCGGGAGCCAGCCCTGCACGACGCCAGGGTCGGCGCGCCAGTGGAGGAACGTCAGCGCCTCCCAGCGCTGCACGTTCACGACGGACGCGCGGCGCACGATGCGGCACCGCTCCCGGCGACGCACGAGCCCGGTCCGGGCCGCGGGTCGGTCGGAGAGGTCACAGGACCTGGTAGAGCGCACCCTGCACGAGTCCGAGGACGACCCCCAGGAGCGCCGCCGCGCCGAGGGCCGTGCCGGCCGCCGCGAGCGCCGTGCCCGGCAGCCGTCGTCCGAGCGCGACGGCGCCGGCGACCGTCGCGACCAGCGCGAGGAGGCCCGTGAGGATGCCGTTGACGAGCTGGAGCACGCCGGCCGACGACGGCGAGTAGCCCGACGACGAGAGCACGAACGGAAAGGCCAGCGTGAACACCGCACCGACGAGGACGGTCGCGGTCCCGGCGACGAAGGCCACGACGGCGAGCGGCGAGCGGCGCGCACCAGGGGCCGAGGCCGGCGAGCTCGAGCCGTAGGGGGCGGGTGCGGACCAGGTCTCGGGGCCAGGCTGGGGAGCGGTCATGCGCCCATCCTGTCGAAGCGCGGGGTCCGGCGACAGGGACGTCCGCGGCTGCGACGGTCGGCGCCGGGCTCAGAGCGCGCCCCGCGTGAGGTCCTCCGACTCGTCCGGCTGGTACACGCACACGCGCAGCGCCTGCGGCCGCACGCTGACGTCGAGCCTCTCGGCCGGCTCGATCACGTCGCCGTCGAGCTGGCGGGGCTGCGTCCGGTCGGAGACCACGGAGACCTCGCGGCCGCGCACGACCTCGCGGCTCGGCACGCGGCTCTTGCCTCGCACGACTCCCCACAGGAGCTGGACCCAGTGCTGGAGGTTGCGGGGCGCGATGATCGCGACCTCGAGCTGCCCGTTGTCCGGCTCGGCGTCCGGCAGGAGGTTCGTCCCGGCCTGGAGGCGCCCCACGTTGCCGATCACGACCGTGCGCGCACGCCGCCGCCGTGTCTGCCCGTCGACGGTCACCTCGACGTGCATCTCGTCGTCGGCGAGGTGCTTGAGCGCGGAGAAGACGTACGCGACGGACCCGGCCTTCGCCTTGAGTGCCGTCGGCGCGTCGCGCATCATCGCGGCGTCGAGCCCCATCCCCGCCATGATCGCGAACGTCTGCCCGTCGGCGAGGCCGACGTCGATCGTGCGTCGACCGCCCTCGAGGACCAGCCGGAGGCCCTCCTCCGCGTCGGTCGGGACGCCGAGGTTCACCGCGAGGAGGTTCCCGGTGCCGCCCGGGAGGATCGCGAGCGCGGCGTCGGTCCCTGCCAGCCCCTCGACGACGGCCCGCACCGTGCCGTCGCCGCCGCTGACGAACACCACCTCGGCCCCGTCCTCGACGGCCTGCCGCGCCTGGCCCGTGCCCGGGTCCTCGGCGGTCGTCTCGAGCCATGCGGGCTCCGGCCACCCCGCCTCGGTGAGCCGCGCGACGATGAGGTCGCGCAACGCGTCCAGGCCCTCCACCCGGTTCGGGTTGACGATCACGGCCGAACGGCGAGGGGCGTCGTCGGGCCGCTGCGGGGCGGTGGGTGCAGGGCTGGTCGTCTCGTCGGTCGGCACGGACCGAGTATGTCCCGGAGGTCGTGAGGACGCGCGGTACGCGGTGGTGCCGCAGCCCGGCCGGACGGCAGGACCCCGGGTCGTGCCGTCGTCGGGACCACCGACGACGGCACGACCCGGGGTCGGCAGGGCTGCGCGTCAGGCCGTGAGGATCTCGGTCCCGAGGGTCAGCCCCTCGGCCTCGGGGTCGCGGTCGACGCGCACCACGTCGCCGTCGGCGACGTCGCCCGAGAGCAGCATCCGCGCGAGGCGGTCGCCGATCTCGCGCTGCACGAGGCGGCGCAGCGGACGCGCCCCGTACGCGGGGTCGAAGCCCTCGAGCGCGAGCCACTCGCGAGCGGCCGTCGTGACGTCGAGCGTGATCCGCCGGTCCGCGAGGCGCCGACCGAGCGCGGCGACCTGGATGTCGACGATCCGGCCCAGCTCCTCGATCGTCAGCGGCTCGAACACGATGACGTCGTCGAGGCGGTTGAGGAACTCCGGCTTGAAGCTCGACCGCACCGTGCTCATCACGGCCTCGCGCTTCGCCGCGTCGTCGAGCATCGGGTCGACGAGGAACTGCGACCCGAGGTTCGACGTGAGCACGAGGATGACGTTGCGGAAGTCGACCGTGCGGCCCTGGCCGTCGGTGAGGCGGCCGTCGTCGAGCACCTGCAGGAGGATGTCGAAGACCTCCGGGTGCGCCTTCTCGACCTCGTCGAGCAGCACGACCGAGTACGGACGGCGCCGCACCGCCTCGGTGAGCTGACCGCCCTCCTCGTAGCCGACGTACCCCGGGGGCGCGCCGACGAGGCGGGCCACCGAGTGCTTCTCGGAGTACTCCGACATGTCGATGCGCACCATGGCGCGCTCGTCGTCGAAGAGGAAGTCCGCGAGCGACTTCGCGAGCTCCGTCTTGCCGACCCCCGTGGGGCCGAGGAACAGGAACGAGCCCGTGGGACGGTCCGGGTCGGCGACGCCCGCGCGCGAGCGACGGACGGCGTCGGAGACCGAGCGGACGGCCGCCTGCTGGCCGATGAGGCGCTCCCCGATGACGTCCTCCATGTGCAGGAGCTTCTCGCTCTCGCCCTGGAGCATGCGGCCCGCGGGGATGCCCGTCCACGCGGACACGACCTCCGCGATCTCGTCCGCACCGACCTTGTCGGCGATCATCGGCGCGGCCTCGGGACCGGACGCGGCGAACGCGTCGTCGGCCTGCTCCTCGGCCTCGGCCGCGTCGAGCTCACGCTGGAGCTGCGGGATCTCGCCGTACTGGAGGCGGCCCGCGGTCTCGAGGTCGCCCTCGCGGATCGCGCGCTCGACCTGGACGCGGAGCTCGTCGAGCTTCGCGCGCAGGTCCCCGACGCGGTTGTGGCCCGCCTTCTCGGCCTCCCAGCGCGCGGTGAGCGCGGCGAGCTCCTCACGACGGTCCGCGAGGTCGGCGCGCAGCTTCTCGAGCCGCTCGAGCGACGCGGGGTCGGTCGACTCGGACAGCACGACCTCCTCCATCTCGAGGCGCGTGACCGCGCGCTGGAGCTCGTCGATCTCGATCGGCGACGAGTCGAGCTCCATGCGCAGGCGCGACGCCGCCTCGTCGACGAGGTCGATCGCCTTGTCCGGGAGCTGGCGACCGGTGATGTACCGGTCGGAGAGCGACGCCGCGGCGACGAGGGCCGAGTCGGCGATCGTCACCTTGTGGTGCGCCTCGTACCGCTCCTTGAGCCCGCGCAGGATCGCGACCGTGTCCTCGACGGAGGGCTCGCCGACGAAGACCTGCTGGAAGCGGCGCTCCAGGGCCGGGTCCTTCTCGATGTACTCGCGGTACTCGTCGAGCGTGGTCGCCCCGACGAGGCGCAGCTCGCCGCGCGCGAGCATGGGCTTGAGCATGTTCCCGGCGTCCATGGCGCCCTCGCCGCCCGCGCCCGCCCCGACGACGGTGTGCAGCTCGTCGATGAACGTGACGACCTCGCCGTCGGAGGACCGGATCTCCTCCAGGACGGCCTTGAGGCGCTCCTCGAACTCGCCGCGGTACTTCGCGCCCGCGACCATGCTCGCGAGGTCGAGAGACACGAGGCGCTTGCCCTGGAGCGACGTCGGGACGTCGCCCGCGACGATGCGCTGGGCGAGGCCCTCGACGACGGCCGTCTTGCCGACGCCGGGCTCGCCGATGAGGACGGGGTTGTTCTTGGTACGGCGGCTCAGCACCTGCACGACGCGCCGGATCTCGGAGTCGCGACCGATCACGGGGTCGAGCTTGCCCTCGGCGGCCGCGGCCGTGAGATCGGTGCCGTACTGCTCGAGCGCCTTGTACGTGCCCTCGGGGTTGGGGCTCGTGACGCGGGCGCTCCCGCGCACGGCGGGCAGCGCCGAGCGCAGCGCGTCGGCGGTCGCGCCGGCCTGCTGGAGGATCGTCGCGGCCTGCGACGATCCCGCGGCGATGCCGAGCAGCAGGTGCTCGGTGGAGACGTACTCGTCACCGAGGGCCTGCGCCTCCTTCGCGGCGTTGTCGAGCGCCGTGGACGTGGCGCGCGACGGCGTCGGCTGCGCGACGGCGGAGCCGCTCGCGGTGGGCAGTGCGACGAGCGCGGCGCGGACCTTCTGACCGACGGCCTGCTTGTCCGCGCCGACGGCGTCGAGCAGCCCGACGGCGACCCCGCCCTCCTGCGTGAGCAGCGCCGCGAGGAGGTGGGTGGGCTCGAGCTGGGGGTTGCCGGCGGCCGACGCGGTCTGGATCGCCTCGCCGATCGCCTGCTGCGACATCGTGGTGAACTTCGTTTCCATAGGTGCTCCGGTGGGGTGCTCGAAAGATGGTCTGACCAGTGGAACGACTCCGAAGTTGAGTGTATTCCGCTCAACTTCCTTCGTCAGCCTCGCGCCCGACCTCCCCGTGGTCCGTCGTCCGGAGCGGATGAACTCCCGGCCGCATTCCGTCTCAAATCGGCATCGACCCTCGCCTCGGGCGACGATCCGCGACATGCTGGGTCAGTGAACTCCTCACCCTTGCGCAGACGACTCGGCCTCGCTGCCCTCTTCGCCACCCTCGCACTCTTCCTCGCGGGGTGCATGAGGATGGACATGGCCCTCACCCTCAACGAGGACGACACGTTCGACGGCAGCGTCGTCATGGCGTTCAGCGACGAGCTCGCCACGTCGATGGGGTCGGACCCGCAGGAGCTGTGGGACCAGATGGGCTCCGAGATGGAGTCCGAGCTCCCCGAGGGCGCGACCCAGGAGCCGTACGCCCAGGACGGGTACACGGGCACCAAGATCACGTACGCGGACCAGCCCATCTCGCAGCTCTCGTCCGCCGGGGCCGACTCGATCTCGGTCGCGCGCGAGGGTGACGAGTACGTGGTGAGCGGGTCGATGGACATGACCGGCGAGGAGTTCAACCCCGACACGGGTGACGCGACGAGCGACGAGCTCACGCAGCAGATGATGGACAGCCTCGACATCAAGATCTCCATCACCTTCCCCGGTGAGGTCGCCGAGTCCAACGGCGAGGTCGACGGCAACACGGTGACCTGGACGCCGGTCGTCGGCGAGGTCAACGAGATGACGGCGCGCGGCTCGGCCGTCGCGGGCGGCGCTGCAGGGTCGGGCGACGAGGGCTCGGACGAGGCCACCGGCGACTCGGACGGCGCCACCGCTCCGGACGGCGGCGACAGCGCGGGCGACGCCTCGGACTCCGGCTCCCTGGCCTGGCTCTGGTTCGTGATCGGCGGCGTCGTGCTGCTCGGCATCATCGGCCTCGTGCTCTGGCTCGTGCTCCGCTCCAAGCCGGGCACGCAGGACGGCCAGGCCGCCGGCTTCCAGCAGGGCGGCTACCCGGGTCAGCCCGGCCAGTACCCCGGTCAGCCCCAGGGCCAGTACCCGGGCCAGCAGGGTGGTTACCCCGGACAGCAGCCGGGCCAGCCCGGTGCCTACCCCGGCCAGCAGGGCCAGCCCGGCGCCTACCCGGGCCAGCAGGGCCAGCAGGGCGGCTACCCGGGCCAGCAGCCGGGCGCGTACCCGGGTCAGCAGCCGGGCGCCTACCCCGGGCAGCCGGGTGCGCCGCAGGGCTACGGGGCACAGCCTCCGGCGCCGGGCCAGTACGGCGCGCAGCCGCCGGCACCGCCGCAGCCGCAGGGCGGCTACCCCGGCGCGGCCCCGTACGCCCCTCCCGGCGCGCCGCACCCGCAGTCGTCGCCGACGACGCCGCTCCCCGCGCAGCCGCCCGTCCCGCCGGGCGCGACCCAGCCGCTGCCGCCGCACCAGCAGCCGGCACCGACCCAGCCGCTCCCGCCGCAGCCCGGCCCCGGCCCGGACGGGCCCCCGGCACCGGGCGGACCCGACGACGAGATCGACGACGCGACGCGGCTGCGCCCCCCGCCCGAGTGACCCCAGCACCACCCGTCGACGGCCCGCCCCGGAGTCCGGGGCGGGCCGTCGTGCGTCGCGGGCCCGTCGAACGGCGCGGTCGTCTCAGGACTCGACGGTGACCTCGACGACGTCGCCCACGGCGTCGAACCGCACCGCGGGCCAGTACCCGTCGAGGAAGTGCTCGCCGCACGAGTCCGCGAGGTGCACGACCGTGCCGCCGCCGTCGTGCCGCTGGACGAGCTCCACCACGAGGTCGTCGCTCGCCTCCGCCAGCTCGTCCGGCGTCGGCTCCTCCTCGCTGAACCGGCGGACCACGGCCTCGACCGCGCGGCGCGCCAGTCGCGGGCTCAGGGCGTCGTCCCACAGCGCCTCCGCCGGCACGTACGCGAGCGCCTCCGCGCCGAGGCCCGGGTCGACCTCGGCGAGCGTGGCCGGTCGCCACGACGGGTCCCGGTCCTTGTCGACCACCTGCGCGCGGACGCCCTCGACGAGGTCCGGCTGCGTGTCGACGAACCACGAGACGAGCCCGTACTCCTGCTCCAGCGCGGCGCGCAGGTCTGGGAGGTGGCGCGCGCTACGCACGGCAGCGAGCGCGACGGTGACCGCGGTGGGCGAGAGCCGCTCGAGCTCGTCGGCCTCGGCGCCCGACTGCTCGTCCCCGTCGCGGGCGGCTGCGCGCAGCCGCGCCACGATCTCGGGCACGTCGTCCGCCGCGTACGCGGCGTCGGCCGCCGCCCGCCGGGCGACGAGGCGCGAGACGGGTGCGGGCAGGGCGTGGCGGCGCACGACCTCTCGCACGTCCTCGACGTCGAGCGGGTCGACGCCGGCGGTCGCGAGCGCCGCGAGGTCGGCCACGAGCACGGGCAGGCGCTCGCTCGGCACGTAGTGGTCGGCGAGCCCGGCGAAGATCGCGTCGGCGGCGTCCATCGTCACGGCGCCGAGCGCGAGCAGCTCCCCGAGTCGCCCGGGTGCGCGGGCCAGGAGCCAGGAGCCGCCGACGTCGGGCGTGAAGCCGATCCGCGTCTCCGGCATGGCGACGCGCGACCGCTCGGTGACGACGCGGACCGGCGCGTGCGCGGCGAGACCGACGCCGCCGCCCATGGTGATGCCGTCCATGATCGTCACGACGGGCACGGGCAGCTCCGCGAGCGCCGCGTCGACGGCGTACTCGCGCCGGAAGTACCGGCGCGCGTCGGCCTGACGGCCGGCCACGATCGACGCGTGGAGCTCCCGGACGTCGCCGCCCGCGCACAGGCCGCGGTCGCCCGCGCCGTCGAGCAGCACGAGGCGCACGGTCGGGTCGACGCGCCACTCCTCCAGCACGTCGGCGATCTCGCCGAGCATGGCGTAGCCGAGGGCGTTGAGCGCGCGGGGACGGTCCAGGGTGAGGTGCCCGACGCCGTCGTCGACGCGGGCGATGATCTCGCTCGTCACGCGCGCCACGCTACCCCGCACCCGCGCGTTGTCGCCGAGCGATCGCGCCGAGGCGCGAGAATCTGCTGACACGTGGTGGGGCGAGGACAGGAGACGCGGATGGCCGAGACGCAGACGCCGGTGTGGCGCACGGACGTGCTGGGCGAGGACTGGGTGGCCCGCGACCTCGACCTGCCGGACGGCGCGGTCGCGACCCTGGTGCGGCGCGACGCCCCGGCGCCCTCGGGCGACCGGCCCGCGGTGCTGTACGTGCACGGGTTCATCGACTACTTCTTCCAGACCCATGTCGCCGAGGCGGTCGAGGCGCGGGGCTACCGGTTCTACGCGCTCGACCTGCGGGGCTACGGGCGCTCGATCGGCCGCGGCTCGGGCGCGCCGTCGCGGCCCGACGACGACCCCAACTTCGTCACCGACCTCGCCGTCTACGCCCGCGACCTCGACGCGGCCGCGCGGGCGATCCGGGCCGAGGGGCACGAGCGGCTCGTCGTGCTCGGGCACTCGACGGGCGGCCTCGTCGCCAGCCTGTGGGCGGACGCGCGGCCTGGCCGGCTCGCGGCGCTCGTGCTCAACAGCCCGTGGTTCGAGCTCAACAAGCCGTGGGTGTTCCGCGGGCCGGTGACGTGGGTGATCGACGTCGTCGGTCGGTTCGCGCCGCGGCTCGTCGTGGGCGCGCTGGACCCGCACTGGGTGGAGGCGCTGCACTCGAGCACGGGCGGCGAGTGGGACTTCGACCTCGCCTGGAAGCCGATCGAGGGCTTCCCCGCGCGGGCGGGGTTCGTCCGGGCCGTGCGGCGCGCGCACGCGCGCGTCGGGCGCGGGCTGCACGTCGACTGCCCGGTCCTGGTGCTGGCGTCCGCGCGCAGCGGCCCGGCGTCCGGCTGGCACGACGCGCTGCTCACGACCGACAGCGTGCTCGACGTCGGCCACATCACCTCGCGTGCCGAGCGGCTCGGCGACGACGTCACGGTCGTCAGGGTCGAGGGCGGCGCGCACGACCTCGCCCTCTCCCCCGAGCCCGCGCGGTCGACCTACCTGCGGGAGGTCCTCGACTGGCTCGACGCCCGCGTCTGACGGCCCCCACCGTCGTGTCCGAATCCCGCTAGCCACGGGAGGGTCCGCGGGGTGAGGATCGAGTCATGACGACGACCCTCGCGACTCCCCGCGCGGTTGCGGACCCCGTGTTCGCGGAGCGCTACCGTGCCATCGCGTCGCGTGACCGACGGTTCGACGGCCAGTTCATCACCGCCGTGAGCAGCACGGGCATCTACTGCCGCCCGTCGTGCCCCGCGCGCACGCCCAAGCCGGAGAACGTCACGTTCTACCTCACGTCCGCGGCCGCGCACGAGGCCGGCTACCGCGCGTGCAAGCGCTGCCTCCCCGAGGCGGTGCCCGGCACGCCGAGCTGGGACCTCGGGCACGACCTCTCCGCCCGCGCGATGCGCCTCGTCGCCGACGGTGTCGTGGACCGCGAGGGCGTCGACGGCCTCGCCGCCCACCTCGGGTACTCGGCCCGGCACGTGCACCGCGTGCTCGTCGCGGAGCTGGGCGCCGGCCCGGTCGCTCTCGCCCGCGCGCTGCGCGCCCAGACCGCGCGCGCCCTGCTCACGGGCACCGACCTCCGCCTCGCCGACGTCGCGTTCGCCGCGGGGTTCGGCAGCGTCCGGCAGTTCAACGACACGATCATCGAGGTCTTCGACACGACGCCGAGCGAGCTGCGCCGTCGTGCGCGGCCCGACCGCTCAGCCCCTCCCCGCGGCGGCGCCGGGTCGGGTGGTGCCGTCCTCAGCCCCGACGACGCGGGCGCCGTCGGGGACGACGCCGGCACCACCGCGGTGCTCGACCTCACGCTTCCCCTGCGCGAGCCCTTCGACGCGCGCGGCGTGTTCGCGTTCCTCGCCGCGCGCGCCGTCGACGGCGTCGAGGTGGCGGACCTCGCCGGACCCGTCCTCTCGTACGCGCGCACGCTCGCGCTGCCGCACGGCCCGGGCGCGTTCCGTGCGACGTACGGACCCCCGCCGGGGAGCACCCGCGGCGCGGCGCGGTTCCACGTCGAGCTCGAGCTCACGTCCGTGGCCGACCTGCCCGCGGCGATCGCCCGGGTCCGCCGCCTGTTCGACCTCGACGCCGACCCCGCGGCCGTGGACGCGGCCCTCGCCACCGACCCGGCGCTCGCCGCGTCGGTGCGCGCCGTGCCCGGTGTCCGCGTCCCGGGCGCGGTGGACGCGACGGAGATCCTCGTCCGCGCGCTCGTGGGGCAGCAGATCTCCGTCGCCGCCGCGCGCACGCACCTGTCGCGGCTCGCGGTCGCGCTCGGCACGCCGTTCGCGTCGCGGTTCGGGCCGGCCCGCCTCTTCCCGACGCCGACGCAGCTCGCCGAGGGCGGGGCCGACCACGTGCGCGGGCCCGCGCGCCGCACGGCCGCGATCCTCGGGGTCGCGCGCGCGCTCGCCGACGGGTCGCTCGCGCTCTCCCCCGCCGACGACCCCGTCGCCCAGCGCGCGGCGCTCGAGGCGATGCCCGGCGTCGGCCCCTGGACGTCCGGGTACGTCGCGATGCGCGTCCTGCACGACCCGGACGTCCTGCTCGACGGCGACCTCGCCCTGCGCGCGGGTGCCGCGGCGCTCGGCCTGCCCGACGACCGGCGCGTGCTCGTCGCGCACGCGGAGCGCTGGGCGCCGTGGCGCTCGTACGCCGCGATGCACCTCTGGCGCGCCGCGACCCCCCGACCCTCGTCCGCCCCCACGAAGGAGACCTCGTGACCACCACAGCCACCGCCCCCGCGACGACCACCACCGGAACGGCCGTCACCACGACGGTCGCCACGCCCGACGGCCCGTTCACGGTCGTCGTCGACCCCGACGGAACCGTCCTCGCCTCCGGCTGGACGGCCGAGCCCGCGGCGCTCGTCGCGCTCGTCCACCCCGACCTGCGCCCCACGGACGTCTCGCAGGTGCCCGACGACGCACCCGCCGTCGTCCCGGCCGTCGCCGCGGTCCGGGCGTACTACGCGGGCGACGTGCACGCGATCGACGCCGTGCCCGTGCGCCAGGTCTCCGGGCCCTACCGCGCGCACGCGTGGGACGTGCTGCGCACGGTCGAGCCGGGCGACCCCGTCACCTACACGCGCTACGCCGAGCTGTCGGGACGGCCCGCCGCCGTGCGCGCCGCCGCGGGCGCGTGCGCAATGAACGCGGCCGCACTGTTCGTGCCGTGCCACCGCGTGCTCCGCACGGACGGCAGCCTCGGCGGGTTCCGCTACGGCCTGGAGGTCAAGCGCAGCCTGCTCGACCGCGAGGCTCGCGCGGCCGGGGAGTCGTCCCTCCTCTGAACCGGGTAGCGGCCGCGGTGCACGCTCAGCCCCAGCCGAAGAGCTGGGTCCACACCCGGTCCGCGTGCCCGACGCCGATCTCGCGCAGGTCGCAGTCGAGGATGTTCGCCCGGTGCCCGGGCGAGTCCATCCACGCGCGCACCACGTCCTCGGCCGTCGCCTGACCCTTCGCGATGTTCTCCGCGCCCGGGTTCGCGTAGCCCTGGGCCTTCGCTCGGTCCCACGGCGAGCGGCCGTCGAGGCTCGTGTGGTCGAAGTAGCCCTGCGCGAGCATGTCCTCGCTGTGGAGCTGCGCCGCGGCCGTGAGGCGCTCGTCGACGACGAGCGGGCCGCAGCCCGCCGCGGCACGCTCCGCGTTGGTCCGCTCGACGACGGCGGCGCCCTCCGCGGAGATCGCGCCCGGCCCGGGCGGGACCGCAGCGGCGGACGCCGGGGCGGGGGCGGGCGTCACGTTCGGCGCCGGGTCGGCGGCCTCGCCCGACGGCGCCGGGTCGACGTGCGCGTCGCCCGGACCCG
>NZ_BJNZ01000029.1 GCF_006539945.1 Cellulosimicrobium cellulans | reverse complement strand
GAGCCGGCGCAGCCCGCCGCGCAGGAGGCCCCCGCCGAGCCCGCCCCGGCCCAGCAGGCCGCTCCCGCGCCCCAGTCCTCCGAGGGCGGCGAGGAGATCAAGCTCCCCGCGCTCGGCGAGTCCGTCACCGAGGGCACCGTGACCCGGTGGCTCAAGTCGGTCGGCGACACCGTCGAGGTCGACGAGCCGCTGCTCGAGGTCTCGACCGACAAGGTCGACACCGAGGTCCCCTCCCCCGTAGCCGGCACCGTCCAGCAGATCCTCGTCCAGGAGGACGAGACGGTCGAGGTCGGCACCGTGCTCGCGATCGTCGGTTCGGGCGCCGCCCCGGCCGCGGCCCCCGCGGCCCCGGCCGAGCAGCCCGCCCAGGAGGCCCCGAAGCAGGAGTCCGCTCCCGCCGAGGCGCCGACCGAGGCGCGCACGCCCGCGAGCGAGGCGGACGTCCCGGCCCAGGCCGCACAGGAGGAGACGCCTGCCCCGGCGACGAGCGCCCCCGCTCCCGCCGCCGAGAAGCCGGCCGCGCCGTCGGCCCCGGGTGCGACCCCGGCCCCGGCCGCCAAGGCCGGCGGCACCTACCTCACGCCGCTCGTGCGCAAGCTCGCCGCGGACAAGGGCGTCGACCTGTCGACCCTCTCGGGGACCGGCGTCGGTGGCCGCATCCGCAAGGAGGACGTCCTCGAGGCCGCCCGCAAGGCCGAGGAGGCCAAGGCCGCCCCGGCCGCCGCTCCCGCGGCACCCGCAGCCGGTGGCGCACCGAAGAAGGCCTCCGTCCCGGCGGTCTCGCCGCTGCGCGGCACGACCGAGAAGACGAGCCGCCTGCGCAAGCTCGTGGCGAGCCGCATGGTCGAGGCGCTGACGACGCAGGCCCAGCTCACGACGGCCGTCGAGGTCGACGTGACGCGCGTCGCCGCCCTGCGCAACCGTGCGAAGGCCGACTTCAAGGCGCGCGAGGGTGCCAACCTCACGTTCCTGCCGTTCTTCACGCTCGCCGCGGTCGAGGCGCTCAAGGCCTACCCGAAGATCAACGCGACCTTCGCCGAGGACGAGATCACCTACCACGGCCAGGAGAACGTCGGCATCGCAGTCGACACCGAGCGCGGCCTCGTCGTCCCGGTGATCAAGGACGCGGGCGACCTCAACCTCGCCGGCATCGCGCGCAAGATCTCCGACCTCGGCTCGCGCACGCGCGCCAACAAGGTCGGGCCGGACGAGCTCGCGGGCGGGACGTTCACGATCACCAACACCGGGTCGGGCGGCGCCGTCTTCGACACGCCGATCGTCCCGGTCGGCCAGGTCGCGATCCTCGGCACGGGGACCATCACCAAGCGCGCGGTCGTCGTCACGGACGCGGACGGGAACGACACGATCGGCATCCGTTCGACGTGCTTCATCTTCCTGTCCTACGACCACCGCCTGGTCGACGGTGCGGACGCCGCGCGCTTCCTCACCACGATCAAGAACCGCATCGAGGAGGGCGCGTTCGAGGCCGAGGTCGGTCTCTGACGCTTCGCGTTCCCTGACGCACGCCGCGAGGCCCCGACCAGCAGGTCGGGGCCTCGCGGCGTTCCCGCGACCGGTCCGTGCGTCGAGCGGCGGGGAAGTTCCCGGTCACGGGTGCGCGGTACCGTCCCGGACCCGTAGCGTGACCCCATGGACATCGTCGTGGCGGGCTCGCACGGATTCATCGGTGCCGAGCTGCTGGAGCGGCTGCGCGAGGACGGCCACCACGTGCGCCGGCTCGTCCGTCGCGCCCCGCAGACCTCCGACGAGCACGAGTGGGACCCCGACGCGGGCGTCCTGGACCCGGGCGTCCTCGAGGGCGCCGACGCCGTCGTCAACCTCGCCGGCGCGGGGATCGGCGACCACCGCTGGACAACGGAGTACAAGCGCACCCTGGTCACCTCCCGGACCCGGACCACCGGCCTCCTCGCCCGGACCATGGCCGGTCTCGACGCGCCGCCGCCCGTCTGGGTCCAGGGCTCCGCCATCGGCTACTACGGCGACCGGGGCGCGCAGGTGCTCACCGAGACGTCGGCGTCGGGCGACGGCTTCCTCGCACGCCTCGTCCGGGAGTGGGAGGCCGCGACGGCACCGGCCGAGCAGGCGGGCGTCCGCGTCGTGCACGCCCGGACGGGCATCGTGCTCTCCTCCGAGGGCGGCGCCCTCGGCAGGCTCCTGCCGCTCCTGCGCCTCGGCGTGGGCGGTCGGCTCGGCCCCGGCACGCAGTACTGGAGCTGGATCACGCTGCGCGACGAGGTCGACGCGCTGCGCCACCTGCTCGCCTCCCCCGTGCACGGGCCGGTCAACCTCTGCTCCCCCCACCCCGCCACGAACGCGGAGATCACCCGCGCGCTCGCGCGAGAGCTCCACCGCCCCGCCGTGGTGGCCGTCCCGTCCGTGGCACTGCGCGTCGTGCTGGGCGAGCTGGCCTCGGACATCCTCGGCTCCCAGCGCGCCCTCCCGACCGTGCTCGAGGCGAGCGGGTTCACCTTCTCCGACCCCCTCCTCGACGACGCCGCCCGGCGGGTCGCGGAACGTCGCTGACGCCCTGCCCCGACGGCCGACCGTGCCGAGCCGAGCCCGCGACGGCACCCGTCACCGCACCTCGGCGACGCGCCACCCGTCGTCGGTCCAGCGGAGCACGAGCACGACGGTGGTCCGCGGGGTCGCGGGCACGTGCAGCTCGCTGTCATCCGTGCGCTGCCGGTGCGCGCTGACGGCGTAGTCGACCTCGACCACGGCGTCGGTGGGCGCCGCGCCCGCCCCCGTCGGCGCGGGTGACCAGTCCTCGCCGAGCCGGGCGTCGACGACCTCCGCCCGCGCGTCGAGCACGTCCACGCCGTCGAGCGCCTCGAGCACCGCGGTGTCGCGGACCTCCGCCGACGATCCCCCGACCACCACGGACGACAGGTCGCCCGTGCCCTCGGTGAGCAGCGCGAGGCGGAGCGCGGTCAGCGCGCGAGCGGCGCCGGCCGGGTCGCCGGGGTCGAGCACGGCGTCGGCGTCGACGTCCGCGTCCGGCTCGACCGCGGCGGTCGCCGCCCTCGGCGCCGGCTCGTCCGCGTCGGGCGTCGTCGTGCGGGAGGGGCCGAGGAGGACCAGCAGCGCCACGAGCACCGCGCACCCGACGAGGATCCCCCCACTCGTGGCGATCGCGCGGACGGCCCGCCGCCGTCGCGTCCGGGCACTCCGGCTGCCGGTCCTGGTCCCGCCGCGCGCGGTGTCACCGCTGGTTGTCGACCCCCTGACGCCGGGCCGCCCGGTCCGTCGGACGCCGAACGCACCCGCGACGAGACGCGCGGCATCGGGCATCACGACCGGACGCGGCTCCACGGCGTCGTAGCAGCGCGCCGCGAAGGTCCCCGCAGCGGGGCGCGCGGAGGGTTCGTCGCGCAGCGCGACCGCGAGCTCGGCGTGCAGCGCCGCGAGATCACGCGCCTCCTCCGGGTCGGCGGTCACCTGGTACGACGGGTGGCTCGACGCCGGAGGCGGCACGAGGTCGAGCACGAGCCGCGCCAGGTCGCGGACGTCGTCGGCGGGCGCACCGCTCGAGGGCGTCAAGGGCGGGCGCAGCACCGCACGACCGCTCGACGCGACCACGACGCACGCCGCGTCCAGGCTCCCGTGGGCGCGGCCGTCGCGATGGAGCGCGGCCAGGCCCTGGGCGACCGGGACGAGCACCGTGACCGCCTCCGCGGCCCGGAGCGGTTCCCGTGCCGCGACGAGATCGTCGAGCCGCAGTCCCTCCACGTGGTCGGTGAGGACCACCAGCGACGACTCCCCGGCCTCCACGACGCCACGGACCGCCACGAGGTGCTCGTGGGGCTCGGAGAGGGCATGCAGGTGCTCGACCAGCGCGGCACGAAGCCCCGGTCCCTCCGGAACGTCCAGCCGCGCGGCCTCGCACACGGACCCGGCGTCGTCGTACGCCACCACACCGCCGGGCGCCCCGGGCTCCCGACGCACCGACCACCCCGCCGCACCCAGCACGGGCACCAGGTCCCCGACGGTCTCCAGGGGCGGTCGCGCACGGCGCGAGGTCGACGACGGCATGACTCATCTCAGCGCACGGAGGACCCCCGCGTGCCGTTGTCCACAGGCCGGATCGCGGGACGACCGACCTCGTGCGCGCCCGCTCCGGTCTCGAGCCCGGCCCCGAGGGCGGTCAGACGTCGAGGAGCCGGCCCTCGCGGGCGCTGCGGCGGGCGGCGTCGAGGACCTCGGCGGTCCGCACGGCGTCGCGCGGGTCGACGGGGACGGGACCCCCGTCGAGGATCCAGGCCGCGACGGCTCGGTAGAAGTCGGCGTGCCCGCCCGTGGCCTGCGGGACGGGTTCGCGCTCGCGCCCGCGCGTGACCCAGCCGAGCGTGCCCTCGGGCGCGGCGTCGTCGAACACCTCGAAGGGCGAGGCGTCGTTCTCGAAGGTCGTCACGACGAACGCACCGGCGGTGCCGAGCACGCGCGTGCGCGGCCCCGGGGCGCCGACGACGGAGCCGGCCCAGAGCCGGCTGACCACCGCGTTCCCGTCGGCGTCCGGCTCGTGGTGGAGCACGAGGAACACGTCGTCCTCGGTCGGGGTGGTGTGCGAGCGCAGCTCGGCCCACACGCCGGTGACGCGCCCGAAGAGCTGGGTCGCGGAGTCGACGAGGTGCGGCCCGAGGTCGAGGAGCAGGCCACCTCCGACGAGGTCGTTCTCCTTCCAGCGCTGCTGCGGCACGGGGCGCCACCGCTCCCACCGGCGCTCGAACGTGTGGACGCGACCGATCTCGCCGCGGTCGAGGACCGAGCGCAGGGTGAGCTGCTCGGGGTCCCAGCGGCGGTTCTGGAAGACGGTGAGGGGTGTACCGGTCTCCTCTGCGGCGGCGACGACGGCGCGGGACGCCGTGGCGCCGAGCGCGAGCGGCTTGTCGACGACGACCGGCACGCCGGCCCGGGCGAGCGCGGTGGCGTGGTCGGCGTGCAGGGCGGACGGGCTCGCGACCACGACGACGTCGTAGGCCGTCCGGTCGGCGAGGAGCGCGTCGAGGTCGTCGTGCAGGTGCACGTCCGGCCAGTCCTCGACCGCGGCGGCGCGGCGCTCGGGCGACCGGACCACGACCGCCGTGACGACGTGCCCGGCCTCGCGGACGAGGCGTGCGTGGATGCCGCGGCCCGCTCCTCCGTACCCGACGATCCCGACCCTGAGCGTGCGTGCGGCGGTGTCCATGGCGACCAATCTAGCCGCGCCGTCGACCGGTACCCGCGGGGTCCTGCGGAGTGGTCTGAGCACTCTCCGCGACCTGGCAGAATGTGCGCGTTGGTCCGGTATGGAGCGCTGCGTACCGTCTCGCGCGGGTCGGGCCGAGAATCGGTTTCGGGAAGGTCGTCCCTTGAGCACCACGAGCCGCCGCGTCCCTCGTCGGAGCGTCCTGCGCTACGTCCTGATCGCGTTGGCGGTCGCCATCGTGGTCGCGAACGTCATCAACCAGCAGTCGGTCGCCGCCGACGACGAGCCGGAACCCGCCCGGGGCAGCGCGCTCGAGGCGCTGGCGCGGCTCGAGGTCGTGGGGCCCGGCCCGGACACGGGCTACGAGCGGGAGCTCTTCGGTCCCGCGTGGGCCGACGTCGACGGCAACGGGTGCGACACCCGCAACGACATCCTGGCGCGCGACCTCACCGACCTCACCTTCTCGACGCGGGGCGAGGTCTGCGAGGTGCGGACGGGCACGTTCCAGGACCCGTACACCGGCGAGACCATCGACTTCCGCCGCGGCAACGCGACCAGCATGGCGGTCCAGATCGACCACGTGGTCCCGCTGATGGACGCGTGGCGCAAGGGCGCGCGCGCCTGGGACGACGAGACGCGTCGGCAGTTCGCCAACGACCCGCTCAACCTGCTCGCGTCCGACGGCCCCGCGAACCAGTCCAAGGGCGCGCGCGACGCGTCCGCGTGGCTCCCCCCGAACCACGCGTTCCGCTGCCCGTACGTCGCGCGGCAGATCGCGGTGAAGACCGCCTACGAGCTCTCGGTGACGCCGTCCGAGTCGGAGGCGATGGCGCGCGTGCTCGAGGACTGCCCGGCCGAGCCCGTCCCCGCGGGCTGACCCTTCTCCCCCGGCCCCCGGTCGGCGCGCCCGAGGGCGCTCGGCCACCAGGCCCGACGACCGACGTCGTGCACGAGCGCGGGCACCAGCAGCGACCGCACGACGAGCGTGTCGACGAGGACGCCGAACGCGACGATGAACGCGAGCTGGGCGAGGAACAGCAGCGGGATGATCCCGAGCGCGGCGAACGTCGTCGCGAGGACCACGCCTGCGGACGTGATGACCGACCCGGTGACCGCGAGACCGCGCAGCACGCCGCGCCGCGTCCCGACCCGCAGGCTCTCCTCCCGCACGCGCGTCATGAGGAAGATCGAGTAGTCGACCCCGAGCGCGACGAGGAAGCAGAACGCGTAGAGCGGGACGGCCGGGTCGGCGCCCGGGAAGTCGAGCACGTGGTTGAAGACGATCGCGGCGACGCCGAGCGCTGCGCCGAACGACAGCACGTTGGCGAGCATGAGCAGGACCGGCGCGACGATCGACCGCAGCAGCAGGATGAGGATGAGCAGGATCACGGCGAGGACGACCGGCACGATGATCCGCAGGTCGCGCTGGCCCGCGAGCTGGGTGTCGAGGCGCTCGGCGGCCGCGCCGCCGACGACGGCCTCGGGCGAGACGTCGTGCACGGCGTCGCGGAGCGCCGAGACCGTCTCCACGGCCTCCTGGCTGTCCGAGGGCGCGTCCGTGGTGACGTCGACGCGCACCTGCCCGTCGGCCACGACCGGGTCGCCCTGCGCGGGCGCGCCGGGGGCGACGGCGGGCTGGTCCGTGACGGGGGTCGCCGCGGCGACGCCCTCCGTGCCCTCGGCCGCCGCGACGACCGCGTCGAGGTCCGCCTCCGGGGCGATGACGGTCGCGGGCTGGGCAGAGACCCCTTCGAAGTGCTCGGTGAGCGCCTCCTCGCCGGCGACGGAGTCGACGTCCGCGAGGAACACCTCCGAGTCGCCGGTGCCCTCGGCGTCGAGCGTCGGCACGAACGCCGCGCACGCCGCGAGCACGAGCGCCGTGACGACCCACACGCGCCGGTCGTGCCGCCCGACGAAGCTCGCGACGCGCGACCACACGCCGTGCCCCTCGACGCTCACCGCGTCGTCGCTCTCGACGGTCGCGGGCTGCGCGTCCGCGGCGCCGCCCTCGTGCTCTGCGTGCGCGCCCTCGTACCGGGGCATGCGCGGCCAGAACAGCGCGCGCGACCGCTGGCCCGCGACGAGCAGGAGGGCCGGCAGGAGCGTGAGCGCGGCGACGAACGCCGCGGCGATGCCGATCGCGGCGACCGGACCCAGGCTGCGGTTCGACGACAGGTCGGACAGCAGGAGGCACAGCAGGCCCGCGATCACCGTCCCGGCGCTCGCCGCGATCGGCTCGACGGACGCGCGCACGGCGCGGCGCAGCGCCGTCGTGGTCGAGCGGACGAGGCGCAGCTCCTCCCGATATCGCGCGACGACGAGCAACGAGTAGTCGACGGCGGCGCCCACGACGAGGATCGAGAGGATGCCCTGCGACTGCCCGTTGAGCGTGAGGATGTCGGCCGCGGCGAGGTGGTAGACGACGAGGCCTGCCAGCGTCAGGGCGAGCACGGCCGTGAGGATGACGAGGAACGGCAGGATCGGCGACCGGTAGACGATCGCGAGGATGACGAGCACGGCGCCGAGCGCGACGAGCAGGAGGACGGTGTCGATCCCGCCGAACGCGGTGACGAGGTCGGCGACGAACCCGGCCGGCCCCGTGACCCAGACGTCGAGCGAGGTGCCCGCGAGCCCGCCCTCGGACGCGTCCGCGGCGGCGAGGTCGCGCAGCGCGCCGACCGCGAGCTCGCTCACGCTGTCCTCGTCGGCGCCGATCCGGTCGGACGCCACGGAGGCGTCGAGCGAGACGACGACGAGCGCCGCCTCTCCGTCCTCGGACGGCACGACGACGGGGTCGGCGACCGAGACGTCGCCCACGGTCGCGGGCTCGTCGCCCGAGGTGCCCTCGAGCGGGGCACCCGGCACGGCCTGCGCGTAGGCGTCGAGCGCGGCGAGGTCGTCGGGCGTCAGGGCGCTGCCGTCGCCCGTGGTCGCGACGACGAGCGCGGGGAGCGTCTCGGAGTCCGTGAACTCCTGCGCGACCTCGGCGGCGCGCGTCGACTCCGCGCTCGCGGGGAGGAACGCCGCGGCGTCGTTGGTCTGCACGCTGCTCAGGCGACCCTGCGCCTGGCCGCCCAGTGCGCCGATCGCCATCCACAGACCGATGACTGCGACAATGATCAGTCCGCGGAGGAACCCGCCCGTCCTATTGCTCAGCATGCTGAGGAATGGTGCCATGGTGGAGGGAGGAATGCACGTTGGAGCACTCACCGAGGGATCGCACCGGGCCGTTCGCCGACCCGGACGTCGGCGACCCCACGCCCACCGAACCCCAGGAGTGGGCCACCGGCCGTCTCCTGTTCGCCGTCGCGCGCCGGATCGAGCGGGAGTGGAACGCCCACCTCGGGAAGTGGGACCTCAACCACGCGGGCTTCCCTGTGCTGATGCACCTGCTCGCCGGCCCTCGCTCGCAGCGGGTGCTCGCCGAGGAGTCGGGCGTGACCGAGCAGACGATGAGCCGGGTCGTGGCGAGGCTCGAGCGCTCCGGCTACGTGACGCGCACCGACGACCCCACCGACCGGCGTCGCCGCGCCGTCGCGATCACGGCCGCCGGTCGTGACGCCGGGCTCGCGGCAGCGCGACGCCGACCCGCCGAGGACCTCGCGACGCGCGGCCTCGACGACGCCCAGGTCGTCGCGCTGCGCGAGGCCCTCCTCACGCTCCTCAAGACGCTCCCCCGCTCGCCCCTGGACGAGGGTTAGCCTGGGCCGATGGACCTGCTCGCGCTGCCCGGGATCACGGAGTACCACGAGGCCTGGGACCTCCAGCGCGCGGTGCACGACGACGTCGTCGCAGCGACCCGGCCGGACACCCTGATCCTCGTCGAGCACCCCGACGTCTACACGGCGGGGCGCCGGACCAACCGCTCGGAGCGGCCCGACGACGGCACGCCCGTCGTGGACGTCGACCGCGGCGGGAAGATCACCTGGCACGGCCCCGGTCAGCAGGTCGCCTACCCGATCGTCCGTCTCGCCGAGCCGGTCGACGTCGTCGCGTACGTGCGCGCGCTCGAGGAGGCCGTCATGGGCGTGTGCGCTCGGCTCGGCCTCGCGACGATGCGCGTCGAGGGGCGCAGCGGGGTCTGGGTCGCGGCCGACGCGACCCGCCGCGAGCGCAAGGTGTGCGCGATCGGCGTGCGCGTCGCCAAGGGCGTGACGATGCACGGACTCGCCCTCAACTGCGTCCCCGACCTGTCGCGCTTCGACCGGATCGTCCCGTGCGGGATCGAGGACGCCGACGTGACGTCGCTCACCGCCGAGCTCGGACGCGAGGTCACGCTCGCCGAGGTCGCGCCCCTGCTCGTCGCCGCGCTGGAGGACGCGCTCGCCCCGCTGCTCGCGTCGACCGCGTCACACGACACCCCGCAGGACGCGCTCGCCGGTTAGGCTGGAACCTCAGGGAATCCTCGCGCGCCGGAGTACGGGTGGGTCGGCGCGCGGTACGACGTACCCCTGAGGAACCGACCGCATGACCACCACCCCGGAACGCGCGACGCCGCGCGCCCGCAGCTCTTCTCGCCACCCCGCCGCGCCACGCGACCACGTCCCTGCGCGCGCCGGCTACGCGCGCCTGCCGCAGCTCGCGGGCCGCACGTTCCTCCCCGTGGCGTTCCTCGCCCGGCTCCCGTTCTCGATGCTCACCATCGGGACCCTGCTCCTCGTGTCGTCGACGACGGGGTCCGTCGCGGTAGGCGGGCTCGCCTCGGCCGCCACCGCGCTGGGGACCGCGCTCGGCGGTCCGACCCAGGGAGCGCTCGCGGACCGCGTCGGGCAGCGCCGCGTCCTGCTCGTCGCCGTCCCGCTCGCGACGCTCGCCGTGCTGGGTCTCGTCCTCGCCGCTGCCCTGCCGGGCGGCACGGGAACGGTCCTGGCCGCAGCGGCGGTGACCGGAGCGAGCGTCCCCCAGGTCGGCCCGCTCGCGCGCGTGCGCTGGCTCCGGCTCGCAGCCGACGAGCCACGCACCGTGGAGGCCGCCATGAGCTACGAGAGCACCGCCGACGAGGTGAGCTTCGTCCTCGGCCCGGCGCTCGTCGGCGTCCTCGCCTCCGCGGGCTCGCCCCAGGTCGCGGTGCTCGTCGCGGCCGGTGGCGTCGCCGTCTTCGGCACCGCGTTCGCGCTCCACCCGACCGCGCGCGCGGTCGCCCCGCTCGCCCGGCCCGCGCCCGACGACGGCACGACCCCGCACGGTGCGACATCGCCCGCGACACGGGCTGGGCACGCGGTCGGGATCGCGGCACTCGTGCGGCGCGAGGCCGTCGTCCTCGTCGGGATGCTCGCGATGGGGCTGCTGTTCGGCGGCACGCAGGCCGCGCTCACCGCGCTCACGCGCGACGCCGGCGTCCCCGGCAGCGCGGGTCTCGTCTACGCCGTGATGGGCGTCGGCTCGGCGGTCACCGCGCTGTCGGTCGTCGCGCTCCCCCGCCGCTGGGGCGTGCGCAGCCGGTGGATCAGCTTCGCCGCCGGGCTCGTGGCGGGCACGATCGCCCTCGTGGTCGCCGCCGCGAGCGGCTCGCTCACGGCCGTCGTCGTCGCGGTCGCCGTGACCGGTCTGTTCGTCGGGCCGGTCATGGTCACGGTGTTCACCGTCGCGGGCGAGCGCGCGCCCGCCGGACGCACGGCGTCCGCCATGACCCTCGTCGCGAGCGCGAACGTGGTGGGCGTCGCGCTCGGGGCCTCGGGCGGTGGCGCCCTCGCTGACGGGCTCTCCACCACGGCCGCCTTCGTCCTGCCCGTGGTCGCGGCGGTCCTGCTCGTCGTGACCGGGGTGTCGCTGACGTCACGTCCACAGGGTGAGCGACGCGCGGGAGACGACGAGCGCGAGCGCGTAGTCTGACCGGAGTCCGGCGTCGTACCAGGGCGCGCGCACCCGAACGGTGCGCCGCCCGCCTGCCTGCTCGGCGCGACGTCGGCGCTCACTCGCCACGACGACCGGGAGACACCCGTGACGATCGCACCTGAAGGACGGCGCATGCTGCGGGTCGAGGCCCGCAACGCCGCGACGCCGATCGAGAAGAAGCCCGAGTGGATCAAGACCCGCGCGACGATGGGTCCTGAGTACTCCGAGCTCAAGGGCCTCGTGAAGCGCGAGGGCCTGCACACGGTCTGCGAGGAGGCGGGCTGTCCCAACATCTTCGAGTGCTGGGAGGACCGCGAGGCGACCTTCCTCATCGGCGGCGACCAGTGCACGCGGCGCTGCGACTTCTGCCAGATCGACACGGGCAAGCCGGCCGACTTCGACGCCGACGAGCCGCGTCGCGTCGCGGAGTCCGTCCAGGCGATGGGCCTGCGCTACTCGACCATCACGGGCGTCGCGCGCGACGACCTGCCCGACGGCGGCGCGTGGCTCTACGCGGAGACCGTCCGCCAGATCCACCAGCTCAACCCGGGCACGGGCGTCGAGCTGCTCATCCCCGACTTCAACGCGATCCCCGAGCTGCTCGACGAGGTGAACGCGTCGCGCCCCGAGGTGCTCGCGCACAACCTCGAGACCGTGCCGCGCATCTTCAAGCAGATCCGTCCCGGCTTCCGCTACGAGCGCTCGCTGTCCGTGCTCACGCGGGCACGCGAGGCAGGCCTCGTGACCAAGTCGAACATCATCCTCGGCATGGGCGAGACGATCGACGAGGCCAAGGAGGCGCTCCAGGACCTGCACGACGCCGGCTGCGACCTCGTGACGATCACGCAGTACCTGCGCCCGTCGCTGCGGCACCACCCGGTGGACCGGTGGGTCAAGCCCGAGGAGTTCGTCGAGCTGTCGGACGCCGCGGAGGAGATCGGCTTCCTCGGCGTCATGTCCGGCCCGCTCGTGCGGTCGTCGTACCGCGCGGGACGCCTGTGGGGCCAGGCCATGACGCGCCGCGGCATGGAGATCCCCCCGGCGCTCGCGCACCTCGCCGAGCCGACGACGTCCCGCCAGGAGGCCGCGAGCCTGCTGGCCCGCGCACCCCACTAGACTGACCCGCATGGCCCGCAAGAACTCGGACAGCACCGGCGCGCCCGCCGCCGGAGAGCAGGTCGCGAAGCAGAAGAAGCCCAAGAAGCAGCGCTGGTACCACCAGGTGTGGGCCGCGTACCAGATGACGCGCAAGCAGGACCCCGCGGTCACGTGGGTCATGCTCGGCGTGTTCGTCGGCATCCTCGCCGTCGCGCTCGGCATCGGCCTGTGGTGGGGCCAGTGGGTCTACACGCTCATCGTCGGCATCCCGTTCGCCGCTCTGGGCGCGATGTTCGTCCTCACGCGCCGTGCGGAGCGCGCGGCGTACCAGCAGATCGAGGGCCAGCCCGGGGCAGCCCGCGCCGCGCTCGGGACGATCCGCCGCGGGTGGACGTTCGACGAGGAGCCCGTCGCGATCGACCCGCGCACGCAGGACCTCGTGTTCCGCGGCGTCGGCCGGGCCGGCGTCGTGCTCGTGAGCGAAGGTCCGGCGCACCGCGCGAAGCGTCAGCTCGACGCCGAGCGCAAGCGCGTCGCGCGCGTGCTGCCGAACGTGCCGATCACGACGATCCAGGTCGGCGACGAGGAGGGACAGGTCGCGCTCCCCAAGCTCCCGCGCGCGGTCCAGAAGCTCAAGCCGTCGCTCACCAAGCCGGAGACCGCCGAGGTGTCCAAGCGGCTGCGCGCCCTGGGAGTCTCGCGCCTGCCGATCCCCAAGGGCATCGACCCGACGCGTGCGCGCCCGGACCGCAAGGGCCTCAAGGGTCGCTGACGGACCATACTCCTGCTGCACGACGACGCCCGGCCGGGCGAGGATCGCTCCTCACCGGCCGGGCGTCGTCGTCCGGGGGACTCTGCGGCGGGACGCTGGTCGCGGACCAGCGTCAGGTGCGGACCAGGACGGTGCCGGCCGCACGGTCGTGCAGCCCGCGCCCGTCCGCGTCCCACACGACGGCGGGGATGACGAGGCACAGCAGCAGGGTGCGCAGCAGGCCTCGGCCGATGCCGACCATGCGCGCCGGATCGGCCAGGCGACGGACCCGCATGCCCATGACCCGGTGCCCGACCGTGAAGCCCAGCGTGCTCACCAGCAGGACGTTCTCGATCGCGAAGACCAGCGGCTGCGACCAGACCGGGAGTGCCGAGATGCCCTCGAAGAAGCCCGGTGCCGCGGGCCGGAAGAAGAGGAACGCGACGAGCGTCGCGAGCACCCAGTCGATGACGAGCGCGACGACGCGCCGTCCCAGGGTCGCGAGCGAGCCCGGTCCGTCCGGCGGGAGGCCGAGCCGCGCGCCGCGACCGTCCTGCTGACCGCCCGGGGTGCCCTCGAGCCACGAACCCATGTCCTCGCGTGAAACCACGGGACCAGGGTACGTGCCGGTCGGTGGACGACCTCGACGCTCGGGTCGCGCACGGCGGTATCGTGCCGAACGGCACACCGCCCGCCGGCGGCTGCCGCGTGCCCTCGTGTAGCACGAACGTCACACGGGGACGCGGGACGTAACACGACCGAAACAATGGGTACACGGCGGGGAAACCGCCTCGGCCTAGGTTCGTGGGCGCCACGTCAGCGGCAGGTTCGCCGCGCAGCCCGACGGCACCACCCGATCAAGGAGCAACGGATGTTCAACAACGCGGAGGAGGCAATCGCCTTCACGCGGAACGAGGGCGTCGAGTTCGTCGACGTCCGGTTCTGCGACCTGCCCGGCATCATGCAGCACTTCAACATCCCCGTCTCGCAGTTCGACGAGTCGGCGTTCGAGGACGGCCTGATGTTCGACGGGTCGTCGATCCGCGGCTTCCAGGCGATCCACGAGTCGGACATGAAGCTCGTGCCGGACGTCAAGACCGCGTTCGTGGACCCGTTCCGCAAGCGCAAGACGCTCGTCGTGAACTTCTCCATCGTCGACCCGTTCACGGGTGAGCCGTACTCGCGCGACCCCCGCAACATCGCGGCCAAGGCGGAGGCGTACCTGCGCTCCACCGGGATCGCCGACACCGCGTTCTTCGCGCCCGAGGCCGAGTTCTACCTCTTCGACGAGGCGCGCTTCGCGACGAACCAGCACTCGAGCTTCTACTACCTCGACTCGATCGAAGCCGCGTGGAACACGGGCCGCGAGGAGGAGGGTGGCAACCTCGCGTACAAGACGCGCTACAAGGGCGGCTACTTCCCCGTCTCCCCGTCCGACCGCTTCGCGGACCTGCGCGACGACATGTGCGCGACGCTGGAGCAGGTCGGTCTCGAGGTCGAGCGCGCGCACCACGAGGTGGGCACCGCCGGCCAGCAGGAGATCAACTACCGCTTCAACACGCTGCTGCACGCGGCCGACGACCTGATGAAGTTCAAGTACGTCATCCGCAACGAGGCGTTCGAGGCCGGCAAGTCCGTCACCTTCATGCCGAAGCCGATCTTCGGCGACAACGGCTCGGGCATGCACTCGCACCAGTCCCTCTGGAAGGACGGCAAGCCGCTGTTCTTCGACGAGAAGGGCTACGGCGGCCTCTCCGACCTCGCGCGCTGGTACATCGGCGGCCTGCTCAAGCACGCCCCGTCGCTTCTCGCGTTCACGAACCCGTCGGTGAACTCCTACCACCGCCTGGTCCCCGGCTACGAGGCCCCGGTCAACCTCGTCTACTCGGCCCGCAACCGCTCCGCGTGCATCCGCATCCCGGTGACCGGCTCGTCCGCCGCCGCGAAGCGCGTCGAGTTCCGCGTGCCGGACCCCTCGGCCAACCCGTACCTCGCGTTCGCCGCGCAGCTCCTCGCCGGCATCGACGGCATCAAGAACCGCATCGAGCCGCCGGAGCCGATCGACAAGGACCTCTACGAGCTGCCGCCCGAGGAGCACGCGCAGATCCAGCAGGTCCCCGGCTCGCTCGCCGAGGCCCTGGACAACCTCGAGGCCGACCACGAGTTCCTCACGCAGGGCGACGTGTTCACGCCGGACCTCATCCAGACGTGGATCGACTACAAGCGCACCAACGAGATCGACCCGATCCGCCTGCGCCCGCACCCGCACGAGTTCGAGCTCTACTACGACATCTGATCGGTCGCGCACCGACGGACCGCACGGCGGCCCGCCACCCTTCCGGGTGGCGGGCCGCCGTCGTCGTGTCGCACAGGGATCTGGACATGTCTTGCCTCGCGCCCTCATTTCCCGCACGCAGCGAGGCGGGTGCGGTGCGCGCAGGGGGCGCGCCGCACCCGCCTGTCAGCCTGCGGCAGGAACCGCGGCGGTCTCCGTCGCGGCGGCGCGCACGTGGGCCGTCGGCAGCCCGGAGCCGGGGCGGAACCCCGCGTACTGCTCGGCCGCGGCCCGGGCGCACTCGTCCTGGTAGACGGGCCCTCCGCCGAGGTACACCGCCATCTCCGCGCGCTTGCCGGGGACGTTGCCACCGACGAACCAGGCGCCGGCCTTCTTGCCCTCCTCGTACATGACGGTGGCCCGCCCCGCGCGCTCGGTCTCCTCGTACCACCACTCCTCGGCCTCGCGCGTCGCCTCGAGCTGCGCGACGCCGTTCTCCCGCGCGAACGCGAGCGCGCGCTGGAGCCACTGCGCGCCGCGCTGGACCGGCACCGTGAGGTTGGACAGCGGCGTCTGCGGGCCGAGCGACAGGAAGAGGTTGGGGAACCCGTGGACGGAGATCCCCAGGTAGGTGCGCAGCCCGTCCCGCTCCCACCGCTCGCGCAGCGTGATGCCCTCACGTCCGACGATGTCGAACGCGGTGAGCGCCCCCGTCATGGCGTCGAACCCGGTCGCGAGCACGAGCACGTCGAGCTCGTGCTCGACCTCCTCCGCCCCGTCCGCAGAGCCGCCCACGACGACCCCGCGGGGCGTCACCTGCGTGATCGGGGTCGCGAGGACGTCGACGAGCTCGACGTTCTCCCGGTTGTACGCGGCGTAGTAGCCGTGACCGGTGGGCGGACGCTTGCCCATGAACGTGTAGGTGGAAGGGCTGAGCGCCTCGGCGGTCCGGGGGTCGGTGACGATCTCCCGGATCTTGCCGCGGAGGAACTCGGACGCGAGCGCGCTCGCCTCGGGGCTCGAGACGAGGTCGGTGAAGCACTCGTTGGCGAACCGGAAGCCGCCCGCCTCCCAGCGGGACTCGAACACCCGGCGGCGCTCGTCGTCCTCCACGTCGAGCGCGGACCGCGTCGGGATCTCCATCGGCACACCGAAAGGGTGCTGGGCCGCGCGCTCGAAGACGGCGTCGTAGTCCGCGCGCAGCGCGGCGAGCTCGTCCGCGGTGACGGCGGGGCTCGTCGTCTCCAGGACGTAGTTCGGGGTGCGCTGGAAGACCGTGACGTGGGCCGCCTGGGCGGCGAGCTCGGGCAGCAGCTGGATCCCGGAAGCCCCCACGCCGATCAGCCCGACGCGCTTGCCGGACAGGTCCACCCCCTCGTGCGGCCACCTCGCCGAGTGGTGCGCGGGCCCGGCGAAGGTGTCCAGGCCGGGGATGTTCGGGTAGAGGGGACGCGAGAGCAGCCCCGTGGCCGAGACGAGGTAGGTGGCGCGCAGCGTCGACCCGTCGGCGAGGGTGAGCGTCCACAGGTTCGTGACGTCCGAGTGCTCGGCCCGCTCGACGGTCGCGCTCAGCCGGATGTCGCGCCGCAGGTCGAGCCGGTTGGCGACGAACTCCAGGTAGGCGCGGATCTCCTCGCCGCGCGGGTACCGCTCGCTCCAGTCCCACTCGTCCCGGACCTCGCGGGAGAACGAGAACGCGTAGGCGAGGTACTCCGAGTCGGTGCGGACGCCCGGGTACCGGTTGGCCCACCACGTGCCGCCGACTCCCCCGGCGCCGTCGACCACGAGGACCGAGAGCCCGACCTCCCGGAGATGGTAGAGCATCGCCAGCCCCGAGAAACCCGCCCCGATCACGACCGCGTCGTAGCTCTCGCCGCTCGCCGAATCCCCCATGTACCGCTCCCCCGTCTCAGATCCGTCCGGACACCGCAGGGCTGACGGCCCGCGCGCTGCGGTATACCGTCCCATGTGCGGCGGCGTCCTGCCACGGCGAGCCGCGCCGCGGGGAGCAGGTCAGAAAGGCCAGACGAGCGGCACGTAGAGGACAGCGGCGGCGAGGAAGACGACCGCCAGCGGCAGGCCCAGACGCCAGTAGTCACCGAACCGGTAGCCGCCCGGCTGGAGGACCATGAGATTCACCGGGGTCGCGATCGGCGTGAGGAAGGCCGCGGCCCCGGCGACCGTGAGCGCCATCATGAACGGCTGCACGCTCACGCCCAGAGTCTGCGCGAACGACACCGCGACCGGGGCCATCACGAGGACGGTCGCGACGTTCGAGATGAACTGGCCGAGCACGAGCGTGAGCACGCACACCACCAGGAGCGCGAGGTGCGGTGAGCCGCCGCCGGTGACCCGGAGCACGACGTCCGCGATCGCGTCGGCCGCACCGGAGGAGACGAACGCCGCGGACAGCGGGATGAGGGCCGCGATGAGCACGACTGTGTCCCACGAGATCGCGCGGAACGACTGAGGCACGGTGACGACCCGCAGGAGCACGAGGGCGCCCGCCGCAAGAAGACCCGCGATGACCGGCGGCACGACCCCGGTCGCGAGCAGCACGATCGTCGCGACCAGCACCCCGAGGCAGCGCCGCCAGCCGCGCCCGAGCGGGACGCCACGCTGGAGGCTCTTCGAGGAGTCGACGGCGATGACGTCGGGCGACTGCGTGTAGCGGTGGAGCGCGTCCCAGGGCCCGCGCACGAGCACGGCGTCGCCCGGCTGGAGGGTCATCGGGCCTGACGGAGCCTCGCCCTCCGGCCCGGTCGAGCTGCCGTCGCCGCGGCGGATGGCGAGCACGACGAGCCCCTCGTCCCGGGTCGTCATGCCGGGGCTCACCCGGCGCCCCACGAGCGTCGAGCGGGGTGCGATGAGCACCTCGACGACCCCCGTGCCGCCCGAGAACAGGCGGCCTGTGTCGAGCTCGGCAGGGTAGGTCTCGCGCCACGAGCGCACGCGCTCGCGCGGGTCGGTGGCCGTGTCGGCGAGGTGCTCGGGGACGCGTTCCGGCAGCAGCCGGTCGCCGAGCGTCACGACGAGCACGGCCGTGGCGAGGACGAGCGGGATCCCCACCAGCGCGAACTCGAAGTAGCCGAACTCCTGGCCGCCCGCCTCCGCGGCCGCCTCGGACACGATGATGTTCACGGGCGTGCCGGTCAGCGTCAGGAGCGACCCGGCGCCCGCGGCGAACGCGAGCGGGATGAGCATGCGCGAGGGCACGATGCCGGCCCGCGCGGCAGCCACGACGGCGACCGGGAGGAGCGCCGCGACGGCCCCGTTGATGCTGATGACGGCCGCGAGCAGTGCGGCGACCCCGACCATCAGCGCGAGCAAACCCGTGCGGCCGAGCGACGCGCGCCGCTCGAGCCACTGCCCGATCCAGGCGGTGATGCCCGTGGAGTCCAGCGCGTCGCTGAGCACGAACAAGGTCGCGATGAACAGCACGATCGGGTCGCTGAAACCACCCAGCGCCTCGTCGAGCGTGAGCACCCCGGTCGCCCACAGGGCGACCGGCACGAAGAGCGCCACGACGACGAGAGGGAGCCGGTTGGTCATGAAGCCCACGACCGCCAGCGCCAGGATGACGAACGTCGCGACCAGCGGATCGATCATGGGCACCCCCTGGGAGGTCAGGATGCCACAGGACGCCCCCTGGCGGTGGGGACCGGAATAGTGGGCACGCCGGTGCGTTGTCGATGACCATGACGACTCTCGGGATCATCGGCGCAGGGAACATCGGCTCTCAGGTCGCACGGGCGGCCATCATCCACGGCTACGACGTGGTGATCGCGAACTCCCGGGACCCTCGGACGCTGGACGACCTCGTCGCCGAGCTGGGTCCGCGAGCACGCGCGGCGACCGCCGAGGAGGCCGCGCGCGCAGCGGACGTCGCCGTCGTGGCGGTTCCCTTCGGGGCGTACCGCGAGGTCCCCGTCGAACCGCTGGACGGGAAGATCGTGCTCGACGCGAACAACTACTACTGGGAGCGCGACGGGCACGTCGAGGCGATCGACCGGGGCGAGGCCACGTCGTCGGGCCTGCTCCAGGAGCACCTGGCCGGGTCCAAGGTCGCCAAGGCGTTCAACCACATCCGGTCGACGGACATCACGACCGACGGGACCCCCGCGGGCACGCCGGGACGCCGCGCTCTGGCGACCGCGAGCGACTTCCCCGAGGCCGCCGCCTGGGTCGTGCGGTTCTACGACGAGCTCGGGTTCGACGCGGTCGACACGAGCCCGCTCGCGGAGTCGTGGCGCGTCGAGCGCGACCGTCCGGCGTACGTCGCGCGCCAGGACGCCGACGAGCTGCGCGCGAACCTCGCCCGGGCGCCCCGCATCCTCTGACGTGCCCGTCCGGGGCGGGCGAGTCAGGCGCGCTCGCCCTGGGCGACGAGGCCCGCGCCCACGATCAGCAGCACGACGAGCGCCACCACGAGGCCGAGGAGCGCGAGCGCGCGGGCCGGTCCGAGCGGGCCCTCCACGAGGCGCGCGGACCGTCGGCAGCCGACGCCGGCCAGGCCCCACAGGGCCGCGGCGCCGAGGGGCTCGGGCCGCTGCCACACGACGGTGAGCACGACGGCGAACGCCGCGAGCGCCCAGGCGATCCACCCCGCCCAGCGCAGGCGCGAGCCGTAGAACGACCCGCCCGAGCGACCACGGCGCTCCAGGGCCGCGCGGCGGTCGACCGCACCACCACCCAGCTCGCGCGGCTCACGTCGGTCGAGCAGACCCGGGACGGGCGGCTCGTCGCGCCGGGCCACGGTCAGTCCTCGCCGTAGAAGACGCGCTCCATGACCGTCCGGGCGCGCCGCGCGGTGCGCAGGAAGTGCTCCTCGAGCTCGGCGCCCGTGTCGACGTCCGGGAGGTCGAGCACGCGCGCGAGCCCGTTGAGCGCGAACCGGTCGTGCGGCAGCACGTCCACGGTCGTGCCGGTCGTCCGGCCCGACCACAGCACGAGCGCGCTGCGCAGGCGGGACGCGAGGTGCCACGCCTCGCCGAGCACCACGGCGTCGTGGGCGTCGACGAGACCCGCCGCCACGGCGGCCTCGAGCGCGTCGACCGTCGAGGTCGTCCGCAGCCCGGGGACGTCGTGGGCGTGCTGGAGCTGGAGGAGCTGGACGGTCCACTCGACGTCGGACACTCCACCGCGGCCGAGCTTGAGGTGGCGCGACGCCTCGACGCCGCGCGGGAGCCGCTCGGACTCGACGCGGGCCTTGATGCGCCGCACCTCGCGCACCTCCGCGAGGTCGAGCCCGCCCTGCGGGTAGCGGCGGTCGTCGACGACCCGGGTGAACACCTCGCCGAGCCCGTCGAGGTCGCCCGCGACCGGGCGCGCGCGCAGGAGCGCCTGCGCCTCCCAGACGCTCGACCAGCGCTCGTAGTACTCGGTGTACGACGCGAGCGAGCGCACGAGCGGGCCGTTGCGCCCCTCGGGCCGCAGGTCGGCGTCGACCGGGAGCGCGGGCTCCGGGCCGACGGCGGACAGGAGCTGGCGCAGCCGCGTCGCCACGGCGAGCGCGTACGCCTGGGCGTCGGCGCCCTCTGTGCCGGGCACCGGGTCGTGCACGAACATCACGTCGGCGTCCGAGCCGTAGCCCATCTCGCGACCTCCGAGGCGGCCCATCGCGACGACGAGCAGGCGCGCGGGCGCCGAGCCGGGGTCCTGGGCGTCGTACCCGAGATCAGCGCGCGCGACGAACTCCGCGATGCGGAGCGCGCCCGCGAGCACCACGTCCGCAGCGTCGGAGATGCTCCGGGCCGCGTCGACCGCGTCGACGACTCCGAGCAGCTCGGCGGCTCCCGTGCGTGCGAGCTCGCGACGGCGCACCGCGCGCAGGCTCACCGTCGCGGGCTCGACCTCGTCGGCGCGCGTGAGGATGGCGTCGGTCTCGCTCGAGAGCCGCTCGATGCCGCGGGGGGTGAGGTCGGCGTCCGCCGCGAGCCACCGGACCGACTCGGGCGACCGGGCGAGCGCGTCCGCCATGTAGCGGGAGTTCGAGAGCAGGTGCGCGAGCCGCTGCGCCGCGGAGCCGGAGTCGCGCAGCAGCTTGAGGTACCAGTGCGTCGCGCCGAGCGTCTCGGAGAGCGTGCGGAACGCGAGCAGGCCCGCGTCGGGGTCCGCGCCCTCGGCGAACCAGCCCAGCATGACGGGCAGGAGCTGGCGCTGGATCGCCGCGCGCCGGCTCACGCCCTCGGTGAGCGCGGTGACGTGGCGCATCGCGCCCGCCGGGTCGCGGTAGCCGATCGCCGCGAAGCGGGCCTTCGCCGCCTCCGGGGCCAGGCTCACCTCGTCCGGCGAGAGCTGCGCGACGGCGGGCAGGAGCGGGCGGTAGAAGATCTCCTCGTGCAGGCCGCGCACCTCGCGGCGCGTCGCGCGCCAGCGCTCGGTGAGCCCGTCCGCGCCCTCGGAGCGCATCCCGAGCGAGCGCGCGAGACGGCGCAGCTCGTCCTCGGCGGTCGGCACGAGGTGGGTGCGCCGGAGCCGGAAGAGCTGGATGCGGTGCTCGAGCGAGCGCAGGAACCGGTAGCAGACGCCGAGCCGAGCCGCGTGCTCGCGGCCCACGTACCCGGCCGCGGCGAGCTCGGCGAGCGCCGTGAGCGTCCCGCGGCTGCGGATCGACTCGTCCGCCCGGCCGTGCACGAGCTGGAGGAGCTGGACGGTGAACTCGACGTCGCGCAGGCCGCCCTTGCCGAGCTTGAGCTGGCGGTCGGCCTCGGCCGCCGGCACGTGGTCCTCGACGCGCCGGCGCATCGCCTGCGAGTCCTCGACGAAGTTCTCGCGGCCCGCGGCGGACCACACGAACGGGGCGATCGCCTCCTCGTACGCGCGGCCCAGGTCCCGGTCCCCCGCGACGGTGCGCGCCTTGAGCAGCGCCTGGAACTCCCAGGTCTTGGCCCAGCGTTCGTAGTACGCGACGTGGCTCGCGAGCGTGCGCACGAGCGGGCCCTGCTTGCCCTCGGGGCGCAGCGCCGCGTCGACCTGCCACAGGGCGGGCTCTCCCGACGTCCCCCAGCACACGCGCGCCAGACCCGTCGCGAGCCGCGCGCCCACGCTGGTCGCGTACGCCTCGTCGTAGCCCTCGGCGGGCTCGACGACGTAGATGACGTCGACGTCGGAGATGTAGTTGAGCTCGCGCGCCCCGCACTTGCCCATGCCGATGACGGCGAGCCGCACGCCCGCGCCGTGGTCGTCGAGCTCGGCGCGGGCGATCGCGAGCGCCCCTTCGAGCGCCGCGGCGGCGAGGTCCGCGAGCGCCGCCCCGACCGCGGGCATGCGGGTCAGCGGGTCGGTCGCCGTGAGGTCGGTCGCGGCGATGCGCAGGATCCGCTCGCGGTAGGCGCGGCGCAGGGCGTCCACACGCTCCGGCCCGGCCTGGTCGGCGACGGGCACCGCGCCGTCCGGGTCGGCGCCGACGGCGCGCAGCAGCTCGGCCCGGACGTCGCGCACGTCGACGCCGGTCCCCGGGGTCGGGTCGGCGACGACGTCGAGCAGCGCGGGTCGGCGCACGACGTCGTCGCCGAGCGAGACGGAGGCGCCGAGCACCGCCAGCAGGCGGTCGCGCGCCTGGCCGGGCCGCAGGGTGCGCCGCGCGACGTCCGCGAGCGGGCCGCGCGCCTCGACGTCGGCACGCAACGCGCCCGCGAGCCGCACGACCTGGAGCAGCGCGAGGTCGGGGTCGGCTGCCGCCCCGAACGCGGCGAGCAGCTCGTCGTCGACGACGGACGCGGGGTCCACGCCGCCGTCCGGAGCGTCCGCGCCCGGAGCGCGACCGCCGTCGAGCAGGAGCGCGAGGTCCGGGTCCGCGAGCAGGCTCGCCGAGCGCGAGATGTCGGCGAAGCCGACGCGCGCGAGGCGACCGGTGAGCGTCGGCCGGCGCGAGCCGCCGGACCGACCGGACGTCGTCGTGGGACCGCTCACAGGACCTGGAGGAACCGCTTCAGCTCGAACGGCGTGACCTGCGCGCGGTAGCCGTCCCACTCCTGGCGCTTGTTGCGCAGCACGAAGTCGAAGACGTGCTCGCCGAGCGTCTCCGCCACGAGCTCCGACTTCTCCATGACCGCGATCGCCTCGTCGAGCGACTGCGGGAGCGGCTTGATGCCCAGGGCACGACGCTCGGCGTCCGTGAGCTCCCAGACGTCGTCCTCGGTCGCCTCGGGGAGCTCGTAGCCCTCCTCGATGCCCTTGAGCCCCGCGGCGAGCATGACGGCGAACGCGAGGTACGGGTTCGTGGCCGAGTCGAGCGCGCGGTACTCGACGCGGCTCGAGTTCCCCTTGCCCGGCTTGTACATCGGCACGCGCACGAGCGCCGAGCGGTTGTTGTGGCCCCAGCACACGTAGCTGGGCGCCTCGGCGCCGCCCCACAGGCGCTTGTACGAGTTCACGTACTGGTTGGTGATCGCCGTGATCTCCGCGGCGTGGACCAGCAGTCCCGCGATGAACTGGCGCGCCGTCTTGGACAGCTCGAACTGGGCACCGGGCTCGTGGAACGCGTTGCGGTCGCCCTCGAAGAGCGACAGGTGCGTGTGCATGCCCGAACCCGGCTGGTCGGCCATCGGCTTGGGCATGAACGACGCGAACACGCCCTGCTCGAGCGCGACCTCCTTGACGACCGTGCGGAACGTCATGAGGTTGTCGGCCGTGGTCAGCGCGTCCGCGTAGCGCAGGTCGATCTCGTTCTGGCCCGGTCCCGCCTCGTGGTGGGAGAACTCGACCGAGATCCCCATGGACTCGAGCATCGTGATCGCGGCGCGGCGGAAGTCGTGCGTCGATCCCCGCGCGAGGTGGTCGAAGTAGCCGCCCTGGTCGACGGGCACGAGGCCGTGCTCGGCGTCGGCGGGCTGGTTGAACAGGTAGAACTCGACCTCGGGGTGCGTGTAGAACGTGAACCCCTTGTCGCTCGCCTTCGCCAGCGCGCGCTTGAGCACGTTGCGGCTGTCCGCGAGGGACGGCTCGCCGTCCGGCGTGAGGATGTCGCAGAACATGCGCGCGGTGCCGTGCCGCTCGCCGCGCCACGGGAGCACCTGGAACGTGGTGGGGTCCGGCTTGGCGATCATGTCGGCCTCGTACACGCGCGTGAGGCCCTCGATCGAGCTGCCGTCGAACCCGATGCCCTCGGCGAACGCCGACTCGAGCTCCGCCGGCGCGATCGCCACCGACTTGAGCATGCCGAGCACGTCGGTGAACCAGAGCCGGATGAAGCGGATGTCGCGCTCCTCGACCGTGCGGAGCACGAACTCCTGCTGCCTGTCCATGCGGTACATCCTGCCTGATCCGTGTGACGAACGGGTGACACGGCCGTGTGGCGGACGTCGCGCGTCGGGACCACCCCCTGGAGCGGCCGCGCGGCCCCGCTCGTCTAGGCTGGCGGCATGGCTGATCTGCGCGTCGCGCTGGCACAGGTCGACACGTGCGTGGGGGACCTCGACGGCAACGCCGCCCTCGTCCTCGAGCGCACCCGGGAGGCGGCGACGGCGGGCGCGCAGCTCGTCGCGTTCCCGGAGATGACCCTCACCGGCTACCCGATCGAGGACCTCGCCCTGCGCGCGTCGTTCCGCCGCGCGGCGTGGGACGCCGCCGCGGACATCGCGGCGCGCCTCGCCGCCGACGGCCTGGGCGGGATCACCGTGGTGCTCGGCACCGTCGGGACCTCGGGGGCCCCGCGCGGCGCGGGCGCGGCGGAGCGCGAGGCCTCGGGCTCGCCCGCCGACCTCCCGACGAACCGCGCGGTCGTGCTGCGCGACGGCGTCGTGCAGGCCGCGTACGACAAGCACCACCTGCCCAACTACGGCGTGTTCGACGAGTTCCGGATCTTCGCGCCGGGCGAGACCACGACGGTCGTCGAGGTCGAGGGCCGGCGCGTCGGGATCGCGATCTGCGAGGACATCTGGCAGGACGGCGGACCGGTCGCCGAGATGGCGACGCTCGACGAGGTGGGGAACGGGCTCGACCTGCTGCTCGTGCTCAACGGCTCCCCGTACGAGGAGGGCAAGGGCCACGTCCGCACGGACCTCGCGGCGCGCCGCGCGCGCGAGGTGAGCGCCCCGGTCGCGTACGTGAACCTGGTAGGCGGGCAGGACGACCTCGTGTTCGACGGCGGCTCGTTCGTCACCGACGCCGCGGGCGCCGTCGTCGCGACCTCGCCCCAGTTCGTCGAGGACCTGCTCGTGTGGGAGCTGCCGTCCGACGGCGCACCCCGCGGGCCGCGCGCCCCCGAGCTGCACCCCGACGAGGAGGTGTACCGGGCCTGCGTCACCGGCCTGGCCGGCTACGTCCGCAAGAACGGCTTCCGCTCCGTCCTCCTCGGCGTCTCGGGCGGGATCGACTCCGCCCTCACCGCGGCGATCGCCGCCGACGCGATCGGCGGTGAGAACGTCGTCGGCGTCTCGATGCCGTCGCAGTACTCGTCCGACCACAGCAAGGACGACGCCGCGGACCTCGCCAAGCGGCTCGGCGCCGACTACCGCGTCCAGCCCATCGCGCCCATAGTCGAGGCGTTCCAGGGCGAGCTCGCGCTCGAGGGCGTCGCGGAGGAGAACCTTCAGGCGCGTGTGCGCGGGGTGATCCTCATGGCGATCTCCAACCGCGAGGGCCACCTCGTCATCGCGCCGGGCAACAAGTCCGAGCTCGCGACCGGGTACGCGACGATCTACGACGCCGGCAGCATCGGCGGCTTCGCCCCCCTCAAGGACGTCGACAAGTCGCGCGTGTGGCAGCTCGCGCGCTGGCGGAACAACCAGGCGGTCGACCGGGGCGAGATCCCGCCGATCCCCGAGTCGTCCATCACCAAGCCGCCGTCCGCCGAGCTGCGTCCGGGCCAGACCGACCAGGACTCGCTCCCGCCCTACGACCTCCTCGACGAGGTGCTCGACGCCTATATCGAGCACGCCGAGGGCCGCGCCGAGCTGCTCGCGCGCGGGTTCGACCCCGAGGTCGTCGACAAGGTCGTCACGCTCGTCGACCGCGCCGAGTGGAAGCGTCGCCAGTACCCGCCGGGCCCCAAGGTCACCGCCCTCGCGTTCGGCCGCGACCGCCGCCTGCCCATCACCAACCGCTGGCGCGAGCCGCTCGACTGACGGCGCCGGTCACCCCGCGCGCCGTCCGACCCGTACCCCGCACCCAGGAAAGGCCGTCATGTCTGCTCACACCGCCCCCGAGCCCGCCACGACCGGGGGCACGGGACCGCGCCGCGTCCGCGTGCACCACCTCGCCGAGGCGAAGGCGCGCGGCGAGAAGATCACGATGCTCACGGCGTACGACGCGGTGACCGCGCGCATCTTCGACGACGCCGGGATCGACATGCTGCTGGTCGGCGACTCGATCGGCAACACGATGCACGGGCACGCGACGACGCTCCCCGTCACGGTCGACGACCTGATCCCCCCGGCCCGCGCCGTCGCGCGCGCCGCGCGCCGCGCGTTCACGGTCGTCGACCTGCCCTTCGGGTCGTACGAGGCGAGCGCGGAGCAGGCGCTCGCGACGGGCGTGCGGTTCCTCAAGGAGACCGGCGTGAACGCGGTCAAGCTCGAGGGCGGGCGTCGCATCGCCGCGCAGATCCGCGCGCTGACCGACGCCGGCATCCCCGTCGTGGGCCACCTCGGCTTCACGCCGCAGTCGGAGAACGCGCTCGGCGGGCCGCGCGTCCAGGGCCGGGGCGACGACGCGGCGGAGCGCCTCAGCGAGGACGCCCTCGCGGTGGCCGAGGCGGGCGCCGTCGCCGTCGTGCTCGAGATGGTGCCGGTCGAGGTCGCGGCGCGGATCACCGAGATCCTGCGCATCCCCACGATCGGCATCGGCGCGGGCGCCGCGTGCGACGGCCAGGTGCTCGTCTGGACGGACATGGCCGGCATGACGGACTGGTCGCCGCGCTTCGCCAAGCGGTACGCCGAGATCGGCGCGGCGCTCGGCCAGGCGGCGGCCGACTACGCCGCGGACGTGCGCGGCGGCACGTTCCCCGACGACGCGCACAGCTTCGCGCGCTGACCTCCCGGGCTGCCGGGGCGGGCGAGCTCAGCCGGCGTCCCCACCGCCGTCGGCCACCCAGGCCGTGAGCCCCGCGGCGAGGGCGTCGGCGTAGCGCTGGCGGCCCTCCTCGGACTCCATGACCGCGGCCTCGTCGGGGTTGCGCATCTCCCCCAGCTCGAGCATGACCGCGGGGCGCTCGGCGTGGTTGAGCGTCGCGAGGTCGGCGCGCCGCTGGATCGGGCCGTCGTCCGCCGCGACCGACGACGACGGCGCGAACCCGGCCGCGGTCAACGCCGCCACGAGCTCGTGGGCGAGGGCGACGCTCGGCTCCCCCTGGGCGTCGTGGACGGGCGGGTCCGCGACGATCGCGAAGAACCCGTGCGCGCTGCGGTCCTCGGTGCCGTTGGCGTGGATCGAGACGAGGACGTCCGCGTCGTTCTCCTGGGGGAAGCGTCCCCGCGCGTCCACGCACGGCCCCACGCCCGCGTCGTCGGGCCGCGTGAGCACGACGACGGCGCCGAGCTCGGTGAGCCCCTCCGCGAGGCGGCTGCTCACGTCCCACGTGAACGCGTGCTCGGGGTAGCCCGCGTCCGTCGACGTGCCCACCGTGTTGCACGCCTTCGTGTCGCCCCGCCCGTCGGGGACGGGCGCGTTGACCGTGAGCGGGTTCGCTCCGTTGCCACCGTTGTGCCCGGGGTCGACGGCGACCGTGAGGCCCGCGAGCACCGGTGGCGGCCCGGCCTCGGTCACGGTCGGGTCCGGGGACGCGGTCGTCGGCTCCGGCTCGGGGGCGGAGGCGACCGCGTCGCCCGAGGGGGCGAGCGTCGTCGGGCCTCCGCCGGACCCGGCGCGGACCTGGAGCGCGACGAGGAAGGTCAGCGCGCCGACGGCGAGCCCCGCGAGGAGCAGGCCGAGGCGACCCGACCAGACCCGGCGCGGGCCGGGCGGAGGGGCGTGCGTCACTCGCCGCGCTCGCGGCGGTCTTCCTCGTCCCAGGCGTCCGACCGCTCGCGTGCGGTCTCCAGCGCCTTCTGCGCGGCCTCACGGGTCGGGTACGGTCCCATGCGGTGCGACCACGAGCCGCTCGGGCCGCGGTGCACCTCGCCCGTGCGGGTGTCGAAGTAGTACTCGTCCTCGGCCGCGGGCTCGCCGCCGTCGGTGAAGCGTGATCCGGTGCTCATGACCCGATCCTCCCCCATCCCGGCCCGCCCGGCCGTCCACGCCGCCGCAGTTCGTAGACTGGCCGTCATGAGCCCCACGCCGTCCCCGACCTCGCCCGACGCCGTCGCTCCCCCACCCACGGCACGTCGCGGCCCGCTCGTGCCCGGCGTCGTCGGACCGCCGCGGGCGGTGCCGGAGTCGATCGAGCGTCCCGAGTACGTCGGCCGGCCCGGCCCGCGGCCGTTCACCGGGAGCGAGGTCAACGACACGGAGACGATCGAGCGGATCCGTGCCGCGTCGCGGATCGCGGCGCAGGCGCTCGTGGAGGTCGGGCGGCACGTCGCTCCCGGCGTGACGACCGACGAGCTCGACCGCGTCGGCCACGAGTTCCTCCTCGACCACGGCGCGTACCCCTCGACCCTGGGCTACCGCGGGTTCCCCAAGTCGCTCTGCACGTCGCTCAACGAGGTCGTGTGCCACGGGATCCCCGACTCGACCGCGCTCGTCGAGGGTGACATCGTCAACGTCGACATCACCGCCTACGTCGGCGGCGTGCACGGCGACACCAACGCGACGTTCACGGTCGGCGAGGTCGGCGAGGAGTCGGCGCTCCTCGTCGAGCGCACACGCGAGGCGCTCGCTCGCGGCATCAAGGCGGTGGCGCCCGGCCGCCAGATCAACGTGGTCGGGCGCGTCATCGAGCGCTACGCCGCCCGGTTCGGGTACGGGGTCGTGCGCGAGTACACGGGGCACGGCGTCGGGCGCGCGTTCCACTCGGGCCTCGTCGTGCCCCACTACGACGCCGCGCCCGACCACGCGACCGTCATCGAGCCCGGGATGGTCTTCACCATCGAGCCCATGCTCACGCTCGGGACCTCCGAGTGGCGGATGTGGGACGACGGGTGGACGGTAGTCACCGCGGACGCCTCGCGGACCGCGCAGTTCGAGCACACGCTGCTCGTGACCGACGACGGAGCGGAGATCCTCACACTGCCATGAACGCTCACCAGGACTCTCACGCCGCGCCTCCGGCGCAGACCGACCGCCCCCGCACGGCGTTCGGCATCGACGTCGGCGGCAGCGGCATCAAGGGCGCTCCCGTCGACCTCGCGACCGGCGAGTTCGCGCAGGAGCGCCACCGGATCCCGACGCCGCAGCCGTCGACGCCCCAGGCCGTCGCCGAGGTGATCGCCGAGCTCGTGGGCGAGTACGACCTCCCGCAGGACGTGCCGATCGGCGTCGCGTTCCCGGCTCCGCTGCAGCACGGCGTCGTGCGGTTCATCGCGAACCTCGACCAGTCGTGGACCGGCGTCGACCTGCCCGCGCTCGTCGCGCGCGAGACCGGGCGCCACGTCGTCGCGGTCAACGACGCCGACGCCGCCGGGATCGGCGAGGTCCGGTACGGCGCCGCGCGCGAGGCGGACGGGGTCGTGCTCGTCGCGACGCTCGGCACCGGGATCGGCAGCGCGATCGTCGTCGACGGCCACCTGCTCCCCAACACCGAGCTCGGGCACCTCGAGATCGACGGGTTCGACGCCGAGACACGCGCGTCCGACGCCGCCCGGGACCGCGAGGACCTGGACTGGGCCCAGTGGGCCGAGCGACTGCAGCGCTACTTCGGCGTCGTGGAGGACCTGTTCTCGCCAGACCTCATCGTCGTGGGCGGCGGCGTCAGCAAGAAGCACGAGCACTTCCTCCCCCTGCTGCACCTGCGGGCGCCGATCGTCCCGGCCCGTCTCCGCAACGCGGCCGGCATCGTGGGCGCGGCGTCGCTCGCGGCGGACGCGCGCTGACCCGCGCGGACGCGCCAGGTGGCGCCCCGCCGCAGGAGCCCGACCGGAGGTCAGCTCGTGGTGACCTCGTGCCGCTCGGTGCCGAAGATGTCGATGACGCCGAGCATCTCGAGGACGTCGGTCACGACCGTCGGCGGGTTGCGCAGCGTCACGGACAGCCCCTCCTCGGAGCCGATCGTGTAGAACTGCACGAGGAACGCGATGCCCGTGGAGTCCATGAACGTCACCTTGGACGTGTCGATCACCACGGGGACGTCCCGTTCGAGCGCGTTCGCGAGCGCGGCGCTCGCCTCGCTGCGGAGGGCGACGTCGATCTCGCCCCACATGTCCACGACGCTCGCCTCAGGCTCTTCGAGCAGCCGGATGCCGCCCGTTCCCGCCTCGATGTCGCTCCGCTCCAGCTCCTGCACCAACACTGCCCCGCCCTTCGTCCTGCCCCTGCCTCGCCCACCCCGACGAGTACGCGCCACCTGCCTGACGCTGTCGATCGGTCGGGGCCTGCTGTCGTACGTCATCGGGCGACGAGAAGGCTCCGGCATGATCGGACGTCGCCAGCGTACCCCACGGATGCCGCTGGCTGGTAGGCCTCTGGCGAAGACTTTACCCAGGGCCGTTTCGACATCGTTCCCCGGAGCGATCGTTGAGGATTCATTCAACAGTTGGACGGGTGTCCAGACGAAGACGGCCGCCACGGACCCGGTCTCGGGTCGGCGTGGCGGCCGTCGCGACGGGGCGGCGGGGCGTCAGCCGGTGTTCTGCAGGCCGGCGGCGACGCCGTTCACGGTGAGCAGCAGAAGGTGCTGCAGCTCGTCCTTGACGGGGCCCTCCGCGCCGGATCGCAGACCGCGCAGCGCGCGGACCTGGAGCAGCGAGAGCGCGTCGACGTACGGGCTGCGGAGCTGGACCGCGCGGCCCAGCACCCGGCGCCCGGCGAGCGGCCACGCGTTCTCCGTCACCGCGAGGACCTGCTCGCGCGTGAGGCGCAGCTCGTCGAGGATCGCCTGTGCGAGGTCGTCGCGCTCGCCGAGCGCGAGGTAGCGCTCCGCAATGCGCTCGTCCGTCTTGGCGAGCGACATCTCGACGTTGTCGAGGAGCGTCGCGAAGAGCGGCCACTCGCGGTGCGCCTCACGGAGCAGCTCGAGGTCGCCGAACTCCTTCAGCGCCGTCCCGAGCCCGTACCACCCGGCGAGGTTGATGCGGGCCTGCGACCACGAGAACACCCACGGGATGGCCCGCAGGTCGTCGAGCGACGAGACGGACAGGCCGCGGCGGGCCGGTCGCGAGCCGATCGGCAGGAGGCCGACCTCCTCGAGCGGCGTCACCTGGGAGAACCACTGCGGGAAGCCCTCCGCACGGACCAGCTCGTGGAACCGGCGGCGCGACGACACGTCGAGCGCCGCGGCCAGGTCGCGGTACCGCTCGGTGGCCTCGGCGTTGCGCTTCTCGGTCGACGGTGCGGACGCGAGCAGGGTCGCCGCGGCGACCTGCTCGATGTGGCGCGACGCGATGGTCGGGTCGCCGTAGCGCGCGAGGATGACCTCGCCCTGCTCGGTGAGCTTGAACCGGCCGTCGACCGAGCCCGGGGGCTGGGCGAGCACGGCGCGGTTCGCCGGACCGCCGCCGCGGCCGAGCGCGCCGCCACGGCCGTGGAACAGCGTGAGCGTGATGTCGTGGCGCTCCGCCCACTGCGCGATGCGGCTCTGCGCGTCGTGGAGCGCCAGGGTCGCGGACACGGGCCCGACGTCCTTCGACGAGTCCGAGTAGCCGAGCATGACCTCGACGCGGCGCCCGTTCTCGGCGAGCCGGCGCTGCACCTGGGGCAGCGTGAGCATCGACTCGAGGATGTCGACGCTCGCCCGGAGGTCGGCGAACGTCTCGAACAGCGGGATCGCGTCGACGACCGGCGCCTCGTCGGAGCCCTCGAACGCGAGCTCCGCGAGCTCGTACACGGCCGCGAGGTGCTCCGGCTTCTGCGTGAAGGACACGATGTAGCGGCGCGCGGCACGGATGCCGTACCGCTGCTGGACCGCGCCCAGCGCGCGGAACGTGTCGAGCACCTCGCGCGTGCGGTCGGAGAGGTCGCCGCGCAGGCCCTTCTCCGCGATCTCGGCGAGCGCGCCCTCGTGGACCTGGGAGTGCTGGCGCACCTCGAGCTCCGCGAGGTGGAAGCCGAACGTCTCCACCTGCCAGACGAGCTGCTGGAGGTCCCCGTACGCGGCGCGCGGCGCGCCCGCGGCGACGAGCGACTCCTGGACGACGCGCAGGTCGGACTCGAGCTGCTCGGCGGACGGGTACGCGAGGTCCGCGTTGCGGGCGCGCGTCGCGGCGATGCGGTCCGCGACGACGAGCAGCACCGCGCGGTGCGGCTCGCGCGGGGACGCCTCGGACGCGGCGACGGTCACGGCCTCCGAGAGCCTGCGCTGCCGCTCCCACAGGGCGCGCAGCCCGTCCGACGGCGGCGTGCCGTCCTGGTCGAGCGTGAGCTTGCGCCCCACGAGTCGCGTCTGCTGCTCGAGCGCGGCGAGCGCGTGGTCCGCCGCGATCGCGGCGGCCTGGCGCGTGACCTCGGCCGTGACGTTCGGGTTGCCGTCGCGGTCGCCGCCGATCCACGTGCCGAGGCTGACGAACGGCCGCACGAGGGGCTCCTCGCGGCCCGCCTCGTCGCCGAGCAGCCAGTCGTCGAGACGGCGGTAGACGGTCGGGAACGTGTCGAACATCGTCGCGTCGAACACGCCGAGCGCCGTCTTGACCTCGTCGAGGACGGACGGCTTGTGCTCGCGGATGGGGGCGGTGCGCCACATCGTGTCGATCTCGGCGAGCAGGCGGCGCTCGTTCTCCGCGAGCGACGTGCCGCCGAGGCGCTGCGCGTCCCGCTCGTCGAGCAGGGTCGCGATGCGGCGGACCGCGCCGGACACCGCACGACGGCGGGCCTCGGTCGGGTGCGCCGTGAGCACCGGGCGGAACTCGAGGCGGCGGAGACGACGCAGCGCCTCCTCGCGGCCCACCTCACCGACGAGCTGCTCGAACGCCTCCGGGAGGGAGTCGTCGGGCGTCGTCGCGCGCGTCGCGAACTCGGCCTCACGCTCGCGCAGGACGCGCACGCGGTGGTACTCCTCCGCGAGGTTCGCCAGGTGGAAGTAGCACGTGAAGGCCCGGGCGACCTGCTCCGCGCGCGCCATGGAGAGGCCCTCGACGAGGGTCTCCGCCTCGGCCAGCACGGCGCCGGACGGGTCGTCGTACGCACGGATGGACAGCTCGCGCAGGCGCTCGACGTCGTCGAGCAGGTCCTGGCCGCCCGTCTCGCGGAGCACGGTGCCGAGCAGGCCGCCGAGCAGGCGGACGTCGTCGCGCAGCGGGGCGGGCACGTCGTGGCGGGCCAGGCCGCGGCCCGGGCCGTGACCGGTGTCGTCGGAGACGTCGGCGGCGGCCCGGTCAGGGCCGTCGGCAGCACCCGGCGACGGGGACAGTTCCGAAGGGGAGAGGTCGTTCACGGTGACGAGAGTATTCCTTGACCGTCAGGGGACGTGAAGGCGTCCGAGGGGTGATCGTCGGTCGAGCGGGGGTCGGCCCGGGGTCGGCGCGTGCGACCCGGCGAGAACCCGAGGGTCAGCGGCGCGCGCCGACGCGGACCGCGTCGAAGGGCGCGTTCGACACCACCCGGTCCTCGATCGAGGCGGTGACGACGTCCTTGGCGACGCGCGCGGCGTCGAGCACCGAGGCGCCCTTGGCGAGCTCCGCGGTGATCGCGGCGGCGAACGTGCAGCCCGCGCCGCTCACGCGCTCCTCGCCGATCTTCGGGGTGCGCAGCACGTGCACCTCGTCGCCGTCGACCAGCACGTCGACCGCGTCCGGTCCGGGCAGCTCGACGCCGCCCTTCGCGACGACGGCCCGCGGGCCGAGCGCCTGGACCTTGCGCGCCGCGTCGATCAGCTCGTCGACCGTCTCGATCGACTCGACGCCCGCGAGCGTGCGCGTCTCGAAGAGGTTGGGCGTCACGACGGTCGCGAGCGGGAGCACCTGCGCGCGCAGTGCGGTGTCGGTGTCGAGCGCGGCGCCGGGCTCCTGGCCCTTGCAGATGAGCACCGGGTCGAGCACGACGTGCTCCCACGTGCGCGAGCGCAGTGACTCCGCCACGACGTCGATCGTCGCGGGCGTGCCGAGCATGCCGATCTTCACGACCGACGGCTCGTGGGTGACCGTCGCCGCCTCGAACTGGTCGGCGATCACCTGCGGGTCGACCGGGACGAACCGGTGGCCCCAGTCGTTCTTCGGGTCGAAAGACACGATGCACGTCAGCGTGCCGACGCCGTACGCGCCCAGCTCCTGGAACGTCTTGAGGTCGGCCTGGATCCCGGCGCCGCCGGTCGCCTCCGACCCGGCGATGACATAGGCGAGCGGAGGCGTGTGCGAGTCGTGGTGCGACATGGTGCTCCTCGGCACGAGTAGGACGGGGCCCGTCCTCCCGGTCGTGCCGGGAGGGGCGGACGGACGAGTCGGTCTGTACGCCGGGTTCTGTTCCCGCGCGAGGTCACCCTCGCGCGGGCGACGGTCATCCATCTAGGCCCTGCGTCGCCGCAGGGCTCGAGCGGTCTACCCGACTGTGCTTCTCCGTGGAGAATCGGGCGGGCAGCCCTCAGGCACAGCCTGTCTGACCTTGCTCCAGGTGGGGTTTACCGAGCCGGACCGGTCACCCGGCCCGCTGGTGGTCTCTTACACCACCGTTTCACCCTTACCGCGCCTGGCCGGGCCGAAGCCCGTCCTGACGCGGCGGTCTGTTCTCTGTGGCACTGTCCCGCGGGTCACCCCGGGTGGGCGTTACCCACCACCTTGCCCTTCGGAGCCCGGACGTTCCTCGGCGAGGAGCACGAGGCCCCTCGACGCGACCGTCCGACCGACTCGTCCGCACCGGCAAGATTACCGCTCCCCGACGACTCGTCGAACCAGCGACCGGTCCACCGGGAGCGTCGTACCCGTAGGATGGCCGACCCCCTCGAAGCCGGCTCCCGGAGGTCTGTCGTGCCCGCCCCCGCCGTACCGTCCGCCCCCGACGCTCCGACCGCGGCACCCACCGGGGACACCTCGGCCGAGCTCGCCCGGGAGCAGGAGTTCCTGGAGAACGCCCGCACGCAGCTCGCCCGCATGCGTGAGCAGGCCGGGTCGCTGAACGCCCTCGCCGGGGACCGGGTCAGCGCCGAGTATCTCGAGGCGGCGCTCGCCCGTCGGCTCGCCCAGCTCGCCGACGACCCCGAGGTCCCGCTCTTCTTCGGCCGCATCGACCTCGACGGCACCGACCACGAGCCCGCCGAGGTCTTCCACATCGGGCGCCGCCACGTCTCCGACCCCGAGGGCGACCCGCTCGTCGTCGACTGGCGCGCCCCGGTGAGCACGCCCTTCTACCGCGCCACCCGCACCGAGCCGATGGGGGTCGCCGTCCGCCGCCGCTACGGCTTCCAGCGCGGCGCCCTCACGGGCTTCGAGGACGAGGCGCTCACTGCCCCGGGCCCCGGTGCGGAGTCCTCCGCGATCCTCGAGGCGGAGATCGAGCGGCCCCGTACCGGGCCGATGCGCGACATCGTCGCCACCATCCAGCCCGAGCAGGACGTCATCGTGCGCGGCGGGCTCGACCGGACCGTCGTCGTGCAGGGCGCGCCCGGCACCGGCAAGACCGCCGTCGGGCTGCACCGCGCCGCCTACCTGCTGTACTCCCACCGGGAGCGGGTGAGCCGCGCCGGGATGACCGTCGTGGGGCCCAACGCGAGCTTCCTGCGGTACATCCGCGACGTGCTGCCCGCGCTCGGCGAGGTCGACGCGACCCAGACCACCGTCGAGCAGATCGTCACGGCGCACGGCCGCCTGCGCGGCACGGAGCCCGCGGAGGTCGCCCGGCTCAAGGGCGACGGGCGCCTGGCCGAGGTGCTCCGACGCGCCGTGTGGTCGCACCTCGTCGAGCCGTGCGAGGCGCTCGTGCTGCCGCGCGGTGCGCGCCGCTGGCGCGTCGCTGCGCACGAGGCACGCGAGTGCGTGGCGCAGGTGGTCGGCCGGGAGCCGCGCTTCGACGCCGGTCGCGACCACCTGCGGCACGCGCTCGCGCACCGGATCCTCGTGCAGATCGAGGAGTCCGGGGAGGCCCTCGACGAGCAGGCCTGGGACGCGCTCGCGCGCACGCGCCCGGTCCGGGACTACACCGCCGCGGTATGGCCGAAGGTCACGCCGACGGCGCTGCTGCACCGGCTCCTCGTCGACCCCGCGTTCCTCGCCGCGAGCGCCGACGGTGTCCTCACCCCGGCCGAGCAGGAGCTGCTGCGCCCGGCCCGACCTTCCCGGACGCCGGGCACGGCCCGCTGGACGCTGGCCGACCTCGTCCTGCTCGACGAGGTCGCGGACCTGCTGGCCCGCGGTACGTCGGTGGCGCACGTCGTGGTGGACGAGGCGCAGGACCTGTCGCCGATGATGCTGCGCGCTCTCGGGCGCCGGGCGCGCACCGGCTCCCTGACGGTGCTGGGCGACCTGGCCCAGGCGACGACGCCGTGGGGAGTCTCCTCGTGGACCGACGCGCTGACGCACCTCGGCAAGCCCGACGGCCACGTGGAGCAGCTCACCGCGGGCTTCCGCGTCCCCGGCGACGTCATCGAGTACGCGGCCCGCCTGCTGCCCTCGATCGCGCCGGACCTCGACCCGCCCGTCGCCGTCCGCCGGGCGCGGGGCGAGCTGGTCCTCACCACCGGGCCGCTCGTGGAGCTGGTGCGCGCGGCGCTCGACCGGGAGGGGTCGGTCGGGCTCATCGTGCCCGACGCCGGCACGGAGGCCGTGCGCACGGCGCTCGCCGCGGCGGGCCTCGCCTTCGCGGTCGTCGGCGAGGAGACGGACGACGCCGGCACGGTCGAGTTCGACGCGCGCCTCGACCTCGTGCCCGCGTCGCTCGCGAAGGGGCTGGAGTTCGACCACGTCGTGCTGGACGACCCGGAGGGCGTGGTCCGGGGCGAGCCCGACCGGGTCACGGGTCTGCGGCGGCTCTACGTCTGCCTGACCCGCGCGGTGACGTCCCTCGCCGTCCGCCATCGAGACGACCTGCCCGCCGAGCTCCGCCGTCCGTGACGGGCGCCCCGGCGCGTGGAGGGACGCGCCGGGACCGTCGTGTCGGTTCTCCTCGGTAGGGTGCCCGGGTGGCCACAGCGACTGCGACCGACACTGCGACGGACACCGCGCTCGACGTGCTCCGGCGGGTCTTCGGGTACGACGCGTTCCGGGGCGAGCAGGCGGCCATCATCGACACCGTCGTCGGCGGCGGCGACGCCCTGGTGCTCATGCCCACCGGCGGGGGCAAGTCGCTGTGCTACCAGATCCCCGCGCTGGTCCGTGCGGGGACCGGCGTCGTGGTGTCACCGCTCATCGCCCTCATGCAGGACCAGGTGGACGCCCTCGCGGCGCTCGGTGTCCGCGCGGCGTTCCTCAACTCCACGTTGTCCTCGGAGGACCGCCGCGCCGTGGAGCGCGCGCTCGTGGCGGGTGAGCTCGACCTGCTCTACGTGGCACCGGAGGGCCTGCGGAGCCGCGCCACCCTCGACCTGCTCGACCGGACGCAGATCGCGCTCTTCGCGATCGACGAGGCGCACTGCGTGTCCCAGTGGGGGCACGACTTCCGGCCCGACTACCTCGAGCTGTCGGTGCTGCACCAGCGCTGGCCGTCCGTCCCGCGCATCGCGCTGACCGCGACGGCGACGGCGGCCACCCGGGCCGAGATCGCGCAGCGCCTCGACCTGGGGGGCGCGCGGCACTTCGTCTCCAGCTTCGACCGGCCCAACATCACCTACCGGATCGTGCCCAAGGACCGGCCCGAGAAGCAGCTGCTCGACCTGCTGCGCACCGAGCACGCCGGGGAGGCGGGGATCGTCTACTGCCTCTCGCGCGCGTCGGTGGAGAGGACCGCCGCGTCGCTCGTCGCGAACGGGATCCAGGCGCTGCCGTACCACGCAGGGCTCCCCGCGTCGGTGCGCGCCGCGAACCAGTCCCGGTTCCTACGCGAGGACGGCCTGGTCATGGTCGCGACGATCGCCTTCGGCATGGGCATCGACAAGCCCGACGTCCGGTTCGTCGCGCACCTCGACCTGCCCAAGTCCGTCGAGGGGTACTACCAGGAGACGGGGCGCGCCGGGCGTGACGGGCTGCCGTCCACCGCCTGGCTGGCCTACGGCCTCGCCGACGTCGTGCAGCAGCGCAAGCTCATCGAGACGTCCGACGGCGATGCCGCGCACCGGCGCAACCTGGGCCAGCACCTGAACGCGATGCTCGCCCTCTGCGAGACCGTCGAGTGCCGTCGCGCCCAGCTCCTCGCCTACTTCGGGCAGGAGCACCCGGGGGCCTGCGGGTCGTGCGACACGTGCCTCGCCCCGCCCGAGGCCTGGGACGGGACGGTCGCCGCGCAGAAGGTGCTCTCGACGGTGTTCCGTCTGGAGCGTGAGCGCGGGCAGAGCTTCGGCGTCGGGCAGGTCGTCGACATCCTCCTCGGCCGGGACACGGAGAAGGTCCGACGGTTCCGGCACCAGGAGCTGTCGGTGTTCGGGGTCGGCAAGGACCTGTCCGAGAACGAGTGGCGGGCCGTGGTGCGCCAGCTCCTCGCCCAGGGGCTGCTCACCGTCGAGGGCGCCCACGGGACGCTCGTGCTCACGGCGGGGAGCGGGGAGGTCCTGGCCCGACGACGCGAGGTCCGGATGCGGCACGAGCCGGCTCGTCCGGTGCGTGCGGCGAAGGGACGGAAGGCGACCGCCGCCGCCGAGCTGGCCGAGGCCGACGTCCCGCTCTTCGAGGCGCTGCGCGCCTGGCGCGCGGGGGAGGCGAAGACCCAGGGCGTGCCCGCGTACATCGTGTTCGGGGATGCGACGCTTCGCGGGATCGCGACGGCCCGGCCCGGCTCGCTCGAGCGGCTCGCGCTGGTGAGCGGGGTCGGCGAGAACAAGCTCGCGCGGTACGGCGACGCGGTGCTGGCCGTCGTCGCCGAGGCGGGTTGAGCGGCCGCGCGCCGGGCTCCGGACCGCCCCCTCCACCCCGAGGCAGGGGACGCGATGCGTGTCAGACGTCGACGCGGTACGACAGCGCGAGCTCGTCGCCGCTGACCCCGCGGATGCCCCAGTTCTCGCGCGGGCTCTCGAGGATCACGAGCTCCACGTCGTCCGCGGTCAGGCCGAGGGCGGGCGCGACGTCGTCGTACAGCGCCGCGATCAGCGCTCGCTTGGCCTCGCGTGTGCGGCCCGTGAAGCACACGACCTCGACGACGAGGTACGCGTCCGAGCGGGGCGCGACCAGGTCGTCGTCGTCCAGGAGCAGAAAGCGGTGGAACCGCTTGTCCGGCGGGAGCTGCCACGTGGTCACCAGCGCGTCGTGCAGCGCGTCGGACACCTCCGCCCGCCGCTCGCCCCACACGCTGCGCCGTCCGTAGATCTTCACCTGGGCCATCGGGCGAGCGTAGCCGTGACGCACCCCACGCCGTCGGCGCCGGTCACCCGCCGCGGCGACGCGGCGAGCGCTCGTAGAGTGGCCGCGTGCTCGTGCTGCTCCCCCCGTCCGAGGGCAAGACCCCCGCGCCCGACGGCGCCGCGCCGGTCGACCTCGCCGCGCTCAGCTCTCCCGCCCTCACCGCGCAGCGCGCGCAGGTCCTCGACGCGCTCGCCGCGGCGAGCGCGCGCCCGGACGCGCACGACGTCCTCGGCACGACGCCGGGGCTCACCGAGGAGGTGCGGCGCAACACCGTGCTGCGCTCGGCCCCGGCGGGTCCCGCGGCCGACGTCTACACGGGCGTGCTCTACGGCGCCGCGGACCTCGCGGGGGCACTCGCCGCGGGCGGGGAGCCCGCGCGGCGGGCTCGCGAGGACGTCCGGGTCGTGTCGGCGCTGTGGGGCGCGCTCTCCCCCGCCGACCGGGTCCCGGCGTACCGGCTCTCCATGTCCGTGGCCCTGCCGGGCGTGGGAAAGCTCGCCACCGCGTGGCGCCCGCACCTCGCCCCCGTGCTCGACGAGCGCGCGGCCCGGGACGTCGTCGTCGACTGCCGGTCCGCCACGTACGTGGGCGCGTGGAAGCCCGCGACCTCCGGGCCGCGCTCGGCCGACTGGGTCGCGGTGCGGGTGGTGCGCGAGCACTCCGGGAAGCGCACCGTCGTCTCGCACAACGCCAAGCACACCCGCGGCGTGCTCGCCGGGCACCTGCTGCGCCGGGAGGCGGCCGCGCCGGCGTCGGCCGACGGGCTGCTCGACGCCGCGGGCGAGCTCGTCGGGACGGTGATCGGCACGGAGGTGGGCTCGGGCCTGAGCTACCGCCTCCTGGAGACGACGCTCCACGACGCGACCACCCGGAGCGGGCCGCGCACGCTCGAGCTCGTCATCGCCTGAGCCCGGAGGCCCGGCCCGTCAGGCGACGACCCGCTCGATCTGCGGGACGCCGTGCAGGAAGAGCATGCTCTCCGGGTCGATGAGCGCGAACATCGGCGCGCACAGGTCCGACGTCTCGGCGGCCTTGACCGAGGCCTCGGCGTCTGCCGTGCTCGTCCACCAGATCATCTCGACCCAGCGGTCGCCCGCGGCGTCGTAGGTCAGGTCGCGCGACACGAACCCCGGCTGCGCCCGCGCCCACTCCGAGACCGCATCGACCGTCCCGAGCAGCCGTTCGCGCGTGACGCCCTCCTTCGCCCTGAAGACCACGAGCTCGAGAACCGTTCCGCCCTCGTTCGACCCTGCGCTCGTCATCGCGCACTCCCCTCGTCGGGGCCCCCGGTCGGGGCCGCGTCGTCGATGCCAGTGAACCCCTGGGGTCCGACATTCCCTGCGCGACGCCCGGACGCGGTCCACAGTGGACCCATGGTCTACAGCGAGGATCTCGCCGACCGGATCCGGGCGGCCCTGTCGCCCCGGACGCCGTTCGACGAGCGGAAGATGTTCGGCGGGATCGCCTTCATGGTGAACACCCACATGGCCCTCGGCGTCACGCGCGACGACCTCATGGTGCGGGTCGGCAAGGACGGCATGGGCGCGGCGCTCGAACGCGGCGGCGCGGTCATGGAGATGGGCGGTCGCCCGATGACGGGGATGATCCTCGTCGACGGCGGACGCGTCGCCGACCCCGACGAGCTCGACGCGTGGGTCGCGACGGCCGTCGAGCACGCCCTCGCGGATCCCGCCAAGGCGAAGAAGCCCCGGAAGAGCTGAACCGGCCGGGCGGCGCCGCACTCCGGCGGCGAGGTAGAAACGTGCAGCGGCCTCAGAGGTCGCTCGGGACGCCCTGGGCGGTGAGCTCGCTCGTGCCGTCGGCCCACAGGCGCAGGATGCTCAGCGATGCCGGCGGCACCCGCACGCGCGACCACTGCGACGGCGGCGCGCCGATCGCCGTGCCGATCGCGGCGCGCACCTGCACCGCGTGGCCGACGACGACAGCCGTCCGCCCTCCCGGTCCCGCCCCCGGCAGAAGCGTCTCCACGAGGTGCTGGAGCCCATGCCAGACGCGCGCCCCGACGTCGGCGTACGACTCGCCTCCCGGGGCCGCGGTCGTGCCGGTCGTTTGCCACGCGTGCAGGAGGCCCGGCCACGCGGCGTCGACCTCCGCGGCCGTGCGCCCCTCCCACTCCCCGAAGTCGACCTCGGCGAACCGGTCGTCCGTCGTGACGTGGACGCCGAGCCGGCGGCCGACCGCTCGCGCGGTCTCCTGCGCGCGCACCATGGGCGAGGCGACGATCGTGGTGGGCCTGGGCAGGTCGGGCCACGCCTGGCGCCCGACCCGGAAGACGAGGTCGGCGGCCTGCGCGGCCTGCGTACGGCCGCGCGCCGTCAGCGACGGGCCGGGCACCGACGACCCGCTGAACGCGCCCGCGACGGTGAGCGGCGTCTGCCCGTGCCGCACGAGGACGACCGTGAGGGCGGGCGCGTCGTCGAACCGGACGGCAGCGCCCGACGGGCGGGCGGGGGTGTCGAACGCGGCCGACTCGCCCAGGACGTCCGCGGGCGCGTCGGCCGCGTCGAGGTCCGGCTCGTCGTCGCCCGGACCCGGCACGGCGTCGCCGCCGAGCGCGTAGTCGCGTGAGACCGTCCCCGCCGTGTCCATCGCCTCGTTCGCGAGGGCGTCCGCCGCGGAGTTCTGCGCGCGCGGCACCCACTCGTACGCGACCTGCTCCGCGGGCAGCACCGCGGCCGCCTCGGCGGCGAGGCGACGCATGTCGTCGTGCTTGATCTGCCAGCGACCCGACATCTGCTCGACGACGAGCCGCGAGTCCATCCGCACGGTCACCCGCGCGTCCGGGTCGATCTCGGCCGCGGCACCCAGCCCGGCGACGAGGCCCGAGTACTCGGCGACGTTGTTCGTCGTCACCCCGAGGAACGCGGCGCGCTCGGCGAGGACCTGGCCGCTCGCGCCGTCGCGCACGAGCGCGCCGAAGCCCGCGGGGCCCGGGTTCCCCCGGGACCCGCCGTCGGCCTCGACGACGAGGTGGCGCCGACCGACCGCGCTCACGCGCCGGCGCCCTCCGGCCGCACGACGATGTGGCCGTAGTCCTCGAGCCGCACCACCTGGTCGGGGGCGGCGGACGTGATCGCCGCGAGCTCGGCAGGGCTCAGCGAGACGTTGAGCCCGTCGACGTGCTGGCCGCGCAGCGCGACGACGCCCCGGCCGCCGTTCTGGTCGCGCACGCGCTCGTACAGGGCGAGGAGCCCGGCGTCGAGGCCCGCGACGGCCTCGGTGCGCTTGCCCGCGACCTGGCCCGCCTCGGCGTCGAGCTCGGCGTAGCGCGCGTCCCGAGCGGTCACGACCTCGGCCTTCGCGGCCTCCAGCTCGGCGTTCGCCGACTCGAGCTTGGCGAGCGCCTCCTCGTGCGCCTCCAGACGCTCCATGACGTCGAGCTCGACCTCCTCGAGCACGCCCTGGCGCCGCGCGAGGGACTCGAGCTCCGCGACGAGCGCCTGCGCGTCCTTGGCCCCGACCTGCCCCGAGTCGAGCCGCGACTGGTCGCGCGCGGCGCGCGTGCGCACCTGCTCGACGTCGGTCTCCGCCTTGCTGAGCTCGCGCTTGAGGTCGCTCACCGCGGTGCGCGACTCGACGAGCTTCCCGCGCAGGTCCGCGATCTGGGCGTCGAGCTCGGCGATGCGTGCGTGCTCGGGCAGGTTCTTGCGCTGGTGCGCGAGCTGCTGCGCCCGCGTGTCGAGCTCCTGGACGTCGAGCAGGCGGAGCTGGTCGGCGGGCGGTGCAGTGGCCACAGGTGGTTCCTTTCGTGGGCCCCGTGCGGGGCCGGCGTGCAGGGTCGGGGCGTCAGGCGGACGGGGCGTCGGGTTCGGTGCGCGGGCCCGCTGGCGGCTCGGCGGGCGCCGACGCGATCCGAGCGGTCCACGGGTCGGTGACGAGCATGCTCACGCGCGTCTCGACGACCGCCCCCGGCTGCGCGTGCTCCAGGGCGCGCGCGAGGTCCTCGGCAGCGTAGCGGAGCCACGACCACTCGGAGGCGTAGTGCGGCACGTCGACGAGGAAGGGCGTGCCCGCCTCGCCGTCGCCCTCGAGCCGGGCGCGCTCGCGCAGCTCGGAGACCGGGTGGTGGCGCAGGTCGGACGTGAGGTAGACGTCGGCGCCGCTCGCGCGGACGGCGTCGAAGAGCGAGTCGCCCGAGCCGCCGACGACCGCGACGGACTCCACTGTCGCGTCGAGGTCACCCGCGACGCGCACGCCCTGCACCGTCGGGGGAAGGACCTCGGCGACACGCTGCGCGAAGCCGCGCAGCGTCGTCGGCTCCGCCAGGCGCCCCACGCGGCCGGTTCCGGTGCGCACCGCCTCGTGCGGGGACGGCGCCGGGTGGGCGACGAGCGGCACACGGTGCAGCAGGCCGAGGGCGTCCGCGAGCGCGTCCGCGACGCCGCGCTCCGCCGCGTCGGCGTTGGTGTGCGCGACGTACAGGCCGCACCCGCCCCGGATGAGCCGGTGCACGAGCGAGCCCTTGAACGTCGTCGCCGCGACCGAGTGCACGGGCCGCAGGAACAGCGGGTGATGCGTGACCAGGAGGTCCGCGCCCCAGGCGAGCGCCTCGTCCGCGACGTCCTCCACCGGGTCGACGGCGAACAGCACCTTGCGCACGGGCGCGCCCGGGTCCCCGGCCACGAGCCCGACGGCGTCCCAGGCCTCCGCCGTCGACGGCGGGTACAGCTCGTCCAGGGTCCGCACGACGCGGCCGAGCGTCGGGTGCGCGGAGCCGTCTTCCTCCGGCTCGGTCGACGTGCCGGTGCTCGGGTCGGGCGCGACGGTCATGGCGGCAGGCTATCCCGCGCGGGACGCACGGGTGCCGTCCGATGTGGTTTGATGGATTGCGCAATCCATCAAACCGTTGCTCGGAGGACCCGTGCCCCGCACCCCCCGCCCCGACCGGCCCGACGACGCGCGCGGCGACGGCGCCCGCGGCACCGACGAGGCCGCTCCCCTCTACCGCATCAAGGCCGAGCTCTTCCGGTGCCTCGCCCACCCCACCCGCATCCAGGTGCTCGAGGTCCTCGCGGCCGACGCCGGCCACACGGCGCCCGTGTCCGACCTGCTGGACGTCACGGGGTGCGAGCCCTCCCAGCTCTCCCAGCACCTCGCCGTGCTGCGCCGCGCCGGGGTCGTCACCTCGACCCGCAGCGGCAACGCGGTCGAGTACCGCCTCGCCGAGCCCCTCGTCGCCGAGCTCCTCGTCGTCGCGCGGGCGTTCCTCCTCTCGAGCCTCGCGGGTGCGTCCGACCAGCTCGACGCCGCGCGACGGCTCCCCGCACTGCCGGGCGCGTCGGCGCGGGCCGTGCTCGACGCCACCACGTCGCCCGCCATCACGTCGCCCGCCTCCGCATGAGCCGCCTCGCCGCCGTCCGCGACCTGCTCCCCCGACGCTCCGACTACGACCTGCGACCGCGGACCCTGCGCGCCGACCTCCTCGCCGGCGTCACCGTGGGCGTCGTCGCCCTCCCGCTCGCGCTCGCGTTCGGCGTCAGCTCCGGCGTCGGGGCGGCGGCCGGGCTCGTCACCGCCGTCATCGCCGGCGTGGTCGCCGCCGTGCTCGGTGGGTCGAACCACCAGGTCTCCGGGCCGACGGGGGCGATGGCCGTCGTGCTCGCGCCGATCGTCGTCACCCACGGGCTGGGCTCCGTCGCGCTCGTCACCGTGCTCGGCGGGCTCGTCGTCCTCGTCGCGGGGCTCGCCCGGCTCGGCCGGGTCGTCACGTACATCCCCTGGCCCGTCGTCGAGGGCTTCACGCTCGGGATCGCGTGCATCATCTTCCTCCAGCAGGTCCCGGCCGCGGTCGGGGTCGCGGCGGCCCCCGGTCACAACACGTTCGTGACCGCCGTCGGGGCCGTGCGCACCGCCGTGACCGACGTCCCGCCCGCCCCGGTCCTGTGGACGCTCGGGTGCGTCGCGCTCGTCGCCGCGACGATGCTGCTGCTCCCCCGCGTCCACGCGGCGATCCCGGCGTCGCTCGTCGCGGTCGTGCTGGCCACCGTCCTCGTCGAGGCGCTCGGCGCTCCCGTCCCGCGCATCGGCGCGCTGCCCTCGTCCCTGCCCGCGCCCGTCCTGCCGACGTTCGCCCCCGGCGCGCTGCGTGACCTCGGCGGTGCCGCCCTCGCGATCGCCGCGCTCGCGGCCATCGAGTCGCTGCTGTCCGCCCGCGTCGCCGCCTCCATGACGCAGACGGGGTCGCCCGGGGGCTCCGTCTACCAGCCCGACCGCGAGCTCGTCGGGCAGGGTCTCGCGTCCGTGGCCAGCGGCCTCTTCGGCGGCATGCCTGCCACGGGTGCCATCGCCCGCACCGCCGTCAACGTGCGCTCCGGAGCCCGCACACGGCTCGCCGCCGTCGTGCACGCGGTCGTGATCCTCGCCGTCATCTACCTCGCCACCGGCCCGGTCTCCCGGATCCCGCTCGCCGCGCTCGCCGGTGTCCTCATGGTGACGAGCTTCCGGATGATCGGCGCCCGCACCATCCGGTCGGTGGTCGGCGCCGGACGGTCGAGCGCGGCGACCTTCGTCGTGACCGCCGTCGTCACCGTCGCGTTCGACCTCGTGCAGGCCATCGAGATCGGCATCCTCGTCGCCGCGTTCTTCGCGCTGCGGACCGTCGCGCGCGCCTCGGCCGTGCACCGCGACCCACTCCCCGGGCCTGCCCAGCCGGGCGACGAGCACATCGCGCTCTTCCGTCTCGAGGGTTCCATGTTCTTCGGCGCCGCGGACCGCGTGCTCACCGAGGTGACCGACGCCTCGTCGCACGACGACGTCGCGGTCGTGGTCCTGCGGCTCTCCCAGCTCCGCATGGTCGACGCGACCGGGGCCAGGGCGCTCGGCGAGCTCGTCGAAGGGCTCGAGGCGCGCGGCGTGACCGTGCTCGTCAAGGGCGTCCAGGAACGGCACCGGTCGCTCCTCACGAACGTCGGGGCGCTCGCCGAGCTCCGCCACGAGAACCACCTCTTCGACACGCTCGACGATGCGATCGAGCACGCGCGCTCGCACGTGCGTCGTGCCGCCCGGGGCACCGACGTCCCCCAGGTGCGCGGGTTGCGCCCGTCGACCTGACCCCTCGGTACGATGCGCCGATGCAGCACAGGGTGGGCCGCCGTGCCGGGGTCGCCGGTGCGACCGTCGGACTGGTCCTCCTCGTCGCCTGGCTCGTCGGTCCCGTCCTCTGGGTCGAGCTCGACGAGGCGGGCACACCCCCGGTCCCGACCTTCGCCGACGGCCTCCAGGTGGTCGACGAGGGGACGGGCTGCGGATCGGGCGGCTGCTGGCGCGAGCTGACGATCTCGTGGCCCGGGCGCGACCGCGACGCCGTCCGTGCACGGGTCGGCCTCGACGCCGCGGGGCGGCGGTGCGACGCGATGTCCGTCCTCGACCGGCGGGTCCGGTGCGTGTGGGAGGTCGACGAGGAGGCGTCCGGCGCCACGCTCCGCGTCGACGTCGGATGGCACCGTCCGCTCGGGCTGTGAGCGGTGCACGAGCCGCATAGCGTGGTGGGATGCACGAGTTCGTGCGAGCCCCGTCCGACGCGCTGCCGCCCGGCGTCGTGTCGATGGTGGGCTACCGGCTCCGGACCCCGCCCACCGAGGGCGCGCCGTCCGTCCACCGCGGCCTGCCGTCACCGTGGCTCACGCTCGTCGTGAGCACCGCGGGCGTCGTCCCGACGTCGCCCGGGCCGGACGCCGCCCCGGTGCACTACGAGTCGCTCGTCGGCGGCCTGCACACGCGCCCCGCCCTGATCCACCAACCGCGGGAGCAGGCGGGCGTGCAGCTCGCGCTCGATCCGCTGGCCTGCCGGGGGCTGCTGGGCGTGCGCGCGGGAGACCTCGGCCTCGTCGAGGACGGCGACGCCGTCCTCGGCCCCGCCGCCGCCCGCCTGCGTGAGCAGGCCGCCGAGGCAGGCTCGTGGGCAGCCGCGTTCGAGTCCGTGCGCGCGGCGTTCGCGGGCCGGACCGACCCGCGGGGCAGCCTCGGAGCCCGGCCGGTGCGCGCCGAGGTGCGCGCCGAGGTCGCGGAGGCGTGGCGCCTGCTCGTCCGCACCCGGGGCCGGGCGCGCGTGCGCGACGTCGCGCGGCACGTCGCCCTCGGCGAGCGGCAGCTCGAGACGCTGTTCCGGGCCGAGCTCGGCGTCACGCCCCGGGCGGCACGCGGCCTCGTACGGTTCGACGCCGCCCGCCGCCAGGTGCAGCGCCTCGCCCTCGGCCGGGGCGCCCGGACTCTCGCCGACGTCGCCGCGCAGACCGGGTATGCCGACCACTCCCACCTGGTGCGCGACTTCCGCCGGTTCGCCGGCACGAGCCCGACCGCCTGGGTGCGCGAAGAGCTCGGGAACATCCAAGCCGGCGGCCACACCGACGGACCAGGGTGGGGACATGAGCATCCACGAGAGCACCCGCACCCCGACTAAAACCTCCGGCTCGGCCGCGACGCCGACCCCGGGGCCCGACGCGCCGCCGACACCGTGGGTCTGGCCCACGCTCCAGGCGCACGACGCCCGCAGCCTCGTCGCGTTCCTCACCGACGTCGTCGGGTTCGTCGCGACGGCCGTCATGGCGGGCAAGGACCGCGACGTCGCGCACGCGCAGCTCGACTGGCCGCACGGCGGCGCCGTCATGCTCGGCAGCCACTCCCCCGAGCGGGAGTGGTCGCGCGAGCCCGGGACCTGCGGCACGTACGTCGTGGTCCCCGACGACGAGATCGAGGCGCTCGACGCCCGGCTGCGCGAGCACGCGCCGGGTGCCGGGGGACGCGTCGTCGTCCCGCTCCGGGACACGGACTACGGGAGCCGCGAGCTCGTGCTCCAGGACCCCGAGGGCAACCTGTGGTCGTTCGGCACCTACCGCGGCGAGCCGCGACGCTGACGCCGCCGGGCGACGACACCACCGGTCGGCGGGCCTGCTGCGTCCCGTCCCCCGTCGATCACTTCGCCTCGGCATAGTGGTCGACGACGGCGACGGTGAGCGGGAAGTCGACCGGGAACTCCCCGAACAGGAGGCGCCCTGCCTCCGTCGCCGCCGCGCGGACCTCGTCGGCCACCGCCTCGGCGAGCTCGGCCGGCGCGTGCACGACGACCTCGTCGTGGAGGAAGAACACGAGGTGCGCCCGGTCGGCGAACGGCGCGGGCGCGGCGCCCGGGGTCGACGCCACGGGCAGGTCCCACAGCCGACGACGGATCGAGGCGAGCCAGCACAGCGCCCACTCGGCCGCCGTGCCCTGCACGACGAAGTTCCGCGTGAACCGGCCCCACGCGCGGGTGTACGACCGGGCGCGCGCCTGCGCGTCCGCGCCCGTCCGGCCGCCCTCGACGTCGACCGCGCCGCCCTCCTCGACCGCGTAGGCACCCTCCTGGGCCGCATGCCACGACTCGCCGGGTCGTGGCGAGCCGCGGCCGAGGAGGGTCGACACGACCTCGCCGCGCTCGCCGGCCTGCGCGGCACGCTCCACGAGGCCGATCGCGTCGGGGAACGCCTTCGCGAGCCGCGGCAGGACGAGCGCGCTGTCGCCCGTCGTACCCCCGTACATGGCGCCGAGCATGCCGACCTTCGCGTGGTCGCGCGTCGCGACGGCGCCCGACGCGACGATGCCGGCATACATGTCGCCGCCGCGCCCCGCCGCCGCCATGCGCTCGTCGTGCGCGAGCCCGGCCAGCACGCGCGGCTCGAGCTGCGCGGCGTCCGCGACGACGAGCCTCCAGCCCGGGTCGGCGACGACCGCGCGGCGCACCTGCTTGGGAAGCTGGAGCGCCCCGCCACCGCTCGACGACCACCGGCCCGTGACGACGCCGCCCACGACGTACTCGGTGCGGAACCGACCGTCGCGGACCCAGGTGTCGAGCCACGCCCAGCCGTTCGCCGTGAGGAGCCGCGAGAGCTTCTTGTACTCGAGCAGGGGCTCGACGACGGGGTGGTCCGTCCGCTCCAGCTCCCACTTGCGCAGCGACCGCACGCCCACACCCGCGTACTGGAGCGCCTTCAGCAGGTCCGGGTGCGAGTCCGGGTTGAGGGTCGGCGGCGCGTCGAGGGCCGCGCGGATGCGCGCCACGAGGTCCTCCATGAGCGCGGGGCGCTCGCCGGGTCGCGGGCGCGGGCCGAGCGCGTCCGTGAGGATCGCGTCGTGCACGTCGGCGCGCCACGGGACGCCCGCGTGGTGCATCTCCGCGGCGACGAGCGCCCCCGCCGACTCGGCGGCGAGCAGCATGCGGAGCCGTCCCGGTCCGTCCGAGTCGTCGGCGCCCGCGACCGCGGCGAGCTGGTCGCGCAGCTCCGCCACCGTGTCGAGCTCGACGCGCGGCGCGTGCTGCGGCCCGAGCTCGAACAGGCCGACGGGACGCGGCGAGGCCGTGGGCTCACGACCGGCCGGGGCGGCGGCGAGCGCGTCCCACGGCCCGGGGTCTCGCAACGCGAGCGCCGATCCCGCCGCGAGCCGCGAGCGGCGCAGCACGATGTGGGACAGGCGCAGGTCGTGCGACCGCTCGACGCGCCGGCCGTCGGCGAGGAGGCGTGGGTACCAGCGGTTCGTGTCGTCCCACGTCACGCGGACGGGCTCCGCCGGGCCGTCGACGACGTGCTCGACCCGGCCGTGCTCGGGCGACCCGACGTGGACGGCGTAGGTGCTCATGGGCGCACCGCCCGCTGGTCCGGCCGGGGCTCGCGGGACGAGCCCACGACCCGCGCGAGGGCCCGCCCGCGCGAGGCGACGAGCGCCGCCCGCAGCAGGCGCGCGGCGTCGGCCTCGTGGGCGACGAGCGCGACCGCACCCGCGAGGGTCGGGGCCCCGAGGTCGTCCGCCGTCCGCGCCGCGCGGGCCAGCGCGGCACCCTGGCGCGGGCTGAGGTGCCGACGGCCGGTCGCCGCGAGCGCCACGGCGGCGTCGAGCACCGTGGCGCACACGTCCTCGACGGGCGACGGCGCCACCTCCTCGCGCACGTGCGTCGTCGCGCGTCCCCGCAGCGCACGGACGCGCGCGCGGAGCCTCGTCCACGCGGTCGACCATGTGCGGTGGTCGTACGCGGGCGTGAGCGTCGGCACGACGAGCCCGAGCCCTCCACCGGGGCGCTCGACGAACAGACCGACGGCCTCGGCCCCGCCGGACTCCAGGTCGTGCTCGACCGCGACGGCGACGAGCCGACGGCTCCCCGCCGCGACCCCGAGCAGGGTGTCGCAGGCTGCCTCGTCCGCCGCGTCGACGCGCACGACGGTCGGCGTGCCGTCCGCCGCGACGAGGGTCCAGGTGATCTCCTGCGCCACCTCGTCGACCCCGACGGGGCCCGCGTCCCGGACCATGACCACCCGCACCACGGCCGGCCTCCGCCCGAACCCGACCTCGGCCCGCGCGGCGGGCGCCGCAGTCCGCTCGGCGACGTCGCGCAGCGCATCGGCGGTCAGCGTCCCGAACGGTTCCACGACCGGGCCCTCGCCGGGCCGGAGCGCCCCGGCGCGCTCAGTCGCCCCGCGCAGGGCGAACGGGCCGCGGCACAGCGCCTCCACCGAGCGTCCCCAGACGAGCGGGAGGTCCCACGAGCGGCGGAACGTGGGGTCGGCGCCGGGTGGCCGTCCGGTGGTGACCGCGCGCGCCCGGCCCTCGACGACGTCCCACACGTGCACGGTGACGCCCCGTGCGCCCGACGCCGCGACCCACCAGCGCGCCCCGAGCGGGAGGAGGTGCGGAAGGTCCGTCAGGCGCTCGTCAGGCCCCGCAGCGTCCGGCGCGGGCTCGGCCCGCACGTACGCCCAGAGCTCTGCCAGCGCGAGCAGGCACTCCTCCTCGTCGACGGCGTCGCGACGGTCTGCGAGCGCCTCGAGCCGCCCGACCGCGGACGTGACGAGTCGTTGCACCGCGGGCCGGCGGCCCAGCCGGGCGAGCACCCCGGCGCCCCGCAGCTCCTCGAGGTCGTCGCGACCGAGGTGCGAGAGCCCGACGTCGAGCACCCGCTCGACGGCGCGCGCGACCTCGTCCGCGACCGTCCGGGCGTCCGGCACCCCGGCGGCGCGCGGCGCGGCGGCAGCGGTCTCCTCGGGCCACGGCCAGGCGCGGCCGTGCGCGTCCCAGACCCGTGCGAGCGCCTCCAGGCGCCAGCGTCGGTCGTCCGCCGCGCGCGCCGTCGGGGAGGCAACGCGTTCGCGCTCGACGAGCATGCCGACGAATCCCGCCCCCGCGACGTAGGTGACGCGCGGGGCGTCGGGCCAGGAGACCACCACGCGAGGACCGTCCACCCACACGTCCGTCGAGCCGCCGCGCGCCGGCACCTCAGCCCCCTCGCGCTTCTCCTGGGCGACCGCGCGCACGACGGCGGCACCGGCGGCCCGGTGCACCGCCCGCGGGTCGAGCGCGAGGATCTCGCCCAGCGGATCGGCGATGGACCCGGCGCGGGGGCCGGCGTCGGGCTCGGGCGGCGCGCCTGCCCCGGCGCGCCCCGTTGCCGGACTCGCGGAACCAGCAGCGGCTCGACCGCGACCCGCTTGATCGGCATCGGCATCGGCATCGGCGGGAGTGTCCGCCGTGGGTCGCACCGCCGCTGTCCGTTCACGGACCGTCACGACCGGCTCCATCGGCTCGGCCGCCGTCGCCTCCACCGGCGCGGCCCCCGCGTCGCGCGCCCACAGGCACGCGGCCACGACGTGCTGGCACGCACCCGGCGTCGGGCACGCGCACCGCACGCCGGCGGGGCCACGCGCGTCCAGCTCGACGCGTGCGCCCCCGACCGACAGCACGGCACCGTCGGCGCGCTGTTCCAGCACCTCGACCTTGCCCGCGGCGACGTCCTTGCGCGCGCGACGGACCAGGCCGGCGTTGGCGAGGGTGGCGAGCGCGGCGTCGTCGTACCCGGCGTACACGCCCGCCCAGGGTCCGATCCCGGTGGTGCCGCTCACGGGAGCACCTCCCCCAGCCACTCGGCGAACCGCTCCGGGGTGAGCGCCGCGATCTCCATGCCCTGCTCCGCGAGCCGCCGGGCGACGCCGCGGTCGTACGCGGGGCTCGCCTGACCGTCGAGGGCGGCGAGACCGAGCAGCCGCACGCCGGACGCGTGCAGCCGCCCGACGCTCGCCACGAGCTGCGACACGGAGCCACCTTCCTCGAAGTCGGTGACGAGCGCGACGACGGTCCGGCGCGGGTCGCGCACGTGCTGCTCCGCGTAGCGCACCGCACGCGCGATGTCCGTGCCGCCGCCGAGCTGAGCCGTGAGGAGCACCGTCACGGGGTCGTGCGCGAGGTGCGACATGTCGACGACGGACGTGTCGAACAGCACGAGCCGCACCGTGATGCCGGGCAGCCCCGCGAGGATGCCGGCGCTCACCGCGCTGTACAGCACCGAGGAGGCCATCGAGCCGGACTGGTCGACGAGCAGCACCACGTCGTACGACAGCGCGCGACGGCGCCGCGCCGAGAACCGGAGGTCGGTGACGAGCAGCCTCCGCCGTTCCGGGTCCCAGCGCCCGAGGTTCGCGTGCACGGTCGCGGCCGCGTCGAACGTGCGGCTCGACCGCACGAACGAGCGGCGCGTGCGGTCGCGACGGCCGTCCACGGCGGTCTCGAAGCGGGGGCGCAGCCGCCGCACGACGTCCTCCACGACGCGCGCGACCAACCGCTTCAGGCCGTCCTGCACGCCCGGCCCGAGCCGGCCCCGGGCACGCAGCAGCGCCGAGGCCAGCTCCGTGCTGGGCTCCACCGCGTCGACGGCGCGCGGATCCGCGAGCAGCTCCGTCATCCCGTAGCGACCCACGGCCTCGACCTGCATGCGCTCGAACGTCTCGCGCGGGAACAGCTCGCGCGCCGACTCGAGCCAGTCCAGACCCGCGACGACCGAACCCCCGCGCCCCCCGCCGCCGCGCGCGGCACGGGAGTCGTCGCCGTCGCCGTGCCGGTGCCCACGTGCGGTGTACTCCCGGTCGTACAGGTGCCCGAGCGTGCGGTCGAGGCCCTGGTCCTGCGGCGCGACGGGCAACGTGTCGCCCGCGTACCGGCCGAGCACGAGCCGCCACCGGCGCGCCGCCTCCTGATCGTCCGCGCGGCTCCCGGCGGGTTCGCCTGCGCCGGGCCCGAACCCGGCACGTGGGGTCCCGGTCGGCGCCGTGTCCGGCACGTCCGCCGTTCCCACGCCGGCGGCCGTCACGACGCTCCCCCACGCGCCCAGGCGCCGAGGCCGTCGCGCTCCAGGACCGCGACGAGCTCGCGCTCGACGAGCAGCCCTGTGCGGAGGTCGTCCTCCGTCACGTCGACGTGCCGGTCCAGCGCGGCGGCGCTCGTGCCGGTCCGCGCGGCGACGCGCTCGGCGAGGCGGTGCGTCTCCGTCGGGCGCAGCCAGGTGAACGCCCGGCGCAGGTCCGGCAGCACCGCGCGGAACGCCTCCTCGCCCAGGCCGCGCAGCCCGTCGTCGACCGCGTCGAACATCTCGGGGGTGTGGAGCAGGAGGTCGGGCGCGGCGCGCATCACGCCGCTGAGGAACGCCGTCGCGGCCACGGGGTCCGCACCGGGGGCGAGCCGGGCGCGCACGCGCGTGACGAGACCGTTGCCGCCGGGCTCGTCGAGCTCGTCGTCGACGGCGGCGAAGGCCGTGAGCGCGCCGCGCACCGCGGGCGACGCGCCGTCGTCCTCTCGCACGTGCTCGAGCGCCCGCGCGACGGACTCCGCCGCCGAGCCGGTGCCGTCACGACCCGCGTCGCGCAGGTCCCGGACCAGGGAGCGCAGGGCGACGAGGCTCGCCAACGCGTCGTCCTGCGTCGCCTCGTCGGCGGCCGCGAGGTCGGGCACGAGGTACGCCGCGGTGGCGAGCCCCTGCTCCGCAAGGTCGAGCAGGGCCTCGGCCTGCTCGCCGAGCTCGAGCTCGGTGCGGGCGCGCCAGAGCCCCACGAGGCGCCGCATGCCTGCTACCACCGAGGCGAGAGACGGGTCGACGTCGAGCGTGGAACGGACGAGACCGACGAGCGGAGGCAACCGGTCGGCCAGGCCCACCACGACGCACTGCGCGACGAGCCGCGCCACCGCGTCGCTCGACCGCTCCTCGCGCGCGCGGTCGCGCGCGTCGTCGAGCAACGCTACGGCGACCGCGTCGAGCGTCGCGCCCCGGTGGGAGAGCTCGACGAGCCGCGCCTCGACGAGCGGCGTCCACGCGTACTCCCACTCCTCGAGCACGAGGCCGAGACCGCGCCCGGCGACGTGGTCCGGGCCGGAGACGCGGCGCGCGAACCCCAGGTCGAGGAACGCGCACAGCGCGAGGAACCGGCGCCGGTCGCGGTGCGCGGACTTGCGTCGCGCGTCGAGCCGGACGGTGCGCGGCACGGAGTCGGACACGTCCAGGCGCAGCCTCCGTGCGCGCGAGCGCGCCTCCTCCACGAGCGGCGGGGCCGCGCCCCCGGGCGGCAGGTCGCCGAGCGCTCGCCCGGCGAACACCTCCGCGACCGCGAGCCCGAGGGGCCGGTCGCCCGCGGCGTCGAGGTCGTCGGCGTCCTTGACGTAGCAGGACGTGATGGCGTCGAGCAGGTCGGTGCGGCACGGCCACGGCCGCTCGCGCAGCGCGGCCAACCGGTGCGCGTGCTCGACGGCGGCCTGGGACTGCGCGACGCTCACGAGCGCGCCGCGCGCGCTCGCCCCGCGCCCGACGTCCACGAGGACGCCGTTCGCCGCGCCGGCGGGGCCGCCCGCGTCGTGGTGCGCGGCCCAGAGCCGATCGTAGTACCCGGGCGTCGGCATGCCGGCGCCGTACCCGCGCAGCGCGTCGAGCCGCTCGTCGTCGTACCGGACGAGCCACGCGGGGGCGTCGGCCAGGTCGCCGTACCCGCCCGCCGGGCGGTGCGCGACGACGGCCTCACCGTGGGCGCTCCCGGTCAGCGCCTCGACGAGGGCGAGCGTGTGGAACGCCCCCGTCACGACGACGACCGGACCGTCGGCGCGCGCCGCGTGCTCGGCGACGCGCGCCGACATCCGCGCCTCCCGGTCGAGCGACCCGTCCGCGACGAGCACCTCGTCCTCGTAGTCGAGGCGGGCGAGGGCCGCCCACGCGAACACGTCGTCGGTGAGCTCGCGCCAGTCGCGCAGGCGCGCGGTGTCCCGCGCCTCGAACAGGTGGTCCCAGAGCTCGTCGTGGTCGCGGCACCCGAGCCGCTCCGCGAGCCGCGCGACCGTGCGCGAGTGCGCGAGGTGCCGCTCCGCGAGGACGGTGCGCGCCGCCGGGTCCGCATGGTCGTCGTCCTCCCCCGGCACCCGCGCCGCCCACGGGGAGTCGACGAACGCGAGCTCGGCGCCGAGGGCGTGCCCCGCCCGGAGCGCGACCCACTCGGGCGAGTAGCGCGCGAGCGGATAGAACCCCGCGCCGCGCGCGCCGCCCCCCGCCGGGTCGCCGGCGAGGCTGAGGACCGCGACGGGCGGCACCGTGCGCTCGTCGAGCAGCGCGGGCAGGAGCCGCGTGTACTCCTCCGGACCCTCGACGAGCACGACCGCCGGTCGCACCTCGTCGATCAGGGCGGCCATGGCGACCGCGCACGCCGGGCTGTGGTGGCGCACGCCGAACAGGTGCACGCCGCCGCGCTCCCGCAGGGTCACCAGGTCCTGCGCCGCCTGCCGCAGCCGGGGCGGAGCGGCGTCCCACGCCGCACGCAGGCCTACCGCCACAGGTCGCCCGCCGCGGTGAGGAAGTCCTTCCAGCGTGCGTCCGACCGCGCGCGCTCCCGCACGACGTTGTCCACGTAGTGCCGCAACCGCCGCGCGTCCTCCTCGTCGCCCTTGAGCGCGACGCCGCCCACCTGACGGGCGACCTGGGCGGCGGTCACGGTTCCGTCACCCAGGTACCGCGCCTCGAGCGACGCGGCCACCGCGACGTTCACGGCCTCGGCCGTCGACATCACGGTCTCGGGCCGCTTGACCGGGGCGCCGCTCGCCGTCGCGCCCGTACGCAGGTCCTGGAAGACCGTGACGAGCACCTCGAGCACGTCGCGGTCGAGCCGCGGGCGCTCCGGCGCCGGGCCGAGCTCGGCCGTGAGGCGGCTCTCGACGAGCTCCATCTCGAACGCGCGGTCGCGGATGGGTGCGACGGTCTCGAAGTTGAAGCGCCGCTTGAGCGCCGCCGACATCTCGTGGACGCCGCGGTCGCGCAGGTTCGCCGTCGCGAGCACGTTGAAGCCGGGACGGGCAGCGACGCGTGCGTCGGCGCCGAGCTCGGGGACCATGAGCTGCTTCTCCGAGAGCACGGACACGAGCGTGTCCTGGATCTCGGGCGCGCAGCGCGTGATCTCCTCGAACCGCGCGACGCGACCGCTCTCCATGGCCCGGAAGACCGGCGACGGGACGAGCGAGCGCTCGCTGGGCCCCTCGGCGATGAGCAGCGCGTAGTTCCACGAGTAGCGCACGTGGTCCTCGCTCGTGCCCGCGGTGCCCTGCACCGTGAGGGTCGACGTGCCGCTCGCGGCCGCCGCGAGCAGCTCGGACAGCAGGGACTTGGCCGTGCCGGGCTCGCCGACGAGCATGAGGCCCTGCCGGCCGAGCAGCGACACGACCGCGCGGTCGACGAGCGGGTCGTCGCCGAAGAACTTGCGGCTCACGCCCAGCTCCCGGTCGCCCACGACGAACGCCCGCACGGCGCGCGGGCTCAGGCGCCAGCCCGGCGGGACGTCGGCCCCGCGCCGGGCGTCGGCGTCCGCGAGCGCCGCGAGCTCGTCGGCGTACCGGACCTCTGCCGGCGGTCGCAGCTCCTCGAGCGCCGCGGGCGCCTGCTCGTCACCGGTCGTCGTGCTCGTCACCCGGGCTCCTCCTCGGTCCGGTCGCGGGCACCGTGCCCGTGGTCCTGCAGGTCAGCGTAGGAGCCGCGTCCCACACGGCCGGCGCCGGTGCCGCGGGAGCGGTCGTCGAAGGGTCCGGCGCTCGCGCTGGTCACGGCGATGCCCTCCCCGCCGACCCACGATCCACCCGCGGCGCGTCCCGCCGGGACCACGCGGTACGGGTCGGCCTCCGCGTTCACGACGCCGCCCACGAGCACGACGATGCTCGTGAGCCAGCCCCAGAGGACCCCCGCGAGGACGAGACCGAGCATCTGCCCGGCCGCCTGGACGACCGCCGTCGTCCCCGCTCCGGAGCCCGGCGCCGCCGGTCCCGCGAGCCGGACGTAGAGCCCGAACCCCCACGACACGAGCAGGACGCCGCCGGTCCCGACGGCCGCGCCCGGCAGGCACCGCCGCCACGTCGTGTCGACGTTCGGCGCGTACCGGTAGAGCAGCGTGAGGTACGCGCCGCACACGAGCACCACCGTCGGCCAGCGCAGCACGTCCCACGTCTGCCGGAAGGCCGCGTCGAGACCGAGCCGCTCGGCCAGTTCGGCACCGTCGCCCAGGAGCGGGCCGACCACGACGAGCGCGACGACGGACACCGCCGTGACGATCGCGCCGAGGGCGAGCGCGACCCCGAGCACGTACTGCGCCACGACACCGCGGCGCCGCTCGACGCCGTACGCGTCGTCCAGCGCGCGGACCGCGGCGCGGAAGACGCGGCTCGCGAGCCAGAGCGCCACGAGGAACGACCCGACGGCGAACCCGGTGCGCTGCTCGTCGAGCAGGCTGTCGACGAGCGGCGCGACGACGGAGGTCGACACGTGCTCGGCGAACACCGTGGTGAGACCGCCGACGATCGACGAGCGGATCGAGTCGACGGTGTCGTCGCCGAGGAGCGGGCGCAGGAAGCCGAGGCTGGACCCGATCGCGGTCGTCAGCGGGATGAGCGAGATGAGGCCGTAGTACGACATCTCGGCGGCGAGGCCCGTGACGCGGACCCCGGCGACGCGGAACGCCGAGCGGGCGGCGACGTCGGCGACGCGCACCCCCCGCACGCGCGGCCCGGTGCGGGCTGCGGCGACGAGCACGCGGTCCTGCCACGGGACGCGGCCCGCCGCGCGATCGCGCCGCCGCACCGTCCACGGGCGGACCACCTCTCGCGCGCACCACGTCCCGGCGGCGACCACGCCGACCGCGACGGGCACGCTCGCGAGCGCGGCGAGCGCCCGCGTCCCGCCGTCGTCCGCGGCGACGGCCACCACGACGACGACCGCCCCGACGCCCGCGAGGGCGAGCAGCGTCGACGTCGCCGTGCTCACGGCGGACCGGACTCCCGGCGACCGGCGCGCGAGCACGGCGACGAGCAGCCAGGCGAGCGTCGCGACGACGATCACGGGCCGGTGCCGCCGCTCACGGGAGCGTCCG
>NZ_BJNZ01000028.1 GCF_006539945.1 Cellulosimicrobium cellulans | reverse complement strand
GGCCTCGCCGTACGGTCCGGGCGGGGCGACGCCGCAGGACCCGGCCGCACCGCCGTCGGGCCCGCCGGCCTGGGGTGCGCCGCAGGACCCGGCCGCGCCGCCGTCGGGCCCGCCCGCGTACGGCGCGCCCGGAGCGTACGGCGCACCCGCGGGCGCGCCGGGCGACCCCACGTCCCCGGGACCGACCGCCCCGCCGCCGGGCGCCTACCCGCCCCCGTCCGGCGCCTACCCGCCGCCGCCGGGTTCCTACCCCCCGGGGGCGGGCGGCTACGGCGCCCAGCCCGGGTACACGGGACCCGCCTTCGCGGTGGGCGAGGCGATCTCCTACGGCTGGCGCAAGGTCACGTCGAACCTCGGGCCGTGGATCCTCGTCGCGCTCATCTTCATCGCCGTCAACGTCGCCTGGAGCTGGATCACGGGCGGGTTCGACCAGTTCCAGGACCAGTACGACTTCACGGACACGAACTTCGCCGCCGTCAGCGGCATCACCTTCACGAGCATCCTGCTCGGGATCGTCGGCACCGTCATCGGCTACCTCATCACCGCGTTCTTCACGCGCGGCGCGCTCGACGAGGTGGACGGGCGCCGCCCGGACGTCGCGGCGTTCTTCCGCATCGGCAACGTCGTCAACGTGCTGCTCGCGGCGCTGATCGTCGGCATCCTGACGGGCATCGGCTTCGTGCTGTGCATCCTGCCGGGCTTCGCGGTGCTGCTCTTCTCCGCGTTCGTCTACTACGTGGCGCTCGACCAGGGTGTCGACGCGATCACGGCGATCCGGACGAGCTTCTCGCTCGTGGCCAAGAACTTCGGCCAGGTGTTCCTGCTGCTCCTCGCGCTCTTCGGCATCAACATCCTCGGCGCGATCCCGTGCGGCCTCGGCCTGTTCGTCACGATCCCGCTGAGCTACGTTGCCGTGGGCTTCGCGTACCGCCGCCTCACCGGGGGCGTGCCGGCCGCCTGACGGCCGGTCGTCGTCGCCCGTCCACCGCGCCCCGGTGCCGCCCGTCGGTACCGGGGCCTGGTGCGTCCAGACCGGGGCGAGGTCAGGACGCCGTGACGAAGTCGATGAGCTCCTCGACGCGGCCGAGCAGGGACGGCTCGAGGTCGGCGTACGTGCGCACCGTGCCGAGGATGCGCTGCCACGCGCGCCCGACGTCCTCGGGGGAGTCCGCGGGCCAGCCCAGCTCGCGCAGGATGCCGCGCTTCCACTCGGTGCCCCGCTCGATGACGGGCCAGCGCTCGAGCCCGACGCGCGCGGGCTTCACCGCCTGCCACACGTCGACGTACGGGTGCCCGAGCACGAGCACGGTGCCCGCCGGGGAGCGGCGCAGCGCCTCGTCGGCGATCCGCCGCTCCTTGCTCCCGGGCACGAGGTGGTCCACGAGCACGCCCACGCGCCGCTGCGGCGTCGGGCCGAAGTCCGCGAGCGCCGCCGCGAGGTCGTCGACGCCGTGCAGGGGCTCGACGACGACGCCCTCGACACGCAGGTCGTCGCCCCACACCTTCTCGACGAGCTCGGCGTCGTGCTTGCCCTCGACCCAGATGCGGCTGCCACGGGCCACGCGCGCCCGCTGCCCGGCGACGGCCCGCGAGCCGGACGCGGTGCGCGCGGGGGCGGCGGGGGCGCGGGACGTGACGGGGGCGGTGAGCTCGACCGGCTCGCCGTCGACCCAGAACCCGGGCCCGAGCGGGAACGTCCGCGTGCGGCCGGCGCGGTCCTCGAGCACGACGACGTGCATGCCGCCCGACTTCTCGACCCGTACGACGGCGCCGACCCAGCCGGTCTGCACCTCCTCGACCACGAGCCCGCGCTCGGCGGGCTGCGGTCGGGACACCGGCCGCGCGCGGTGGTGGGCGGGGGCGGGCGTGCCGCCGAGGACGTCGGAGCCGTAGCGGTCGAAGGACACGGCGTCACCCTAGGTCAGCGCCGGACGCACCCCGGCGAGATCGGCCCGTGCGTCGCGACATCGACCTCCGGAAGGTCGATCTCGGACGCTCCGGCCGATCTCGGCACGCGGCCCCGGGTGCGGCTTCCGACGCGCGCGGCCCCGGGCCGAGGTGGTACCACGGAGCGGTGAGCCCGCAGCGTGCCGAACCGGACCCGAACCGCTGGCGCGTGCTGCCCGTCTGCCTCGCGGTGGGCTTCGTCACGACGCTCGACGTCTCGATCGTCAACGTCGCGCTGCCGTCGATCGAGTCGTCGCTCGACGCGGGGCCCACCGAGCTCCAGCTCGTCGTCGCGGGCTACACGCTCGCGTTCGGGCTCGCCCTGGTGCCCGCGGGGCGCCTCGGGGACGCAGGCGCCCGGCGCGCGCTGTTCATCGCGGGGCTGGTGGGCTTCGCGCTCATGAGCCTCGCGTGCGGGCTCGCGCCGACCGACACGTGGCTGGGCGTCGCGCGGCTGCTCCAGGGCGTGAGCGCGGGCCTCCTCAACCCGCAGGTCGTCGGGCTCATCCAGCAGCAGTTCTCGGGGTTCGAGCGCGGCAGGGCGTTCGGCATGTTCGGCGCGACGATCGGCGTCTCGACGGCGCTCGGCCCGCTGCTCGGCGGCCTCATCATCGCGGCGGCCGGCTCCGCGGACGGGTGGCGGTGGGTGTTCCTCGTGAACCTCCCGGTCGTGGCCGTCCTGCTGCCGTTCGCGTGGCGACTGGTGCCCGGGCCGCCGCCCGCCGACGCGCGCACGGCGCGTGGCCCGCGACGCCTGGACCTCGTGGGGCTCGCGCTCCTGGGCGCCGCGACGCTCGGCGTCATGATGCCGTTCGTCACGACCACGGGCCAGGGCGACGACGCGTCGCGCTGGTGGTGGCTCGCCGCTGCCGCGGCGGCGGGGGTCGCGGCCGTGGCCTGGGAGCGGCGGTACCAGCGGCGCACGGGCGAGGCCGTGCTCGACCCGCAGGTCGTGGGACTCGGGTCGTTCCGCAACGGGGCACTGCTCGGGCTGGCCTACTTCGCGGGCTTCACGGGCATCTTCCTCGTCGTCACGCTCTACCTCCAGGACGAGCTCGGGTACACGCCGCTCCAGGCGGGGCTCGTCGGGACGCCGTTCGCGGTGGCGTCGGGAGTCTCCGCCTGGTTCTCGGGCCGGTGGGTCGCGCGGTGGGGCCGTCAGCTCGTCGTGGGCGGCGTGCTGCTCGTCCTCGTCGGGGTGGTCGCGGCCGACGCCGTGGTGCGGCTGCTCGGGGACGACCCCGGCGCCGTCGGGCCGGCGCTCGCAGGAGCGCTGCTCGTGGCCGGGGCGGGCAGCGGGACGGTCATCGCGCCGAACCAGACGCTCACGCTGTCCGAGGTGCCGGTGAGCCGGGCCGGGGTGGCGGGCAGCATGCTGCAGCTCGGCCAGCGCATCGGGTCGGCCGTCGGGATCTCCGTCGTCCTGTCCGTGTACTACGGCGGCCTCGCGGGCGGCGACTCGGCGGCGGACGCGACCGGGCGCGCGCTCCTGGTGACGATCGGCCTCGTCACGGTCGCGCTCGCCGTCGGGCTCCTCGACCTGCGTTCGCGACGAGCGGAGGACCGCGGGACGGGCCGCGCGGACGCGTAGGATTGGCACTCGGAGGTCGAGAGTGCCGACGACCGCGCGCCCGCCCGGGGCGGCGACGGCGCGGCACACGGAGGTGGACGTGAGCGAGGAGCGCCGGCTCGAGGTGCTGCGGGCGATCGTCGAGGACTACGTCCTCACGCGCGAGCCCGTGGGGTCGCGCGTGCTCACCGAGCGGCACAGCCTCGGCGTCTCGCCCGCGACGATCCGCAACGACATGGCCGCACTCGAGGACGCCGGGTTCATCGCGCAGCCGCACACCTCCGCGGGCCGCATCCCGACGGACAAGGGCTACCGCCTCTTCGTCGACCGCCTGTCGGGCGTGAAGCCGCTGTCGGCGCCGGAGAAGCGCGCGATCGAGACCTTCCTCTCCGAGGGGGTCGACCTCGACGACGTCATCGCGCGCGCGGGGCGCCTGCTCGCGCAGCTCACGGGCCAGGTCGCGGTCGTGCAGTACCCGTCCCTGAGCCGGTCCGGGCTGCGCCACCTCGAGCTCGTGCCGGTCGGGGAGAAGCGCCTGCTCGTCGTCATCATCACGGACACGGGGCGCGTCGAGCAGCGCACGCTCGAGGTCGCGAGCGTGCCCGACGAGGGCACCCTCGTCGAGGTCCGCGCGCGGCTCAACGCCGCCGCGGCCGGCAAGCGCCTCACCGACCTCGCGCCGGGGCTCGCCGCCGTGACGGAGAGCTTCCACCCCGACGACGCCCCGCTCGTGCGCGCCGTGGGCGACCTCGTCGCCCAGACGCTCGCAGAGGAGAGCGAGGAGCGCCTCGTGCTCGCCGGCACGGCGAACCTTGCCCGCGCGGGCATGCGGTTCGAGCACGCGCTGCGCCCGGTCCTCGAGGCGCTCGAGGAGCAGGTGGTCCTCCTCGGCCTGCTCACGGAGATGGCCGCGGAGTCCGGCGTGAGCGTGCGGATCGGGCACGAGACCCAGCTCGAGGGCCTCGTCGAGACCTCCGTCGTGACGACCGGTTACGGTAACGACGGTGACACGGTCGCCCTCGTCGGCTCGATCGGGCCGACCCGCATGGACTATCCCGGGACCATCGCGGCGGTGCGCGCCGTCGCGCGCTACCTGTCACGGGTGCTCGGCACGTGAGCCCCGCCGCGGCCTCCCCGCACGCGGCGGGCACCCTCGACGACCGGCCCCGTACCGGTCTCACGACCCCCACCAGCCCCTTCACGACCGGCCCCGCGCCGGCCTCACGACCCGCACCAGCAGAGAGTGACGTGTGAGCGACTACTACGAGATCCTGGGCGTGGCGCGCGACGCCAGCCAGGACCAGATCAAGAAGGCGTACCGCAAGCTCGCGCGCGAGCTGCACCCGGACGTCGCGGGCGAGGAGGCGGGCGACCGCTTCAAGGACGTCGCGCGCGCGTACGAGGTGCTCTCCAACCCCGAGAAGCGCCAGCAGTACGACCTCGGTGTCGACCCGAGCGCGCCCGGCGGCGGCAGCGGCCCCATGGGCGGCGGCTTCGGCTTCCAGGACATCTTCGAGACGTTCTTCGGCGGCGGGCAGGCGCAGCAGGGCCCGATCCCGCGCGCCCGCCGCGGCCAGGACGCGCTCGTGCGGCTCGACATCGACCTGTCCGAGGCGACGTTCGGTGCGCAGCGCGAGCTCCAGGTCGACACCGCGGTCGTGTGCGGGACGTGCGGCGGCTCGTGCTGTCGTCCGGGCACCTCGCCGCGCACGTGCGACGTCTGCCACGGTCGCGGCACCGTCCAGCGCGTGGCGCGCTCGTTCCTCGGCCAGGTCATGACCAGCGCCCCGTGCGCCGCGTGCCAGGGCTTCGGCACCGTCATCCCCGAGCCGTGCGCCGAGTGCTCCGGCGAGGGTCGCGTGCGCAGCCGCCGCAGCATCACGGTCAACGTCCCCGCGGGCGTCGACACCGGCACGCGCATCAAGCTCACCGCGCAGGGCGAGGTCGGCCCGGCCGGCGGCCCGGCGGGCGACCTCTACGTCGAGATCCGCGAGCGCAACCACGACACGTTCGTGCGCCGCGGCGACGACCTGCACTGCACGCTCCAGGTGCCCATGACCGCGGCCGCGCTCGGCACGGTCCTCGAGCTCGAGACTCTCGACGGAGCGCAGGAGATCGACCTGCGCCCGGGCACGCAGCCGGGCCAGATCGTCACGCTCAAGAACCTGGGCGTCGGGCACCTGCACGGCAGCGGCCGTGGCGACCTCAACGTGCACATCGAGGTCCAGGTGCCGCGCGAGCTCGACGAGGAGCAGGAGCAGCTCCTGCGCACGCTCGCGACGCTGCGCGGCGAGGAGCGACCCGAGCCGCGTCTGTCCGCCGCGCACCCGGGCGTGTTCTCGCGCCTGCGCGACAAGCTCTCCGGGCGCTGAGAGGGGCGGGCGCGTGAGTGCTCCGGTGTTCCTCGCCGAGACCGGGCTCGACGCCGTCGCGCCCGGCGACCGCTACGTCCTCGACGGGGCGGAGGGTCGCCACGCAGGCGTCGTCCAGCGCCGCGCGGCGGGCGAGCGGATCGACGTCGTGGACGGGGACGGGCTGCGCCTGCGCTGCGTCGTCGAGCACGCCGACGCGGGCCGCGTGACCCTGCTCGTGCAGGAGGTCGACCGCGAGCCCGCACCCGCCGTCGTCGTGACGCTCGCGCAGGCCCTGGCCAAGGGCGACCGCGACGAGATGGCGATCGAGGCGGCGACCGAGATCGGGGTCGACGTCGTGGTCCCGTGGCAGGCGGAGCGCTCCGTCGTCGTGTGGCGGGGCGAGCGCGCCGCGAAGTCCCGCGCGCGCTGGCTCGCGACGGTCCGCACCGCGACCAAGCAGGCGCGGCGCGCGCGCCTGCCGCACGTGGAGGTGGCCCTCGACTCGCGCGGCCTCGCCGCCCGGGCGGCCGACGTCGTCGCGCGCGGCGGGTGCGCGATCGTGCTGCACGAGGAGGCGACGACGCCGCTCGCCGACGTCGCGCTGCCCGACGGCGCGACCCCGGACGACGGGTCGGCGCCCGAGGTGCTGGTCGTCGTCGGCCCGGAGGGCGGGATCTCCGACCGCGAGGTCGCCGACCTCACCGCGGCCGGTGCGGTCGCGGCCCGGCTGGGCCCGCACGTGCTGCGCACGTCGACCGCCGGACCCGTCGCCGTCGCGCTGCTCGCCGAGCGCCTCGGCCGCTGGGGCGTGGGGGCCGGGCCTGGACTAGCCTCGGGGTCATGACGAGCACCGACGCACGCACGGACCCGGACTGCCTCTTCTGCCGCATCGTCGCGGGCGAGCTCCCCGCCGACGTCGTGGCGACGAGCGAGCGCTCGATCGCCTTCCGGGACATCGACCCCCAGGCCCCCGTGCACGTGCTCGTCGTGCCGCGCGACCACCACGGCGACATCGCCCAGCTCGCGGCCGCCGACCCGGAGCTGCTGAGCGACGTCGTCGCGCTCGCCGACGAGGTCGCGGGCGACCAGGCCGACGGCCAGTTCCGCCTCATCTTCAACTCCGGCCCGCGCGCCGGGCAGAGCGTGTTCCACGTGCACGGGCACGTCATCGCGGGCGCCGAGCTCGGGTGGACGCCCGCCTGAGCCCTGCGCGAAAGGACGTGTGGGGCCCGGGCGCGCTCGGTACGATGGAGGCGATCTGCGGGGCCCTGGCGGCCCCGGCCCTACCGTCCGACCGAAGGAGCGCAGCGGCGCAAGCCGGCTCATGACCTCTCCGTCCCGAGAACCCGACCCCCAGCAGCACCGGGTCGAGCACCGCATCGTCATCCCGAACCACGTGCCGATGGTGGCGCTCCTCGGCAGCCGCGACTCCGTGCTCCGGGCCGTCGAGGAGGGGTTCGGCTCGGTCGACGTCCACGTGCGCGGCAACGAGATCGCGGTCTCCGGCCCTCCGGGTGACGTCGCGCTCGCCTCCCGCCTGCTCGACGAGCTCGTCGAGGTCGTCGAGGCCGGCACGCAGCTCACCGCCGACGTCGTCGCGCGCTCCATCGCGATGCTCACGGCCGCGACGGCGTCGCGCCCGGCCGAGGTGCTCACGCTCAACATCCTGTCGAGCCGCGGCCGCACGATCCGGCCCAAGACCGTCGGGCAGAAGCGCTACGTCGAGGCGATCGACGCGAGCACCATCACGTTCGGCATCGGGCCGGCAGGCACGGGCAAGACGTACCTGGCGATGGCCAAGGCCGTGCAGGCGCTGCAGTCCAAGCAGGTCAACCGGATCATCCTCACGCGCCCCGCCGTCGAGGCGGGGGAGCGGCTCGGGTTCCTCCCGGGCTCGCTGACGGAGAAGATCGACCCGTACCTGCGCCCGCTGTACGACGCGTTGCACGACATGATCGACCCCGACTCGATCCCCAAGCTCATCGAGGCGGGCACGATCGAGGTCGCGCCGCTGGCCTTCATGCGCGGCCGCAGCCTCAACGACTCGTTCATCATCCTCGACGAGGCGCAGAACACGACGACCGAGCAGATGAAGATGTTCCTCACGCGCCTCGGGTTCGGGTCGCGCATGGTCATCACGGGCGACGCGACGCAGGTCGACCTGCCGGGCGGCACGCAGTCCGGCCTGCGGGTCATCGAGGACGTCCTCACCGGCGTGGACGACGTCGAGTTCTGCCGCCTCACGTCGTCCGACGTGGTGCGCCACCGCCTGGTGAGCGAGATCATCGACGCGTACGCACGGTGGGACCTCGCGTCCGGGACCGGCGCCGGGGCGCGACAGGGGACGGGCGGCGGACCGCGCCGCCGCGACGACGAGCGCCGCGGACGCCCCGCGGGCAGGGACCGACGGACGAGGGACGACGCGTGAGCATCGAGGTCAACAACGAGACCGAGACCGAGGTCGACGAGGCCGAGTTCGCGGCGCTCGCGCGCTACGTGCTCGACGCGATGCGCGTGCACCCGCAGAGCGAGCTGTCGATCCTCTTCGTCGACACCGACGTCATGACCGAGCTGCACGTGCGCTGGATGGACGAGCCCGGCCCGACGGACGTGCTCTCCTTCCCCATGGACGAGCTGCGGCCGGGCCGTGACGGTGAGGTGTCCGGACCGGGCCAGCTCGGCGACGTCGTGCTGTGCCCCGAGGTCGCCGCGCAGCAGGCGGTCACCGCCGGGCACTCAACGGCGGAGGAGATGCTGCTGCTCACGACGCACGGCATCCTGCACCTGCTCGGCTACGACCACGCCGAGCCGGAGGAGGAGAAGGAGATGTTCGCGCTCCAGCGCAAGCTGCTCCTGACCTTCCTCGCCGGCCGGTGAGCGGCGAACCCGTCGCGCTCCTGGCGGTCCTGACCGTCCTCACGGTCGTGCTCGCCGCGGCGCTGAGCGCCGGCGAGGCGGCGGTCCTGCGCGTGACGCGCGCGGCGGTGAGCGAGGCCGCGCTCGGCGACGACCTGACGACGCCGCCGCGACCCTCGGGACGTCGCGCGCTCGCCCTGCTCGGAGACCCGGCCGCGACCGCCCGCTCCGTCGGCTTCGTGCGCGTCGTCGCCGAGGTCGCCGCGATCACGTGCCTCACGCTGCTGGTCGCCGCGTGGCTCGAGCCGTGGTGGCAGGTCCTGCTCGTCGCGCTCGCGGTGAGCGTCGTGGTCGGGCTCCTCGTCGTGCGCGTCAGCCCCCGGTCGCTGGGCCGCCGGCACGCCGTCCGCGTCCTGCTCGCGCTCTCGGGCCTCCTCACGGGGATCGTCGCCGCGACCCGGTGGCTCACGCGCCTCGCGCCCGCGCCCGACTCGGGGGCGCACGAGCGCGAGCTCCAGGACATGGTGGACCGCGTGAACGAGTCCGAGGTCATCGAGGACGAGGAGCGCGAGCTCATCCGCTCGGTGTTCGAGCTCGGGAGCACGCTGACGCGCGAGGTCATGGTCCCGCGCACGGACATGGTCACCACGGGTCGCGACACGCCGCTGCGCAAGACCCTCTCGCTGTTCCTGCGCTCCGGGTTCTCGCGCATCCCCGTGACGGGGACGTCCGCGGACGACCTCGTCGGCGTCGCCTACTTCAAGGACGTCGTGCGCGTCCTCCAGGGCGGCCCGGGGACGGACGCGCGGCCCGTGGGCGACGTCGCGCGCGCCGCGATCTTCGTCCCGGAGTCCAAGCCCGTGGACGACCTCCTGCGCGAGATGCAGGCGTCGTCGTCGCACATCGCGATGGTCGTCGACGAGTACGGCGGCATCGCCGGGCTCGTGACGATCGAGGACGCGCTCGAGGAGATCGTCGGCGAGCTGACCGACGAGCACGACCGGCCCGAGCCCGAGGTCGAGGACCTCGGCGAGGGCGTGCTGCGCGTCCCCGCACGCCTCGGCGTGGACGAGCTCGGCGAGCTCTTCGGGCTCGACCTGGACGACGACGACGTGGACACCGTCGGCGGCCTGCTCGCCAAGACCCTCGGCAAGGTCCCGCTGCCCGGTTCCGTGGCCGACGTCCACGGCCTGCGGATCGAGGCCGACCGGGTCGAGGGGCGGCGCAAGCAGCTCGCGACCGTCCTCGTCTCCCACGCCGTTCCACCGTCCGCCGTACCGCCCGCGGCGGCGCCCCACGAGCCGGAGACCCCGGCCGACACCCGACCCTCCCTCCCGACCGTGAAGGACACCCCGTGAGCACGACCACCCCCGAGCACCGCTCCGGATTCGCCTGCCTGGTCGGGCGGCCCAACGCCGGCAAGTCGACCCTGACCAACGCCCTCGTGGGCCAGAAGGTCGCCATCACGTCCGGACGGCCGCAGACGACGCGCCACACGATCCGCGGGATCGTGCACCGCCCCGACGCGCAGCTCGTCCTCGTCGACACCCCGGGCCTGCACCGGCCGCGCACGTTGCTCGGCGAACGCCTCAACGACCTCGTGCGCGAGACGCTGACGGAGGTCGACGTCATCGCGTTCTGCCTGCCGGCGGACCAGAAGATCGGGCCGGGCGACCGGTTCATCGCGAACGAGCTCGCCGAGCTCATGCGCGGGCGCCGCGGCACACCCGTGGTCGCGGTCGTGACGAAGGCGGACCTCGTCGACCGCGGCACGCTCGCCGCGCACCTGCTCGCCGTGGACCGGCTGGGCGAGATCGCGGGCGGCTGGGCGGACATCGTGCCGGTCTCGGCGCAGGACGGCTACCAGGTGGACGTCCTCACCGACGTCCTGGTCTCGCACCTCCCCGAGGGGCCGGAGCTGTACCCGGGCGGCGAGCTCACCGACGAGCCCGAGGCCGTGATGGTCGCGGAGCTCGTCCGCGAGGCCGCGCTCGAGGGCGTGCGCGACGAGCTGCCGCACTCGCTCGCCGTCCAGGTCGAGGAGATCGTGCCCCGCGAGGGCAGCGGCGACGAGGCCGGTGGGCGTCCGCCCCTGCTCGACGTGCGGGTCAACCTCTTCGTCGAGCGCGACTCGCAGAAGGCGATCGTCATCGGCCGGGGCGGCTCGCGGCTGCGCGAGGTCGGCACGCGCGCCCGGCACGGCATCGAGGCGCTCCTCGGGACCCGCGTCTACCTCGACCTGCACGTCAAGGTCGCCAAGGACTGGCAGCGCGACCCCAAGCAGCTCCACCGGCTCGGGTTCTGACGCGTCCGACGACCGGGGCGGGGGAGAGCCCCCGTCCGGCCGTCGGGGCGTCACCAGGGACCCGCGTCCGGGGCGCGACGTACGATTCCCCGGTGATCTTCCGGACCGCCGCGACCACCGCCGCCCTGGCGATCGTCCTCGCGATCGTCGGTGCGGTCACGGGACCGCAGTGGGACCCGGTGCCCGTGACCGAGCACCTGGAGCCCGCGACGCCCGACACGACGATCGGCGGCCAGCCCCCCGGGGGTGCCGCTCCGGTCGGCACGTTCGACGTGCGCGAGACGGACGTGACGATCCGGCTCGACGGCGCGACGGTCGGCGGCGTCCTGCGCGAGCCCGTCGACGCGGGGGACGATCTCCCGGGCGTCGTGTTCGTGCACGGCGCGGGCACGGGCCTGGCGACGGAGGCGTTCGTGGACGTCGCGGCCGACCTCGCGAGCGCCGGCGTCGTCACCCTCGTGCCGGACAAGCGCCTCGACACGTACACGACGCGCCACCGCGACTACGAGGCCATGGCGCGCGACTACGAGCACTCCGTGGACCTGCTCCGGGCGCGGCCGGGGGTCGACCCGGACCAGGTCGGCCTGTACGGGGAGTCGGAGGGCACGTGGATCGTTCCCGTCATGGCGGTCGACGACCCGACGGTCGCGTTCTCCGTGCTCGTGTCCGCCCCGGTCGTGCCGCCGCGCCAGCAGGCCGCGTTCGCCGTCGACAGCTACCTGCGCAACACGGACGTCCCGCACGGGGTGTTCCGCGCGATCCCGCGCGCGGTCGGCATGGCGATCCCGGGAGGTGGGTTCGAGTACGCCGACTTCGACGTCGAGCCGTTCCTCGAGCGGCTCACCCAGCCGGTCCTCGTCGTCTACGGCACCGCGGACCCGTCGATGCCGGTCGAGCAGGGCGCGCAGCAGATCCTCGACGCGACCGGACCGTCGTCGGCGTCCGGCGGCGCCGACGTCACCGTCCGGTTCTACGAGGACGCGAACCACGGGATCAAGATCGACGACGTGCTCGTCCCCGGCTTCCCGCGCGACCTCGGGGCCTGGATCACGTCCCTCCCGGCCAGCGCGACCGCGCTGCCGCAGGTGGCCGGCGCCGAGCCGAACCAGCAGTACCTCGCCGGGCCCGTCCCGACCCCGCGCTGGCTCGGCAACGGCGACCTCCTCGTCGGGCTCGTGCTCGGCGCGGTGGGCCTGCTCGTGCTCGGGCCGGTCGTCGGGCTCCTCGGCGGGCTCGTGCGGCGCCTGCGCCGCGTCGCGGGACGACCGAGCACGCCCGCCGGGCTCGCGCCCGGCTTCCGGCTGCCCCTCGCCGGGCTCGGGGCCGGTGCCGTCGGGACGACGGCGGCCCTCGTGGTGTACCTCGTCGCCGTCGCCCGGCTCGCGCTCGACTACGAGAAGGACGCGTGGGTCGTGCAGGGCGGCTGGGTCGGGGTGCGGCTCATCGGTCTCGCCACGCTCGTCGCGGCGGCGCTGCTCATCAACCGGTCGGCCGAGGTCCGGGCCGTGCGCCGCGCGGCGGCGGACCTGGCCGAGGCATCGGGCACGGACGTCGTCGACGAGGGTCGGGCGGGAGCGCTGCGGGTCGCGCGGGGTGCGACGGCACGCGTCATGCTGTGGTGCGTCCTGGTGGGCTCCGCCCTCTTGCTCGTGATCCTCGCGTACTGGGGCGTGTACCAGCTCGGCATCTGACCGCTCGCCCGGGCGCGGGCGCCGCCGCGTGCGTATCGTGGACAGGTGAGGCGCCGTCGGCTCGCGCAGGACCGGGCGGCTCGTGCCGGGCACGTCACCCACGAGCCGACGACGGACGGTGCCGACGCACCGGCGAGCTTCCTCAGCTTCGAGCTCCTCCCGCCCGAGCTGCGCACGGACGACCGCTTCGACGCCGTGTTCGACGACGAGCCGGAGACCGTACGTGACCACGACGCAGTCGTCCCGGCGATCCCGGCCGCCCGGAGCGGCCGACGCCGCGCCGCCCCGCACCCTCCGGGCGACGGGAGCACGCCGCGACCCTCGACCCCTGCGGCGCGGTCCGCCGCGACCGGCCGCGAGCAGGGGCAGGGCAGCGGTGACACGGGCGTGCCGCGGCGCGCCTGGTACGCGCACCCCGTGCCGTGGGTCGCCGTCGCGGTCGCCGCGGCGTTGGCGGGCTCGGTCGCCGTCACGGCCTCGATGGAGGACGCGCGGCCCGTCGACGTCACCGCGCTCGCGGGCGGGCTGCGCCCGCTCGAGGAGTCGCCCGAGCCGCGCTGGACCGTCCCGATGGCACCGGGCTCCGAGATCGTCCCGGCAGTGGGCGCCGTCGTCACGGTCGACGGCGGGCTCACGGCGTACTCGGTCGAGGACGGCTCGGTGCTCTGGCGGTCCGAACGTCTGGGCGACCGGGCCACGTGCCTGCCGGCCCAGGGCGAGCCGGCCCGCGAGGTGGTCGTGTGCGCCGTGCCGTCAGGGTGGCGAGAGCAGGTCGCCCGGCTGGTCACCGTCCGGTCCGGGACGGGCGAGGTGGTGGGGGACCGGACGGTGGAGACCGCGGGCAGGCTGTCGGTCGTGCCTGTCGGAGCCACCGACGTCGTGCGTGCCTGGTGGCGGGGTGGCGAGGTCGCCGTCGTGCGCGAGGACGCGGCGACCGGAGAGGTCCGCTGGGACCGGTCGCTCGAGCACGACGGGCTCGGGCGCGGGGGCGACGTCGTGCTCGACGTCCGCCGCGGGGTGGTGGACGTCCTGGCGCCGGGCGTCGCCGCGGCGCTCACCGAGGACGGCCGCTCGCTCGTCGAGGACGACGTGTGGACCATCGTGCGGCTCCAGGACGGGCGCTACGTGGGGAACGAGTACGGGCGTGGCACGGCGACCGTGTTCACGGCCGCGGGCGAGCCGGCCTTCCGGATCAAGGGTCGCGTCCTGGAGACCCCGCTGTCCGACGGCTCCGCTCCCGGGGTGCTCGTCACGAACACGTTCGGGAGCATCGTGGGGGTCGACGCGGCGACCGGCTCGGAGCTCTGGTCCCTCCCGGGGACCGGCCTGCGGGCGGTGGCGCGCGTCGACGGGCGCGTCGTCGTGCAGACGGACTCGTCGTACCGCAGCGTCGACGCGCGCACCGGCGAGGAGGCCTGGGCCGTGGACCTCGACGACAGCGGGCCCTGGCCGGTGCTCACGGACGGCCGGTCGCTCTTCGTGACCGAGCGCGGCCGGGAGGGCCAGGGGCTCGTCTCGCTCGCGCTCGACGACGGGGCCGTCGAGTGGCGTTGGACGCTGCCCGAGGACACCTACCACGTGGTCGCGGTCGAGGGGCGGCTCTTCCTGCTCGGCGTCGACCGGCTGACGGCCGTGTCGTGAGCCGCGTCCCCGGATCGGGGCCGGCGCCGCGTGGGCGCTTGAAGACGCACGTGATGAACCGGTAGAAACGGTCGGGGCCCGTCGGGCCGGCGTGCGTGCGTACGGCACGGCGCGACAGCGTAGGGAGTGCACGATGACCAACCAGACAGAGCCGGCCGAGGACCCGCAGCCCCGTGCTGCGGGCACCGGGCCGACCACGGCGCCCGACGGCGTCGCGGTGGGTGACGGGGACTCCTCGGCCGAGCGCGCGCCGGTCGGGACGCCCGCGGAGCCGAATCTCGGAGATGGCGGACCTGGCGACGAGGAGAGGGCCGAGCCGGTCGCCCCGTCGGGAACCGCCTCGCCCTTCGCCGGGATCCCCGTGAGCGACTACGTGCGCGACGGCGTCGCCGCGCTCCTGCTCCTCGTGTCCCTCGCCCTGCCCTGGGACGCCGCGAGCCGTGCGTCGGACAAGATCGAGGTCGTCCTGCTGACGATCCTCTCCCTGCTCACCCTCGCGCTGCCGTACCTGGCACGTACCGGGGTGCTCCCCGCGACCTGGACCGTGCACACCACGCGGAAGGTCCGCCTGCTCGCCAACGCCCCGTACGTCCTGCTCGTCGGCGTGTACCTCGTCGTCGACGTCGTCGGGGGCGGCGACCTCGGCGACGGGTGGGGCGGCGTGGGCTCCGCGGCCGCGCTCGGGCTCGCGGGCGCGCTCCTCGCGGCGCAGCCGCGCGAGAGCGAGCTCGGTCCGCAGGACCAGGACCGCGCCGTCACGGACCGGTGGCTCCAGGCGCTCCTCGTCGGGGCCGCCGTCCTGGCGGTGACCGTCCTGCTCACGGTCATCCTCACCGTGACGGGGACCCGTCTCGGCGGCGCCCTCTTCGTCCTGCTCGTGCTCGTGTCCGCGCTGTTCGTCCTCGCGCTCGCCGGGCTGCCGACGTACGGCACGTGGCGCCGCTCCGAGGCGGCGCGCCTCACGCTCGTCGGCCTCGGCGTCATCCTCGCGGTGGCGTTCGTGCTCGGCTCGGGCAACAACGGGCTCGTCACGATCGAGAGCACGCACCGCGGCCGGTTCGGGCTCGTGCTCGTCCCGGCGCTCGCCGCGATCGCCGCCGCGCCCGCCGTGCACCGGGCGATGGCCGCCGCCGACCCGGTGAAGACCTGGGTGCGCGTCGCCGTGAACGCCCTCGACCTCGCGCTCGTCGTCGCGGGGTACGTCGCCGTGAGCGCCGTGCTCACGCTGGCCGAGGGCGCTCGCGGCGTGCCGGTCGTCCTCGCCGTCGTGGTGGGGGTGCTCGCGGCGGCCGTCGCGTTCGTCGCGCGACGCTCGCTCGCCCGCGACGCGACGTCGGGTCGCCCGCTCGCCCTCGGTGGTGCCGGGGTCGTCGCCCTGCTGGGCATCGTCCTGCTCGTCGTGACGTCCAACCGGGTCGTGTTCGGCGGCGGCGTCGAGCACGTGCTCCTCGCCTTCGGGCTCCCGCTGCTCGTCGTCGGCGCCCTGACGGTCCCGCGCGAGGTGCGCGCGTACTTCGCCGAGCACCGCCCGGTGCCCGCCGCGGCCGCCGGGGAGGCGGCGCGGGCGTACGTCTGGCAGCCGCCCGTGCCCAAGCCGGTCCGCCCGGCGCCCGCCGCGCCGTCCGGTCCCGAGGCGGCGCAGCCGCCGGCCGGCTCCTACCCGGTGACGCCGCACGGTGGTGCGGTGCACCCGGGTGCCGCGCAGACCGGACCGGTCGCGGCGCAGCAGCCCGGGCAGGGCCGCTGGGCCCCCGCGGGCGGCGACGCGACCGAGGTCCTGCCGGTCCAGCAGGTCGAGCCCGAGCGCAGCGGGTACGCGGCGCGCCCGGGGCTGGACCCCGACCAGGGCCCCTCGACCGCCGTCATGCCGGCGTACCAGGAGGGGCAGCCGGGCACCGGCCCGCAGCCGACCGCGCAGCCCGGCGCCGCGTCACCCGCGCAGGGCTACCAGGGGTACGGCCAGCAGGGCTACCCCCAGCAGGGCTACCAGCAGCAGCCGCAGCAGGGCTACGGCGCCGGGTACGGGCAGCAGCCCGCGGCGCAGCCGCAGCAGTCGTACTCGCCGCCCGCCCAGGTGCCGGGCTTCACCGCTGCCCAGGCGCTCGACCCGAGCACGCCGCTCGAGGTCCTCGCGCAGATCGTCCAGGACGCGCCGCACCTGCGGCCGCAGGTGGCGGCGAACCCGTCCACCTACCCGGCGCTGCTGGAGTGGCTCGGCAACCTCGGCGACCCCGCCGTCGACGCCGCGCTGCGCTCACGCCGCTGACCACCCGACGACGCCCGGCCGACCTCCCCGCGGGGGCGGCCGGGCGTCGTCGTGCCGTCGCGCGGGGAGGCGCGACCCTGCCACGGCCCTCCCACGGACGGCGTGCCCGAGGAGCGGACGTCCTCGGGGCAGGGACCGTGGAGGAGTACAGTGGCGTCGTGCACCTGATGCGGCAGCTCCTCCTTCGTTGCCGCGGCGAGGCTCTCTAGCCGGTCCCTCGTCGCGGTGGTCGGTGTGCCGGCTGACACCCATCAGACGACCCGAAGGACCCACGATGAACGCCTCCGCCCCCTCCTCGACGCCGACCGCCACGGACGCGAACCCGCAGCAGCCGTCGGGCATGCCGATCCACAAGTACCTGCCGTTCCACCGGCAGATCGACGTGTCGGTGCCCGACCGCACGTGGCCCGACAAGCGCATCGAGACCGCTCCTCGCTGGTGCGCGGTCGACCTGCGCGACGGGAACCAGGCCCTCATCGAGCCCATGAACGCGGAGCGCAAGCTGCGCATGTTCGAGCTGCTCGTCGAGATGGGCTACAAGGAGATCGAGGTCGGCTTCCCGTCGGCCTCGCAGACCGACTTCGACTTCGTCCGGATGCTCATCGAGGAGGACCGCATCCCCGACGACGTCGTCATCCAGGTCCTGACGCAGTCGCGCGAGCACCTCATCGCCCGCACCTACGAGGCCATCAAGGGCGCCAAGCAGGCGATCGTCCACCTGTACAACTCGACGTCGGTGCTCCAGCGCGAGGTCGTGTTCCGTTCCGACCCCGAGGGCATCATCGCGATCGCCGTCGACGGCGCGCGGCTGTGCAAGAAGTTCGAGGAGACCGTCCCGGAGACGACGGTCTACTACGAGTACTCGCCCGAGTCGTACACCGGGACCGAGCTCGAGTTCGCCGCGCGCATCTGCAACGAGGTGCTCGAGGTCTTCGAGCCCCGCCCGGACCGCAAGGTCATCATCAACCTGCCCGCCACGGTCGAGATGGCGACGCCGAACGTCTACGCCGACTCGATCGAGTGGATGAACCGGCACCTGAACCACCGCGAGAACGTCGTCCTGTCGATGCACCCGCACAACGACCGCGGCACGGCGGTCGCGGCCGCCGAGCTCGGCTACCAGGCCGGGGCCGACCGGATCGAGGGCTGCCTGTTCGGCAACGGCGAGCGCACCGGCAACGTGTGCCTCGTGACGCTGGGCATGAACCTGTTCAGCCAGGGCGTCGACCCGCAGATCGACTTCTCCGACATCGACCACGTGCGCCGCACCGTCGAGTACTGCAACCAGCTCGGCGTGCCCGAGCGCCACCCCTACGCCGGCGACCTCGTCTTCACGGCGTTCTCCGGCTCGCACCAGGACGCCATCAAGAAGGGCTTCGACGCGATGGCCGTCCACGCGGAGGCCGAGGGTAAGACGGTCGACGACCTCGTGTGGGCCGTCCCGTACCTGCCGATCGACCCCAAGGACGTCGGCCGCTCCTACGAGGCCGTCATCCGCGTCAACTCGCAGTCCGGCAAGGGCGGCATCTCCTACCTGCTGAAGTCGGAGCGCCACCTCGACCTGCCGCGGCGGCTCCAGATCGAGTTCAGCCAGGCGGTGCAGCACCACACCGACCAGCAGGGCACCGAGGTCACGGGCGAGGACATCTGGCGGATCTTCTCCGACGAGTACCTGCCGGTCGAGCCCGACTCGGGCCTGGAGCCGTGGGGTCGGCTCAGGCTGCGATCGACGCGCGCGTCGTCGAGCGAGGACGGGCCGGACACGCTGAGCATCGACGTCGTCGACCGCGGCGAGCAGCTCACGCTCGAGGGCACCGGCAACGGCCCCGTCGCCGCCTTCGTGGACGCGATCGCCCAGGTGGGCGTCGACGTCCGCGTGCTCGACTACGCCGAGCACGCTCTGTCCGAGGGCGGCGACGCGCTCGCCGCCGCCTACGTCGAGTGCCAGGTGGGCGACGACGTGCTGTGGGGCGTCGGCATCGACCCGTCCATCACGACGGCGTCGCTCAAGGCCATCGTCTCCGCCGTGAACCGCGCGGAGCGCGCGGAGGGCTGACCCCCGCCTCGCCGATCTCCCGACGGCCCGGACGACCTCGTCGTCCGGGCCGTCGGCATTTTGTCGACGCGATGTTGGTAAGATACCGACGCACTGTCGACAACATTGGAAGGCTCCTCATGTTCCTCGCGTTGCGCGAGCTCGTCTTCGCGCGCACCCGCTTCCTGCTCATGGGCGGTGTCGTCGCGCTGGTCGCGGTCCTCGTCGTCCTGCTCTCCGGGCTCTCCGCCGGCCTCGTCAACGACGGCGTCTCCGGCCTCAAGCGCACGCCCGTCACCGACTTCGCCTTCGCCGAGGGCACCGGGACCGACGCCGCGTTCACCCGGTCGATCATCGAGACCGACCAGGTCGGCACCATGGCCGATCAGCCGGGCGTGCTCGACGCCGCCCCGTACGGCCTGCTCCTGGCGAACGCGCACCGGGAGGACGGCTCGCCCGTCGACCTCACTCTCGTGGGCGTCGAGCCCGGCTCGTTCGTGGCCCCGGCCGCGATCGCGGAGGGCGACGCCGTCGGGCCGGCGGACGGCATCGTCGTCTCGGCGACCGCCGCCGAGGACGGCCTCGCCGTCGGGGACACCGTGGCCCTCGCGCGCCCGGAGCGTACGCTCACCGTCGTGGGCGTCCTCGAGGACCAGCACACGTTCGGCCATGTCGACATCGCGTACCTCCCGCTCGGCACGTGGCAGGAGCTCCTCGCCGGTGCCGACCAGCCGGGAGCCGACGTCCCGGACGTCGCGACCGCCGTCGCGCTGCGGACCGACCCCGGGTCGTTCGACCGGGAGGCCGCCGACGCGGCGGCGGGCACGGTGACGCGCACGCTCACCGAGTCGTTCGGCGCCTCGCCGGGGTACACGGCCGAGACGGCGACGCTCCTGCTCATCCAGGTGTTCCTCTACGCGATCTCCGCCCTCGTCGTCGGCGCGTTCTTCACCGTCTGGGTCATCCAGCGGCGGCACGAGATCGCCGTCATGCGCGCCATGGGGGCGCGGCGCCGGTTCCTGCTCGCGGACTCCCTCGGCCAGGCCGCGGTGCTCCTGCTCGCCTCGATCGGCGTGGGCTTCGCCCTCGGCATCGCGGCGGGCGCGGGTCTCGGCGCGTCCCCGATGCCGTTCGCGCTCCAGGCGCCCGACCTCGTCCTGGCCGGCGTCCTGCTCTTCGTCCTCGGGATGGCCGGAGCGGCCGTCGCCGTCGCGCGCATCACCTCCGTCGACCCCTTGACCGCCCTGGGAGGGCAGCGATGAGCACCACCACCCCCGCCACGCCCGTGCTCGAGATCGACCGCGTCACCGTCCGTCACGGCGACGGGGACTCGACCGTCGTCGCGCTCGACGAGGTGAGCCTGAGCGTCGCCGCGGGCGAGCTCGTCGGCGTCGTCGGGCCGTCCGGCTCCGGCAAGTCGAGCCTCCTGGCCGTCGCCGGCGCGCTCACGGCGCCGGAGTCCGGGACCGTCCGCCTCGAAGGGGTCGACCTCGGTGCGTCGAGCGAGCGCGAGCGCGCCCGGCTGCGGCGCGAGCGCATCGGCTTCGTCTTCCAGTCCGGCAACCTCCTCCCGGCGCTCACGAGCGTCGACCAGCTCCGGCTCGCGCTGCGGATCGCCCGGATCGACGAGCGCGACCCCCGCGCCCGCGACCCCCGCGCGCTCCTGGAGTCCGTGTCCATGAGCCACCGTGCGGACCGTCGCCCGGACCAGCTCTCCGGGGGCGAGCGGCAGCGCGTGGGCATCGCCCGAGCTCTCGTCGCGAGCCCCGCGCTGCTCCTCGTCGACGAGCCGACGGCGGCGCTCGACCGGGCGCGCAGCCACGAGGTCGTGAGCCTTCTGGCCCGCGAGGCAGAGGCGTTCGGCGCCGCCGCGCTCATGGTGACGCACGACCACGACGTGCTCGAGCACTGCCACCGGGTCGTCGAGATGGTCGACGGCCGGCTCGGCCTGCCCGCCGTCACGGGCTGACGCCGGTGGGTGGCTCCGGGAGAGCCGCCCACGCGCCCCCGGTCGGGCATGATGGTCCGGCCGGGGGCCGTCGTGCTCCCGGGGGAGTGCTCCGAGAGCGCTCCGGGAAGGAGGACCATCGTGCCCAAGATCGCCGCCCCGACGGTGGCCGAGCACCGCGCCGCGCAGCTCCGGGCCCTGCTCGATGCCGCGCGCGAACTCATCCGCGAGGACGGGAGCGGGCTCACCCTCGCCGCCGTCGCGGCGCGTGCCGGGCTCGCCCGGTCGAGCGTCTACCAGTACTTCGGGTCGCGGGAGGCGCTCCTGGACGCCGTCGTCGCCGACGTCGTGCCGCGCTGGTCGGCTCGCATCACGGCCGCGGTGGCCGCCGCGGCCACCCCGGAGGACGCGATCGTCGCGTACGCGCGCGAGAACCTTCTCCTCGTCGCCGAGGGCGAGCACGCGGTCGTCGCCGCGCTGCGCGCGGAGGCGGGCCGCGAGGCGCTGGCGCAGCAGAGCGCAGCGATGCACGCGACGATCCTCGTGCCGCTCGTGGAGGCTCTGGAGCAGCTCGGCGTCCCAGAGGCCGAGCGCTCCGCGGAGCTCGTCAACGCGGTCGTCCTCGCCGCGGCCCGGCAGGTGGAGGCGGGCGAGGACGCGACCACGACGCTGGACCGCGTGCGGGCGGTCCTCGGGTGCCTCGCGCCGGCCTGAGCGTCGTCGGCGGGTGGTGCGCGCCGTGTCGGCGGCGTGACGGACAATAGGGGCGTGGTGCTGTACCGAGACGACGCGATCGTGCTGCGCGCCCAGAAGCTGGGCGAGGCGGACCGTATCGTCACCCTCCTGACGCGCGAGCACGGCAAGGTGCGCGCGGTGGGCAAGGGTGTGCGGCGCACGTCGTCCCGGTTCGGGGCGCGGCTCGAGCCGTTCATGGTCGTCGACGTCCAGCTCTACGCGGGCCGGTCGCTGGACACGGTGACGCAGGCGGAGACGATCGGCCCCTACGCGCGCCGGATCTGCGAGGACTACGGCCTGTACACGGCGGGCGCCGCGATGCTGGAGACGGCGGAGCGCCTCGTCGCCGACGAGCGCGAGCCCGCCGTGCAGCAGTACTGGCTGCTCGCGGGCGCGCTGCGGGCGCTGTCCGAGCAGGCGCACGCGCCGGGGCTCGTCCTGGACTCCTACCTCCTGCGGGCGCTGGCGGTCGCGGGCTGGGCGCCGTCGTTCGTCGACTGCGCGCGCTGCGGTGAGCCGGGCCCGCACCACGCGTTCGCCGTCGCGCAGGGCGGCGCGGTCTGCTCGCGCTGCCGCCCGCCGGGGTCGACGGCGCCCGCCCCCCAGACCTTCGCCCTCCTCGCCGCGCTGCTCGCGGGGGAGTGGGAGACCGCCGACGCGTCGGACGCCCGGCACCGCAAGGAAGCGAGCGGCCTCGTGGCCGCGTACAGCCAATATCACCTGGAGAGAACGTTGCGATCACTGCGCATGGTCGAGCGGGACGCACCCGCCGCCCCGCCTGCCGCCTCGCCCGCCGGACCGGTCGGCGTCGCCGCGGACCGCCAGGGCCGCGGGGAGGGCGCCTGATGGCGAAGCGGACGTACGCTCCGCCGTTCCCCCACCCGAGCGGCGAGCGGGCACCGGCGATCCCGGCGCAGTTCGTGCCGAACCACGTGGCCGTCGTCATGGACGGCAACGGTCGCTGGGCCAACGCGCGCGGGCTGCCGCGCACCGCGGGCCACGAGGCGGGCGAGGCCGCGCTGCTCGACGTCGTCGCGGGGGCGATCGAGATCGGGGTCAAGCACGTGTCGGCGTACGCGTTCTCGACGGAGAACTGGAAGCGCTCGCCCGACGAGGTGCGGTTCCTCATGGGCTTCAACCGCGACGTGATCCGGCGGCGCCGCGACGAGATGGACTCGTGGGGGGTTCGCGTGAGGTGGGCGGGGCGCCGTCCGCGGCTGTGGACGTCCGTGATCAAGGAGCTCGAGATCGCGGAGGAGCAGACGAAGAACAACGACGTGTGCACCCTGACGATGTGCGTCAACTACGGGGGGCGCGCGGAGATCGCCGACGCCGCGGCCGCCATCGCGCGCGAGGTCGCCGCCGGGCGGCTCGACCCCGGCAAGGTCACCGAGCGCACCGTCCAGCAGCACCTCGACGAGCCCGACCTGCCGGACGTCGACCTGTTCCTGCGCAGCTCGGGAGAGCAGCGGACGTCCAACTTCATGATCTGGCAGGCCGCGTACGCGGAGCTCGTGTTCCTCCCCGAGCCGTGGCCGGACGTCGACCGTCGGTCGCTGTGGCGCGCGGTCGAGGAGTACGCGCGCCGTGACCGCCGCTACGGCGGCGCGGTCGACGCGGTGGGCGGTACCGCCTGAGGTCGTGGCCGGGCCGTGCGGGGGACGGCGTGGGCGGCGGCCGGTAGCGTGCGCGTCATGGCTCTGAGCATCGGCATGGTGACCGTCGACTCCACCGACCCGCGACCGCTCGCGCAGTGGTGGGCGCGTCAGCTCGGCGGACGGGTGGTCGACGAGTCGGACGGGTGGTTCCTCGAGGTCGTGCCCGCGGAGGGTGTGACCGCCCCGGTCCTCGGCTTTCAGCGCGTCGAGGACCCGACCCCCGGCAAGAACCGGCTGCACCTGGACCTCGGGACGTCCGACCGCGAGGCCGACGTCGCTGCGCTCCTGGCCGACGGTGCCACGTTCGTCGCCGAGCACACGATGCCGGGCTACCGCTGGGCGGTGCTCGAGGACCCGCAGGGCAACCAGTTCTGCGTCGGCGCGGCCGACGGCTCCGCGACGACGCTCGGCTGAGCCCGGTCCGGCGGAGCCGCCGGCCCCCTCGGTCATCGCCCCGCCCGGGACGGGCTGTCAGCCGGCGAGGGCGTCGAGCCGGGCGGCGAGCTCGACCGGCCGGCTCAGCGCCACGAGATGGCCCCCGGGCAGCGTCTCGACCTGGGCGCCGAGACGCTCGCGGGCGACGGCGCGCTGGAAGGGCACCGGGAAGAGCCGGTCGTCGTCGCCCTGGAGCACGACCGTCCGCACGTCGGGCCACGAGCGGGCCGGCCACGGCTCGGCGAACGAGCGCTCGGACGGCTCGCGATCGCTCTGCGCCACGACGGCTGCGACGGCGTCGGGCACGTCGTGGAGGAAGTCGTCCACGGGGTCGAACGGCCCGAGTCCCGTCGCGCCGCGCCGCGCGGCGTGGTCGGTCGCGCGCCACCAGTCGGCACCTGTCTCGCCGGGCAGCGGGATCATCGGGTTGAGCAGCACGAGCAGGCGGACCGCCTCGCGCTCGCACACGAGCGGGCCGACGTATGCGCCCATGGACTGGGCCACGACGACGAGGTCGTCCCGCTCGACGGGCCCGGCCGCACGGCGCAGAGCCGCGACGGCGACGTCGGTGAGGTCGGCCCAGCCGAAGCGCTCGTCGTGCTGGGGCAGGTCGACGGGGACGGGGAGGTGGCCGAGCCGAGCGAGCTCCGGCGCGAGCAGGTCCCAGTACGCGGGGTCGCCGCCGGCGCCGGGCAGCAGGAGGAACGTGGTCATGCAGGTTCGGACGGTCGGGCGCGCGTCATCTCATCGGTCGAGGGGCGTCGCGTCCCGCGCGTCCTGCACGTGGGCGTCGGCGTCCACGACGAGGCCGGTCCCGTCGAGGGCGACCGCCGATCCCGCCGCGGCGACGCGGCCGCGGGCGGCGCGGCGTCGAACCATGACGACCGCCCCGACGACCAGGGCGAGGACCACGAGGACCAGCGCCGCGACGCCCCACGGCGACCCGGTCGCCGCGGCGAAGGCGGCGGTCCACACGGCCCAGCCGACGGTCGCGTAGATGGTCGCGTGGACCGCGCACCCGAGCGTCATCGCGGCGAGGTAGCGGCCGAACGGCATCCGGACGACGCCCGCGGCGGCGTTGACGACCGTCTTGGTCCCGGTCGCGAGGAAGGACACGGGGACGGCGAGGACGCCCCAGCGGCGGACGGTCTCGATCCCCCGCGCGGCGGAGCGGCCGGACAGCCACGCGTGGACGCGCGCGACCCACGGCTTCACGGGCCGCGTGCGGTCGAGCGTCCACGTCGTGACGAGCCGCGCGATCCAGTACGTCGCCTGCGTCCGCACGAACGCGATCGCGAAGAAGAACGCGAACAGAGCGGCGAACGGGGCGCCGTCCAGCGCGGCGGGCACGGCTCAGTCCCGCACGGACGCGCGTGCGCACCCCGCGCACGTGCCGAACAGCTCGATCGTGTGCTGGATGTCGACGAACCCGTGCGACGTGCCCACCTGGTTGGCCCACGCCTCGACGGTCGGGCCGTCGATCTCGACGGTTCGACCGCACGTGCGGCACACGAGGTGGTGGTGGTGCTCGCGGCGCTCGCACCGGCGGTAGAGGTTCTCGCCCTCCTCGGTGCGCAGCACGTCGACGTCGCCGCCGTCCGCGAGGCTCTGGAGCGTGCGGTAGACGGTCGCGAGCCCCACGTTGTCCCCGCGCGTGCGCAGGATCTCGTGGAGCTGCTGGGCGCTGCGGAAGTCGTCGAGGTCCTCCAGCGCGTCCGAGACGGCCGCGCGCTGCCGGGTCATGCGCTGCACGTGTCACCTCCGGGTGTGCGGTCCGACGCCCCCGAGGGTACGAGGTCGAGCTCGACGTCGTCGGGGATGTCCGGGTGCGGGTCACGTGCCACGCGCGGGCGTCGCCGGACCCACAGAGGCCGCAGGACGGCGACGAGGAGGTACGTCGCGATCGCGAGGACCACGATGGTCGCGCCGGGAGAGACGTTGTTCCAGTACGTGAAGGACAGCCCGACGACGCACACGACCACGCCCACGACGGACGCGACGAGCATCGTCCGGCGGAACGAGCGCGTGACGAGCTGCGCGACCGCGACGGGCACGATCATCAGGGCGCTGACGAGCAGCAGCCCGACGACCCGCATCGAGACCGTCACGGTGAGCGCGGCGACGACGGCGACCGCGATGTTGAGCGTGCGCACGGGCAGGCCCGACGCGCGCGCGAACTCCTCGTCGTGGCTCACGGAGAACAGGGCCGCGCGCAGCCCGACGCCGACCAGCAGGATCACCGCGCTGAGCACGACCGTGAGGACGAGGTCCGAGGACGTGACGGTCGAGATGGAGCCGAACAGGTACTGCATGAGGCTCCCGGACGAGCCGCCCGCGAGGCCGATGAGCAGCACGCCGCCGGCGATGCCGCCGTAGAAGAGGAGCGCGAGCGCGAGGTCGCCGCTCGTGCGGCCGCGCTCGCGCACGACCTCGATGGCGACCGCACCGAGCACGGCCGCGACCACCGCGCCCGGGATCGCGAGCGCGTCGTTCGGGACGACGCCCATCGCGGCGCCGACGAGCCAGCCGAGCGCGACGCCGGTGAGGGCGACGTGTCCGATGCCGTCGCCGAGGAGCGAGAGCTTGCGCTGCACGAGGTAGGTGCCCACGACGGGCGCGCTGACGCCGACCAGGAGCGCGGCGAGGAGAGCGCGCTGCATGAGCGGGTCGGTGAGCATCAAGGAGATCTCGGAGAACAACGTGGTCATGAGGCCGTCCTGGGTGCATGGCCCGCGGCGAGGTCGGGGTTCAGGGTGTCGGTGAGACCCGTCTCCGGGCCCGTGGCGCGGTTGTCGCTGTCCGCGGGCTCGTGCGGGTGCAGGTGCTGGTGCGCGGCGCCGGCGTGGGTCGACGACGCGCGGGGCGGGGCGCCGTCGTGCACGACGCGGCCGTGCCGCAGCACGACGGCGCGCTCGATGAGAGGGGCGAGCGCCCCGAGCTCGTGGAGGACGACGAGCACGGTGAGCCCGTCGCCGACGAGCCGCGTCATGGTCGCGGCGAAAGCCTCCTGGCTGGGCTTGTCCACGCCGGCGACCGGCTCGTCGAGGACGAGGAGGTCGGGCCGGCGGACCAGGGCCCGTGCGATGAGCACGCGCTGCTGCTGGCCGCCCGACAGCTCGGCGGTGGAGTCGTCCGCGCGGTCGGCGAGCCCCACGAGGTCGAGCGCCTCGACCGTGCGCGCCCGCCAGCCGCGGGGGAGCCGGAGACGGCCGCCGCCGAGGAGTCCGGAGGCGACGACCTCGGACGCCGTGGAAGGCATGCCCGACGGCGCGGCGACGCGCTGCGGCACGTATCCGAGCCGCTGCCAGGGAAGGCGGGGACCGAGCGGTGCGCCGAACAGGTCGACGGAGCCGCGGGACAGCGGCACGATCCCGACGAGCGCCCGCACGAGCGTCGACTTGCCCGACCCGTTGGCGCCGAGGACCGCGACGACCTCGCCGGCGCGGACCGTCAGGTCGATGCCGCGCAGGATCTCGCTCCCGCCGAGGGTCACGTGGACGTCGCGCGCGGCGACGAGCTCCGCTGCGTCCGTCATGAGCAGACGAGGCCGGAGGTGAGCGCCTCGAGGTTGGACTCCATGACCTCACGGTAGTCCGTCGCGCCCTCCGCGAGGCTCTCGAGCGGGTCGAGCAGCGCGGTCCGGACACCGAGGTCGTCGGCGAGCGTCTGGGTCACCTTGGGGCTGACGAGGGTCTCGAAGAAGAGCGTGGTCACGCCGTTCTCCCGGACGACCTCGCCCACCTCGCGCAGGCGCGCGGGCGAGGGCTCCGCCTCCGGGTCGATCCCGGAGATCCCGACCTGATGCAGGTCGTAGCGCTCGGCGAGGTAGCCGAAGGCCTCGTGCGAGGTGACGAGCGTCGCGCCCGCGCACGGCGCGAGCGCCGCGGCGAACTCCGCGTCCAGGTCGTCGAGGTCCGCGGTGAGGGCGGCGGCGCCGGCCGCGTAGTCGTCCGCGTGGTCGGGGTCGATCGCGGAGAGCTCGTCGGCGACGGCGTCGCCCACGGCGGCCAGGCGCGTCGGGTCGAGCCAGAAGTGCGGGTCCGTGGGGCCGTGGTCGTGGCCGTCCCCGGACTCGTCCGCGTGCTCGGCGTGCTCCTCCGCGGTCTCGTCGGCGTGGTCGCCCTCGCCGCCGGGGTGCTCCTCGAGCCCGGCCGACGCCGCGGCGTCGACCACGTGCTCGGGCGCCCGCTGCTCGATGCCTTCGTCCACCGCGGGCTGGAACCCCGAGAGGTAGACGACGAGGTCGGCGTCGCCGATCGAGCGGACCTGCGCGGGCGCGAGCTCCAGGTCGTGCGGCTCGGCCGCGGGCGGCGTGAGGTTCGAGACGTCGACGTGCTCCCCGCCGACCTGCTCGACGACGTACTGGAGCGGGTAGAACGACGCGAGCACCTGGAGCCGGCCGTCGTCGCCGCCCCCTCCCGAGCCGCCGGCACCGGGGGAGCACGCCGCGACGAGCGCGGCCGTGGCGAGGGCGGCGGTGGTGGCGAGGGCGCGACGGCGCCGGGCGGGGGAGCGGTGCATGACCACCAGTCTCCGCCTTCTTGAGAATGAATGTCAAAACCGTTCCCGGTGAGCCGGGTCACGGCCGGGTACGCTGGTCGGTCGGCGCCCGTGCGGGCGTCGCCCACCCGTCCAGCCCCCACGAGCCACGTGCGGGGCCGTGAGCACCAGGAGTGATGTCCGTGGCCGCAGCGCCCTCACCCACCGCCCGTCTCGACGCCGTCGTCTCCCTCGCCAAGCGGCGCGGGTTCGTCTTCCCCTCGGGCGAGATCTACGGCGGTACCCGCTCCGCCTGGGACTACGGGCCGCTCGGTACCGAGCTCAAAGAGAACATCAAGAAGCAGTGGTGGCGTGCGATGGTCACCAGCCGCGACGACGTCGTGGGCCTCGACTCCTCCGTCATCCTCCCGCGCCAGGTCTGGGTCGCCTCGGGCCACGTCGGCGTCTTCACCGACCCGCTCACGGAGTGCCTGCACTGCCACAAGCGGTTCCGCGAGGACCAGATGATCGAGGAGTTCGAGGAGAAGAAGGGCCGTGCGCCCGAGGGCGGCCTCGCCGAGATCGTCTGCCCGAACTGCGGCACGCGCGGACAGTGGACCGAGCCCCGCGACTTCAACATGATGCTCAAGACGTACCTCGGCCCCGTCGAGGACGAGTCGGGCCTGCACTACCTGCGCCCGGAGACGGCTCAGGGCATCTTCGTGAACTTCGCCAACGTCATGGGCGCGAGCCGCAAGAAGCCGCCCTTCGGCATCGGCCAGATCGGCAAGTCGTTCCGCAACGAGATCACGCCGGGCAACTTCATCTTCCGCACGCGCGAGTTCGAGCAGATGGAGATGGAGTTCTTCGTCGAGCCGGGCACGGACGCCGAGTGGCACCAGTACTGGATCGACACGCGCACCGACTGGTACGTCGACCTGGGCATCGCGCGCGACAACCTGCGCCTGTACGAGCACCCGCAGGAGAAGCTGTCGCACTACTCGACCCGCACGGTCGACATCGAGTACCGCTTCGGCTTCTCCGGCTCGGAGTGGGGCGAGCTCGAGGGCATCGCGAACCGCACCGACTTCGACCTCAAGACGCACGCCGAACACTCCGGCAAGGACCTCTCGTACTTCGACCAGACGAAGAACGAGCGCTGGGTGCCGTACGTCATCGAGCCGGCCGCGGGCCTCACGCGCTCGCTCATGGCGTTCCTCGTCGAGGCGTACACCGAGGACGAGGCCCCCAACGCGAAGGGCGGCGTGGACACGCGCACGGTCCTGCGCCTCGACCACCGCCTCGCGCCGGTCAAGGCCGCCGTCCTGCCGCTGAGCCGCAACGAGCAGCTCTCGCCCAAGGCGAAGGGCCTCGCGACCGAGCTGCGCAAGTACTGGAACGTCGACTTCGACGACGCCGGTGCCATCGGCCGCCGGTACCGCCGCCAGGACGAGATCGGCACGCCGTTCTGCATCACGGTCGACTTCGACACGCTCGACGACCAGGCCGTGACGATCCGGCACCGCGACTCGATGGCCCAGGAGCGCGTCGCGCTGGACAAGGTCACCGAGTACCTGGCGGGGCACCTGCTCGGCGCCTGACCGTCTGCCCGAGCGCGCGCCCCGAGGGTCCGCGCGCCGGGCACGCAGGAGGGACGGGACCGTTGCGGTCCCGCCCCTCCGTCGCGTCGTGTCGGGACGCGTCGCCCCCTGCGGCCTCGCGCTAGCGGGCCGCCCCCTTCGCCCGGTTGAGCAGACCGATCACGAGGCTCACGACCAGCACGATGATGCCGATCCAGATGAGGATCTTCGCGGCCTCGATGGCGACGCCGAGGATGAGCAGCACGGCGCCGACGATGACCAGGATGAGCCAGAGAGGCATGTCGTCCCTTTCGTCCATGTCCGGCCCGGATTGCCGGACCTCCTCAACACTGCCACGACCGGCCGCTGCTCGCTCGCTGAACGCCTCTCGCGGGTGAGGCCGCACCGGATGGGACAATGGAGCGCGTGACTGCTCCCGCCCCCGTCCTCAGCACGACGACCAGCGACCCCGGCACGGCCTCCGCCGGCGCGGGTCCGCTGCTCGCGCCGCTGCGGATCGGCCCGATCGTCGCCCGGACGCCGGTGGTCCTCGCCCCGATGGCGGGCGTCACGAACCGCGCCTTCCGCACGCTGTGCCGCGAGGCCGGTGCGAGCGGCGGCGACGACCCGGGCCTCTACGTGGCCGAGATGGTCACGAGCCGCGCGCTCGTCGAGCGCAACACCGAGGCGCTGCGCATCGTGACGTTCGGCGCGGACGAGACGCCCCGCTCTGCGCAGGTGTACGGCGTGGACCCGGCGACCGTGCGCGAGGCCGTGCGCATCATCGTCACCGAGGACCGTGCCGACCACGTCGACCTCAACTTCGGCTGCCCGGTGCCCAAGGTGACGCGCAAGGGCGGGGGAGCGGCACTGCCCTGGAAGCGCGACCTGTTCACCGCGATCGTGCGGGGCGCCGTCGAGGCGGCGCGCCCGTACGGGGTCCCCGTCACGGTGAAGATGCGCAAGGGCATCGACGACGACCACCTCACCTACCTCGAGGCCGGCCGCATCGCCGAGGGCCTCGGCGTCGCCGCGGTCGCGCTGCACGCGCGCACGGCCGCCGAGCACTACTCGGGCACCGCGGACTGGACCGCGATCGCCCGCCTCAAGGAGGCGGTCACGAGCGTGCCGGTGCTCGGCAACGGCGACATCTGGTCCGCCGAGGACGCGGTCCGCATGGTGCGCGAGACGGGCTGCGACGGCGTCGTCGTCGGACGCGGGTGCCAGGGGCGGCCGTGGCTGTTCGCCGACCTCGCCGCCGCGTTCGCGGGCCGGTCCGAGCGCGTGCGACCCGGGCTGCGCGAGGTGGCCGACACGATCTACCGCCACGGCGAGCTCATGATCGAGTACTTCGACGGCGACGAGGGCAAGGGCATGCGCGACCTGCGCAAGCACATGGCCTGGTACCTCAAGGGCTACGCGGTGGGCGGCGACGCGCGCCGCGCGCTCGCGATGGTCTCGACCCTCGACGAGCTGCGCGGGCACCTCGACGCGCTCGACCTGGACGCCCCGTACCCCGGCGAGGCCGCCGAGGGGCAGCGCGGCCGTGCCGGGTCGCCCAAGACGCCGCACCTGCCCTACGGGTGGCTGGACTCGCGCGAGCTCGACGCCGAGAACGAGGAGCGCCTGCGCGAGGCCGAGCTGAGCGTCTCCGGCGGCTGACGCCGGTCCGACAGCCCACGGCGACGAGCGAGAGGGGTCCGCGGTGCGGTTCGAGGCTCGGCCGGGGTGGCGCCTGTCGGTGTCGGACGGCGGGGACCTCGACCTGCTGCTGTGGGTCCGCGACGCGCTCGGGCTCGTCGCCGCGGTCGACGACACGCCGCCGCACTGCGAGCCGGCACCGGCCGACCGGTCGGCGCTGCTCCCGGCGGACGCGCGCGATGCCGCGGCGTCGCGATGGATCGTCTGGTGGCGCGCCGCCCTCGCGTTCGAGGCCGCCGGAAGGATCGAGGAGCCTCCGTCGGGGGAGGACGCGTTCCTCGGCTGGGTCCGCGCGCGGTCCGTGGCGCGGGACGCCGTCGGCTCACCGCCCGCATTCGCGGCGCTGGACGACGTGCCCGCGCTGCGCGACGCCGTCGCGCGCCTGTTGCCCGAGGCGCACCGTGCCCTCGCGGAGCGCGAGGCGGACCGCGCCGAGGTGCTGCACCGACGAACCGCGGCGGACCACCGTCGCGCGCTCGCCGCGGACGTGGCCCGCACGCACGGCGTCGGGATCGGTGACGTGCGTGGCGCCGTGCTCGTGGTCCCGGTCGCCGGATCGTGGTGGCGCGTCGCCGCCCCGGGGACGGTCGTGTGCTCCGCGTCCGCCTACGTCGACGACGCGGCGTTCGCCACCGAGGTGGTCCGCGCCGCGTTCGAGTCCGGCCTGCGGGCATGAGGACGGCCGGGGCCCTCGCGGACCCCGGCCGTTGCTCGGCTCACCCGGTCAGAGCGCGCGCAGCCACACCGTCGTGTCGGACGGCACGCGGACCTGCGGGTCCGCGGAACGGTCGGTGAGGACGGGGTCCGACGCCACGAGCACCTCCGTGCCGCGCGGCAGCACGACGGGCTCCGTGCCGAGGTTGGCGAGCACGACGACGTCGCGGTTGCGCAGCGCGACGACGTCCACGGAGTCCGCGTAGTCCTCGACCCACGCGAGCGTGCCCGAGCCGAGGCGCTCGGCGCGGCGCGTCGCGAGCGCGGTGCGGTACGTCTCGTACGTCGACCCCTCGACGCCGCGCTGCGCGTCGGCGGCGTAGCGCGCGTACGACGCGGGCTGGGGGAGCCACGTCTTCCCGGACGGGCCGAAGCCGAAGCCGTCGGCGTCCGCGCGCCAGGGGAGGGGGATGCGGCAGCCGTCACGGCCCGCCTCGGCGCCCTGTGTGCGGAAGAACGCGGGGTCCTCGCGCACGTCGTCGGGCAGGGCGGTGTGCTCGGGCAGGCCCAGCTCCTCGCCCTGGTAGAGGTACGACGACCCGGGCAGGCCGAGCATGAGCAGCGACGCGGCGCGCGCGCGGCGCAGACCGAGCTCCTCGTCGGGCTGCGGGTCGTGCGCGAAGATCCCGTTGGGACGCAGGCCGGGGTCCGCGAGGCCGAGGCGCGAGGCGTGCCGCACGACGTCGTGGTTCGACAGGACCCACGTGGTGGGCGCGCCGACCTCGTCGTTCGCGCGCAGCGACGACGCGATCACGGTGCGCAGGGGCGCCGCCGACCACGCGGTGGTGAGGAACGAGAAGTTGAACGCCTGGTGCATCTCGTCCGGCCGCACGTAGCGCGCGAGGCGCGAGAGCGGCTCGACCCACGCCTCGGCGACGAGCGCACGGTCGCCGTCGTACTCGGCGAGCACGCGGTGCCACGCGCGGTAGATCTCGTGCACGCCGTCCTGGTCGAACATCGGGCCGGAGTTGCCGGCGCCCGTGGAGCCGTCCTCGGGGGCGCCCGGGTCGGTGCCCTCCTCGCCGGCCTCGGTTCCCTCGACCATCGAGACGGTGCCGTCCCAGTCGGGCAGGCCGTCGGCCTTGATCATGCCGTGCGCGACGTCGACGCGGAACCCGTCCACACCCTTGTCGAGCCAGAAGCGCAGGACCTGCTCGAACTCCTCGCGCACCTCGGGGTTGTCCCACGCGAGGTCGGGCTGCGTGGAGTCGAACAGGTGCAGGTACCACTGGCCGGGCGTCTCGCCCTCGGCCCCGGTGACGGGACGGGCACCCGGGCCAGCGGTCACGCGGGTCCACGCGGGGCCGCCGAAGATCGACTGCCAGTTGTTCGGGGGCAGCTCGCCGTGCTCGCCCTCACCCTCGCGGAAGACGTAGCGGGCGCGCTCGACCGAGCCCTCGGGCGCGGCCAGCGCCGCCTGGAACCAGGCGTGCTGGTCCGAGGTGTGGTTCGGGACGAGGTCCACGATGATGCGGATCCCGCGCGCGTGCGCCTGGGCGAGCAGCTCGTCGAAGTCCGCGAGCGTGCCGAACAGCGGGTCGACGTCGCGGTAGTCCGCGACGTCGTAGCCCGCGTCCTTCTGGGGCGAGCGGTAGAACGGGCTCAGCCAGACCGCGTCGACCCCGAGCTCGGCGAGGTGGTCGAGCTTCGAGGTGATGCCGGGCAGGTCGCCGACGCCGTCGCCGTCGCCGTCCGCGAACGAGCGCGGGTAGACCTGGTAGATCACGGCGTCGCGCCACCACTCCGGCGCCTCGCCCGGGCCGGTGTGCACGAGCGCCCCGGTGCTGAAGGGCGCGGTGGCCGTCGCGGTGGTGCTGGCGGTCGGCGTCGAATCGATACGAGTCATCGAGCTGTCGGTCCTCACGTGCGTGGTGGCGGGTTCTTCAGGGGGGATCACTCGGCAGACGGAGCGGGGGTGACGCCGACCCTCCGTCGAGTGTAAGCGCTTGCGGTGGCGGGACGACGGGTCTCCGTCCGGCGGTCCGGAGGGGTGGTCGTCGACGCCGCGGCGTGCGTCGCGCCGCGTTCGTGCTGCGCCGGCGTGGTGCCGTCAGGCGGTGGGCGAGCCCGTCGCCGGGGCGGCGCCCGTGGAGTCGCGGACGATGAGCTCCGGCTGGAACAGGAGCTCCGAGCGCGGAGCGCGCTCGCCCGCGATCTCGGTGAGCAGCGCACTCACCGCGGCGTGCGCCATGGCGTTGACGGGCTGGCGCACCGTGGTGAGCGGCGGGTCCGTGAAGGCGATCAGCGGCGAGTCGTCGTAGCCCACGACCGAGACGTCCTGGGGTACGCGCAGGCCGCGCGAGCGGGCCGCGCGGATCGCGCCGAGCGCCATGAGGTCGGACCCGCAGATGATCGCGGTGTGGCCGGAGTCGATGAGCTCGCCGGCCGCCGCCTGCCCGCCCTCGACGGTGTACAGGGTGACGACGACGTGTTCCCCCGCCTCGGACTCGTCGGCGACGAGCCCGTGACGCACGAGCGACTCGGCGAAGCTCGCAAGCTTGCGCCGGGCAGGGACGAACCGGTCCGGCCCGATCGCGAGCCCGACGTTGCGGTGCCCGAGCGAGACCAGGTGCCGCACCGACAGCTCGACGCTCGCGACGTCGTCGGGGGAGACGAACGGCGCGTCGATGCCCTCGGCGAAGCCGTTCACCAGCACGATCGGGATGCCGCGGCTGCGCAGGCGCTCGTAGCGCTCGTGGCTCGCCTGCGTGTCGGCGTGCAGGCCCGAGACGAAGACGATGCCGTCGACCGCGTGGTCCATGAGCATGTCGACGTAGTCGTCCTCGGTCGTGCCGCCGGGCGACTGCGTGCACAGCAGCGGCGTGTACCCGTGCTCCGACAGGAGCGACTCGATGGTCTGGGCGAACGCGGGGAAGACGGGGTTCGTCAGCTCGGGGACGACGAGCCCCACGAGGCCGGCGGAGCGGGTGCGCAGCGTCGAGGGACGTTCGTAGCCCAGCACGTCGAGAGCCGCGAGCACCGCCTGGCGGGTCTCGCTCGCGACGCCGGGCTTCCCGTTGAGGACGCGCGAGACCGTCGCGGTGGAGACGCCGGCCTGGGCGGCGAGATCGCTGAGACGGGTGCGCACATGGGGAAGCGTAGGGGACACCGGACCTCCTCGTCCTGGTCGTCCGGCCGGTGAGCCGCGAATCTCCGTGCGGAGGCGCGCGAACCCGTCGGCCGGGGGAGGCGGGTGGGCGCCGGACGGCGCCCTGCAAAGCGTTGCATGAAAGTTACCGCAACGACTTGCATCCGTGCCACCTCGCGATCTACCGTCGTCGCATCAGGGCCACGGTCGGTGCGAACCGACGTCGGCCACCACCGCACTGCAACATGCTGGGAGTGACCACTGATGCGACGGAGCATCCTTCTTGCCGCCGCGCTGACCACGACGTTGGCGCTGGCCGCCTGCTCGTCCGGCGGCTCGGGAGACGAGAGCACCGACGAGCCGAGCGCGGAGGAGACCTCCGGCGGCGGCGCGCTCACCGTCTGGGTCGACGAGACCCGTCAGGACGCCGTGACCGCGGCGGCCGAGTCCTTCGAGTCGGAGACCGGCACGACCGTCGAGGTCGTCCTCAAGAACTTCGAGGACATCCGCGCGGACTTCCTCGCGCAGGTCCCGACGGGCGAGGGCCCCGACATCACGGTCGGCGCGCACGACTGGCTCGGTGAGCTCACGACGAACGGCGTCGTGGCCCCGCTCGAGCTCGGCGACAAGGCGGCCGAGTTCGAGGACGTCTCCATCGAGGCGTTCACGCAGGACGGCCAGGTCTACGGCCTGCCCTACGCGATCGAGAACATCGCCCTGATCCGCAACACCGCTCTCGCGCCGGAGGCGCCTGCCACGTGGGACGAGGCCGTCGCCGCCGGCCAGGCTGCGGGGACGAAGTTCCCGATCCTCGTCCAGTCCGACGGTGACAAGGGTGACCCGTACACCCACTACCCGTTCCAGACGTCGTTCGGCGCCCCGGTCTTCACGCAGAACGAGGACGGCAGCTACTCGTCCGAGCTCGCGATGGGCGGCCCGGAGGGCCAGGCGTTCGCGCAGTGGCTCGGCGCGCAGGGCGCGGCCGGCGTGCTCAGCCAGGACACCACGTACGACATCGCCGTCGAGGCGTTCAAGAACGGCGAGTCCCCGTTCATCGTCGGCGGCCCGTGGATGATCGACTCGTTCGAGGGCATGGACCTGTCGATCGACCCGATCCCGACCGCGGGTGGGCAGCCCGCTCAGCCGTTCGTCGGCGTCCAGGGCTTCTACCTCAGCGCCGAGAGCAAGAACGCGATCGTCGCGAACGACTTCCTCGTCAACTTCCTCTCGACCGAGGAGGCGCAGCTCGCCCTCTACCAGGCAGGCAACCGTCCGCCGGCGCTGACGGTCGCGGCCGACTCCGCCTCTGCGGGCGACCCGATCGTCGCGGGCTTCCGCGCCGTCGGTGCCGAGGCCGTGCCGATGCCGTCGATCCCCGAGATGGCGTCCGTCTGGAGCTTCTGGGGCGTGACGGAGGCCGCGATCGTCAGCGGTGCCGACCCCGTCCCCACCTGGGACAAGATGATCGCCGACATCCAGGGCGCGATGGGCTCCTGACCCGGCTCGGACCGGACCGCCGTCGCGGTGCGCAGGGTCACCTGCGTGCCGCGACGGCGTGACCGACGGTCCGGCACCGGCCGCGACGCGGCACGACGACACACGGGACGACGCGGGACGAACCGCGTCACGACCTCGGAGGCACCAGGATGTCCGCCCCACAGACCACGACCGACGCGGAAGTCGGCCCTCTCGGAACCGACGGGCCGCCGCCGCGGCGCACCCGTGGGCTGCGCGCTGCGGACGCCTCGCACGCGCGCGACTACAGCCCCGGGTTCTTCGTCAAGCTCGCGCTCATGGCCGTCGTCGACGCGCTCGGCGTGTACGTGGTCTGGTCCGCGTGGACCGAGGGCTCGTACGGGATCCTCGTGGCGTCCCTCGCGATGCTCGTGGTCGCGAACTGGGTGTACTTCTCGAAGCGCGCGCTCCCGCTCAAGTACATCCTTCCCGGCCTGCTCTTCCTCCTCGTCTACCAGATCTTCGTGGTCGGCTACACCGGGTACGTCGCCTTCACCAACTACGGCACCGGGCACAACGCGACCAAGGAGCAGGCGGTCTCCGCGCTGCTGATCCAGAACGAGCGCCGCGTCGAGGGCTCCCCCTCGTCGGCTCTCACCGTGGTCGAGGACGGCGACGCGCTCGGCTTCGCGGTCGTCACCGAGGACGGCGAGGTCGAGGCCGGGACGGCAGACCGGCCGCTTGCCACCGTGGACGGCGCGACGGTCGAGGACGGGCGCGCGACCGACGTCCCCGGCTTCACCGTGCTGCCCCGCGACCAGGTGCTCCAGCGCCAGGCCGAGGTGACCGAGCTCCGTGTGCCGGTCTCGGACGACCCGGAGGACGGGTCGATCCGCACCACGGACGCGCGAACCGGATACGTCTACACCTCGGCGCTCGAGTGGGACGCCGCGGCGGACACCATGACCGACACGACGACCGGCACCGTCTACACGCCGAACGACGAGGGCCAGTTCCAGGCTCCCGACGGCTCCACCCTCGCGGTCGGGTGGCGCGTGCCCGTCGGGTTCGACAACTTCGTCACCGCGTTCTCCGACGCCCGCTACGCGCAGCCGTTCGTCAAGATCCTCGTGTGGACGTTCGTCTTCGCGATCGGCTCGGTCGTCACGACGTTCCTGCTCGGCCTCTTCCTCGCGATCGTCTTCAACGACACGCGGATGCGCGGGCGCAAGGTCTACCGCACGCTCATGATCCTGCCGTACGCGATCCCGGGGTTCCTCGCCGCGCTGCTGTGGTCCGGCCTGCTCAACACGCGCTTCGGGTTCATCAACGAGGTGATCCTCGGCGGCGCGCACATCCCGTGGCTCACGGACCCGTGGCTCGCGAAGCTCTCCGTGCTCGGCGTGAACCTGTGGCTGGGCTTCCCCTACATGTTCCTCATCTGCACGGGCGCCCTCCAGTCGTTGCCGGGCGACGTGACGGAGGCGGCGAAGATCGACGGCGCAGGACGCTGGCGCATGTGGCGGTCCATCACGCTGCCGCTCCTGCTCATCGCGACCGCGCCGCTGCTCATCTCGTCGTTCGCCTTCAACTTCAACAACTTCACGCTCATCTACATGCTCACCGGCGGCGGTCCACGGTTCGCCGACGCGTCCGTCCCCCTCGGCCACACCGACATCCTCATCTCGATGGTCTACTCGATCTCGGGTGTCGACGGGTCCGCGCAGAAGGACTTCGGTCTCGCGAGCGCGCTGTCGATCGTCATCTTCGTCATCGTGGGGACGATCTCGGCCATCGCCTTCCGCAGCACGCGCAAGTTCGAGGAGATCAGCTGACATGGCGACCACCCAGGCACCCCCCGTCGTCGGCGGTCGGCCCGCCCCGTCCTCGATCCCGCGGACCCGCATGAAGCCGGGCCGCTGGTTCTCCGAGCTCGGCTGGCGGCACGTCGTCGGCGTGATCGCCGTCGTCTACGCGGCCTTCCCGCTCGTCTACGTCCTCTCGGCCTCCCTGTCGGAGAACGGCACGCTCACCGGCTCCAACACGCTCTTCTCGGACGTGAGCGGCGCGAACTACGCCGAGCTCGGCACCACGATGTTCTGGACGTGGATGGGCAACACGCTCGTGATCGCGGTCGCGACGTCCGTCGGCACGGTCCTCATGGGCGCGGCCGCCGCGTACGCCTTCTCTCGCTTCCGGTTCGCCGGTCGCCGCATGGGCCTCACGTCGCTGCTCATCGTCCAGATGTTCCCGCAGATGCTCGCGTTCGTGGCGATCTTCCTGCTGCTCATCGGGCTCGGGAACGTCGTCCCGATCCTCGGCCTGAACAGCAAGATCGCCCTCATCGCCGTGTACCTGGGCGGCGCGCTCGGCGTGAACACGTTCCTCATGTACGGGTTCTTCAACACGGTCCCGCGCGAGCTCGACGAGGCCGCCAAGATCGACGGCGCCACGCACTCGCAGATCTACTGGACGATCATCCTGCGCCTGGTGGCGCCGATCCTCGCGGTCGTCGCGCTGCTGTCGTTCATCAGCACGTTCGGCGAGTTCATCATCGCGCGCATCGTCCTCACGTCGGAGCGCAACTGGACGCTCGCCGTCGGTCTCTACGGGTGGGTGTCGTCGCTCAAGGAGGCGAACTGGGGCCTGTTCACGGCCGGCGCCGTGATCTCCGCGCTGCCCGTGCTCGCGCTGTTCCTCTACCTCCAGAAGTACATCGTCGGCGGTCTCACCGCCGGTTCCGTGAAGGGCTGACCGCGTGCGCGACGTCGCCACCCCCGTCCCGCACCACGACGGCTCGGCGCTGTACGTCCCCGAGGGCGTCCCCGCCCTCGGGGACACGGTCCCGGTCCGCGTACGCGTCCCCCGGTCGGCGGGCGTGCGCGACGTGTGGCTGCGCACCGTGCGCGACGGCGAGCCCCGGCTCGCGCCCGCGCGCCTCGACCGCTCGGACGAGCACGAGGACTGGTACGTCGCCGAGGTGCTCGTGCACAACCCCGAGACGGGGTACCGGTTCTTCCTCGACGAGGGCGAGCGCGGGTACCGCTGGCTCAACGGCCGCGGGGTGTGGGACCGCGACGTGCCCGACGCCGCGGACTTCCGCCTCACCGTCCACGAGGGGGCGCCCGCGTGGATGCGCGACGGCGTCGTCTACCAGGTCTTCCCGGACCGGTTCGCCCGCTCGGCCGCGGCCGACGGGCGCCCGCTCCCGGAGTGGGCCGTCCCGGCGGCCTGGGGCGACGAGCCGCACGGGTCGGGGCCCGACGTCGGGACGCAGCTCTACGGGGGCGACCTCGCGGGGGTCGAGGAGCGGCTCGACCACCTCGTCGCGCTCGGTGTGACGACCCTGTACACGACCCCTGTCTTCCCGGGCCGGTCCAACCACCGCTACGACGCGAGCACGTTCGACCACGTCGACCCGCTGCTCGGCGGGGACGCGGCGTACGCATCGCTGATCCGCGCCGCGCACGCGCGCGGGCTGCGCGTCATGGGCGACCTCACGACCAACCACACGGGCGCCGGGCACGAGTGGTTCGCGCGGGCGCTCGCGGACCCCGGCGCACCGGAGCGCGACTTCTACTACTGGACCGACGGCGAGCCCGGGTACGTGGGCTGGCTCGAGCACGCGTCGCTGCCCAAGCTGTCGTACGGCTCGGCCGAGCTCGGGGCGCGCATGATCGACGGGCCCGGCTCCGTCGTCGGGCGCTACCTGGGCGAGCCGTTCGGTCTCGACGGCTGGCGGATCGACGTCGCGAACATGACCGGCCGGTTCGGTGCCGAGGACCGCACGCTCGAGGTCGCGCGGCGCCTGCGCGCGACCATGCAGGCCGCGAACCCCGAGGCGGCGCTCGTCGCGGAGCACTTCCACGACGCCTCGGGCGACCTCGCGGGCGACGGCTGGCACGCGAACATGAACTACTCGGCGTTCACGCGTCCGGCCTGGACGTGGCTGTCCCCGGCGGACTCGCCCGTGCCGTACCTCGGGCTGCCGGTGCGCACGCCGCGGCGCGGGGGGCGCGACGTCGTCGCGACCATGCGCGAGTTCGACGCCGTGCTGCCGTGGCGTGTCACGGCGTCGCAGTGGAACATGCTCGGGTCGCACGACACCCCGCGCCTGCGCTCGATCGTCGGCTCGCGCGAGATGGTCGAGGTCGCGGCGACGCTCCTGCTCACCTACCCCGGCACGCCGGTCGTGTTCGCGGGCGACGAGGTGGGGCTCACGGGCCTCAACGGCGAGCACGGTCGCGCGACCATGCCGTGGGACGACGGCGCACGCTGGGACGCCGCGACGTTCGACCTGTACCGAGCGCTCGTCGCGGTGCGGCGCGGCTCCGACGCGCTGCGCCACGGCGGCCTGCGCTGGGTGCACGTGGACGACGACGCCCTCGTCTACCTGCGCGAGACGCCCGGCGAGCGCGTGCTCGTCGCGCTCGCCCGCGCGCCGTGGGACGGCGTCACGCTGCACCCGGGGCTCGTGGGCCGCGGGGAGGCGGAGCGGCTGCACGGCACGCTGGACCTCGCCCGGCACGACGGCGGCGCGCGGCTCGCGGGCGACGGCCCGGCCGTCGGGGTGTGGCGCCTGGGCTGAGCGCTCAGCGGAAGAGGTGCGCGACCTGGCGCACGGCGTCGTCGTACTGCGCGCGGTCGAACGTGAACGCGCCGAGCGCGGAGTAGTCCCACTCGGGCCGGAACGGCTGGGTGAGGTCGCGCCAGACGACGGTCGTCGGGTCGGCGTCGACCGTCACCTCGAACGGCCAGCACCCGGCCTCGTGGCAGTCGCACGCGAGCACCCACGCGTGCCCGCCCGACGGCGTCCGCCCACGGCCGTACCACTGGTGCGCGGCGTCGCCGTACCGGAAGAACGCGGGAACCAGCCCGCCGTACGCGCCCGCGGGGGAGTAGCCGCGCGCCGACTCGTGCCGTCCGACGAGGTCGACGAGCGAGCGGCCGTCGACGTACGGGACGACCTCGACCAGGCCGTCGACGGTGACGGCCCGCAGCTCGAGCGCCTGCGCTGCACCCATGTGCGCGAGGCTACGCCCCACCACGCCCGCACGCCGCGCGACGGGCGTCTACCCGGGCCTCGCGGACCCGGCTCCCGCCACGGCCTGACCGGCGTCGTTACGCTGGGGCCCGTGCAGACGTTCGAGCAGGAGGCGTTCGACCCCGCGGTCGTGGGGACCGGGCCGCGCCCGGCGCGCGGCGAGGAGGGCACGGCGTCGTACTCGGACGCCGACACCGAGCGGTGGTTCGTGGAGTCCGCCAAGTCCCGGGCCCGCACGCCGTTCGAGCGCGACCGCGCGCGCATCGTCCACTCGTCGGCGCTGCGGCGCCTCGGTGCCAAGACGCAGGTGCTCGGGCCGGGCAGCGACGACTTCGTCCGGACCCGCCTGACGCACACGCTCGAGGTCGCGCAGGTGGGCCGCGAGATCGGCAAGGCGCTCGGGTGCGACCCGGACATCGTCGACACCGCGTGCCTCGCGCACGACCTCGGGCACCCGCCGTTCGGGCACAACGGGGAGCGGGCGCTCGCGGACCTCGCGGTCGACGTCGGCGGGTTCGAGGGGAACGCGCAGACGCTGCGCCTCCTCACGCGGCTCGACCCCAAGGTCGTCGACGAGGACGGGCGGTCGTACGGGCTCAACCTCACGCGCGCGAGCCTCGACGCGAGCGTCAAGTACCCGTGGGGCGCGGGGGAGGCGCCGCTGCGCGCCGACGGACGTCCGACGCACAAGTTCGGTGTCTACGAGGACGACCGGCCCGTGTTCGACTGGCTGCGCGCGGGCGCGCCGAGCCAGGTGAAGTGCCTCGAGGCGCAGGTCATGGACCTCGCGGACGACGTGTCGTACTCCGTGCACGACGTCGAGGACGCGATCGTGGGCGGGCGCATCGAGCTCGCGGTGCTGGACGACCCCGACGAGCGGGCCCGGGTCGTGCGCGCGGTCCACTCCTGGTACGGCACCGCGTACGACGAGGCGGCGCTCGACGCCGCGATCACGCGCCTGCAGGGCACCGGGCACCTGGTCACCGGGTTCGACGGCTCGCGCCGCGCGCTCGCTGCGCTCAAGGACGCGACGAGCCAGCTCATCGGCCGGTTCACCGGGGCGGCGCAGGACGCGACGCGCGCCCTCTACGGGGACGGGCCGCTCACGCGGTACGCCGCGCGGCTCGTGGTCCCGGACGAGACGGTCGCGGAGATCCTCGTGCTCAAGGGCGTCGCGGTCGCCTACGTCATGGCGCCGCGCGAGCAGGAGCCGCTCTACCAGCGCCAGCGCGAGGTCATCGCCGACCTCGTCCACGTCTTCGCCGACCGAGCGCCCGTCGCGCTCGAGCCGTCCTTCGCAGCCGACTGGGAGGCCGCCGCCGACGACGCGGCCCGGCTGCGCGTCGTCGTGGACCAGGTCGCCTCGCTCACGGACGTCTCGGCGATGCAGTTCCACGCACGCCTCGTGCGCCCGCCGGCCTGAGGCCGACGGGCGCGACCCGCGGTCGCCTCAGGCCTGCTCGGCCATCCAGGCGTCGCTGGCGCGCTGCACGTCCGCGGCCGTCACGGAGTCCGCGACGGTCACGAAGTACCAGCGGTGCCCGAACGGGTCGCGGACCGCGGCCTGCCGGAACCCCTCGAACCAGTCCGCGGGCTCCGCGATGCTCGACCCGCCGGCTGAGACGGCCCGCGCGTACGCGGCGTCGGCGTCCTCGACCGGGATCGTGAACGACGCGTGCGTCGGCGCTCCGGCCTCGGGTGCGACGGAGTCGGGCGGGAACGCCTCCGCGACCGTGAACGTGGACGTCCCGGCGGGGGAGACGAGCCGCAGGTCGGAGTGGATGATCGTGTCGCCCGCCGTGATCGTGTCGACCACCTCGGCGGCGAGCGCCGCCTCGTAGTACGCGATCGCCTCGCGCGCGCCGTTCACCGTGACGTTGGGGTGCAGTGCCGACATCTCCATGGTGTCCTCCTCGTCGTGGTCGCCCGCGAGGTGCGGGCCGTCCCACCATGCTCGTGTCGGCGGGCCGTGCCAGTCTTGGAGGAATGCGACAGGTGTTCGAACCCTCTGGACGCGCCGACGCGGGAGCGGCGTCCCGGCGCCGTCCGACGACGTCCCTGCGGGGGCTCGTCGACCCCGCCTCCGCTCGGCGCGGGTTCGAGCTCGTGCGCGTCGAGCCGGCGCCCGACCTCACGGACCTCGTCGAGCGGCACTGGGTCGTGCGCTGGGACCTGCCGCCGGGGGAGTCCTTCACCCAGGTCCTCGTGCCGCACCCCGTCGCGAACGTCGTCGCCGAGGAGTCGGGCTATGCCGCGCACGGCATCCCGCCCGGCCTGTTCGAGCGCACCCTGACCGGCTCGGGCGCCGTCGTCGGGACCAAGCTGCGGCCCGGTGCGTTCCGGGTGCTGCTCGGGCACCCGGACGCCGTGCGCCCGGGGGTGCAGGTCCCCGCCGCCGCGTTCCTCGGCCCGACGGCGGAGCGCACCGGGGTCACCGCGCTCGGCCTCGCCCACGGGGGCCGGGACGAGGACGCGGCGCGCGCCGTCGAGCCGCTCCTGCGTGCGCGGGCCGAGCGCGCCCGGACCGTCCGTGCCGAGCGCGACCTCGACCGCGTCGCGCGCGCGTTCGCGGCCCTCGTGGGCGGCGAGCTCGGGCCGGGCGCGGGCGTCGGCGACCTCGCGGGGGTCGTCGGGACGTCGTCGCGCTCGCTCCAGCGCCTCTTCGCCGCGCACGTCGGCGTGAGTCCCAAGTGGGCCCTGCAGCGACACCGCGTGCACCTCGCCGCCGACCTGCTCGCGGCCGACCCCGACCAGGACCTCGCGGCGCTCGCGACCGCCGTCGGCTACTACGACCAGGCGCACCTCGGCACCGACTTCGCGCGCGCGACCGGGTCCACGCCCGGTGCCTACGCACGCCGCTGCGCGGCGTCGCGCGACGCGCTCGTCGGGGCCGCGTCGGGGTCGGCCCAGGGGTGACCGACGCCGCCGTCGAGCCATCCCCGACGGCATCGCCGGGCGCATAGACTCGCTCCGTGGCAGGCCTGATTCGACGCGAGGACGTGGAAGCCGTCCGCGACCGCGCACGGATCGACGAGATCGTCTCCGCGCACGTCACCCTCAAGACCGCGGGCGTCGGCTCGCTCAAGGGCCTGTGCCCCTTCCACGACGAGCGGTCGCCGTCGTTCCACGTGCGCCCCGGCGTCGGGCGCTGGCACTGCTTCGGGTGCGGCGAGGGCGGCGACGTCATCTCGTTCGTCCAGAAGATCGACGGCCTGACCTTCGTCGAGGCCGTCGAGTACCTCGCCGACCGGGTGGGGATCCAGCTCCGCTACGAGGACTCCGGCGGGCCGCAGCGCCCGCGCGAGGAGCCGGGCCGGCGCCAGCGGCTGCTCGAGGCGCACCGCGTGGCGGCGCAGTACTTCTCCGAGCAGCTCTTCGCGCCCGGGGCGCAGGCGGCCCGCGCGTTCCTCGCCGAGCGCAGCTTCGACCGCGCCGACGCGGAGCACTTCGGCGTCGGGTACGCGCCCACCGGCTGGGACAACCTCCAGCGCCACCTCCAGGGGCGCGGCTTCACGCAGCCCGAGCTCGTGGCGTCGGGCCTCATGAGCCAGGGTCAGCGGGGCATCTACGACCGGTTCCGCGGGCGGCTCGTGTGGCCCATCCGCGACGTCACGGGCGAGATCGTCGGGTTCGGCGCGCGCCGCCTCTACGACGAGGACCAGGGGCCCAAGTACCTCAACACGCCCGAGACCTCGCTCTACAAGAAGTCCCACGTGCTCTACGGCATCGACCTCGCCAAGCGCGAGATCGCCAAGCAGAAGCGCGTCGTCGTCGTCGAGGGGTACACCGACGTCATGGCGGCGCACCTGTCCGGCGTGACGACCGCCGTCGCGACGTGCGGCACGGCGTTCGGCTCCGACCACGCGCGGATCGTGCGACGGCTCCTCGGCGACACGACGGCCGGGGGAGGGATGCAGCTCGCGTCGGGCGCGTCCGTCGGGGGCGAGGTCGTGTTCACGTTCGACGGCGACGCGGCGGGGCAGAAGGCCGCCGTCCGCGCGTTCGGCGAGGACCAGCGCTTCTACGCCCAGACGTTCGTGGCCGTCGAGCCGAGCGGCATGGACCCGTGCGAGCTGCGCATGGCGCGCGGCCCCGACGCAGTGCGCGCCCTCGTCGACGGGCGCCAGCCCCTCTTCGAGTTCGTCATCAGGACGACGCTCGCGACGTTCGACCTCGACACCGCCGAGGGCCGCGTCGGCGCGCTGCGCGCCGCGGCACCCGTCGTCGCCGGGATCCGCGACGCCGCGCTGCGCCCCGAGTACGCCCGCATGCTCGCGGGCTGGATCGGCATGGACGCCGAGCGCGTCCGCCGCGAGGTGGCAGCCGCCGCCAAGCGGGGCAGCGCGCCCGGTCCGGTCCGCACCGCCCGGACCGACGCCGCCCGCCCAGGCGCGGAGGCCCCCGCACCCGAGCCCGAGGTCCCCGCGCTGCCCGCGCCCGACCCGCGCGACCCCGTGGCGCGCCGCGAGCGCCTCGCGCTCGTCGCCGTCCTGCAGTACCCCCAGCACGTGCCGCCGGTGTTCGACGACCTCGGGGAGGACGCGTTCGCCGTCCCGGCCTGGCGCGCCGTCCACGCTGCGATCCGTGCCGCGGGCGGGGTGCGGGAGGGGGCGACGCTCGGCGCGGGGCACTGGGTCGAGGCCGTCGTCGAGCAGGCTGCCGAGCCCGTGCGCGGCCTGGTGACCGAGCTCGCCGTCGCGCCCCTGCCGGAGGACCGGGAGAACGTCGTCGGCGGCTACGTCGCCGGCGTCGTACGCGGCCTCGTCGACCTCGGTCTCACCCGCCGCGTCGCCGACGCGAAGAGCCGGCTCCAGCGCCTCGACCCCACGGCCGACCTCGCCGCGTACCAGGAGGCGTTCGCCGCTCTCCTCGCCGTCGAGGCGGAGCGCCGCACGCTGCGCGAGGGCGAGATCGCCTGAGCCGTCCGGGAGGTCAGTCCGTCGCATCCGCGGTCGCGGCGGCCGTCGCCGCCCGGCGGTCGCGCGCGGCCTGACGGTCCGGCGGCATGAGGGCCGCGAGGACGACGAGAACCGCGGCGCTCGCCGCGAGCAGGACGAACACGACGTGGATCGCGGCCATGAGGCCCGGGCCCTCGGGGGTGCCGTCGGCGCCGAGCGTCGTGCGGGCGTTGATGATCGCGCCGCAGACCGCGACGCCGACGGCCGAGCCCAGCGACCGCGCGAACATGTTGGTGCCGGTCACGGCGCCGCGTTCCGTGAAGGCGGCCGACGACTGGGCGGCGATGAGCGTCGGGACGGCGGTCAGCCCCATCCCGACGCCGACGACGAACGTCGTCGCGGCGAGCGCGAAGACCGACGACGACGTGCCGAGCAGGAGCGTGAGCGAGGTGCCGGCGAGGACGAGCGCCGACCCGATGACGGCGGTCCACCGGAACCCGATCCGCAGGTAGAGGCGCCCGGCGTTCGAGGCGGAGATCGGCCAGCCGACCGTCATCGCCGCGAGCGCGAAACCCGCCACGAGCGGACCGACGCCGAGGACGCCCTGGGCGTAGATCGGCACGTACGTGGACAACGCGAGGACGATCACGCCGACGAGGAGCGAGACGGCCGTCGAGACCCCGACGACGCGCCGGCGCAGGATCGCGAGGTCGACCACGGGATAGCGCGTGCGCCGCGAAGACGCCGAGCAGGAGGACCGCGGCGCCGAGGACCGCGAGCGACGCGGGGGAGGCCCACGCCCACGTGGACCCTCCCTCGAGCAGCCCGAGCAGCAGCAACGTGCTGCCCGCGGTGAGGAGCGCGGCACCGACGTAGTCGATGGGCTCGCGCGCGCCCTCGCGCGGTGTCTCGTGGTACCGGCGGTGCAGCATCCACGCGGCCAGCGCGCACAGGGGCACGTTGACGAAGAAGATCCACCGCCAGCTCACGAACTCGGAGAACACGCCGCCGAGCGTCGGGCCGACGACGGACGAGATCGCCCACACCGACGCGAGGTAGCCCTGCGCCTTCGCGCGTTCCTCGAGCGTGTAGATGTCCGCGGCGATCGTCTGGGAGACGGGCATGACCGCACCGGCACCGAGGCCCTGGAGCACGCGCCCGGCGACGAGCGCGGGCATCGACCACGCGAACCCGCACAGCACGGACCCGAGGAAGAAGAGAGCGACCCCCGCCAGCATGAGGCGCTCGCGGCCGAGGACGTCGGACAGCCTGCCGAAGACCGGCGTCCCGACCGCCTGGGCGAGCAGGTAGCTCGAGAACAGCCAGGGGAGCTGCGCGAACCCGCCGAGCTCGCGCGCGATCGTCGCCGACGCCGTCGCGATGATCGTCGCGTCGAGCGCGACGAGGGCCGTCGACAGCATGAGGGCGAGGAGGACGGGGCCGCGCTCGGAGCGCAGGCCGATCCCGGCGGGGGACGTCGTGGTCACAGGAGACGAAAGCCCCGGGCAACGGTCGAGTATTCCCCGGATGCCGGAGATCTGGCGCGGCGCGAGGGAGGACCGGGCGGTTCGCGACGGGCCGGGGAACGACTCAGGCCCCGGTCCGCTGCTGCGGTCGGGCCCGGTGCAGGCTCCCGCGTTTGTGTCCTGGCTCAGGACACCGGTAGGGGGGCCCACTCCTGTCACCTGCACCGGTTACCGACGAGGACAAGCCGTGTCGAGCGTCGACAGCGAACCAGGCACGGGCAGGGCGGTCAGCCCGCTCTCTCCGCGAAGACCTCGGCTGCGATGGTGTAGCCATCGAACGCTCGAGCGGCTCCGGCGTAGGCCTCGAGATGAATGAACAGCTCGACGATCTCCTCGGGCGTCGCACCGCTGTTGAGCGCGATGCGTATCTGCCCCCGCAATGGCTCGTGCACACCGAGGGCCGCGGCGATCGTGACGGAGATCAGAGCTCGCGTCCTGGTGTCCAGGTACTGCGTCCGGGGCCAGGAGTCCCCAAAGGCATGCACCGTGGCGATCCGTTTGAAGTCGGCGGCGTTGTCCGGTTCGCCCGGGGTGGCTTCGAGGAAGGTCTCCAGGCGGAATCCGAGCCGCTGCTCGGCCTCGTCGAGCGCACGCCGGTAGGCTGCCTGTTCTTCTGCTGTTGCCACAGTCCTCGTCCTCTCGTGCTTCGCGCATCGTCGTGATGGTGTCGGCCGAGCGGAGCGGTCGAGGCGGGGCCGTGCGCGCACGGCCCGTGCGGACCTTCATGATCGCGTCGAAAGGCACGGCAAGCACGGCGAGACGGGCGCCCCTCACGGCAGCTGACGCTGCCCACCGACCCGATCTACGGCTGAGGTACCAGCGTTGGCGCTGGGTTTCCGCGGGGTCGGCACCGTGCAACAGAACCAGCAAGGCCCGGAACCGTCGAGGTTCCGGGCCTGGTGGCTCCCGCGGTAGGACTTGAACCTACGACCGTCCGATTAACAGTCGGATGCTCTGCCAGCTGAGCTACGCGGGATCGATCATGGCTGACCCGGTCTGCACCGTGTCGGCCGGGGAAAACTCTAGCAGGCTCAGAGGGGTAGTCCGGACGCCGACCGGACCCTGCCCTCCGCAGCGTCCACCCGGGCCGTCACCTCCGGGTCGGTCAGGTCGACACCGGGGTCGGCGACCACCTGCGAGAAGAGCTCGCCGTCGCCGTCGCGCCGCACCGCGACCCGCGCGGTGAGCCCTGCGGCGAACGTCACGGTCTCCGACAGGACCACCGACGACTGCACACGCTCGCGCAGCGTCTGGGCGAGCGACGTGCGGCGCGCGTCGGCGAGGTGGAGAACCAGGGGAGCGCCGCCGTCGACCCACGAGACCGTGATCGTGGCGGTCTCCGGCGCGTACCCCGCACGGTCGACGTCCGACCACGGGCGTCGCGCGACCGTCCCGCCCGCGGCGTCGCTCGTGAGGAGCTCGGTGCGCGTCGCGACCGCCCACGAGCCGTCGGTCAGCTCTGCCGAGGCGAGCACGCGGTCGTCCGCCGGGACGTCGAGCGCGCGGCGGACCGGGTCGGGCAGGCTGGGACGGCGAAACCAGGACACGACCCCACCGTAGCCGCTCCGGGTCGGCCCGCCGGACGGGCGGTATGCTCGCCCGCGCGCCCCGTTAGCTCAGCTGGTCAGAGCAGGAGACTCATAATCTCTCGGTCGCGGGTTCAAGTCCTGCACGGGGCACCACCGGGCTGCTCGCCCACGCCCACGTCCGCGTCCACCGTGCGGATGCGGTGCGCGGCACCGCGCGGTGTCATGGCCCCATGACGGTACGGATCAAGCGGGTGTACGCGCCGGTCGAGGAGGGTGACGGGTTCCGCGTGCTCGTCGACCGGCTGTGGCCGCGCGGGGAGACCAAGGAGAAGGCACGCGTGGACCTGTGGCTCAAGGAGGTCGCGCCGTCCACGGAGCTGCGGCGCTGGTTCCACCACGAGGAGCCGCTGTTCGACGAGTTCGCCGAGCGGTACCGGGCCGAGCTGGACGCGAACGGCGAGGCCGTGGGAGAGCTGCGGGACGTCGTCGGGCAGCATCCCGTGGTGACGCTCGTGTACGGGGCGAAGGACGAGGAGCACAACCAGGCGGTCGTGCTGCGCGACTACCTGGCCGCGACCGGTCCGTCCTGACGCGCCAGGGCGCGGCCCGCGGGGCCGGCGTCGCGTCGGAGGTCGCGGTCGAGGGCGCGGCGCAGCCGCGGGCCGAGCGGGCGTTCGACGGCGCGGTGGATCACCCAGGCGAGCACCAGGCACACGGCGACGGCCACGGTCAGCGTCGCTGCCCGGGACAGGTACGGGTGCACCGACTCGATCACCCACCGCCCCCACGACGAGTGCACGAGGTAGAGCGGGTACGTCAGGGCGCCGAGCGCGGTGAGCCAGCCCCAGGAGATCCGGGCGAGCGGGGTGAGTGTCGCGGCGGCGACGACGGCGAAGCAGAGGACGATCGCGACCCACCACACGGTGGGGGACACGACGACGTCGGTGCTGTTCTCGATGCGGGCCGCCTGGATCCTGCCCGAGACGGCTGCCGCGAGCACCACGTCGAGCGCGAGCGCCAACCACAGGACCGGCGAGCGGCGCTCGCGCGTGAGAAGGTAGAGCACCATCCCGCCGGCGAAGAGCGGGGCGTCGGGCGCGACGAGGACGGTGGCGACGAGCTCGGAGCCCGTCTGCGTGGCGATCGCCCCCGCGACGGGCCACAGCACGACGAACGCGAGCACCCGTCCGCGGGTGAGCCCGACGGCGACGAGCACGCCGACGAGCACGTAGAACCGCAGCTCCGACCAGAGCGTCCAGTAGACGGCCTCCAGGTCAGGGATCCCGAACGCGCGCTGGACCATGGTGAGGTTGGCCGCCGCCTCGGGGAGGTCGACGTCACGGCGCCCGGGGATCACGAGGACGAGCAGCAGCAGGGTGAGGATGACCGCCGCCCAGTACGCGGGGAACAGCCGGCCGGCGCGCGAGGCGACGAAGCCGCGCACGTCCCGTCCCCACGCGGTCATGAGGATGACGAACCCGGACACGACGAAGAAGAGCTGGACGCCGAAGGAGCCGTAGGCGGCGACGCCCTGCGCGCCCGGCAGGGAGTCGCTCGTCCGCTCGCCCCACGCGTGGTGGTTGACGGCGACGAAGTGGTACACGAGCACCGCCGCGGCGGCCGCGAACCGGAGTCCGTCGAGCACCGCGAGGCGTGGAGTCGTCGAGGGCATCCGAGGCACGTTACCAAACCGTGATCTGAAGAACCTGGGAGTGCCGTTCGACGTGCGTGCACGGCGCAGGGCTGGCACCGTGTCCGGGCCGGAGAACCCGGCGGCGCTGGGGGCGGCGTCCCGACGACCGAGGAGGTCCAGTGGCACCGAGCATCAGCTCGACGGGCAAGGCGGCAGCGCGAGGCGCACGGGGCAGCAGGATGCTCGAGCTCCTGGCACGTGCCGGGTACGCGGTCAGCGGTGTGCTCCACCTCGTGGTGGGCGTCCTCGCGGTCCAGGTGGCGACGGGCGCGGCGTCGAGCGAGCAGGCGGACCAGACCGGCGCTCTGACCGCCATCGCGCAGACGCCGGGCGGCACCGTCCTGCTCTGGTTCTCCGTCGTGGCGTTCGCCGCGCTCGCGCTGTGGCAGCTCACCGTGGCGGTGAGCGGCGCCGCCGAGACGTCCGACCGCCTGAAGGCCGCCGGCAAGGCGGTCCTCTACCTCGCGCTCGGGGTGCTCGCCGTGCAGGTCGTGAACGGGTCGGCGGGCGGATCCGGCCAGGAGGAGAGCATGACGGCGACGCTCATGCAGAAGCCGGGCGGCGTCCTCCTCGTGGGTGCGGTCGGCGTCGGGATCGTCGCCGCCGGGGTCTACCACGTGGTCAAGGGCTGGCGGAAAAAGTTCCTCGAGGACCTCGAGGGCGGCACGGGTGGGAACGTCGGTCGCGCCGTCGTGACGCTCGGCCGGGTCGGCTACATCGCCAAGGGCATCGCGCTCGGCGTGCTCGGCGCGCTCTTCGTCGTGGCCGCCGTGCAGCACGACCCGGAGCAGGCGGGCGGGCTCGACACCGCGTTCGCGACCCTCGCGGCCCAGCCGTTCGGCGCGGTGCTGCTCGTCGCGGTCGGGCTCGGCTTCGCCGCGTACGGGCTCTACTCCTTCGCCCGCGCCCGGTACGCCCGCATGTGACGCGGTGGACAGGCGCGCCGGCCGTGAGGCCGGCCGCCCGTCCGCGCGCGCATGGAAGAATGGCGACCATGGCGATGAGAGAGATCCGGACCATCCCGGACCCCGTGCTCCGCACCCCCTGCGACGAGATCACCACCATCGACGACCGCGTGCGCTCGCTCGTCACGGACCTCGTCGAGACCGTCGACCACGAGGGCCGCGCGGGCCTCGCCGCCAACCAGATCGGCGTGAACCTCCGGGCGTTCTCCTGGAACATCGACGACGAGATCGGGTACGTGCTCAACCCGCGCATCGTCGAGCTCTCCGACGACTACCAGGACGGCGACGAGGGCTGCCTCTCCGTGCCCAACCTCTGGTACCCGACGCGACGCGCCTGGTACGCGCGCGTCGTGGGGACGGACCTCGACGGCAACGAGGTCGTCGTGGAGGGCACCGAGCTCATGGCCCGCTGCCTCCAGCACGAGTGCGACCACCTGGACGGCATGCTCTACCTCGACCGCCTCGACCGCTCCGTGCGCAAGAAGGCGATGCGGGAGCTGCGCGCCCACCTGTGACGACGCGCGTCGCCTGAGCGCGGGCGGGCACGCCCGGCGAATCTCTCGCGCGAACGCGCGATGTCGTGCAAGATGGGCACGAGACACGCCGCGACGAACGTGTGACGTGCTGTGACACCACCCTCGGTGAGGACGTTGGGGAAGACGCAACCTCGACCTAGGGAGGCAGACATGGCCGGTGCCATCACCCGCGGTGTTCTTTACGTGCACTCAGCACCGCGTGCTCTGTGCCCGCACATGGAGTGGGCCGCGGGCAACGTCCTGGGCGTGCGCGTGTCGCTCGACTGGACCGAGCAGCCCGCCGCGCGCGGCCTGTACCGGGCCGAGTACTCGTGGCAGGGCGCGCAGGGGACGGGCGCCAAGCTCGCCTCCGCGCTGCGCGGCTGGTCCCACCTGCGCTACGAGGTCACCGAGGAGCCCAGCCACGGCGTCGACGGCGGCCGGTGGTCCCACACGCCCGACCTCGGCATCTTCTACGCGCAGACCGACGTGCACGGCAACATCGTCGTCCCGGAGGACCGCATCCGCGCCGCCCTGGAGCAGGTGAGCGAGCCGTGGGCCATGCGCGACGCGCTGCACCTCGCGCTCGGCAAGGCGTGGGACGACGAGCTCGAGCCGTTCCGCTACGCCGGGGCCGGCGCCCCGGTGCGCTGGCTCCACCGCGTCGGCTGACGCCGCGCGCCGCCTGCACCACGACACGACGGAGGGCGCCTGCCGGGATCTCCCGGCAGGCGCCCTCATTCGTGGTGCGCCTAGCTCGCTCGGCGCGCGTGGTGCGCGCGGAGCCGGACGCCGGCGCCGACGGCGACCAGCAGGAGCGCGGCGACCAGGAACAGGCCCAGGTCGTCGGTGCCGGTCCGGGCGAGGTAGCCCGAACCGTTGCTGCTGCCGTCGCTGCCGGACCCCGCGCCGCCCGAGCCGCTGCCGGAACCGCCCGGGCCATCACCGTCACCCGTGGTGGAGGTGAGGTAGACCTCGAACGATGCGACCGTGGAGTCCCCGACCGAGACGCTCGTCGCGGTACCGGTGTGCGGGCCGACCTCGAAGTCCGCCGGGACGACGAACGTCCAGCTGACCTGACCGCTCGCGTCGGCGGTCGCCGCCGGCAGGATCAGCGGCTCCGAGTTGATGACGGCCTGGACCGACTCGCCCGGCTCGAAGCCCGACGCGACGAAGGTCTGCTCCGCCCCGCGCAGCACGCGAGGGGTGGCGAACGACGAGACCAGGGCACGGTCACCGGTGTCGACGATCGTCAGCGGTGCCTCCGCCTCGTTCCCGGTGTCGTCGGACGCGTGCACGGTGTAGTCGCCCGGCGCCGCGTCGTCGGGCACCGTGACCGGGGTGGTGAAGCTCCCCTCCTCGTCGGTCTCCACGTCGACCGTCGCGACGACGTCGCCGTCCTCGTCGACGAGGACGACCGTGACCGTGGTGCTCGGCGGCCAGCCCTCGCCGGTCACGGTGACCTCGTCGCCGGGGTTTGCCGTGGTCGGGTCGACCGTGACGGTCGGCTCCGACACCCCGACGCCACCGACGCCGAGCGGGGTCTCCGCCTCGGTCTCGGTCGTGTCGTCGATGCCGACGACGGTGTAGTCGCCGGGGGTGGTGTCCGCGGGGACGGTGATCGGGCTGGTGAAGTCACCCTCGCCGTCGGTCGGGACGTCCTCGACCGTCTCGATGACGGTGCCCGAGCCGTCGCGGATCTCGACCGTGACGGTGGCGTCGGGGGTGTAGCCCGCGCCGTCGACGGTGACCTCGTCGCCGGGGTTCGCGGTGGTCGGGTCGACGGTGATGGTCGGTTCGATGGCAGCCGCCTCGACGGTCAGCGGGGTCTCCGCCTCGGTCGTCGTGGTGTCGTCGATGCCGACGACGACGTAGTCACCCGGTGCGGAGTCAGCAGGAACGGTGATGGGCGAGGTGAAGCCGCCCTCGCCGTCGGTCGGCACGTCCGTCAGGGTGGCGACGACGGTGCCCTCGCTGTCGCGGACCTCGACTGTGACGGTGGCGTCGGGGGTATAGCCGGTGCCGGTGACGGTCGTCGGGGTTCCGGCCGGGACCGTGGCCGGGTCGACGGTCACCGTCGGTGTGATGGCCGCTGCCTCGACGGTGAGCGGGGTCTCGGCCTCGGTGGAGGTCGTGTCGTCGATCCCGACGACGACGTAGTCGCCGGGGGTGGTGCTCTCGGGGACGGTGATCGGGCTGGTGAAGTTGCCCTCGCCGTCTGTCGGGACGTCCTCGACCGTCTCGATGACGGTGCCGGAGCCGTCGCGGATCTCGACGGTCACGGTCGAGTCCGGCGTGTAGCCGGTGCCGTCGACGGTGACCTCGTCGCCGGGGACGGCCGTTGTCGGGTCGACCGTGATGGTCGGCTCGATGGTAGCCGCCTCCACGGTGAACGGGGTCTCGGCCTCGGTCGTCGTGGTGTCGTCGATGCCGACGACGAGGTAGTCGCCGGGTGTGGTGTCGGCCGGGACGGTGATGGGTGTGGTGAACCCGCCCTCGCCGTCGGTCGGGACGTCGGTCAGGGTGGCGGCGACGGTGCCCTCTGTGTCGCGGACCTCGACGGTCACGGTGGCGTTGGGCGTGTACCCGGTGCCGGTGACGTTCGTCGGAGTGCCTGCGGGGACGGTCGTCGGGTCGACGGTCACCGCGGGGGTGATCGGTGCTGCCTCCACGGTGAGCGGGGTCTCGGCCTCGGTGGAGGTGGTGTCGTCGATCCCGACGACGGTGTAGTCGCCGGGGGTGGTGCCCGCGGGGACGGTGATCGGGCTGGTGAAGCCGCCCTCACCGTCGGTCGGGACGTCCTCGACGGTGGCGATGACGGCGCCGCTCTCGTCGCGGATCTCGACGGTGACGGTCGAGTCGGGGGTGTAGCCGGTGCCGTCGACGGTGACCTCGTCGCCGGGGTTCGCGGTGGTCGGGTCGACGGTGATCGCCGGTTCGATCGCTGCTGCTTCCACCGTGAGGGGCGTCTCGGCCTCGGTGGAGGTGGAGTCGTCGATGCCGACGACGACGTAGTCACCGGGCGCGGTGCCGACCGGGACGGTGATCGGGGTGGTGAAGCCGCCGTCGCCGTCGGTCGGGACCCCCGTCAGCGTCGCCACGGCGGTGCCGGTCGTGTCTCGCACCTCGACCGTCACGGTGGCGTCCGGGGTGTAGCCCGTGCCGGTGACGGTCGTCGCGGTGCCCGCCGGGACGGTCGACGGGTCGACGGTCACCGCGGGGGTGAGCGCCGCGACCGTCGAACCACGGACGGTCGCGGAGGCGAGGTGGAGCTCCGCGAGTCCCGTGCCCGTGCCGACCTCGAGGATCGACAGGGTCAGCGCCCGCTGCGTGAACGTCGCGTCGGCGACGGACGGCTCGGGCTCCTGGACGTTGACGACGAGGCTCACGACCTCCGTGAGGATCTCGAACACCGGCGAGAGCGCGGTGAGCACAGGGCCGGTGACCTCCGACGTGATCGTGCCGGCGAGCGTGCTCACCAGTCCGGTCCCGTCGGCGAAGAGCACGGTGTTGAGCGGACTGGCCAACGCGGTGACGAGGTCGCCCAGCGGGAGCGTGAGCGGCAGGCCCGAGAGCGCGATGGTGATGGTCGCGTCGCCGGGCGCCACCGCCCCGTCGACCACGTCGCCGACGGTCGTGTCGAGGTTGATGTCGAGGTTCAGCAGGTCGGGTGCGAGCGGGATCGGGTTGTCCACCACGGCCTCGACCGACAGGGTCAGGCTCGCGGCGTGCAGGGCCGTGTTCACCGCCTCGACGAGTGCCGTCGTGAGGTCGTCGAGGGCCGCGCCGAGCCCGTCGAGGATCGCGTTGATCGCGGTGTCGTCGAGGACCTCGGTGTTGGGGTCGAACCCGTTGAGCGACCCGGTGCCGCCGAGGATCGTGTCGAGGTCGACCGTGACGGTCCCGTCGCCGACGTTGAGCACGACGCCCTCGTCGCCGAAGTCCTGGTCGAGCACGGGCGCCAGCGCGCTGTCGAGGTCGACGTCGATCGCGACGGTCGGCTCGAGGTCGGCGCCGAGGACCTCCAGGACGCCGGCGAGCGCGCCGATCGAGTTCAGCGCCTGGGCGAGCAGCCCGTCGGTCCCGACGAGCTGGCCGACGGCGCCGTCCACGAGCGGGACGACCTCGTCGTCGACCGTCGTGGCGATGTCCGAGACGGCGGGGCTGTCGAGGGTGAGGGTCGCACCGGCGATCTGGTAGTCACCGGTCGGTGCCGTGCCGCCGGTCCCCTCCGCGGTCGCGGACAGCGCGCCGAGCGACAGGTCGAGGTCCGCGACGACCGACTCGAAGCCGGGGCCGAGGAGCTGCGTGAGGTTGAGCTGCGCGTCGGACGGGAACTCCTCGCTGCCGCCGACGGAGATCGCGCCCTGGTCGGAGACGGCACCCGACGCGGCGCGTGCCGAGCCGTCGTCGTTCGCCTCGCCGTACTGGTTGACCGCACCGAGCTGGAGGATCCCGTTCGGCCCCAGCAGCTGGAGGGTGCCCGTCAGGTCGATCCCGAGCGACTGGAAGACGGAGGCGGCCAGAGGGTTCGTGACGACGGGGTTCGCTCCCGAGGGGTTCTCGGCCACGGCCCCCTCGAGCGCCGCGATGGTCGCGAGGTCGAGCCCGGCCACGGTGCCGCTGAGGAACTGCCCGCTCCCCTCCGAGTCGTCGGTCGGTGCCGCCGTCGCCGCGATCCCGCCCGCGAACGTCAGGGCGCCGATGACGCTCCCGACGGCCGCGAGCGCCGTCGCTCGCCTCCAGCGGGGTGGTGCCTGGGTGGAGAGGTGTCTCGCCGTTCGGGTCACGTGCCTTGTCCTTCCGCTCGCCTGCCTCGAGGTGTGACGTGGCAGGCGCCACATCACGCCCACAGGGTCGGCGATGGGACGCAGGCGTGCTCGACGGGTGACATGGGGCGCGGGGTGAAACCCGACGCGCGGCGGCAGGACGGGGGACTGCGTCCGGCTTTGGGATGGCTTGCCCGGACAAAAGGGATGGGTGAAATCGCAACGATCTGGACGATCGTCCATCTCAGGAGCCGAGACCTCGGCGTCCGGACCGTCCGACCACGGACGCACGAGAGCCCCGGGGCGACGGCTCGGCGTCGCCCCGGGGCTCGCGGAAAGGCTGGTCAGACGCTCGCGACGGCGAGCGCGACGTTGTGGCCGCCGAACCCGAACGAGTTGTTCACCGCGACGATGTCGCCCTCGGGCAGCGGAGCCGGGGTGTCACGCACGAGCGGCACCTGGAGCTCCGGGTCGGGGTTCGCGACGTTGATCGTCGGGGGAGCGAGACGCTCGGCCACGGCCTTGATGGTGAAGATCGACTCGAGCGCGCCCGCGCCGCCCAGCAGGTGGCCGGTCATCGACTTGGTGGCCGAGAGGAGCACGTGGTCCGTCTCGGAGCCCAGGAGCGAGCGGATCGAACGGGTCTCGGTGAGGTCGCCCACCTTGGTCGAGGTCGCGTGCGCGTTGACGTGCACGACGTCGCGGCCGGTCACCCCGGCCTCCTCGATCGCGCGGCGCATCGCGGCGACCTGGCCGCGGCCTTCCGGGTCCGGGGAGGTGATGTGGTAGGCGTCGGCGGAGAGGCCGACGCCCGCGAGCCGCGCGTACACGCGCGCACCACGTGCGGCGGCGTGCTCGGCGCTCTCCAGGACGACGACGCCCGAGCCCTCGCCGATGACGAAGCCGTCCCGGTCGACGTCGTAGGGGCGCGACGCGCCCTGCGGGTCGTCGTTGCGCAGCGAGAGCGTGCGCGAGGCGGCGAAGGCCGCGATGGGCATGGGGTGGATCGTCGCCTCGGTCCCGCCCGCGACGACGATGTCCGCGCGGCCCGCGCGGATCATGTCGACGCCGTAGCCGATCGCCTCGGCGCCGGACGCGCACGCCGAGACGAGCGCGTGGGCGCCCGCACGGGCGCCGAGCTCGAGCGACACGTACGCGGTGGGGGAGTTGGGCATGAGCATCGGCACGGTCATCGGGAGCATGCGGCGAGCACCGCGCTCGCGCAGCGTGTCCCAGCCGTCGAGCGTGGTCCAGATCCCGCCGATCCCGGACGACACGACCGTGCCGAGCCGGTCGCCGTCGACCTCGGGGCTGCCCGCGTCGGCCCACGCCTCGCGCGCCGCGATGATGGCGTACTGCGTCGAGGGGTCCATGCGCTTGATCTCGGGTCGTGCCAGGACCTCGGCGGGGTTCACCTTGAGGGTCGCGGCGAACGTCACCGGGATCTCGTAGCGCTCCGCCCAGTCGTTCTCGAGCGTGCGGGCGCCGGACTCGCCGGCGAGCGCCGCGGCCCAGGTCGAGGGCACGTCGCCGCCGAGCGGCGTGGTGGCGCCGAGGCCGGTGACGACGACTTCAGTAGCGGCGGACATGGTGCTCCTCGGGTGGGGTGAGGCGGGGGCGGGAGGACGGGCGGGCCGGCGTGGGTGACGCCGACCCGCCCGCAGGCCTGCGGGGCAGGCGGGGCGTGCTCAGGCCTGGGCGCCCGTGATGAAGGACACGGCGTCGCCGACCGTCGTGAGGTTCTTGACCTCGTCGTCCGGGATGCGGACCCCGAACTTGTCCTCGGCGTGCGTCACGATCGTCATCATCGACAGCGAGTCGATGTCGAGGTCGTCGGTGAAGGACTTCTCGAGCGCGACGGCGTCGGTGGGCAGACCCGTCTCCTCGGCGACGATCTCCGCGAGGCCGGCGAGGACTTCCTGCTCGGTGTAAGCCATGGTTTCTCCTTGTCGTGGGGCCGGCGGCGACCGGTCCCGGTGGCGTTGCCCGGTGGGTGTGCCGGGCGGTACAGCGGTAGACGGTGCGTGCGACGGACGGGTCCGCCGACGGCGTGGGTCCTCCCGCGGGGGGAGGGCGGCCGTCCGTCCAGGGTGATTCTCCCCTACGGCAGGACGACCACCTGCGCCGCGTAGACCAGCCCGGCGCCGAACCCGATCTGGAGCGCGAGGTCGCCGGAGCGGACCTGGCCCTCGTCGAGCAGACGCCGCGCGGCGAGCGGGATCGAGGCGGCCGACGTGTTGCCGGTCTCCGCGATGTCGCGGGCCACCGCGACGGTGTCGGGGAGCTGGAGCTGCTTGATCATCTGGTCGATGATGCGCATGTTCGCCTGGTGCGGGACGAACGCGCCGATGTCGCCCGGGGCGACCCCGGCCTCGGCCATGGCCTTGGCCGCGACGGGCGCCATCTGGAACGCGGCCCACTTGAACACGCTCTGCCCGTCCTGGCGCAGAGTGGGCCAGCCGAGCGAGGGGTCCTCGCGCAGGTCCGACCACGCGTGCGTCTGGCGGATCGCCTGGGCCTTGCCGCCGTCGGACCCCCACACCGTGGGACCGATGCCCGGGGTGTCCGAGGGGCCGACGATCGCGGCGCCCGCGCCGTCGCCCAGGAGGAACGAGATCGACCGGTCGGTCGGGTCGATGAAGTCGCTCATCTTCTCCGCGCCGACCACGAGCACGTGCGTGGCGATGCCGGCGCGCACGAGCGCGTCGGCCTGCGCGATCGCGTAGGCGTAGCCCGCGCACGCGGCCGAGACGTCGAACGCGGCGGCGGGCGTGGCGCCCAGGCGCTCGGCGAGCACGGCGGCGGCCGCGGGCGTCTGGTGGAAGTACGTGACCGTGGAGACGATGACGGCGTCGACGTCGGCGCCCTGGAGCCCCGCGCGGGCGAGCGCGTCGCGCGCCGCCGCCTCGGACAGGTCGAGCACGTCGACGTCGGCTCCGGCGCGGCGGCGCGTGACGATGCCGGTGCGCTGGCGGATCCACTCGTCCGACGAGTCGATCGGTCCGGCGATGTCGTCGTTCGTGACGACGTTCTCGCCCCGGACGCCGCCGATCGCGAGGATGCGCGAGTGCGCCGGGCCGGTGGCCTGGCGCAGCGTCACGCCGCTCACGCGTCGTCCCCCGGGGGGACGGAGGTCTTCGCCGCGCCGAACGCGACGGAGTGGCGGGCGATCAGGTCGCGGGCCGCCTCGACGTCGTCGGGCGACTTCACGGCCACCGACTCCACGCCCTTGAGCGTGCGGCGCGCGAGACCCGTGAGGACGCCGCCGGGCGCGAGCTCGAGGATCGCGGTGACGCCGAGCTCCGCGAGCGTCTCCTGGCACAGGTCCCAGCGCACGGGTGCGGCGATCTGCGCGGTGAGGCGCCGCACGACGTCGCGCGCCTTGCCGTACGTGCTGCCCTCGATGTCGATCGTCCCGTAGGACTCGCCGTCGGCGTTCGAGAGGAACGGCAGCCGCGGGTCGGCGACGTCCCACGACGCGGCCACGGGCTCGAACTCCTCGAGCGCGGGCTGCATGAACGGCGTGTGGAACGCCCCGGCGACCTGGAGCGGGATGACACGCGCCTTGGCCGGCGGGTTCTCGGCGAGCGCGGCGAGGTGGTCGAGCGCCCCCGCGGCGACGACCTGGCCCCCGCCGTTGACGTTGGCGGGCCACAGGTGCGCTGCCTCGATCGCGGCGAGGACCTCCTCGGGGTCGCCCCCGACGACCGCGCTCATGCCCGTGGGCGTGGCGGCGGCGGCCGCGGCCATGGCGCGCGCACGGTGCGCGACGAGCCCGACGGCGCCGACGTCGGTCAGCGCGCCCGCGACCGCGGCGGCGGCGAGCTCGCCGACCGAGTGGCCCGCGGTCACGTCGACGACGTCCGCGGTGTCCCGGCCGTCGAGGATCGTCCGCAGGGCGACCAGGGACGACGCGACGATGAGGGGCTGGGCCACCGCGGTGTCACGGATCGTGTCGGCGTCGGACTCCGTCCCG
>NZ_BJNZ01000027.1 GCF_006539945.1 Cellulosimicrobium cellulans | reverse complement strand
CCCGCCCGACGCACCTCCGCCGGCCGCGCCGCCGGACGCGGACCCGCCTCCGCTCGCGCCGGCACCGGCACCGGCACCGGCGCCGGCACCGGCCGACGCCGCGCCGCTGCTGGTCGCGGCACCGCCGCCCACGGCCGCAGTTCCGCCCCCGGCGACGGCGGGTGCAGCCGCGCCGCCCGTCGCGCCGATCGCGACGACCGCCGCGCCCGCGGCGACCGCGCCCGCGGCCGCGCCGCCGCCGGAGAACACGCTCGAGGTGCCGTGTGCGGCGACCGGAGAAATGAACTTCACGAGCGCGGGCAGTGCGAGCGCTGCCGCGAGGAGCACCACCACGGCGATGCACGAGGCATAGATCGCGTTCGCGACCGGGTCCAGTCCCGGGATCTGAGCTGGCGTCTTCAGCATGAGAATCCCGAGGGCGTAGATGCAGCCCGCGACCGGCTTGAACAGCACGAACGCCGTCATCCACCCGATGGCCTTGCGGAAGGCCTGCTCTCCCGACTCGGTGCCCGACGCTGCGGCGAGGGTGGGCAGGAAGGCGAAGAGAACCAGCACCAGCGCGTTGCGCACGATCATGAACGCCACGTTCGCCAAGCTGCCGAAGAAGGAGAGGAGCCCGAGGATCAGCCCCGGGCCGACGCCGCCGGCCATCAGCATCTCGACCGATAGGAACCCGTTGAGGGTCATCGGTTCGCCGGTGACCTTCTCCACGATCCACGGTGCGAACGCGTCACCGGCAGCCATCAGCGCCGTGAACCCCACCGTGAGCGCAGCGGAGGTGATGATGAGGCGCACGATCATCTTGATGGCCCCCGCCCCGCTGCGAATGTCGTGGGTCATCGCCATCCGACCGAGCGCAACGAGGGTCCCGACCAGGGCGAACGCGAACGTGTACCAGGACAGGTAGCCCTGGATCAGCGTCACCGGCCCGGAGGTCACGTCGACGTTCGGCATGTTGATCCAGAAGGTGTTCAGCCACCCGAGCACCGAGACCGTGCCCTCTCCCAGGCTCTTGACGAAGTCCGCTGCAGCAGACTCCGCGACGCTGCTGCCGATGTTCCCGAGCTGGCAGGAGAAGTCGTGCCAGCTGGAGCATTCCTCAGCCATCGGTCGCCCCCCATGAGGTGAAAGTCGTCAGGTCGACGATCGACGGCGTGAGCTGGCTCGTCGCCAGGTCGCCTTGCCAGTTGCCGACCGCGTCGTCCCAGACCAGCGAGACCCGGACCTCAGCCTCGATGTCGTCCTGGCGAAAGCCCAGGCTCACGATCACGGCATCGGGCTCGACCTGCTGGAACTGAAACCCGGCGATCTGCGCCACCCGCCCGGGCGTCTGCTCCCGGTCGGCGGGATCCTGAGCAGCCAGCCAGGCGTCCAGGGCGGGGTTGTCCGCTGCGGCGACGGCGCTGAACTCCTCGTAGTTCGGCTCTCCGAGCCCTGCGAAGAAGTGGGCCGCCGCGAACAGCGCGCCCGTCGGCGAGTGCGCGAAGCAGGGCCACAGCGGCTCCGGCCCGTCCACCGGTCCGTACTCGGGGGACGTCGGGACCATGAAGTACCCCACCGGTTCCCACTGGGCCTCTGGCCCGGAGACGGGGATGTCCTGGTCCGCACCGCCCGGTATGCAGGTGTCGTCCTCGTCCAGCTCGGCCCCCGTTGTCGACGAGGGCGAGGGCGCCGCCGTGACGCTCGGCGACGGGTCGGGATCGGGATCCGATCCTGACGACGTCGCGATCATCACGGCCACGAGGACGACGATCAGCAGCAGGAACCCGCCCGAGACCCACCACCAGGCGTTGAACGGGTTCGATGTCTCCTTCTCGTCGCTCATGGTCGGCAGCTCCTAGACGAAGACCAGCAGGATGGTGCCGGCCGCCGACGCGAGGATGCAGACGAGGATGCTGATCGCCAGACCCTTGAACCCCTGGATCTCACGGCCGGTGAACGCGGCGAACGCCAGGTAGCCGGCGGACGAGAGGAAGCCGGCCAGGCCGAGGATGATGACTCCCCACGCCAGGTAGTTGAGCAGAGTCTCGATGCCGTCGACGCCTGGGGGCGGTTCCGGGGTCGGGTTCGGAAGGACGCTGGTGGCCAGCGCATAGATCCGGTTCATGCTTCATCCCTTTCGGTTTCCCGCGCGAGTGCGCGGACGTTCTTGATGACCTGTCGAACTCGCAGGGGGCTCGAGGAGAGGTTGACGGGCTCCACCCGCCACGCCTCCATCCATGGCAGATGCCAGCCGTGCGGGGTCATGCGCCCGAGGCGGCGCGCGGCTGACCGCTGCGCCACGGTGAGGCGGGGAGCGTCATCGACCAGGACGAGACCCACCAGTCGCGACGCGCGAAGGGTCTCGGCGGCCCAGAGGCGGGCGAACCGGTCCGCTGCCTCCAGGCCGGCGCGGTTCGTCCGGGCGACAGCCACCACGGCCAGTGTGGGAAGAGGCCGCTCCCAACCGGACGCGACCGGCCAGGCTCGCCCGACATCGAGGGCGTCCGGCCCGAGCAGGGCCGTCACGGTGCTCGCCCCGGCGCCGCCGTGCAGACCCATGACGCAGACCGTCGGGCGCTCTGCCGTCTCGACGACCGGCCATGGACGCTCGCTGCTGACATCCACATGCGGGGCGGACTCGGGGCGGGCGGGGCCCGTGAGGCTCAGTGCGTCGTCCCACAACGCATCCCCACTGACCTCCTCCTGCAGAGCCACAGCAGGAGCGGTGGTCGAGGCCACGAAGGGGTTCTGGGGGGCCGGGGTTGCCGGCGCCCGCTTGCGTCGAATCACTCCCTCACTCCTTCTAACGTTGATGGACTTAGATTATCGCACGATTGCATGGATGTCTGCTAGTCTTGCCTCAGATTCTCATCAGATGGACCTACTCGGGGGAGCGGATGCAGCACTACCAGCGACTTGCGGCCGCGGCGGTCGTAGCAGCGTGCGTGGCCGGGCTCGGAGGCTGCGCCGCGTCGCCGAGCGCGGCGCCGACGGCGACGACCGCGGCCCCGCCGCCGGAGGTCTCGACGCCAGAACCAGGGGCGTCCGCCCCCGACACCCTTGCTCCGGACGACGACACGCTCGCTCGGGCCGCCGCCGTTGCGGCTCTCACCGACTTCGTGGCTCGCGACCGGGCCTATGAGGACTGGTGGGGGGCCTTCGCGCCGCACCTGACGCCGGCCGCTCGGCAGGCGTTCGAGTTCACGGACCCGACTTCTATCCCCGCCGCGACCGTGACCGACGATGGAGCCCTCAGCGCCGCTCCCGATGGAACCTCCGCCTCCGTGCTCGTTGGCACCGACGCTGGGCAGTACCGCGTCGAGCTGGTGCGGCAGTCGGTGGACGCCCCGTGGCTCGTCGACCGGCTCACGCCACCCGGTGACGCCTGATGGGCCGCGTGGCGGGCGGCGTTGCCGCGCTGGCGCTCTTCCTCCCGATCCTCCTGGTGGTCGTCCTCGGCGGCGGTGCCTGCGTCGGAGGCGCCACCGGAGTTGGCACCGACGCCGTCCGCGTCAACACCGAGCAGCTGCCCGACATCGCGAACGCCGGCCTCTCCAGCGACCCCGAGAAGCGAGCGGAGCAGATCCTCAACGCCGCGTTCATCATGAACGCCGCCACCGAGGAAGGGCTGCCCGTCAAGGCGCAGATCATCGGTGTCCAGGCGGCTCTCGGGGAGTCGACGCTCATCAACGTCGACTACGGAGACGACATCCACGGCGTGACGAACCCGGACGGCACCCCCACGTGCTCGCTCGGCCTCTTCCAGCAGCAGTGGTGCCTGGGGTGGGGCACGAAGGAGGAGGTCATGGACCCCTCCACGAGCGCGAAGCTCTTCTTCCGCGCGCTGGTCAAGGTCGACGGGTGGGCGGACCTCGAGCCCACCATCGCCATCCACCGGGTCCAGCGCAACGCCGACCCGTGGCACTACGAGCGGCACTGGGACGCGGCCAACACCATCGTCGCTGCCCTGGCCGGCATCGTCGTCGACCCGAGCGACACCGGATCGGCTCCCAGCTGCGCCGTCGACACTGGCGCGGGCACGGGCGAGATCCCGGTGGGCTGGGCTGAGCCCGGCCCCTGGGGTGGACACCAGAACGGGCGCATCCCCGACAGCCAGATCAAGCCGCTGCCGTGGGCCCCGGGCCACCGCCTGCGCGCCGACGCCGTCGACGCGCTGATCGCGCTGAACAACGCCTACCGCGCGCAGTTCGGGCGAGACATCGCCATCACCGACGCGTACCGGGACTACGACACCCAGGTCATCCTCAAGGGCGAGAAGGGCGGCATGGCTGCCACGCCGGGCACTTCGTTCCACGGCTGGGCCCTCGCAGTTGACCTCGGTGGAGGCATCAACCGGTTCGCCACACCGCAGCACGTCTGGATGAAGAACAACGCCCCTGCCTACGGCTGGATCCTGCCGGCATGGGCCGACACGGACGGGAACAACCCCGAGCCGTGGCACTGGGAGTTTTGGGGAGTTCGAGATGCTTGATCCGCAGTCCGTGCCACCGTTCCCGGTGGTCAACCTCCGCCTCGACGCCGACGGCGCGCTCTTCGTCGACGGGGCGCGCGTCGTCGTCCCGGAAGTAGAGAGCCCGACGACCGTCGGCGTCCAGGCGGTCGCCGAGTACGTTCGCGCCCACCACCTGAACGCCGTGCGGGTGCGAGCCGCCACCCCTGACGGCGTGTTCCAGATGATCGTGACCGCCACCGGCGAGGCGATCGACACGACTCCCCTACCGCAGAGCGTGGCGCCCCGCCGGCGTCCGCTCCTCCTCGCAGCAATCGGCACGAGCGTCGTGGCCGTCCTCAGCCTCACGGCCGTCGGCGTCGCGCTCGCCGGAGGCGAAGATCCGGCGCCCCCTGCGGCCACGGGACCCACGACCCCGGCCTCGCTGCCCGGTGCCGGCGCGAACCTCCCGGTCCTCTCCCCGCCCGGGTTCGCGCAGAAAGCCACATGGGCGCTGCCGGTCGCGCCACGCTCCACGCCCACCCTCCTGGCCGATGGACGCGTAGTCCTGACGGATCCGGACGGCGAGCTGCGCATCGTCGACGGGGCGACTGCGACCACGACCTGGACCGGTTCGAAGGCACGCTCGGAAGTGACTCCGGCCGAGGTTCAGGGCCGCCCCGTCCTCGCCGCTTCCTCTGGAGAGGAGCTGAGCCTTTGGCCTCTCGACATGAGCGCGGACGACTGGGACGGCTCCCCGGTCACGCTCGACCTGACCGCACGCGGCAGGGTCACCTACCTCGGATCGGTGCCCCTCGTCGCGCTCGAGAACCAGACCGTCGCCCTCTTCGACGGCGACGGTCTGACCCGACGGGACGTCCCGGTCGGCGCCCGGCCCGTCCTGGCGACTGCGGACGGCGTGATCGCCGTCGGGGCCGACACCTGGTGGCTGGTCCCGGCCGACGGCGAGCCGCAGGAGCACGAGCTCCCCCGGCCAACCGGGTCCACCGGAAAGCCCCTCGTCGTCTCCGCCGCCACGGACTCCCAGCTCGTCGTCACCTGGTCCACCGGCGACGACGGCGCAGTCGCCGCACTCATCGACCTCGCGGACGGCACGATCCGAGCCTCCAGCCCCGTCGAGGCCGGCGCGATCCGCGCCGACGACGTTCCCCTGCACGACCCCACCGGGGAATCGATGACGCTCGGGTCCGTCCTGGTCGACTACTCGAGCACGCCGCACGTCGCCCAGCTCGAGAACATCACGCCGACTGCCGTTCACGGACGCACCGTCTACGGCTCTTCCGACCGCCGCGCGGCCGTCTCCGCTAGCACCGGCACCGTTCGCGTCTACGGCGAGAGCACGACACCCGCCCTGCCCTTCGCGGTCACCGACGACTTTGCCTACTTCGTCGCCGAGAAGGTCGACCAAACCCTGCTGTACGCACTCCCCCGCACCAACGAAAGGACGAACCCATGATCACCGTTCTCGTCCGCCCCGACGGCACAGGCGGCCAGGTCCGGATGCCTGATCGCATCGTCGATCTCAACCCGGGCCCACCGAGCGAGGTTCAGGCCCAAGCCGTGAGCCTGCTCGTCGAGCACACCGCTCGCTTCGGCGAGCCCATCACCGTCCAGGCCGAGACCGGAGCGGAGACGCGACACTTGCGGGTCACTCCCGACGGCCGGGTCGAGGTCATCGCCGTCGAGGACGTCGACCCTGTCGCGCCGACGGCTACGCAGGCCCCGGCGCCCACGGCTGACGCCGAGCCGCTGGCCCTCGATGAGGAGCCCGCTGCGCTCCCCGCTATCGCGACGCTGGCGGCAAGCCCGGTCCAGGACACCCCCGCCGGGGACCCGACCGCGCCCTCCGAGCCGGCGCACGCACCGGAGGCGCATGATGCTGCCCCCGTCACCCGGCGCGAGCGGCGAGAGTCGTTCCTCACCCAAGAGCAGGTCGAGGAGCCCGCGAAGGAGGGTCTCCGCGGCCTTCTCACTCGAGTCGGGATCCGCATGTCCCCCAGCGAGGCCGAGCGTGAGCAGCGCGAGGACGCCCGACACGTCTCCCAGCACTGGCCCGGACCGCGCACCATCGCGATCGTGAACGGCAAGGGTGGGGCCAACAAGACGCCCACGACGATCTGCCTGTCAGCCGTCTTCGCGCTCTTCGGCGGCGCCGGCGTCGCCGCGATGGACAACAACCAGACGAGGGGGACGCTGGGGTGGAGGACCGAGCAAGGGCCACATGAGGCGACCTTCCTGGACCTGCTTCCGGCCGTCGACCGACTGCTGGGGACCTCGGCGCAGAGCGCCGACCTGGCGCACTACGTGCACCACCAGACGCGCGACCGGTACGACGTCCTGCGGTCCCAGCCGCTCATCCTCGCCAAGGACCAGCGGCTCGGCGGCGACCAGTTCGACGCGCTCCACTCCGTCCTGCGCAAGTACTACCGGCTCATCATCATCGACACGGGCAACGACGAGTCTGACGAGCTGTGGCTGCGCGCGGTCGAGAACGCCGACCAGCTGGTGGTCGCGACGACGACGCAGCCCGACCGAGCAGAGGCCGGGCGACTCCTGCTCGACACCCTCGAAGAGCGCGACCAGCGCAGCGCCGCTCTCGCGCGCAACGCCGTCGTCGTGGTCAGCCAGGAGAAGAAGGGCGGCACGCTCGACGAGGCGTCGAAGCTCGCGGCAGATGACCGGTGGATCGCCCGAGAGTCCGTCGCGATTCCCTTCGATCCAGCCATGCAGGAGGGCACCCTCCGGTACGGGGCGCTGCGGCCGGAGACAAGACGTGCTTGGCTAGCTGCGGGGGCAGCGGTAGCCCGCGGTCTCTGACCGGCCGCGCAAGTCCACACATCAGCCCTCACAGAACGAGACCTCAGTTGCCGTACAAGTCCCCGGACGACGACCTCGACTCGCTCGGTCAGATCGCCCGTAGCGATGACAGGATCGCCGTGGTTCGCCACCTGCGTAAGAAGCCCGCCGAGAACTACTTCGGTGCGATCCAGAAGGGCACCGGTATCGCCACCGGCAGCCTCGGGAAGCACCTGCGCGAGCTCGAGGCCGCAGGAGTGATCCAGGGAGATCTCCCCCAGCAAGAGCGCCACGGTCGATACGTGCGCTACCAACTCGACGACAAGCGTGTGCGCCAGCTGCTCAAGAAGTTCGAACGAGTACTGCTCGGCTGAGCCTCCGCACACTCGGGCCCGGGCACGCACAGCGCGCCCGGGCCCGCTCACCTCGTGACTCGTCGCGAACATCGCCGCTGTTGAGTTGGAAAGCACCAGGGCTAGCAACATGCAACGATAGATTGTGAGTAGGAGGGGGCGGAGCGGCAGGCGCTCATCCGGCAGGATGAAGCCATGCCGCGACTAACGAAGCCCCCGGGGATGCCCAGGGAGGTCGAGGTCGCCATTGAGCTCGTCGGCAACAGGGCGCGCGCCGAGGTGCTGCGCGCCCTGGCTCTCCATGACACGCTCACGATCGCGGAACTCGCGGACCTACTCGGCGCGACCAGGCAGGCCGTCCAGAGCCACCTGCGCGCATTTGAAGCGCAAGGGCTCGTCCACGCCGACGTGCCCCCTGAGCGGCGCCAGGGTCGTCGCGTGCAGTGGCAGGCGGACCGCCAGCAGGTCGAGAAGGTGGGAACCGCGTTCAGCGACTACATCGCTGGCCGCTGAAGCGCCCTTCGCCTGGAAGGAATGCCGACGTCGCTTGCGCGATGACGGAGCGACACGCCGCGCGTCGTACCACCGCGGCGCTAGCACTAGCACTAGGTTCGTGGCCATGACCAGCACTCCGACCAGGGCACGCCGCCCTCGGGGGTCGCTTGACCCTCGCACGACGGCCGCGCTCTACGCGCGCGTCGACGAGGGCACGAAGGCTGTCTTCGACCAGATGGCAGACGCGGCCGGCGAGTCGCTTGGCGTCGTGCTCGAGCGCGTCGCTCGTCACATCGAACTTGACGATTCGGGCCTGCCCGCGTGGTGGCCCGAGCAGCCGAGCCAGCAGGAGGAGCTGCCTCTCAAGACTGCATAACCGCATAACGCAGAGCGGCCCGCCCCCGAAGGGGCGGGCCACGATACGAAGCTCATCACCCTCAAGCTTGGCGGCGACGGAGGTGATGGGCCCCGATTGACGCACCCTCAGGTGCGTCGCTGTCTGGAGACCATCATAAGCACCCAGCGGGCGCCCGCACACGAAGGCGAGCGCGACACACCGATCGACGCAACCGTGCTTGCGTCCGTTTCTGGACGTTCGTCCAGAGAGTCCCAGGCCGCCGCGGCTGCGGAGTGGGCAGCCTGCGCGCCCCTGCTAGCCGGTGCGCTTCGCGTGCGACTCGCTTCTCGCCGCGCCAGCGGGATCCAGTACCGCGACCGTGACGAGCGGGCCCTGACGGCGGTGCTGCCGTCGATGCCGGCGGCCGTGCGCGTCTACGGCGACGACGGCACCTGCCGCGCCCTGTGCTTCGACCTCGACTCCTCACGCGGTGGTGCGGCACGCGTCATGGCAGACGCGTCCCGGCTCGTGCGCGAACTCGAGTCCGCCGGCGCTCGGGTGATCACCGACGTCTCCCCCAACGGCGGCCGCCACGTCTACGTTCCACTGGCCGAGCGACTGGACTACACCAGCGCCCGCGAACTCGTCGAGGCCATCGCCACCGCCTACCCCACGATGGACCCCGGCCCGCACCAGTCTCTTCGCACCGGGTGCATCCGCGTCCCCGGTGCCGCCCACGCGAGCGGCGGGCACCAGGCGCTGACGATGAGCCTCAACATTGCCGTCGACGTCCTGCACCGGCCCAGCCCACGGGAGGTCGTCGCTGCGCTGCAGGAGACGTACCGCGCCCAGATCGGCGCCCGGCGAGCCACCCAGGCCCCTCTACAGGCCGCTGAACCCTCTACGGAACCCCGCAGCTCGGCCGCCCACGGCCGGGCCCTCTCGGCCCGCCTGACGCGCATCGCCCGCGACGGCGTCTACGACACCGACCGCTACGACTCGCCGTCCGAGGCACGCCAGGCCGTCATCGCCGGCGCCGCCGCCGCTGGCTGGCGCCTGGCCGACGTCGCAGCCCGACTCAGCGACGGACGCTGGCCCGGCCTGGCTGCGCTCTACGCGCGCTACTCCCCCACACAGCGCCACGGCGCCCTCGCCCGCGACTGGCACAACGCCCAACGCCTCGTAGCCCAGCACGCCGAACAGTCCGCCACGACGCGGAATGTCACTGTGCACAGATCCAACACAAGCGCCCAAGAGTCACAGGGGGGTGCTCCAGGCCTTGGCGACGAACACGCGTTCATCCGCACCTGGCGAGCCTGCCTGCGCACGAGCGAGCAACACCGGTTCCCCGGACGGAAGTGGTACGGGGCTCGGTTCCTCCTGCGCGCACTGGGAGAAGCCGCCCACAAGACCGGAAGTCGCTACGTCTCGTTCGGCACGCGCTCCCTCGCCATCGCATCCGGGATGGACCACTCGACTGTCTCTGTCCTGCTCCACGAGCTAAGCAAGGCCGGCTGGATCGACCGACTCGAGCAAGGGCGCGGCGAGTACGCCGACCTGTACGCGCTCACGCTGCCCTCCGACCTCATCGACCGCGCTGCGGACCTGCGCTGGGACCGCGGGCGGATCCACGCGCTGCGCCCCGTGTTCCGCGAACTCGGCCACGTGGCCGCCCTCGTGTTCGAGGCCGTCGAGAACGGCCGAGCAGAGACGGTCACGCAGCTCGTGGACACCACTGGCATCTCCCGCAGGGCGGTGCACGAGGCCGTCGACCTGCTCACGTCGTGGGGACTCCTCGACCGCGCACGCGGCGCCCTACTCCCCCGGTCTGACGCCCTGCTTCGGGTCGCCGAGCATCTCGGGGTTCTCGAGGCCGTCGCGGCCCAGCTGCGTCTCTACGCCGCACAGCGCGGGGCCTGGCGTACCTATCTCAGCCGGCACGAGTCCATCGAGCCCGGAGACCCCGCAGAGTCCTGGTGGTGGCCGCCGGACGACGCGCAGGCGAGCGAGTGGACGCTGGTCGACGGTCTCGCGACGTAGGTGCGTCGCACGCAAGACTTGTATGTATTGTAAGCAGTGCAAGTCTTGCAATACATACAAGGAATGCAAGCATTCGATTAGTTGCTATCCTGTCTGACAGCGCTGCGGCGCGCCCAGCAACGAACGCAAGCATTGCAATGCTTGCATTGCACCTGGAGGTGCCAAGATGCCCGTCACGATCCTCTTCGCCAACAACAAGGGTGGAGTCCAGAAGACCGGATGCACCGTGCAGACCGCAGCCGGTCTCGCGCGCCAGGGCCTCAACGTCCTGGTGGTGGACATGGACCCCCAGGCGAACGCAACCCGACGGCTCGGGATCGAGTGGGACCCGGCGAACCCGATCCCGAGCGTGTCAGAGGCGATCGCCGCGAACGCCGAGGGCGCGGGGGAGGGGGCCGTCGTCGAGTGCGGTTGGAGGAACGCCGCGGGCGAGCTGACAGCAGAGGCCAAGCACATCGACGTGATTCCCGCCCGCTTCGACCTAATCAACCGAGAAGCCGAAGCCGGCACCGTCGGTGCGTTCCGCCGTCTGCGCAAGGCGTTGACGGGATGGACTGACGACTACGACGTCGTCCTCATCGACTCCCGTCCCGACCTCGGCCACCTCGTGCAAATGTCGATGAGCGCGGCTGACGTCGTGATCATCCCCTCGGACACCGGGTATGACTCCGTCGAGGCGGCGATCCGCGTCAGCGACTTCGTGACGCAGCACGCGGTCGACCTCGCCAACCCTGAGTTGCGGGTCGGTGGCGTCCTCGTGACACGTCGCCGCCAGACCGCAGAGGGAGACTTCCAGATCGAGGGCCTCCGAGAGCGCTTTGGAGACCTCGTGTGGAACCTGCGCACCGTCAAGATCATCCCTGGCGACGTCGAAGTGGAGCTCACACCGCCGTACGTGCCCGAGTGGACGAGGTTCGCCGAGGCCGACGCCGCCGGCGTCTCCCTTACAGCCTGGAACGACGAGCGCGGCCGCACCACGGTGCGGATCTTCGACGAAGTCGCCCAGCGCATCATCGACCGGATTCTGCCCGCGTACGCCGAGAGGATCGCATGATGGTCGAGCGCAAGCGGCCTAGCGGAACGAGCCCCATCTCCTTGACTCCTCGCGTCGAGCCCATCGCGACCCCCGCCGCGCCAGCACCGGTCGCCGAAGCATCAGCCGGGCCCACAGCCCCGCCGACGCAGTCGCCCGAACCGGCAGCCAGTGCCGAGGGTCCGCCCGCAGCTTCCGCGAGGCGACGCCTCCCCGCGCCGCGAACGCGCTCGGCCGAACCTCCGACGCCGGCACCGGTCGGCGGAGCGATGGTCTCCCGGACCTTCCGATTCCAAGAGGACCTGATCCGCCGCGCCGAGACGGCCGTGCTGCGCACCGGCGGCCTCGAAGGCGGTCACGTCTCCATGACCGCACTCCTCAGCACCGCGCTCGAGCGCGAACTAGCCCGCCTCGAGCACGAGCTCAACGACGGCGAACCGTTCCCCGCGAACCGAGGAGAGTTCCGCAGGGGCCGGCCCATCGGATCATGACCGCCACCGACCGAAGGAGCAGCGCATGACCATCGACCTCACACACCCCCACACGGTCCAGGTGACGATCGCACCCGCGAGCCCAGGCGTCGAAGGGAGCCTGCTCAGTCTCGTGATGGACGGTCACAGCAGGCCGGTCGTCGGAGACCTGATCTGGCCCAACACTCCGGCAGGAGACCAGCGTTAGGAACCCCGCTCACCGCCCCGGTGCCCTCGGACGAGGGACACCGGGGCGATGTCGTTCCCGGGCCCGGCCGGTGGCCGGTGGGGGAGCGGTGGGGCCGGCTGTGGTCGTCGAGCTGGGCGGGTGTGTGGTTCTCCCGGCCTGCGGCCGGGACCTGAGCGGTGCCGCTGCGCGGCGCGTTGTCCGCGCTGCGCGCGGTTTTCTTCCCCTCCTGGCTCTCCATCATCGCCCGCGCGACCCTGCGCGCAACCGACCTCGCTGCGCGTCCCGGCCCGTCGAAACTCGTCGGCCTGCGGTCGCTGCGCTCCCTGAGCTCGGCCGACGAGCCCCGCCGTTCCGGGACCGGTCGGTTGCACTCCGGGCCGCTTATGCGGGCGGTGATTACGGCGCCAGGAGGGGGCGAAAAACGGTCGGGACCCCGGCCACCCACCACCTGGCGGGAAGGAGCCCTACGTGGCTCAGCAGATCACGCTCCGCGCACGATCGGTCGTCGACGTGCTCGCCTACATCCCCTACCGCATCGGCTACGCGCCGACCGAGAGCCTGGTGATCGTCGCGCGCCGGTCCAACACCGGCACGGTCGGCCTGGTCGCGCGCGTCGACCTGTCCGACGTGAAGCCCGAGACGGCCGACATGCTCGCCGTGCACATCGCGAACGACCGCGCCGCGTCGGCCGTCGTCGCCCTCTACACCGAGGACCGGGAGGAGGCCGACCGCGCCCTCGCCAGCATGACCGAAGCGCTGCACGGCCAGGCCGTCGACGTGCACGACGCCGTCCACGTGAGCACCGCCGGGTACGTCGACATGCACGCCGCCCTCGCCGTCGTGCGCCCGTTGTCGGACGTGACGACGAGCGTGCTCGCCGCCGAGATGGTCGCCCTCGGCGTCGCCCCCGCCAGCGACCGCGCCGGGCTCCTGCCCGGCGAAGCGTCGCCCGAGGCGCAGGCAACGGCCCGCCGGGCCGCCGAGAAGCACGCCGCGAAGAACGTCGACGAGCAGACCACGCACGCCCTGGCGACGTGGCGGCTCGCGCTCACCGGACTGGTCGACGGCCCGGGGATCTACGGCGAACTGGCGCAGATGCTCACGCACACCAAGGTGCGTGACGCCGCGCTGCTGTCCATGGTCCCCGGGATCGACCCGGACACCGTGACCCAGACCGCCGCAGGGAACGCCCCCGACGACGCCACCGGGCGAGCCGTCGCCGCGATCGCGGACCAGAAGGTCGGCGTGCAGCCCGGCGACGCTGCCGACGCGGCGCGCGACCTGCTCGCCCAGATCGTGGCCCACGTGCCGACCAGCGCCCCCGCGTGGACCCTGTGGGGCCTGGTCGCCTGGTGGCACGGCAACGGCGTGGCAGCGGCCGACGCGCTCGCCCGCGCGCTCGAGGCCGATGAGACCTACAGGCTCGCGCTCCTGCTCAACTCCGCCGTCCAGTTCGGGATGGCCCCCGGTTGGGTCGTGCGCGAGCGCGACACGAAGTAACCGCCCGGCGTGCGGCCCGTGGGGGAGACCCTGCGGGCCGCGCGCCGTCGCGCGTGGTGCTGCCCGTACCGGCCCATCGAGGGCCGGTACGGGCACCGGGGAGCTGCCGCCCCCCGAGCCCCCGCCTCAGTCGTCACCGACCCATGTAGCCAGGCTCGCCGCCCTGGGCCTGTCACAGACCCGGGCAACTGGAGACCTTCCCCGAGTAAGTGGCGGCACAGACGACCGGCGCGCCGAGGACGACGACAGGGGAACACGATGACGAACCGCCACGACACGAACGACGAGCTCACGCCTCGCACGAACCGGACCGAAGCCGAGTCGCGCCGCGGTCAGCGCTGGACGGTCGGGGCCTGGACGCTGCTCCTGACCGCCCTCCGGGTCGTCGTCGCCCTCGCCCAACTCCTCGTCGAAGTCACGTGATCCGGCCGGTGGCCGGTGGGGGAGCGGTGGGGCCGGCTGTGGTCGTCGAGCTGGGCGGGTGTGTGGTTCTCCCGGCCTGCGGCCGGGACCTGAGCGGTGCCGCTGCGCGGCGCGTTGTCCGCGCTGCGCGCGGTTTTCTTCCCCTCCTGGCTCTCCATCATCGCCCGCGCGACCCTGCGCGCAACCGACCTCGCTGCGCGTCCCGGCCCGTCGAAACTCGTCGGCCTGCGGTCGCTGCGCTCCCTGAGCTCGGCCGACGAGCCCCGCCGTTCCGGGACCGGTCGGTTGCACTCCGGGCCGCTTATGCGGGCGGTGATTACGGCGCCAGGAGGGGGCGAAAAACGGTCGGGACCCCGGCCACCCACCACCTGCGCAGGAAGGGTCACCATGACCACCACCACCGAAGCACCCGCTACGCAGGCCGAGGCGAGCACGGCCCCCGAGAGCGTCGAGTTCGCCCACGTCGACCCGCGCACGCTCGTCGTCGGCGTCAACGTGCGGGCCGACGCCGACCTCACGCCCGAGTTCGTCGGCTCGATCAAGCAGCACGGCGTCCTGCAGGCCGTGCGCGCCCGCCGCGCTGAGGACGGCACCCTGGTCGTCCTCGAAGGTCAGCGCCGCACGCTGGCTGCCGTGGAAGCCGCCCGGGAGACGATCCCGGTGCAGATCATCGACGGCACCGAGGACGAGGCCCGGCGTATCGTCGAGCAGTTGGCCGAGAACGACCACCGCAAGGACATGCGCGACAGCCACCGCACCGCCGCGTTCCAGCAGCTGGCCCTCATCGGCCTGAGCGCTGGGCAGATCGCCAAGCGCACCGGCACCGACAAGGGCGCCGTGGCGAGCGCACTCACGGTCGCAGGATCGAAGGTCGCCGCTGCCGTCCAGGCCAAGTACGACCTGCCGCTCGACGTCGCCGCCGCCCTGGCGGAGTTCGAGGACGACACCGAGACCGTCAAGACCTTGACGGCCGTCGCGATCAAGGACCCGGGACGCTTCGCGCACGAGGCCCAGCGGGCGCGTGACGAGCGCCAGCGCGCCGCCGAGGTCGCCGCCGCACGCGAGACGCTGGCCGCGCAGAACGTGACCGAGGTTCCCCGGCCCGACTACAACGACGCCAAGATCAAGCGTCTGGACAGCCTCAAGCCCGCCGCTGACGACGCCAACGGCACCGATCTCACCGTTGAGAAGCACGCAGCGTGCCCCGGCCACGCGGCCTACATCTTGTCGCAGTGGCAGCGGGTCGAGGTCGTCTACGTCTGCACGAACTGGCGCAAGCACGGCCACGGCGACCGGTACAGCACCGGCAGCACCCAGCGCTCCGGGCCGATGAGCGAGGCGGAGAAGGCCGAGCGCCGCCAGGTGATCGAGAACAACAAGGCGTGGAAGTCAGCCGAGGTCGTCCGGCGGAAGTTCCTCGCGGAGTTCGCCCAGCGCAAGACCGCCCCCACGGGCGCGGCAGCGTTCATCGCCGCCCAGATCGCGACCGCCACCCACACCCTCGGTCACGGGGCGGACAAGGACCACGAACTGGCCGCGCAGTGGCTCGGCATCAAGCCCGGCGCGAGCGCGTACCGGGCACGCAGCCAGGGCATCGCGCAGGCCGCCGAGAAGGCCACGGCGGGTCGGGCGCAGCACATCGCGCTCGTCCTCTGCCTGGCAGCGTGCGAGACCGGGACGGGAGTCCAGTCCTGGCGGAACCAGGGCAGCCTGCGCGAGTACCTGACCGCGCTGGAGTCCTGGGGCTACACCCTGAGCGACGTGGAGAAGATCGCCCGGGGCAAGGCGCCCAAGAAGTAGCCCGGCCCGGCGCGCGGCCCGTGGGGGAGACCCCGCGGACCGCGCGCCGTCGCGCGTGGTGCTGCCCGTACCGGCCCATCGAGGGCCGGTACGGGCACCGGGGAGCTGCCGCCCCCCGGACCCCCGCCTCCAGCTCGGGCCGGCGTCGGCGTCGACGGGCAGCGAGACGAGTTGCCGGTGGGCAGGTGGGTCGGCCGGTGGCCGGTGGGGGAGCGGTGGGGCCGGCTGTGGTCGTCGAGCTGGGCGGGTGTGTGGTTCTCCCGGCCTGCGGCCGGGACCTGAGCGGTGCCGCTGCGCGGCGCGTTGTCCGCGCTGCGCGCGGTTTTCTTCCCCTCCTGGCTCTCCATCATCGCCCGCGCGACCCTGCGCGCAACCCGCTCGACTGCGTCGCCGGCCCGCCGTCGAAACTCGCCGCCCGGCGCTCCTTCGTCGCTTCTCCCGGGCGACGAGCCCCGCCGTCGGGCCGGACCGCGGGTTGCACTCCGGGCCGCTTATGCGGGCGGTGATTACGGCGCCAGGAGGGGGCGAAAAACGGTCGGGACCCCGGCCACCCACCACCTGCGCAGGAAGGGTCACCATGGCCACCACCACCGAACAGCCAACCGTCCGCCCGGACGTCACCTGCTACCACGACCACGAGCGCTGGACGATCGTCACGGACGGGACCCCGTGGGGGATCGGCGCCGGCGTCATGGTCGTGGACGGGTGGTTCTCGCCGTCCTCGCGCCACAGCCAGCACCCCACCCTCGCGGCGGCCGACGCGTACGCCGACGCCGTGCACGCCGCCTGGACCGCCGGCGCGGCCCAGCCCAACCCCCGCAACTACGCATGAGCGCCGACGTTGACGCTCGGCCCACCACCGAAGGTGTGTTCGGCCCGCCGATCCACACGTACACCCGCGCCCAGGCCCTGGCGGACGGCGTGCTGGTCGACGCCGGGCCGCTGGCCCAGGAAGCAGGGTTCCGCTGGCCCGTCGCGCTCACCCAGGCGGCCCACGCCGAGGCCGTCGCGTGGAACCCCGAGTACGAGGCCGGGCAGGACGAGACCGGGCGACTGTGGGACGTGCTCTGGCTCGCCACGATCGCGGCCCGCGCGGGCCGCTCCCGGTTCACCGTGGCCCGAGTCCCCAACGCCCCGGACCGGGTCGAGGCCCAGGACCTCGACCTGGTGCTCCACGTCGGCCCCGGCGACACCGCCGCGCCGGTCGTGACCATCAGCCTCCCCGGCGAGGACTGAAGCCCGACCCGCGGCGGGCCGACGACCGGCCCGCCGCGGGCCACCCGAACCAGCCCGGCCCACGAAGGGAACCACCATGACCACCGAGCACCAGACCATGCGCCAGCGCGTGGCCGCCATCAACTGCCACCCCGCCCAGCTCGAGGGTGAGCAGCGCGCCGCGCTCGAGGAGCGCATCCGCCGCCGCCTGCCCGGCTACCCCGACCAGTACGTCACCCAGTACGCGAACGGAGATGCCGACTTCGCGCTCTGGCTCGCCCTGGTCGACCTCCGGCTCACGCGCCAAATCTGGCTCACCCACCGCGACATCGCGGACCGCCCCTGGCGCGACGACTACGACGCCGGCCGCGACCCCATCGACGCCGCCGACGAGGCAGCCGAGGCCGAGGCCGGCCAACTCTTCGACTGAGCCACCAGCGGGCCGGGCGTGAACCGCGCCCGGCCCGCCCCTCAACTGAGGTATACATCGCGCGAGCAATGATGTATACTTGAGTTGTTGGAAGGGCACACAACGGCCGGAGACCACCGGCCACCTGACACCAACGCAAAGGAGGGCCCCCGTGGCTCAGAACACCGCCGCAATCCCGTCTCTCGCCCGCGAGGCGTTCGACCGCAGCATCGAGCTCGCGAAGCAGCGCGCGGCCCGGACGGGCGAGAACCTGAACGACCTGCTCGACCGCATGGACCGCGCGGACCACCGGACGCTGTCCGTGACGAACATCCTTGCCAGCGGCGACCACGCCACCCGCGGCACGTGGAAGGGCCGTACCAACTTCGACGTCGTCGGCGGATTCCTGCGCCCCGTGGGGCCGGGGCAGTGGTACAGCCGGCTCGGGCAGCGGGCCGCTCTGCGCGCGTGACGTGCCCCGGTGGGCCGGAGGGGGAAACCCCCGGCCCACCGGCTGGCCCATCGGAACCACACGCGAGCAGGAGCGAACCATGCTGACCATCACCCACACCCGCGAGGCCGGAACCCTCATCGACGGCACCGAGCGCGGCGACGGCACCAACGTCGTCCTCAAGGCCCACCGCTGGCGGTTCAGCCGCAACCTCGGCACCTGGTACGTGCCGCAGTCGCGCGACCGCGTCGCCAAGGTCCGAACGATCGAGGCGACCGCGGCCGCGCTGCGCGAGGCCGGGCACGACGTCGAGGTCCTGATCGACGACGCGGCCCGCCCGGCCGCGGTCGTCGAGGCTGAAAGGACCGCCCGCCAGGCCGACCGCGCCGAGGCGCTGGCCGCCAAGGCCGAGCGCAAGAAGGGCGCCGCCGATGCCGCGTACGCGCGGCACGAGGCGGCCGTCGAGCGGCTGCCCGTGGGCGGGGAGCCGATCAAGATCGGCCACCACTCCGAGAGGCGCCACCGCCGCGACACCGAGCGCGCATGGTCCACCCTCGGCACCGCCGTGCATGCCGAGCGCGACGCCGTGACCGCCCAGGAGGCCGCGGCGACCGCCGCAGCGACGACGGGCGCCCGGTACAGCCCGGTGACCGTCGGAAACCGCATCGAGCGGCTGGCCGCGGAGATCCGCAAGTACGAGCGCGAGCTGACAGCCGACGTCTACGACCGCGAGACGAACGGCTACCGGCCCGCGACCGAGGCAGAGCGGGCCGCGCGCGCCGCACGCATGGCACCGCGGATCGCCGAGGCGCGGGACAACCTCGCGCACTGGGAGGGCGTGCGCGCCCAGCAGATCGCGGAAGGCGCCGTCACCGACTACGGGCCGCACAACGTCGCCAAGGGCGACGCCGTGAAGATCGGCCACTGGTGGCGCCGCGTGGCCCGCGTCAACGCCAAGTCCGTGAGCGTGGAGACGGACTACTCCTGGACCGACCGCGCGCCCTGGCACGAGGTCACCGACCACAAGCCCGCGACCACCGCATGAACCAGAGCCAGGGCGGGCCACGACCGGCCCGCCCGGGCCCAGCCCACACCGACACGAGGAGCCCCGCCATGACGACCGCCACCGCACCCCGAGCCCGTAGGCTCACCCGTACCCGACGCGCCGCCGTGGGGGACTTGCCGCCCCCCACACCCCCCCGCCTCCGGCGCGGCGCACCACCGCCTGCAACCCCGAGGTGCCCCACTCATGACGACCCGCCGCGTCGACGCCCTGCCCGACGAGCACGCCGGCCCGATCCTCGACCTGTTGGAGCGGGTGCGCACCGCCGCGACGGCGCCGGACGGCGATGGGGGAGCGTGGGCCGCGGCCGAGGCCGGGCAGGTCCGCGTGCGCACCGGGTACAAGGCCGCCCGGCGGACCCTGTCCGCCGGCCAGTACGCCGCGCACACCCTGCGCCTGCTCGCCCTGGCCCAGCCCGAGGCCGACCGCGAGCCCTGGACCGACGCCCTGGCCCACGCGGGCGAGCCGATCGGCTCATGGGACTGGGACGTGCGCATGCAAGGCGCCCTCGACCTGCGCCGCACGTTCAAGGACCTGCCCGACCCGCTGCCGGCGAGCGTGCGCCCGGCCCGGCTCGTAGCCGCCTGGCTCACCCACGCCGCCGGCACCGGACTCGTGCCCGTCACCGCCCGCCTCGCCTCGCACGTCCTCGAGCTCGAGCCCGGCGACGACGTCCTCGCCGCGGCCTGGTACGCCACCCACGGGGACCGGCTCCTGGCCGAGCTCACCGCCAACGGCACCCCCACCAGCGGCGCCGCCGACGTCGACGAGGCACACCGGCGCGCGCTCCTGCGCACCGCCGTCCGCGGCCTCTACAGCGCCCAGCTGCTGACCAAGGTCGACCTCGCCGCCCGCGCCGGAATCACCCGCCGCACGCTCGATGCGTGGATCGCGTGACGGCTCGGGTCGCCCGACCGGTACCGCCGGTACGGTGACGCGGTGCGATCCAAAGGCGTAGGAGTGCTGCTCGCTGCTGTGGTGGTCGGGCTGGTCGTCACCGGCTGCGGGACGAGCGAAGACGACGAACGCTACCTCGCGATCGTGGACGAGCTCTTGGGGCAGAACTCAGACATCGAGTTCCCGCGAGACGACATCCTCGCTGCAGGCCATGGCGTGTGCGCCAAGGCCGGCGACGACGACCCTGACCGGTGGCTGTCTGACGCCACCGACCACGTCGCCAAGACGCTGGACACCGATGACTTCACCGCTCAGGTGCTGGCCCTTGGCGCTGCGCAGGTCTACTGCCCGCAGAAGGTTCCGCGTGACTTGCTCTACCCGTCTGACTCCTGACTGAGCACGCTGGACGCTGACTCTGGTCACCGCTGCCGGCGAGGCCGCCCCGCGCCCCGGCGACGGTCCTCGATGCCCTCGAGCGATTCCGCGGTCCACACCGGGCCGCCGTTGAGCTCGCCGGCCGGTTTCGGTAGCCAGTCCACCCCGCGGTGTCGCGCCGTGCGCAGCGAGACCGGAGAGACGCCGAGCCGCTGAGCCAGGCGCGCGCTGTCGTACAGCCCGCGCGGCCCGGGTCCCGGATCACGCGGCCCATCGGGCCCAGATTCCTTGCTCACCTGAACCACGCTAACAGAACCAAAGCGTTCTGTTTCTGCTAAACTAGAACGCAAGCGTTCGGATATTGGAGGCATGATGAACCGTCTTCGTGGGCCCCTTGCTCGCGGCGTGTCGGCGACCCGGCCCTCGCGGGCCACGTCCGAGCCGGACGTGGCTCAGCCGGTGCCGGCCGAGAGCTACGAGTCGTTCCCGCGCTGGCCCGTCGTCGTGCTCGCCGCGGGCGCGTACGTCGCGATCTGGGGCGGCTGGGTCGACCTGGGCCGCATGGCAGGCTTCGGCCCGGTGAACCTGCTCCCCGGCATCATGGACCTGAGCGTGAACCTGGCGATCACCTTGCCGCTGGGCATGGAGGTCTACGCCGCGTTTGCCCTCGGCGCCTGGCTGACCCACCGCAACATCCCTCCCGCCGCACGATCGTTCGCGGGACGGTCGGTGCTGGCCTCCCTCGTGATCGGTGCCGCCGGCCAGATCACCTACCACCTGCTCCACGCCGCGGGCATCGAGCGCGCGCCCTGGCAGGTCGTCGTCGGCGTCGCATGCGTGCCCGTGGCCGTCATGGGCATGGGCGCCGCTCTGGCTCACCTGCTCGGCGTGCGTCGGGCGCGACCGGTCGCCGTCGCGGTAGAGGATCGACTGACCGATTCGGCGTCGACCGCGCAGCTCGACAGTGACGCCGCGGCGGAGGAGATCCCTGCGCCGGCTCTCGTGACAGACGACGTCGAGCCCGTCGACGCAGAGCCGATCCTCGAGCCGGTCGGCCTGGTCGCGAGCCAGGCTCCGGACCAGCCGCGGGCCGACCTGGACCCGCGCACCATGTCCGCCGAGCAGCGCGACGCGCTGATCCTCGAGCTCGCCCGCGAGGCGCGCTCGGAACGGGACCTCGCACAGCGCGTGCCGTGGTCGCGGTCGACAGTGAACCGGGTCCTGCGCAAGCACCACGTCGTGCTGAACCAGGCGGCGGACCACGCCCAGATGCAGTGGGCCACCGACCGCGGCGAGGCGGTCCTGACGTGAACCACGGTGCCCGGCGACGGAGCGCCGTACACGACATGACGCGGCCCTGCGGGCCGCGGCTGCACAAGCGCTTGGTGTTTCGGTCCGTCCCTGGCTCCGAGTGTGGCCGGCCGTCCCAGGGCGCAAGTCGGCTCCGCTGCGCTCCGGCCCGACCGCCCGCCAACTTCTCGGCTGCGCTCCTTCGTCGCTGAGCCCGCCGAGAACTTCCCGGCCACCCGGGCGCCCCGACTCGCTCGCTGCGCTCACGCCCTGCGGGTGCGTCCTGGGACGGCTTGCGGCCAAACGCTCCGCTTGCAGGGACGGTCCGAAAAACGACGTGGGGGAGGCATCATGACCAGCCAGCAGGTCAAGGTCACCGTGTACAGCAAGCCGGCATGCGTCCAGTGCGACGCGACGTACCGCGCGCTCGACAGAAAGGGGATCGAGTACACCGTGGTGGACATCAGCACCGACGTCGACGCGCTCGAGCAGGTGCGCGCTCTCGGATACCTCCAGGCCCCGGTCGTCGTCGCCGGCGAGGAGTCATGGAGCGGATTTCGGCCCGACCAGATCACCGCCCTCTCAGCCCGCCAGGAGGCCTGACATGAGCGTCGAGCTCACCCGTGAGCGGGTCGTGGAGATCAACGCCGCGGCGTGGGAGTACTGGCGCTGGAGTGCGAACAACGCGGACGACTGGACCCGGGAGTACCTCGCCCGGCGCGGGCTGCGCGGCCTGCAGGCCGGGTACGCGCCCGAGGGGTGGGCCCGGCTCGTGGGCCGCATGCGCGGCCGCGGCTACAGCCCCGAGGAGCTCGTGGCCGCCGGACTCGCGTTCCGGACGGAGTCCGGGTCGGTCGGGGATGTGTTCCGTGACCGCCTGGTCCTGCCGTACCGCGACGTGACGGGCGCGATCGTCGGGTTCACCGCGCGACGCAACCCCGCGACCGACGACGTCGACGACGCGCCGGCGAAGTACCTGAACACCACGACGACGGCCGCGTTCGACAAGTCGCGGGATCTGTACGGACTCGACCCGGCCGCGGTGCGCCGCATCCAGGCCGGCGCGCGCGTTGTGTTCGTCGAGGGAGCGCTGGACGTCGAGGCCATCCGCCGTACCGGGTCCGCCGTCGTACCGGTGTCAGGGTGCGGCACCGCGCTCACCACGACACACCTCGAGCGCGTGCGCGCGCTCCACCCGGGCGCCGTCGCGCTGGCGGTGTTCGCGTTCGACGCCGACACCGCCGGTCGAGCAGCCGCCGTGCGAGCGTTCGACCTGCTCACCAACGACGAGGCCGGCACCGCCGGTGCCCTGGTCCTGCCCGACGGGGCAGACCCCGCCCAGCTCGTCCAGGACGGCCACGGCCAGGCCCTCGCCGAGCGCCTGTGCCAGCCGCAGAGCCTCGTGTCCGTCGTCGTCGACGCCGTCCTGGCCCGCCACGACCTGACCACCGTCGAGGGCCGTGTGAACGCCGTGCGGGCCGCGGCCGCGCTCGTCGCGCGCATCTCGGAGGTACCGCTGTCTCGGGTCGGGGCACAGTTGCACGCCCGCCTGGCCCCGCACACCGACCTCGGCGTGATCGCCGGCGAGCTCGCCGTCGCGCACGCCGCGAACCGCCACTGACGCCCGATCGAAGGAGATCCCCGTGCCCCGCCACACGATCGACCCCGTGGGTAGCAGGTTGGACACTGACCTTGACCGACCGGGAGGAACGATGACGCACGACACGGCAGAAGGCGCAAACGCGGAGCCGTCGTTCCGGAGCCTCGTCCGCGAGCTCACGCGCGCGTAGGCGCCCCGATTCCCCACCGTCGGGCGTCGGCTGCACCCGGACCTCTTCGCGGCCCAGGACGCTGAGGAGTCGTGGGGATGGGATGTCGGCGCACGGCGAGCGTGGATGACGCACGACGGCCAGACCCGCACGGTGGACCTCACCGGGATCAAGGAGGGCCGCGGCGCGCTCGAGCGCATCCGCGTGCACCAGCCGGAGGCAATGCCGCGGGCGTTCGCGATCGCGTGGCAGGCCGCAGCGCACAGCGAGCGGCTGCGCGCGCACTACCGCGGCGGCTGCCCGGGCGGGTGCCCCGCCGGCTGCGACGTCCAGGTCACGCTTCGGGCGGCGATCGACGCCCAGATCGCCGAGCTGCTGCGCATGGCTGCGCGCGTCGTCGACGCGCCCGTGGCGGCCGCCCGGTGAGCGCGCCCGACGAGGAGCACCGTCACCTTCCCACCGTGTGGGACCGGGTCCGGACGGTCGCGCTCACCATGGCCGCCGGCCTGCTCGTTTACCGCGCCGTCGTGCTGTGGCCGCAGTCCGTACCGAGTGCGCTGATCTCCGCTCTCGTGGCCGCTTCTGCAGTGCTCTTCGGCACCTACTTCTGGCTCGCTTCGACCCGTCCAGACTTCCGCTGACCCGGGGCGCCCGCATCATCAGCCGGGTGGCATGGCTCATCGCCGGCAGCGCGGTCGTGCTCTTCGGCGTGATGCTCGCGGGCGTGGCGTAGGGAACGCTGCTGGCGCCTGTCGCGGCTAGGTTGGCATGCACCAGCGAGGAGAGGGGACGCATGCCCATCAGCGACGAGGAGCGCGCACAGCGGGCGGCGGACGCCGCCCGGATCCGGCACAGCACGGAGCTCGAGGGCGGGCGCACGGACGACGCGGCGCGCGCGATCCAGGACATGTACGTGCGCGGGGAGATCGACGGGGACGAACTGATCCGTCGGACCAAGGCGTACTTGGCAGGCGAGGGGGACTAGGTGTGAGCAGACCGTGGGAGATCGGCGACGAGTACGCCCGCTGGGACGGGTACTTGCTCGAGGACGGGCGCACCCTGCGCAACCTCGTCGGTGCCCGGACACCGGAAGAGCTGCGCCGGGCTGAGGAGCACCTGGTCGAGGCGCGGGCACTGACCCTGCGAGAGCACGGCCTGCCCGCGACGTACGACATGGCCGGCCTCCGGTCGATCCACCACCACCTGTTCCAGGACGTCTACGAGTGGGCCGGCGACGTACGCACGGTCTCGATACGCAAGGGTCGAGATGGATGGTTCGCGCCGCTCGATCGCATCGTCCCGACGATGCAGGCCGTGGGCGAGCAGATTGCGCAGACGGACAACCTGCGCTCCGTCGACTCCGACCGGATCCCCAGCACGCTGGCACAGATCTACAACCTCGCGAACCAGGCGCACCCCTTCCGCGAGGGCAACGGCCGCACCCAACGGGAGTACGTCACTGCACTGGCACGCGAGTCCGGCCACCATGTCGACTGGACCCGCGTGACGGTCGGCCGAGGGGACCGCGAATCAGAGAACGACCGCGCAAGCCGTCTCGCGGCGACCGGAGATCCAAGCGCGCTCCGCGACATGTTCCATCGCATCGTCACTCGTGCGGACCGCGACAGTTTCGACGTCGCTGCATTCGAGGCCGTGAGGATCGCGCAGACCGGACGGAGAGCACGTCGCGGTGGCCACAGTGTCGCGCACACTCCGACGCCTCAGCGCCGCACCGGAGGGCACTCTCGGGACGCCGGAACCGAGCGAGCGTAGAGCCACACCTCGACACGCGAAGGGCCCCGACGCACCGCATGCGTCGGGGCCCTTCGCGTTGGATCAGTCGCCGGATTCGGCAGCACTTTCGGCTGTCGTCACCGGGCGTGCTGCTGCACTACTCCTCCGCGGCGATCGTGCACTGCGCTCGGGGTCCTGCAACCCAAGCTTGCGTAGTTCGTCGGGCGTCCAGCCGTCACCGATTGCCGCTGCGTACGCCTTCGCGTGCTCGCGCGCCGCAGCCTGCATCTGCGCACGAACCTCTGCCTCAGCCTGCGCCGCACGAACAAGCCCGCGCACCGAGGAGATCCGCGCATCGAGCAACTCGCGAGCCTTCGATTCTGCTGCCTCAAGGTCCAGTTCTCTCGCCATACCGCCATGCTACGGACCCCACAGACGGCTCGCTAGTGCCGCGCCGTCAAGGTGCAGTTCGGTCCGGTTCATCGTCAGGAGGTGACGGGCTTGCGACGAGCCTCCGGCGGAGCAAGCTATACACTTACGTGTCGTAAGTGGCTCGATCGGCTCGACGTTGCACTGGGCCGATGGCACACTGGTCGTGTGGTCCCCGAGAGTCGGGGTCGCTGCGCTGGGCAAGGGAGGACGCAGACGATGACCGAGGCAGCGCCGCGAGCGCGCGATCGTCAGCGTCAGCGACGCGCCAACGTTCCGGGTGGCCGACGCCACTACCACCGCGTCGGCGTGACACCCGAGGAGGAGGCGCTGCTACTTCAGCGAGCGGCGGCCGCCCGTGTCACGATCCCGCGCCTTCTGGTGGAGTCTGCGCTCGCAGATCAGGGCGAGACCGCGACCGATCGAGCGACCCACCTGACGGAGCTCTTCCACGCGCGCCGGCTGCTCGCCGCGGTGTCGAACAACCTCAACCAGATCGCTCGCGCGACGAACGCGACGGGGGAGGTTCAGGCCGAGCTCATGGAGTCTCTGCGCGCTGTCCAGACGGTGAGTGAGCGGGTCGGGAGCGCGTTGCGCGCGGCGGAAGGGCTGCGCTCATGATGCCGAACATCACGCGCGGCGATCGGGTCGCCGGGGTCATGGTCTACCTCGCCGGCGACGGACGGCACAACGAGCACACCAACCCGCACGTCGTCGCGGGCCACGAGGTCGTGGTGGCGGCCGTTGGGTCCCGAGAGCTCAGCACCGATGACGCGCTCGACATCGCGAACGAGCTCGACCAGCCGCGGCGCGTCTTTGGCACTCGCGTGACCGCGCCTGTGAAGGAGTGGAGCGAGTCCGAGCAGCGGATGATCAAGGTCGGCGAGCGAGACGCACACGTGTGGCACTGCTCGCTGTCGCTCAAGTCGTCCGAGGGGCAGTTGAGCGATGAGCAGTGGGGTCGGATCGCGAGCGAGTTCGTCGAGGGCATGGGGTTCACCGGTTCGGACGACGGGGGAGCGGGGTGCCGCTGGGTTGCGGTTCGACACGGGCTCTCGAGCGCGGGCAATGACCATGTGCACGTCGTGGTGAACCTGGTCCGAGAGGACGGTACGAAGGCGCGCGTGCACAACGACATGCCGCGTGCGCAGCGGCTCGCGAACGTGCTGGAGAAGCGGCACGGGCTCGTCGTCCTGGAGTCGCGTGAGAGCGGCCGCGGTGCTCTTGCGGGTGCCAAGCCCGGCGAGCTGAACCGCGCGGAGCGGGCGTCGGTCTCTCTGCCCGCTCGCGACGAGTTGCGTCGCCGCGTGCGTGCCGCGGCGGCCGGCGCGAGCGGCGAGCGCGAGTTCCTGGACGCGCTGCGTGACGCACGCGTTCTGGTCCGGCCGAGGTACGCCGAGGGCGGCCGCGACCGCGTCGTGGGCTACTCGGTCGCGCTTGCTCCCAACGTCGCCGAAGGGCGCCGGGATCGTCCCGTGTGGTTCGGTGCGGGACGCCTTGACCGAACCCTCGCCCTGGGCCAGCTCCGGTCGCGCTGGGGCGCCGACGTCGCTGGCGATCCACGCCTCACCTCGGCGTGGACCGAGCGCTGGCGCGATGCCACGGTCGCTGCGAAGGTCACGATGAGCACGCCGCCGGCGGACGCCGCACGGGCCCTGCATGGCATGGGTGGCCGCCTCGGAGAGGCAGACCAGCGGGTCGCCGCGCTCGACGTCGCTGGCGTGTTCGCGCGAGCCTCGCTGGCCCTTGAGAAGGACCGACCGGGTGCGCTGCAGGAGGCGTCGGACGCCCTCTCTCGAGCAGCCCAGCCGCCCGCACACGACTCGGCGCACCAGGACCGTTCGAAGAGCGAGCGAGCGTCTCTCAACGCCGCCTACGCCTCGCGTCTGGTCGCGCGTGCCACGGGCCGTGACGCGAAGGTCGGGTGGATCGCCGTGCTGCGACAGGCCGAGCGCGCGGCACGCGCCATCGCTCACGCTCAGGAGTTGCGCGGTCAGGTTCAGGCAGCGGCCGGGACCCACCGCGCACTTGCTGCGGTGGCCGCCGCCGTCCCGCAGCTCGAGCGGGCGGTCCAAAGCAGCGCGAGCAGCGGTCAGCTCCCGGCGCACGCGACGCGACGGCCGTCCGATCGAGGGACGGGGCGTGACAGCGGCGCCGGCATCGAACGCGACTGACCGACGTCCTCGCCGAGGAGGGTCACGTGGTGCGAGGCGAGGTTGCCTCGGCTCTCTGGTCGGGCAGACGGGGGACGGTGAGCACCATCCGAGCGTCGTCGTGCTCGACCCGCACGAAGTGCCACTTCTCGTACGCCTCGCCCGTGCGGGTCGAGCCCGCGACGCAGCCGACCGTGGACCCGGGCGCGACGTTGTCGTGCAGGAGCGCACGTACCTCGAAGATCCGGAACGGGGGAGCGCCGGGTCGCACGGCGACGTTGGACATCGTCCACGTCGCCGGTGGCGCGTGAAGCCTCCACGGCGGCGCGCCGGGGCGGTAGCGGCGCCGGGCGAACGCGAGGCCGGCGACCATCGCGATGACGGCGGTGATGAACCCCGCGACGAGCGTGAGGGCGACCGCGGCGAGGACGCCGCCACCGAGCCTGGCGACGATGGTGAGGGCGGCGAGGCAGAGGATCACCGGCGCTGCGGTCGTGGCGCTCCGCCAACCCTGGCGTTGCAGGCAGGCCACCACGACGTCGTCGCGGCTGCGGTAGTGGTCACGGAGCTGCAGGAGGACCGTCGCCGCGAAACCGGTGACCGTCGTGCTCGCGATCGCCTTGCGCACACGAGGGGGGATCGGGGCGTCGTCCGGGTCCTCGCCCGCGAACGCCAGCGCGAGCGTCCACGCCACTCGTGGTACTTCCCATACCCGCACTCGTCGCACCCCTGCGCCCCCGCCTCTTCGTGTGGGTGGCCAACCCACCCGACCCGTTATAACCTAGGCTATAACGGAGGTGATTCCCATGACGACCACGACCGAGAACCCGGACGTCCGCGCCGTCGTTCGGCTGCGGCATCGTCAGGTCGTCGACCGGCTCGACGAGCTGCGCCTGGTGCGACGCCTCGCCGACACGATGACGCAGACCGAGATCGCGCAGGTGCTCGCGATCAGCCAGCCGGCGGTGAACAAGAAGCTCCGGGCCGCCGCGCGGGTCCCGAACCTGCCGGACGGGTTCAGCGGCGCCAGCCCGTACGAGATCGCCGAGCGATACGTCGCCGGGCAGATCGACCGGGACCGCGTGATCGATGAGCTCGCGCGCTGGCCGTACGCGAGCACGCCGAAGACCGACGGGTTCGACTGGCTGGTCGAGGACGTCGCCGGCACGTTCGAGGAGGTCGGCCGCGCGCTCGACGACGGCCTGCTCGACGGCGACACCTACGACGCAGTGCTCGCCGCGAAGACTGGACGCTCTGCGCGCTGACCGTTTAACTCGCGTGCGTGAGCGACGACCACGACCTGCACGCGGCCCACCGTGAGACCGTCCGAGAGTTCTCCCGTGCCGGGGGGCCGCTCGACAAGGACGGGCCGCACTCCACGCTGAACAACCCTGCGTGGTTCATCGACGGGCAGGTCGACCAGCCGACAGCCGGTCGGCGCGCGCTCTGGCGCCGCCTGCGTGACGAAGCCCGCGCAGAGGCGCCCGGTGCGCGCCAGGACGGCAAGGCCATCGTGCTCGCCGGTCCGCCCGGGGCGGGCAAGGGCCACATCCAGAAGAACGTCCTCGGGCTCGACAAGAGCGCCTGGCTCGTCGTCGACGCCGACAAGTTCAAGGACAAGCTGCTCCGCGAAGCCCTGGCCGACGGCAGCTACGACGCCTTCCTCAAGCCCGATGCCGTGCGTGAGCGCGAGGCCGCGGGGGAACCGTTCTACCCCCTCGAGCTCGCCGCGCTCGTGCACGAGGAGTCTTCTCACCTCGCCCGCCTGCTGCGCGACGAGGCCCTGCGCGACGGGACGAACGTCGTCATCGACTCGGTCCTCTCCAAGCCCGACGCCGCGCTCGCCCTCGGCGACCGCCTCGCGGCCGCCGGCTACGAGGTCGAGGTCGTCGACGTCGAGGTTCCCTACGAGCTGTCCCAGGCACGCATCGCCCAGCGCTGGCGCCATGCCTACGAGGGGGCCGTCCTGACGGGTGAAGGACTCGGCGGCCGATGGGTCCCGAGCGTCTATGCCCGCGACGTCTTCGACGGCCCGGACGGCCGTGCGCGCTCTCAGGCGTCCGCTACCGCGCTGGCCACCGGCTGCCCCGCCGTGCTGCGTCACCGTCGTTTCTGGACGCCGTCCGAGGGCGCTGCGATGCAAGTCGAGGTCGACGCCGGACGCATCCAGCGCGGCGGCGAGCTGCTGGACTACGCCCTGGTAGAGACGCGCCGGCGGTCGGCGACGAGCTTCCACCGAGCCCGGATGCACGGCAACGAACCCTCGCACGACGGTCCACACCGATGAGGAGTGCTCCGGGCAAGCCGTAGCGCACTCCCTGCTCAGTCGTTCCCGTACTCGGGCTCTTCGTAGACCGGTTCGTCGGTCTCGATGGTGTGTTCCTCGTCCAGCCCTGCGAGCTCGATGAGTTCGTAGCTGTCGAGGGTGAGATGGCACACGGGGCAGATGAAGTAGTCGGGGACGAACGTGACCTCAACGGTGGGGTAGCTGTCGTGCGGGTCGTTGGACCAGGTCACGTCTTTGCTCTGGGCATCGTCTGACTCCGCGGTGCCCAACCCCCCGCACGCCGGGCACTTGACCTCGACGTTGTAGGTCGCGGCGATGCGCGGACCGGTGCTGAGTTCCCAGCGTCGTGCCTCTGTCGCCGACATCTGGTCGCCCCGGTACCGGGCGAGGTTGCGCCGGGCGGCCTGGACGGCGGCCTCGTACTGTTGCTCGTTCCGCTCGGCGTTGCGCGCCAGATGCGCCTCGACCTCGGCAACTCGACTGGACCCGACGAGGTCGTCGAGCACGTTCTGATGCGCGGTGAGCAGGACGTTGACCAAGGACCAGTACCGCGACCACCAAACGTCTGCGGGTATGGCGAGGAGGGCAATCTCGGATCCGTGCAGGTACTCGTTGCGCGCGTTGGAGAACTTTGAGGCGTCCTGCGCACTGAACGGGTGATAGATCGCCTGGCAGCGCTTGAACGCGGTCGATGCTTGGACCGTGACCGAGGGGCCGCCTTCCTTCAGCCCGAGGGCCACGAACAGTTGATCGCCACCGTCCTTGGCAGGATCGGCCACCAGCGCCGGCGACGTCTCAGCCAGCGCCCACTTAGCGAGCAGCTCCAGAGCAAGTGACGCCCAGAGACGCCGTTCGTCCTCGCTCCGCTCGTCACCTGGTTCCATGGCTCGGTTGATGAACAGGCGTGCCTTGATCCAGAAGGCCTCAGCCCGAAAAGCCGTCATCGCGCGCCCGCCTTGTAGTACGCGACTCGGCCGAGCGTGCGCTCTTGGTCGCCGTCGATGACTGCGGCGCGACCATGCAGCACCTGCCGGTTGGCTAGCACCAGTACTTTCCAGGGGGTGTCCCAGCGGATCTCGTGGACTTCGTCGGGTGGCGGGTCTTGCAGAATCCGGGCCGTCCGGCGGGCGAAGGCGTCACATGGCGACATGCAGCCCGGGTCGAACCGCAGACCGCCACCGTCGTGGGCGGGGGACAGCCACGTCTCCCTCCCTGATCGGACTATGAAGACGCCCGACTGGTCGCTGCTCGATAGTGCCCGGCGGGGATGCCAAACGCGTGTCGGGGTCGAGTTGGTGGTCTCCGACCACATCACGACGTAGTCGGGCACCGTGCGAAGGTGCGCACCGTCGGTGTGTAGGGGCTGTTGCCCCAGCCCGACCTGCGCGCTGAGCGACGCGGGGTGCGCCTCTTGCGGCGTCGTGGGCCGAAGTCTGGACACGTGCGATTGCCCGCGGCGGTTCTCCACCGGGACCAGCCCCAGCTGTTCCGCTTGGAACTGCAGCCTGGACTCCAGATCCTGAAACCAGAGCGAGGCGCCCGTGGGCGGCGCGACGATGTCGTCCGCCCAACCGCGTTGCTCAGCCACGGGAATCAAGGTCTCGAGTATCGGGCTCTCCACGAGACCCGAGGGTATTGGCGGGACCGACCGAAGGACAGCCAGCCCACATTCGACACTGCGCGGACGCCGATTTCGCAGCGACGTGCGCGCTCTTGCATCTGATGCAACTCGCACTACTTCTAGGCCGATAACCTCTGTTATGACATATAACGGGCATTCAGGACGCGGCCATACTCCTCATCCCACCAGCCGGAGCCTGGGCTGGCTGTCCGTCGCGGCTCCGCGGGCCCGGCCCTCCGTCGCCGCGACAAGCGGCTCGCCGGGCGTGGGCAAGGTGAGCGTCCAACGATCGGTGCCGCTGTTGGCGGTGCGCGCGACGTCGAGTTCGCAGCGCCGCAGGTAGCCGGCGCCATGGTCGGTACCCGACCAACGGTGCGCGACGACCTCGAGGCGTACCGCAGCCTGCTCCCACGGCCTGACGGTCACCAGCCCCGTGCCGCGCTCGCGCGCGCGGGCGAGCAGCCGCCGGCGCTCGGACGCGGAGAGTCGGGCGTCCGGTCCCACGACGACGTAGGTCATGCCGTCGAGCAGGGCTGCGATGACACCACCAGGGTCCTCCCCTGCCCGTGGGACCAGGGCGACCCGCTCGAGCGCCAAGCCGGCGCCGGCGGCCGCGAGCATCCCGACGTCTGGCGCCCCGACAAACGCGAGCCAGTCCGAGGTGCCCTGCGAGGTGGCGAGCAGGGCGAGCAGGAGCGATGTCGACCCCGCCACGACGCTCGCCGCACCGCGCGGCAGGCGACCGCCGTCGAGGACCGCGCCGAGCGGCCGGGGGGTGTCGTCGAGGTCGATGGCGCCTGCCGCGGACGACCGCACGCCCATGCGCAGCTCGGCGCGACGCAAGGTTGCGCGAGCTACCTCCAGGGCTTCCAGAGCGGTCGTCGTCATACTTCCAGTATGCGTCGCGGTTCGAACTGGTGTTCGAATATGATGGGCCGGTGGGTACTCGTCGACGTCCGCCGCCCGGCGGCTGGCCGTCGGGCTTCGAGACGGTGCCGATGCGGGACTACCCCGAGGAGGCGCCGGAACTGGCGCGCCGCGGCGCCGCGATTGTGCGCCCGATCGAGGGCATCCCAGTGCGAGTGTGGGTCACCCAGCGGCAGTCCGGCGAGGCCCAGGTGGACGGCGAAGCTATCGCTTGGGCCGGCCGCCAGGTGCACGTGCGGTTCATCGACGGGCGGGGGCGCGAGGGCTGGGCGTGGCTCTGGGCGGACGCCGTCGAGCGTCGTTGACGGCGCCAAGCGTGAGCGAGGTCACGGTCCGAGCCACCGAGCAGCACGAGACGGTACGGATTCTCGGGGAGTCTCATGCGGCCATGAGTACACATGGGGTGCGTCGCACCCGGCAGATCATCAGGCTCGCCCGCAGCAGTGTCGTTCGGCGTCCGTACCCTTGCGTCGTGCCTACCAGTATGTCGGACCACTCCTTGCGAGGCGGTCACGTGTTCGTCGACGAGAGCAAAAAGCAGGACTACCTTCTCGTCGCCGCGGTGATCATCCCCGGCGAGCTCGCGCTCGCGCGCAAGACGGTGCGCGGACTGCACAAGCCCGGCCAGCGACGGCTGCACATGGTCAAGGAGTCTCCGGCCCGTCAGCACACGATCCTGTCGACGCTCGGAACGCTCAGCGCCGAGGTCACGATCTACCAGGCCGGAGCCGGATACCGCACCAACATCGAGCGGCGCGGAGCTTGCCTGGAGCGGCTCGTCGAGGACATCGCGGAGGCGGGCTGCGCCCGGCTGATGCTCGAGAGCGAACAGGGAGAGGAAGATCGTGACCGGCGCCTGCTGTACCGCGAGACGGGCCGCCGTGGGTGCCGGGACTCGTTGGCGTACGACCACGCGACCGCGGCCGTCGAGCCGTTGCTCGCGATCCCAGACGCGATCGCCTGGGCCTGGGCCCGGGGCGGTGATGCGCGCCGTCGCGCAGAGCCGCTGGTCGCCGGGGTCGTCCGGCTCTAGACAGCGCGAAACCCGAGCGCCACAACCGTCCGGAAGGGTCTCGGGTTCACTTCTCGCCGCTACTGCGGCGAGCTGACCTAATCTTAGGCACCCACGTTGCGCGCGCGCAACGAACCGCCGCTCCCGGCGAGGTGATCTTGGGCGGCCTCCCCTGCCAGTCCATCACCGTCTCACCTTCTTGCGGGTGGGATACGGTCTAGCGCTGCGCGGCCGTGGTCGGTGGTTGCCCGGGCGTGTTGACGAGGAGTGCTGCGATCGCGGCGGCGACGAACAGGATGACCGCGGCCGCGAGGTAGCCGGTGGCGTACCCGTGGCTGAGCGCCTGCTCGGCGGTGGTGACGAGGCTCGTGTCGCCTGCGGTCACACCCTCGTTCAGGGCGGTGACCGCGTCGGGTAGCCGGGTGCTGGCCGCCGTGATCGAGACGGTGGTGAGGACAGCGAGGCCGAGCGCCGCGCCGAGCTGCTGGGCGGTGTTGATGAGGGCCGAGGCGATGCCGGTCTCGCGCTCGTCGACGCCGTGCACGACGGTGAGGGTCATCGGGAGTCTCCGCGGGCCGCTGGCACGGCCCTCCGTGGAGTCGGCTGTCAGGCGATTGGGTGCCAGGTCATGCCGGGTGCCTCGAACTCGTACGCAGGAGCATCGTGGAAATCTTCGGTCACACGAGCGTCGAGGATCCAGCCGCTGTCGTCTGCGGTGAGGATGCGCCACGGTTCACCCGCTTGCCGGCTCCGGGCGGTGGTGATGCCTGCGGACCTGATGGCCGCGAAGTGCACTCGTGGTCCCTGCCCGTACTGCGGGGCTGCGCTTCCGACGTGGAACGTATGCTCGGCTGCCAGGTCCAGCAGCGTGCTCGAGTAGTCGGCACGTGGTCCCGACGTCGTGCACACGTAGATCAAGCCCCATGCGCCGCGAGCGTCGGCCCGCACTAGCACGACTGACGCGTTGTCGCGGACGTAGCGCGCGACGATGCGCTCGTCCGCTGGGGCACCGTCGACGACGGCCCGGGCATGGTCCCGAGCGCTCTCGAGGTCAATCTCCTCCCACACCGGTTCCGCCATCCAAGCAGCCTTCCATCGGGACGCCGGGACCGCTACACACCGACGTCGACGTCTGCCGACCCCGGAGCGCGGTCGGGCGGCAGCTGCTGGGGTTGCAGGACGAGGGGACGCAGAGGTTCGGGCAGTGGAGCCATCCCAGGGCCTCCAGCGCGCAGCCAGTCGTGCAGCTCGGTGGTGAGCTCGTCGCCCGCGAGGCGCTCGAACCAGACCGGGTGTTGCCTCGCTCGGACGGCAGGTGTGGGCCGGGCGACGAGGATATCTCCCCGTTCGCACGCGTCGAGGCAGTCCACGAGCGTCAGGCGAGCGTCCCCGCTCGCCGCGATCTCGCGGACCCGCTCGAGCTGGCCACCGGGGCGGGGGTCGTCTTCTCCCAGCGTCTCGCCAGCACACAGGCGGCATGCGGTCAGGCCGGGGACGGCGCGCCGCGCGCCGCCGGTGGGCGCCTGCGCGCGGGCGCCGGAAGGCTGACCGGTCACGCGTGAACGTCCTGGCGTTCGGCATCGACGGCGGGCCGCCCGAGGATGGCCCGGGCGCTCATCTCGGGGCGCAGGTCCAGACGTCGCAGGAGCTGGGCGTTGAGCGCGACGACCACGGTCGATGCGGACATGAGCAGCGCACCGACAGACATCGGCATGACGAAGCCGATGGGCGCGAGCACCCCGGCGGCGAGCGGGACGGAGATCAGGTTGTACCCCGCTGCCCACCACAGGTTCTGCTTCATCTTGCGGTAGCTCGCCCGCGACAGCTCGATGACCGACAGCACGGACCGGGGATCGTCGCTAGCGAGGATGACTCCGGCCGAGGCGATCGCGACGTCGGTGCCAGCACCGATCGCGATGCCGACATCCGCCTGGGCCAGCGCCGGGGCGTCGTTCACGCCGTCTCCGACCATCGCGACCTTGCGGCCTTCGCGCTGCAGCTGCTGGACCTTGGCGGACTTGTCCTCGGGCCGCACGCCAGCGAAGTACCGCTCGATGCCCAGCTCGTGCGCGACAGACGCCGCCACGGCCTCGGCGTCGCCGGTGATCATCACGACCTGCACGCCACGCTGGTTCAGCGCGGCGACCGCCTCGCGAGACTCGGTGCGGATCTCGTCGGCCAGGCGCAGAGCTCCCGCGACCTGCCCGTCGATGAGGACGTGCAAGATGATCGCTCCCGACTCGCGCCACCGGTCGACGACCGCCAGCTCCTGGGCGGACCGCTCGTGCAGAAGATTGGGCCCACCGACCTCCACGCTGCGACCCGACACGCTCGCGCGTACGCCCACCGCCGGGGACGACTGGAAGTCTTGAGCGGACGCCACGGGCAGGCCCCTGTCGCGGGCGGCGCGGACGATGGCTCGGGCGAGCGGGTGCTCGGAGTCGGACTCCGCGGCTGCCGCCAGCGCGAGAACGGTGTCCTGGTCGTGGTCGCCGGTCGCTTCGACCTCGGTCACCGTGGGCTCGCCCTTGGTCAGAGTGCCGGTCTTGTCGAACAGCACCGCGTCGACGGTGCGCATGCTCTCCAGCGCGAGCCGGTCCTTGATCAGGACGCCGCCGCGCGCTGCGCGCTCGGTCGCGATGGAGACCACGAGAGGGATCGCCAGGCCCAGGGCGTGAGGGCAGGCGATGACGAGGACGGTCACCGTGCGGATCACGGCGTCGTCCGGCATCCCGAGGACGGTCCACGCCGCAGCGGTGAGCACCGCGGCGCCGAGCGCGAACCAGAACAGCCACCCGGCCGCGGTGTCGGCCAGACGCTGGGCGCGTGAGCTGGAGTTCTGCGCCTCGGTAACCAGGCGCTGGATACCGGCCAGGGCCGTGTCCTGCCCGACCGCGGTGACCTGCACACGCACGCCCGAGTCGGTCGCGACGGTGCCGGCCACGACCAGGTCACCGTTGCTGCGACGCACGGTGCGCGACTCCCCCGTGATCATCGACTCGTCCATGCTCGCGGCGCCGTCCACGACCTTGCCGTCGGCCGGGACCCGGCCACCGGGGCGAACCACGACCACGTCTCCCACGCGCAGGTCGCCAGGCGCCACGGTGACGACGTCATCACCCTCGACCCGCTCCGCCTCGTCCGGCAGCAACGCGGCCAGGGAGTCCAGGGCGGAGGTCGTCTGCGCCAGGGACCGCATCTCGATCCAATGGCCGAGCAGCATGATCACGATCAGCAGCGCGAGCTCCCACCAGAAGTCGAGCTGGTGGTCGAGCAGGCCCAGGCTCGCGCCCCACGAGGCGACGAACGCGACGGTGATCGCCAGGCCGATGAGCAGCATCATCCCGGGCTTGCGCGAACGGATCTCCGAGACCGCGCCTGTCAGGAACGGGCGCCCGCCCCACACGTACATCACCGTGCCGAGCACCGGAGAGACCAGACCAAGACCTGGCACGTCGGGCAGCTCGTACCCGAGGATCATCGCGAACATGCTCGACGTCGCGACTACCGGGACCGCCAGGACGAGCATGATCCAGAACAGCCGGCGGAACTGCCCGACGTGATCACCGTGCCCGCCATGCCCACCGTGGCCCTCGTGGCCCTCGTGGCCCTCGTGGCCCTCGTGGCCCTCGTGGCCGGCGGGCTCAGGGTGCCCGCCGTGTCCGCGGTGCTGCTGCTCATGGTCGTGGCCCTGGCCGTGCCGATCGGCGTGGTCAGGATGTACCTCGCCGTGGTGGCCTGGGTCGGGTGCAGCGCGCGATGGAGCCCGGTCGTCGCCGCCGGCGTCGACGGAGGCTGGCGCGGGGTGGTGATGATGATGGGCCGTGCTCGGTCCGTGCTCGTCGTGACCGTGAGGCTTCATGATCGACCTTCCTCTCCTGACAGTGCGACCGGGTACGCAACAACACTATACCCCCTAGGGGTATTCCCGCAGGGCGGAAGGGCCCCACCTGGCTGGTGGGGCCCTTCACGCGTCAACCGACGCGGATGTAGGTCGGGTTGGCCTGCCAGATCTGCCCGTACCGGACGGTCTTGCCGGGTGAGGGCGCCTCGATCTGCATGTTGTCCCCGGCGTAGATGCCGATGTGGCCCGGGCTCCAGATCAAGTCACCGGGCTGTGCCTGGTCGCGGGAGATGACGGTGCCGGCATACCGCTGCTCGGAGGACGTGCGGGGCAGGTTGATGCCGACCTGGGCGTACACGTAGGACGTGAACCCGGAGCAGTCGAACCCTGCCGGTGTGGTGCCGCCCCACTGGTAGGGCACGCCGAGGTACTGCATCGCGACGCCGACCACGCTCGAGCCCGCCGCGGACGGCGGAGCTTCGACCGGGGCCTGGGCCGCAGCGGTGCCCGCCTGCTCTTGCGGGGCGGGAGCGCGCTCCTGGCTGCGGGACGAGCGATCCTGGCGTTCCGGCTCGGGCTCGGGCTCGGGCTCCGGTTCCGGCTCGGGTTCGGGGGCGGGGGTGACCGCGACCGGTGCCTGTTCGATCACGAACGCGGCGTCGGCTGAGACGGTGACCGCTGGGGCGGCGCTGAGCGCCTGACGGGCCGGCTCGGTCAGGGCGCTCAGGTCGACGCTGGAGACGGCCTTGGGCTGGTCGGTGCTCGGTGCGGCGCTGGCCGGTGCCGCGAACACCGACACGAGCAGGCCAGATCCCGCCGCGAGCAGGGCGCCCTTGCGGGCGGTGCTGACTGCTCCTTCCTGGGCTGCGCGGGCGATCGGGGTCAGGGGTGTGATGGGTCGGTGGGACGCGCGGTGGCGTCCCGGCTTTCGTGCGGTCATGGTGTTCTCCTTCGCGCCTGCGGGGTGAGCTGTCGGGTTCGGGTCGGAGAGTGACCCGGCCTCACCGCTGGGTGCGGTGCGGCTTCACCCCGAGGGCACCGTGGTGCCCGGTTGAGTGGTTCCCCCGTCCCTGTCATGGGTGTTGGTGGTGTGCTCCAAGAGGTGACAGGGTTCGGCGCTCTCTTGGATCCCTCGCGGATGTCCCGCAAGGAGCATGGGGTGGTCCGCCGCGCGCGACCGTGCGGGCACGGGCGGGTCGCGGCAGGTGGGCAAGGCTTGGTCTGTCGGTGCGCGGCCGGCTGGTGTCTCACCCGGTCTCCTGGCCGAGCACCGGGTCCCAGCTCGCGCCGAGGTCGCGGCTGGTGAACAGGCCGATGTCCGTGACGATGAGGATCCACGGCTGGTTGCCGGGGCTGTCGTCGGGCACGTAGGTCATGGCCTGCACCTGGCCGGGAGCGGCTCCGTGCGCGGTCCAACGATCCAGGCCAGGGGTGCTGGTCCATACGGTGCCGTTGGTGTCCAGGCCGATCAGCTCGGAGCCGAGCCCTGCCTCGACGAGCACGAGGGCGGGCGCGTCTCGGTCCGGGGTGAACGTCTGTCCCGCGTCGTGGCTGAGCTGCAGGCCTGTTGGCGTGGTGGCCACGACGGTGTCCGGGTCGGCGTCCATGACGTGCACGTCGCGAGCCGGCACGGTTGCCCCTGGTGTCCAGGTCGCTCCGGAGTCGTCGCTGATCAGCAGGCGGGACGTCGCGGAGTCCAGGCCGACGACGCGCAGGGCACCGGTGTCCGTGGTCGCGGTGCTCAGCGCGTGGAAGTCGACCTCCCCGGCCAGGGAGACCTGCTCCCAGGTCGCGGCACCGTCGGTGCTGCGGACCAGGCCCAGGTTGGGCGCCTTCAGGTCGGTCTGCTCCCCGGGCGCGGGGTGGCCGGAGGCGTAGACGGTGCCGTCGACCGCGAGGGTCATGCCCATCGTGTCCTGACGGCCCGTCCCGGCGCGTTGCGGCTGCACTGGTTCGTCGCCGAACGGGCCCGGCATGGTCCACACCCCGGTGTGGGTCGCGACCAGGATGGTGTGGTCGACCGGGTCGACCTGTACGTCGTGCACGTGGCCGAACTCGGCCACGTCCTGCGGCTCTTGGCTTGTGGGGGTGTTCGCAGGTGGCGGGGTAGGGGTGCAGGCAGCCAGCAGCAGCACGATTCCTGCTGCTGCCCACCGGCTCGCCCGCCCCTTCAGGGCAGGGTTCATCAAGGCAGTCCTTCGGCAAGGACCCGCGGTGCGTGCGCGACGCAGCACGCCTCCGCGGGGCGAGGGTCACATCGAGGCGAGCAGGTCTTCCATGGTGGAGATCTCGGCCTGCTGGGTGTCGACGATCTGCTGCGCCATCGCGACAGCGTCCTCGTTCTTGCCCTCGTCCACCTCGATCTGGGCCATCTCGATGGCGCCCTGGTGGTGGACGATCATCTGCTCGAGGAACAGGCGGCCTGCCTCGGCGCCCTGCGCGCCCTGCAGGGCCTGCATGTCCTCTTCGCTCATCATCCCGTCCATGGACCCGTGGTCCATGGAGTCCATCGAGTCGGACTCCGGCAGCGGCGAGCCCCACTCCTCGAGCCAGGTCGTCAGCTGCTCGATCTCGGGTCCCTGGGCGTCCTTGATCTGGTTCGCCAGGTCGGTGATCTGAGGGTCGACACCCTCCTTGGCCAAGATGACGTCGGACATCTCGATCGCCTGCTCGTGGTGGGGAATCATCATCCGGGCGAACATCACATCCTGCTGGTTGAACCAGTCGCCCTCTGCCGGGCTCTCCTGCTCCCCGGCCTCGGCCGAGGAGGACATCGACGCCATGTCGTGCCCGGGCTCGTCGTCGTTCGAGCACGCCGCAAGACTTGCGGCGGTCACCAGCGCGATCGCTGGAACAAGCACACGCTTGAAGTTCATGGGAAAGGACCTCTCAAACTCAGCACTCAGAAACCACACGGGGCCCCGAAGCGGGGCGTGAAACGGTCGACTCGTGCGTCGACGGCGTGTGGTTCCTACGTTCGAGAGATCCCCAGGACATGAAGTGACGGTGCGGCGCCGGCGACAGTCGGAGTCCGCCCGGCCTCGACCAGGCGCGACCACACCGGAGCAAGCCGCGCCAGCAGGCTCGCTCCCGGGCGTGTGAAGGCCAGCAGTGCGACCAGCACCATCAGGCACATGGCCGACGCCATCTCGTGGCCCCCGCAGTCGGTGCACCCGCCCGGCGCGTCGTGCCCGTGCGCCCCGGCCTCCTGCGTCCCGACCTCGGGGGCGGGGGCATCGTGGTGGTCGGGGCTGGCCATGATCGCCGCCGCCGGGCCCACGTGGGCGTTGGCCGACCCGCTCATCGCGTGCATCGTCACCACGCCCAGCAGGAGCGCCGCGATCAGCAGGGCGCCCGAAAGCCCTCGCCGGCGACCGGCGAGCAGCGAACGGAACGTGGCCATGAGGTTCATGTCCCGGTCAGCCTAACCACTGCCCCCGCAGTTCTTCCAAGACCGGCTCTCGGCTCGGGCTCATCCGAGGGCGGAAAGCAGCTCTCGGCACGCCTGCTCGCACGCGCGGCACGAGCGTGCGCACACCGCGCAGTGCTCGTGCATCTGCGCGTGCTCCTCGCACTCGGCCCCGCACGCGGCACACGCCGCCACGCACGCCTGCAGCACTGCGCGCAGGACCTGCACGTCCGCTGCCGTCTGACGAGTCAGCACCGCCGCGGTCGTGGCGCACACGTCGGCGCAGTCGGCGTTCAGCCGGATGCACCGGCGCAGCTCGCCCACGTGCTCCTCGCTCAAGCACGCGTCGGCGCAGGCGGTACACGCCTGGGCGCACTCGACACACGCGTCGATGCAGGTCACCAGCTCCGTTATCGAAGCGGCCCCTTGGCCCGGGAACGTCTCGATCATCTCTCGCGTCACGCTCATGACGACCTCCTCGACCCACCGCGGCCGGCCTGCCCGACCCTGGACGGTGAGCATCGATCCACCGTACGAACGGTGCGCGTCACTCGCCCTTCGCGTCCTCGGTGTCTGTCGACGGCGGGGTACGGCGGGAAGGCGTGGTGCGGCCGCCCGTGCCCGGATCCGTCCACGACCTGACTCCGCACCGCCGCACGAGGGTGGCCGTGCGTCGGTCAAGGCCGCCGCAGGTCCGGCCGTAGGGCGGACACCTCGCGCGTCGCGCCGACCCCGGTGACCGCGACCAGGTCGCCGTCGAGCCGGAACTCGGTCATGACCCCTCCCCCGTCGAGGCGGCGGTGCTGCTCGACCGCGCCGGGCACCGGCACCCCGAGACCGGTGACCTGGATGCCATACAGGCTCAGGGAGAACCCGGCGTCGGGCACGTAGGGCCCCGGGTCCGGGGCGCCGACGAGGTCGCGCAGCACGACGCGCGCCACATGGGCTCCCTGCGCGACGGCCGCGTCCCAGTGGTCGGTCCGGTACGCACCACCGTGCCGATCCGTGTGGAGCGCGACCGCTCCCGCGGCGTAGCGGCCCGGGGCCGCGACGACGCCGAGCCGGTCGTCGACCGCGAGCCCGTCCGGCTGGGCCCCGGCCCACGCGGCGTCCGGGACGGTGCCGTGCGCCACGACGGCGAGGTCGGACTCCAGGCCCGTGCCGTCGTCGAGCCGTACCGTGACCGACTCGCGGTGCTCGGTCACCGACTCGACGTGGTGGCCGAAGAAGGTCGCGATGCGGTCCCCCTGCTGGTGTGCGACGGCGGCGGCGACCGCGGAGCCCAGGGCCCGGGCCAACGGCAGGCGCGATCGCGCGACCAGATGGACGCTCGCGCCGACGTCGGCGAGCCATGCCGCGGTCTCGGACCCGACGAACCCGGCACCGAGCACCGTGACCGTCCGCCCCGAGGGTTCCGGCCCGAGGAGCGCGCGCAGGTGGTCGGCGTCCTGAGGCGTGTGCAGGTGCACGACACGCGGCGCCCCGGCCGCGCCGACCCGCGCGGGCGGGCGGGCACCACGGTCGGCGGGGGCTGGGCGGGGCATCGCGCCCGTGGCCAGGACCAGTGCGCCGGCCTCGAGCTCGCGCCCGTCGTCGAGGACGAGGCCCGGCCGCGCCGGATGCAGACCGACCGCACGTCCGCGCACGACCTCGACGCCCTCGTGCGACGGCAGCGCCGCCTGCTCCGCGGTGAGCAGGCCCTGCACGATCGCCTTGCTCACGAGGGTGCGCAGGTAGGGCTGCCCGTCCTCACCGTGCACGAGCACCACACGCCCGTCGAACCCCTGCGCCCGCAGCGTCCTCGCCGCCGCGTTCCCGGCCGCCCCGCCACCCACGACCACCACGTCCGCCCGTTCTCCCACGTCCTTCACCGCTCCCTCTTGACCTGCATACCCCCTCTGGGTATATTCGCCACCCTAGTCATACCCCGTTGGGGTATCCAAGTCGAGGAGGAGTGCGATGAGCATCTTCGAGATCGAGTACCAGGTGACCGGCATGACGTGCGGCCACTGCGAGATGTCGGTGCGCGAGGAGGTCGGGCAGGTGCCCGGCGTGACCGCGATCGACGTCAGCGCCAGCACCGGTCGGCTCGTCGTGGCGGCCGACCAGCCCCTCGACGACGCCGCGGTCGTGGCCGCCGTCGACGAGGCCGGCTACCAGGCGGTGCGGGTGCCATGAGAGCCCCCGCCCGGATCGGGCTGTACGCCGCGGGGCTCGGTGTCGTGTTCGTCGCCTCCGCCGCGATCGCCGGGGCCGTCGCCCCGGACGACGCCGCGCCGGACCCCGCCGCCTCGCACCCCGCGGAGCAGCACGCCGCCCCGGTCGGCGTCCCCGAGCAGGAGAGCACGGAAGGAACGGACATGACGCGCGGGCTGTCCCTCGAGCAGGACGGGTACACGCTGGGCGAGGTCGAGGCCCCCGGGACGGTGGGCGAGGCCGGAGAGCTGGCCTTCACCGTCACGGATCCTGCGGGCGAGCCCGTCACGGAGTTCGACGTCTCGCACGAGGAGCGCCTGCATCTGATCGTCGTGCGCTCCGACGGCGCGCATTTCCGCCACGTCCACCCCGTGATGGACGCGGACGGGCGCTGGTCGCTGCCCTGGGCCTGGGACGCCGCCGGGACCTACCGCGTCTACGCGGACGCCGCGCCCAGCGCGGGCGGCGCCGTCACGCTGACCCGCACGGTCGACGTCGCGGGCGAGCTCGCCCCGGCCCGCGACACCGAGGTCTCCACCACGGCGACGGTCGACGGGTACGACGTCGCGCTTGACGGGCAGCTCCAGGCCGGGACGACGTCCCGGCTGACCGTGAAGGTCACGCGCGACGGAGCACCGGTCACCACGCTCGAGCCGTACCTCGGCGCCTACGGGCACCTCGTCGCGCTGCGCGACGGCGACCTCGCCTACCTGCACGTGCACCCCGAGGGCGCCGAGCCAGAGGCCGGGCAGGTCTCCGGCCCGACCGTGACGTTCGGCGTCGAGGCACCGACCCCGGGCCGCTACCTGCTCTACCTCGACTTCCAGGTAGAGGGCCAGGTGCGCACCGCGGCGTTCGTCGTCGAGGCGACGCCCGACGGCACCCCCGCCCCGGCTCCCGCCCCTGCGCCCGAGGACTCCCCCGGGGCCGGTCACGACCCGGCGACGCACGACCACTGATCACACCCGCACGCCCGGCAGTGCGCTGCCGGGCCGGAAGGAGGACCTCATGACGGCACCGGCCGCCCCGCCACCGGGGACGTTCGTCGAGCTCGAGATCGGCGGGATGACCTGCGCCTCGTGCGCCATGCGGATCGAGAAGAAGCTCAACCGGCTCGACGGCGTCACCGCCACCGTGAACTACGCGACGGAGAAGGCGAAGGTCACCGTCCCGGAGGGCGTCGACGCCGCCACGCTCATCGCCGAGGTCGAGAAGACCGGCTACACCGCCGCGCTCCCGCGCGTCGAGGACCCCGACGCCCCGGCGACGGCCGAGGCGGACGACACCGACCCCGAGCTCACCGCGCTGCGCCACCGTCTGATCGGTGCCGTGGTGCTCTCGGTGCCCGTCATCGCGATGGCGATGGTCCCCGCGCTGCAGTTCACGTACTGGCAGTGGGCCAGCCTCGCACTCGCCGCGCCCGTCGTGGTGTGGGCGGCCTGGCCGTTCCACCGCGCCGCGTGGACCAACCTGCGCCACGGCGCCGCGACGATGGACACCCTCATCTCGGTGGGGACCAGCGCCGCGTTCCTGTGGTCCCTGTACGCGCTGTTCCTCGGCACCGCGGGCGAGCCGGGCATGACCCACCCGTTCACGCTGTCCGTCGCGCCCACCGACGGCGCCGGGAACATCTACCTGGAGGTCGCGGCCGGCGTCACGACCTTCATCCTCGCCGGCCGCTACTTCGAGAAGCGGTCCAAGCGGCAGGCCGGCGCCGCCCTGCGGGCGCTGCTCGAGCTCGGCGCCAAGGACGTGGCCGTGCTGCGCGACGGCGCCGAGACCCGCATCCCGATCTCCGAGCTCGCCGTGGGCGATGAGTTCGTCGTGCGCCCCGGCGAGAAGATCGCCACCGACGGCACCATCGTCACCGGCACCTCCGCCGTCGACGCGTCCATGCTCACGGGCGAGTCCGTGCCCGTCGAGGTGGGCGAGGGCGACGCCGTCACGGGCGCGACCGTCAACGCGGGCGGGCGGCTGGTCGTGCGCGCGACGCGCGTCGGCGGCGACACCCAGCTCGCGCAGATGGCGCGGCTCGTCGAGGACGCCCAGTCCGGCAAGGCCCGCGTCCAGCGCCTCGCCGACCGCGTCTCCGCGATCTTCGTCCCGATCGCCATCGCGATCGCCATCGGCACTCTGGGCGCCTGGCTCGGCGCCGGCGCGCCAGCCTCCGCCGCGTTCACCGCCGCCGTCGCGGTGCTCATCATCGCGTGCCCGTGCGCGCTCGGCCTGGCCACCCCGACCGCGCTGCTGGTCGGCACGGGCAGGGGCGCGCAGATGGGCGTCCTCATCAAGGGCCCCGAGGTGCTGGAGTCCACGCGCGCCGTGGACACGGTCGTGCTCGACAAGACCGGCACCGTGACCACGGGCGTGATGACCCTGACCGACGTCGTCACCGGCACCGGGGTCGACCGCACCGAGCTCCTTCGCCTCGCGGGCGCGCTCGAGGACGCGTCCGAGCACCCCGTCGCCCGGGCGATCGCCCGCGGCGCTGCCCAGGAGGTCGGCACGCTGCCCGTGCCCGAGGACTTCACCAACGTCGAGGGCAAGGGCGTGCAGGGCGTCGTCGACGGGCACGCCGTGCTCGTCGGGCGCGAGTCGCTCCTGGCCGAGTGGGCACAGCACCTCCCCCACGACCTCGCCGATGCCAAGGCCCGCGCCGAGGAGCAGGGCCGCACGGCTGTCGTCGTCGGCTGGGACGGGCGCGCCCGCGGTGTGCTCGTCATCGCCGACGCCGTGAAGCCCACGAGCGCCCAGGCCATCGCCCAGCTCCGCGGGCTCGGCCTGACCCCGGTCCTGCTCACCGGCGACAACGCCACGGTCGCGCACCAGATCGCGGCCGAGGTCGGCATCGAGCAGGTGATCGCCGAGGTCATGCCCCGGGACAAGGTCGACGTCGTTGCCCGGCTGCAGGCCGAGGGCAAGGTCGTCGCGATGGTCGGTGACGGCGTCAACGACGCCGCTGCCCTGGCCCAGGCCGACCTCGGCCTGGCCATGGGCACCGGCACCGACGTCGCGATCGAGGCCGCTGACATCACCCTGGTTCGGGGCGACCTGCGCTCCGCGGCCGACGCGATCCGCCTGTCCCGACGCACCCTCGGCACGATCAAGGTGAACCTGTTCTGGGCGTTCGCCTACAACGTCGCCGCGATCCCGCTGGCCGCCCTGGGCCTGCTCAACCCCATGCTCGCCGGCGCGGCGATGGCGTTCTCCAGCGTCTTCGTCGTGGGCAACAGCCTGCGCCTGCGGTCGTTCACCAGCCGGGCAACCAGCCCGAACCCGTCCACCACCACGTCAACCGCGCCAGCCGGGCAGCTCGCCGGCGTCTGACCAGACCACCAGCTCCAACGATCTCCAGGAGGACCACCATGTGCCATCAGCACGACCACGACGACGCCCACCAGCACCAGCACCACCACGAGGCCCACAACGGTCACGGCGACAACGACCAGCACCACGGGACGCACCACGCCCACGCCGCACCCGCGGCCCCGAGCGGTACCTCGCAGGAGGCCGACCTCGCGGAGTGCCCGGTCATGCCCGGCAGCATGAGCGTCAAGGCCGACGCGGAAGCGGCCGGACTCGTCCGTGACTACGAGGGCCAGCGCTACTGGCTGTGCTGCTCCTCCTGCGGCCCGCTCTTCGACGCCAACCCCCAGCAGTACGCCCGCACCGCCTAGACCCCTGCCCGGTGCCGTTCTCGTGCACGATGTGCACAGCGCGGCACCGGGCACCAGCGGTCGACCGCACCATCACCGAGAGGACGACCATGACGGACACCCCCGAGCTCGCAACGCCACAGGACGCACCCCACGGGTACATCACCGACAAGGCCCGCTACCTCGCACGCCTCAAGCGCATCGAAGGACAAGTGCGCGGCCTGCACCGCATGGTCGACGAGGAGCAGTACTGCATCGACATCCTCACCCAGGTCAGCGCCCTGACCAGCGCCCTGCAAGGGGTCGCGCTCGGACTGCTGGACGACCACCTCAAGCACTGCGTCGTCGACGCCGCCAAGACCGACGGCGCCGACGCAGACATCAAGATCAAGGAAGCCTCCGACGCCATCGCCCGCCTCGTCCGCTCCTAGCGACCACCCACGGCCGATGCGCATCACCAGAACCGCTCGGGCAGCGCTCAGGTGTCCTCGACGTCGACCGCGCGGCGTACCGCCTCCCGCGCCGGCTCGCTGACGCGTCGAAGATCCTCCACACCCACCTCGTCAGTGCCGGAGAGAAGCTCGGCGAGCACCGGGGCAAACTCGAGCATCTGCGGCGAAGGACTCGAACGCGCGTCAGCGAAGAGTTCACCGTGCGGCCGGGCCTGAACCAGCGCGAACGCGAGCGCGATATCGAGCGTCGTCACCTGCGGAGCACCTCGGAACCGAGTGATTTCGGTACCGACCACGACCAGCGCCCGAGCTTCCTCGGACATCCGCATCTGCTACCCCCGGTCACCGTCGATCAGGCGAACAACCGAGACGCGCTCGCCCCGCTCCTACGGTCCACCCTCCCTCGCTCCAACGCCGCACGACCGCCGGACACGCCATGTTCAGTGAAGGTAGCCGTCCCACTTGGGTTCGTAGCGGCACCCGACCTCGAGCGCGCCCGGCGTGGGTATCTGCTCGACGACGCGCGCGAGGGCGACGTCGTACGGCATCGCCCTCGCGCCGGCCATGGTTCAGCCTGGCACGTTGCACGGGACAGTGACCGCCTGGGGCGGCGGCCGCGCCGGGCTATCGTCGACGTGGCTCAGCGCGCCTTTCGGCGTGGGGCCGGGCCACCGATCTTGCGGATACGACGGACGTTCTGCGGCCCTCCGTGTCCCTCCGTATTGCCTATGGAGCTTGGTATAGGGCTGTCGTCCGGGAGCCCGAGTGCTGCACGGTACTGACTGTCCCTGATCTGCTGCTTCGTCTGCCGTCGCGGTCGCGCTGGTGGGTTGCCGCGTGGAACTCCGGGAGGCGTTGTTCCGGCGGAGGCAGGCGGTTTCTGTAGGCCCGTCCCACGGCAGGACGCGCAGCGATTGACCCGCTCCTTCTCAAGCCAGCCGCGACCGACGCACGTTCCGCACAACAGCGTGAGGCCCTTGGCCTTCGACGTTTTCTTCTTGCGGGCCGCCACGATGCCCTCCTCTGTCCTCAGACCGTCACTAGAGCATGGCAGTCAGCTACCCACACCAGTTGGCGGACGGTGTATTTCACCCGCAGGCGCGCGCCGCCTGTTCAGTCGACGGGTCCGATTGAGTGGGCACGACGATCTACTCTGCGATCGTGACCGAAACCCTCCTCCGCTCGCTGCGTGAACGCTTGCTCGATGAGTCCGAGCCGCTCGCCGGGCTGCTCCGCAAGTGCCTGCTGCTCGGCGCGGAGACCGGATCGACCGCACTCCGAGATTGGGCGCGCAAGGAACTCAACGGATACGGCGAGGATGACGAGGTCCCCGAGTACCGCAAGGTCGGGACGGTTCTCTCGGTGGACTCCATGAACGCGCACGCCTTGACGAGGGGACAGATCGTCGACCGCATCCACATGCCGTCGGAGTGCTGGGACTACGTACACGACTCGCTCGCGTTGAAGCAGCCCATCGAAGAGTTGGAGCAACTAGCGGCCCGCGAACAGGTGTCGTTCACCAATCCAAGACTGGCGTACGCGCAGGCTGTCTGGGACAGGTCGCTCGGCGAGTTCCAGAGCATCGTGAGCCTGTCGTACGTGACGAGTGGTTCCGCTTTGACGGGAATCCTCGGGCAGATCCGGACTCAGCTCGTCGACCTCGTCGCTGACCTCACTGCCGACACGCCGCTGACCGCGCTGCCCCGCAAGGAGCAGGTCGACGCCGCCGTCCAGCACCGGCTCGGTCAGGGCGGCGACGTGTACAACACGACGATCCATCAGGCGGACGGACCGCTCGCGATCGGAGCTAAGGCGAAGGCCAGCACGGAAGGTCTTACCGTCGAGGACGCCATGAAGCTCCTGGATCGGGTCCAGCAGATGGCCGGCGAGGTAGAGGCAGGCCAGCGCTCCGAACTGATGGACGCAGTCGCGGAACTTCGGGGCGCTATCGAGCAGGGCTCGCCCGACACGGGCGACGTCGTCAAGAAGGTCGGGCGGCTCCGCAGGCTTGCCGACCGCATCGGCGTTCCCTCCGTATCCGCGGCGATCGGCGGCGCCTCTCAAGCACTCACTGAACTGGCCGTAAACGGTGCATTCAACTGACGTAGAACGCCCTCCGGGATCCAACTACCTCGCGCGGCAGGCACGGCAACGTCGGCGGCCGTCCGACGGGTAAACGACCGTGTTCTCCGGCGTGTACTCGTGCCCGCGCGGGCAGTGCGTCTTGGCCCGCTGGTGCGCGCCGCCACCGATGCCGACCGTGCTCCCGGTGCGGTACCACCGGTCATAGTGCATCTTGCACAGCCTCCTCCCGTGCGCGGGCCGGTCACACCCGTCGACCGAGCACGGCCCCGGCAGGTGCTCCCGGATCGGCGCCGTCGCGGCGAACCGTTCGCGCACGCGCGCGGCCATGTCCTCGTCGAGCAGCCACCGGCGGTCGACCGGGCGCGGGAACGTCACACGCAGCCACGCGTACACCGCGGCTCGCGAGACCCCGACCTCGGTCGCGAGCTCCGTCGGTGTCCATAGCGACTTCATGACGACGTTCCGACCTGCTGGGCGCCACGGCCGCGGCGCGGCGTGCCCGTGCGATCGAGGCTCCGCCGCACCGCAGTCTGCGTGCGCCCCGTCAGCTCCCCCACCTCGCGCAGCGACCGGCCGGCCGCGTACTGCTCGGCCACGAACCGGTCGAACCTGTCCCGCTGGAACAGGTTGTACCCGTTCTTGAGGTCGCCGCGGAACTGCGGCAGCACCTCGAGCACGGGACGCGACGGGTACGGCACGATGCGACCGTAGCCGAGGACCCGCGCGTACGTCGCCGTGGCGCACACCGGGTATCGGATACCCTCGTCGCACCGGTAATCGGCGATGTACGGGTGTTGGCCGCGATGGTCACCGAGAGGGACGGCCAGGTGCCTGAACCTCAGCTCGTGCACCGAAGTGCGCCGGGTACCCCCGACGCGGCATCCCCACTCCTAGGTGGGTGGGGGCTCTCAGCAGGGTTGTAGCTGAGTTGGAGTCGTCGCTCTCCCGCAGGAGCAACCCGCAACGGGCCTGCGGGAGAGTCAGGGCCGGCCCGCCCTTGTGATCACACGTCCTTCCGCACACGACCGCTCACCCGCAGGCCGTGCGCGCGCAAGGTCCGGGCGAACGGGCGCAGTCCACGCCTGGCGGCCCTCGTGCTGTCCGGAATGGAGAAGGTGTGCTTCCGCTTGTGGCGGTCCACCAGGCGAAGTACCTCACGGGTCCTGGTCTTGACCTGCCACCCCTGTGCTTCCGCCGCGCGGCAGATGTAGTCGATCTCATCTTCGAGACGCTTCGCATCACCGGCGGGGTTTGCGAACGTGAGTGAGCTGCCGGCACCGCCGCGCGCAGCCTTCTCCGCCGACTTCCGCTGCCTGGCGCTCTGGCCAGCCACTCGCTGCGTCGTCGCCGGAGGCGTGGCCTCGGTAGCTTGGCGTGGCCCAAGCTTCTTGATCTGCTCCACGGCGTCGAGTAGCCCGCCGGTCAGGGAGGCTCTGACGTTGCTGTCCTCGCGCACCGCGTACGGCGAGAGCAGCGTGAATCCACCGAGGTCCGACGGCAGCTTGACCCCCTCCTTGGGGGGCAGGATGAAGACCCGTTCGGTCCCGATCACTCCCATGAAGAGGCCCAGCTCAAAGACGACGTTGTCTCGCGGTGCCTTACCGACGACGTGCCGAGACTCGACCATGTCGTCTGCCGACAACACCAGGACGGCAAAGTCGGACTTGTTCGCCTCTTCGACGAGCGACTGCAAGGTCGTCTGAGAGGCACCGAAGGTCCCCTGGTCCCACACCGTGGACTCGATGTTTGCCTCGTGCTCGCGGTCCAGAACGACCTGGAAGTGTCGGGCAACAGTGAGCGCCTCGGACGACGACCCGATGAAGACGTGCAACTTACTCAACCTGAGCACCTCCGGGGCGCGACTATGCAGACTTCTCCGGCGCCCCGTCCGACGCCGCACCGCCGTGCTGGTGAGGGAGAGCGCCCCTTCTGGCCGAGCCAGCCTATGTCCCGATCGCGTCCATGTGCCGGTAGAGCGTGTCGCGCGAGACGCCGAGCGCGCGCGCGACGGCGGCTCGGGACTGCCCGCCGGCTAGCGCGACACGCGCGGCCGCTACACGGTCGGGTGTCATGACGCTCGGGCGGCCGCCGACACGGCCGCGGGCGCGGGCGGCCGCCAGGCCGTCGAGGGTGCGTTCGCGGGCGAGGTCGGCCTCCATCTGCGCGACGGCGGCGAGGACATGCACCATGAGCCGCCCGGTCGCGCTCGAGGTGTCGATCGTCTCCGTGAGCGACCGGAGCGTGACGCCGCGCTCGTCGAGGTCGCGCACCAGACGCGCGACGTGCGCGGCGGACCGGCCAAGCCGGTCGAGCTTGGTCACGACGAGCGTGTCCCCCTCCCGCAGCCCGGCGAGGAGCCGGCCGAGCTCGGGCCGGTCCTCGCGGCGCCCTGAGGCCTTCTCCACGACGACGTCGCGCTCGTCGACGCCGCCGGCGCCGGTAAGCGCGTCGATCTGGGCGTCGAGGTTCTGCGCCGTCGTGGAGACCCGGGCGTACCCGTAGGTGTGCGTCATGCGGTGACCGTAGCGAAAACCCCGGGGTCGCGTTCTGCGACACCGGGGGTTTTCGGACACTAGTTCTGCGACATATTTGTGGCCTTGGCCGTTATGTGGCGGGGTTCTGTCGCCGCTTCGTGAGTTCCCTGATGATCGGGCGAATCGTCCCGTGGGTCGATCCCCAACTGACACAGCCTCGTTCGCACGCTTAGCGACTCCGGGCTGCGTAAAACCACTTCAGTCCTCGCTGTATAGTTCAGCGCATGCTGACCATTGCTTCTCGCCTGGACGTGATGAACCGGTTGGGCCGCGCGCTGGCCGACCCGACCAGGTCCCGGATCATCCTGACGCTGCTCGACCGGCCGGCCTACCCGGCAGAGCTGGCCCGCGATCTGGACCTCACACGCTCCAACGTGTCCAATCATCTGGCGTGCCTGCGCGACTGCGGCATCGTTGCTGCCGAACCCGAGGGCCGCAAGACGCGCTACGAGATCGCCGATCCCCACCTGACGCAGGCGCTGACCGCCCTGGTTGACGTCACCCTCGCGGTTGACGAGAACGCCCCGTGCATCGATCCTGCCTGCTCGGTGCACGGATGCGACGCAGCAGAGGCGGGCGCGTGATCCTGGCTGCGGTCCTGCAGGCAATCGGCCTGTTCATCGCGACCAACATCGACGACATCATCGTGCTCTCCTTGTTCTTCGCCCGCGGCGCGGGCCAACGCGGGACGACCACCCGCATCTTGGTCGGCCAGTACGTGGGGTTCGCCTGCATCCTCGGTGCCGCTGTGCTGGTGACTATCGGAGCCGGAGCATTCCTGCCCTCAGCAGCTATCCCGTACTTCGGGCTCATCCCCCTGGCCCTCGGTCTCTGGGCTGCATGGCAAGCCTGGCGCGGAGACGATGACGACGATGACGCCAAGGTCACGGGCACGAAGGTCAGCGCGTGGACCGTCGCAGGAGTCACCTTCGCCAACGGCGGAGACAACATCGGCGTCTATGTCCCCGTCTTCCTCAGCGTGGAACCCATCGCAGTGGTCGCCTACTGCCTCGTCTTCCTCGCGCTCGTCGCGGTCCTGGTCGTAGTCGCCAAGTTCGTTGCCACCCGGCCGCCGATCGCTGAAGTCCTCGAGCGCTGGGAACACATCCTGTTCCCCATCGTCCTGATCGGCCTCGGCATCGTCATCCTCGTCAGCGGAGGAGCGTTCGGTCTCTGACGGAGCCAAAGCGAACGAGAGAGGTCGCCAGGCTCGACGCTCCGGTATAGGGATCCCTGTGCGGGTTCATGCTGCGCAGCAGGAGAGTTTGGTGATGTCGGTGGTGAAGGTTTGGGCGGTGAGTTTGAGGCCTTCGGCCATGGTCAGGTAGGGGCTCCAGAGGTTGGCGACCTGGTCGGTGGTCATGCCGGCCTCGAGGATGTAGACGCCGGCGGCGGCGAGGTCACCGGCGTCCTGGGCGAGGGCGGTGATGCCGATGATGCGGCCGGTGTCGGCGTCGGTGACGATCTTGATGAGCCCGCGGGTGTCACGGTTGACGATGGCGCGCGGGACGTGCGCCAGGGGCAGGATGCGGCTGTCGCAGCGGATCCCGGCAGTGCGGGCCTGCTGGTCGGTCATTCCGACGGAGGCCAGGGCGGGGCTGGTGAACACGACCCGGGGCAGGTGGCGGTAGTCGACCTCCCGGCCGGCTCCGGTGAGGGCGTTGTCGGCGACCAGGGCGCCGTGGGCCGCGGCGACGTACACGAACTGCGGGTGGGCGGTGACGTCACCCGCGGCCCAGATCCGCGGGTTCGTGGTGCGCAGGTGGCTGTCGATGATGACCTCGCCGCGCTTGCCGGCGCGCACGCCGATGGTGTCGAGGCCGAGCGTGCCGGTGACCGGGCGGCGGCCGGTGGCAACGAGGAGCTCGGCCGCGCGGAGCTCGTGTGAGCCGTCGGCGGTGGTGGCGGTGACCGTGACCTCGCCGGTGGCCGGGTCGCGGCGCACCGCGGTGGGCACCGCGCCGCGGATGATCTCGATGCCTTCGTCGGCGAGGATTTCTTCCAGGGCGGTGGCGGCCTCGGGTTCCTCGTGGGAGGCCAGCCGTGAGCGGACGAGCATGGTGACCTGGGCACCGAGGCGGGAGAAGAGCTGGGCCTGCTCCATGGCGACGTAGCCGCCGCCGATGACCAGCAGCGACTCCGGGACGTGGTCCAGCTCCATCGCGGTCGTCGAGGTCAGATAACCGGCCTCCTGCAGGCCGGGGACCGGCGGCGCCCAGGGCGTGGAGCCGGTAGCGATGAGGTGGTGCGCGGCCCGGACGGTTTCCGCCGTGCCGTCCGGGCCGGTCACGCGGAGTGCCGGCTCAGTCGGTGTGCCGACGAAGGTGGCCTCGCCGGGGTGGAGGGCCCACCCGTACTCGGCGGCCAGGGCCGCGTACTTCTCGCTGCGCAGCGATCCGACGAGCTTGTCCTTGCCGGCGACCATGGCGGGCATGTCGACCGGTGGGGCGTCGGGGAGTGGCAGACCGGGGAACCGGGCGGCGTCGAGTGTGACGTGGCGGGCCTCGGCGGCCGCGAGCAGGGCTTTGGAGGGCACACACCCGGTGTTCACGCAGGTACCGCCGATGGTGCCGCGCTCGATCATCACCACCCGCTTGCCCAGGGTGGTGGCGCGGATCGCGGCCGCGAACGCCGCCCCACCGGACCCGATCACTGCCAGGTCATACGACCTGCCCTTGTCCGTTGCCGTCATAAGTCCTCCCTTGTTGCCGCGCCTCAGGACCAGGATCGACCTTCCAGTGCACTGGAAGGTCAAGGCAGAATGAGTGGCATGCGGATCGGTGAGGTGGCTCAGGCGTCGGGCACGACAGCTAAGACCCTGCGGTACTACGAGGACGTCGGACTCCTCCCCGACCCCGACCGCAGCCCGGCGGGGTACCGGGACTACGGCCCCGAGGTGCTCGACCGGCTGCACTTCATCCGCCGGGGCCAAGCCGCCGGGCTGACCCTGGCCCAGATCGGCCAGGTGCTGGCCATCCGAGACCGGGGCCAGGCCCCCTGCCAGCACGTCACCGACCTGCTCGACACCCGCCTCGCGGTCATCGACCGGCAGCTCGCCGAGCTCGCGCAGCTACGCACCACGATCGCCATCCTGCGCGAGCACGCCACCACCGGCGACCCGGCCACATGCTCCCCCGAGGACGTCTGCCGCTACCTGTGACCCGCGAAGGTCACCGGCCCGTGGCACCATCGCGACATGGCCGATGACACCCAGCAACGATGCTCGTGCTGCGGCCGCCAGCGGCCACGAAGGTCGCTCCACGCACTCGGGAGCGAACCGGCCTACATCTGCCGAAGGTGCGCGCTCTGGGTCGCCCTTCGCATCGCTCGCGACTGAACGACTCCGCCCGCAACGCGGGCACGCCGCCGGCCGCCGGCGAACATCGTCGGATGGTGCGCGAAGGAACCAAAGGGCGCGAATGACGACCAATCATCACGCCGCCAGCGCGATCGCGGGCGCCCGTTGCCGCACTCCTCATCCGACGGTCTGAGCTCCACCGCCTGGCAGCGGTCCGAAGCCTGGAGAGGGCATCGGAGCCGGACGGGACCCCCTAACGCTCAGTGGTCCGCCCTCGCAGCGGTTGCGGTCGGTCCAGTTGTCCGTCCCGTAGGAGGAACCCGTTGCGGAGGCGGTGCAGGTCATCGGCGGAAACCCACGCCCGAATGTTCGCAAGACCGCCCGAGAAGGGTTGTCCGGTGACGGTGCGTCATATGGGACGGCCTGTCGTCCCGTAAACGAACGATTCCGCTACAGCGATGACGAGGGTGCGTTGCCCTGTCCAGGATTGTGGCTTGCGCCATGTCAGGCGTGCGGCGGGAACGGCGCCTCGAAGGGAGTGACGCTTCTCGGTGCACCAGTAGTCGGTCTGCTCGCGTTCAGGTGGGATCGGTGCACCGAACGGTATCGGCCAGAACCGACAACGCCGCCCCTCCGCGAGGGCGGAGGGGCGGCGTTGTCGGGCCGGTTCAGCGGGCGAGCTCGTGAGCCCGCTCGCGCGTCTGGCTGGAGCGGCGGGTCAGGGCTCGGGGTGAGTTCCGACGGCTGGACTCGCGCAGTGTCGCGTTCGCCGAACGGGGGAAGCTCGGGGACGACTCACGTCGTGCGGCGGCCGCCGCGGCGGGGACCTGCCGTAGCTCGGCGTCCGTCGTTCGCGCGTACGCCGGCACGGTCGCCTTCTGCGGACCGAGGTTCGCCGCGCGCCCGGCCTCGTGCTCGGCTGAGTCGTGCAGCCGGTCGTGCTCGGCCAGGTGCTCGCGCGCGTCGGCGTGAGCGTCGTCCGCGCGCTCTTCGTCGGCCGTGGCCGTGGGATCGCCCTGGCCGTGCTTCTCCTCCGCCCGGTCCTCGAGGTTGTCTGCCTCGCGCAGGTCCTCGCGGGCTTCCTCGTCCTGTCGGTGCGCGGCCTCCGCGTCGTCGATCGCGTGCAGGAGGGCGTTGCGCCGGTCTGCCTCGCTGTCCGGGTGGGCGGACCGGACCTTGGTGAGGTCGATCCCGAACCGGGCTTGGAGGCCTTGCTGCGCCTGGTTCAGGGAGTGTCGAGCGCCCTCGTCGCGCTCGGTGCGCGCCGCGGCGTACGTGACGACGTCTGCGAGCTCGTCGCGAGATCCCTCCTTCCAGAACTTCCCGGTCGTGGCGTGGCGGTAGACGTTCTGCGCCTGCGCCTGGTCCACGGCTCCGTCCAGAGCCACCCTGCGCGCGTCCTGGTCCTGCGGGTGGGCGCGGTGGATGGCGTCCAGGTCGACGCCGTAGCGGTTGCGCAGCTGCTCTCCGATGACCAGGTGCGTCTCACGACCGCGGGCGTCATGCGGCGCCACGGCCGCCGCGTACGCCTCGACCTCGGCGACCTGCGCCGGCGTCGCGCGGTCCCAGAAGTCTGGGCGGCGCACGCGGTCGTAGACCAGCGACGTCTGCTCGCGCGCCTCGCTCGCGACGCGCGCGAGCTCGCGCTGCTCGGTCATCGACCGGCCGGCCTGCTGCCGCGCCGCGCGCTCCCGGATCTGGCCCACGGCCATGAGCGTGGACCGCACGAAGCGGTCGAGCTCCTGGCCGATCTCGTCCTCGTTGCTCATCGTCATCCCTCCCCTGTCGGTTCCTCGGTCACTGCTCGGCTGGGTGGTCGGCCGACCGGAAGAGCCCCGCCGGCGGGGTCTCGCTCGGCCACCGGTCGGGCAACTGGCGGTCCTCGACCTCGCTCAACCGCCAGAACGGCCCGTCGGGGGCCGTGAGCTCGCGCATCTCGGGGCCGAAGTAGTCCCGGAAGAACACGGTCATGCCGGTCATGCCTTCGTTGCGCAGGAACTCCCACGACTGCCACAGCGCTTCTAGCCTGGCCACGACCTCGGTGTACTCCCACCAGCGCGGGTCCCACCGAAACGCCTTCGGGCTGCGCTTGTAGTGCGGCAGCAACCACTCCTGCACCCACTCCGCGACGTTCGGGTAGAACGTCGTCGGCGCCGCATCCTCGTCGTCCAGGTCGACCGTGACCTCGTCGTCGAACTCGCTCATGCCACCCCGGTCCTCTCTCGCTCGTCGTGGCCCACCTGGGCGCGGGCCTTCTCGTAGTGCGCAAAGCTCGCGCTGACCTTGTCGGCGTACGGCCGGGCGCTGAAGTGGTCCAGTCGCAGCAGCGCTGCCGGGGTGCCCGAGGCCATGAGGACCGCCCGACCGCGCGGGAGGGCGGTCAGGTCCGACACGTCGAAGATCCGTTGCCGCTGCACCGACGTGGAGACCGTGCGGCCGCCCTTGTGCTGAGACGTCGAGCGCTTGAGCACGTCGTGATCCCCGACGAGGTTGGAGACGAAGGGCAAGAACTTGTCCTCCGAGAGCCCGGACCCGACGACGCGCACGTTCGCCGCGCTCCACAGCTTCTGCATCCCCGTCTCGCCGAACGCCTCGACGCCCTGCGACCAGGACTGGAAGAACGCGCTCACGACGATCCCGCGCGAGCCGTAGTGGGAGTACACGTCGGGCAGCTCTCGCCAGCGGCACACGTTGGCGACCTCGTCGAGGACCGCGGTGAGCGGAGGTGTCAGGCGGCCGCCACGGGAGCGCGAGCCCGCCTTCTCGGCCGCGGTGAGGATCGCCATCGTCAGCGCCGCGGTGATCGCGCGCGCCGATCCGCCACCCTCCTTGGAGACCAGGTAGACGGTGTCGGAGGACGCCAGGAACGACGCGGGGTCGAAGTGCGGGCGACGCCGACCCGGGTCGGTGACCCACTCGGCAATCTTCCGGTTGCCGAGGACGCCGATCCACGGCCGGATCGTGCCGTAGACGCCGTCGCGCTGCTTGTCCGTGAGCTTCTGCGTCTTCTCCAGCGCCACGGCCTGCCCCTGCTCCCCGTGCTGCTTGAGCAACGTCGCGGGGTTGTCGCTGCGGGTCGCGTCCGGGTCGTTGGCCCACTCGAACACGGCGGTGATCGGACGTCCGGCGAGCGCGGCCGCCAGGAACAGCCGTGACAAGAGCTCCTTGCCCGCGGACTCGAAGTAGGCGTCCTGCTTCGCCCCTGCCGACGTCGCCGAGGAGATGAACACGTCCGCCAGCTTCTCGGCCGTCTCGAGGTCCTCGACGAACGACAGCGGGTTCCACCACCACGACGACGGTTCGCCGATGATCCCCTGGACGTCGTGCACCCACGTGACACCGAGCTCGCTGCGCGGCCCACGGGTCGCGTCGACGATGTCCGGCTTGTTCGACGTCGCGACGACGGGCCCCTGCGTCTCGAGGATCTGCGGGATGCACACGCACGAGGTCTTGCCGGCACGCGGGCCCATGAGCCAGATCTGCACCCACTCCCAGGACGCATAGAGCCGCTGGCGGGAGGGCAGGTGCGTGCCCAGGGTGACCCCGGCGCCGGCGCCGGCGGCGCCGAGCCGGAGGCTGTCCTTCGCAGCCGCCTTCTCCGCGAGTTCGTCGACGTCGCGCCCGCTCGCCAGGTAGCGAGCCTTTTCGTCCACGCGCGAGCGGCCGCGAGCGTTGCGCCATGCCGCCACGCCGACGAGCCCACCGACGACGGCGAGGAGCCCCAAGACGCCGAACGTCACGGCCCCTTGCGCCCCGGTGAAAGGAATCTGCCCTGTCACGACCTGGCCAACGACGACGACCGGGTTCGTCCCACTCTCGACGGCGGGGTTGGTCTGCGCCCCCGCCCAGATCGCGGCGGCGACGACGACGAGCGTCGCCAGGACCCCGAGCAGGACCAGGTAGCCGAGCTCGTTGGCGCCCGGCTCCGCGCGGCGGTTGCGCTGGCGCGCCATCAGACACGCACCTCCTCGTCGTCCTCGAGCACGACCCCAGCGCGCAGCGCGCGCTCCATGGCCGCTTCCCACGCGCGGTTGGTGTTGTTCACGTCCAGCTCCGCGGGAACCATCCGCATGATGAACGGGACGCCGGCCTTCTTGCCGGTCTTGAGCAGGAACTTTCCGCGCCCGGGAGGCGCCGCGGCCTGCGAGGTCTCGGGGTTGACGCTGCCCTCGGTCGACCAGTCGGTGATCATCGACCGCTCGCGCCCGGAGAGCGCGAACACCTCGGCGAGGTTGCCCATCTCCTTCTCGGCGAGGCCGCCGAGGAACACCATCGCGGACCGCTCGACGAATCCCCACGCGATGTCGGTCAGGTGCGCGCTGGCGAGCTTGAGGTCGTTCATGGTGTGCGTGATCATCGCCTGCCCGATCGCCCGGTTTCGGTTGAGCCGGGTGAGCGCGTCCAGGAAGTAGACCATCGAGTCGCTGGCGCGCAGCATCCGCCACAGCTCGTCCATGACCAGGAAGTAGTGACGCTGCGGGCGCAGGCCCGCGGCCGCCAGGTGCTTGTCTGCCGAGACCATCGCGGACCCGACCGACCAGCACACGGACTGCACCGCGGCCTGCAGCTGCAGGTCGGCGTCGTCGATACCGGACAGGTCGTAGACCATCGGACGCCCGAGCTCGATGTACTCCGACGTCGGGGTGGCGAACACGTCCCCGAACGGCCCCGACTGCCCCAGCGCGAGAAGCGCGTCCAGGAGATCCTGCACGCGCTCGTCGTAGTGGGCGAGGTCGCCCCGACTGCTGGCCACCCGAACGAGGCGGGGGTGGTGGGCGCGCACCAGGTTCGTCAGGTCGTCGATGACGGGCACGCCCTGGTGCTCCTCGTCGAGGACTCGCAGCCCCTCGGACACCAACGACTGCTCGTAGTCGCGAAGACGCGACCCGCGGACCAGGTCCAGCAGGCCCAGCACCGTCGTGCGGCGCCGCGCACGCATCTCCTCCAGCGCCTTGCGCCGCGCCTCGTCGTCGGCAATCTGCTCGAGCTCACGCACGACCGGACCGAGGTCGAGCGGGTTGATCGACCCCACCCCCGGCCCGAGCGCGATGACCTGTCCGTCCAGCGCGCGGATCAGGTCCACGTAGTCAGGCTTCGTGTCCGACAGGACCATCGGGACGATGCCCCACGACTGCAGGATCGTCACCATGCGACGGATCAGCGAGGACTTGCCCAGACCCGGCCGCCCGAGCACGAAGCACGACGGGTTCAGCACGAGGTTCGCCAGGAACCAGTGAATCGGGTCCGCGCAGACCGTCGAGCCGTTCAGGAGGTTCGGCCCCAGCGGTACGCCGCGCACCGGGTTGCCGGACCCCGCGATGAAGGGCCACAGCCCGCACACCTGCACCGTGGTGCCCTGCCACTCCGGGGCCGGCTCGATGTACCGCTCGCGCCCCGCACCGGGTCCGGCCCAACCGCGGCGCCCCGCACGCTCCGCCGCGGCCGCGCGCCCGGCGGCCGCGGAGTCGAGGAGACGGCCCAGCGGACCGCGCCGGGGCGTGCGCCGCGCGCGGTTGAGCGAGCGCCGGGTGCGAGCTGCCAGCTGCCGCTGCTCGCGACGGCTCAGCGTCAGCTGGACCGGCTGGTCGATGGCCTGGTTCTTCGTCGTCATCACAGGTACTCCCTCAGCTGGCTCGGGATGATCGAGTGTTCGGGCAGGACCACGCCGAGGGGCAGCGCTGCCTGGAAGGCGACGGCCTGGTTGCCCAGCGCGGGGCGCAGGCGCAGACGTGCCTGGTTGCCGAGGGAGGGGATCACCTTCTCCAGGCGCGGCAGGTCGTCCGATCGAGCACACGTCACGGTGACGATCAGCCCGAACCTGACGAGCCCGGCTCCCTGTGCCTCCTCCTGCGCTGCCTTCTTGGCGAAGTCCAGCCGCTGCTGCTGGCGGGCCGAGGCCCGCTGCTTGGACGAGGCCCCGAACGTCGCGTTGTTGATGTCCGACTCGACGACGTCGGTCGCCTCCCCGGCCGGGATCGGCCGGTAGAGGATCGTCACCCGCTTGCGGAGCACGCCGGGCGTCGGCTCAACGAGCCGGCGCAGGGAGTTGGAGAAGAACATCCCGTTGGGGCCGCGGTACATCTGCCACGACTTCGACACTGCGCGGTCGTGGTAGTAGACCTCGAGCTCGCCGTCGTTGTGCCACGTCGGTCCCGCCTCTGCCCACGACAGGCCGGTTCCGCCGTCCGCCCGCGCCTGTTCGATCTGGGCGGCGACGGTCGGGTCGTAGGCGGTGCGGGTGAAGTCGATGATGTCCTGCGCGGTGCACGCGCGGACCGACGTGCCCGCCCCGGTCTCCCACAGCGATGAAAGCAGCACCGGCAGTCGGTTGCCGATCTCTTCCGCCATCGCCGACAGACCACGGTCGACGGTCTTGCCTTCGACGCTCTTCCCCGAGAACGTCAGGGCGAGCCGGGTGACGATCGTGGGCGAGCCGGTCGCGAGCTCTCCCACGAGCTCGTTCGCGACGTTCACCGCGAACGGGTGGGCAACGTCCTTCGCGATGTTGCCGTTGACCATCCTCGTCAGACGCACGCCGGAGTCCGGCGCCGTCTCCACGGTCACGCTGGCTCCGACGATCCCCTCGTCGACGCCCAGCTGCGCGAGCCACGCACCCCAGTGCGCCACCTGCGAGTCGATGGTGCTCTGGTCCACCAGAGCATCACCGTCGGGGTACGCCTCGAAGACGACGGTGTAGTGCCGCGCAGCACGCAGGCGGATCAGTCCGAACCGGTTGCCGAACGCGTCCTGGTGCTCGCTCAGCGAGCTCGGTGCCATGAGGCCGGGGAGCGTGAACGAACCGTCGCGCACCTTGCCCGCCGGACCAGCGACGTACAGGCTCTCACCGCGACGTACCTTGGCCCGGTTGGCGCGCACGAGGGCCCGGCGGGCATAGAACGTCCGGCCCTGCTTCTTCAAGCCGACCAGCAACACGACCGTCACGATTCCCACAGCCACGACACCGACAGCCGCGAAGAACATCCCTCGGGCCACCATGAGGACCACCACGAGAACGAAGGGGATTCCCAGGAGCATCACGCCCATCGGCAGACCGAAGATGCCGGTCCGCCTGGGCTCGATGAGGTTGCCGTAGGTGTTCGGAACTACCGTCGTGTTGCTCATCGCTGCTCCCCTGTCGTGTCATCGATCGCGCTCGGCCCGTGAGCGCTGGCGTTTGCCAGGTCCCCGAGCACCTGGGCGCCTACCTGCGCCCTCGACGGGCCGCTCGTGCTGCCTGCGCTGGCCGTGCTGCCGGCCGTGGTCGCGGACGACCCGGCGCCGGCCTGTGTCGAGGACGATCCCGCGCCCGACGGCGTCGTGCTCGTCCCGGCGGCCGCCCCACTTGGGCCACCGCTTCCCGCCCCGGTCGGGTTCTCGCTGGACCCGCTGCCGGACGGACCCGTACCCGCCGGGCCGGAGCCAGAGCCGCCGCCACCGGTCGGCCCGCCCGACGCACCTCCGCCGGCCGCGCCGCCGGACGCGGACCCGCCTCCGCTCGCGCCGGCACCGGCACCGGCACCGGCGCCGGCACCGGC
>NZ_BJNZ01000026.1 GCF_006539945.1 Cellulosimicrobium cellulans | reverse complement strand
GGCGCCGTCGTCATCGACGTCGGCGTCTCGCGCGAGGCCGACCCCGAGACGGGCAAGAGCCGAGTCGTCGGAGACGCCGCGCCGGACGTCGCCGAGGTCGCGGGCTGGATCTCGCCGAACCCCGGCGGGGTCGGGCCCATGACGCGCGCGATGCTCCTCGCGAACGTCGTCGACGCGGCGGAGCGCGCCTCCGCCTGACCTCGTCCCAGGGCGCGGTCGTGGGGAACCACGGCCGCGCCCTGCGACGTTCCCGGGGCGACGCGCAGGCGCTAGTCTGCGCGAGTGACGAGGGCGCGCATCGCGACGACGGCGGCGTACGCCGTGCAGGGCTTCGGGTTCGCCGTGGTGCTCACGAGCATCCCCGGGTACAAGGAACGGCTCGGCATGGGCGACGACGTCGTCACGCTCGTCGTGCTGGGCGTGTGCGTCCTCGCCGGGCTGGGCAGCGCGCTGTCCGGCGTCGTGGCGGCGCTCCGTGGCGCGCGCGCCGTGGTCGTGGGCGGCCTGCTCCTCGCGGCGCTCGCGGTCGCGGGCGTCGGGCTCGCGCCGTCCTGGCCCGTCTTCTTCGTCGCGATCGGGCTGTACGGGCTCGCGCTCGGCGCGGTCGACGCGGCGATGAACATGCTGGGGATCGACGTCGAGCGCGCGCACGGCCGCAGCCTGCTCGCGTCGTTCTTCGCAGCCAACGCCGCCGGAGGCGTGCTCGGCGCGCTCGCCGTCTCGGGCAGCGCGCTCGTCGGGCTCGGCCAGCCGGTCGCGCTCCCGCTCGTGGCGCTGCTCGTGGCCGCGGGCGCCGTCTGGCTCGCGCTGCGGCTGCCCGACGGCGGCACGACCGTCCCGGGTGTCGTGGCCCCGGGCGGGACTCCGGGCACGGAGCGGTCGGCCGAGGCGGACACGGTGGGGGTCGGGGCGGCGGTCGGGGTGGCGGGCGACGGTCGCGGCACGGCGCCGCTCGGGACCGCGACGTGGGTCGCGGCCGGCACGATCGCGCTGCTCGGCGCGGGCATGCTCGCGTTCCCCGTCGCGGACTCCGCGGTGTCGAGCTGGAGCGCGACGTTCCTGCGCGACGTCCTCGCGGCGAGCGCGGCCGCCGCGCCGCTGGGGTACGCGGCGTACCAGGCGGCGCTCATCGTGTCTCGGCTCGTGGGGGACGGTCTCGTCGAGCGTCTCGGCCGGGTGCGGGTCGTGCGGCTGGGAGGGACGCTCGGGGCTCTCGGGTTCGTCGCGGCGGCGGCGGCGCCCGCCTGGCCCGTCGCGGTGCTCGGGCTGGCCGCGACCGGGCTCGGGCTCGGCGTCGTCGCGCCCCTCGCGTTCTCCGCGATCGGGGACCGCGCCCGCGAGACGGTGGCGGCGGGAAGGGGAACGGGATCGGCGGAGCCGTCGGCCGGGATCGTCGCGACGGTCACGGACCGCGCGGTCGCGCGCCTCAACGTGTTCACCTACGCGGGAGCGGTGCTCGGGGGCGTGCTCACCGGCGTCTTCGCGACCGCTCATCAGCTCCGGGTCGGGTTCGTCGTCCTTGCCGTGCTCGCGGCGGTCTCCGCAGTGCTCGCCGGCGCGTTCCGGCCCACGCGCGCCGCCCTCGTGAGCGTGAGCGAGGCCACGCCGCCCGCGTGACGCCGGGGACCCGCCCTGTCGGTGGCGTGTGATGGGATGGCCGGCGTGCCGCGACCGTCTGGCGGCCGCGCGCGACCGCCATCGAGGGAGGACGAGCCCACTTGCTCACCATCGCCACCGCCAACGTCAACGGGATCCGCGCCGCGTACCGTCGCGGGATGGACGCCTGGATCGCGTCCCGCACGCCCGACGTCCTGCTGCTCCAGGAGGTCCGCGCCCCCGACTCGGTCGTGAACGACCTCCTCGACGGGTGGCACGTCGCGCACCAGGCGTGCGACGTCAAGGGCCGGGCGGGCGTCGCCGTCGCCTCGCGGCTGCCCGTCTCCGCCGTGCGCGTCGGGCTGGGCGCCGGCGAGCCGGAGCCGCCCGTCGACACGGGCCGCTGGGTCGAGGCGGACCTCGAGCTGCCCGACGGCGGCCGAGTCACCGTCATCTCCGCGTACATCCACTCCGGCACCGTGAGCCAGCCGGAGACGATGGTCGCGAAGTACGCCTACCTCGAGAAGGTCACGGCACGCCTGCGCGAGCTCGCGGCCACGGGGGAGAAGGTCCTGCTCGCCGGCGACCTCAACATCGCCCACCACAACGTCGACATCAAGAACTGGAAGGGCAACCTGAAGAGCGCCGGCTTCCTCCCGGAGGAACGCGCGTACGTCGACGTCTGGCTCGACCAGGTCGGCCTCGTGGACCTCGGTCGCGTCCACGGCGGCGAGGGCCCCGGCCCGTTCACGTGGTGGTCGTGGCGCGGGCGCGCGTTCGACAACGACTCGGGCTGGCGCATCGACTACCAGCTCGCCACGCCGTCGCTCGCGGAGCGCGCCGTCAAGGTCGAGGTCGACCGCGCGCCGACGCACGACGAGCGCTGGAGCGACCACGCCCCCCTCGTCGTCACGTACGACGTCTGAGACCTTCCGCTCCCGCCGAACACGACATGAGGGGCGTCATGTGCCACATAGCGACCCTCATGTCGTGTTCGGCGGCGTGTGAGGTCGTGCGCGCGTCAGGCGACGCGTTCCGCCGGTGCGGACGGGGCCGCGAGGAGGAAGCCGGGGGCGCCGAGGCCCTCGCGCTCGAACGCCGAGCGGACGGCGTCGGCGACGGCCTCGACCTGGTCGGCGCGGACGAGCGCGATCGCGGAGCCGCCGAACCCGCCGCCGGTCATGCGCGCGCCGAGCGCGCCGGCGACGCGCGCGGCGTCCACGGCGACGTCGAGCTCGACGCTCGAGACCTCGTAGTCGTCGCGCAGCGACGCGTGCGACGCGTTCATGAGCGGTCCGACGGCGTCGGGGCGCCCGTCGCGCAGGAGAGCGACGAGGTCCCGCACGCGGCCGATCTCCGTGACGACATGACGCACGCGGCGGCGCGCGACGTCGTCGGGCAGCTTCTCCAGGGCGACGGCGAGCGCCCCGGCGGGGTCGCCGCTCGTGGCGACGCTGTCCGCGAGCTCGCGCAGGGAGCTCAGCCCGAGCGTCCGCGCGGCGTCCTCGCACGTGGCGCGCCGCGCCGCGTACTGGCCGTCGACGAGCCGGTGCTCGGCGCGCGTGTCGACGACGAGCAGGGCCAGCCCCGCGGCGTCCAGGTCGAACGGCACCTGCTCGGCCGACTCGACGGGGTCGAGGCCGGGACGGCAGTCGAGGAGCAGCGCGTGCCCCGCGTGCGCGCGCAGCGACGCGGACTGGTCCATCCCGCCGGTCGGGGCGCCCGCGATCTCGTTCTCGGCACGGACGCTCGCGGAGGCCAGAGCGGCGCGGCCGGCGTCGGTCGAGGCCAGGCCCAGCCCGGCGACGTCGTCGAGCGCGACCGCGACCGCGCACTCGAGAGCGGCCGACGAGGAGAGCCCGGCCCCGAACGGGACGCTCGAGTCGACCGCCGCGTCGAAGCCCGTGACGGCGCCCGGGTCGGCGCCCTGCGCGACGAGGTGCTCGCGCAGTGCCCACGCGACGCCGGCGACGTACGACCCCCACCCGGAGACCGTGCCCGGGGCGACGTCCTCCAGCGACGTGGTCCACGTCTCGCCCGGCGCCTGGGCCGACGCGAGCCGGACGACCGAGTCCGGGCGCGGGCGCAGCGCGACGTACGTGCGGTGGGGGAGCGCGATCGGCAGGCACAGGCCCGCGTTGTAGTCGGTGTGCTCGCCGATGAGGTTGACGCGACCGGGCGCCGCCCAGACGTGGACCTCGCCCTGGAGGTCGTCGTCACCCTCGTCGCCGGACCCCGCGCCGCGCCCCTCCCCGAACGCGGCGTCGAGGACCGCGCGGGCCCGGGCCGCGCCGTCGTCGTCGGACCACGAACGGACCCACCCGCGCGCGGCGCTCGACGGGGCGAGCTCCTGGAGCCGTGCCGCGATCCGCTCGGGGGTCGTGTCGCTGATCCACGCGCCCATGCCCGACTCCGACCCGGCGAGGTACTTGAGCTTGCCCGGCGCGCGCAGGACGGAGAAGACCTGGAGGTGGAGACGCGCGAGCGTCACGTCGTCCGTCCCGCCGTCCGCGACGGATCGGCCCTCGTGCGCCGGGGCCTGGTGCCATGCCGCGATGTAGGGGAGCGGGATGGGGGCGCCGTCGGCCGTCTCGAAGAACCGGTCGAGGCGGCGCAGGAGCTCGAGGTAGGCGGTGGCGAGGTCGTCGCGCTCGGCGTCGGTGAGCGCCGGGAGGTCGGGCACATCGCGCCGCGGCGCGAGGTGGACCTCGACGGGCCAGCGCGCCGCGAACGGCACGTACGCGACCCAGTGCTCGGTCTCGAGCACGACGCGACGCCCGTCGGCGAGCTCGGCGTCGAGGACGTCGCGCAGCAGGTTGCGGCCCGTGCGGCGGTGGTGCTCGCGCGCCTCGTCGAGCAGCGCGCGGGTGCGCGGCGTGACGTACGGGTAGCCGTAGATCTGCCCGTGCGGGTGGTGCAGCGTGACGCCGATCTCCTGGCCCCGGTTCTCGAAGCAGAAGACCTGCTCGACCCCGGGCTCTGCCCCGAGCGCGGCGGTACGGTCGGCCCACGCGTCGATGATCGTGCGCACGCGCTGCGGCGAGAGCGCGCCGAACGAGGTGTGGTGGTCGCTCGAGAAGCACACGACCTCGCACCGGCCCGCGGCGGGGGCGTGGAGCTGGAGCGGCCTGTCCTCGACGACGGCGTCGGCGACGCCGGGGACGTGCTGGAGCGACGGGAAGCGGTTCTCGAAGACGACGACGTCGTAGTCGGTGTCGGGGACCTCGCCGTCCGAGTAGGCGGCTCCGGGACGCGCGGGGCACAGCGGGCACGAGTCCGCCGCCGGGAGGAACGTGCGGTTCATCCGGTGGGCGGCGAGGGGCACCCAGTCACCCGTGAGCGGGTCGCGGCGCATCTCCGGCCCGACGTACGGCTGCGGCGTCCCGTCGGGGCCGGGGACCGGGGCGAACCGGTCGGGCAGCGGACGGGGGTCGTCGAGCCGACGTGAGCGCTCACCCGAGACGTACGCGGGCGAGTCGTCGAAGTAGACGAGCTCGCGTCCGTCGGCGAGGCGGGTCGAGGTGCGGCGCAGGTGCGGGTTCATGCGTGCGGTGTTCCGATCGCGGTGCGGTGGGGAGGCGGCGGCTGCGGTCCGCCGTCAGGCGACGACGAGCTGCTCGACGAGGTCCTGGACCCGGCCGCGCTCGCCCTCGGCGAGCCCGGCGTCGGTGACGAGGACGTCCACGTCCGCGAACGTCGCGAAGACGCGCAGCCCTGTCGTGTGCCACTTCGTGTGGTCGGCGAGGACGACGGTGCGGCCCGCGGACTCGATGAGCGCGCGATTGGTCGCGGCCTCGTCCAGGTTCGGGGTCGTGAGCCCGATCTCCGGGTCCACGCCGTGCGCCCCGACGAACGCGAGGTCGACGCGCAGGCCCGCGAGCGCGGCCTCCGCGAGCGGGCCGACGAGCGCGTCGGACGGGGTGCGGCTGCCGCCCGTGAGGATCGTCTCCAGGCGCGGGTCGTTCGCCCGGTGCAGGATCTCGGCGACCGGGAGGGAGTTCGTGACGACCGTCAGGGGGCGCAGCGCGGGGTCCGCGGCGATGCGGGCGGCGAGCAGGTGGGTCGTCGTGCCGGCGCTCAGCGCGACCGACGCGTTCGCGGTGATGAGGCGAGCGGCGGCCGTCGCGATGGCCTCCTTCTCCGCGGCCTCGCGCGAGCTCTTGGCGGCGAAGCCCGGCTCGTGCGCGGTGGTGTGCGGGGCGACGGCGCCCCCGTGGACCTTGCGGACCAGGCCCTGGTCGGCGAGCTCGACGAGGTCGCGCCGGATCGTCATGTCCGACACCCCGAGCTCCCGGGTCAGGTCGCCGATGCGGACCGCGCCGTGATCCCGGATCTCCGCGAGGATGCGCTCCTGGCGCTGTGAGGCGAGCATGCGAACAGTATTGTCCACATCGCCGAGAAATCCAACACGATCGAACATGACCGAACATCGCGGCCGGGCGGCCGGCCCGACAGGCCGGACCGGCCGCCCGGGTCAGTAGCGGATCGCGTCGATCACCTTGACCCGGACGGCGACGAGCGCCGGGAGGAGACCCGCGAGCGCTCCGATCCCGACGGCGGCGAGCATGCCCGTCACCGCGGCGGAGAACGGGAAGCCGGGGGCGTCCTGGACGGCCGAGCCCATGAGTGCGTCGAGCGGGACGTTGTGGAGAGCGACGACCGCGACGGTCACGCCCAGCACGCCTGCGACGGTCGTCGCGACGACGCTCTCCATCATCACGGAGAAGAAGACGCGTCCTGAGCTCGCGCCGAAGCTCCGGCGGATCCCGATCTCGCGGATGCGGTACCGCACGGTGACGAGCGCGATGTTGACGAGCCCGAGCCCGCCGAGCAGGAGCGCGATCACGCTGACGCCGAGCACGACCCAGCGGATGGCGCCGTCGACGACGGCGTAGCCCGCCGAGTCCGACCGGAAGACGTCGGCCTGCGTGCCGCCGAGCGCCCCGGCGACGTCGCGCTGGATCGCCTCGACGAGCCCGTCGGCGAGGTCGTCGGGGACCCACAGCTCGAGTCGCGGAGGGCCGGTCATCTCGAGCGACTCGGGCGTGACCCAGGCCGACTGGGCGTCCACGAGGACGTAGGCCTGCGGCTCGGCCTGCGGCCAGTCGTCGGGGAACGCCCCGACGACGGTCGCGACCACCGGGTTGTCGCCCCCGATCGTCACGGTCGGGTGCTCCGCGACGGTCACGCCGCCGAGCGCGTCGAGGAACGCCTGGTTGACGACGAGAGCGGGGGCGAGGCGGTCGGCGTCGGCATCCGTGAACCACCGGCCCGACGTCACCTCGAAGCGGTGCATCGTGGCCCAGTCGGCCTCGACGCCGGTCGTGTAGACCTCGCGCGTGCCGTCGGGGAAGCGGACGGGTGCGGGCGCGTCGCGCAGCATCGACGAGTAGCCGATCGCGTAGCGCTCGACGACCTCGTCGAACACGCGCTCGTACTCCTCGGGAGCGGGCATGACGCTCCCGCCCTCGCCCGTCGGCCACGCCGACACCTGGAGCGTCGCGGCGCGCCCGTTCCACCGGTCGTTCTGCTCGGCGGAGACCTGGCGCAGCATCTCGCCGGCCGCGGAGATCGCGGTGATCGCGCAGACCGCGACGGCGACGCCGACGAGTGCGAGCAGGACGCGCACCTTGTGGACGCGGAGCTCGTCCCACGCCTCGAGGACCGCGCCGACGACCCCGGTCACGCGGCGTCCCCCGTCCGCGGGGGCGCGCCGTGCGAGGCGACCAGCGGGCGGGCGACGTGCTCCGCCTGGTCGTCGCCGGCCTCGAGCGCGTGCGGCGCGGTGTCGTCGTGCGCGCCCGGACCGGAGGGCCCGACGCCGCCGGTGCCCGGGCGCGCGCCGTCCCCGCTCGTCGCCTCGAGCGCGGCGAGCGACCCCGCGCTGCGCGCACTGATGGCGATCGGTGCGAGCACGCCGTCGGCGAGACGGAACTGCCGGGCCGCGCGCGACGCGACGGCGAGGTCGTGCGTGATGGCGATGAGCGCCGACCCGTTCTCGCGCGCGATGGTGTCCAGCAGGTCCATGACCTCGCTGCCGGTGTCGACGTCGAGCGCGCCGGTCGGCTCGTCCGCGAGGATCACGCGCGGCACGCGCACGAGCGCGCGGGCGATGGCGACGCGCTGCTGCTCCCCGCCCGAGAGCTTCTCCGGGCGCGTGTCGAGGCGGTCGCCGAGGCCGACCCGTTCGAGCATCTCCGCGGCGAGCGTCCGGCGCTGCCAGAACTGCCGTCCGCGCGCGTACAGCAGCGGTGCGACGACGTTCTCGAGCGCCGTGCGGCCCTGGAGCAGGTTGAACTGCTGGAACACGAACCCGAAGTCCGTGCCGCGGCGCCGCGCCCGGGCGCGGCCGGAGAGCCGGCCGATGGGGACGCCGTCGAGCAGGTACTCCCCGCCCGTCGGGGTGTCGAGGAGCCCGAGGATGTTGAGGAGGGTGGACTTGCCGGTGCCCGAGCGGCCGACGATCGAGACGTGCTCGCCCGCGGCGACCGTGAGGTCGATGCCGCGCAGGATCTCGAGCTCCCGGTCGTCGGGCAGCAGCACCGAGCGGGCGACCCCGCCGAGCTCCAGCAGGCTCATCAGTAGCCGGCCTCTCCGCTGTCGTCGACGCCCGTCATGCCGTCCATGACAGGTACGACGTCCTGGCCGGGCACGAACTCGAGGACCTCGTCGCCCTCGGCGAGCCCCTCGGTGACCTGCACGACGCTGCCGTCCGTGAGGCCGAGCGTGACGGCGCGCTCCTCGGGCTCGCCGTCCGCGCCGACGACCCACACCTTGCCCTGCTCGACCCGGCCCAGGACCGCGGTCACGGGGACGACGAGGGCGCCCTCGACCGAGCCCGCGGTGATCTCGAGCTCGGCCGCGAGCCCGGCGAAGACGGTGACGTCGCCCGGGACGGCGCACGTGACGCTCGCCGAGGTCGCGCCCGCGGCGGGGTCGGTCGCGCCCTCCTCGGGCGCCCCGGCGGGAGCGGCGGCCGTGCCCAGGCGGAGGTTGGTGCAGGTGAACGGGGCGGGCCCACCGGTGACGGTGACGGTCGCCTCGGTCGGGATCTGGAGCAGGCGGAACTGCTGCTCGGCGACCATGCTGCCCGTGACGGAGAGCGTGCCGGGGGAGACCGACGCGAAGTCCTCCCCGACCGCGACCTCCTGGTCCTTCAGGGCCGTGAACGTGGCGATCGTGCCGGCGGTGGTGGACTTGACGGTCTCCCTCGTCACCTTCGGCCGGCGCTCGGTGACCGTGACCTCGCCGGTCTCCGGGTCGGTCTCGGTCAGGGGCTCGCGGGGCTCCTCGAGGGTCACCTCGAGGAGCGGCGCCCCGGCCTCGACGACGTCGCCGGGCGTGGCGTGCACGGCCGTCACGACGCCCCGCTGGGTGACCTTCTGCGGGGCCGCCGGGTCGGCGACGATCTGCCCGGTCAGGGTCACGGTGTTCGTGACGTCGCCGGTGGTCACGGCCACGCGGGGCTCGACGAGCTCGGCGGAGGGGGCGGCCGGGTCGGCGGGCGGTTCGGGAGCGGAACGGAAGGCGATCACGGCGAGCGCGGTGGCGATGACCCCCCAGATGACGATGCGGAGGGCGGGGAAGACGAACCGGCGGGTGATACCCACGTGCGGGCTCCTGGGGCGACGGTGGCGGACGGCGAGCGGGCGCTGCGCGGCGGGCGGGTGGACGCCCAGCCCGAGGCTAGGGGGCGGGGTGTGCGGGCGTCGTCATCCCTGGGGCGGAGTTCTGTCGTGATCTCTCCACCGTGGGGTCACTGTCCGGTAACGGGCGGAGGCGCACTGGGAGAAGGCAGGGCACCCCATGGGGCGGTGGAGGCCCGGTGGCCCTACGTCGACGACCCGCGGGCCCGGTCCGACCGGCCTCGGTCAGACCACCGTGACGCCGAGCGAGCGGCCCGCGAGACCGCGCGGCCGGCGCGCGAGGCCGAGGGCGACGTCGTGCAGCGCGACGGCCGCGGGCGAACCGGGGTCGGCGAGGACCACCGGGGTACCGCCGTCGCCGGCCTCGCGCAGCGACACGTCGAGGGGGACCTGGCCGAGGAGCGGGACGGTGGTGCCCGTGGCGCGCGACAGGTTCGCGGCGACGCGCTCGCCGCCGCCGGACCCGAAGACCTCCAGCCGCGACCCGTCCGGCTGCTCGAGCCACGACATGTTCTCGACGACGCCCACGACGCCCTGCTGCGTCTGCGTGGCGACCGAGCCCGCGCGCTCCGCGACCTCGGCGGCCGCGACCTGCGGTGTCGTGACCACGACGATCTCGCTGCCCGGCAGGAGCTGCGCCACGGAGATCGCGATGTCGCCCGTCCCGGGCGGCAGGTCGAGGAGCAGCACGTCGAGATCGCCCCAGAAGACGTCCGCGAGGAACTGCTGGAGGGCGCGGTGCAGCATCGGTCCGCGCCACACGACCGGCTGGCCGGGCGGGACGAACATGCCGATCGAGACGACCTTCACGCCGTGCGCGATCGGCGGCAGCAGCATGTTGTCGACGCGCGTGGGCTGCCGGTCGACGCCCAGCATGCGCGGGATGGAGAACCCGTAGATGTCCGCGTCGACGACGCCGACCTCGAGACCCTGGGCCGCGAGCGCGACCGCGAGGTTCGCCGTGACGGACGACTTGCCCACCCCGCCCTTGCCCGACGCGATCGCGTAGACCCGCGTCAGCGACTCCGGCTTCGCGAACGGGATCTCGGGCTCGCCCACGCCGCCGCGCAGCATCGTGCGCAGCTCCGCGCGCTGCTCCGCGCTCATGACGCCCAGCTCGACGCGCACGTCCGCCACGCCGTCGACCGCGCGGACGGCCGCGTCGACGTCGCGCGACAGGGTGTCGCGCATGGGGCACGTCGCGACCGTGAGGTCCACGCCCACCGTCACGACCGCGCCCGGCGCACCGGGCGCGACCGCGACCGAGCGGATCATGCCGAGGTCCGTGACGGGGCGGCGGATCTCCGGGTCGAGGACCGCGGAGAGGGCCTGCCGGACGGCGTGCTCGAGCTGGTCTGCGGCGGGGTCGGGCATGGACCCATCGTAGGCGTGCACGCGGCACCGTCCGCCGGGCCCTAGGTCCCGGGACGGACGTGAGCGGCATCGCAGGCCGTGGTGCGCCGAACGGGTCTACCGTGCTCGGATGGACGCCCTGGCCTCCCTCGCACGGGACAGCGAGCTGTTCGGCGACGCCGTGCGGAGCGCGCTCCCGGACGCGCGCGTGCCGTCGTGCCCCGAGTGGACGGGAGCGGACCTGCTCTACCACCTCGCGGAGGTGCAGGACTTCTGGGCGCGCGTCGTCGGGCCTGCGCCCGGGCGGGGGCTCGACGGCGACGACGTCGACCCGCTCGCCCGCCCGTCGTCGGACGCCGAGCTGCCCGCGCTGCTCCAGCGCTCGACGAGCCGGCTCGTCGCCGCGCTCACCGGCCGGGACCCCGAGGAGCCCTGCTGGTCGTGGCACGAGGAGGGCCGCCACGTCGGCTGGGTCCTGCGCCGACAGGCGCACGAGGCGCTGATCCACCGCGCGGACGCGGAGCTCACGGCCGGTCGGGACGTGACGCCCGCCGACCCGGTCGTCGCGGCGGACGGCGTCGACGAGGTGCTGTCGGTCATGGTCGACGGCGTGCCCGGCTGGGGCGTGTTCACGCCCGACGGCGCGACGGTGTCGGTGGTCGTGGACGGGTTCGGGGAGAGGCCCCGGAGCTGGGAGCTCGCGTTCGGGCGCTTCACGGGGACGGGCCCGGAGTCGGGCACCGCGTACGACCTCGACGTCGCGCAGCTCGTCGACCTGCCCGGCTCGACCACGACGCAGGTGGCCGGTCCCGCGTGGGCCCTGGACCTGTGGCTGTGGGGCCGTGGGACGGCTGCCGGCCTGACCGTCGAGGGCGACCCGGCGCTCGTCGAGCGCCTGCGCCGCGTGGCGGCCGAGGGGACGCAGTAGGGGCCCGGCGACCTCGACGTCAGCGGTCGGCAGGCTCGTCGTCGGCCGGACGGGTCGACTTCTCCTCGAGCTCTTCGAGCAGGTTGCGGATCTCCGAGCGGACGAAGTCGCGGGTGGCGACCTCGCTCAGCGCGATGCGCAGGGCGGCCATCTCGCGCGCGAGGTACTCGGTGTCGGCGAGGTTGCGCTCGGCGCGCTGGCGGTCCTGCTCGGCGGTCACGCGGTCGCGGTCGTCCTGGCGGTTCTGCGCGAGCAGGATGAGGGGCGCCGCATACGACGCCTGGAGCGAGAGCATGAGCGTGAGCGCCGTGAACCCGAACTCCGCGGAGTCGAACCGCAGGCCCTCCGGCCCCCACGAGTTCCAGATGATCCACACCGCGCAGAACACGGTGAGGTAGACGAGGAACCGGGGCGTGCCGAGGAACCGGGCGATGCCCTCGGTCGCCCGGCCCACCGCGTCCTGATCGACCTTGACCCGCGGGATGAGGGAGCGCCGCGCGCTCTTCGGCGTGTCGAGGCGGTCAGCCACGGGTCACCCCCGTCGCGCCGCCGCGGGCCGCGGGACGCGGCAGCGAGCCGGGGGCGAGCGCGGCGCGCGCCTGCTCGGTGTCCACGTCGTCGTCCGTCTCGCGCCAGTCGTCGGGCAGCATGTGGTCGAGCACGTCGTCGACGCTGATCGCGCCGAGCAGGCGCTTCTCCGCGTCGAGCACGGGCACGCACAGGAGGTCGTAGGTCGCGAGGATGCGCGTGACGCGCCCCAGCGGGGCGTCGGGCGCGACGCCCTCGACGTCGGAGTCGAGCACCGACCCGACGGCGGCGTGCGGGGGCTCGCGCAGCAGCCGCTGGAAGTGCGCGACGCCGAGGAACCGGCCGGTCGGCGTCTCGAGCGGGGGGCGCGCGACGAACACCATGGACGCGAGCGCGGGGGCGAGGTCCTTGCGCCGGATCTGCGCGAGCGCCGTGGCGATCGTCGTCTCGGGGCCGAGCACGACCGGCTCGGAGGTCATGAGGCCGCCCGCGGTGTCCTCCGCGTAGGCGAGCAGGCGGCGCACGTCGCGTGCCTCCTCCGGCTCCATGAGCTCGAGGAGCTGGGCCGCCTGCGCCTCCGGGAGCTCGTGCAGCAGGTCCGCCGCGTCGTCGGGCTGCATCGCCTCGAGGACGTCCGCGGCGCGGTCGGTGTCGAGGCCGGAGAGGATCGCGACCTGGTCGTCCTCCGGAAGCTCCTCGAGGACGTCGGCGAGCCGCTCGTTGTCGAGCGCGCCCGCGACCTCGAGCCGGCGCGTGTCGCCCAGGTCGTGGATGACGTCGGCGAGGTCGGCGGGCTTGAGGTCGTCGTAGGCGGCGAGGAGCATGGCGGCGCCCTGCGCCTCGGTGCCGCCCGCGAGGCCGGTGACCGCCCCGACGTCGACGACGATGGCGTCGCCCCGCCGGCGCAGGCCGAGCGTGCCCTTGTGCTGGGCCCTGCGCCGCACGTACAGCTTGGTGACGAGCCAGTCCCCGGTGCGCTGCCGCTCGATCGCGAGGTCCTCGATCGTCGCCGAGCCCGACCCGTCGACGAGCTCGACCGTGCGCTCCAGCAGCTCGCTCACCGCGAGCGTCTCCATCGCGCGCTGCTCGAACCGCCGCATGTTCACCAGGCCCGTGGAGATGACCTGGCCGGCGTCGATGCTCGTGACGCGCGTGAGAGGGAGGAAGACGCGGCGTCGTCCCGGCACCTCCACGACGAGGCCCACGGCGCGGGGCGCGCCCTTGGGCCGGATGAGCACGACGACGTCCCGCACCCGTCCGACCTGGTCGCCGATGGGGTCGAACACGCTGGTCCCGGCCAGACGCGCGACGAAGACGGTGGTGGCTGCGCTCACGCGGCCAGCCTACGCACGCGCCCCGGTCGCCGCGCGTTCCTCCGGTGGGTGGCGCCCCCGGGCGGTCCGGAGCCGCGGACGCGCGGGAGCGCGGGCCTCGCGCCGGCAGCACGAGTAGGACAGACTGGGCGAATGAGCATGTCACGCCCGGGTGCCGTCCCCCGTGTCCCCACCCCGCCCCGCGGTGAGGAGATCGCGTCGTACGCGACCTACCTCGAGGCGCAGAAGGCGGTCGACTTCCTCTCCGACAACAAGTTCGCGGTCGAGCTCGTGACGATCGTCGGCACCGACCTCAAGATGGTCGAGCGCGTGACGGGCCGGCTCACGTACGGGCGCGTCGCGATCGCGGGCGCGGCGTCCGGCGCGTGGTTCGGCCTCTTCGTCGGTCTGCTGCTGTTCCTCTTCTCCGGTGACGGCGCGTTCGTGCTCACCGCCATCGGGATCGGCGCCGGGTTCGGGCTGCTCTTCTCGGTGCTGTCGTACGCGCTCACGCAGGGCAAGCGCGACTTCACGTCGCAGAGCCAGATCGTCGCGTCGTCGTACGGGATCCTCTGCGCTCCCGAGCGCGCGGGCGACGCGCGCCAGCTCCTGTCGCGGATGCCGGAGGGCGCGGGCGGGGTCCGCGCGCCGGCCGCCCCCGCGAACCCGACGTGGGGCACGCCCGGGGCGACCCCGCCTCCCGCACCGACCGCGCCGGCGCCCGAGCCGCCGGCGGCCGCAGCTCCCGCTTCCGCGCCCACGCCCCCGGTCGCGCCGCCGGCCCGGACCCCCGACCCCCGCTGGACCACGCCGACCGGAGAGCCGCGCTACGGCGCCATGCGCCCGACGTCGGACCAGCCCGCCGACGCCCAGCCCGACGCCCAGCCTGCGCCCGGGGCGCAGCAGCCCGACCAGCCCGACCAGCCCGAGCGCCCCGCCTGACGGACGCGGATCAGCCGCGCAGGCGCGCCATCCAGGCCTCGACGTCCTCGGGGCGGCGGGGGAGCGCGGCCGAGAGGTTCTCGTTGCCGTCGGCCGTCACGAGCACGTCGTCCTCGATGCGGACGCCGATGCCCCGGTACTCCTCCGGGACGGCGAGGTCGTCCGCCTTGAAGTACAGGCCCGGCTCGATCGTGAAGACCATGCCGGGCTCCAGGACCCCGTCGAGGTAGAGCTCGCGGCGCGCCTGGGCGCAGTCGTGCACGTCGAGGCCGAGGTGGTGGCTCGTGCCGTGCACCATCCAGCGGCGGTGCTGCTGCCCGTCGGGTGACAGCGACTCGGCGGCGCTCACCGGGAGCAGGCCCCACTCCTCGAGGCGCGCGGCGACGACCTCCATCGCGGCGGCGTGCACGTCGCGGAAGCGCGCGCCCGGCACGGCGACGGCGAACGCGGCGTCCGCGGCGTCGAGCACCGCCTGGTACACGCGCCGCTGGACCTCGGTGTACTCGCCGTCCACGGGCAGCGTGCGCGTGACGTCCGCGGTGTAGAGCGAGTCGACCTCGACGCCCGCGTCGAGCAGCACGAGCTCGCCCGTGCGCACGACACCGTCGTTGCGGATCCAGTGCAGCGTCGTCGCGTGCTCGCCGGCCGCGGCGATCGTCTCGTAGCCGACCGTGTTGCCCTCGAGGCGCGCGTGCGCGTCGAACGTCGTCTCGATGACGCGCTCGCCGCGCCGGTGCTCGACGGCGCGCGCCAGGTTCCGCACGACCTCCTCGAAGCCCGCGATCGTCGCGGCGACGGCCTCGCGCATCTGCTCGACCTCGTGCGCGTCCTTGACGAGCCGCAGCTCGGAGACTGCCTCGACGAGCGCGGCGTCCGTGCGCCTGTAGGCGGCCTCCGCGCGCGCGAGCCACTCGGCCTCGGTGAGCTGCTCGTCCTGGGCGGCCTCGACGTCGTCCAGCCCGGCCTCGGCGCGGATCGCCTCGACGAGCGCCTCGACGGCCTCGTCGGCGCCCGCGACGACGAGCAGCGTCACCCCGCCCGGGCCGACGTCCTTCGCGAGCGCGTCGCGCAGCTCGTCCACGTGGCGGGCCTCGACGCCGGTGGCGGTCGTGACGTCGTCGAGCGACGGTCGCGCGCCCACCCAGAACTCGCCGTAGCGCGAGTCGGCGTAGAACTCCTCGGTGTCGCGCGCGGCGAGCGGGCGCACGTAGAGCACGGCGTGGTGGTCGGAGCCGCCGTCGCCGGTCCCGGGCTCCACGGGGTGCAGCACGAGCACCGCGTCGGGCTCCTGGTCCGTCCCGTAGCCGGTGAGGTGCGCGAACGCCGAGTGCGGGCGGAACCGGTAGTCGGTGTCGTTCGAGCGCGTCTTCAGCGGGCCGGCGGGCACCACGAGGCGCGCGCCCGGGAACCGGGCGGACAGCGCGGCGCGGCGGGCGACGGTGAACGCGGCGGCCGGGAGGGGCTCGACGTGGAGCTCCGCGCGCGGAGCCCAGCCGCTCGTGATGAAGGCCTTGAACGCGTCGGAGTCGGGGCGCTGCGAGCGGTTGCTGCCGCGCGCGGCCAGGTCCTGGCCCTCGCCGGCGTGCTCGGGGGCCCGGTCGGGCGTCTCGGACGTGGGCTCGGGCGTGACGGGGGTGGCGTCGGTCATGCCCCCAGTCTCGCACCGCGCACGCGGCCGAAGTCCGCGAGCGCGCGCCCGAGCACGCGGTTGAACGCCTCGGGGGCCTCGCTGTTGACGTCGTGACCGGCGCGCGGCACGACGACGAGCGCGGCGTCCGCGGCCGCGGCGAGATAGCGCTGCTCGTCGAGCCGCATGTGGTCGCGGGCGCCGTTGACGAGCCACACCGGCACGTCGACGTCGCGCACGTGGGCCAGCCACGAGCGGCCCGCGAGCTGGGAGAGGGCATCCGTGACGACGTGCCAGCCGGGCGCGGCCGGGGTCGGCGTGCCCGTGTCGGCCGGGCCGGCGAGCGCGTAGGACGACGCCGCACCGCCCGGGAGCGAGCGCCCGCCCCGGGCGATCGTGCCCCACGCGGCCGCGCTCGTGCGCGCGGCCCAGCGAGCACCGCGCCCGACGGCGCCCCCGCCCGCGACGACGAGGCGCGCGACGTCGCGGTAGAGCGCGACGGGCTTGCCCTTGGGGTCGGACGTGCAGGCCGCGGCGACGACGCCCGCGAGGCGGGCCGGGCGGCGGGCCGCCCAGGCGAGCGAGGTGTATCCGCCGAGCGAGAGCCCGACCAGGACGACCCGGCGGCCCGGGCCGAACGAGGCGGCGGCCTCGTCGATCACCTCGAAGGACCGGTCGAGCGTGAATCGCTCGTGCGCGCGGGCGCCGTGCGCGGGCAGGTCCACGGCGACGGCGTCGTGCCCCAGCGCGCGCACGTGCTCCACCTGGCGGTCCCAGATCGCGCCGGACGTGCGCATGCCGTGCACGAAGACGACGGCGGGCGGGCGCTCGGAACCGTCGGCGGACGCGTCGGTGCGGTGGCCGGGCGGGGTGAGGAGGGCGACGGGGGAGGGGGCGGGGGCGTGCGTCGTGGGGGTCATCGCTCCCGACTGTGGCACCCCAGCCTGGGACGGCCGTGGGGAGGGGCCGCGCCCTGTGTGCACATCGTGTGCGGGTCCCGTGCCGCCGACCCCGTGTGCCGTCACTATCCTGGGTCCCGTGCGCATCGACCTCCACACCCACTCGACCGCGTCGGACGGCACGGACGCGCCGGGGGAGGTCGTCGAAGCCGCGGCCGCGGCCGGGCTGGACGTCGTCGCGCTCACGGACCACGACACGACCGCCGGCTGGGCGCAGGCGACGGACGCCGCGCTGCGCCACGGCGTCGCCCTCGTGCGCGGCGCGGAGATCTCGGCGCGCTCGGGTCGCATCAGCGTGCACCTGCTCTCCTACCTGCACGACCCCGCGCACGCGGCGCTCCTCGCGGAGCTCGACCGCACGCGCGACGCGCGCACGAGCCGGGCCCGGCGGATGGTCGACCTCATCGCCGAGGACTACCCGATCACGTGGGATGATGTGCTCGCGCAGACCGTCGAGGGCACGACGATCGGGCGACCGCACATCGCGGACGCGCTCGTCGCGGCAGGGCTCTCGCCCGACCGCTCGGCGGCGTTCGCGACGATCCTCGCCACCGACACCCCGTACTACGTGCCCCACTACGCGCCCGACGCCGTCGCGGCGGTGCGGGGGATCCGTGCCGCGGGGGGCGTCCCCGTCTTCGCCCACCCGGGCGCGGACGGGCGAGGGCGCGTCGTGTCCGACGCGGTGATCGAGGAGATGACCGCGGCGGGCCTCGTCGGGCTCGAGGTGTTCCACCGCGACCACGACGAGCGTCAGCGCGCACGGCTCGAGGACCTGGCCCGCACCCTGGGCCTGTTCGTCACCGGGTCGAGCGACTACCACGGAGCCGGCAAACCGAACCGGCTCGGGGAGAACACGACAGCACCGACCGTGCTGGAGCAGATCGAGGAGCTGGGACAGTTGGACGTGATCCGATGATCGGACGATGAACGAGGTCTTCGACGTCCGGCTCTTCACGGAGGTCTTCGTCACCCTGTTCGTCATCATGGACCCGCCCGGCACCGTGCCGGTGTTCCTGGGCCTGACGAGCGCGATGGGTGCCAAGCAGCGCAACCAGGCGGCGCGCACCGCGATCCTCGTCGCGTTCGGCGTGATCGTCGCGTTCGCGGCGTTCGGCCAGCAGATCCTCAGCTACATGCACATCTCGCTGCCCGCGCTCCAGACCGCGGGCGGCCTGCTGCTGCTCCTCGTCGCGATGGAGCTGCTCACGGGCAAGATGGAGGAGCCGCAGCCGTCGGGCAACAAGGGCGTCAACGTCGCGCTCGTACCGCTCGGGACGCCGCTGCTCGCGGGCCCGGGCGCGATCGTCGCGACCATGGTGTTCGTGCAGCGCGCGGGGGAGCGCGGGGGCGGCGTCGCGGAGTGGGTCGCGATCGTCGCGGGCGTCGTCGCGGTGCACGTGTGCCTCTGGCTCTCCATGCGCTTCGCGAACGTGATCAACCGCGTGCTCGGCGACTCCGGGACCATCCTCGTCACGCGCATCGCCGGCCTCCTGCTCGCGGCCATCGCGGTCCAGCTCGTCGCCGACGCCGTCACGCAGTTCGTCCAGACAGCCTGACGCCCGCTGCGCGGCGGGTCGTGCCGCGGCGCACGAGGTGCGGCTCCTGGCGCGGTACCTGGGGGCGTCGCGAAAGACCTCGCGGCGGCCGGCGGGGGAGCGCTAGGGTCGGCAGCGGTGCGGACGACGGCCGTCCGCGCGGCGAGTTCGGCAGGGGTCCTCATGAATGCTGGCAGGCGCTCGGCGCGACCGACGTTCGCCGTGCTCACCGCGATCGGGGTGGGCGGGGTCGTGGCCCTCGCCGGCTGCACGTCCGCCCCCGGCGGGGCGCCGAACGCGCAGGAGCTCGGGCTCGTCCCGCTCCCGGCGTCGGTCGAGGTCTCGGACGCCGCGCCCTTCGTGCTCGACGACGCGACCCGGGTCGTCGTCGACGCGGCGGCGGGCAGCGCCGTCGGGCAGGAGGGCGCGGTCCGCGTGGGCGAGCTGCTCGCCGCGGAGCTACGGACGCCCACGGCGCTCGACCTTCCGGTCGAGCCGGTCCTCGGGGACGCCAGGGACGCCGGGGACGCCGGGGACGAGCCTGCCGGGGTCGAGCCTGCCGGGGAGGCGGGGTCCGTGGTGCTCCGGCTCGAGCCGGGCGGCGAGTCCTGGGACCCTCACGGCCTGCTCGACGACCCCGCGGCCGAGGCCTACACCCTCGAAGCCGGGGAGGACGGCGTCGTGCTCGCCAGCACGACGCCCGCAGGCCTGTACCGCGGCACGCGCACGCTGCTCCAGCTCCTGCCCCCCGAGGTCGAGGCGTCCGCCCCGGCCGACGGCGTCGCGTGGGAGGTGCCGGCGGTCGAGATCGCGGACGCGCCGCGCTACGCGTACCGCGGCGCGATGCTCGACGTCGCGCGGCGCTTCGCCCCGGTCGAGGACGTCCAGCGGTTCGTCGACCACCTCGCGGACTACCGCCTCAACGTGCTGCACCTGCACCTGTCCGACGACCAGGGCTGGCGGCTCACGGTCGACGGCCTGCCAGGGCTGACCGAGGTGGGCGGTCGGACGCAGGAGGGGTGGCCGCCGGGGACGGGCGGGCCCTGGTTCTACACGCCCGAGGAGTACGCGCAGATCGTCGACTACGCGGCCGAGCGCTTCGTCACCGTCGTCCCCGAGATCGACGGGCCCGGGCACACGCTCGCCGCGCAGTCCGTCCTGGGGTCGTTGCGCTGCGACGGGACGCCCGGCGAGCCGTACTGGGGACCGGAGGTGAACAACCCCATGATCTGCTCGAGCGACGAGAACATGCCGGCGGTCCGGGAGTACCTCGACACCGTGCTCGCGGCCGTGGTCGCGCAGAACCCGGGCCCGTACGTCCACCTGGGCGGGGACGAGGCCCCCAGCCCTGCCGAGGGGTGGTACGAGAACTACACCGCGGCGGCGAACGAGATCGTCGCGGAGGAGCACGGGCGCACGGTCATGGGCTGGCACCAGTGGGCTCAGGGCGCGACCCTGCCGGAGGGCAGCCTGATCCAGTACTGGGGCGTGGGCGAGCGCAACCAGGGGCTCATCGGGACCGCGCGCGAGACCGCGGACGTCCAGGAGGTCCGCGCGGCGCTCGCCGCGGGCGCCGACCTCGTCATGTCGCCCGCGGACCGGACGTACCTCGACATGAGGTACGACGACCTCACCCCGTACGGGCTCGAGTGGGCCGCGCGGATCGACCTCGAGCGCGCGTACTCGTGGGACCCGGAGACGGAGCTGACGTCGACCCTCGACCCGGAGCGGAAGGTCGACGTCGCCGGACGTGTCGCCGGGGTCGAGGCGCCCCTGTGGTCGGACCGCTCCTACCCGGACAGCCTCACGCACCTGCCGACGAGCACCGACGAGTTCGTCGACGTCGACGTCTACGTGGACCTCATGACCTTCCCCCGCCTGCCCGCGCTCGCCGAGGTGGCGTGGACCGCCCAGGCCGACCGCGACTTCGAGGACTTCGAGGCGCGGATCGTGCGGCAGGCTCCCCGGTGGGACGCCGCGGGCATCGGGTGGAACCGGGTGCACGACGTGCGCTGGGACGACTGAGGCGGACGTCCGGCGTCCGGGATCGCGGTCCCATCTCCGTCCTGGCGTGTGGAGGTCCGCGCCGCCCCTGACCAGAGACCCCGTACGACCCGCCGTCGGCGCCGAGAGCAAACAGGGGATGTTAGGTTCTTTCGGTGAACCAGCCGATCGTCCCGCCCCGCAAGGTGTCCGAGCTCGTCGTCGAACGGCTCAGCGAGCGCATCGCTCGGGGAGAGTGGCCGGTGGGCACACGGATCCCGCCGGAGCCCGAGCTCGTGGCCGAGCTCGGCGTGGGTCGCAACACCGTGCGCGAGGCCGTGCGCGCGCTCGAGCACGCGGGCGTGCTCGAGCCCCGGCGCGGCGACGGCACCTACGTCCGCGCGGCCGACGGCCTCGACGCCGCTCTCGCCCGCCGCGCGCGCACCACCGACGCCTTCCACGTGCTCGACGTGCGCGGCATCCTCGAGCGGGGGGCGGCGCGGGCGGCGGCGGGACGGCACGACACGAGCGCGCTCGCCCGGCTCGACGCCGCGCTCGCGGCCCAGGCCGCGGCCCGCGACGGCGACGAGGACACCTTCCAGGCCGCCGACGTCGCGTTCCACGCCGAGGTCGTGCGCGCGGCCGGCAACCCGCTGCTCGCCGACCTCTACGACGGCCTCGACCACGCGCTCGTCCGGACCTTCCCGACGGGGGAGCAGCGCCGCCACCACCGCGACGTCCCCGGGCACGAGGAGGTCGTGGCCGCGATCCGGGCCGGTGACGCCGACGCGGCCGAGGGCGCGGTGGCTGCGACGATCGACGCCGTGCGCGCGCAGCTCGTGGAGGCTGCTGCGGAACGCCCCGGTCGCGCGGGAGCCGGGGAGGTCGACGCGTGAGCGGGCTGCGCCGTCCGCTGGGGGTGGGGGCGGTCGTCGCGATCGTCCTCGCCTCGCTCAACCTGCGCCCCGCCGTCGTGTCGATCTCGCCCGTGCTGGGCGAGATCCGCGCCGACCTGGGGCTCAGTGCGGCGGCGGCGGGCGTGCTCACGACGCTGCCCGTCCTCTGCTTCGGGCTCCTCGCGCCGCTCGCGCCCGTGCTCGCGCGGCGCTGGGGGCTCGAGCGTGCGCTCTTCGTGAGCCTCGTCGTGCTGTGCGTCGGCTTCGCGCTCCGGCTCGTCCCCGAGACGTGGGGCCTGTTCGCCGGGACCGTGGTCGCCGGGTGCGCGATCGGCCTCGGGAACGTCCTGCTGCCCGCGCTCATCAAGCGCGACTTCGCCGACCGCATCGGCCTCATGACGGGCCTGTACTCGATGGCGCTGTCGGGTGGCGCCGCGCTCGCCGCGGGGCTCACCCTCCCGGTCGCGACCGCGGCCGGTCTCGACTGGCGCGGCGCGCTCGCTACGTGGGGCGTGCTCGCCGTCCTCGGGGTGCTCGTGTGGGTGCCGCGCGCGCTGCGGCCCGACCCGGCCGGCGCGACGGCGTTCGGCGCGGGTGCCGGGGCCGGGGTCGCCCGTTCCGCGGTGTGGCGGAGCCCGCTCGCCTGGGCCGTCACGGTCGTCATGGGCATGCAGTCGCTGTCGTTCTACGCCGTGAACGCGTGGCTCCCGGAGATCATGGTCGCGCTCGGCAGGACCCCGGAGGCGGGCGGCTGGCTCCTCGCGCTGTGCAACCTCGCGGGCATCCTCGGGTCGTTCGTGACCCCGGTGCTCGCCGGGCGCATGCGCCGCCAGCGGGGCATCGGGATCGTGCTCGTCGTGCTCGTCGGTTCCGGTCTGCTCGGGCTGGCCCTCGCACCCGGCGCCGCGGCGCTCTGGGTCGTGCTCGTGGGCCTCGGCCAGGGCGGCGGCATCAGCCTCGCGCTCACCCTCATGGCCCTGCGCGCCCGCGACGCCGCCCACACGTCCGAGCTCTCCGGCATGGCGCAGAGCGCCGGCTACCTGCTCGCCGCGACCGGGCCGCTCGGCCTCGGGCTCGCGCACGACGCCACCGGCGCATGGACGCTGCCGCTCCTCCTGCTCGTCGCCGCGGCGGCGGTCCAGGGCGTCGCCGTGTGGTTCGCGGGTCGGGACGCGCACGTGCACTGACCGGGACGCTCCCGGACGCGACGAACCCCGGGTCCCTCCCCACGGCGCGGTGGCCGTGGGGAGGGACCCGGGGTTCGTCGTCGGACTACGGGACGGGGCCCGGCGGCGGACTACTCCGCGGGCTGGGCGGCCGCCTCGGCGCCGCCCTGCTGCTCGACGGGGCGGCCGCCGCGCGTGCGGCGACGGTTCCGGGACCGACGACGGCGCTCGCCGCCCTCGGACGGCGCGTTCTCGGACGGCGCGCCCGCGGTGGCGTCGGTCTGCTCGCCCTCGCGACGGCTGCTCGAGCGCTCGCCCTCCGCGCGACGCCCGCCCGAGCGGCCCTGGCCGCCCGAGCGACCGCCGTCGCCCTGGTCGCCCCGGCGGTGCCCACCGTCGGACCGGCCGCCCTGGCGACCGCGCGAACCGCCGGCCGGCGTGTGCCGCTTGCCGGTCTCGCCGAGGTCCTCGATCTCCTCCGCGTCGAGCCCGGCGAGGGTGCGTCGGTCCTTGGGGAGGCGGCCCTTGGTGCCCTCGGGGATGTGCAGGTCCGTGTACAGGTGCAGCGAGCTCGAGTACGTCTCGACCGGCTCGGGGATGCCGAGGTCGAGGGCCTTGTCGATGAGCGACCAGCGGGGGATGTCGTCCCAGTCGACGAACGTGACCGCGGTGCCCTTGTTGCCCGCGCGGCCGGTGCGGCCGGTGCGGTGCAGGTAGGTCTTCTCGTCCTCGGGGCACTGGTAGTTCACGACGTGGGTGACGTCCTCGACGTCGATGCCGCGCGCCGCGACGTCCGTCGCGACGAGCACGTCGATCTTGCCGTTGCGGAACGCGCGCAGCGCCTGCTCGCGCGCACCCTGGCCCAGGTCGCCGTGGATCGAGCCGGCCGCGAAGCCGCGGTCGACGAGCTCGTCGGCGACCTTCGCCGCGGTGCGCTTGGTCCGGGCGAACACGATCGTGCGGCCGCGGCCGTCTGCCTGGAGGATGCGCGCGAGCATCTCGACCTTGTCCAGCGCGTGCGCGCGGTAGACGACCTGCTCGATGTTCTTGACCGTCTGGCCGCCGTCGTCGGGGTCGTTCGCACGGATGTGCGTCGGCTGCTTCATGTAGCGGCGCGCCATCGAGACGACGGCGCCCGGCATGGTCGCCGAGAAGAGCATCGTGTGCCGCTGCGCGGGCGTGCGTGCCAGGATCTTCTCGACGTCCGGGAGGAACCCGAGGTCGAGCATCTCGTCCGCCTCGTCGAGGACCACGGTCGCGGCGCGCGCGAGGTTGAGATGGCCCTGGTTCATGAGGTCGATCATGCGGCCGGGGGTGCCCACGACGACCTCGACACCGCGCGTCAGCGCCTCGACCTGCGGCTCGTACGCACGGCCGCCGTAGAGCTGGACGATGCGCACCGAGCGGCGCTTGGAGGCCGTGGTGAGGTCGTTCGCGACCTGGACGGCGAGCTCGCGCGTCGGGACGACGACGAGCGCCTGCGGCTTGCCGGGGGAGGGGAGCTCGTCGAACCCGGGCTCGCCCGGGGCGACGACGCGGTGCAGCAGCGGCACGCCGAAGCCGAGGGTCTTGCCCGTACCGGTCTTGGCCTGGCCGATGATGTCGTGGCCGGACATGGCGACGGGCAGCGTCATCGCCTGGATGGGGAAGGGCTGGACGATCCCCGCGTCGGAGAGCGCGTCGACGATCTCCTGGCGCACGCCGAAGTCGGCGAAGGTGGTGTTGTCCGCGTGGACGCTCGCGGCGACGGTCGTCGCGTCCGCGCTCACGTCAGGGGTCGCGTCGGTGCTGGTCGCGTCTGTGGTGGTCACTGGTGCCTCTGTCTCGTTCGGGCACGCACGACCGTCCGCGGGCCCGTCGTGGGCCCGGTACCGGAGAGCCTCCCGGTCGCGGTCGTACGCGCCTCGTGGCCGGCAGCCGATCGTGAATGTCGTGGCCCGGCCCGCGCTGCGGACCGTGCCGTGCCGTCGTCGTTCGCGTGACGAGCGTGAGGTCTGGACGACCGGGCAACCGATGTACGTCGGCCATGATATCGGAGAACTATCCTGGCCCGATGAGCGACGCCGAGCACGCGAGCCCCCTGACCCTGCACACGGCGGACCACGCGGACGCCGTCGAGCTGCTCGGCCTCGTCGCCTACACCGAGCTCGCGAGCTTCGGCCGCCTCGCGGGCGACGCCGCCCACGCCCCGACGCTGCGGCAGCGGCAGGCGCTCTCGCGGCTCGCGGCGGCGATGCTCGACCGGCAGGAGCGCGTCCTCGTCCGCGTCGACGAGCTGGGCGGGGACCCCGCCGACTGCATGACCGCGTTCGACGGCCTGTTCGACGACTTCGACGCGCGCACCCGCCCCAGCACGTGGTGGGAGGGGATCCTCAAGGGGTACGTGGGCCAGGGCGTCGCCGACGACTTCTGCCTGCTCGCCGCGCAGGGCCTCGACGAGCGGTCGCGCGACGTCGTCGTGGAGGCGCTCACGCAGGACACGCCGTCGCAGCGCTACGCCCCGGTCATCGCGGACGCCGCCGCCGCGGACCCGGTGCTCGCGTCCCGGCTCGCGCTGTGGGGCCGGCGCCTCGTCGGCGAGGCGCTGGGCGTCGTCGGCGTCGTCCTCGCCCAGCGGCCCGCGCTCGCGCGTCTCGTCGCCGCGGGGACCGACGCGACGGCCGGGGCCGCGTCGACCGGACCGGCGCCCGCGACGCAGTCGTGGGTCTTCTCGCGCCTCACGGCGGAGCACTCCCGGCGCATGGACCGCCTGGGTCTGGCAGCATGACGAAGCCGCCGCCGCGCCCGGGGGCGCGACGGCGGCTGTCGTGACGGTCAGGTCGAGGCGGTCAGAGAGAGCCGAAACCGACCTTGCGCTGCTCCTCCGTGCCGATCTCGACGTAGCCGAGCGACGCCGTCGGGATGATCACGCGGCGACCGCGCGAGTCGGTGAGCTCGAGGGCGGGGGCGCCGCCGAGCGCGTCGGCGACGGCCGTCGCCACGGCCTCGGCGGACAGGTCCGTGTCGACGACGAGCTCGCGGGCCAGGTTCTGCACACCGATCGTGACTTCCACTCAGATCTCCTCACAGCGGCTGCGCCAGGCGCAGCGACGACGGGCCTCGGTCCGCCCGTGGGCGTCCCACCGGCGACAACGCGTTCGATAGTAGTCAGATTCCCGCGGCCGAGCCGTCGAGCGCGGCGCCCGGTCCGGTGGCGACGCCGGCGGGCGGCGCCCCCGCGGCGTCCGGCGCTCCGGTCCGCGGACGGCGCAGCATCCCGTGCACGCCGCGCCAGACGAGGCGCGGGACGAGACGCGTGACGTCGTCGGCCGACGCGGTCCCGTCCGGACGGACGGCCTCGGTCGCCGCCGCCCGGCCCACGGCCGTGCACGTCCGCGAGACGACGAGCGCCTCGTCGGCGTCGAGGTCGGTGATCCGGACGAGCACGTCGGCGAACGCCCCCGCGATGCGGGCGTCGGGAGCGAGCACCCGCGCCCGCACCACCGGGTCGCGCATGACGTCGGACTCGAAGAGCAGCGCCGCGGACCTGCCGGCCGTGCGCGCGTAGGCGACGTACGCCCGGACGATGCCCTCGATCACGGCGAGACCGTCGACCGCGAGAGCGTCGAGGTCGCTCGCGGAGATGCCGGGGGCCGGCTCGCGGAACGGGTCGAGCGTGACGTGGACGGCGCGGACGAGGCGGTCGCCCTGGTCGTCGATGAGCGCGAGGTAGAGGTCGAGCTTCGACGGGAAGTGCCGGTAGAGCACGGGCTTGCCGACCCCGGCGCGGTCCGCGATGTCGTCCATCGAGATGTGGTGGTAGCCGTGGGAGGCGAAGAGCTCCTCGGCGATCGTCAGGAGCTGCGTCCGCCGCTCGTCCCGGGGCATCCGGGTGCGCGCGGCGGCGGGCGGCCCGGCCGTGCCGCGCCCGCGTCCCCCGGTGGCTCCCGTCATGGGGGGAGGATACGGAAACCGTGCCTCGTGTCGACCGGGCGTCGCGAGGAGTGGGACGATGGGCGGGTGCCCGACAGACATACCCCCCCGAACCGGCCGTCGACAGCTCGCGTGAAGCGCTCCTCGCGGGGCGTGCGGCACGGTGCGGCGGTCGCCGCCTGCCTCGTGGTCGGGTTCGGCGGCGGCGCGGCGACGGCGGAGGTGTGGGACGTCGCGAGCGTGACCGCGCCCGTCTCGGCGGACCGCGAGGACCCGCCCGCTCCGGTGCGCGCCGAGGCCGACGCGGCGAGCCGGTCCGGCGTGGAGCGCGCCGGCGACGTCGCGCAGGGGCCGGAGCTCCACGAGCGCGTCGCACCGCGCCCGGACGTGGTCGTGCCGCTCGCTCCTGCGGACCCGCCGCCGCCGGCGGCCGAGGCGGAGCCGGAGCCGGAGCCCACGCCGACGACGCCCGCGGAGCCGGTCGCGGAGCCGGGCTCCGGGCTCGTGGGCGAGGTCGTCGTCGCGCCCGACCTCGGGGGCGCGCTCGACGTCGTCCCGGGCGAGGCCCCGGCTCCCGGGACGGGCACCGTGCGGTCCGTGCGGGTCGAGGTCGAGCAGGGCCTGCCCGTGGACGGCGAGGTCCTCGCGACGGCGGTGCTCGCCACGCTCAACGACCCGCGCGGGTGGTCCGGCCCCGACGGCGTGACGTTCTCCCGGACGGCTGCCGACGACGCCTCGATCCGCGTCGTGCTCGCGAGCCCCGCGACGACCGACCGGATGTGCGCCCCGCTCGCGACCGAGGGGAAGTACTCGTGCGGCAACTCCGTGTCCGGCGTCGCGGTGCTCAACTTCGAGCGCTGGGTGCTCGGCGCCCCCGACTTCGGTGACGACGTCGCGACGTACCGCCAGTACCTGGTGAACCACGAGGTGGGTCACGTGCTCGGGCACGGCCACGAGGACTGCCCGGCCCCGGGGGCCGTCGCGCCGGTGATGGTGCAGCAGTCGATCTCGGCCCAGGGGTGCCTGACCAACGGGTGGCCCGTGCCGTAACGGCGCTCTCGCCGCGCCGTCGGCGATGCCCACGGTGTGGGTGGCCCGTGATGGGATCGGGTCCGTGCCCCGGACGACCGCCCCTCGCCTCGTCGCGCGGCCGCGCGACCACGAGGCCGACGTCACGCTCGACGACTCCCAGCGCGCGGCGCTCGCCGCGGCGGCCGGGCCGGGCGCGACGCTCGTCGTCGGGGCGCCCGGCACCGGGAAGACGCTCGTGGCGCAGGAGGTCGTGCTCGCGGCGCTCGCCGACGGCCTCGCCCCGGAGCGCGTCCTGCTCCTCGCCTCGTCCCGGCGTGCTGCCGCGTCGCTCCGCGACCGCCTGTCGGCCCGCGCCCGGCGCACCGTCGGTGCGCCGATGGTGCGCACCGCGGCCTCGGCGGCCTTCGCCGTGCTGCGCGAGCGCGCGGCCGCGCTCGGGGAGCCCGTCCCGACGCTCATCTCCGGACCTGAGCAGGACCTCGTGCTCTCCGAGCTGCTGGAGGGCCACCTGGAGGGCGACCTCGCGCACCTGGGCTCGCCCCTGGTCCTGCCGCCCGGCCTGCCCGAGGAGGCGCTCGGGCTCCGGGGCCTGCGCCAGGAGCTCCGCGACCTCCTCATGCGCGCGGCGGAGCGCGGCCTGACGCCCGCCGACCTCGCCGCGCTCGGAGACCGCTACGAGCGGCCCGAGTGGTCGCTGGGCGCCCAGCTCTTCGCGGAGTACCTCGACGTGACCGCGCTGCGCTCGGGGACCCCGGACGCGGGCGCCCGGTTCGACCCGGCGATCGTGGTCGACGAGGCGGCCGAGGCCCTCCTCGCGTGGGACGACGAGGTGCCCGACGCCGCGCGGCCACGCTGGGACCTCGTCGTCGTCGACGACTACCAGGAGGCCACGGTCGCGACCGCGCGGCTCCTGCACGTGCTGCACGACGACGGCGCACGGCTCGTGCTGCTCGGCGACCCCGACTCCGCGGTGCAGACGTTCCGCGGCGCGAGCCCGGGACTCGTCGGTCGCGCCTCGGCACCCGCCCGGCGGGACGGGGCGCGGCGGGGCGAGCTCGGCGCGCGGGTGGCCGTGCTCGGCACGGCGTGGCGGCAGGATGCCGCGCTGCGGGACGTGACGCGCCGGGTCGCCGCGCAGGTCGGGACCGTCGCCGGCGCGGTGCACCGCGGTGCTGCGCCCCGGGGCGTGCCGGTCGACGCGGGCTCGGACGACGTGGTCGGTCCGCCGGTCGTGCCGTCGGGGGCCGGCGCGGCCGGCGAGCCCAGGGCCGCCGCGCCCGTCCAGGTCGTCGTGCTCTCCGCCGTCGCGCAGGAGGCCGCGTTCGTGGCGCGCGAGCTGCGGTCCGAGCACCTGCTGCACGGCATCCCGTGGCACCGGATGGCGGTCGTCGCCCGCACCGGGACCCGCCTCGCGGCGCTGCGTCGCGAGCTCGTCGCCGCCTCGGTGCCGGTCACGCTGCTCGGCTCCGACGTCCCGCTGCGCGACGAGCCGGCCGTCGCGCCGCTGCTCGCCGCGGTCCGCGTCTGCGTCGCGGACGCGGACGACGTCGGGGCCCTGGACCCGTTCACCGCCGCGGCCCTGCTCACGTCGCCGGTCGGCGCCCTGGACGTCGTCGCGCTCCGTCGGCTGCGGCGCGCGCTGCGCGCGGAGGAGCTCGAGGGCGGGGGCGGGCGGTCGTCGGACGCGCTGCTCGTCGAGCTGCTGCTGGACCCGGCACGCGCCGCGACGCTGCCGCCGACCGTGCGGCGCGGGCCGGCCGCCGTCGCGCGGGCGCTCGCGGCGGGCCGGGCGGCGGCGGCCGAGCCCGGCGCGACGGCCCAGACCGTGCTGTGGGCGGTGTGGGCGGCGACCGGTCTCGCGGAGCGGTGGCGGACGGCGGCGCTCGACGGCGGCCCGGCCGGGGCGCGCGCGGACCGCGACCTCGACGCGGTGCTCGCGCTCTTCCGCGCGGCGGAGACGTTCGTGGACCGCATGCCCGGTGCGCCGGCCGAGGCGTTCGTCGAGTACCTCGCGTCGCAGGACCTGCCGGCCGACTCGCTCGCGGCGAGCGCGAGCGGCGCCGACGCCGTGGCGGCGCTGACGCCCGCGGGTGCCGCGGGGCGCGAGTGGGACGTCGTCGTGGTGGCGGGCGTGCAGGACGGCGTCTGGCCGGACCTGCGCCTGCGCGACTCGCTGCTCGGGTCGCAGGCGCTCGTCGAGCTGCTCGCGGGCCGCGCGCACGACGCGCACGGCGTCGGGTCCCAGGCGCGCGCCCAGGTGCTGGCCGACGAGCTGCGGGCGTTCGTCGTCGCGACGTCGCGCGCGACCCGGCGGCTCGTGGTGACGGCGGTCCAGGACGCGGAGGAGGCGCCGTCGGTGTTCTGCGACCTCGTCGTCCCGCCCGCCGCTCCCGAGGGGCCGGACGAGGGCCCGGACGGCACCGACGGACCCGACGACGGGTCCCCGCGGCCGGTGGCGACGGGTGGGCCGGGCGCCGCCCCGGCACCCGGCGCGGACCCGGACGCGCGCCGTCACGCGCGCGTCGGTGCCCCGCTCGACCTGCGGGGGCTCGTCGCCGCCGCGCGCGGCGTGCTCGTCGAGGCGGCGGCGCGCGAGGCCCGCGCGGGCGGGTCCGCCGAGGACGGCGCGCCGGACGCGCGCGCGGTCGCCGCGGCCACGCTCCTGGCCGACCTGGGCGAGCTCGGCGTCGCGGAGGCGCGGCCCGAGACCTGGTACGGCGTCGCGGGCGTGTCGAGCGCCGCGCCCCTGCGCGGCGCGGAGGAGATCGTCACGGTGTCGCCGTCGAAGGTCGAGACCGTCTCGACCTGTCCGTTGCGGTGGTCGCTCGAGGCCGCGGGCGGCACGGCGCCGGACGCCACGCACCAGAGCCTCGGCACGCTCGTGCACTCGATCGCGGAGACGCATCCGTCGGGTTCGCTCGCCGAGCTGCGCGCGGAGCTCGACCGCCGCTGGGCCGAGCTCGCGCTCCCCGAGGGCTGGCCGACGCGCCAGCTCCGCCGTCGTGCGGAACGCATGATCGAGAAGCTCGCGGCCTACGTGGCGCAGGCGGGCGAGCCGCTCCTCGTCGAGCCGACGTTCGACGTGACCGTGGGGCGGGCGCGCCTCCGGGGGACGATCGACCGGGTCGAGGCCGCGGGCGAGGGGAAGGTCCGCGTCGTCGACCTCAAGACCGGACGGCGCACCGCGACCAAGGCCGAGGGCGCCGAGCACCCGCAGCTCGGCGCGTACCAGCTCGCGGTCGAGGCGGGCGCGCTCGACGTGCCCGAGGGGACGCGGAGCGCGGGGGCGCAGCTCGTCTACGTGGGCAGCACGCACGTCGGCCCCGCCGTCGTCCCGCAGCCCGCGCTCGACCCGGCGCCGGACGGCTCGAGCTGGGCGCGCGACCTCGTCGAGGAGGCGGCCGGCACGATGTCGGCGGCGACGTTCACGGCCCGCCAGAACGGGCTGTGCGAGATGTGCCCGGTGCGGCGCGCGTGCCCGGTGCAGCCCGAGGGCAGGAGGGTGGTCGCGTGAGCAGCGAGCTGTTCGAGCTCCCGGAGCCGACGCCGTCGGTCCGGCTGGTCGCCGCCGACGGCGTCGTGGTCGCGCCCGAGACCACGACGCCCGGCACGGTCGAGCCGCCGCGCCCGACCCTGTCCGCTACCCGGATCGCGGACCTGCTCGGCCGGCCCCGCCCGACCCCGGAGCAGGTCGAGGTGATCGAGGCACCGCTCGAGCCGACGCTCGTCGTCGCGGGGGCGGGCTCGGGCAAGACGGAGACCATGGCGGCGCGCGTCGTCTGGCTCATCGCGAACGACCTCGTGCCTCCGGACGCGGTGCTCGGTCTCACGTTCACCCGCAAGGCGGCGGGCGAGCTGTCCGAGCGCGTCCAGGTTCGGCTCGCGCAGCTCGCGCGAGCCCGGGGCGGTGCGTCGTCCGCCCTCTCGCTGCTCGACCGGCCGACGGTCGCGACGTACAACGCGTACGCCGCCTCGCTCGTGGGCGACCACGGCCTGCGCGTCGGCGTCGAGCCCGGCGCGCGGCTCCTCGGCGAGGCGCAGCAGTGGCAGCTCGCTTCGGAGGTCGTGGAGGGGTGGGACGACGACCTCGGAACCGACCGTGCGCTGAGCACCGTCGTCGCCGCGGTGCTCGGCCTGTCCGGCGCGCTCGGCGAGCACCTCCTCGAGCCGGGCGAGGCCCGGGACCGTCTCGCCGGCATCGTCGAGCAGCTCGACGCGCTCCCGCTCGGTCCGCGGCAGAAGGCCCGGACCAAGGAGGTCGAGAAGCTGGTCGGCGACGTCGCCGAGCGCGTCCGGCTGCTCGACGTCGTCGCGGAGTACCGGCGGCGCAAGCGCGTCACGGACTCCCTCGACTTCGGCGACCAGGTGGCGCTCGCGGCCCGCCTCGCGCGCGAGGTCCCGGTCGTGGGGGAGACGGAGCGGGCGCGGTTCCGCGTCGTCCTGCTCGACGAGTACCAGGACACGTCGCACGCGCAGGTCGAGCTCCTCGCGGGTCTGTTCGGCGGCGGGCACCCGGTGACGGCCGTCGGCGACCCGCACCAGTCGATCTACGGCTGGCGCGGTGCGAGCGCGGGCGGCCTCGCGCGGTTCCCCGAGCGGTTCCCCCGGGCGACGGGCGACCGGTCGGCGGTGCGCTTCCTGTCGACGTCGTGGCGCAACGACGCCGCGGTGCTCGCGGCGGCGAACGTCACCGCGGGCCCGCTGCGGGGGGCCGCGGGGACGGGCGGCGACCGGGTCGAGGTCCCGGCGCTCGCGCTGCGCCCGGGGGCCGGGCCCGGAACCGTGTCCGCGCACGTGGCGGCGACCGCGGAGGAGGAGGCCGCAGCCGTCGCGGAGCTCGTCGCAGCGCGCTGGCGGCCCGCGGGCGCCCCGGGCGGGCGCGTCACCGCGGCGGTCCTGTGCCGCAAGCGCAGCCAGTTCGCGGCGGTCGAGGTCGCGCTGCGACGCAAGGGTCTGCCCGTGGAGGTCGTCGGCCTCGGGGGTCTGCTCACGACGCCGGAGGTCGTCGACGTCGTCGCGCTCCTCGAGGCGGTGCACGACCCGTCGCGCGGCGACGCGCTCGTGCGGCTCCTCACGGGGCCCCGGCTCAACCTCGGGTCGGCGGACCTCCACGCCCTGGGCAGCCGCGCCGCGGACCTGGCGCGGCACGAGGGCGCGCTCGGGTCGCGCCGGCGCGCGGCCGCGGCGGACGGCGGGGGCGCGGACCTCGTGGTCGTCGAGGGCGACGTGGCCGACCACCGCTCGATCGTCGACGCCCTCGACGACCTGCCGGACCCGGGCGAGCCCGCGGCCGACGGGCGCACGCTCACGGCTCAGGGCCACGCGCGCCTCGCGGCGCTGTCGCGCACCCTGCGCGCGCTGCGCGGGCTCACCTACCTGTCGCTGCCGGAGCTCGTCGTCGAGGCAGAGCGCGCGCTCGGTCTCGACGTCGAGGCCGTGACGAACGACGCGCTGCTCGCGTCGCGCCGGCTCGTCGACCCGGAGGCCGTGAGCGACCGGGCGCGCGAGCACCTCGACGCCTTCCGCGACGTCGCCGCGACGTTCACCCAGACGGCGGACGTCGTGACGCTCGGTGCGTTCCTCGCGTGGCTCGGGGTCGCCTCGACGCGCGAGAACGGGCTGGACCTGCCGGTGCGCGAACCCGACCCGGACGCCGTGCAGGTCATCACCGCGCACGCCGCGAAGGGGCTCGAGTGGGACGTCGTCGTCGTCCCCGGGCTCGTCGACGGCGTGTTCCCGACGACGGCGCAGTCGTCCTCGGGCGTGCGCGCGGACAGCGGGTGGCTCACCGACGTGAGCCAGCTCCCGTACCCGCTGCGCGGCGACGCCGCCGACCTGCCGGAGTTCCGCTTCGACCTCGCGTCGGACACCAAGGAGCTCGTGGCGCGGCGCGACGAGTTCCGGGCGGCGAGCGGCGAGCACCAGCTCGCGGAGGAGCGTCGGCTCGCGTACGTCGCGTTCACCCGGGCGCGCCGCGAGCTGTACCTCACGGCGTCGTGGTGGCAGACGGGCTCCCGCCCGCGCGTGCTCTCGCCGTTCCTCCTCGAGCTCGTGGAGTCCGGGGTGGTGGCGGCGGACGGTTGGTCGGCCCCGCCCGGACCCGACGACACCAACCCGCTCGAGGACGTCGAGGTCACCGGCGAGTGGCCGGTGCCCGACGACGCCCCCGAGGGGTCGGCGCGCGCCGTCCTGCGCGCGACCGCCGCGGCGGTCGAGCGGGCGGCCCTCGCCCGCGCGGCCCGCACCCGAGGGGCCACGACGTCCGGCGCCGGCGCGCGCGACGTCGAGTCCACCGGGGTCGCCGTGGACGACGTCGGGGCGCATCCCGCGGAGACCGGCGGGGGCGGGCCCGCGGGTCTCACCGCCCCCGTGGGCGTGCTCGTCGACGCCGAGGGGCGCGACCTCGTCGCGCTCGCCCGGGTCCTGCTCGCGGAGCGGGCCGAGCGTTCGGGCCGGGAGGTCGAGCTGCCCGCGCACGTCTCGGCGTCGAGCCTCGTGCGGCTCGCGGCCGACCGCGACGAGTACGCGCTGCACCTGCGGCGCCCCGTCCCGGTCGAGCCCACCGTGCACGCGCGCCGGGGCACGCGGTTCCACCTGTGGGCCGAGCGCTACTTCACGACGTCGTCGCTCCTGGACGTCGAGGACCTCCCCGGCGCGGACGACGACGACCTCGACCCGGACGCGGACCTCGAGACCTTGCAGCGGACGTTCCTCGCGTCCGAGTGGGCGAGCCGGACCCCGGTCGCGGTCGAGGTCGACGTCGAGACCCCGGTCGGCGACACGGTGCTGCGCTCGCGCATCGACGCGGTGTTCCCCGAGCGGCCGGAGCACGCCGGAGGGGCGCACGACGCCGTCGTGGTCGTCGACTGGAAGACGGGACGGGCGCCCACGGACGCCGCCGCGCGCAGCGTGCGCGAGGTGCAGCTCGCGGTCTACCGGCTCGCGTGGTCGCGGTGGACGGGGCTGCCGCTCGAGAAGGTGAACGCCGCGTTCTACTACGTCGCGTCCGACGAGACCGTGCGCCCGCGCCGGCTCCTCGGTGAGGCGGAGATCGAGTCGTTGCTCGCGGGCTGACCCGCGGACCCCGGCCCGCGGGCGTGGCGGCCCCGCACCGGGCAGCGCCGAGCCGGGTCAGTCGTCGGCCTCCTGCGTGGCGTCGTCCAGGTCGGCCAGCATGTCGAGCGCGTCGGCGACGACGTCGTCGAGCCCGTGCCGCACGCCGTGCAGGAGCCAGCGCGCGAGCGCGAGCTCGCCGACGAGGAGCGCGCGGTCCACGAGGTGCTTGTCGGTGAGCTCGGTGCGGCGCAGCTGGTACGCCTCCATGATCGAGTCGATCGCCTCCGGGGGTGCGGAGACGAGCAGCCACGCGAGGTCGTCCGCGGGGTCCGCGACGCGCGCGCTCGCCCAGTCCGTCACCGCGACGACGCGCCCGCGCGCGACGAGGACCTGCTCCGGGCCGAGGTCCCCGTGCACGACGACCGGCTGGAACCGCCACAGCGACACGTCCTCGAGCGCCGCCTCCCAGCGGCGCAGGAGGGCCGTCGGGACCTTCCCGGTCGCCGCGGCCTCGTCGAGCTCCGCCATCCGCCGGGCGCGGTACTCCTCGACGTCGTACCCGGGCAGCCCGGCGTCGTCGACGATCGTGCGGGGCAGCTCGTGGATCGACGCGAGCACGCGGCCGAGGTCGGCGGCGAGCCCGGGCCCGGGGCGCAGCACGTCGACGTCGAGCGTCGTGCCGTCGAGCGCCGGGTGCACGACGGCACGCCCACCCTCGGGCAGGAGCGCGGTCCCGCTGATGCGGGGCACCGCGAAGGACAGCACGCCGGTGTCGGCGTAGAGCTGGAGCGAGGTGAGGAGCTCTGCCTCGGCCTCGAGCGCCGCCCCCGCCTGGAGGCTGCGCGGGGCGCGCACGGTCCACCGGGCGCCGTCGGCGTCGGTCACGACGGCGGTGTCGTAGTCACCCGGGTCCTCGACGGCCAGCGCGCTGCGGGCGTCGAGACCCGGCACGGCGGCGGTCGCGAGCGCGGCGAGGGTCAGCGGTGAGCGGGGCACCCGACCACGGTAGTCGCTCCCCGACCGCCGCCCGAGGCACCCACGCCGGTCGCGTGGCCTACGGTCGGAGGGTGACCACCCCCGCCCCCCGACCGTCGTCGGGCACGCTCCCCAGGACCACCCTCCGCGATCTTCCGCTGCCGCTCGACGCGGCGGTCCTGGACCGCGCGGCCCATCGCCGCGGCGAGCCTGACCTCGTGCGGACGCTGCGCGGCGAGGCCACGACCCGCGTCGTCCTCGTCCACCGCGGCCGCCTCGCGCTCGCCGGGCCGGGTCCGACGGACGGCGTCGCGCTGCTCGACCCGGCAGCCCTGGCCGACGTCGGTGCTGCCGCCGACGAGGACCAGGCGCGCTGGCTCTTCCTCGGCGAGGGAGACGGCGTCGCGTACGTGGCGCTCGTCCTGCCCGACGACGCCGACGCGGACGAGGTCGACATCGAGGGCGTCGACGCCTCCGACCCCTTCGCCGTGCTCGCGCGCGAGCGGTCGTGGTCGGGGCTGCGCGAGCTCGTCGGCGGGCTCGGCGCACCGCTCGCGGGTCTCGCGACCGAGGCGGTCGCGCTCGCGGCCTGGCACGCGAACCACACCCGCTGCCCGCGCTGCGGCGGTCGGACCACGGTCGAGAACGGTGGGTGGACGCGGCGCTGCGTCGCGCAGGGCGTGGAGCTGTACCCGCGGACGGACCCGGCGGTCATCATGACGGTCGTGCACGGCGAGGGTGACGACGAGCGGCTGCTGCTCGGCCACGCCGCGCACTGGCCCGAGCGGCGCTTCTCGACGCTCGCCGGGTACGTCGAGCCGGGCGAGTCCCTGGAGAGCGCGGTCCGGCGCGAGGTGGCGGAGGAGGCGGGCGTCGTCGTCGGCGAGGTCGCCTATCGCGGGAGCCAGCCGTGGCCGTTCCCGGCGTCGCTCATGCTCGGGTTCGCCGCGCGGGCGCAGACGACCGAGCTGCACGTCGACGGGGTCGAGCTCACCGACGCGCGGTGGTTCACCCGACCCGAGCTCGCCGCCGCGGTCCGCACGGGAGACGTGCTGCTCCCGGGCCGCGCGTCCATCGCGCGCTCGCTCGTCGAGGACTGGTTCGGCGACCGCCTCCCCGACGCCTGAGCCCCCCGAGACGTCGTGGGCAAGAAAGGGACCCGGTTCGGGAGCTCGAACCGGGCCCGTCTCCTGCCCACAGCCGGGTGGGGTCAGGCGACGAGGCGCTGCTTGACCTCGGCGAGCGACGGGTTGGTCGCGGCGGAGCCGTCGGGGAAGACGACGGTCGGCACGGTCCGGTTGCCGTCGTTGACCGACTCCACGAACTCCGCGGTCCCCGGGGTCTCCTCGATGTTCACCTCGGTGTAGCCGATGCCCTCGGAGTCCAGCTGCGTCTTGAGGCGGCGGCAGTACCCGCACCAGGTCGTCGAGTACATGACGATCGAGCCGGCGTCGGGAAGTGTCGGGGCGGTGCTCATCGAGGGCTCTCCAGGTGCTGGTCCGGGCGGCGCGTGCCGCGGGCAATCGGTCGTGACGGTAACACCGGCGGCCCGCACACTGTTCCCGCCGTCGGCCTGCCCCCGGCACGACAGGCGTCCGGCCGACGTCCCCACGGGCTGGCTCCCGCGTGTCACCGGTGCCTGCGAGAATCGCGGGTGATGTCCACGCCACCGGTCTCACGTCCGCCGTCCTTGCGCACCGCCGACGAGATCCTCGACGCGCTCGACCCCGACCAGCGCGACGTCGCCGTCGCGCTGCGCGGCCCGGTGTGCGTGCTCGCCGGCGCCGGGACGGGCAAGACGCGCGCCATCACGCACCGCATCGCCTACGGCGTCCGCACGGGCGTGTACGCCCCCACGAGCGTGCTGGCCGTGACGTTCACCGCGCGGGCCGCGGGCGAGATGCGCACCCGCCTGCGCGAGCTCGGCGCGACGGGCGTCCAGGCGCGCACGTTCCACGCCGCGGCGCTGCGACAGCTCGGCTACTTCTGGCCCAAGGTCGTCGGCGGGGCGCCGCCGCGCATCCTCGAGCACAAGGCCCCGGTGATCGCCGAGTCCGCGCGCCGCCTCGGGGTCGGCGTCGACCGCGTCGCGGTGCGCGACCTGTCGTCCGAGGTCGAGTGGGCCAAGGTCTCGCTCGTCACCGCCGACGACTACGTCCGGGCGTGCGAGGCGATCGACCGCGAGCCCCCCGCGGGCTACGACCACCAGACGGTCGCGCGCCTCATCACGGCGTACGAGGACGTGAAGACCGAGCGGTCGGTCATCGACTTCGAGGACGTGCTCCTCATGCTGGGCGACATGCTCTCGACGCAGGGCGGGGTCGCGGACCAGGTGCGGCGCCAGTACCGCCACTTCGTCGTCGACGAGTACCAGGACGTCTCCCCGCTCCAGCAGTTCGTCCTCGACCAGTGGCTCGGGGGACGCGACGAGCTGTGCGTCGTCGGGGACCCGTCGCAGACGATCTACTCGTTCACGGGCGCCACGCCGCACCACCTCCTCACGTTCTCGCGCACGCACCCGGGCGCCCAGGTCATCCGGCTCGTGCGCGACTACCGCTCGACGCCGCAGGTCGTGAACCTCGCGAACCAGCTCCTCGCGCGCGCCGGGCGCGCGGGCGGTGCGCACCAGGCGCTCGAGCTCGTCGCCCAGCGGCCCGCCGGCCCACCGGTCGCGTTCACCGCGTACGACGACGACGAGGCGGAGGCCACCGGCATCGCCCAGCGGATCGCGCGGCTCCTCGCCGCGGGGACGCGCGCGAGCGAGATCGCGGTCCTGTACCGGACCAACGCGCAGTCGGAGGCGTTCGAGTCGGCGCTCGCGGACGCGGGCATCGGCTACCTCGTCCGGGGCGGCGAGCGCTTCTTCCAGCGCAAGGAGGTCCGCGACGCGATCGTGCTCCTGCGCGGCGCGGCCCGGTCCGCCGACCCGGAGGTCGCGATGCCGGAGACGGTGCGCGACGTCCTCGCCGCCGCCGGGTGGGCCCCCGAGCCGCCCGCCGCGCGCGGTGCGGCACGTGAGCGGTGGGAGTCCACGCAGGCGCTCGTCGCGCTCGCCGACGACGTCGCGGCGCTCGCGCAGGCGGCCGAGGGGCCGGCCCCGACGGTCGCGACGTTCGTGGCCGAGCTCGACGAGCGTGCCGCCGCGCAGCACGCACCGACCGTGGAGGGCGTGACGCTCGCCTCGCTCCACGCGGCCAAGGGCCTCGAGTGGGACGCCGTGTTCCTCGCCGGCGTGAGCGAGGGCCTCATGCCGATCTCGCTCGCGGAGACGGACGAGGCGATCGCGGAGGAGCGGCGGCTGCTCTACGTGGGCATCACGCGCGCTCGCGAGCACCTCGAGCTGTCGTTCGCGCGGTCGCGCAACCCGGGTGGTCGCGCGACACGGCGCCGGACCCGCTTCCTCGACGGGCTGTGGCCCGACGAGCCGGGCGCGCACGGCACGCGCCGGCCACGCTCCGGGCAGGCGAAGCCGCGGCTGACGGGGGAGTACGACCGCGAGCTGTTCGAGAGCCTGCGCGAGTGGCGGCGCCAGGTCGCGCAGGAGACCGACAAGCCCGCGTTCACGGTGGTCGTCGACACGACGCTCGCGGCGATCGCGGAGACGCGGCCCACCAGCACGGCCGCGCTGGCCCGCATCAACGGGCTCGGGCCCGCGAAGATCGAGCGGTACGGCGCGACGATCCTGGACATCGTGGGCCGCGCGGAGCGGTGACGAGGAGCCGTTCTCGGCTCCGAGGAGGGTTCGAGAAACTCGTCGAAGAAATTCCCGTAAATAAGTTGTGCGTCTCGCGACGCGCGTCATATGGTCGACGAGTCCTGATGGAGAGGGGCGCGCCGGGAGGCGGGCCTCGAACGGAGAGAGGGGGTGGGAAAGCTGATGAAGAACCAGATCGCCATGGCGAACCTGCTGGATAACGCGTCCGTCTGCACGGGCACGCCAGGAGGACTCCGTCCGCGTGCAACCGCGCACCGCGGCGGCACCTTCGTCACCCGCCCCGCTCCCGACTCCGCCTCCAGGACACGTCTGGTCTGACCGACCAGAACCTTCCAGGCCGCGGAGTCCGTCTCGGACCCGTGGCCTTCGTGTTCTCCAGAGCACGTCCGCCGATGAGGATCACCGGTCTCTCCCGTCTCTCCCATGACGGGGACCGCTGTCCTCGGGGCCCTGTGACGACGACGTTCACACCCACGACAGGACATCACTGGAGGACATCGTGCGGCTCACCGCGCTGCTCGACAACATCACTGCCCAGGGCGGATCCGGCCCCTGGGTCCCCCACCAACCGCTGGCCACGCCCCTCGGCGAGAAGGACTCCGCGGAGTTCGACCGTCTCCTCGCGGGTCTGCTGCCCTGCCGCACCAACGACCCGGAGCTCTGGTTCGCCGAGCGGTCCGCCGAGGTCGAGGAGGCCAAGGCCCTGTGCCGCACGTGCCCCCTCGTCGAGGGCTGTCTCGCCGGCGCGATCGAGCGTCGCGAGCCCTGGGGTGTCTGGGGCGGCGAGGTCTTCGTGGACGGCGTCGTCGTCGCGCGCAAGCGCGGCCGCGGCCGTCCGAGCAAGGCCGAGGTGCTCGCCCGCGAGGCCGAGCGCCAGGCGCAGGAGGCCGGGCGCGTCGAGGCCGGGGCGTCAGTCGGCGCCTCGACGGCGGCCTGACATGGTGAGCGGCGCCCCGTCCGGGGGCGTGCGCGCCAGCTCGTCGCACCCGCACCGCGGGTGGCGACCCGTCGCGCGCAGCCGCGGCACCGCATCGGGAGCAGGAATCTCGATGCGGGCCGTGGCTGCGCGGGGCACCAGCCCGTCCAGGGCTGCCAGGACCTGACCGAGCGCGACTGCGGCCGCCGACGCCGCGAGCGACGACTCCTCGACCGCGCGCACGCTCCGATCGCGCAGCTGCCGCGCGAGCTGCGGCCAGCACGGGTCCGCGTCCGCGTGGTGCAGGTCCACGCACGTCAGGCACGGGTCGAGGCCCGGCCGGACGAACGGTCCGACGACGACGTCGGCCTCGCGCACCACGACCGACAGGTGCGCCACTCCCTCTCCCACGATCCTCCCGACCCGTCCCGGGTCCGCCGCGCCGTGCTCGACCACGACCACGACGTCCGGCAGCAGGCCGGGTGACCCCGCCGCCGCGGCGACGTCGGCCGAGGGGCGCGCGTCCACGCCCGAGGTGACGACGACGCCGGGGGCTACCTCCTCGACGAGCCGGCGGACCGCGGCGTCGCGGGGCGCTCCGACGTCGCGCAACCGGTACGCGCCCACCCCGACGTCCGTGGCGAGGACCGTGCCGCGGTCCTCCAGGACGAGCGTGCCCACGCCGGCCGTCGCGAGGTGCACGGCGAGCGCGGCCCCGACCCGCCCCAGCCCGACGACGGCGACGGTCGCCCGGGCGCGGGCTGCGAGCACGCGGTGCCCGGCGCCGTCGGGCCGCAGCGCCGAGAGCACGCCCGCGTCCGCCTCGCCGTGGCCCGGCGCGGGCGAGACCGGGCGTCGTCGGCGGGCGGGGACGAGCAGGTGCGCCTCCTCGAGGAGCCGGACGAGCGCGGCCCGGCGACCGGGCGACGGCGTCCCGGCCTCGACGCCCTCGCCGCGCCGGGCCGACGGCGCGGCGAGCGCGCGCAGCCACTCCTCCTCAGCGGGCTCGAGCCCGGTGAGCCGGACCGACCAGCGGGGGTCGGTGCCGACCTGCACCTCGCCCGGGGCGCGCCGGAGCAGCGGGGCCTCGGGTCGCAGCACGCGTCGTCGCTGCACGTGTCCTCCGCGGGTCGTGGGGCGGGTGGCACGGTCGGCCGCCCGTGACGAGCGTGGCACGGCGGCGCCCTCCGACCCGCGTTGTCCACAGGCAGACCTCGACGACGCTCCACGGGCGGTTCCTTGACCGGGAGCACAGCTCCTCGCGACGTCCGCTCGACCGCGTGGCGCGGGAATCCCCACCACGCGGCGTGGGGCCCTGCCTTTTCGTGGCCAGAACCACTACGGTCTGAGCGTGGTCCGGGAGACGATCGTGGAGGTTCGGCGCAGCCGCCGACGCAAGAGCACGGTGAGCGCCTACCGCGACGGCGAGCGCACCATCGTCGCGATCCCGGCGCGCTTCACCCGCGCCCAGGAGCGCGAGTGGGTCCAGCGCATGCTCGACCGCCTGGCCGACTCCGAGCGGCGGAGACGCCCCTCCGACGACGAGCTCGAGCGTCGCGCCGTCGAGCTGTCCGAGAAGTACCTCGGCGGCCGCGCGCACCCCACGAGCGTGCGCTGGTCCGGGAACCAGGACCGGCGGTGGGGGTCGTGCACCCTCATCGACGGGACGATCCGCATCTCGACCCGGGTGCGGGGGATGCCTCCCTGGGTGCTCGACTACGTGCTGCTCCACGAGCTCGCCCACCTGCTCCACGCCGGCCACGGCCCGGGGTTCTGGAAGCTGCTCGAGCCGTACCCGCGGACGGACCGGGCGCGCGGCTTCCTGGAGGGCGTCTCGTTCGCGCGCGACGCGGACCTCGAACCCGACGGCGACGAGCCCGGAGCCTCCGGGGAGGACGCCGGGCTCGCGGCCGACGCGACGTCGGAAGGTCCCTGAGCGGCAGGACGCCCCGGGCTCAGCGCGCGCTGCCGCCCGCGTCCGTCGGCCCGTCGTCGGTCGCGTCGTCCGTCGTCCCGGTCGGGGGCTCCGCGCCGCCCGCACCCTCGGCGGCACGGAAGATCTCCTCGAGCGCGCGGTCGACGTCGGCCTCCTCGATGCGGGTCACGGCCCGTCGGCTCTCGTAGCCGGCGGGGTCGTCGAGGTCCGTCGCGTCCGGCAGGAGGTCGGGGTGGTCCCAGACGCCGTCGCGCGCGCTCGACCCGGACTGCGCGGCGATGAGCGCCCACAGCGCCGCCGCGTCGCGCGAGCGTCGGGGACGCAGCTCCAGGCCGACCAGGGTGGCGAACGTGTGCTCGGCGGGGCCTCCTGCGGCGCGCCGGCGGCGCAGCATCTCGCGCAGCGGGACCGCGTGGGGCAGGTGGGGGAGGGCGGCGGTGGCCGTCACCTCGTCCACCCACCCCTCGACGAGCGCGAGCGTCGTCTCGAGCCGCAGGAGCGTGGCCTGCTGCTCGGGAGTGTTCTGGAGCCCGAAGACGCCGCCGGACAGGGCGCGCTGGAGGGCGTCCGTGTCGGTGAGGTCGACGTCGGAGAGCTGCGACTCGAGCGCCGACAGGTCGATGGTGATGCCGCGCGCGTACGCGTCGACGAGGCCGCGCAGGTGGCCGCGCAGCCACGCCACGTGCGTGAAGAGTCGCGCGTGGGCCGCCTCGCGGAGCGCGAGGAACAGGCGTACCTCGTCGTCGGGGGCGTCCAGACCCTCGGCGAACGCCTCGACGTTCGTGGGCAGGAGGACGGTCCCGGGCTGGTCGAGCAGGGGGAGCCCCACGTCGGTGGCACCGAAGACCTCGCGCGACAGCGTGCCCGCCGCCTGGCCCACCTGCATGCCGAAGACGGCCGAGCCGAGGCGCTGCATGAGCGCCGCGGGGTCGCCCGGCAGCCCGAGCGCACCCGCGGGGAGACCGGGCACCTGGCCCGGGAGCGTGAACCCGACCCCGGGCAGCGCCGACGGGTCGTCGCCGAGGCCCTCCGGGAGCTGGTCGCGCAGGACCGTCGCGAGCGCCTCGGCGACGGACGCCGCGACGGGCGCGACGAGCTCGTTCCACGCCGGGAGCGTGTGCTCGACCCACTCGGACCGGCTCCAGGCCTGGGCCCGCCCGCCCGACGGCGGGAGGTCGGTGACGGCGTCGAGCCACAGCTCGGCGACGGAGAGCGCCTCGGTCACGGCCCGCTGCTGCGCCGCCGTGACGGACGGGTCGCCCTCGGCGACGGCGACCTGGCGCGCGACGTCGTGCGAGACGTCCGTGTTCACCGGGCCGTCGCTCGGCGTCGACAGCAGCCGCTGGACCTGCGCGAGGACGTGCTGGAAGAGCTGGGGGTCCGCGGCGCCCCCGGCCGCGAGCGCCTGGGGGTCGAGGCCGCGGGCACGGAGCTCGCGCAGCGCCTCGTCCGCGTCGGGTCCGAGCATCGAGCGGAGCAGCTCCTCGAACCGCGGGTCGAAGGGCGTGTCGTCGTCCGGTCCGGGCGTGCGGTCGGGGGGAAGGCTGCTCATGGCGACTCCTCACGGTAGCGTCGGTGATCACCGTAACCACGATCGACCGCCGAGAACGGGGGCTGGGCCATGTCCGAGGGCCGGGTTCGCTCACGGCGCAGCGACGTGGTCCCCCCCGGGGGACTGCCCCCGGGCGAACAGGGGGAGGACCCTGTGGTCCGGCCCGTCACGCCTCCGCGCGACCCCGTCGTGGTCGTCGGGGTCGGTCAGGTCGCGGACGCGGTCCGCCGGGGACTGGGCGCGGCCGAGGCGTCGCCCGTGGACGCCGAGGGGTGGCCCGACGGCGCGCGCCGGCTCGTCGTGGTCGCCCCGGCGGGGGAGTTCGGGGCGCCGCGTGCGAAGACCGACGCCGAGCAGCGCGCCCGGCTCGCGCTCCTCGGGCGGCGCGCGGGCGAGGCCGCGGTCGCCGCGGGGATCGAGCACGTCGTCGCGGTGACCTCGGCCGCCGTGCACGGGGCGGCGCCGGGCCGCGCGGTGATCGAGGACGACGACCCGGTCGCCGTCGACGACGGACCAGGCTTCGCGGGGGACGTGGCCGCGTTCGAGGACGCGCTGCGCGAGGCGCTCAGCGGGGTGCCGCTCGGGCTCGTGCGGCCGGTGGTGGTCGTCGGGCCCGGGATCGACACGCTCCTCACGCGGCACTTCGAGGCCCCGCGCCTGCTCACGGTCCGCGGCGGGGAGCGGACATGGCACCTCGTGCACGTCGAGGACGTCGTCGCGGCGGTCCGTGTCGCGCTCGACGGCGGCCTCGTCGGCGGGCTGACGGCCGGTCCGCTGCGCGACGGGCTCCCCGACGCGCTCGACTCCGAGACGGTGGCCGCGGCGGCCGGCCTGCGTACGGTCCAGCTCCCGTCGGCGACCGCGTTCGGCGCGGCCGAACGGCTGCACCGGGTCGGGGTGCTGCCGTCTCCGGCGAGCGACCTGGCCTTCGTGGTGCACCCGTGGTCGGTCGCGGCCGGGCGCCTGCACGACGCCGGGTGGTCGCCGACATGGTCGGGCGCCGCGGCGCTGGAGGTGCTGCTCGCGGAGGTACGCGGTCGGGTGGGCGTCGCGGGGCTGCGGTTCGGGGGTCGTGACGCCGCAGCCCTCGGTGCCGCGGGAGCGGCCGTGGCGGTGCTCGGGACCGCGGCCGTGTGGCGGCAGGCCCGGTCGCGACGCCCCTGACCGCCGGCCGACGCCGGCAGGTCGGGGAGCGCGGGCGCGGTCGGCAGGGAGATCCCAGCATCCTCGGGGATGATGTCCCGGTGAGCGACGCCCCCTCCTTCGACGCCCTCCTCGCCGAGGACGAGCAGCACCCGCCGCCCGTGACCCGCCGGTCCCTGACGTTCGGCATCTCCCTGCTCGCGACGACGCTGCTCGTCGCAGGCCTCGCGATCCTGCCCGCGCCGTACGCGGTGCGGTCGCCGGGGCCGACGGAGGACACGCTCGGCGAGCAGGACGGCACGCCGCTGATCTCCATCACGGGCGCCGAGACCTTCGACTCGACGGGCGAGCTGCGCCTGACCACCGTCTCCGTCGCGGGCGGCCCGGGCTATCCCGTGAACCTCGCCCAGGTCGTCCAGGGCTGGTTCGACCGCTCGCGCAGCGTGCGCCCCGTCGAGGAGGTGTTCCCGACCGGCCGCACCAAGGAGGAGACGGAGCAGCAGGGCCAGGCCGAGATGATCTCCTCGCAGGAGAACGCCACGGTCGCGGCGCTCACCGAGCTCGGGTACGAGGTGCCGGCCACGCTCACGGTCGAGGCCGCGGTCCCGGACAGCGGCTCGGACGGTGTCGTCGAGCCGGGGGACGTCATCGTCGCGCTCGACGGCGCACCGGTCCCGACGTACCAGGACCTCATCGACGGCCTCGAGGCGGTCGACCCGGGCGCCGACGTGACGCTCGGCGTCCTGCGCGACGGCAAGGAGACCGACCTCACGGTGACGACGACCGACGGCGGCGACACCGCGCTGCTCGGCGTGTTCATCGACCCGACCTTCGACTTCCCGGTCGACGTGTCGATCCAGATCGAGGACATCGGCGGCCCGAGCGCGGGCACGATGTTCGCGCTCGGCATCGTCGACCGGCTCACGCCCGAGGACGAGGCGAACGGCGTCGTCATCGCGGGGACGGGCACCATGAGCGTCGAGGGCGACGTGGGCCCGATCGGCGGCATCCAGCAGAAGCTGTACGGCGCCCTGCGCGACGGCGCGACGTGGTTCCTCGCGCCGCAGGCCAACTGTCCGGAGGTCGTGGGCAACGTGCCCGACGGCCTGCACGTCGCCGCGGTCTCGACGCTGGCCGACGCCCGCGCGGCCATGGAGGCGATCGGCGCGGGCGAGGGCGACTCGCTCGCGACGTGCGAGGCGCGCTGACGACGGCCGGTCGCGTCAGTCCTCGAGCGTCGCGCGCAGCGCGGTGACGAGGCCGGGGACGAGGTCGGGGCCGCCGGCGACGTCGGTGGCCGCGTCGTGCGCGCGCGACCGGACGGCGCACCAGGTGGGCCCGTCGCGCAGCACCCCGACGGCGAGGCGCACGTCCTGCCGGTCGGGGTGCGACGTGAGGTAGTCGAGCGCCGCGTCGGGGTCGTCGGGCACGCCCTCCTCGGCGGCCGGGGGCAGGACGATCCGCTCGACGACGAGCGCGGTGCCGTCGACCGTCGCGGGCCAGGCGACGTGCGCGAGCCCGTCCTCGAGGTCGCCCTCCACGGCGAAGCCCTCCTGCTCGATCGAGAGGAGGTGGTGCGGGTCCGCCGTGGCCGCCGCGACGACGTCGGGCGGCAGCCGGTCCGCGAGCGTCGGGTCGGCGGCGAGCGCCCCGGCCGTCGCGACGAGCGCGAAGAGCCGCGGCGGGGCGTCCCAGCCGGCGTCCGCGGCGTGCGCCTCGATCTCGTGGACGGCGAGCGCGAGCGCGTGCTGCGGCGTCGGGCCGCCGGGCGCGACCGGGTCGGGGGCGGGGGAGGGGGCGGCGTCGTCAGGCTGGGGCATGCCCCCATGGTCCCCCATCGCGCGCCGACCGGCGGTGGGCGGGCGGTGACCCGGTCGTGACGTCCCCCACGAGGCCGCGGGCCGTGGGAACCTTGAGGGAGGACCGGGCGTTGACCCCGGTGCACGCCCGAGCCACGACCGAAGAGGTATACCCACCGTGTCATTCGCCGCAGCGCCCCGCCGGCCGTCCTCCGGGGGGCGGCCCGCCCGGCGCCGGAGCCCGATCGGGATCGCGATCGCCGTCGTCGGCGCCCTCGTGGTCCTCCTGCTCCTGCTCGCCCAGTTCTGGACCGAGGTGCTGTGGTTCCGGCAGCTCGACTTCGCGAACGTCCTGTGGACGCAGTGGGGCGCGCGCATCGCCCTGTTCGTCGCCGGGTTCCTCGTCATGGGCGGGCTCGTCTTCCTGTCGTTCTCGCTCGCGTACCGGTCTCGGCCGATCTACGCGCCGTCGACGCCCGAGCAGGCGACGCTCGACCAGTACCGCGAGGCGATCGAGCCGCTGCGCAAGGTCGTCATGATCGTCGCGCCCGCCCTCGTCGGCTTCTTCGCCGGAGCGGCCGCGGCGTCGCAGTGGCAGACCGTCCTGCTGGCGATGAACTCGGTGCCGTTCGGGACGACGGACCCGCAGTGGGGCATCGACCTCTCGTTCTACGTCTTCACGCTGCCCGCGCTGCGGTTCGTCGTGAGCTTCCTCATGGCGGTCGTCATCATCGCGGGCATCGCCGCGGTCGCGACGCACTACCTGTACGGCGGGCTGCGCGTCGGCGGCGGCTCCGACGCGGGCCCGCGCACGACGACGGCCGCGCGCGTCCAGCTCTCGGTGACCGCCGCGCTGCTCCTGGTCCTCATCGGGGCCAACTACTGGCTCGACCGGTACTCGATCCTCACCTCGGGCGGCGCCAAGTTCGACGGCGCGTCCTACGCGGACGTGCACGCGGTCATCCCCTCCAAGGCGATCCTCACGGTCGTCGCCCTCTTCGTCGCGGCGCTGTTCGTCGTGACGGCGGTGCGCGGCAACTGGCGCCTGCCCGCGATCGGCGTCGGCCTGATGGTCGTCTCGGCCATCGCCATCGGCGGCATCTACCCGAGCGTCGTCCAGCGCTTCCAGGTCACGCCGAACGCGCAGGACTTCGAGGAGGAGTACATCCAGCGCAACATCGACGCGACGAAGGCCGCGTACGGGATCGACGACGTGCAGACGGAGCAGTACAACGCGAAGACCGAGGCGGAGGCCGGCGCGCTGCGCGAGGACGCCGACACCACGGCGTCGATCCGCCTGCTCGACCCGGAGATCGTCAGCCCCTCGTTCAGCCAGCTCCAGCAGAACAAGCAGTACTACCAGTTCTCGCCGTCGCTGTCGGTCGACCGGTACACGATCGACGAGGAGAGCCGCGACACCGTCATCGCCGTCCGCGAGCTCAACCAGGACGGCCTGGGCGCCGACCAGCGCAACTGGGTCAACGACCACACCGTCTACACGCACGGCTTCGGCGTCGTGGCGGCGTACGGCAACCAGATCGGGCCCGACGGGCGCCCCGCCTTCTACGAGGGATCGATCCCGTCGACGGGCGCCTTCACGGACGCGGGCGGCTACGAGCCGCGCATCTACTTCTCGCCCGAGGCGCCGCAGTACTCGATCGTCGGCGCGCCCGAGGGGCGCGACCCGTGGGAGCTCGACTACCCCGTCGACGACGAGGGCGGTCAGGTGAACAACACGTTCCCGACGCAGGAGATCGAGGGTGGCCCGAGCGTCGGGTCATTCATGAACAAGGTGCTGTACGCGCTGAAGTTCGGTTCCGAGCAGATCCTCTTCTCCGACCGCGTCACGGAGGAGTCGCAGATCCTCTACGACCGCAGCCCGCGCGACCGCGTGGCGAAGGTCGCCCCGTACCTCACGCTCGACGGGCGCGTGTACCCGGCGGTCGTCGACGGCCGCGTGAAGTGGATCGTGGACGGCTACACCACGTCGAACGCGTACCCGTACTCGACGTCGGAGTCGCTCGAGGACTCGACGCGCGACTCGCTCGTCGCGGCGAACTCCGTCGAGGCGCTCGCGCCGCAGCAGGTGAACTACATCCGCAACTCGGTCAAGGCGACCGTGGACGCGTACGACGGCTCCGTGGACCTGTACGCGTGGGACGCCGAGGACCCGGTGCTCCAGGCGTGGTCCCAGGTGTTCCCGACGTCGCTCCAGCCGATCTCCGAGATCTCGGGCGACCTCATGAGCCACCTGCGCTACCCCGAGGACCTGTTCAAGGTGCAGCGCACGCTGCTCGCGAGCTACCACGTGGACGACGCGAACGAGTTCTTCTCGGGTCAGGACTTCTGGCGCAGCCCGGAGGACCCGACGGCGAGCGGGCAGGTCAAGCCGCTGCAGCCGCCGTACTACCTCACGCTGCAGATGCCGAGCCAGCAGGCGCCGACGTTCTCGCTCATGTCGACGTACATCCCGGGCGGTGGCTCGGACCGCAACATCCTCACCGGGTTCCTCGCGGTGGACGCGGAGCCGGGCAACGAGGCGGGCGTGCGGTCGGAGGACTACGGCACGCTGCGGCTGCTCGAGCTGCCACGCAACGCGACGGTCCCCGGACCGGGTCAGGTGCAGAACAACTTCAACACCGACCCGACCGCCGCGGACGGCCTCCTCGCGCTGCGACGCGGTGACTCGACGGTCATCAACGGCAACCTGCTCACGCTCCCGGTGGGCGGCGGCCTGCTGTACGTCCAGCCGGTCTACGTGCAGTCGACGGAGGGCACGCGGTTCCCGCTGCTGCGCAAGGTGCTCGTGTCCTTCGGCGACGAGATCGGCTTCGCCGACACGCTCGACGAGGCGCTGGACCAGGTGTTCGGCGGCGACTCGGGCGCGAACGCGGGCGACGCGGACGGCGGGGTCGAGACCGAGGTCCCGGACCAGCCGGCCGACGGCGAGACGACCGACCCGGGCACGACCGACCCCGGGACGACGGACCCCGGCACGGAGCCGCCGGCCACCGAGGAGCCGGCGCCGCCGGCCGACGGCGGCACGGTGGACGGTGGCGCCCGCGCCGAGCTCGACCAGGCGCTGCGCCAGGCGCAGCAGGCGATCGAGGACGGTCAGGCGGCTCTCGCCGAGGGCGACTTCGCGGCGTACGGCGAGGCGCAGGACCGGCTCCAGCAGGCGCTCGAGGCGGCGCTGGCGGCGGAGCAGTCGCTCGACACGGAGTCGTCGGCAGGCTGACGGCCGCTGCCGGCCTCTGCCGGACGACGCTCACCACGGACGGGCGGGGACACCACCAGGTGTCCCCGCCCGTCCGGCGTCGTGCCGGAGTTGTCTTTTCGTCCGCCGGGCGGGAGGATCGCTCCTCGTGACCACTGCAACGGTTTGCAGCAACGCTTTCAGCGTGGCGAGCGACACGACCTCGGCCGTCCCTGCGGTGCGCCTGCACCACCCGTCGGGGTCCGAGCTCGTCGTGGCGCTGCGCGGTGCGGCCGTGCTCGCCTGGCGCGCCCCGTGGCGCGGGCGGGACGGGACCGTGCGGATCGAGGACCTCGTCGACGGGTACGCCGACGAGGCGGAGGTCGCCGCGCACGACGCCGCGCGGTCCGCGCTCATGGCGCCGTTCGTCAACCGTCTCGCGGACGGGCAGTACGTGTTCGACGGCGTCCGGCACCAGGTGCCGCCCGTCCTGCCGTGGGAGCCCCTCACCATGCACGGGTTCGCCCGTACGCTCGACTGGACGGTCGTCGACCGGGACGAGGACCCGGCGCACCTTGCGGACGGGGACCCGGCGCGACCGGTGGCGGTCACGCTCCGGGCGTCCGTCGCCCCCGACGCGCACGCGGGCTACCCGTTCGCGCTCACCCTCGAGGTCGAGTACGTGCTCGACGCGGGCTCGCTGGGCGTCACGCTGCGGGCCCGCAACGTCGGCGCGACCGCCGCGCCCGTCGCCCTGGGGTGGCACCCGTACCTGCGCGTCCCGGGGCACGGCACGATCGACCGGCTCGAGCTGGCCGTCCCCGCGCGGCGCGCCGTCGTGACGGACGCCGGGCTGCTGCCGCTCACGGGAGCGGAGGCGTTCGGCGCGATCGACGGCGTCGGGCCGCTGCCGCTCGCCGGCGTGCGGCTCGACCACGCGTTCGGCGACCTGCGCACCGACGCCGACGGCCGCTCCCGGACGCTCGTGCGCGACCCCGCGACGGGGCAGGGGCTCGCCGTGTGGCAGGACCGCGGGCTCGTCCACGTGTACACGGGCGACGGCCTGGCGCGGCGCGAGCGGGCCGCCGTCGCGATCGAGCCCGTCGAGACGCTGACCGACGCGTTCAACCGCGCTGACTGCGCCGCGGACGTGCGGCTGGAGCCCGGGGCCGTGCGCGAGTTCGCGTTCGGGGTGGAGGTCCTGGCGTGACCCACGTCTCGTCCACCCGATTTGGCCTGGTCCGGAACCTCACGTAGAGTAGTGATCACCGACGCGGGGTGGAGCAGCTCGGTAGCTCGCTGGGCTCATAACCCAGAGGTCGCAGGTTCAAATCCTGCCCCCGCTACAAAATGAAGGGCCCCTGGTCAGCAGAAATGCCGACCAGGGGCCCTTCGCCTTTCCGCGAAGCGAGGTGGCTGCGGTCTGTCGCTCGCGCTTCCGGCCGTGGGCACCACCACACCTCGCCCGTGGGCCTACGGTCTCGGGAGAGCCGAGGGGCGGCGGGGCCGAGGCGGGCCTCCCGGGACTGGTCGGGGGCGATGGCCTCGTGCCAGCGGCCGCGCCGTGCTCTGCGCGATCGCGGCCGGCTCGACCGGACATATGGTGATCCATATAACCCTCGGTGGAGGTGTTCACATGGCCATGACCAGCGTCGATCTCGACCCTCGCCTGATCGAGCGCGCCCGCGAGCTCACGGGAGAGCGGTCGAACCGCGCCGTCCTCGACCTCGCGCTGCGTCGACTCATCGCCTCGAAGCAGAAGGGTGCGATGATCGACGCCATCGCCGGGCTCTCCGACCTTCCCGGAGGGCTCGACGCTCCCGTCGTCCGCACCGATGGGGCCCCGTGACCGACTACCTCGTCGACAACTCCACATCGCCCGGGTGAGCGACCTGCAACACGAGTACGTCGCGCCCGCGGAGTAGCGCCACGGGCGCCGTCGCAAAGAGCGGTCGTGCCATCCTGTGACGCGCCCCACCCGGCCGAGGCGCGGGCGGGGGAAGCCACGGCCCACGGCCCGGCGTTATCGTCAGTGGCCGGTGCCCACCACTCCCGCGGGCGCCCGACACCCGGAAGGTCACCATGCGCCGTCTGCGTCCCCGTCCCGTCGTCCTCACCGCCGTCACGGCGGTCGCCGCGCTCACGCTGACGGCCTGCTCGTCGGGAGGCGACGGCGACGACGCCGCGAGCCCGAGCGGCAGCGCCTCGGGCGACGCCGCGCAGTGCGAGCCCGGCGCGCTCCCGACGCTCACCGACGGCGTGCTGACCGTCGGCGCGGGCGAGGCGTACGCGCCGTGGTACATCGGCGAGCACGACTCGGGCGAGGGCTTCGAGTCGGCGCTCATCTACGCGGTCGCGGACCGTCTCGGCTACGCGGCCGACGACGTCGTCTGGGAGACCGTGACCTTCGAGCAGATCATCAGCCCGGCCGTGAAGCCGTTCGACGTCGCCGCGTACCAGACGTCGATCACCGACGAGCGCAAGCAGGCCGTCGACTTCTCCAGCCCGTACCTCACGACGCGCCAGGGCGTCATCGTCATGGAGGACGGCCCGTACGCGGGCGCGACGACGCTCGCCGAGCTCGACGGCGCGCGCATCGGCGTCACGGCCGCGCAGACGAGCCTGACGCTCGCCGAGGGCGCGTGGGGCGAGGACGCGGACATCTCGCCGTACAACGCGGCGGGCGACGGCATGCAGGCGCTGCAGTCCGGGACGATCGACGCGATGGTCATGGACGTCGACCAGGGCGTCGCCGCGTCGACCGAGTACTTCCCGGACTCCGTCGTCATCGGGACGCTGCCCGACCAGGGCGTCGTCGAGCAGTACGGGCTCGTGCTCGACCTGGGCTCCGCGCTGACCGGCTGCGTGACCCAGGCCGTGGACGAGCTCGAGGCCGACGGCACGCTCGCCGAGCTGCGCACGACGTGGCTCAAGTCGGACGACATCCCCGTCCTCGAGTGACCCGGCCGTGACCGCGCCCGACGACGTGCCCCGCAGGGCGTCGGACGACGCGCGCCCGCCCGGGCGCGGCGAGGTGCCCGACGGCGTCCCGGCGGCCGGGTGGTCGCCGTCACCCCTCGCGCTCGACCGCGCCGCGTTCCGGCGCGCGCAGCGTCGCCGCTCGCTCCTCGTCGCGCTCGTGAGCACGGTCCTCGTCGTCGCGGCGGTCGTGCTCGTCGTCGTCAACGCGCCTGGCTGGGAGCGCGCGCGGACCGCGTTCTTCGACCCCGCGATGGCGTGGGAGTCGCTGCCCGCGATCCTCGAGGGGCTGTGGCTCAACCTGCGCGTGTGGGTCGTCGCGGGCGTCGTCGGCACGCTGCTCGGCCTCGGGCTGGCTATCGCGCGCACGAGCCGCATCCCGGCGCTCTTCCCGCTGCGTGCGTTCGCGACCGCGTACGTCGACCTGTTCCGCGGGGTGCCGCTCCTGCTCGTGCTGCTGCTCGTGGGCTTCGGCCTGCCGGCGCTGCGCCTGGAGTGGCTGCCGACGTCGGGCGCGTTCCTCGGGGCCCTCGCGATCGTGCTCACGTACACCGCGTACCTGGCCGAGGTGTTCCGCGCGGGCATCGAGTCGGTGCACCCGTCGCAGGTCGCGGCGGCCCGTTCGCTCGGGCTCACGCGCGCGCAGACGACCCGTCGCGTCGTGCTGCCCCAGGCCGTGCGCAACGTCACCGCACCGCTCGCGAACAACCTCGTCTCGCTCCAGAAGGACTCGGGCCTCATCTCCGTGCTCGGCGCGGTGGACGCGATCCGTGCTGCGCAGATCGCGACGACGGGCAGCTACAACTTCACGCCCTACGTCGTCGCGGGGATCCTGTTCTTCCTCGTGTCGTTCCCGCTGACGCGCGCCGTCGACGCGTACCAGGCGCGCCGCGGCTGGGGCCGGTCGCTCGCGACCGTGAGCGGGGCGGGGGACATCCGATGAGCGCGATCGTCCTGCCTCCCGGCGCGACCCCCCAGGACGCGGGCGCCGACCACCTGCTCTCGCTGCGCGGCGTCCGCAAGACCTTCCCGGCACCCGGCGTCCCGGGCGGGCGGCGGGTCGTGCTCGACGGCATCGACCTCGACGTCGACGCGCACCGGTGCGTCGTCCTCGTCGGGTCGTCCGGGTCGGGCAAGTCCACGCTCCTGCGCGTCGTCAACCTCCTCGACGAGGTCGACGACGGGCAGATCCTGCTCGACGGCGAGGACGTCGCGGACCCGCGGCTCGACGCCAACCGGGTCCGCGCCCGCATGGGCATGGTCTTCCAGGCGTACAACCTCTTCCCGCACCTCACCGTGCTCGACAACGTGACGCTCGCTCCGCGCCTCGTGCACCGGCGGTCCCGCGCGGAGGCGGAGGCGGCGGCCGTCGAGATGCTCGGCCGGGTCGGCCTGGGGCACAAGGTGACCGCGTACCCCGACCAGCTCTCGGGCGGCGAGCAGCAGCGCGCCGCGATCGCGCGCGCCCTCGTCAACGGGCCGGAGCTGCTCCTGCTCGACGAGGTGACGTCCGCGCTCGACCCGGAGCTCGTCGGCGAGGTGCTCGACCTGCTCGCCGAGCTGCGCGCCGAGGGCCGCACCATGCTCGTCGCGACCCACGAGATGGGCTTCGCCCGCCGCGTCGCCGACGAGGTCTGCTTCCTCCACGAGGGCCGCGTCCACGAGCGCGGCACCCCCGAACAGGTTCTCGGCGACCCGCAGCAAGAGCGCACCCGTGCGTTCCTCCGCCGCCTCCACGCCTGACCGTCGGCTCCGGGGCCGAACACGACATGAGGGTCTTTCTGAGCGTCTTCGCGACCCTCAGGTCGTGCTCGACGGCGCGTGGTGTCGTTCTCGTCGGCGGCGCGCGACGCCGGGGACCGGGCGACGTCTGCGCCAGGACCACGGGATGATCGCGTACCTCGTCGCCGACCTCGAGCACGCGCTCGACCGGGCGACGGACCCCGTCGCGTCGCGGGACGCCGTCGTGCGTCACCTCGACGGGGTGGGCGCGATCATGGAGTCGCACTTCCGGTACGAGGAGCGCGCGCTCGGAGGCGTCCTCGCGGCGCTCGACCTCAGAGCGCCGCGCAGGGACGTGCTCGGGCCGCTCTGAGCCCTATGTCGGGCGGCACCGCGCGGCACCGCGGTGCCGCCACGACCGCCATCGACCCACCCGACAGCCGGTCAGCCGCGCAGGACGAGCGCCACCGTGGTCGCGATCGACGCGGAGGCGAGGAGCGCGTACAGCCACGTCCACGTGCGCTGCCCGGCGACGCGCAGCACCACGGCCACCGCGAGCGCGGCCAGGGCGAGCACCGGTCCGTCGACGAGCGGGGCCATGTCGACCGAGACGCGCAGGGTCTCCAGGAGCTGCGACGGCAGGGGGACGAACGGCTCGCTCTGCCGGGCCGCGCCGTCGGGCACGAGCCACAGCGTGCGCAGCACCGCGAGGACCGCGAGCAGGCGCGGCAGCGCACGCAGGAGCGTGCCCCCGACCCGGGACCGGCTCCCGGACGACGGCGCGGCGGAGCGGGACGGCGCGGTGACCGCGGGGGCTGCCCGTCCCGGTGCCGAGGGCGACGCGGGGGTGCTCTGCGCGGTGTCCGCAGGCCGGGGGGCGGGGGTGCTCGTGACGGCCGCTCCGGTGACGCGTTGCCGGGCCGAGCGCGGCGTGGGCCCGAGGTGCTGGACGGAGCTCCGGCGCGGTGGGACCGACGGCGGCACCGGTCGGCCGACCTGCGTGGCGACGAGGTCGGGGGAGTCCACGACCCGGGTCCGCGCGACCGCAGGGGTGACCGGCTCGGCCGAGGGTCGCCCCGACGGGGGGCGGCCCAGCGTGGAGACGCGTTGCACGGGTAGCGGCCAGGCACGCTCGTCCCGGGCACCAGCAGCGGGGACGGGGACATGTCCGTCCCGGCGCAGCCGGTCGGCGCGGGCCACACGCTCGGGGCCGCTCCGCGGCGGCGCGAGCACGGAGTGGGCCGGGCGTCGATACGCCCGCCACCCGCGCAGGGTGTCGGGGTGGCCCGCGGGAGGTGTCGCGGCCCGCCACTGCATCGCCTGCCAGAGCCAGTCCTTGAGCTCCGCCGGGGTCCGGCCCCCGGCGACGTGGGCGCCGATGCTCGCGACGTGGTCGGCGATGACCTCGGCGGCCGCGCCGTCGAACCCGTCGCCGTGCACCTCGGCGAGCACGCTCATCAGCGTGGCGTCGTAGACCAGGGCGTGCCACGGCTCCCGGGGACGCGCCGCGTCGCTCCCGGCGTCCGCGCCGACGGCCATGCCGACCGGGCTAGCGACCGTCGAGCCGACCGGCACGACCTTCGCCGGTCGCTCGGCCCGCACAGGGGCGCCGGTCGCGGCACCCAGCCCGGCGACGGGGCCGAGCGCGCGCTCGGCCGCGGTGGCGCCGTCGGCCAGGATCCGCTGCGTGAGGAGCAGGGTGTCGTCGGCGACCTCCCCGGCGAGCCGCGCGCGCAGCACCGCGACGACGCTCTCGAGCGCGGGGCGATGGTTCGGCTGGTAGCGGGTCATCGACAGGATCAGGTCCTGCAGGTGGGGGTCGATCTCGGGCAGCTCGGCCGGGGACGGGCCCAGCTCCATCCCGTCCGGCACCCCGACCAGGTCGTCCGGCACCTCGCGCACGAGGTCCTCGGCCTCGAGGTCGCGACCGAGGAAGTTGAGGTCCGCCGGCACGACTCCCGTGGTGGCAAAGATCAGGAGCAGGCCGAGCGCGTACACGTCCGAGCGGGGGTGCACGCGGCGGGCGAACAGCTCCGGCGCCATGTACGCGAGCGTCCCGACCGGCTGCGTGGACGTCGCGGTGTCGAACAGCTTGGCGATGCCGAGATCGATGAGGACCGCGCGGTCGCCGTCGACCATGATGTTGGCGGGCTTCAGGTCGCGGTGCACGCAGTGCTGCTCCTGGAGCACGAGGAGCGCCTGGGCGACCTGCGCGGCGAGCCGCAGCGCCTGCCGCCCGGTCAGCGGTCCCGACGCGCGGACCTGGTCGCGCAGCGTCGTGCCCGGCACGAGCCCCATCGCGAACCACGGCTGGTCGTCGTCGAGGCCCGAGCGCACGAACGCGGGGAAGCCGCGCCCGCCCACGGCCTCCAGGAGCCTCGCCTCCTGCGTGAAGCGCTCGCGGGAGCCCTCCTGGAGGCCGGTCAGCACCTTCACCGCGACCTCCCCGCCGTCCGCGTCCGTCGCGCGGTAGACGTGCGCGAACCCGCCGTGCCCGAGCACCTCGCCGAGGGTGAACGGGCCCCGGCGGTCGCCGCTCGCCGGCACCTGGCGGACGGGTCGCCGGGGGAGCGCCGCGGGGCCGGGCTCGGCGTCGGGGGCGGCGGCCGGTCGGACGGAGACGTCGGGCGCGGCGGGCACGGGCCCGGCGTGGTCGGCGGGGGCCTGGGTGGTCAGGCGGGTGTCGTCGTCGGTCGCCACCGCGAGGGCGGACTGCTCGGGGCCGGGCATGGGCGCAACGTTACAAGCGCGCCGGTCCTGGACGTAGCAGACAACTCCGACGTCCCGCCCCGCGCGCGCCGCCCCGACCTGGCAGGCTGGACGGCATGGTCAACCGCCTCGCCGACGCCGTGAGCCCGTACCTGCGTCAGCACGCCGACAACCCCGTGGACTGGTACCCGTGGGGCGCCGAGGCGTTCGCCGAGGCACGGCGCCGCGACGTGCCGGTCCTGGTGTCGGTCGGGTACGCGACGTGCCACTGGTGCCACGTCATGGCGCGCGAGAGCTTCTCCGACCCGGAGATCGGCGCGCAGCTCGCGCGCGGGTTCGTCGCGGTGAAGGTCGACCGCGAGGAGCACCCCGACGTCGACGCGAGCCTGCTCGCCGCCGCGAGCGCGTTCACGCCCGACCTCGGCTGGCCGCTCACGGTGTTCACGACGCCGGACGGCGCCCCGTTCTACGCGGGCACCTACTGGCCGCCGGTCCCCGTGGCGGGCCGGCCCGCGTTCCGGGACGTGCTCGACGCCGTCGCGCAGGCCTGGGAGCTGCGGCGCGACCAGGTGGTCGACACCGGGGAGACGATCCGCGCGGCGCTGCGGGACGCCGCGGCGGGACGGCGGACGGGGGTGCCCCGCGCCGCGGCGACGACGGTCGTCACCCCCGGGGAGCCGGGCGCTCCCGGCGCGACCGACGACGGGCCGGTCGGCCGGCTCGCCGACCATGCGCGGACCGTCGTCGACCGGCTGGAGGCGGCGGAGGACCGCGTGCACGGCGGGTTCGGTGGCGCGCCGAAGTTCCCCGTCGCGCCGACCCTCGAGCTCCTGCTCGACCTGGCCGCGTCGTCGGTCGTGGACCCGGAGGTCGCGCGGCGTGCGCTCGTCCTGGCCGGGCGCACGGTCGACGCGATGGCCGTGAGCCCGCTGCGCGACGTCGACGGCGGGTTCTTCCGGTACGCGAGCCGGCCCGACTGGTCGGAGCCGCACTACGAGCGGATGCTCTACGACAACGCCCAGCTCCTCTCGGCCGCGACGACCCTCGCCGTGCTGCGGCGCACCGGGCCGGTGGACGGCCCGCTCCGCACCCCGGCACCCGCCCCCGGCACCCCGGACCCGGGCGAGGGCGCCGCGCGGGTCGCCGCCGACGTCGGGCGCTTCCTCCTGCGCGTCCTGCGCCTCGCCGACGGCGCGTTCGCGAGCGCGCAGGACTCGGAGTCCGTCGTCGGTGGCGAGCGCGTCGAGGGCGGGTACTACCTGCTCCCGCCCGCCGAGCGCGCGCACCACGAGCCGCCCCGGCTCGACACCAAGGTGCTCACCGGCTGGAACGGCCTCGCGATCGAGGCGCTCGCACGAGCCGGGCACCACCTCGGCCTGCCCGACCTCACGGACGCCGCGCGCGCCGCCGCCGACCGGCTGCTGACCACGCACGTGCGGGCCGACGGGACGCTCGTGCGGGCCTCGGAGGGCGGCGTCGCCTCGGACGCCGTCGCGACGCTCGAGGACCACGGCGCCTTCGCGACCGCGCTCCTCGTGCTCGGCGGCCTGACGGGAGAGGCCCGGTACGTGCGCGAGGGCCTTCGCCTCGTCGACGCGACCGTCGGTGCGGACGGCGAGCTGCGGCCCCCGCAGGGCACGGACCCCGTGCTCACCGACCTCGGGCTCGCGGCCGGTGCCGCGGCGGACGCGTCGGAGGGCGCCGTCCCGTCCGGCACGACGGCGGCCGCGCGGGCGGCGCTGCTGGCCCACCTCGCGACGGGCGAGCCGCGCTACCGGGACGCCGCCCGCGCGCACGTCGCCGCGTCCCCGACGGCGAGCGAGCACCCGCTCGGCGCGGCGGGGGTGCTCCGGGTCGCCGTCGGGCTCGCCGAGCCGCCCCACCAGCTCGTGCTCGTGGCAGACCCGGACCTGCTCGAGGCGTTCCGGGAGGCCGCGCGCGACTGGTACCACCCGGACGGCCTGCTGCTCGCCGCGACGCCCGGCGACGCCGCGGCGCTCGCGGTCGACGGCGTCGGCCTGCTCGCCGGTCGCGGCCCGGGCGCCTACCTGTGCGCCGACTTCGTGTGCCGGCTCCCGGCGCACGACCCCGAGGCGCTGCGGGCCCAGCTCGACGGCTGACCCGGGGGCCCGGGGGTGCAGCGGGCCCCACCCGGTCGCATGATGGAAGAGCGCTGCGGCACGAGGAGGAGCCATGAGGGCATCGGTCGGGGACAGGATCGTGACGGCCTCGGGGGTGGTCGGCGGGGCGGTGCGCGACGGGGTGGTGGTCGAGCTGCGGCACGAGGACGGGACGCCCCCGTACCTCGTGGAGTGGGCCGACACGGGCGAGCGCACGCTCGTCTACCCGGGGTCGGACAGCTACGTCGAGCACGTGCCCGGGGCGGAGAACGGCGGCGGGACCGACACGACGAAGGTGTGGCGCGTGCAGGTCAGCGTCGTCGAGTCGGAGGGCCGCACGACGGCGGAGGCGGTGCTCGTCGCGGAGACGCCGGATCACCTGCGGACGGTCGGGCGCGCGCGGCGCGACCCGCACGACCTGGACGTCCCGCTCATCGGCGACGAGATCGCCGTCGGGCGCGCGCTGCGGCGGCTCGCGGACCGGCTGCTCGACGACGCCGAGTCGGACATCGAGTCGTCGACGGGCGTCCCGGCGCACGTGCACCAGTGACGGGGGCTCCGCACGCACCCGTCGCCCTGCGGGCCGTCGTGCACGGTCGCGTGCAGGGTGTCGGCTTCCGGTGGGCGACGCGCGAGCGGCTCGTCGCGCTGGGGCTCGACGGGGTCGCGACGAACCGCCGCGACGGCACCGTCGAGGTGGTCGTCACCGGGCCCCGGAGCGCGGTCGACCGGCTCGTGGCGTGGCTGCGCGACGGCCCGACGCCGGGGCACGTCACCCGGGTGGACGTCGACCAGGACGCGGGCCCGGGGGCGTCGTCGGCGCCCTGAGTCCCGGCGGGCGGCTCAGTCGTCCGCGCGGGCCAGCACCGACTCCCAGTGCCACGGCTCCGGCACGCGCCCGTCGGGCTCGGCGAAGTCGGGGTGGGTCCAGCCGTGGGTCTCGGCGTTCTGCTTGAGCCACTCGTACTGCGGGGTGCCGAACGCCTGCACGCCCCCGCCCAGGTCGACGGCGAAGCCCAGGCCGTGGTTCGAGCAGCCGGGCGGTGCGGCGATCGGCGACGACGGGTCGTAGAGGCCCGCCTGCTCCTCGTACGTGCGGTACGAGGAGTTGATCGTCAGGTGCACGCCGAACCGCTCGAGGTAGGCCGCGTCGAGGGCGACGAGCCCGTCGAGCACGTCGGCGCGCACCCGGTCCGACGGCGACCACGGGATCGCGGCCAGGGCGGAGTCGGGCACGCGTCCGCCGTCGGGGTCCCACACCTGGTCCGGCGCGGGGCAGGAGACGGCGTCCTGCGCGGTCGACATCTCCTCCGTCGACGTGGCGACGGTCGCCAGGCTCGTCTCGAGGTCGAGCACGGCCCGCTCCAGCGCGGCGAGGTCGTCGGCGGACGCACCGCTCCCGGCCGTCTCCGCCGTCGTCGCGGCCGCGTCGAGCGCCTCCCGGAGCCGCGTGCGCACCGCCTCGTCGGCGCCCAGGCCCTCCGTCGCGGCGTAGATCTTCTCGCCCTGCTCCTGGACGGGCGCCAGGCTCGTGCGGGCCGCCTCGACCTCGGCGCGCGCGTGGTCCAGCATCGAGGCGTGCACGGCCTGCGACGCCTGCTCCAGCGACTCGGTCGCGCCCGTCGTGCCGGTCGTCATGCGATCGAGGAACGACGCACCCAGCAGGGCGCGCGCGTCGTCGACCTCGACCGTCAGGTCGTCCCGGACGGCGGGGTCGGCGACCTTCCCGTCGGACGTCGTGAGCAGGGCCTGCGCCGTGGTGGCCTGCGCGGCCAGGTCGTCGTACGTCGACCCCCGGTACCAGACCAGCCCGCCGCCGGCGGCCCCGAGGAGGAGCGCCAGCGTCACGACGACCGCGACCCACACGCCGCGGTGCCGGCGCGTCCCCCGGGCGTGCCGCCGCTCCCGCCCGGTCGGGTAGCCCGAGGGTTCGGTGGAGGAGGGGGCGTTCGTGACGGTCACACCGCCAGAACCTACGCCACCGGCAGCCGCCCTTCGGACCGTTCGGCGGGTGAGCGGGGAGACGCTCACCGAAGTATCACGAACCCCGCCGGGCCCTCCCCAGATGGTGTCCCCGGCGACGGTGCCGGGGCGAGGTGGGGAGAGGACCATGAAGCGGCTGGTGCTGTGCTGCGACGGCACGTGGAACTCGCCGGTGAACGCGAGCGTGTCGAACATCGAGAAGATCGCACGCTCGGTCCGCACCGGCATCGGACCGGACGGCGTGCAGCAGATGGTGTTCTCCGTCGAGGGCGTCGGGGCGCAGGGCTACCTCGTCGACCGCCTGCTCGGCGGGGCGTTCGGGTACGGGCTGACGCGCAACGTCGTCGCCGGGTACCGCCACCTCGCGCTCAACTACGAGCCCGGCGACGAGATCTACGTGTTCGGGTTCAGCCGCGGCGCGTACACGGCCCGGAGCGTCGTCGGCATGGTCGCGACCGTCGGGCTGCTCACCCAGGACTCCCTCGCGCGCGACCACCTGTGCGACGCCGAGCGGATCTACCGCGTGCGCGACGCCGCCCAGCGGGCCGAGCAGGCGGCCGCCTTCCGCGCCGAGCACTGTCACGACCACGTCCCCGTCGCGTTCCTCGGCGTGTTCGACACCGTCGGCGCCCTCGGCGTCCCCGGGCTGTCCCGCCGCCGCAGCCGCTTCCACGACCTGCGCCTGTCGACCGACGTCGAGTGCGCCCGCCAGGCCCTCGCGATCGACGACCGCCGCATCACGTTCGAGCCGTGCCTCTGGGACGTGCCCGTCGCCATGGCAGCGCGGGTCAAGCAGGTCTGGTTCCCCGGCGGGCACAGCGACGTCGGCGGCGGGGCGCGCGCCCGGGCGCTCTCCGACACCGCGCTCCTGTGGATGGTCGGCGAGGCCATCGCCCGCGGGCTGTCGTTCGACGAGGAGCGGCTGTTCGCGCAGCTCCACCACGAGGACGCGTTCGTGTGCCGGTTCCGGCCCGGACTGCTCTTCGGCGCGCTCAACCTCCTCAAGCGCATGCACCCGCGCCCGCGCTTCCGCGGCGACCGGCGCGTCCTCGCCGGGGTGCCCACCCCGCCCGACACCGTCGACGCCGTGTACCTCGCCCAGACCGCGGCCTACCTCACCGCTGACCCGGACTCCGAGTACGCGCGCCACGCCCGGAACGTCACGTGGTGGCGCGAGAGCGCCGGGCCCGGCCTGGAGCACCTCGTCGAGCCGATCCCCGGCGGCATCCGGGAGGACCGGCCGCTGGTCCTCGCGTGAGGGAACGCGCCGACCCCGTGCCATGCTGGGCGACGTGAGCGAGCAGACCGCAGCCCCGATCCCGGCCGACCAGCTCGTCCCCGCCGACGCGCACGTGCTCGGCAACCCGGACGCGCCCGTGACGATCGTCGAGTTCGGCGACCTCGAGTGCCCGTACTGCGCCGCCGCCGCGCCCGTGCTGCGGCAGGTCGTCGAGGCGTCGGCGGGGCAGGTGCGCCTCGTGTTCCGGCACTTCCCGCTCTTCGAGATCCACCCCCACGCGCTCTCCGCGGCGCTCGCGGTCGAGGCCGCCGCGGCGCAGGGGAGGTTCTGGGAGATGCAGGCCGCGCTGTTCGAGCACCAGGACCAGCTCGGCGAGGCCGGGCTGGCCGACCGCGCCGAGGAGCTCGGCCTCGACGGTGCGTCCGTCGTGGGGGACGCCGCGCAGCAGCACGCCGCGCCCGTGCAGCGCGACTACGCCGACGCCCTCGCCGCGGGCGTCCAGGGCACCCCGACCCTGTTCGTCGACGGCGTCCGCTACCGCGGCCGCGTCACCGCCGACGGCCTCCGCGCCGCGATCGAGTCCGCCACCGCGCCGAGGTAGTACGCCGGCTGCGCGAGGTAGAACCGCGGTCACGCGGGGTAGAGCCGTGGTCGCGCGGGGTAGAGCCGTGGTCGCGCGAGGTAGAGCCGTGGTCGCGCGAAGTAGAGCCGTGGTCACGCGAGGTAGAGGCGTGGTTCTTGTGCTCGACGGCTTGTGGTTGGCCTGGGTGGTCGGGGTGGGTGGTGGTGCCGCGTCTACCATCCGCCGCTCGTTCCTCGCGGCTCCCGCCAGGCCCGCCACGACGCGGCACCACCACCCACCCCGCCCGACGTCGTCTCACCCTGGTCTGCCCTCACGTC
>NZ_BJNZ01000025.1 GCF_006539945.1 Cellulosimicrobium cellulans | reverse complement strand
GCCGGGTCGGCGGCCTCGCCCGACGGCGCCGGGTCGACGTGCGCGTCGCCCGGACCCGGCTGCGTCGGCTCCGGGGACGCCGGGGCCGGCTCGACCCCGTCGTCGGCCCCGCCCTGCTCCGCCTGCTCGGCGGCGTCCGGAGGGGTGTCCGGCGCGCCGGGCGTGGTCGGCGCCGCCGAGGTGTCCGAGGGATGCTCCAGGTCGTCCGCCGAGCGGCCGTCGGCCAGCGTCCGCGACGAGCGGTCGTCCCGCGGGTCCCGGCCGTCGAGCCAGGACTCCGGGCCGGTCCCCTGCCACGGCAGCGCCGCGACCACCGGCCCGAGCGGGCCGACGTGCTCCGGGCGGAGCTCGCCGGTCGCCGTCGCGACCGTGACGCCCAGCGGTGGGCCGAGCAGCAGCGCCGCGGCGACCCCCGACGTCACGGCGACCCGCGGACCGGACCGCAGGTGCCGCGCGAACGGGCCGCCCCGCCGTCGGGCGGCCGCGGGCGTCGGGACCGCGGACGACGGACGCGCGGCTCGCGACGTCTCGGGTGCCGGTCGCGACCGGGGCACCTCCGCGGGCGCTCCGGCCCGGTGCCGGGGCGTGCGCTGCGGGGCCATCGCCCGACCCTACCCACCCTGACCGCGGATGTGTACCGTTTCGTCCGTTCTGCCCGCTGTCCCCCTGCCGCCGTGGGTCAGGCGATCGACGGCTCCTCGGGTGCCGAGACGGTGAACACCGCGCCGGCGATGAGCGGCACGGACGTCACGCGGCGCTCGAGGTCGTCGAGGCGGCGCGCGACCGACGTCTCCGACTCGTCGCCGCGCAGGTCCACGCTCGCCACGAGGTACAGCGCGCGCGGGCCCACGTACTCGAGACGCAGGTAGGTCACGCGCTCGACCTCGGGCAGGTCCCGGATGCCGTCAAGGACGGCGGCGCGCGTCGCGGGCATCGCGGCCTCGCCCACGAGGAACCGGCGGTTACGGTCGATGAGCACGACGGACACCACGGCGAGCACGAGTCCGACGACGATCGACCCGATCGCGTCCGGGACGGGAGACCCCGTGAGCTGGTGCGCGAGCACCCCGCCGAACGCGACGACGAGGCCGACCAGCGCGGCGGCGTCCTCCGCGTACACGGCGCGCAGCGTGGGGTCGGAGGTCACGAGCACGTGGTGCAGCGTGTCGCGGTCGGCCGCCCGCGCCTCGTCGCGCGCCTGGCGGCGGGCCCGGAGGAACGACACGCCCTCCAGGACGAACGCGAAGGCCAGCACGGCGTACGCGACGACGAAGCTGTCCGCGGGCTCGGGGTGCACGAGCTCCTGTATGCCGTGCGTGATCGACACCCCCGCGCCGACGGCGAACAGCCCGATCGCCGCGAACATCGACCACACGTACGCCTCGCGGCCGAACCCGAGCGGGTGCTGGGCGTCGGCGGGGCGCCGCGAGCGCTTGTCGGCGACGAGGAGGAAGATCTCGTTGCCGGTGTCCGCCCACGAGTGCACGGCCTCGGCGAGCATGGACGCGGACCCGGTGATCGTCGCGGCGACGGTCTTGGCGCCCGCGACGAGCGCGTTCGCGAGGAACGCGACGATGACGGTGACCGTGCTCTCGCCGCCGTCCTCCGGCCGGGCGACCCGCGGGTTGCGCGACTCCGGCTGCGGCGGGGCGGGCGTGGGGGCGTCGGCCATGCTGCCGGTCTATCAGCCGTGCTCACGGCCCGCGCGCCGAGCGGTGGCCTCCCCTCGGAGCCGCCGTCGGCGCGGCACGCGCCGACGGGCGCGTCAGCGCTCCGAGGTCCCGGACCCCGAGGGACCGACGTCGCCGCCGGCCGTGTCGGCGGTGTCGGCGAGGTCCACGTCGCCCGGGGCTGCGGGCTCGGCGCCCTCGCGCGGCGTCGGCCGGTCGGCACTCCCGGCGCCCGCGTGCTCGCCGACGTCCTCACGCTCCGCGGCGTCCTGGTCGCGCGTGAGCTCGTCCACGACGAGCAGGTCGGTGCGCACCTTGCCGGTCCGGTACCCGGCACGACCGACCATGTGCGCCGCGACGGGCGACGTGAGGAGCTGGAAGATCACGACGAGGAGGAGCGTCGCGACGGCGCCCCACGAGCGCAGCCGCAGGCTCAGCCCCGCGAGCACGAGGATCAGCCCCAGGACCTGGGGCTTCGTGGCCGCGTGCATGCGCGCGAGGAGGTCGGGGAAGCGCACGACGCCGACGCCCGCGGCGAACGCGAGGAAGGCGCCGCACAGCAGGAAGAGCGCCGAGACGACGTCGGCCACGGTGTCCCAGAACGCGGTCGTCGGGTCCATCACCGCACCTCCCCCTCAGGCGTCCCGCCGTGGTGCTCGGGGTCCACGGCGGAGTCCCGGTCGGCCTCCTCGGCCTCGCGGCGCGCGGCGTCCTCCGCCGCGATCTCGTCGGCCGTGCGGATGCGACCCTCGTCCTCGGGCTCGACGGACGCGAACCGCGCGATCGTCACCGAGCCCACGAACCCGACGAGCGACAGCACGACGAGGATCGGGATGGTGTCCGTGCGCCGCGAGAACGCCGCCTCGAGCGCGATCGCCCCGACGAGCGTGGTCGTGAAGACGTCGAGCGCGATGGTGCGGTCGAGCATCGACGGACCGCGCTCGGCGCGGACGATCGCGAGGCTCGCGCCGACGGCGAGCAGCGCGGCGCTCGCGATCACGACGACGAGGTAGACGGTGTCGCTCATGCCTCGGCCACCTCTCGCGTCGACGGGTCGCGGTACAGGCCCGCGGCGCGCAGCTCGTCGTTCGACGCGAGCGCGAGCAGGACGCGCGCCTCCAGGGCGAGCGTGTCCGCGCGGACCTTCTCCACGCCGCCCGCGGACTCGACGTCGAGCACGTGCAGGTAGAGCATCCCGGTGAGGCGGTGGGCCTCGACGACGATCGAGCCGGGCACGAGCGAGGAGAGCTCCGCCGTGATCGTCAGGTAGATGTCCGACGGGTTGCGCAGCCGCACGCCCACGACGGCGCCGCGCGGTGTGTGCCGTGGCGTGAGCGCGAGCAGGCTCACCTGGAACGACGCGACGACGAGGTCGGAGACGAAGCGCGCGACGAGCACGGTGAACGGCCACGGCCGGAGCTTCCCGCGCGCAGCGATCGAGGGCAGCGGGAAGAACGTGATGACGGCGAAGCCGAGGATGACGCCCGCGAGGACGTTGCCCCACGACAGGTCGCCCCAGAGCATGACCCAGACGATCGTCAGCCACAGGATCGTGCGCCACTGCGTGGTGACGCGCGCGAACCAGCCGGACGCGAGCGCACGACGGCGGCGGTGCAGGCTCATCCGTCCCCACCCCCGGTCGTCGTGGCGGGCTCGGTGCCGTCCGTCTCGCCAGTGGCGACCTCGTTCGACTCGCCCTGCCCGCGGTCGGAGTCGCCCGGGAACACGGCGTCGACGTACGTGTGGCCGTCGAGCAGCGTCGCGGCCGCACGCTCCGTGTACGAGTAGAGCGGTCCGGCCACCACGGTGAGCGCGAGGCCGAAGGCGACGAGCGCCGTCGCCGGCCCGACCATCCCGCGCGGGAGGCGCGCGTCCGCGGGGATCTCGACGGGCGCCGTCTGCCAGAAGGCCTTGTTCCAGGCCTTGACGATCGCGTACAGCGTGAGGAGCGACGTCACGACGGACCCCACGACGAGCGCCCACGCGAGCGGCGTGCCCTGCGCGACGCCCTCCTCCAGCAGGCCGACCTTGCCCAGGAAGCCCGACAGCGGCGGGATCCCGGCGAGGTTCATCGCGGGGATGAAGAACAGGATCGCGAGCCCCGGCGCGAGCTTGGCGAGGCCGCCGAGCCGGTCGAGCGACGTCGAGCCGCCGCGGCGTTCCACGAGGCCGACGACGAGGAACAGCGTCGTCTGCACGGTGATGTGGTGCACGACGTAGAAGATCGCGGCGGCCATGCCCGGCTCGGACGCGAGCGCGATGCCGAAGATCATGTAGCCGATGTGGCTCACGAGCGTGAACGACAGGAGTCGCTTGATGTCGTTCTGCGCGACGGCGCCGAGGATCCCGACGACCATCGTGAGCAGCGCGAGCCACATGAGGACGTCGTCGACCACGCTGTCCTCGGGGAACAGGAGGGTCTGCGTGCGGATGATCGCGTAGACGCCCACCTTGGTGAGCAGGCCCGCGAACACCGCCGTGACGGGCGCGGGCGCCGTCGGGTAGGAGTCGGGCAGCCAGGCGGACAGCGGGAAGATGGCCGCCTTGATGCCGAACGCGAGCAGCAGCAGGAGCTGGATGGCGAGCGCCGTGCCCGGGTCGATCTCCGCGTAGCGCTCGGAGAGCTGGGCGAGGTTCACCGTGCCCGTCGCCGCGTACGTCAGCGCGATCGCCACGAGGAAGACGATCGACGACAGCAGCGCGACGACGACGTAGATCGACCCCGCCCGGATGCGCTCGCCCGTGCCGCCGAGCGTCAGGAGCACGTAGCTCGCGGCGAGGAAGATCTCGAACCCGACGTAGAGGTTGAACAGGTCGCCCGAGAGGAAGGCGTTGAACACGCCCGCCGCGAGGACCATGAACGTCGGGTGGTAGATGGCGACCGGTGCCTCCTCGTCGCCGTCCGCCACGCCCTGCGCGAGCGAGTAGAGCAGGACGCACAGCATGACGAAGCTCGAGACCACGAGCATGAGCGAGGAGAGCCGGTCCGCGACGAGGTCGATCCCGACCGGTGCCGCCCAGCCGCCGACGTCGACGACGATCGGCCCGGAGTCGGCCGCGACGAGCAGCCCCACCGACGCCGCGAGGACGAGCGCGAGGGCGGCGACCGTGATGAGCCGCTGCGCGCGCGGGTGGCGCCACAGCGCGAGCGCGGCGCCGGCGGCGACGAGCGGGAGGACGACGGGCAGCGGGACGAGCGCCGCGGCGGTGAGGCTCATCGCGGCTCCTTCCCGTCGTCGCTGCGGTCGTCAGGTCGTGGGTCGTCCGGGCGGTCGTGGCGGGTGTCGTCGTCCGCCGCGGCCTGCGGGGCCGGGGACGACGGCGGTTCCTGCCCGTCGGTGATCCCGTCGCCGTCGCCGTCCGTCTCGTCGCGGACCTCGGCGGCCTCGTCGTCCAGGCTCGCGCCGCTCTCCTCCGTGTCCGCGTCCTCGAACGCGGGGGCGTTGCGCGCGGCGTGCCGCGCGACGCGGCGGTCCTCGAGGTCGTCCTGCACCTCGTCGTGGCCGTGGAGCTGCCACGAGCGGTAGGCCATCGCAAGCACGAAGGCCGTGATGCCGAGCGTGATGACGATCGCGGTGAGCACCATCGCCTGGACGAGCGGATCGCTCATCTCGTCCTCGGGCGTCGTGCCGATGAGCGGCGCTCCCCCGGCCTGGCCGCCCGCGACGAGGAACAGCAGGTTCGCGCCGTTGCCCATGAGGATGAAGCCGAGCAGGACGCGCGTCAGGCTGCGCTCCAGCAGCAGGTAGACGCCCGCCGCGAAGAGCACGCCGATCGCGAGCACGAGGACGACGCTCGGGGTCATGTCGATGACGTTCACCGCCGACCACCCCCGATCGAGTCGGGCTCCATGGCCTCGAGCGGCCCGGTGTCCTCGCCGGGCTCGCGCCCGGCGGCGGCGCGCTCGGCGTGCCGGTCGATCTCCGCACCCAGGGTGCGCAGGATGTCGAGGACGAGGCCCACGACGACGAGGAACACGCCGACGTCGAAGAACAGCGACGTGACGAGGTGGATCTCCCCGACGAGCGGCAGCGCGATGTCGTACGCGTCGCTGCCGAGCACGTTGCCGGTGAGCAGGAACGCGACGAGGCCCACGCCCGCGGACAGGAAGAGTCCCGTGCCCAGGAGCAGACCGGGGTGCACCGGCGCCGCCTCCCCGAGCTCGTACCGGCCGCCCGCGAGGTAGCGCACGATGAGCGCGATGCCGACCACGAGCCCGGCCGCGAACCCGCCGCCCGGCGCGTTGTGGCCGGAGAACAGCAGGAAGAGCGCGAACACGATCATCGCGTGGAACAGCACGCGCGTGACGACCTCGAAGATCACCGAGCGTCTCTGCGGCGCGAGCGTGCGGCCCGCGCTGAGCCACACGAGCATGCGCGGCTGGTCCTTCTCGGTGACCCCGCGGCGACGCAGCGCGGCACCGGGGTCGTCGTCCTCGCTCCACACGCCCGAGCCCGAGCCCGAGGAGGTCGTGGCGGGGCGGGCCCCCGACGCCCGCAGGATCTCGCCGCTGCGCGTGCGCAGGAACACGAGGGACGCGACCCCCGTGGCCGCCGCGAGGAGGACCGAGATCTCGCCCATCGTGTCCCACGCGCGGATGTCGACGAGCGTCACGTTGACGATGTTCTTGCCGTGCCCGAACTCGTACGCCTCGGCCGGGAAGTCGACGGAGATCGGCGTCGCGACCCGCGCGAGGGGTGCCACGACCGCGAAGCCCATCATGACGACGGCGACGGCCAGGCCGATGCCCAGGCGCACCCACCGGCTCGCGGCGAGCGGCCGGTTGGAGAAGTACGCGGGCAGGCGGCGCAGCACGAGCACCATGACGACGAGCGTGATCGTCTCGACGAGGACCTGCGTGAGCGCGAGGTCGGGCGCGCCGTGCAGGAGGAAGAGGACGGCGTTGCCGTACCCCGCGATGCCGACGAGGATCACGGCCTTGAGCCGGCGGCGCGAGCGTGCGGCGAGCACCGAGGCGATGCAGATCGCGGCGACCGCGACGAGCTGCGCGGGACGGTCCCAGGCCTTGAGCTGCTCGGGCCACGCCGTCTGCACGACCATGACGATCCCCGGCCCGAGCACGAGGACCACGAGGATCGCGCCCAGGTAGAACGGCAGCGAGCCACGCTGGGTGACGGCGGTGACGTCCGCCGCGAGGTCGTCGAGCTTGCGCATGACCTTGCGGTACGTGACGTCGGCCTCGGGGCCGGTCCACAGCGACGCCTGGAAGCGCTCGACGCGCGCCCGCTGCCAGAACAGCACGACGCCGACCGCGAGGACGAGGACGGTGAGCGCGAGCGCGGGGGTGAAGCCTGCCCACAGGACGAGGTGCCCGGGCTCGCCCACGGGGTACGTGTCCGCGTAGGGCGCGAGGAGATCCTCGCCGAAGTGGGGCACGAGCGCCGTCGCGAGGCCGAGGACCGCGAGCACGACGGCCGGGCTCACGAGCAGGAACGGCTGGCGATGGATGCGCGCAGGGTCGATCGGCGGCTCGTCCGCCGCGACGGCGGGGCCGCGCGCGGCGCTCGGACGCAGGCCCACGTGCTCGTTCGCGCGCGACGGGGACGTGCCGAGGTGCGGCTTGGACGCGAACGCGCCCCACCAGAACCGGATCCCGTACGCGACGGTGAACATCGACCCGACGACGACGGCCCACAGGACCACCGTGTCGACCCAGACGGGACCCTCGCCGTGCAGGAGCGACTCGAGCGCCGCCTCCTTCGCGACGTACCCCGCGAACGGCGGCAGCCCGATCATCGACGCCGTCGCGAGGCCGCCCGCGACCGCCGTCCACGGCAGGGCCTTGCCCACCCCGGTGAGACGACGCAGGTCGCGCGTGCCGGTCGCCGCGTCGACCACGCCCACGACGAGGAACAGCGACGCCTTGAACATCGCGTGCGCGCCGATCATCGCGAGCCCGGCGAGCGCCGCGCCGCGCGTGCCGAGGCCCACGAGCAGGATGATGAGGCCGAGCTGGCTCACGGTGCCGAAGGCGAGCACGAGCTTGAGGTCGTACTGGCGCAGCGCGCGGTAGCCGCCGACGAGCAGCGTGCCCGCGCCGAGCGCGATGACCATCGACCGCCACACGGTCGTGTCGGAGTACGCGGGCGCGAACCGTGCGACGAGGTAGACGCCCGCCTTGACCATCGCGGCCGCGTGCAGGTAGGCGCTGACCGGGGTCGGCGCGGCCATCGCCGCGGGCAGCCAGAAGTGCAGCGGGATGAGCGCGGACTTGCTCGCCGCACCGACGAGGAGGCACACGATCGCGGCGGTCACCGCGCCGCCCGTCGGCGGGTCGGCGATGATCTCCGACATCCGGAAGGTCCCGCCCTGCACGCCGAGGATCACGACGCCCACGAGCATCGCCAGGCCGCCCGCCGTCGTCACGACGATCGCCTGCATCGCGGCACGACGGCTCGCCTTGCGGTCGGCGTAGTGGCCGATGAGCAGGTAGGAGAAGACGGTCGTGAGCTCCCAGAAGACGAACAGGAGCAGCATGTCGTCCGCGGTGACGAGCCCGACCATGGCCCCGGCGAACGCCGTGAGCACGCCGCCGAACCGCCGCAGACCCTGCGCGGTGGGCGAGAAGTAGGCCGAGCAGTAGACGAGGACGAGCGCGCCGACGCCGCCGACGAGCAGCAGCATGAGCCACGACAGGGTGTCCATGCGGAACGCCAGCTCGAGCCCGAGGCCGGGTACCCACTCGACGACCTGCGTCGGGTGCTCCCCCGACATCACACGGTCGGTCCAGGCGAGCGCGTAGACCGCGGCCGACGCCGGCGCGAGCGCCATGACGAGGAACGCCCGGCGGCCGAGGAGCGAGACGAGTGCGGGCGCGCCCAGTGCCATCACGAGATGGGCAACGAGCACGTAGAGCACGGGCCGCTCCGTCCGGGTCGGGGGCGGGGTGGGCAGGCGATGCAGGGGGTCTTGCTGGACTTGTCATCGTCGCACCCGCGGAAGGGAGTCGCAGGGCACGACAGCTCACGGCGACGGCGATGCCGTGCCGCGAACCATTTTACCGACTCGTCAGCCCTGCCCGGGCCCCACAGCCCGGACCGTGACCGATTCCTCAGTCTCCCGTCAGAGATCCTCGGGGTCCACGAGGAACTCCGCCTCGTCCGCGATCTCGCCCCCGACGGCGTCGTACAGCGTCCGCGTGACCTGCGCGACGACCTCCGCGGCACGCTTGCGCGCGACCTGGTGGTCGAGCGACGGCTGCTCCTGCTGGGACTCGACCAGGTCCCGCGGCTCCCAGCGCACGCGGTAGCTCACGGCGCCGTCCGCCGTCCACGGCAGGCCGCGCAGCAGCAGCGGCAGGGCTTCCTCGCCGCCCACCTCCACCGCGACGAGGCCGTCCATGCCGAGGTCGACGATCAGTCCGTACCCGTCGAGGACCGCGCGCGTCGTCAGCGCCTTGATGTCGACGTCGTCCGCGGCCGCGTGGATCGCGCGGCGCAGCGCGGGGTCCATCTTCTCGCCCGGGTACAGCGGCAGGTCGGCGATGCCCTTCGGGGGGCCCTCGTACGACTTCCCCTCGGTCGCGAGCCGCGTGCGGGGGTTGAGGCGCGCGACGAGCGCGAGCGCAGCGTGGGGGTCCAGCCAGACGTCCGAGTACAGCGTCATGTCGATCGCGACGCCCGGGTCGGGCGTGAGGACGACGCCCGGGGCGGCCGGGTTGCCGACGTCGGTCCGCACCGAGCCGCCGAGCCGGCGCGCCGCCGCGACGAGGAACGCCACGACCCGCTCCTCCTCCCGCACCGGCAGACCACCGGGGAAGGCACGCCCGACGCCGTCGCGGTCCCCGCCGCCCGGGTAGGGGACGTCGCCGCGCTCGCGCGGGCACACGACGTCGAACACGAGCGTCGTGCCCGGCGGCAGGCCGGAGCCGGAGCCCGCGTACGGCCCCGTGATCGTCGTGTGGCGCGACGTGCGCAGCACGCCCGGCGCCCCGGGCGCCGCCGTGCGGGCGGGCGGCACGAGCGGCTCGGTGCCCTCCGGCGCGACGTCCCAGCGCGCGCCCGCGAACCGCGACAGCGCGAGCGTCTCGACCTCGTCGACGACGACGTCGGCCGGGAGCCCGAGCAGGTGCCGCGCCTGGTACGACTGCGCGGCGCCGGGCCCGTCGGGGTGCGGCAGCGGCGGGAGCGGGCTCATGCGGTGCGGTCCTCCGGTCCTCGGGTCCTGCGGGGTCGAGCGGCGTCCGACGCGGCGTGCCGCGCTCAGACGTCGGTGCGGTGGAAGCTCTGCCACGAGCGGGAGGCCGTCGGGCCGCGCTGGCCCTGGTAGCGGGAGCCGTAGACGCTCGAGCCGTACGGGTTCTCGGCGGGCGACGACAGGCGGAAGAAGCAGAGCTGCCCGATCTTCATGCCCGGCCACAGCGTGATCGGCAGCGTCGCGACGTTGCTCAGCTCGAGCGTCACGTGCCCGGAGAAGCCCGGGTCGATGAACCCGGCCGTGGAGTGCGTGAGGAGACCCAGGCGGCCGAGGCTCGACTTGCCCTCGAGGCGCGCCGCGACGTCGTCGGGCAGCGTCACCGTCTCGAACGTCGACCCGAGCACGAACTCCCCCGGGTGCAGCACGAACGGCTCCGCCGGGTCGACCTCGACCAGGCGCGTGAGGTCCGGCTGGTCCTGCGACGGGTCGATGAACGGGTACTTGTGGTTGTCGAACAGCCGGAAGAACCGGTCGAGGCGCACGTCGATGCTCGACGGCTGGAGCATCGACGGGTCGTACGGCTCGAGCTGGACGCGGCCGGCGTCGAGCTCGGCCCGGATGTCGCGGTCGGAGAGCAGCACGGGCCCACGCTAGCCGACGACGGCGCGTGCCCGGACCGGTCGCCGAACCCTGGATCCGCGGTCACCCCACGCCGCCGAACCCGGGGTCGCGGGTCATCGCGACGTCGCGCGACCCCGGGTTCGGCGAGGCGTCAGGCGCGCAGCGGGCGGCCCGTCGAGTCGACCGAGTAGTAGCCCGTCTTCGACGTCAGGTAGAGGATGCCCTCGACGAGGCCCCAGATCGCGATGACCGGCGCGGCGAAGCCGAACGACAGCACCGACACGAGCAGCATCGTCAGCCCGATGCCCGTGTAGCCCAGGTAGAACCGGTGGATGCCGAGGCTCCCGACGAGGATGCCGAGCAGGCCCGCGGCGAGCCGCGACTTCGCCTGGGGGTCGTACGCGGGGTCGAAGCCCGGCTGCCCGTACGCACCGGGCTGCGCGTACCCCTGCTGCTGGCCGTAGCCCTGCTGCGGGTAACCCTGCGGGTAGCCCTGCTGCTGGGCGGCGCCATAGGGCTGCCCCTGCGGCTGGCCGTAGCCCGCCTGCGCGCCGGGTGTCCCGTACGGCTGCTGGCCGTAGGCGTCCCCGTAACCCTGCTGCGGCTGGCCGTACGCGTCGCCGTAGCCGGGCTGCTGGTCGTGGCCCGGCGTCGTGCCCGACGGCGTCGCCTCGCCCCCGTAGACCGGGTCGCCCGGTGCCGGGGTCCCCTGCGCGGGGTCGGGCTGCTGCTGGTACGGGTTCTCGGACAAGGCTGCTCCTCGGCGTGCGCCGGACATGGGCGCGGATCGGGTCGTCGTGCGGTCGGGTTCTGGCATCACCGGCGACGTCCGCTATGATCGGGGCGCGCGCTGGTTCGCCGAGGATCCTCCCAGAGGGCCCGGGGCGGACGCCACCAGCGCCGCGCGGGTGTAGTTCAATGGTAGAACTTCAGCTTCCCAAGCTGATAGCGCGGGTTCGATTCCCGTCACCCGCTCAGCGCTCGAGAGCCCCGCACCGGACCGGTGCGGGGCTCTCTCTCGTCATGACCAGGCGGCAAGCAGGTCGTCGGCCGTCCACACCCGGGACAGGCGCGGGTCGTCGTCGGCACCGGCCGGGCAGACCGCGACGAGCGGGGTCGCGGCACCGACCCCGGGCACGTGGACGGCGTCGGTTGCGAGCGCGGCGACGTCCCGCCCCGTGAACGGCGTGCGGGCGTGCCACTTGATGCTCCCGACGAACGCGATGGTGCGCGCGGGGCGCGAGTCCGCAGCGACGAGGTCGATCTCAGGAGTGTTGTTCCGCGGCCACCACCCTCCGACCTCGCGGGCAGCGGGCCACGTCTCGTCCGGGAGCAGGCGTGCGAGCGCCTCTCGCACCACGGGCTCGATCGCGCGTCCGCGCCAGGACGAGAACGCCGCCTCGAACCGGGCGGCAGCCAGGTCGGGTCGACCGCGGTCGATGTCCGGGAGGGCGGGTTCGACCATCGCGAGCCAGAACCGCAGCGCCGGGTCGGAGACGCGCCAGCGCCGGTCCTTCGTCGCCGACCGGGTGGCGAGCGGCTCGTCGGCGGCGATCACGCGCTTCTCGGTCAGCAGCCCGAGCGACCGGTCGAGCGTGGTCGGGGAGATCGAGCCGTCGAGTGCCCGGAGAATCCGCGAGTGGGTACGTTCGCCCTTGCCGCCGATCGCCGTCAGCACCAGCCGGGCGTGCGACGTGGAGGGCAGCTCGCCGTCGAGGACCCTCGTCCCGGAGACGACGAGCGCACTCGTCGGCCGCTCGTACGCGCGCCGCACGAAGGCGACGGGCGGCTCCTCCGGCTGCCACTCCTGCGCGACGAGGGGCTGACCACCGGTGATGAGGAACGCGTCGAACGCATCGAGTCCTGTCAGCCCGGTCATCCGAGCGACGTCCCGGGGAGACAGCGCGCGCAGCAACATCTCGGTCGCGCGCCCGTGGAAGGGTTGGTCCGGACGCCCGAGCGCCTCCATCATCGCCAGGTCGCTCCCGAGGAGGAGCAGCAGCACGGGGCGTCGCGAGAGCTCCCGGTCCCAGACACGCTGCAGCTCCCCCGCACCGCCCCGGATCCCCTCGAGCAGCCAGGGCAGCTCGTCCACGACGACGATCGCCGGGGACTCCGCAGGGAGAGCAGCGACCAGCAGCCGGAGGGCGGCGGTCAAGGAGTCGGGCCGGTTCCCCTCGGCGACCACCGCGCCGGGCAGGTCGGACTGCGCGACGGCCTCGGCGAACGCCGCGAGCTCGTCGCCCGCGGGAGCGTGCCGCGCCGCCTGGAAGTAGACGGACGGCACCGCCTCTCGCTCGATGAGCTCGGTCACCAACCGCGACTTGCCGACGCGGCGGCGGCCTCGCAGCAGCACCGCGACGCCGGCGTCCGCCCGCCCGCCCGTCCGGACGACGTCCAGCTGCTGCGCGAGCTCCCGCATCTCCGTCGCGCGCCCGACGAATCCCGCCATGAGACCCCCTCTGATTGAACCCCCATCAAGAATAGTAAACCTGATGGGGGTTTCATGCCGAGCCCGAGGTCGCGCGCCACGGCGACGGTGACGTGGCGCGCGACCCCGGGTTCGGCGGTTCGGTGGCCCGGGCGTCAGCCCAGGATGCTGCCGGCGGCCTTGGCCGAGGCGGCGAGGGAGCCGGTGAGCGGCAGGTCGGGCAGGATCACGGCCTGGGCCGCGTGGTAGACGTCGGGCTTGCCGACCCACGTGACGCCGTCGGGCCGGTTGGCCGTGTCGAGCTCGTGGTGCCACGACCCGCGCTCGTGGTCGACGAGGTGCTGGTCGATCCACTCCCACCAGCCGGCGGCTGCCCCGGCGAACCGCGGGTCGCCGGTGACGCGGCCCAGCACGTCGGCGGCCGCGACGGCCTCCGCCGCGACCCAGTGGTAGCGGCGCGGCTCGACCGGCGTGCCGGACCAGTCGACGGTGTACACGAACCCGCCGTCGTGCGCACCGTCCCAGCCGTCGGCGACGGCGCGGTCGAACAGCGCCACGGCCGCGTCCGTGCGCGCGCCCGGCGTCCCGGCGGCGACGTCGACCTGGAGCAGCAGTCGCGCCCACTCCAGGCCGTGGCCCGGCGTCGACCCGTACGGCTTGAACGGGTCGCGCGGGCGGTCGGCGTTGTAGTCGGGCAGCGGGTTCCAGTCCGCGTCGAAGTGCTCCGGGATGCGCCACTCGTTCTCGCGCGCCCAGCCGATCACGCGGTCCGCGATCGACGCGGCGCGGCCGAGCCACTCGGCGTCGCCCGTCGCGTCGTGGGCCGCGAGCAGCGCCTCGACCGCGTGCATGTTGGCGTTGACCCCGCGGTACTCGTCGAGCGTCGTCCAGTCGCGCGACCACTCGTCCGCGTGCATCCGGGGCCCGGGCTCCCAGAACCGCTCGTCGAGCACGGCGAGCGCCGCGTCGAGCAGCTCGCGTGCGCCCTCGCGGCCCGCGATCGTCCCCGACGCCGCGGCGAGCACCACGAACGCGTGCGCATACGCGCTCTTCGTCCCGTCGACCGGGACTCCCTCGCCCACGTCGAGGTCGCCCGGGCGGCGCGCCGGGCCGCGCGAGGACACCCAGCCGCCGTTCTCGGCGTCGACGAGCACCGCGCGCAGGCCGTGCAGCGCGGCGTCGGCCCGCTCCCCCGCCCCGGCCACCCCGAGCAGCGACGCGAACGCGTAGACGTGCGCCATGCGCGACGTGATCCACGTGTGCACCGGCTGGGACAGGTCGGGGCGCCCGTCGTCGTCGAGCCACTGCGCGGCCCCGTCCGCGCGCAGCGACGCCTCGCCGAAGCGCAGCAGGTCGGCCAGCTGGTCGCGTCGCCAGCGAGCGCTGCCTGCTGTGGGATCGCCCTGCGAGTCGAGGGCAGGCGTGGGCTGCGCGGACGGGTGCTCGGTCATGTCTCGGTCCTTCTCGTGCTGGGAACGTGGTGCCGCACCGGGCGCGGTGCCGGTACGGCGCGGTGCCCCGGGACGATCATCCCGGGGCACCGCCGGTGGTGCATGCTCACCTCGCGCCCCGGAGACCGGGGCGCGAGATGGGCTCAGGGGTTCAGCCGCAGGTCACGGCCGCGTAGTCCGCCGTGATCGACGCCGTCACCCCCTGGTCTCCTCGGGTCGCCTCGACGGTGACCGTGCCGGCCTCGACCGACGTCGCCCGCGTCGCGAACGACTGGTAGGCGTTGGCCGCCGGCGCGACGGCCGCGACCTCCTTGGTGCCGAACGGCGTGACGAGCCGGATCGCGACGGGCGCGTCCTCACCGTTCTCGGCGCGGACCGCGACGTACGCCTTGCCGGCGAGGCAGCGCGTGCTCACGGTGACGTCGATCGCGAGCGTCGGCTGGCCCTCGGTCACGGTCACGGGGACCTCGACCACCTGGCTGGTCCAGCCGTCGTCGACCACGACGTACGCGGTGTACGTCCCGGCCGCCGTGTAGGCGTGCGAGCCGGAGACCGACCCGTCCGTCACCGTGCCCCCCGCGACGTCGGACCCGTCGCCCCACGTGACCGCCGCACGGAGCTCGGCGCCCTCGCGACCGCCGGTCACCTGGGCGAGCACCACGTCCGTGGACTGTCCGACGGCGAGAGCCACGCCGTCCGCGGCCGTGACCTCGAGCGCGGGGTGCTCGGCGAAGGTGCCGTCGTGCGCGACCGCGACCACGTGGATGCGGCCGTCGCGCGAGAGCTCGCCCGGCTGGTCCGGGAGCGTGAGGCTCACGGCCCGCTTGCCCTCGGGGAGCGTGATCGGCGCCGTCGCGAAGAACGCGGCGGGGGTGCCGGTCTGCGGGCTGCCGCCACGGAGGCGGCTGTCCGTCACGGCGACGGGGACATTGCCGAACACGGGGTTGCGGGCCGCGCCCGACCAGTCGCCGAAGCTCAGGTCGATCGGCTGGGACGAGCCGTCGTCGAAGGTCAGCACGCCCTGGGCCTGCTGGTTCTTCTCCGTGCCCGTGCCGATCACCGAGAGCTGCTCCGCGTCCGCGGGCACCTCGAGCTCGATGGTCTGGCCGTCACCGGTCGCGTTGTCCGGCTGGCCGGCGGGGACCGCCGGGACGTCGAACGCGAGGTCGGTGCCGGGCACCGTCCCGCGCTCGCCCTGGACGAAGCCCTTCGCCGCGAGCTGGGCCCGGTCGAAGAACACGCCCTGGCCGTCGCACGAGCCGACGGTCGTCCCGAGGTCGCCGATGCAGACGTTGTCGTACGCACCGAGCAGCGAGCCCTCGCGCAGGAGCGAGACGGAGACGTACGAGGTGGTCGAGACGGGCTCGATCCCCTCGCCCGAGACCGTGACGGTCACCGGGTAGACGCCCGGGTCGGCCCACGAGTGCGCGGCGTTCACCGCGTACCCGCCGAACGCACCCGCCTGGAGCGAGCCCGCGACCGGCTCGGAGCCGTCGCCGAACGCGACCTGCACGTCGAGCGCCGCCACGTCGCCCTCGACCCCGGTGAGGGTCGCGAACGAGCCCGAGACCTCGCGCCCGGTGACCGTGTCGCGGTCGGGCGCGGCCGAGAGCGTCAGCTCCTCGGCCCCGGAGTCCCTCGGGTCGGCGAGCAGCTCGACCTCGGCGAGCGACAGCGCGCCGGAGCCCGCCGTCGCGGTGACCGTCACGCGGTACCGCGCGAACGCCGTCGGCTCCGCGATCGTGAACGGCCGCGTCTGCAGGGCCCAGCGGAACTGCTCGCCGGACCGCTCGTCGAGCGTCGTCCACGTCTCGCCGTCGTCGGAGCCCTCGAGGGTCCACGCGGACGGCGACGCCGTCCCGCTCGCCCCGGAGGTGAGGGTGTACGACCCGACCGTCGGCCGGATGCCGTTGCCCTGCCACGTGATCGACGGGGTCGCCGTGGCGAACGTCGTGCGCGTGCCGGACGTGTTGTCCGTCAGCGCCGCGGCGCTCGTCGACGCGTCGCCGTCCGCGACCGTCGTCGTGCCGAGGCCCGACGTCGTCGCGTCCTGGACCGGCGCCGGAGGCTCGTCGCCCTCGGTGAGCGACGGCGGCGCGTCGTCCTCGCCGGTGCCCCAGTCGGACGGCTCCGGACCCATGACGAAGTCCAGCGTCGCGCCGCCCGAGAGGTCGGCCTGCGAGAGCGACGTCGAGGTGCGGGCCTCGCCGTCCACCGCGAGCGACTGCACGTAGACGTTGTCGACCGAGTTGTTCTCGGCGTTGACCACGAGGTCGCCGTCCGGCAGGTGCACGGTCGCCTTGTCGAAGAGCGGCGAGCCGACCGCGTACTCGTCGGAGCCGACCTGGAGCGGGTAGAAGCCGAGCGAGGCGAAGATCCACCACGACGACATCTCGCCGTTGTCCTCGTCGCCCGGGTAGCCCTGGCCGATCTCGCTGCCCACGAACAGGCGGCGGGTGACCTCACGGACCTTCTCCTGGGCCTTCGAGGGCGCGCCCGCGGCGTCGTACAGCCACGGGATGTGGTGGGACACCTGGTTGCTCATGCCCCACATGCCCATGCGCACGTCGCGCGCCTCGCGCTGCTCGTGGATGCCGCCGTTGCCGGCGCCCTTCTCCGGCGTGGAGAAGAACAGGTCGAGCTTGTCCTCCAGGCCCTGCTTGCCGCCGTAGAGGTTGGCGAGACCCTGCGGGTCCTGCGGCGCGTGGAACGCGAAGTTCCAGCCGCTCGTCTCGGTGTACCCGCCGCCCCAGGCCTCAGGGTCGTAGGTCTCCGGGTCGACGGCCCACGTGCCGTCCTCGTGCCGCGGCACGAAGAAGTCCACCTCGGGGTCGAAGAGCTCCACGTAGTGCGTGGCGCGCTCGAGGAAGTACGAGGACTCCTCGCGCAGCGTCTCGCGACGCTCGTCCGGCGTGGCCGGGTCCTCCGCGAGGGCGGCGGCCATGTTGCCGATGCCGAAGTCGTTGATCAGACCCTCGAGGCCCCACGACACGGACTCGTGGGTCGACTCCGGGGTGAACCCGAGGAACGGCGACGTCTGCAGGCCCTTGCGGCCCACGGCGTTGCTCGGCGGCGCGACGGACGCGTTGCGGAGCGCGGCGTCGTACGCCTCGAGCGCGGAGTCGGTCGGGAGCGAGCCCTTCAGGTACGCGTCCGCGAACGCGACGTCGGAGCTCGTGCCCGTCATGAGGTCGGCGTAGCCCGGCGAGGACCAGCGCGCGATCCAGCCACCGTCGCGGTACTGCTGGACGAACCCGTCGATCAGCTCGCCCGCGAGCTCCGGGTAGAGGAGCGAGTACGCCGGCCAGGCCGTGCGGTACGTGTCCCAGAACCCGTTGTTCACGTAGATCTTGCCGTCGACGATCTTCGCGTTCGTCTGCGTGTCCGTCGCGGAGCCCGTGGTCGCCGAGACCGGGCTCGCGTACCGGTACACCGGCGCCTGCGCCGTCCCCGTGTTCTCGAACTGCGAGTTCGGGTACAGGTTGAGGCGGTAGAGGTTGGAGTACAGCGTGACGAGCTGGTCCTCGCTCGCACCCTCGACCTCGATGACGCCCAGGCGGTCGTTCCACGCCTGCGCGGCGGCCGCCTTGACCTCCGTGAAGGTCTTGCCGGTCACCTCCAGGTCGAGGTTCTTGCGCGCCTGGTCGAGGCTGATGAACGACGTCGCGACCCGCAGCTCGACCGTCTTGTCGGACGACGTGTCGAACGTCGCGAACCGCGCGTCCGCACGGTTGCCCGCCGCCGTCCCGACCGCCGTCGGACTACGGTCGAAGGTGCCGGCGACGAACATGCGCGTGCGGCCCACGGACAGGCCCGAGCCGTTCTCGACCCAGCCGGACACCGTGCCCGTGGCCTGGTCGAGCGTGAGCTTGGACGAGCCGTCCACCTTGTCCACGAGCACGTGGCCGGCGCTCCCGGGGTAGGAGAAGCGCAGGACCGCGCCGTGGTCGGTGGGCGTCGCCTCGATCGCGGAGCCGTTGGTGAACGTGACCCCGTAGTAGTCGGGCCGCGCCGTCTCGTCGGCGTGGTCGAACTCGAGGCCACGCGTCGAGAGCGTGGCGTTCGGCGTCCCGGAGACCGTGGACGGCAGGAACGTCAGCTGGTTGCGGTCGCCCATCCACGGGCTGGGCTCGTGCGAGACGCCGAAGCCCTGGAGGACGGGCTTGTTGTTGGCGTTGTTGGCCTTGTGGTACTCGTACAGCCAGCTCTGCGACGACGCGTTGGTGTACGGCACCCAGAAGTTGAAACCGTTCGGCGTGGCCGTCGCCGGGATGTTGTTCCCGCGCGAGAAGCTGCCCGACGCGAGCGTGCCGCGGCGCGTGTCCACGTAGTTGGCGAGGCTCGAGCCGTCGATCGTCGCCGGCTCCGCCGTGATCGCGACGTCGTCGAGCCAGCCCGCGAACTTGGTCCCTGCGTGCCCGGCCGGGTTGTCGTAGCCGAGGAGCACCTGGTCGACGGTCTTGCCCGCGGCGACGTCGCCGAGGTCGATCCGCACGGAGTTCCACTGGTCGGCGTAGAGGATCTTGCCCTCGCCCTGCGCCTGCGCCGTCGCGACGGTCTCGTGCGCGTCGCGCGCGCCGAGGTCGGACAGGAAGGTGCCGTCGGTGAACAGCACGTCCACGGCCGCGTACGTCGACGGGTACTGCAGGTCGTCGAGCAGCTCGGGGAAGATCGTGTAGCTCAGGCGCGTGTCCTCGCCGACCACGACGTCCACGTCGTCGTAGAGCACGTTGGTCGCGTGGGTCTCGCCGTCGGCGAGGTGCGAGCCGTCGTACCGCAGCGAGTGCAGGCCGGAGAACCCGACGCCCGCCTTGTTCGTGAAGTTCACGCGCGGGCCCGTGCCGACCTTGGTGTTCATGGGCGCCGCGGAGGGACCGGCGCTCAGGTCGCCCGAGAGGTCCCACCCGGCGAGCTGGACGATGGAGTCGCCGGAGTTCGCCGTGACGTTGAGACGCAGGTACGTGTACGCCGCGGTCGGCGCCTCGAGCTCGAACGTGCGCGTCTGCTGCCGGCTCGGGAAGTCCTCGTCGGTGCGCTGGTCGAGCGGGGTCCACGTGGAGCCGTCGTTCGAGCCCTCGATCGTCCAGCTCTTCGGGTCACGGCCCGCCGCGTCGTCACCCGACGTCATCGAGTAGGCGACGAACGACACGGGCTCGGCGAACTCGTACCGGACCCAGCCGGTCGAGGCGAACGCGAGCCACTTGGTGCCCGAGCTGCCGTCGGCGAGGTTCGCCGCGCCCTCGTTCGGCAGGTTCTGGGCGCTCGCCGTGACGGCCTTGAGCTTCCCGAGCACGCTGCCGGGGAGGCCGCTCGTGAACGACCCGACGTTCGCCTGCCAGGGGGCGCCGTCGCGCTCGGCCACCGTGGAGGCGAGCGCGGCCGGATCTCCCGACTCGAAGGACGACGAGAAGTCGCCCGGCTCGGCCGCGGCGGCGGGCGCAGCGGTGAGTGCTCCGAGAGGGACGGCGAGGGGGACGGTGAGTGCCGCGGCGAGCGCGAGGCCGAGGGGCCGTGCGCGGCGGCTGCCGGCACGCGTGGCCACCACGCGTCCGGGCGGTTGTGGTCTGGTCATGCTCGCGATCTCCTTCGATCGTGACAGCGCTGTCAGGCTGCAGGGGTGCCCCTGACAACGCGCAGGGGGGAAGCGTTGTCAGGGGCGACCTGAACTTATGTGTCGGTCGAGCGCTTTGTCAACGCGGCCGGACGCCGGAACGGGGTGCCCGGGGAGCACCCGCCGACGGCGCGTGGGGCGGCCCCGGGGACGCCCGGGGCGACGCCGCCGCTACGCGCCGGGACCGGGGATCTCGCCCGTGCCGCGCACCACGAGCCGCGTGGGGACCACGACCAGGCGCGGGGCGAGCTCCGGGTTCTCGGCCCGCGACACCGCGAGCGCCGCGGCCTGGCGTCCCATCTCCACGACGTCGTACCCCACGACGGTCACGTCCAGCAGGTCCGCGAGCTCGAAGTCGTCGAACCCCACGAGCGCGACGTCCGCCTTGCCCCCCGCGGCCACGCGGTCGCGCAACGCGTGGAGCGCGCCGACCGTGATCTTGTTGTTCGCCGTGACGAACGCCGTGGGTGGCTCCGGCAGGGCCAGGAGCTCCGCCACGAACGCGTGCGCGAGCTCCGCGTCGTGGGCGCCGTCGCGCACGTACCGCGACGGGTCCTCGACGCCCGCGCCGCGCAGCGTCGCGACGAACTCGTCGCGACGCTCCTGGAACGTCCACAGCCGCGACACGTCCCCGACGAGCGCGATCCGCCGGTGCCCGTGCGCGAGCAGGTGCGTCACGGCGTCGCGCACGCCGCCACGGTTGTCGATGACGACGGTGTCCGCGTCGACGCCCTGCGCGGGACGGTCGATGAACACGACGGGCAGGCCGTCGTCGAGCTCGCGGCGCAGCGACGAGTGGTCCGTCGACGTGGGCGTCACCACGAGCGCGCCGACGCGGCGCTCGACGAGCGCCTCCGTGAGCGAGCGCTCGCGCTCGGGCTCCTCGTCGGAGCTCGTCGTGATGAGCTGGAGCCCGTGGTGGCGCAGCTCGCGCTCGATCCCGCTCGCGAGCGCGGAGTAGAACGGGTTCGCGAGGTCGCCGGTGACGAACCCGACGAGCCGGGACGAGCCGCCGCGCGCGAGGTCCGCCGCGACCGCGTTGCGGCGGAAGCCGAGCCGCTGCGCGGCCTCCTGCACCTTGGCCCGCGTCTGGGGCGCCACGTTCGGCTCGTCGTTGAGGACGCGTGACGCCGTCTTGAGGCTGACGCCGGCGACCTCCGCCACGGAAGCGAGGGTCGGCCGTCGGCCGCCGCGCCCCGAGTGCGGGCGCGCCGCCGTGTCCGTCGGGCCGTCCGAGCCCGTGGCCCGGACCTCGCCCGGCGGGAGCGTCCCCGCGCTCTCCCCCTGCATCACCATCATCAGACCTCCCGTCGACCGCGGATGAGCATGTCGACGACGATAGCGAGCAGGAGCACCGCTCCGGTCACGATGTACCGCGTCGCCGTGTCGAGATTGAGCAGCGTGAGCCCGTTGGCGATCGACTGGATGACCAGCACGCCCAGCAGCGCGGACCACGCGCTCCCCCGCCCGCCGAACAGGCTCGTCCCGCCGATGACCGCCGCGGCGATCGCGGTGAGGTAGGTGTCCGCGGCCCCGGTGCCCTGGTTCGCGGCGGCGAGGCGCCCGGCCGCGAGGATGCCGCCCAGCGCCGCGAACGTGGAGCACGCGACGAAGCACGAGACGACCGTCCGGCGCACCGCGACACCGGCGAGGAGCGCGGAGCGCCGGTTCCCGCCCACCGCGCGCACGGAGCGGCCCCACCGGGTACGGCGCAGCAGGACGTCCACCACCACGACGAGCGCGACGAACAGCACGACCGTGTAGCCGATGCCGCGCGCGGTCCCCAGGTACGCGACCGTGCCGACCAGGACCGCGGCGAGGACGGCGGTGCGGATCGCGATGCGGCCCAGCCCGGGGCTCGGCAGCTCCGCGCGCACGCGACGCAGGTGGTCGACGACGCGCAGCGCGGCGTACCCGACCACGACCACGACCACGAGGCCCCAGGCGGCGACCGGCGCGAGGAAGCCCTGCTGCACCGTGCGCACGAGCCAGGACTCGAACGGGATGTTGATCGAGCCCGAGGGGCCGAGCACGCGGAGCTGCACGCCCGCGAGGACGAGCAGCCCGGCCAGCGTGAAGACGAACGACGCGAGCCCGAGTCGCGTGGACAGCAGCCCGTACCCGAGGCCGACCACGACACCGACCGCGAGCGCCGCGAGGATCGCGAGCCCGACGGGCCAGTCCAGGTTGACGGTCCCGACCGCCAGCACCGCCGCGGCCAGCCCGCTCACGGAGCCGACGGACAGGTCGATCTGGCCGACGAGCAGCACCAGCACGACCCCGAGCGCGATGATCCCCGTGGGCGCGCTCTGGAGCGTGAGGTTGACCAGGTTCTCGGCCGAGAGGAACGCCGGGTTGATCGCGCCGAGCACGACCCAGATGAGCAGCAGCGCACCGACGATCGGGAGCATGCCGAGGTGGGCGCCGCGGAGCTGACGCACGACGCTGCCGGACAGCACGCCCGAGCGGTCGAGCGCCGCGCCGGAGGTGCGGCCGGGGACGCTCATCGGTGCACCGCCCCGGTGCCGCCGGATCGCCGCTCGTGCCCCGGGCCGGTGGACGGGCGGCTCGTGCCGCTCGTCCGGGCGGGCCGCACCGCGCCGGTCATCGCGGCGAGCAGGTCCTCGTAGGACGTGTCGCCCGCGAACTCGCCGTGCACGCGCCCGAGCCGCAGCACGAGGATGCGGTCGGCGACCGCCTGGAGGTCGCCTGCCTGGTGGCTGATGAGCACGACCGCGTGCCCGCGCTCGCGCAGCTTCTCGATGAGGTTGAGGACCTCGGCCGTCTGGCGGACGCCGAGGGCCGCCGTCGGCTCGTCGAGGACGAGCACGCGCGGCGCGCCGAGCAGGGCCCGGGCCACGGCGACGACCTGGCGTTGCCCGCCGGACAGCGTGCGCACGGGCTGTCGCACGGACGGGACGGTCGCGGCGAGCTGGTCGAGCAGCCCCCAGGCCTCGCGCTCCATGGCGATCTCGTCGAGGAACGGGCCGCGCAAGGTCTCCTGGCCGAGGAACACGTTCTCGACGACGTCGAGGTCGTCGACGAGCGCGAGCTGCTGGAACACCGCCGCGATGCCGTGCGCGCGCGCCGCCGCGGGCGAGTCGAGGACGACGGGCGAGCCGTCGAGCAGGACCTCGCCCGCGTCGGGCCGGAACGCGCCCGCGACGACGCCGGCGAGCGTCGACTTGCCCGCGCCGTTGTCTCCCACGACGGCGAGCACCTCGTGCTCGCGCACGTCGACGTCGACGTCGACGAGCGCGCGGACGCCGCCGAAGTTCTTGGAGACCCCGCGCAGGGACAGGACGGGCGCGCTCACGGGGCGGCCTCCAGGAGCCCCGCCTCGACGCACGCGTCGACGTAGTACGGCGTGCAGATCTCGTCGACGGTGTGGACGCCGCCGTCGACGATGACGCGCTGCACGTCGTCGACCCCGACCGCGCGCGGCGCGAGGAGGAGGCTGGGGACGCCGTCGATGCTCGCGGTCGCGCGCGGGTCCTCGCCGCGCAGCACGCGGACGGCGAGCTCGGCGGCCGTGCGCGCCTGCTGGGCGGTCGCCTTGTAGACGGTCATGTACTGGTCGCCGGAGACGATGCGCTGGACCGCTGCGAGCTCGCCGTCCTGGCCCGTGGTGGGCGGCACGGGGTCGAGCCCCGCGGCCTTCATCGCGGCGATCGCGCCGCCCGCGATGCCGTCGCTCGCCGCGAGGACGCCGTCGACGCGGCCGGCGTACTGCGTGAGCTGCCCCTCGACCCACTCGGTCGCCTTGTCGGGGCTCCAGTCGGGGGTGTCGTACTCGGCGAGCACGTCGATGTCCTCTCCGTCGAAGGCTCGGTGGGCACCCGCCGCGTACTCCGCCGCGTTCGGGTCGGTCGGCGAGCCCTGGACGAACAGGACCCCCGGCCGCCGCCCGTCGGGGGGTGGGTCCTGCTCCGCGCGGTCGAGCACCGCACCGACGAGCGCCTCCCCCATGAGGTACCCGATGAGCTCGTTGTCGAACGACACGTAGTAGTTCGCGCCCTCGACGAAGCGATCGTAGGCGATGACGGGCACCCCGAGCCGCTGGGCCTCCGCGACGATGCTCACCGCGGCGACGGCGTCCACGGCGTCGAGGACGAGGACGTCGGCCCCGCGCGCGAGCATCGACTCGGCCTGCTGCTGCTGGTTCGCCGCGTCCTGGGCGGCGTTGGCGTACAGGACCTCGCACGTGGCGCAGCGCTGCTCGACCACGCCGACGAAGGTCGGGCGGTCGGACGTCTCGTACCGCGCGGTCTTCGCCTCGGGCAGGAGGAGGCCGATGGTCCCCTCGGACGGGCCGGCCGGCTCCTCGGGCGCCGCGCACCCGGCGAGCGCGAGCAGCGCGACGGCGACGGTCGCGAGCGCGGCCGTCACGGCGCCGCGCGCCCGACGGCGGGCGGGTCCCGTCGGGGCGACGCCGGTCCCGGTCATGCGCTCACCCCCAGCGACCCGCTGACGCGCGCGAGGTCGAGCGCGACGGCGAGCGCGCCGCGCACCTCGGCGGCGGACCCGAGCTCGGACGCGACCACCTGGACCGGGCCTGCCGTGCTCGGCACCGTGCGCTGCTCGAGCGCGGTGCGCAGGGGACCCAGCAGGGCCTCGCCCGCCTCGGCGAGCTGTCCCCCGACGACGACGATCTCGGGGTCGACCAGGTTGCACAGGTTGGCGGCCGCGACCCCCAGGTGCTGGCCGGCGTCGAACAGGACGCGCCGGCACCCGGGGTCGCCCTCCTGGGCGCGCGCGATGACGTCGCGCAGGGTGAGAGGACCACGGCTCTCGGAGAGCATGGACAGCAGGACCCCGGCACCGACGTACATCTCGAGGCAGCCGCGGTTGCCGCAGCGGCACACCGGGCCGTTCTCGTCGATCGTCACGTGCCCGATCTCGCCCGCGACCCCTGCGCGCCCGTGCACGACCCGCCCCCCGAGGACCAGCCCGCCGCCCACGCCGTGGGAGACCCGCAGGTACGCGACAGCGTCGTGCCCGACCGCCGCCCCGAACCGGGTCTCGGCGAGCGCGCCGAGGTTGGCGTCGTTGTCCACGGTCACGGGGGCGCCGAGCTCGGCCTCCAGCATCTCTGGCACGACGACGCCGTCCCAGCCCCGCATCATCCCGACGGTCGCGATGCGGCCCGCGCGCACGTCCACGGGTGCGGGGACGCCGACGCCGACGGCGAGCAGCTCGTCCGGGGCGGCGTCGACCGACGCGACCATCTCCTCGACGAGGAGCGCGGCACGCTGCAGCCCGGTGTCGGCGCGGTGGTCGGGGGCGAGCGGCATGCGCTGGTCGGCGAGGACGCGCATGGACGCGTCGGCGAGCGCGACCCGCATCGACCGGGTGCCGAAGTGGACGCCCGCGACGAGCCCGAGGTTGCGCGCGAGGGTGACCTGGAGCGCGCGCCGCCCGCTGCGCGTGGACGGCGAGGTGTGCAGCACGCCCGCGCCCGTGAGCTCCTTGACGATGTTGGAGACGGTGGCCGGGGACAGCCCGGTGACGCCGGCCAGCTCGATCTGCGTGAGGGAGCCACGCTGCTGGACGGCGCTCACGATCCGAGCTCGGTTGGCCTCACGCAGTGAAGTCTGCGAGCCCGGGGTCACCCGGTCAGCGCGCACGCAGGTCAGGATACCGCCGGGGCACCCCCGTCCAGGTGGGACAGGCCGGGCGTGGACGCTGAGCCGATCTCCTGAACGAACTGGACAGCGCTGTCACCCTGGGTCAGACTCGACCGAACCTCTGGTTGCGTGCAGAACCTGACGCGAAGATCACGATTCGGCGACGCTTGCGTTCATTTCTTGACATCAAGACGGACGGGTCGTTGTATGGGCAGCGGGTTCGAGGGCGCGCCGGTGCGCCCGGCCGGTGCGACGTGGTCGTCCACCGGTCCCCCACGACCGAAGAAGGCGTAGGGATATCACGATGCGAATCGATCGCAGGACGAGCGCGACGGTGGCGACGGCCGCCCTCGTGGGTCTCGCACTCGCCGCGTGCAGCGGCGGTGGTTCCGGTGACGGGGGAACCGGCGACGGGGGCGCTTCGGGGGGCGGCGACGAGGTCGAGGTCTTCACCTGGTGGGCCGCGGGCTCGGAGAAGGCGGGTCTGGACGCGCTGGTCGGCGTGTTCAACGAGCAGCACCCCGACGTGGAGTTCATCAACGGCGCGGTCGCCGGCGGCGCCGGCTCGGCCGCGAAGGACCTCCTCCAGTCCCGCCTCCAGGCGCAGGACCCGCCGGACACGTTCCAGGCGCACGCCGGCGCGGAGCTCCAGGACTACATCGACGCCGCGCAGATCGAGGACGTCTCGTCGCTGTACGACGAGTTCGGCCTCACGGACGTCTTCCCGGCCGACCTCGTCGACCGCCTCAAGTCCGACGACGGCGCGATCTACTCGATCCCGTCGAACATCCACCGCGCGAACGTCGTGTGGGCCAACCCGACGGTCCTCGAGGCCAACGGCATCGACCCGGCGGCCGAGTACGCGGACCTCGACGCGTGGATGGCGGACCTCGACAAGCTCAAGGCCGCGGGCGTCACGCCGCTGTCGGTCGCGACGACGTGGACCCAGGTCCACCTGCTCGAGACCGTGCTCCTCGCCGACCTCGGCGCGGAGGCGTACAACGGCCTGTGGGACGGCTCGACCGACTGGTCCGGCGCCGAGGTGACCGCGGCTCTCGAGGACTTCGAGAAGCTCATGAGCTACACCAACACCGACCGCGACGGGCTCGACTGGCCCGAGGCGACCCAGATGGTGATCGACGGCACCGCCGCATTCAACGTCATGGGCGACTGGGCCGTCGCGGCGTTCGAGGAGCAGGGCAAGGCGCTCGGTACCGACTTCACCGCCACCCCTGTCCCGGGCACCGACGGCGTGTTCGACTTCCTCGCCGACTCGTTCACCCTCCCGGTGGGTGCGCCGCACCCCGACGGCGCCAAGGCGTGGCTCGAGACCGTCGGCTCGCTCGAGGGCCAGGTCGCGTTCAACAAGGCGAAGGGCTCCATCCCGGCCCGCACCGACGCCGACGCCTCGGAGTTCTCCGAGTACCAGCAGACCGCGATCGAGTCGTTCGGCCAGGACACGATCGTGTCCTCGCTCGCGCACGGTGCCGCGGCGCCGGTCGCGACGCTCAACGCGATCTCCGACGCGACGAGCAAGTTCACGTCCGGCGGCTCCGACCTCGCGACCTTCCAGTCCGAGCTCGTGACCGCCACCGAGGGCTGACACCCGTCCACCGGATCCGCCGCGCGTCGTCGGGAGTCACCCGACGGCGCGCGGCGGCCCCGCGCGACCGGACCCCTCCCCGGGACGACGCCGAGCGCCGTCCCACGCCCCACGACCGGGAAGACCCACCATGCTCAAGTCCCTGCGGCGAGCCGGCCCCGCGCTGCTGATGCTCGCCCCTTCGCTGATCCTCGTCGGCGTCTTCGTCTACGGCCTCATCGGCGCGAACTTCCAGACGTCGATCACGGACAACCACACCGCCGCGCAGGCCACGGGCCAGAAGCCGTCCGTCGTCGTCTGGTTCGAGAACTACACCGACCTGCTCGGCAGCGAGGCGTTCCAGCACTCGCTGAAGAACCTCGTCCTCTACACCGTCGTCTTCCTCGCCGGCACCCTCGTCATGGGCTTCCTGTGGGCGTGGATGATGGACAAGCCGGTCAAGGGCGAGGGGTTCTTCCGCTCCGTCTACCTGTTCCCCTTCGCCGTGTCGTTCGTCGCCTCCGGGGTCGTGTGGCGCTGGCTCCTCAACTCGAACCAGGACGCGCAGGCGAGCGGCCTCAACCGGCTGTTCCAGATCATCGGGCTCGACTTCCTGCAGAACAACTGGTGGAACAACGTCACGTGGGGCATCACGGCCATCGCGATCCCCGCGATCTGGCAGCTCTCCGGCTACGTCATGGCGCTGTTCCTCGCCGGGTTCCGCGGGATCCCCGACGAGCTGCGCGAGGCAGCCCGCATGGACGGCGCGAGCGAGTGGAAGCTCTACCGGCACGTGCTCTTCCCGCAGCTGTCGCCGGTCGCGCTCTCGGCGCTCATCATCATCGGCCACATGTCGCTGAAGTCCTTCGACCTCATCATGTCGATCTCGAAGCCGGCGAACTACCAGACCAAGGTTCCCGCCGTCGACATGTACGTCTTCAAGTCGAGCTTCGACTACGCCAACGCGGCGGCGGTCGGCTCGATCCTGCTGATCATCGTGGCCGTCGTCATCGTGCCCTACCTGATCCGCACCAACCGCCAGGAGAAGCGATGACGACCACCTCGACGCCGGCCGTCCCCACTCCTGACGTCATCGGCACCCCGCGCGAGGCCACGCGCCGTCGACCGCGCGAGCGTTTCTCCGTCGGCCGCACCCTCAAGTACGCGGCGCTGATCTTCTTCGTCGTCATCGTGCTCATCCCGGTGTACGTGCTCCTGGTGACGAGCTTCAAGGGGACGGGCGACGCGTCCCCGGCGCGCGCGTGGTCGCTCCCCGAGATCTGGACCCTGGAGAACTGGCAGACGGCGTGGACGGCGCTGTCGCCCGCCATCCTGCGCACGCTGCAGATGGTCATCCCGTCCGCGATCATCGCGGCGTTCCTCGGGTCTCTCAACGGCTTCGTGCTCTCGCGCTGGTCGTTCAAGGGCTCGAACCTCGTCTTCACGCTCATCCTCTTCGGGATGTTCATCCCGTACCAGGCCGTGATGATCCCGCTCAACCAGCTCGTCCTCGACCTGGGCATCCCGAGCGGCGTGCCGTCGCTGATCCTGCTGCACGTCGTGTACGGCATCCCGATCACGACGCTCATCTTCCGCAACTACTACATGACGGTGCCGCACGAGCTCATCGAGGCCGCGCGCGTCGACGGCGCCGGGATGTTCCGCACGTACTGGTCGATCATCCTGCCGATCTCGATCCCGAGCTTCGTGGTCGTGCTCATCTGGCAGTTCACGTCGGCGTGGAACGACTTCCTCTTCGCCGTGTTCTTCTCGTCCAGCCAGAACGGCCCCGTGACGCTCGCGCTGAACAACCTCGCGAACGGCGCACTCCTGCAGAACTACGGCGTCTCCATGGCCGGCGCGCTCTTCGCCTCGCTGCCGACGCTGCTCGTGTACATCGTCCTCGGCAAGTACTTCGTCGGGGGCCTCATGTCCGGCTCGGTCAAGGGCTGACCTCACCCGAGCCCAGCACGCGGGGCGGGCGGGACCTGGTGGTACCGGGCCCCGCCCGCCCCCGCCTCGTCCCACCGCCCGCCGCACGACGACCGACCGGGCGAAGTCCGCACCGCTCCCTTCACTCCCGGGAGATCGCGGCCTATACTCCATTTCGACAGCGCTGTCAGGTGGCCTCGTGCCACGGTGTGCGACGTCGCACCACCCCGAGAGGACGCACCGCGTGAACACCCCCCACCCCGCCTGACAGCACCCCCGACCCGCGCGGGGGCGCCGGCCGTCCGACCCTGGACCGGCGCTCCCCGCGCGAGCTCCCGCACCACCCGCCCGAGCACCAGCACCGTTGCCGCTCGACGACGCCCGGAGGCCCCCATGACCCGACCACCCGCCCCACCGCCCGGGCGGCGCGCACGACGCCGTGCGTCCGCCGCCGTCGCGCTCGCCACCGCCGGGGCCCTCCTGCTCGCGCCCGCGGTCGCGCAGGGCGCGCCGTCGTCCACCGCGTCGCCCGTCTCCGGGTCGGCCACCGCCGTGGGCGACGCCGCTCCCGCGTTCGGCGCCCCCGACGCGACGGCCGCCGACTACTACGGCGCGCTGCTGCGCCACACCCGCTGGGTCGAGTCCGTCTGGGACGAGTCCGCCGGGGTGTACCAGCTCAAGGACTTCAACTTTGCCGTCGTGCTGGGCAACGCCGTGCTCCTGACCCACGGCGAGTACGACGCCGAGCTCGCGGGCGTCTCCGAGGAGACGCTCCGCGCGCACACGCTCGCCACGATCCGGCACTACGCGGCCACCAACCGGTTCGTCGACCCGGCGGGCACGTGGGGCAAGAAGCTGTTCTGGGACTCGACGTTCCAGTCGTACTTCCTCGCGGCCGGGACCCTGCTCTGGGACGAGCTCGACGCGACGACGCAGACGAACCTCACGACCATCGCGACGGGGCAGTCCAAGTACACCGCCGACCTCGACTTCGGCAAGGACCCGCTCTCGGGCTCCTGGACCGCCGACTGGCCGACGGGCAAGCACGAGGGCGACACCGCGCAGGAGGAGGCCGGCGTCTACACGCAGGCGCTCGCCCCCGGGCTCGCCTGGGCACCCGACGCCCCCGACGCGGCGCGCTGGGCCGAGCAGCTCGCCGACTGGGGCCGCAACGCGGCGGGCCAGCCGACGGCCGACCGGAACAACCCGGCCGTCGTCGCGGGCAAGCCCGTGTCGACGAACACCATGCAGACCATCCACGACACCTACCTCGTGGAGAACCACGGGTCGTTCGGTCCGCACTACCAGTCCGACATCTGGCGCTCGGGCGGCCGCAACGCGATCCACTTCCTGCTCCGCGACGAGCCGCTGCCGGAGATCCTCACGCACCAGCCCAACTCGGCGGAGCTGTGGGAGTCGATCAAGCTCGTCATGTCCGACGCGGGCGAGCCGTTCATGCCGATGGTCGCCGACCGCGAGTTCCTCTACGGCCGCGACGCCATCCCCATGGCGTTCCTCGGCCAGGTCCTGCGCGACCCCGACGCCGCGCGCACCGAGGCGAACCTCGCCGCGGCGCTCGCGGACTACCAGTCCTACGCCCCGGTCTACCGGCTCGCGAAGTTCTCGGGCGAGCCCAAGTACGAGCCCGAGGCGCGCGCGGAGATCGCCATCTCCTACCTCCTGCACGTCGAGGCCGCCGAGTCCCCCGAGGGTCCCGTCGAGCCGACGCCGCAGGACGAGTTCTTCGAGCGTCTCGCCGGTGTACGCGACTTCGGCGCCGGGCCGGGGCTGACGGTCCAGCAGTCCGCCGACGCCTGGGCCGCGGCCTCGAGCCGCAAGGGGTTCGTCAAGTTCCCGTGGGTCCCGTCGCACGACTCGTGGCTGTTCCACGTCTCGGGCTCGACCCCGTACCTCTACCCCACGACCGGCGCGACCGTCGACGAGCGGCACGTGTCGACGTACACGGAGCCGCGCGACGGGTTCGAGGGCACGTCGTCGGTGTTCCGGGTCGGTAGCGGCTACGCGGGCCAGGTCACGCTCCCGACCGGTGCGGCCGTCTACGCGTCGACGGGCGCCGGCACGGAGGACGCGAGCCTGTCCGTCCGCAACCTCGACATGAACGGGTACTCCGGGCTCGACGGCTCGCGCACCTACACGACCGCCGAGGGCGAGACCACCGCGACGCTCCCCGTGACGCGTCCGGCCGACCCCGCGGACGCGAAGGCCGCGCGCGTCGACGACCTGTCGTTCGCGCCGGTCACTGCCCGGTACGTGCGGCTCCTCGGCCAGCAGGGCCACCCGCAGTACGGCTACTCGATGTTCGCGTTCCACGCGTACGGCGCGGACGAGGGGTCGGCGACCGACCTCGCGGCCGGCAAGGTCGCGACGGCGTCGAGCCAGGACGTCGCGGGCGGCCGCCAGGCCGCGCGCGTCACGGACGGCAACCCGTCGACCCGCTGGGCCGTCGCGGTCGGCGAGCGCACGCGCCCCGACTCGTGGATCCAGGTCGACCTCGGCGAGGAGACCACCGTGGGCGGCGTCCGGTTCGCGTGGGAGGCGAGCGCGGGCGCGCGCTACCTCGTCCAGACGTCGACCGACGGCCAGACCTGGACCACGGCGACCGCGTACGGCAAGGCCCCGGCGGACGTGAACGTCGCGCGCCTCGACACCGTGGACCTCACGCCCGAGGGCGCGGACGAGCCCGCGCCGGTCACCACCCGCTACGTCCGCATGCAGGGCGTGCGCGGCGACGCGGCATACGGCTACTCGCTCTACCACCTGCGCGCGTTCTCCCCGGCGGGCACGGACGTCGCTGCGGGCAAGCCGGCCACCGCGTCGAGCGCCAACGGGTCGAACCCCGCGAGCGCCGTCACCGACGGTTCCGCCACGACCCGCTGGGCCGTGTCGGTCGCGGACCGCACCAAGCCCGACTCCTGGGTCCAGGTCGACCTCGGCGCACCTACCGCGGTGAGCCAGGTCCAGCTCGGCTGGGAGGTCGCCGCGGGTCAGGAGTACCGCGTGCAGACGTCGCTCGACGGGCAGACGTGGCACGACGCCGCGTCGTTCCGGTACACGGGCGACGAGGTGCTGCGCAGCGAGGGCGACTGGCTCAACGTCGAGGGCGAGGCCGGGTTCGTCGTGCGCGGCTCGGACGCGCCGGTGACCGTGTCGCGCGCGACCGACACGCGCCACGTCGTCCGGCTCACGGACGGCGCGACCGGTCCCCGGCTCGTCGAGATGGTCCCGGGCGACGCCGCGGCGACCGCCGCCCAGGCCGGGGCGCGCGTGCCGACGGCCGAGGACCCCGCGGTGCTCGTGAGCGCCGTCGACGGGTACGTCGTGGCGTTCAACCTCACGGGCGCGGACGTCGCGACGACGCTCACCGTCCCGCACGAGGGTGGCGCAGTCCCCGTCTACGCCGGCACGCAGACGGTCGGGGCGGACGCCTCGACGCTCGACGTCACGGTCCCCGCGGGAGACGCGGTCGTCCTCGCGCCGCGCGCGACGGTCGCCACGCCCGCCGGGCAGACTCCTGCGGGGGTGACGGTCGCCGTCGCGGACGCCCGCTCGTTCCGCGTGAGCGGCGACGGGACGCCGGTCGAGCTGCGCCACGCCGAGACGGGCGCGACCCGCACGGTCGGGGCGGCGCCGTCGGGCACGCGCGTCACCTTCCGGGACGCGACGCCGTTCCCGGTCGCGGACCGCGCGCTGAGCACGCTCACGTTCCCCGCGTCGGTGCTGCCCGAGGGCATGACGTCGCCCGCCCTCGCGGTGGACGGCGACGCCACGACCGCGTGGGTCCCCGGGACGGACGGCCGCATGGTCACCGACCTGGGCGCGCCGCGCGAGATCGGCACCGTCGTCGCCGCGTGGGAGCGCGGCGGTGCGCCGGAGTCGGTCGTGTCCGTGAGCGACGACGGCCTGACCTTCACCGACGTCGGCACGATCGGCGCCGGTGACGTCCGCGGCACGCTCGCCGTCGACCGCACGGCCCGGTACGTCGCGCTGAGCACGGCGTGGGCCGACGGCGACCCGGGACTCACCGCGCTCCGGGTGCTCGCGCCCGGCGCGGCGGACCCGGAGTCGCCGGCGGCGGTCGCCGTCACCGCGACCGCCGAGGTCCGGTGCCTCGGCGGCAAGCCGTACGTCGCGGTGCGGGTCGTGAACGACGACGACGCGCGCCTCGACGTCGAGGTCGCCACGCCGTGGGGCTCGAAGAGCTTCCCGTCCGTGGCGCCCGGCAAGAACGCGTACCAGTCGTTCGCCGTGCGCGGCGACGTCGACGGCGCGGTGGAGGTCACCGTCGCGCCGGCCGACGACGCCGACGAGCGCGAGACCGTCGCGACACCGGAGCACGGTTCGCCGACCTGCGGCTGACGCACCCCGAACCCGGGGTCGCTCCCCGATCCACCTCCGGATCGGGGAGCGGCCCCGGGTTCGGCGCGTCGGGGCGGCGCGTGCCCGCAGGTCGGGACCTTCGACCGGTCCGGCGCACCGGGTGGCGGCGCTACGTTCGAGGTCCTGGCAGCGCGGCGGGCGACCCGACCCGCCGGACTACCGGGCAGTCGTGCGTCGGAAGGAGCCGCCGATGACCCGCCCCGGCCTCGTGGTCGCCGGAGTGAACCGGTTGTCCGTCACGGACTGGCCCGGGCGGCGGGTCGCCACGGTCCTCACGCAGGGCTGCCCGTGGCACTGCGGGTACTGCCACCACCCGGGCCTGTGCGCGGTCGCCGCCCACGGGTCGCCGCCGCCCGGTGACGCCGTCCCGTGGTCCGAGGTCGTCGCGTTCCTCGCCCCCCGCCGTCGGCTGCTCGACGGCGTCGTGTTCTCCGGCGGCGAGCCGACGCTCCACCCCGGCCTGCTCGGCGCGATCGACGACGTGCGCGGCCTCGGCCTCGGCGTCGGGCTGCACACCGCCGGCCCCTGGCCCGCGCGGCTCGCGCGGCTCCTGCCGTTCGTGGACTGGGTGGGCCTCGACATCAAGCACCTGCCGTCGCGCTACCCCGTCGTCACCGGGACGATCCCGTCCGGGCGTCGCGCGTTCGAGGCGCTGACCGTGCTGCTGCGCTCCGGCGTCGACCACGAGGTGCGCACCACGGTCGACCCGAGCGTGCACTCGCGCACCGAGCTCCTCGCGCTCGGCACGCACCTGCGTCGCCTCGGGGTGCGTGAGTGGGTGCTCCAGGAGGCCGTGCCCGACGGCGCAGCCGCCGCGTGGACCCGCACGCTCGCGGGCCGCCGCCTCGCCGACGTGCTCGACGACACGGACCTCGCCTGGGCACGCCGCCGCTCGGCCGCGTGACGGCCGCGTCGTCGGCGGGTCGTCGGGGGGGGCGTCGGGGGCGTCGCGGGGGGGCGTCGGGGGGCGTCGCGTCGAGCGTCAGGCCGGGCGGACGGGCTGGCGCAGCACGGTGCGCAGCCTCGCCGGGTCCGTGCGCCGCACGTCGCTCAGGTAGATCTCGTGGTGCGGCCCGGCGAACGTCAGCCCGTGCTCGGGCAGGTAGACGTCGTGCAGCTCCGCGAGCACCGGGCCCTCGTCGTCGTACGAGCCGACGTGCAGGGTCTGCACGGACCGGCCCTCGGTGAGGCTCGTGCGTCGCACGAGGTCGAGCGCGGCCGGGGCGTCCTTCTTCGCGCGGACCGTCTCCGTGGCCGCGACGACGAGGTCCTCGTCCACCCAGTCCGGCTGGAGCACCAGCAGCGTCCAGCGCCACGCGTCCTTCTCGCGCCGCACGAACGTGCCCGGGTCCTCGGCCGTCCACAGGCCCTCCAGCGGCCCGACGACGTAGTCGCGACCCTCCCGCTTGCTCGCGAACTTCACCGCGTACGAGACGGAGAAGAGCGCCTCGACCGCCGCCGCGTAGGCGGGCGAGGTGTTCGGGTCGCCCTCGCCGTCGACCGCGAGGTAGGCGAGAGTCGGGACGTCCACCTCGACGAACCGGCCCCGCGGCGGGGCGTACAGCTCGCGGTACCGCGCCTTGAGGTCCACCTTGTCCGAGGGCATGGCCCGACGCTACCCGCCGCCCCCGACGACGGCCCGCCCGCCCGTCCGACCCGCCGCGCGGCCACCCCGGCGTGGACGGCGCTGGCGCCCCCGTCCGGCGGCTGGTATCCACACGGTGTGACCGCCTCGCCGCCCCCGTACCCGCAGCGGGACCCCCGCGCCGCGTACCCGCCCGGGCGTCCCGCTCCGGGCACGCCCCCGCCCGGACACCCGCACCAGGGGTCCCCGCCGCCCGGATCGCCGCACGCGGGCTACCCCCCGTTGCCGCCCCTCCCGCCGGCGGCGTTCACACGCCGGTACCGGACGACGGCGTGGGCGCTCATCTGGGTGCCGGTCGCGCTCATGGTCGCGGCGGCGGTCCTCAGCATCGTCCTGCTCGCGTACGCCGACAGCGACCCGTCGCGGAACTCCGCGGCGGGCTACCTGGCGATCGTCGTCTGGGGCGTCATGCTCGTCGGCGGGCCCGTGCTGCTCGGCGCGTTCATCCCTGGCTGCGTGATGCTCTCCCGCTCGAACCGGGCCCGCGCCCTCACGCGGGCCACCGGGTACCTGCCGCCCCCCTGACGCGAGGTCGTCCTCGTCCCGGACGCTCGGAGGACGCACCGCTCAGGCCCCGCGGCGCGCGAGGTCGTGCTCGACGGGCTCGGCGGGGCGCACCGGCGTCACGTAGTCCACGACGGCGCGCACGACCTCGGGGTCGCGCAGCAGGCGGTGGTGGCCGAGCCCCTGGGTCGTGAGCAGCTCGCCCTCGGGCCAGGCCGCGGCGAGCGCTGCGCCGACCGGGTACGGGACCTCCTTGTCCGCTCGGTCGTGCACGACGAGCGCAGGCGGGACCGGGTGGGTCCGCAGGGTCTCGCGCACGTCCAGCTCGGCCAGCGGCCGACCGGCGACGTCGGAGAGCAGACCCCGGAGCAGCTCACGGGTCGGGCGTGAGAGCCCGAGCAGGTCGGCGAACCCGTCGAGCTCGCCCAGCACGTCCGCGATCGCCGCGACGAGCACGAGCCGCTCCACGGGCAGCCCGTCACGGACGGCGAGGACGGTCGTCGCGGTGCCGAGCGAGTGCGCGACGACCGCCGTCGCGTCGCCGTGCTCGCGGACCACCGCGGCGAGGGCGTCCGCGAGCTCGGGCATCGTGCTGCGCCGCGGGCCGAGCCGGCCGGGCCCCGCGTCGCCGTGGCTCGGCGCGTCGAAGGCGACGACGCGGTAGCCGGCGGCCCGCAGGGGCTCGACGAACGCGCCGAGCTGCCCGCGCCACCCGCCCCACCCGTGGGTCAGGTAGACGACGCCGGCCCCGGCGCGCGAGCCGCTCGCCGTCGGGCCACCGTCATGGCGCGCCCGTTCTTCGCCGCCGCCTCCGGCCGCGGCCCACGTCTCGACGACGACGCGTGCCCCGGCGTCGGTCGTCACCGTGGTGAGCCTGCCAGGGATCGTGCGGTCGTCCCGGCGTCGCCCGGCTCCGTCGGGCGGGGTGCACCACAGGTCGAGCGCGAGGCTCGCGGCACGGCGCGGCGAGACCGCCTGGAGTGCGGCGAGGCGCGTGCGGACGAGCGCGAGCTGGAGAGCGGCCCTGCGCCGCCGTGCCGCACGACGGCGGTCAGCACGAACGGTCGTGCTTTTCTTCGAGCCTGAGACGCCCACGGAAGGTTCCTCTCGGTCGGTGGTGCAGACGGATGCGGTCAGCGGACAGGGACCGGCGCCGGCGTGCGCGCCGCGTCGAGCAGGGCCTCGAACGCACGCCGGGCGCGCTCCTCGGCGAGCGGGTCGGCCATGAAGACGTGCGCGTGGTTCACCCCGAGCATGACGCCGTAGAGGTCGGAGGCGAACTGCTCCGGGTCGACGTCGGCACGGAAGCCACCCTCCGCGACGCACGTGCGGAAGACCTGCGCCACGGCGTCGCAGAGGTCGCGGTGGTCACGGACGAGCTGGTCCCGGACGGGACCCTGCTGCGCGGAGAGCTCGGTCGCCGCCTTGACGAACAGGCACCCGCCGGGGTCCTGGCGCAGGTCGCACGCGAGCCACCCCTCGAACAGCGCCCGCATCCGCGGCTCGCCGCGCGGGGTGCGCAGCGCGGGCGCGACCACCGTGTCGATGAACTCGGCGCGCGCCTGGCCGAGCACCGCGAGCTGGAGCGACTCCTTGGAGCGGAAGTGCGCGTACAGGCCGGACTTCGACATGCCCGTGGCCGACGCGAGCTCGCCGATGGTGAGCCCGGTCAGCCCGACGCGGTACGCGGCCTCCACGCCACGGTGCAAGATCGCCTGCCGCGTCTCGTCGCCCTTGGTCACATCCCGACCGTAGCACGGTCGTGCTGAAAACCTTCCGTGCGCGACCGGGCGGACCGCGACCCCGAGCCTGGGTCGGGCCGACACGGGCCCGGGGTCACGGCGCTCCCACCGCCGCTCAGGCGGGCGCGGGCGACTCCGTGACGAGGGGATACACGCCGTTCTCGTCATGGACCTCGCGCCCCGTCACGGGCGGGTTGAAGACGCACACGCACCGGATCTCCGTCCGCGGCCGGACGACGTGCTTGTCGTGGTCGTTCAGCAGGTACAGCGTGCCCGGGGCGAGCGGGTGCACCGCGCCGGTGCCGAGGTCCTCGATCTCCCCCTCGCCGGACGTGACGAACACGGCCTCGACGTGGTTGGCGTACCAGAACGTGCTCTCGGTACCGGCGTACAGCGTGGTCTCGTGCACCGAGAACCCGACGCCCTCCTTCGCGAGCACGATGCGCCTGCTGCGCCAGTTCTCGCTGCGGACGTCGGCCTCGGTGCCGGTGATCTCGTCGAGCGTGCGGACGATCATGGGTGTTCCTCCAGGTCGGGTTCGAGCCAGGTCGGTCGGCGCTCCGGCACCGGGCGCCACGACGGGCCCGGCACGGAGCGTCTCAGCGCAGGACGGCGGCCAGCGCGTCGTCCAGCACGGCGAGCCCGCGACGCAGCTCGGCATCCGTGAGGGTCAGCGGCGGAAGGAGCTTGACCACCTCGCCCGACGGACCGGACGTCTCCACGAGCAGGCCGCGCGCGAAGGCCTCCGCGCACACCGTGCCGGCCAGGTCGCCGTCGGGCAGCTGCACGCCGCGCGCGAGGCCGCGGCCCTTCGAGACGAGCCCGTGGTCGGGGTAGCGCGCGACGACCGAGTTCAGGTGCGCCTCCACCAGGGCGCCCTTGGCGAGCGTCGAGCGCTCGAGCGCGTCGTCCGACCAGTACGCGCGGATCGCCTCCGCCGCCGTCGCGAACGCCGGCGCGAACCCCCGGAACGTGCCGTTGTGCTCCCCCGGCTCCCACACGTCGAGCTCCGGGCGGATGAGCGTGAGCGCCATCGGCAGGCCGTAGCCCGAGATCGACTTGGACAGGCAGACGATGTCCGGGACGATGCCGGCGTCCTCGAACGAGAAGAACCCGCCCGTGCGCCCGCAGCCCATCTGGATGTCGTCGACGATGAGGAGGATCCCGTGCCGGGAGCACAGGTCGGCCAGCCCGCGCAGCCACTCCGCGCGCGCCGCGTTGATGCCGCCCTCCCCCTGGACCGTCTCGACGATGACCGCGGCGGGCTCGTTGAGCCCGCTGCCGCCGTCCGCGAGCAGCCGCTCCAGGTACACGAAGTCCGGGACGTCGCCGTCGAAGTAGTCGTCGTACGGCATCGGCGTCGCGTGCACGAGCGGGACCCCCGCGCCCCCTCGCTTCATCGAGCTGCCCGTGACGGACAGCGCGCCCAGCGTCATCCCGTGGAACGCGTTGGTGAAGGTGATGACCGACTCACGCCCCGTGACCTTGCGGGCGAGCTTCAGTGCCGCCTCCACGGCGTTCGCGCCGCCCGGGCCGGGGAACACGACCTTGTGGTCGAGGCCGCGCGGACGCAGGATCCGGTCGTGGAACGTCTCGAGGAAGTCCCGGCGCGCCGTGGTGAGCATGTCGAGCGAGTGGACCATGCGGTCGTCGGCCAGGTAGTCGAGGAGCACCTGCTTGAGCCGTGGCTCGTTGTGCCCGTAGTTCAACGACCCGGCCCCGGCGAAGAAGTCGAGGTACTCGGTGCCGTCCTCGGCACGGACGGTCGCGCCGACCGCACGGTCGAACACGGCGGGCCAGGCGCGCGAGTAGCTGCGCACGCCGGACTCCAGGGCCGTGAAGCCCGTCGGGTCGTCGGCGGCGTACGCCTCGGAGGCAGGGACGGTCGAGATCGTCACGAAGGACTCTCCTTGGGGTGGTGCGCTCGGGTGCGTGAGAGTGCGAGGGGCTACGGCGTCACCCGTGCGCCGGACCGGCGTAGCCCACGTCCTGCGCCGGCTCCCGCCGGCCAGGGGCTCAGCGTGCGTGCACGCCCTCGATGACGAGCATCGGCTCGTCGACGTGCGCGTCGGGGAACTGGTCCGCGGTGAACAGCGGTCGCGTCGTGATCGTCGCTCCTCGCCGGGCGGCCCAACGCACGAACAGCGCGCGCGAGGCGACGTTCTCCTGAGCGACGGTCGTGATCACGGAGACCAGACCGGGTGACGCGTCGACGACCGAGTCGAGGAGCTGACCTGCGACGCCCTGCCCGCGATGCTCCTCGGCCACGGCGACCTGCCAGACGAACAGGCGGGACGGATCATCGGGGAGCAGGTAGCCAGAGACGAACCCGACCACCTCTCCCTCGACGACGGCGACGCGGCACGTGTCGGCGAAGTGCTGGGCGAGGAGAAGGTACGCGTACGACGAGTTCAGGTCGAGCTCGCCGGAGTCACGCGCGACACGCCACATGGCCGCGCCGTCGTCCGGTGCGGGACGGCGTACGGCGGTCCGTCGCACCCCGGCGCGGGGCGGGGCCCACGGCGCGTCGGCGGCGTTCGAGGTCGAAGGGTCGGTGGGCGCGGCGTTCGTCGTCGTGTCCATACCGTTGACGACCCTAGGCCTTCTCCCGGTGATATTGCACCCTTGCATGACTGTTCGACGGCTCGATCGGGCGTCAGATCACCCACAAGAGCCGCAGGATCATGCGGAAGGCCGGTTCTGGTCAGCAGTCGGCGCACCCGCGCCCCACGTCTCTGTGGGTGAGATACCGGGGAAGGTGGCACCGGCGGATCCCGTCGGCGGCCGCGCCGACGTGCCCGCACCGTCCAAGGGTCGGGTCGGCGCGGCGGATGAGCTCTGCTCAGGAACGACGAAGCCCCGGAACCACACGTGGTTCCGGGGCTTCTGCTGTGCGCCCGAAGGGATTCGAACCCCCAACCTTCTGATCCGTAGTCAGATGCTCTATCCGTTGAGCTACGGGCGCCGGTCCTGCTTGGCCGCTGATCGCTCACCGGCCGTCGAGAACACTACCGTGTCCCCGCCCCGAACCCAAACCGATCCGGCCCTGGACGGGCCGGGGTGACGGACGCCACGCCGTCCGACCCTCGCCGCACCTGACGCCTCGGGCGGTCCCCCCTGGGTCGGACGCGAGCTTCCCGACGTCCCGTCCCCAGCCCGACGCGGCAGGACCGGCCACCGTCGGACGATCGATCCATGACGTTCACCGGCCCCTCCCCCGCCCCCGGCGGCTCGCCCCTCGTCGCGAGCGCGCTCACCAAGGTCTACGGCTCCGCCCAGACCGCGACGCACGCCCTCGCGGGCGTGAACCTCACGGTCCACCCGGGCGAGTCGCTCGCGATCATGGGCCCGTCCGGGTCCGGCAAGACGACGCTCCTGCACGTCCTCGCGGGCATCATCACCCCGACGTCCGGCTCGGTGTCGTGGCGCGGCGAGGACGTGACGACGCTCTCCGAGGCGCGTCGCACGGTCCTGCGGCGCGAGGACTTCGGCTTCGTCTTCCAGTCCGGCCAGCTCCTGCCCGAGCTGCCCGCGGTCGAGAACGCCGCCCTGCCGCTCATGCTCGCGGGCACGGCACGCACGGAGGCCACGGCCGTCGCTGCGCGGTGGCTCGCGCACCTCGGCCTCGCCGGGATGGAGCAGCGCCGCCCGGGCGAGCTCTCCGGCGGTCAGGCCCAGCGCGTCGCGATCGCGCGCGCTCTCGTCGGGTCGCCCGGCGTCGTCTTCGCCGACGAGCCCACCGGCGCGCTCGACCAGTCGACCGGTGCCGAGGTGCTCGACGTGCTCACGCGCGCCACCCGCGACTCGGGCGCCGCGCTCGTCGTCGTCACGCACGACGCGGGCGTCGCGCGCCACTGCACCCGCACCGTGACGATGCGCGACGGCCGCATCTCCGGCGAGTTCTTCGCCCCCGGGGCCCAGCCCGCGACCCCGAGCGCGCCGAGCCAGGAGAGCGCGCGATGAGGACCGTCGACCTCTGGTGGCTCCTGCGCCGCCGCAGCGCCGACGAGCGCGACCCGCAGGGCCTGACGAACGTCCTCGCGATCATCGCCTTCGGCGTGACGACGGCGATCCTGCTCGTCGTCATGGGTGGCTTCCACGCGTTCCTCGAGCGCGCCGGGGGCATCGACGGCATGCGCGAGGGCATGGACTCGGCCATCACGCCGTACGCCACGCAGTACCCGCTCCTCGCGGGCGTCGCGTCGCTCCTGCTGCTCATCCCGCTCGTGACGCTCGGCGCGGCGGCCGCGCGCCTCGCCGTCGCGCGCCGCGACGCCCGCCTCGCGGCTCTGCGCCTCGCGGGGGCGACGACGGGCCAGGTCACCACTCTCACCGCCCTCGACGCCGCCGCGCAGGCCGTGATCGGCGCGCTCGCCGGCCTGCTCGGCTACGGCGCGCTGCTGCCCCTCGTCGCGCAGCTCCGCTTCCAGGGACGCACCTTCGCGATCGGCGAGCTCTGGGTGGGGGTGCCCGCGCTGCTCGGCGCGGTCGTGCTCGTCGTCGCGATCGCACTCGTCTCCGCGCTCGTCAGCCTGCGCCGCGTCGCGATCACCCCGCTCGGGGTCGCGGCCCGCGTCACGCCGCCCGGGCTCAAGGCCGTCCGGCTGCTGTCGATGGGCGTCGCGTTCGTCGCGCTGATCATCGCGACCAACCTGTCCTTCGGGTCCGTGGCGGTCGTCCTCACCGTCCTCACCGTCATCCTGCTGGTCGGCTTCGCGACGGTGAACGTCGTGGGTCCGTTCGTCATCTGGCTCGTGGGCAAGATGACGGCCGGGAGCGCACGGCGCGTGCCGACGCTGCTCGCCGGGCGGCGGATCGTGGACAACCCGAAGACGGCGTGGCGCTCCGTCGGCGGCGTCGCGCTCGCGACGTTCATCGCGGGACTGACGAGCATCTTCGCGCTCCTCGACCCCGGCCTGGGCGCCGACCCGGACGAGGTGCAGTACCTCACCGACATGAAGACCGGCGGGTTCCTCACCCTCGCCATCGCGGGCGTGCTCGCCGCCGTCTCGACGGGCGTCATGCAGGCGGGCCGCGTCATCGACCAGCGCAACGAGTACCGCACGCTCGTGCTGTCCGGCACGGACCTGCGCACGCTCGACCAGGCGCGCTTCCGCGAGACGCTCGTCCCGCTCGTCGTGAGCGTGGGTGTCTCGACGTTCGCTGCGCTGCTGTTCATGGTCCCGGTGATCGGTCTCAACGCGTTCGCGAACGTCGAGGTCGTCGTGCAGTTCCTGCTGTGCGTCGCGGCGGCGTCAGCCCTCGTGCTGGCCGGTGCGGGGGCGTCGCGGTTCGTCGTGCGGTCCGCGCTCGCGACCACGGGGAGCGCGTAGCCACCCCGTACGAGTCAGCACCCCGCGGGTCTCCGGACCCGTGGGGCGCTGACAGCGCCCCGCCGGGCAACAGAAAAGGCCCCGGGCGCTGAGCACCGGGACCTTCCTGAGCGGAGACGGAGGGATTTGAACCCTCGAACGGATTGCTCCGTTACCACCTTAGCAGGGTGGCGCACTAGACCTGACTATGCGACGTCTCCTCGCAGGCTCGACGGGAGGGCCTGCGTCGCCCAGGGTACAAGGGCGCCGCCGCGAGACCAAACCGCCGGGCCCGACGGCGTCGCGCCGCCGTCCGTGCCTAGCGCTCGAACGTCCACTCGCGGTCCGTGAGCATGCGGGCCACGGCGAGACCGATCGCGAGCGCGACGATCACCAGCCCGGCCTCGACGGCGTAGGCGAGCGCCTGCGCCGTCGCGCCGGTGTTGAACTCGTAGACCGCGCGGTACGCCGTGACCCCCGGGACCATGATGACGACCGCCGGGACCGACACCGTGATGCGCGGGACGCGCAGCGCCGGGGCGACCGTGGCCGCGAGCAGGCCCACGAGCAGCGCGGCCGCCGCCGCGGCCGCCTGGGGCACGACGTCGGCGTCCACGAGGAGCAGCCGCCCGACGTTCGCGACCATCCCGATCGACGCGGCACCGAGCGCCATGGCCCACGGGCTGTTGAACATCAGGGCGAACCCGAGCACCCCGAGGAAGCTCGCGACGCTCCGCAGGCCGAGGAACAGCGGCTCCGCGAGACCGGGCGGCGGCACCGGGTCCGGGGCGAGCCCCGCCGCGGCCGACACCCCCCACACGGCCAGCGCGGCCGAGGCGAGGATCATGAGCGCGTACGTCACCCGGGCGACCCCGGCGGAGAAGTCGAGCTTCGCGAGGTCGAGCGCGCCCGTGACGAGGGCGAACCCGGGCACGAGGAAGAGCACCGCGGAGACGTACCCGGCCTCGTGCCCGCCGTCGACGCCCGCGAGCGCCGACAGCGCCAGGACGAGGACGAGGTAGGCGAGGCTCGCGACCGCCGCCGCGAGCATCGTCACGCCGAACTGGTTGATCCCGCGGTGCAGCATCGCGCGCCGCACGCCCTGGCCCAGCGCCGCGGCGACGAGCACCGCGCCGCACTCGACCGGGCCGCCGTTGTTGAGGAACGCGAAGGCCGCGCACGCGATCCCCGCCCACAGGGCGTTGAGGAGAGCGCCGTACAGCGGCGGTCGGCGCGCGATGCGGTCGAGCTCGGCGTCGACGGCGTCGAGGTCCGCACCCGCCGGCAGGGCCGCGGAGAACCGCTCGAGCTGCGCCAGGCGGTCGGCGTTGATCCCGATGGACCGGACCTCGGTGAGCTCGGTGCGGAAGATCGGGCCCCGGTACGACGTCGCCGTGATCTCCGTGAGCGTCACGTGGGCGGCGATGTGGTCGAGCCCCAGCGCCCTCGCCGCGCGGGTCATGTGCGACTTCACGCGGTAGCTGCCCGTACCCGCGGAGAGCGCGAGGCGGCCGATCCGCAGCACGGTGCCCGACCGGCGGATGAGGTCGACGGGCTCGAGACCGGCCTCGTCGGCCGGGGAGGGCTCAGGGGTCACGAGGCCATGATCCCGTACGCCTCTCCGCCCGGCACTCGCCGAAGGTCCCTCCGCGCGGGGCCCGCGGGCCGCGACCGCCGCGATATCGTCCGGCCATGGTCGAAGAGGCGCGCGACACGGGCGTGACAGACGCAGCACCCGGGCCAGCACCGGTGCGCTGGCGGGTAGGGCCGTCCGGCCTCCGCCGGGCCCTCGACCCGTTCGTCGCGGGCAAGGAGGCCGACCTGCCCTACGTCGTCGTCGACGACCGCTCTCGCGAGCAGACGGACGTCCTCGACGAGCTTCTGCGCCGCGCCTTCCTCGACTGGGGGCCGCCGGAGCATCCGCCCGACCCCGGCGAGCGCCCAGGAGCTCACGCCCTCGAGCCGTGCACCCGGTCCCACGCCGAGCGTGTCCTCGTGCGAGCGTTCCACCGGCACCTCGCCTACCACGACGTGCGCATGCCCGTCGCCAAGGCGGCAGCGGCCGCCGCACTTCTCGTCGGGCAGATGCCGTCGGACGCGCGGTGGTCCACCAACGTCGTCCTCTGCCCGGACGACGGTCCGGTCGACGAGATCCGCGGGTGGTCGTCGGTCAGCCCCTACACGTTCGATCTCGCGGTCGTCGGCACCTCGGCGGACCGGACGCTCGCCGTGCTCGACGTGGACGAGGACTGACGGCACGACGCGGGGCCCGGTCTCCGGTGCCCCGCGTCGGAAGCGGAGGGCGAGGGATTCGAACCCCCGGTGCGTTGCCGCACAACGGTTTTCAAGACCGTCACATTAGGCCGCTCTGTCAGCCCTCCCGGCGAGCCATTGTGGCATGCCGTGCCGGTGCACGACGACGGCGGGTCACCCCATGGAGGGCGACCCGCCGTCGTGCGGTCGTGCCGAGTGGCGACGGGCCGTCAGGCGGCCCCGCGGAGCTGGCGCATCGCGAGCTGGACGAGCGCGATGAGCGTCTGCTTGGTCGCCGCCCGCGAGCGGGCGTCCGTGTAGAGCATGGGCACGTGCGTGGGGATCTGCAGCGCCTCGCGCACGTCCTCGAGCTTGTGCTTGGCCACGCCGTCGAAGCAGTTCACGCCCACGACGAACGGGATGTTGCGCGACTCGAAGTAGTCGATCGCCGGGAAGCACTGCTCGAGGCGGTCGGTGTCCACGAGCACGACGGCGCCGATCGCACCGCGGACCAGGTCGTCCCACATGAAGAGGAAGCGGTCCTGGCCCGGCGTGCCGAACAGGTACAGCCACAGGTTGCCCGGGAGCGACACGCGGCCGAAGTCCATCGCGACGGTGGTCGTCGTCTTGCGGTCGGAGACGCCGCCCGCGTCGTCGACGCCGACCGAGTGCTCCGTCATCGCAGCCTCGGTGTTGAGCGGCTCGACGTCGGAGATCGACCCGATGAACGTCGTCTTGCCGACGGCGAACCCGCCGGCGACGACGATCTTGACGACCGTCGGCGCCGTCCGTGCGGCCGACGTGGCTGCTGCGGGCTGCGCGGCCGGGGCCTGCGCCGCAGCGGCCGGCTGCGCCGGCGCCACGGAGGGGGCGGGCTGCGCCGGGGCGGCGGGCTGCGCGGCGGCGACGGGCTGGGCCGGGGCGGTCGGTTGTGCCGGGGCGGCGGGCTGCGGCGCGGTGCGCGGCTGAGCGCCTGCCTGAGCGACCGGGGCCGCCGCCGTCGGAGCGGGAGCCGAGACGGTCGGCACCGGCTGTGCCGCAGGTGCCGCCGGGGCGGCGGGGCGGGCCGGGACGGCCGCCGCCGGAGCCTGGGTGGGCACGCCGACCGGCGCGCTCACCGGTGCCCACGCCGTCTGACGGACCGCCGACTGGCCACCGGGCACACCCCCGATCACCCCGGACGGCTGCCCTGCCTGCGGCGCGCTGCCCGAGCCGTCAGAGGGTGGAAATGCCATTGAGAACACTCTCCAAGACGCTCAGGGACAGACCCGAGTGGTTGCTGCCGTGGCCCGTGTGGACGTTGAGCGGGGTCGACGTGTGGACGGTGATGTAGTTGTCCTCCTGGAGGTCCGCGACGAGCACCTTCGTCACACCGAGCGGGAGGCGCAGGAGCGCGGAGAGCTCGGCGATCGAGACGTACGTGTGCGCGGCGTGCTGGAGGATGGAGCGCTTCTCGGGCGGGAGCCCGAAGCTGTTCACGGCGCCCGGCATGACCTCGACGAGCGCCTCGAGCGGGAGGTCGGACGTGGCGGAGCGCACACGACCACCCGTGACCGCGTACGGGCGGACCGTCGCCGCCTCGTACCCGTCGTGTGCTCCCATGCTGCCGAAAGGTACGTTCGTCATCGATCAGTCCTCATCCCACCGGGGCTCGCGTCGCGCCGTCGACGGGAAGGCTACCCCGCATCTCCGAGATGAGCTGCGGCGTCAGTGTCGCCTCGGTGCGGGAGACCAGGAGCGCCATCTCGTAGCCGATGAGGCCGATGTCGCAGTTGGCCTCCGCCACGACTCCCAGGACGGACCCGTTCGAGACGTTCATCAGGAACAGGAACCCGTTGTCCATCTCGATGATGGCCTGGCGGACGTTCCCTCCGTTGAGCTGCCGGGCCGCCCCACGGGTCAGGCTCGACATGCCGGACACGATCGCCGCGAGCTGGTCACCGCTCGTCCGGTCGAGCTGGTCCGACATCGCCATGAGCAGGCCGTCCGCCGACACCACGAGCGTGTGCCGGCTGCCCGGGACCGTCCGCACGAAGTTGTCGAGCAGCCACCCGAAGTTGGTTGCCTCGGTGCTGAGCGCGTTCACTCTTCCTCCTCGTCAGTTGCCGCAGACGGCATGTCGTCACCGCGCCTGCGGCGCTGAATCAGGGACATAATCCATGCCCTGGGGGGTCCAGGTCGAACTCGTCTCGTCCTGGCCCTCGACACGGCCGCGGGCCGTGGCCGACTGGAACGCCGACAGCCGGGCCCGGAGCTGCTCCGGGTCACGGTCGATGCGGGCCGTGAAGCGGTCGACGTAGCCCTCCCGCTCCTCGCCGCGCGCGCGTCGGGTCAGGCCCGCCGCCGTCGTGCCGTCGACCTGGAGGGGCTGGTAGATGCCGTCGTTCGGGTCCGCCAAGGTCGCTTCCTGGAAGTCGGTGCTGCCCTGCAGCAGGGTGGACATCTCCTCGTACAGCACCGCGGACGCCATCCAGTCCGAACGCGCCTCGACCGAGTCGGCGATGTACCCGGCCTCCAACGGTTCGATCGCCTCACCCACCTGCCGCCGGACGAGCGGCGTCGGCGGTCCGTACCCGCCCGCAGCCGGGGTCGGCGCGGCCTCGGGGGCAGCGAAGGACGCCTGCGGCGCGTAGCCGCTGTCCGCGGGCGGCACGTCCTGCACCGGGGCGAGCGTGCGCGTCTCCTGCACCGGGGCGGCGAACTGCTCCGGGGCGAACTGCTCCGGGGTGAACGACGCCGCGCTCGCACCGCCCGCAGGCTGCCCGGTCCGCGGCGCGAACGCCGACGACCGCGCGGGGGCCTGGTGCTCCTGCGAAGGGGCCGCCACCGGAGGAGCAGCGACCGGAGGAGCAGCGACCGGGGACGTCGCGACGACGGGTTCCGGCGTCGGCGCTGCCGGAGCCGGAGCTGCGGGAGCTCCCGCGGGGCGCGACGCCAGGGCCTCGGCGGACGGCCCGGCCGGACGCGCCTGCGGCGTCGCGGTCGTCCGGGGGCGCCGGCCGAAGAGCCCACGCTTGCGCGCCTGGCTCTCGCGCAGCGAGCGACGCGTCGGCAGGTCGGCCATCAGCTCCTCGAAGCGGGGAAGCGCCTCGAAGGTGAGCTCCGCGGGGATGTCCTCCGCCGCCTCGGCCTCGTCGCCCGCCGACACGACGGGGACCGACGCTGCCTCGCCGTGGGCCACGAACGGTGCCGGGGCCTGTACGTGGGCCGGGGCCGGCTCCGCGGCCGCAGGGGCACGCTCGACGAGCGGGACGCGCGCGACGGTCGCCTCGTCCACGGGCTGGGCCGCGACAGCGGGCACGACCCGGGTCGCGTCGAGCGGCGCGTCGGCCACGGACGACGGCGCCCACGCCTCGGCGGCGGGCTCGGGCGTCCACGCCTGCTCAGCAGGCTGCTCGGGCGCCCAGGTGTCGGCAGCCGGCTCCGGCGTCCACGCCTGCGCGGGGGCCGGCTCCGGCGTCCACGTCTGCTCGGCGGGCTGCTCCGGCGCCCACGCCTGCGAGGGGGCCCAGGTGTCCGGGGCCGGCGCGACGGCGGGATCCTGCGGCGTCCACACGTCCTGCTGGACCGGGGTGTCGGCCGGGGCCTCGGAGACGAGCGGGATGTCCGTCGCCGTGACGTCCGGGGCGACGGGAAGCTCCACCGGGTTCTCGGTGGCAGGACGGTCACCGACCGGGCGGAAGCTCGAGAAGAGCGCGCTGCGCGTGCTCACGTCGAGGACCGGGATCTCGGCGGAGACCGGCTCGACGGGGCTCGTGGCCGGGCGCGACCTGCTCGGGAGCGCGGCGCCGGCGTCGGCGACCTCGGCGGGCGGGCTCCACGCCTCGTCCGCCGCCGGGAGCTGCTCCGGCAGTGCCGGCGTGGCGAGCGGGGGCAGGACGATCGCGCCGGTCTGGGGACCCGACGCGAAGGACGCGCTCGGCGCCGCGGCGGCGGGGTCGACCGTGCGCGAGCGACGACGGGGCATCCCGGTCTGCGTGGTGCCGTCCGTGAGCGCGTCGAGGTCGACGGGCACGGCGGCGGGAGCCTCGGGCTCGACGGTCGGGAACGACGCCGTCGCGGCGGGCGCCGGGATCGACGGAGCCGCGACGTCCGCGGCGGGGAGCGCCGGGACGACGCCCGAGCCGGCGAGCTGCTGGGCCGCCGCCTGCGTGCTCGTCTCGAGCGGGTCCGTCGGCTGCGGGAGCGGCACGTTCGAGTCGGGGACGAAGAGGGCGGCCGGGAAGGACACGACGACCTCGGTCCCCTGGTCGTCGCCGCCCGCGCTGAACCGGACCTTCGCGCCGAGACGGTCGGAGAGGCGACCGACGACGAAGAGGCCCAGGCGCTGTGCGCCGACGACGTCCGACGCCGCGTGCGTGGCGACCTTGCGGTTCGCCTCCGCGATCTCGTCCGGCGTCATCCCGAGACCGTGGTCGCGGACCGTCACGTAGACGAAGTTCTCGTCGCGGCCGGTCGTGACCTCGACGGGCGTGTGCGGCTCCGAGAACATCGTCGCGTTCTCGAGGAGCTCGGCGAGCAGGTGGGCGGCGTTGAGCGCGTTGTGCCCCAGCATGAGCGGGTCGACGACCAGGTTCAGGCGGACGCGGTCGTACAGCTCGATCTCGGAGGATGCCGTACGGATGACGTCCGAGGCCGGCATGGGCTGACGCACGCGGCGGCCCGAGTCGATGCCCGCGAGGACGAGGAGGGACTCCGCGTTGCGGCGCATACGCGTCGCGAGGTGGTCGAGGCGGAAGAGGTTGGACAGGGTGCCCGCGTCCTCCTCGGAGCGCTCGAGGTCGTCGAGGAACGCGAGCTGACGGTTGAGGAGCACCTGGTCGCGACGCGCGACGTTGACGAACATCTCGGCGATCGAGCCGCGGAGGGCGGCCTGCTCGCGCGCGACCTTGATGGTCGTCTGGTTCACGTCGTTGAACGCGGTCGCGAGCTGGCCGACCTCGTCCGTGGACTCCACGGTGATGGGCGCCAGGTCGATGCCCGGGCCCTGGCCCGGGACGGCGACCTGCTCGACGAGCCGTGGGAGCTGGTCACGCACGTCCTCGGCCGCGTCGGTGAGGCGGCGCAGCGGGTTGACGATCGCGCGGGCGATGAGACCCGCGACGAGGATCGAGGCGATGACCGCCGCGAGGGTCGCGAGGATCGTGACGACCGCGCGGGTCGTCGCCGCACCCGCGAGGTCGGAGGCCTTCTCCGCGGTGGCGGAGCGGACGTCGTCGCGCACCGGGCTCGTCTGGTCGCGGTCCGCCTGCGACAGGTCCGGCCACTGCGCGGCCTGGCTCGGAGGCGTCGCCTTGGGCCGGGAACCCGCGAGGTTCTGTCGGATCTGGTTGTACGTCGCGCCCGGCGGCACCAGTCGGAAGTCTCCCGGGAGCCGCCGCACGGCCGTGCCCGTGCGCGCCGTGAGGGCATCACCGTTGGTCACCAGGACCGCGGCCTGCTGGCTCGTCTCGTTGCTCTCCTGGCCGACCTGTGCGGCGGCGAGGACCGCACCGGCGAGCGGCTGCTCGAGCGCCTGCTGCGCGAGGAGCTCGTCGAGGAGGACGTAGGCGTCGAGGTACTGCGCGAGGGCGCGGTCCGGGGCGGTGTCGGCGAGCGTCCGGGGCACGTCGAGCGCTGCGTCGATGAGCGCGTTGTACTGCGAGATGCGCGTGAGCTGGCCGATGGACGACCGGTCGATGGACTGCCGGACCGCCGTCAGGTCGTTCCGGTCCGCGATCGTGTCGGCGACCGCCTCTCGCACGCGCGGGTCGAGCGCCGACGTGTCGAGCCTCTCGTACGCGCGGTCGCGCGCGTCGAGCGCCTTGTCCGTCTTCTCGCGCTGCGCCATCATCTGCGCTTCGCTGTCCTCGGTCCCGGCGGTCGCGTCCAGGAAGGAGTACGTGCGCTCGGCCGCGATCTCGGTCCCCGCGACGTCCTGTGCCGCGAGCGCCCCGACGAGCGCGCTCGTCTGGCTGGCGTCGCGCGCCGACCCGATGGCCTGTGCCGAGATGATCGCGGCGGCCGCGAAGAGGACGAGGACGGGCACCGCGAGAGCCGCAAGGATCTTCCCGCGAACGCTCAACCTGCGGAGCATACGAACCTGCCTCCATCACCCTGGTCCACCCGTTCGGCGGCGCGGTCGGCGCGCGTGGCAGCGTCGCCTCCCGGGCTCCGCTCCCCGGTCGTGCGTACTAACTATCGGTGCACATCCCCCGGACACCTAATCCGCGAGGAGCGTGAACTTTCGTCCCCGCTCCCGCGACGCCCCGTCGGCGAACCGGCGCCTCCCGGGCCGTCCGCGTAGTCTCGGCGATGTGCGAGGCGTCACGATATCGGCCCCCGGTGGCCCTGAGAAACTAACGGTTTCCGCGCTCCCTGACCAGACCCCCGGACCGGACGAGCTCGTGGTCCACGTCGCTTCCGCTGGCGTGAACCGCGCTGACCTGCTACAACGCGCCGGATCCTACCCGCCGCCCGCCGGCGCACCCGACTGGCCCGGGCTCGAGGTCTCGGGCACGGTCGCGGCCGTCGGGGAGTCCGTGACGGGGTGGTCCGAGGGTGACCGCGTGGTCGCGCTGCTCGACGGCGGGGGCTACGCCGAGCAGGTACGCGTCCGGGCGACACAGGTGCTGCCCGTCCCCGACGGCGTGGACCTCGTGGACGCCGCCGCGCTCCCCGAGGCGGCGTGCACGGTGTGGAGCAACGTCGTCGACGTCGGTCGCCTGGCCCCGGACGAGTGGCTGCTCGTGCACGGCGGGTCGGGCGGTGTGGGGACCGTCGCCGTGCAGGTCGGCGCCGCGCTCGGCGCCCGCGTGGCCGTCACCGCCGGCGGGCGCGACCGGGCCGACCGGTGCCTCGCGCTCGGGGCGGACCTCGCCGTCGACCACCGCGAGGAGGACTTCGTCGCCGCGGTGCGGGACGCCTCCGGCGGGCACGGCGCGGACGTCGTGCTCGACGTCGTCGGCGCCGCCTACCTGCCGCGCAACCTGGAGGTGCTCGCCACGGGCGGGCGCCTCGTCGTCATCGGCATGCAGAAGGGACGACGCGCGGAGCTCGACCTGGGCCTCCTCCTCGCCCGGCGCGCCACCGTGGCCGGGACGACGCTCCGGGCGCGTCCCCCGGCCGAGAAGGCGCGCATCGTGCACGAGGTCCTCACGCACGTCTGGCCGATGGTGGAGGACGGGCGCGTGCGCCCGGTGGTGCACACGCGTCTCCCGCTCGAGGAGGCCGCGCGTGCGCACGAGCTGCTCGACTCCGGCGCGGTCTTCGGCAAGGTGCTCCTCGTCCCCTGACCACGGCCCGGCACAGGAGATCACGCGCCGTCGGTGCGCGCGTGGGCACCCCGCGCCAGACTGGACCCATGGCTGACGAACCCCGCGACCCCCGCCCCGACGAGCCCACCGCCCCCGAGCCCGTGAACGGTGCGGAGGACGCCGTCGACGACTCCGACGAGCCCGCCCGCTCCACGGTCGTGATGCCGGACGGGACGGGGGTGAGCGTCGTCGAGAGCGACGACTCGACCGACCCCGACCGCAACCCGGCGACGGTCATCGAGGAGCCGGCCAAGGTGATGCGCATCGGCGGCATGATCAAGAAGCTCCTCGACGAGGTCCGGGACGCCCCGCTCGACGAGGCGGCGCGGTCGCGCCTCGCCGAGATCCACGAGCGCTCGCTCACCGAGCTCGAGGACGGCCTGTCTCCCGACCTGGTGGCGGAGCTGCACCGGATCACGCTCCCGTTCTCGGACGACACGGTCCCGACCGACGCGGAGCTGCGGGTCGCCCAGGCGCAGCTCGTCGGCTGGCTCGAGGGCCTGTTCCACGGCATCCAGACGGCGCTCGTCGCCCAGCAGATGGCGGCCCAGGCGCAGCTCTCGCAGATGCGTCGCGCCCTGCCGCCGGGCTCGCTGCCGCCCATGGGCCCCGGCGCGCCGGGCGGGATGCCGGGCCACCCCGGCCGGGCGGACGAGCACGACGGGCGCCCCTCACCGGGTCAGTACCTCTGAGGCACCGCGACCCGCCCGCCCGTCCGGGCCGGGCGCTCAGGCGGGCGGCGGGTCGAGCGGCGCGGCGTCGTCGGGCGGGGTCGCGTCCCGGCCGCCCGGGCGCGCGGCGGTCATGGCGATCGCCCCGGACACCAGGACGAGGCCGACGAGCTCCGGGACCGTGGGCACCTGGCGCAGCACGACGGCCCCGACGACGGCGGCCGTCGCCGGGAGCAGCGCGAGCAGCACCGAGAACGTCGCCGCGCTGACCCGGCGCAGGATGACCTGCTCGAGCGCGTACGGGACGACGGACGAGAAGAGGGCGATCCCGGCGATCGCGACGACGTGCCGCCAGTCGCCGAGCACGGGGACCGCGCCGGGCGCGAGGAACGGCGCGAACACGAGGGCGCCCACGGTCATCGCGACCGCGAGCGACGTCACGCCCGACCCGGAGACGGCGACCCGCCGCCCCAGCAGGATGTACGCCGCCCAGCACGCGGCCGCGACGCCGATCGCGGCCAGGCCGAGCACGGCGTCGTCCCGCGGGAGGTCGGACTCGATCGTCACGCCCGCGAGCAGCACGACCCCCGCCGCGGCGACCCCGATCGCGCCCCGCTCGCGCCACCCGCTGCCCGTGATCGCAGCGACCGCGACCGGACCGAGGAACTCGATCGCGACGGCCGTCCCGAGCGGCAGGTGGTCGATCGCGACGTAGAACGCGAGGTTCATCGCGGCGAGGGCGACGCCGAAGACGGCGACCCACGCGAGGTCGTGCCGGGTCCACCGATGACGCCACGGGCGGCGCCACGCGAGGAGCAGCACCGCGGACGCCGCGATGCGCAGCCACCCGATCTCGATCGCCCCGGCCACGGCGAACAGCCCGACGGCGATCGCCGCGCCCAGGTACTGCGTCAGCCCCGAGACGACGAACAGCGCCGGCACCGGGACGCGGTCGAGGGCGGTGGCGCGAGGTCGGAGCACCTGACGACTCTAGGTGCCGACCGATACGGGGCGGTCTCCCCGAGCACGCGGTCGCGGACCGCCCGAGGAGTCGGACGGTCCGCGACCGCATGCTCGGCGAGGCGGGGCGTCAGCCCTTGACCGAGCCCGCGAGCAGCCCGCGCACGAAGTACCGCTGCAGAGCGACGAACACGACGAGCGGCACGATGATCGAGATGAACGCACCGGCCGTGAGGATGTGCCAGTCGCCACCGCGCGACCCGGCCATCTCCGCCACACGCACCGTCAGCGGGTAGGACGTCGTGTCGGCGAACGTCAGGCCGACGAGCAGGTCGTTCCAGACCCAGAGGAACTGGAAGATCGCGAACGACGCGATCGCGGGCACGAGCAGGGGCAGGAGCACCTGGAAGAAGATCTTGACGTGACCGGCGCCGTCGACGCGCGCGGCCTCGACGAGCGACCGCGGGATGTCCTTCATGAAGTTGTGGAGGAGGAAGATCGCCAGCGGCAGCGCGAAGATCGAGTGGGACAACCAGACGGTCCAGAACGTCCCGTTGAGGCCCACGTTGACGTAGTCGCGCAGCAGCGGGACGAGCGCCACCTGAAGGGGTACGACCTGGAGCGCGAAGATCGCGACGAAGAGGATCTCGCGACCCCGGAACTCGATCCACGCGAAGGCGTACGCCGCGAGGAGCGCGAGAGTGATCGGGATGACGACGGCCGGGAGCGTGATGACGAACGAGTTGACGAAGTAGGTCGACAGGTTGCTCCCGCTGCCGTAGAGCGCCTGGTCGTAGTTGTCGAGCGTGAACTCTGCCTCGCCGTTGAAGAGACCCGGGATGACGGTCCACCAGCCGCTCCGACGGATGTCGAGCTCGGGGCGGAAGGACGTCACGAGGAGGCCGATCGAGGGGATGGTCCACAGGATCGCGATGAGGATCGCGAGGAACGACGCCCAGGGTGAGCTGAGCTTGCCCTTCGCCGCGATCGCTCGCTTCTCGAGTCGAGTCAGCTTGCGAGGGCGGCTCGTCCCTTCGAGCTCCGCCTCTGTGGTGAGATCGGTGTCGGGGACGACCGGAGGGATCGGCGTGCTGGTCATCGGATCTCCTCCGCGAGCCGCATCTGACGGACGTTGTAGACGATGATCGGGATGACCAGGATGAACAGGATGACCGCGAGCGCTGAGCTCAGGCCCTGGTTGTTCTGCCGGAACGCCTGCGTGTAGAACTCGTTCGCGACGACCTGCGTGCCGAACTGTCCACCGGTCATCGTGCGCACGATGTCGAAGATCTTGAGCGTCGCCATCGCGATGGTCGTGAGGACGACGACGAGCGCCGGGCGGACGCTGGGGACGGTGATGTACCGGAACATCCCCCAGCCCTTGAGGCCGTCGAGCCGGGCGGCCTCGACGATGTCGTCGGGGATCGCCTTGATCGCGGCGGAGAGGATCGTCATCGCGAAGCCCGTCTGGATCCAGATCATCACCACGATGAGGAAGAACGTGTTCCACGGCTGGCCGATGAGGAACTGCTGCGGCGGGAGCCCGAGCCACACCAGCACCTGGTTGAGCAACCCGATCTGGTTGACACCGGGCTGGTCGGGCCGGAACTCGTAGACGAAGCCCCAGATGATGGATGCCCCGACCATCGAGATGGCCATCGGGAGGAAGACGAGCGCCTTCGCGAACTTCTCGAAGCGGGAGCGGTCGACGAGCACGGCGTAGACGATGCCGATGAACGTCGACAGCAGCGGGACGACGACGACCCAGATGGCCGTGTTGCGCAGCACGAGCTGGAACTGGTCGGTCGTGAACGCGGTGACGTAGTTGTCGAGCCCGACGAACTCGTTGCCGCGGCGGTCGAAGAGGGAGTTCCAGATGGTGATGAGCGCGGGCCGCACGAGTCCCCAGGCGAGCCCGAGCACCGCCGGACCGACGAAGGCGAGCACGACGACCCAGCGCGGGATCCGCTTGGGCCGGTCCACCGCGAGGAGGATCGCCCCCATCACCACGACGAAGAGCAGCATCGCGAGGAACATCAGGCCGAACTTCTCCACGGGAGAGCTCGGTTCGGTCAACCAGTCCATGGTGGCCTCCGGTCGGGTCGCCCGCGGCATCGAGGGCGAGAGTGGTCTACATCCTGGCCCCGGAAGCGGGGGGCCCGCCACAGTGGGCGGACCCCCCGTCCGGCAGTGCGTGCCTCAGACGGGGAGCGCCCCGTCGGTCTGCCGGGTCAGGACGACGGCCAGGACGCCTCGATCGTGTCGACGACCTCCTGCGTGTCCGAGCCGGTGAACCAGTTGACCATGCCGGTCCAGAACGTCCCCGCACCGACCTCACCGGGCATGAGGTCCGAGGCGTCGAAGCGGATCACGGCGTCCGGGTCGGCGAGGATCTCCGCCGAGAGCTGGTCGAACGAGGTCGCCAGGTTCTCCGGGTCCAGACCGTTGTTGGCGCTGACCCACCCGCCCTGAGGCGTCGTGAGCGCCTTGGTGTTGGCCCAGTCCGCGCTCGAGAGGTAGGTCTGGAAGGCCGCCACCTCGGGGCGGTCGTCGAAGGCCGCGACGAACTCGCCGCCGCCGAGCACCGGCTTGATGTCGGTCTGGTCGGTCGGCAGGTAGAAGGCGTAGACGTCGCCGTCCTCGGCGACCTCCGTGCCCTCGGGCCACTGCGTCTGGTAGAAGTTCGCGGCACGGTGCAGCCAGCAGGTGCCGTCGAGGATCGGGAAGCCCGCGTCGGTCCACGTCGTCGTCGCGATCGAGTCGACGCCGCCCAGACCCGCGTTGACCATCTCGGGGTTCTTGAGGATCTCGCCCGCGGTGTCGAAGGCCTCGACGATCTGCGGGTCGTTGAACGGGATCTCGTGGGTGTACCACTGGTCGTACACCTCGGGCCCAGCGGTCCGCAGGACGACGTCCTCGATCCAGTCCGTCGCAGGCCAGCCGGTCGCGTCACCGGACTCCACTCCCGCGCACCACGGCATGGAGCCGTCCTCGACGATCTGCTCCGAGAGGTCCATCATCTCGGTCCACGTGGTCGGCACCTCGTAGCCGGCGTCCTCGAACATGGACGGCGAGTACCAGACGTAGGACTTCACGTTCGACCCGAGGGGAGCGGCGTAGAACGTGCCGTCGACGGTGCCGTACTCCTTCCACGACTCGCTGAAGAACTCGTCGACGTTCGCGGACGTCTGGTCGGGCGCCGGGACGATCTCGTCCGGGAAGTCCGTGACGATCGTCTTCAGCAGACCGGGCTGCGGCAGGTACGCGATGTCGGGCGCGTTGCCCGCCTGGATCCGCACGAGGAGCTGCGCCTCGAACTCGCGCGACCCCTCGTAGTTGACGGTGACGCCGGTGCACTCCTCGAACGGGTCGTAGGACGCCTCCTGCGTCGCCTGCTCGGGCTCGACGATCGAGGTGTAGACGGAGACCTCCGTCCCCTCGAGGTCACCGAACTCCTCGTACACGCTGCAGTCGATCTCGGGCGTGGCGGCGTCGCCGCCACCGTCACCGCCACCGTCACCTCCGCCGTCCCCTCCGCCGCTGCACGCCCCGAGCACGAGCGCGAGGCTCGCGCCGCCGGCGGCGACCACCAGCGTGCGGCGACGTGCCGCGCTGGTCCTCGTGGTCCTGGTCATGTCAGCCTCCACCTCGTCGTGGGTACGGACGCCGTCACCCCGGTCCGGTGCGGACCGGGCGCATCGCGACGTCGCGAGCGCGGGTGCGCTCTCGCCCTAGGCACCATGCAAGCGGTTGCATCGCGGTGCCGCAAGCACAGGAGAGGCGAGTTTGCGTAACGATTCCGTCACGTGCGCCGGGTACGCGCTCTCTCGGCCCCGCTCCCCTGGCCACGCTCCCACGGGCCGAGCCCGACCGCGCGACGAGGGCGGCGCCGTCTGCTCCTAGCGACGGTCGCGCGGGGGTGCGGTCGAACCACGCCGCACCAGCTCGGTCGGGTAGGTGATGCTCTCCGGCACCGGGGCGCCGTTGATCATCTCGAGGAGGAGGAGCGCCGCGTCGAACCCCTGCTGGTACGCGTCCTGGGCGATCGTCGTCAGCCCGACGAGCTCCCCGAGGTCGTGGCCGTCCACCCCGACGACCGACAGGTCGTCCGGGACCCGCAGCCCCAGGTCGCGCGCGGCGAGGATCGCCCCCATCGCCATCTCGTCCGACGCCGCGAAGACCGCGGTCACGTCCGGCCGGCGGCGCAGGAGCTCCGCGGTGGACTCGCGCCCTCCGGCGACGTCGAAGTCGCCGTTCACCTCGAGGTCCGGCTCGAAGACGATCCCCGCCTCCTCCAGCGCGCGGACGTAGCCCCGCGCGCGCTCGACCGGCGGCGACCACGACGACACGAGGTCCGGCACCCCGGTCACGTGACCGATCACCCGGTGTCCCAGCTCGAGCAGGTGGCGTGTGGCGGCCCGGCCCGTCGCGACGTCGTCGAGGCGGACGGTCACCTGGTCGGCCGGCCCCGACCCGACGAACGCGAGCGGCCGGGCGAGCCCGACGAGCGAGCGCACCTCGTCGTCGTCCAGCGGCAGGCCCACGACGAGCGTGCCGTCCACGCGGTGACGCAGGACGCTCGGGTCCACCCGGCGCCGGGCCGACGCGCGGCGCACGTCGAACGTGTAGAGCAGGACGTCGTAGCCGAGGTCTCGCAGCGCGCGCTCGGCGCCCTCGATGACGTTGGCGAAGAACCACCGGTTGACCCACGGGGTGAGCACGCCGATCGTGCGGGTGCGGCCGGTGGCCAGCGACGACGCCGACGGCGTGGGCACGTAGCCGAGCCGCGCCGCCTCCGCGAGCACGCGCAGGCGCGTCGCCTCCGACACGTTGGGCAGGCCGCGCAGGGCGCGCGAGACGGTCGCCGTGGACACCCCGGCGGCCTGGGCGACGTCGTCGATACCTGCCACGACGGGTGATGCTGCCACGCCCGGAGGCCGCGTGGCGAGGCGCCGTGCCGCATCGTGAGCAGATCGATGCAAGCGCTTGCGCTCCCGGCACCACGCCCCGGGCCGCGGCGGCGGGGCCGGGACCGATATCGTGGGGAGGCCCGCCCGCGCGGCACCGCTCGGCACTTCAGGCGCTGCGCGAGCCGGCCGCGCCGCCGTCGGGCACCCCACCTGCGAACCGGAAGGACCACGATGATCGAGCTGAGGACCCCGCGGGAGATCGACCAGATGCGACCCGCAGGACGGTTCGTCGCCGACGTCCTCACCACGGTGCGCGCCGCCACGAAGGTCGGGACGAACCTGCTCGAGCTCGACGAGGTCGCGCACCAGATGATCCGCGACCGCGGGGCCGAGTCCTGCTACATCGACTACCACCCGTCGTTCGGCGCGAGCCCGTTCGGCAAGGTGATCTGCACGTCCGTCAACGACGCCGTGCTGCACGGCCTCCCGCACGACTACGCGCTGCGCGACGGCGACCTGCTGAGCATCGACTTCGCCGCGTCCGTCGACGGGTGGGTCGCGGACTCGGCGCTGTCGTTCGTCGTCGGCACGCCGCGCGCGGGCGCGCTCGGCGAGGCGGACGCGAAGCTCATCCAGACGACCGAGCGCGCGCTCGAGGCCGGCATCGCGGCCGCGCAGCCGGGCAAGAAGGTCGGCGACATCTCGGCCGCCATCGCCGACGTGGCGCACGCCGCGGGCTACACCGTGAACACCGACTTCGGTGGGCACGGCGTGGGCCGCACGATGCACGGCGAGCCCCACATCCCCAACGACGGCCGCCGCAAGCGCGGGTTCCCGCTCAAGCCGGGCCTCGTCATCGCGATCGAGCCCTGGTTCCTCGAGACCACGGACGAGATCTACACCGACCCCGACGGCTGGACCCTCCGCTCCGCCGACGGGTCGCGCGGCGCCCACAGCGAGCACACCATCGCGATCACGCCCGACGGGCCGGTCGTCCTCACCGCGCGCGAGCCCCGCGACTGAGCCGTCCTCCCCCCCCCGCGTGGGAGTCCCCGGCACCGGGAGGTAGAGCCCCGGTCCGCCGAGGTAGAGCCCTGGTACCGCGAGGTAGAGGCGTGGTACCGCGAGGTAGAGGCGTGGTACCGCGAGGTAGAGGCGTGGTCATGACCACGCCTCTACCTCGGCGGAAGAACCTTCCGGAAGAACGCCGCCGACTCGTCGTAGCCCAGAGCCGCGTAGAACGGCGCGGCGCGCCGAGTCGCGAGAGCGACGTACGCCGCCCCCGCCGCGGCGGCCCACTCCTCGGCCGCTTCCATGAGCAGGCGCCCGGTCCCGCGACGGCGCGCGGCGTCGTCGACCATGACCTCCTCGACCCACCCGACAGGAGCGTTGGCGAAGAGCGTCGCGTGTCGGTGCGCCACGAGGTAGCCGACGACGTCGTCCCCCACCTCGGCGACGAGCACCAGCGCGTCGTCGTCCGCGAGGAGCGACGCGAACGACGCGTCGAAAGACGCACGCTCCGGGACGAACGACGTCGCGAAGGCGACGACGAGCCGCCAGACCGCGTCCGCGTCGTCGGGCAGCGCACCCCGGACGGCCACGCCATCGAGTCGACGTCGAGGCCAGGTCACGACCACGCCTCTACCTCGCGGTACCAGGGCTCTACCTCGGCGACCACGGAGCTACCTCGCGGTCAGGGCAGGAGGCTGCGCAGGATGGGGGCCGCGCCGTCGTCGTCGATCGAGCCGGTGACCTCGTCGGCGGCGGCCTGCACGACGGCGTCCGCGTGGCCCATCGCGACGCCGTGCGCCGCCCAGCGGAGCATCTCGACGTCGTTGCGACCGTCGCCGACCGCGACGGTCCGGTGGGGCTGGACGTGCAGCGCGCGCCGCACGAGCTCGAGGCCGGTCGCCTTCGTGACGCCCAGCGGCGCGATGTCCATCCACGCCGTCCAACCGACGGCGTAGGTCACGTCGTCCAGGCCGAGGTGCTCGACGAGCTCGTGGAACTGCTCGCTCGTCGACCCTGGCGAGCGGACGATCACGCGCGTCACCTCGCCCGACCACAGCTCGTCGAACTCGACGACGCGGTGCACGCCGTCGAGCTCGCCGTCGGGGAAGAGCTCGTTCATGCGGAACCCGACGCCCACGTCCTCGACGGCGTACCGCGCGTCGGGCAGGTGCTCGCGAAGGAGCCGCAGTGCCGGGCCCGGGTCGAACGTCACGACGTCCTCGAGCGCGTACCCGTCCGGCTCCTCCGGGTCGAGCCGCGCGGTCACCGCGCCGTTCGACGCGACGACCCAACCGCGGTCGATCCCCAGGATCTCCGCGACGGGCGTCATCGCGATGAGCGAGCGCCCGGACGCGAGCACCACGTGGTGACCCGCCGCGCGCAGGCCGGCGACGGCGTCGCGCACGTCCTCCGACAGCTCCTGGTCGTACGACATGAGGGTGCCGTCGATGTCGAGCGCGACGAGCATCGGCCCGGACGCGTCGTCCGGGACCAGCGGACCCGTCACGCCACCACCGGCTCGAGCACCTCGAGGCCCCCGAGGTACGGACGCAGGCCCTCCGGTACGCGGACCGAGCCGTCGGCCTGCTGGTGGTTCTCGAGGATCGCGACGATCCAGCGCGTCGTGCCGAGCGTGCCGTTGAGCGTCGCGACGGTGCGCGTCTCGTTCTTGCCGTCGACCTCGACGCGCTCGCGCACGTTGAGGCGGCGCGCCTGGAACGTCGTGCAGTTCGACGTCGACGTGAGCTCGAGGTAGCGCTGCTGCGTGGGCAGCCACGCCTCGCAGTCGAACTTGCGCGCGGCGCTCGACCCGAGGTCGCCCGCGGCGGTGTCGATGACGCGGTACGGCAGGTCGACGAGGCGCAGCATCTGCTCCTCCCAGCCGAGCAGGCGCTGGTGCTCCGCCTCGGCGTCCGCCGGGTCGCAGTAGGAGAACATCTCGACCTTGTGGAACTGGTGCACGCGGATGATGCCGCGCACGTCCTTGCCGTGCGAGCCGGCCTCGCGGCGGTAGCACGCGCTCCAGCCGGCGTAGCGCAGCGGCCCGGCCGACAGGTCGACGATCTCGTTCGCGTGGTAGCCCGCGAGCGCCACCTCGCTCGTCCCGACGAGGTAGAGGTCGTCCTTCTCGAGGCGGTAGATCTCGTCCGCGTGGGCGCCGAGGAACCCGGTGCCCTGCATGACCTCGGGCCGCACGAGCGTCGGCGTGATGACCGGCGTGAACCCGGCCGCGACCGCCGTGTCCATCGCGGCGTTGAGCAGCGCGAGCTCGAGGCGCGCGCCCACGCCCGTGAGGTAGTAGAAGCGTGCGCCCGACACCTTGGCGCCTCGCTCGGTGTCGATCGCGCGCAGGCCCTCGCCGAGGTCGAGGTGGTCGCGCGGGGTGAAGCCCTCCGCGGCGAAGTCGCGGATGGTCCCCTCCTCGCGCAGCACGACGTAGTCGTCCTCGCCGCCGGCCGGCGCGCCCGCGACGACGTTCGAGATGCGGTAGAGCAGCCCGCGCAGCTCCTCCGCCGCGGCGTCGGCGTCGGCCTGGCGCGCCTTGACGTCGGCGGAGAGCTGCTTGGTGCGCGCGAGCAGCTCCTGCTTCTCCTCCCCCTGCGCCTGGGCGACCTGCTTGCCGAGGGACTTCTGCTCGGCGCGCAGGCTCTCGAACTCGCTCAGCGCGGCGCGGTGGCGGGCGTCGGCGTCGAGGGCGGCGTCCACCAGCGCGGGGTCGTCACCACGGGTGACCTGGCTGGCACGGACGATGTCGGGGTTGTCGCGCAGGAGGCGGAGGTCGATCACGCCAGCAGCCTAACGAACTGCGCGCTCCGAGGCCGCAGCCCTTTCCCGCCCCGGCCCCGCTACGGTGTCGCCATGTCCTGGACGCTCTGGCTCGCGATCGCGGCGCTCGCCGTCGCGGTCGTGGCACTCGTGGTCGCGCTGGGCCTGCGCGCGCAGCAGACCCGGCAGCGCCGTGCGCACGGCGACGCGCCGCCCGCCGGGGAGGCCCCGGTCGAGGACGACCCCCGCGAGCTCGTCGCGTTCGTCGCCAACCCGTCGAAGCCCGACGTCGCGGGACTGGAGACGGTCGTCCGTGCCGCGTTCGCGGACGCGGCCCTGCCCGACCCGCTGTGGTTCGAGACGACGGTGGAGGACCCGGGCGTCGGGCAGACGCGCGCGGCGCTCGCGCAGGGCGCGGACGTCGTCGTCGCCGTGGGCGGGGACGGCACGGTCCGTGCGGTCGCCGAGGGCATGGTGGGCAGCGGCCGCACCATGGGCCTCGTGCCCGTGGGCACGGGCAACCTCCTCGCGCGCAACCTCGACCTCCCGGTGGGCGACGCGCGCGCCGCGCTCGCCGTCGTGATCGCCGGGACGGACCGCCCCGTCGACGTGGGCTGGGCCACGGTCCTGCGCTGGGCCGAGGATCCCGACGTTGCCGAGGGGGCGGAGCCCGGGTCCACCAGGGACGTGCGCAAGGAGCACATCTTCCTCGTGATCGCGGGCCTGGGGTTCGACGCCGCGATGGTCGCCGACACGGACGACGACCTCAAGGCGAAGGTGGGCTGGGTCGCCTACTTCGTCGCCGGCATCCGGCACCTGCACGGGCGCCGCATGCGCGCGCAGCTCCAGCTCGACGACACGCCGCCCGTCGACGCGCGCCTGCGCTCGCTCCTCATCGGCAACTGCGGGCGGCTCCCCGGTGGCCTCACCCTCCTGCCCGACGCCGTCATCGACGACGGGATCCTGGACATCGCGGCGATCGACACGCGCGGCGGGGTCGTGGGCTGGGCGCAGCTCTTCGGGGAGGTCGTCATGCAGGGCCTCGGCGTGCGCAACGACCTCCCCGCCAAGATCGGGCGCATCGACCACGCGCGCGCCCGCCGCGTCCGCGTGCGGGTCGAGGGCGGCGAGCAGGCGCAGGTCGACGGCGACGTGCTGGGCCTCGCGGTCGAGATCGAGGCGCGCGTCGACCCCGGTGCCCTGGTGGTGCGCACGGCCTGACGCTCTGCGACGGGGGACGACGCACACCCGGTCCGCGCCGCGCGGTCGGTCCACGCGGTCAGTCCCCGCAGGCGGTCTCCGCGTCGATCGCCGACCGCATGACCGCCGCCGGGGGGACGACCTGCTCCCCGCCGACGCGGGTGAGGGCGGCGAGCCCGACACCGACCATGAGCAGGCGCCCCGCCGCCTCCCGGCGTCGCGCGTCACCCCGGTCGCCGAGGGCGTCCGCCAGGACGTCGGTCAGGAGCCCGAGCGTCTCCACGTAGGCCCGCGCGACGACGGGCCGCAGCTGCGCGTGCGCCCCGGCCTCCGCCCACCGGGCGAGCGCCTGCCCGTCACCCGCGGGCCCGAGCAGGTCCTCGAAGAAGAGCTCGAGCGCGGCGCGGGCGGTGCGACCACGGGCCGCGTCCTCGAACCGGACGATCTCGACGTCCGCGTACCGCCGCCACGCCTCGGCGACGAGCTCGTCCGTCGACGCGAAGTGGTGGTGGATCTGCCCAGGGGACCCGCCGAGCTCGTCGGCGACGACGCGCGCGGTGACGGCCCCGAGACCGTCGCGGCGCACGACGGCCGCGGCTGCGGCGACGATGGAGTCCCGACGCTCCGCGCGCGGCAGGTAGGCCATCAACGACTCCTCGTCCGCGCCGGGGGGGCGCCGTCGGTCAGGGTGTGCAGGAACGCGACGGTACGCGCCCGCAGGCCCTCCCGACGAGCTCGCACGACCTCGTCGGGCGGGGGGTCGATCGGACCGCCCGACCGGACGGTCCGGACGTTGCGGTGGCAGTCGAGGTCGGTGCACAGCAGGAGGCCCACGCTGCTGAGCCGCTTCCTCGGGTCCCGCGACGGCCGGTGCGCCGCGAAGAGCGCGACCTCGTTGAACCGCCGCGAGAACCGGCACAGCGCGCACATCACGGCGCGCGACCCGACCTCGGCGTGGCTCGGGCTCTGGCGCAGGAGCGCCCCGACCGCGCGCCCGTCGACGTCCGCGACGAGGAACGCGCGCGAGGGCGCGCGCGGGTCGCGCCACCCGAGGTAGTCGAGCTCCTCCCAGCGCAGGTCGTCGAAGTGGCCGGGCAGGCGGACCTTCCCCTCCGCCGGGTCGACGTTGACGATCGCGGCCCGCGCCTCGGCGCGGGTCAGCGCGCGCACGGTCGGTCCTGGAAGTTGTACATGGATACAAGTTGTACACGGTGCCAAGTTGGTGCGTCCAGCAGATTGCGCGCAGCCGGCGTGGAGGCCGCGTGAGCGTCGCGCGCGGACCTGCGACGACGCTGCCGCCACGGTCGGGGGCGGCGTGACGCACCCCCGTAGGCTGGTCCGGTGACGTTCCCGGCCGCCGCGCTCCCCCCTGCCCGCACCCAGCCCGCCCGCCGGGACCGGGGCCTCGGGCCGCGGACGGCGGCGCTCGCCACGGCCGTCGCGCTGCTCCTGACGCTCCTCGCCACGGCGGGCCCGGCGGCGGCGACCACCACGGCCGGTTCGGCGGCGGCGGCGACCACCGAGGACACCGTCGCCGCCGGCCCGCTCGCCGCCGATCCCGCGCACGACCCGCGGCCCGTCGTGCTGGTCGCGGTGGCGGGCCTGTACTGGAGCGACGTCTCCCCCACCGCGACGCCCACGCTGTGGTCGATGATCCGCACGGGGTCCGTCGCCTCCCTCAACCTCGGGCGCACGGCGTGCACGACCGACGCGTGGCTCACGCTCTCGGCGGGGCGCATGGTGTCGGCGCAGGCGGACGAGCCGCCCGCGGAGCCGCTCCCCGCCGACGCCGAGGAGCCCGCGAGCGGCTGCCTCCCCCTGCCCGTGCCCGACGTCACGCCGACGGGGGCGACCACGCCCGACGCGCGCCCCGCCGACGTCCCCGGCTGGGCCGTGCTCACGGCACCGGCCGCGGAGGAGACGCCCGCGCAGGCGGCGCGGCACGACCCCGGGACGGCCGCGGCCCGGCTCGCCGAGACAGGGGTCTGCACGACCGCCGTCGGGCCGGGTGCCGCCGTGATGCTCGCGGACGCCGCCGGTCGCGTCGAGCGGTACGCGCCCTCGCTCGCCGCGCTCCCCGACGACGGCCTCGACGCGTGCGACGTGACGGTCGTCGACCAGGGCGAGATCGTCGACTCGGCCACCGGCCGCGGCGAGAGCCTCGACGAGCTCGACGAGGCGCTCGCCCGGGTCATGGACGAGGCCGACCGGGGCACGCGCGTCCTGGTGGCCGGCGTGTCGGCAGGACCGGTCGGCGAGACGGGGCTCCAGGTCGTCGTCGACTGGCGCAAGGGGCAGCCGACGAGCCGCTGGCTCCACTCGCCCAGCACGCAGAAGGACGGCATCGTCCAGCTCACCGACCTGACGGCGACCGTCGTGGAGTCGGCGGGCGGCAGCACGGAAGGGCTCGAGGGCGCCGCCCTGGAGCAGGGCGAGGTGCGGCGCATGGACGTCGCCCGGACGGTCGAGAACCGGCAGTACCTGAACGTCCTCACCAGCACCATCCCCACCCTCTACCCCGTGCTCGTCGGGCTCCTCGTCGGCACCCTGGTCCTCGCGCTCGGCGGCGCCCTGTGGGCGCGTCGCGCCGCCGTCCGCCGCGGGCGCGAGCCCGGCCCGGGGCCGCGCGGCCTGCGCGTGCTCTCCGCCGTGCTCATGGTGGTCGCGGCGGCGCCGGTCGCGGCGTCGCTCGCGAGCCTGTCGCGCTGGTGGGTGTGGAGCGCGCCCGCGCCGGCCCTCACGCTCGCGCTCGCGGTGAGCGCGGTCGTCGTCGCCCTCGTCGCGTGGGTCGTCTCGCGCCTCCTGCCGCGACGCCCGTGGGCACTGCCGTCGGCGCTCGCCGGGGTCACGTGGCTCGTGCTCACCGTCGACGGCGCGACCGGCACGACGCTCCAGCAGGCGTCCCTGCTCGGGACGTCGGCCGTCGTGGGCTTCACGCGCTTCTACGGCTTCAACAACGTCACCTTCGCCGTGTACGCCGTCGCCGGCCTCGTCCTCGCGGGCGGCCTCGCGTCGGCCGCGACCGCCCGCGGACGACGCCGCCTCGCGGCCTGGACCGTCGTCGCCGTCGGGGCGGTCACGGTCGTCATCGACGGCTGGCCCGCGTTCGGCGCCGACTTCGGCGGGATCCTCGCGCTCGTCCCCGCGTTCGCCGTCCTCGCGCTGCTCGTGGGCCGGGTGCGCATCACGTGGCTGCGCGCGCTCGTCGTCGCGCTCGCGACGGTGCTCGTGGTCGTGGTCGTCGCGGTCGTGGACTGGCTGCTGCCGGGCGGGAGGTCACACCTCGGCGGGTTCGTCCAGACCGTCGTGGACGGGGCCGCGCTCGACGTGATCGGCCGCAAGGCGCTCGGCGCGTGGGCCACCCTCGCGAACCCGCTGGGCGCGGTCGCGGCGGTCCTCGTGGTGCTGCTCGCCGTCGCCGTGCTGCGCCCCGAGCGGTTCCGCCTGCCGGAGGTCGCGCGGGCCTACGAGACCTGGCCGCTGCTGCGCCCGCTGGTCGTGGCGCTCGTCGTCGTCGCGGGCGTCGGCTCCGTCCTCAACGACTCGGGCGTCATCATCGCGGTCATGGTCGTGGTCGTCGCGACCGCGATGATCGTCCCCGGCTTCCTCGCGCGCCCCGCGCCCCCGCAGACCGTGCGGGCCGTGCCCGAGCCGGGGATCCGGCGCATGCCGACCATGCTCGCGACCGTGGGGGGTGGGCTCCTGCTCGTCCTCCTGCTCGCCTCGACGGTGCTCGCCTCGTCGGGGCTCCGGCCGGCGGCCAGCGCCGCCCCGGCGGGCGGCGAGGCCTCGGTGACCCGCTCGGACGCGATCGCGACGGACCGGCCGATCGTCGTCGTCGGCACCACGGGCGTCACGTGGGGCGACGTCACGTCGTCGGCCACCCCCACCCTCCACGCCTTGCTCACCGACGGCGCGGGCGCGGGCGGCGTCTCCCAGCCCACGGGGGCGGCGAGCCGCTGCACCGTCGGCGGCTGGCTCGCGCTCTCCGCCGGGCAGCTCGCCGAGGTCGCGACCGAGCGCGCAGCCGACGGCGCATGGGCGTGCCCGACGCCGCAGCCCGCCCCCGACGGCGCGGACGGGGCGCAGGTCGAGGGGTGGGACGACCTGGTCGCCCTCCAGCGCGGCTCGGGCTACCAGGCGCGCCTCGGCGTCCTCGGCGACGCGCTCGCCGCGGCCGGCGCCGACGGAGCGG
>NZ_BJNZ01000024.1 GCF_006539945.1 Cellulosimicrobium cellulans | reverse complement strand
TCGAGCGAGAGCGCGGACGGCGGGTCGACCGGGTCGGGCAGGGCGCCCGTCGTGAAGTCGTAGCCGCAGTTCTCGCAGAACAGCGCGCCGCCGGGCGCCGGCGACCCGCAGTTCGGGCAGGTCGTGGCGGGCGCGGCCGGGGCGCCGCCCGGCGCGGGGGTCGAGCCGCTCGGCGCGGACGCGACGGGCGTCGACGCGGCGCCGATCGGCTCGCCGCACACGTCGCAGTAGTCGGTCGACTCGGACGGGTGCCCGTTGGGGCAGACGACGGCGCTCACCGGCGGACCCGGGTCGTCTTCGTCGAGGCGGTGTCGAGCGCCATCTCGTCCAGGGTCGAGGTGTTGCGCTTGAGGCGCACCGTCCCCTGCTCCTCGTTGTCGATGTCGACGACCTTGCGCAGGCGCGACGTCGCCTCGTCGTTGCCGGTCTGCTGCGCGAGCTGGACGGCGCGCCCGAGCTTCACGGTCGCCGTCGCCTCGTCGCCCGACGCCTTGGCCGCAAGGCCCTCCTGGATCGCCGCGGCGAGCTCGGTCTGGCCCGTGTAGTGCGCGACCTCGGGGTTGATGCGCGTGGTGAGCGACTCGTCGTCGGACCACTTCGCCTTGACCAGGCCCGAGGACACGACCTCGCCGTTCACGGCGAGCTGGACGCGCGCCGCGAGCTGCTCGGAGCCGACCGGCTTCGACGCGACGCGCACGGCGACGTGGTAGTCGCGCGACTCGTCGCCCCACGACCCGGTCGGGTACGACCCCGTGAGCGGGTTGACCTCGGCGCGGCGATGGGTCAGGTCCTCGACGGTCGGCGCGACCTGCCGCACGAAGAGCACCTGGGAGCCCTGCGGGGCCCAGACGCGGAGGTCGGCCGAGGCGACGCCGCGGGCCATGGACGCCTGCATGAGCTTCTCGAAGTCCGCGGCGATCTCGTTCGGGTCCGCGATGAGGCCGACCGAGCCGAGCAGCGCGGTCGAGATCTCGCGCAGCTCGTCGACCTGCCAGCGCGAGCCGACGCCGCGCGCGTCGCACTGGAAGTGCCCGGTGACGTCGCGGACCGCGGCGGACAGGTTCGCGCGCGGCTCCGACTCGTTCTTGCCGTCCGTGAGGAGGATCGCGTGCCGCTGCGCCGCCTGCGGCACGGTCGCGAAGAGCTGGTCGGCGAGGCGCAGCCACGTGCTCATCGCCGTGCCGCCGCCGGGCGTGAGCATCGAGATCGCGCGCTTCGCCTCGGCGCGTGCGCCCGGCTCCATCTGGACCATCGCCATGCGCGCGTTGGGGTAGGGGAAGACGCGGTTGGCGACGTGGCTGCCGCCGACGATCGCGAACCACGTGCCGTCGAGGATCTGGTCCACGGCCACCTGGGCCGCGTGCTTCGCGGCCTCCATGTTCCGGCCGGACATCGACCCGGACGTGTCGACCATGATGATCTCGGCGACCCCGCCCGCGCCGCCGACGCTCCCCGCGCTCCCGGCCCCCGTGCACGTCACGGTGATGATCGCGTGGACGTCCGTCGCGCCCTCGGACAGGAACTCGTTCTGGTAGACCTCGGCGGCGAACTCGGCCATGGGGGCTCCTTCGGTGGTGCGGGTGTTCGTGCAGGCTATCGGGTCGTGGGCGGGTCGCGCGTGGGTGGGGTCGCACCGCGGCGCGAGCCCGCGTCAGGTGGTCGGGATCGTCGTCTCGAGGTCCGGGTCGAGCTCCGGGGAGCCCGGGTCCGAGGACCGGTCGAACCGTGCGAGCGTCGCCGTGATGTTGTCGCGGCCGCCCTGGGCGTTCGCCCAGTCCACGAGGGCGCCCGCCACCGTCTGCGGGTCGTGGCCGACCCGCTCCTGGGTGGCGTGCAGCAGCGCCGCGAGGTCGGTGGCGGGGGAGCAGTAGTTCCACAGGCCGTCGGAGCACACCAGCACCCAGCCGTCGCGGTCGGGGAAGGTCGCCGCCGTCCGGGCGACGGGGTCCGGGGCGTCGGGGCCGAGCCAGCGCGTGATCGCGTGCGCCTGCGGGGAGCTCTCCGCCTGGGCGCGGGGGATGCCCTGCGCCATCATCTCCTGCGCCCACGAGTCGTCGACGCTGAGCTGGTGCGCCTCGCCCGTGTCCGGGATCCAGTAGGCGCGCGAGTCGCCCACCCAGCCCGTGACGACGAGCGGCCCGTCCACGACCGCCGCGACGAACGTGCACGACGGCGGGTTCTCGCGGTCGGCCATCGCGCCGACGGTCGTCAGGATCGCGTCCTGCGCGGCGCGCGAGGCGTCCCCGACGAGCGCCGACCAGGCGGCGACCCGCGCCGTCGGCTCGCCGACGACGGGGAAGGTCCCCTCCGGGGCGCCCGCCGCGAGCACGTCGCGCGCCGCCCGCGCGGCCGCGAGGCTCGCGACGTCGGAGTCGGGCGCGGAGGAGACGCCGTCGCACACGACGAGCGCGGCGAACGCGCGGTCCGCCGCGGCGGACGGGCTGGCGGCGAGCGCCATCGCGTCCTCGTTGCGGGAGTGCCGCACGCCGCGGTCGCACACGCCGGCGACCCACGTCGCGGGCCGCTCGGCCCAGTGGTCGCGCTCGGAGGCGGCCGGCTCGCCGCACTCGGTGCAGTACCCGTCCTCGGCGACGCGGCCCCCGCACCGCACGCACGGTCGGGCGCCGGGGTCCGTCGCGGCGTCCGGTGCGGTCCCGGCGCTCGTCGGGGAGCCGTCCGTGGGCGCGGCCGAGCCGTCCGGCGGCACGAGCCGTGCGGCCCCGGGACCGGCCGGCGCGTCGTCCGCCGGGTCCCCGGCGTGGGGGAGCGGGGCGAGCGGCGTGCCGCACGCCTCGCAGAACCGCGCGCCCTCGTGCGACGGCTCGCCGCACGCGGGGCACGCGAGCAGCGCGGACGGTGCCGTGGCCGACTGGCCGGGGACACCCAGGTCGGGCACGGCCTGATCGGGCACGGCCTGGTCGGGCGCGGGTGCCGGGGCGTCGCTCATCGGACCGTCCACCGTCGCACCTCGTTCGCGCGGTCGACGAGCGTGATGCGCTCGTCGCGCGAGTCCGTGAGCGACGCGAGCTCGCGGTACGCGCCCTCGAGGGCGTCGCGCAGCGCGGGCTCGTCGGCGGGGACGCCCGCGATCCGCGTCGTCGGCTCGGGCCCGGACCGCGTGACGGTCTCGAGCGCGGAGCGCAGCACGCCGACGGACAGCTCGGCGCGCTCGCGGGGCGCGATCGACACCGCGGAGACGCTCGCCATCGCGTCCGCGAGCGCGGGCAGTCCGCGCCCCGACTCGGCGAGCAGGTGCGCGCGCAGCGTGCGGGACTCGACGTACGACCCGCGCGTCGGCCCCACGAGGTCGAGCGCGTGCAGCGCCCCGTCGAGGTCGCCGCGCGCCTCGCGGATGCGCATGAGCCCGAACGCCGCGGGCGCCGTGTAGTTGGCGTCGGTGCGCGCGCAGATCACGTAGAGCGACTCCGCGATGTCCGGCTCACCGCTCAGCTCGCAGGCCGCGGCGAGCGCGAGCTTCGGCGCGAGCTCGCCGGGCACCTGGCCGTACACCGCGTTGAACGACGCGCGCGCGGCGACGGGGTCGCCCTGCGCGAGCTCGCCGAGGCCACCGAGCCACGCGGCGCGCCACTCCCACGGGTCGTCCGCGAGGATCGTGCCGATCGTGCCGCGCAGCACGTCGAAGCGGCCTGCCTCGATCGCTGCGCGGGCGCGCGCGAGGTGCACCTCGACGGTGTCCTCGGGCGCGTCGGCGAGCGCGGCCAGGCGCGCGTCCGGGTCGACGACGTTGACGCCGGCGAGCCAGCTCGCCATCGGGTCGTGGTCGTCGCGGCGCAGCGTGGGGAGCTCGTCCCACGCGAGCGGACGGGCCGCCACGTCGGCGACCGGGGCCTCGAACAGCACCGACGCCGCCGAGTGCAGCGCCGGGTTGCCCGGGCCGGCGTCGGCGGCCACGACCTCGCGCAGCACCCCGAGGAGCTGGGTGCGCATCTCGTCGGCGGTCGCGAAGCGGTCCGCCGGGTCGAGCGCGCACGCCTTGGCGAGCAGCCGGTAGAACGAGTCGTACTGCTGGAACACGGGCGTGTCCGCGACGGGCGGCAGCGACGCGACGTACGTCGTCGTGTTGCCCCGGAAGTCGAGGACGAGCGTCGCGAGCGTGCGGCCGATCGTGTAGATGTCCGACGCGATCGACGGACCGACCTCCGCCACCTCGGGTGCCTGGTATCCCACGGTCCCGAAGATCGCCGACGTGAGGTCGTCGCTGCGCCGCACGCCGCCGAGGTCGATGAGCTTGACGCCGTCGCCCTGCTGGATGACGTTCTCCGGCTTGAAGTCGCAGAACAGGAGGTTGTGGTCGTGCAGATAGGCGAACGCGGGCAGGATCGCGAGCACGTAGGCGAGCGCCTGGTCCACCGGCATCGGGTCGATCGCGCCCTTGTTGGCGTCCCGGCGGTCCTGGAGGATCTCCTTGAGCGACTCGCCGCCGACGTACTCCATGACGGTGTAGCCGGCGCCGTCGTGCATGGCGAAGTTGTAGATCTCGACGATGAGCGGGTGCTCGACCTCCGCGAGGAACTGCCGCTCGGAGATCGCGGCCGCGTACGCGTCCGGGTCGCCCGAGTTGAGCAGACCCTTGAGCACGACCCACCGGCCCGATACGTTCTGGTCGCGGGCGAGGTAGATCCAGCCGAGGCCGCCGTGCGCGAGGCAGCCGACGACCTCGTACTGCCCGCCGACCAGGTCGCCCGGCTTGAGCTGCGGCGTGAAGTCGAACTTGTTGCCGCAGTGCGGGCAGAAGCCGGACGTGCGGCCCGGCTGGCCGTCGCGACCGCGGCCGACCTTCTCGCCGCACGCGGGGCAGAACCGCTTGCGCTCCGCGACCTCGGGCACCGCCATGACGGACTGGAGCGGGTCGCGCGCGGGCACGGACGGGACGGTCGTCAGGCCGGCGCCGAGTCCGCGGCCGCGCAGGCGCGTCGAGGACGTCCCGACGCGTCGCGTCGCCTTCGAGCCGGTCGCGGCGGTCCGCGCCGAGCCGAGCGCGGCCGTGGCGAGGCGGCTCGAGCTCGTGCGGCCCGTGCGGGTCGAGCGCTCGGCGTCGGGGTCAGCGCCCGCCGCCGACCCGGTCCCGGGGCGACCCTGGACGAAGCCGGTGCCGAGCATCGCGGACGGCGACGCGGCGGCGGCCGTTCCCGGCACCGGCGCGCCGGTGGTGCCGGCCGAGGTCCCCGTCGGCGTGCCGCCGGAGCCGCCCGCGGGTGCGCCGCAGACGTTGCAGTAGCCGTCCTCGATGGTGCCCGGGCAGCCGGGCTCCGAGCACGGGACGGTCGCGGTGGTGGTCACGACGACGCTCCTTCCGGGGTGGGCAGGTCGCGGGTGAGGAACTGGTACTGCTCGACGAGGAAGCGCGCGAGCGTCACGTCGCACGGCACGGCCTCGACGGCGTCGCGCGCCTCGACGTGGCCGGAGCGCACGGTGGGCGACGCCGAGCGCCCGTTGGCCCGGGCCTTCGCCGCGAGCCGCTCGAGGCTGTAGCGCAGCTCGGCGCGTTCGCGCAGGGGCCGGGTGTAGGCGTCCTCGACGGTCTCGACGGCGCGGGCCACGGTCGCGAGCCGCGCCGCGTAGGCGTCGAGCTCGAACCGCGAGTCGGGGACGGGCCCGAGACGCGAGACGTCGGGGACCGCGAGCCGCGGCGGGTGCGCGATCTCGCGCCGGCAGCGGGCCACGAGCTCGCGCAGCGTGGGCTCGCGGGCCTCGAGCGCGGCGCGCTGCTCCTCGGTGCGTGCGCGGTCGCGGCGCAGCTCGCGGCGCTGCGCCGACGCGACGATGAGGTCGCGCTCGGCCCGCGCGACCTCGGTCTCGAGCTCCGCGAGCGGGCCCGAGACGTCGGCCCCGCGCGCGGCCTGGGCGACGAGGTGGTCCAGGCGTCCGCGCAGCGTCTCCACGCGGCCCCGCGCGTCCGCGTCGGAGCCGGCCAGGTCCTCGCAGCGCACGAGCTCGGCGCGGACGCCGCGCAGGCGCGCGACCTGGTCGGCCGTGTGCGGGTCGAAGGACAGGCGTGTGCGCAGCTGCACGACGAGCGCGTCGCACAGCTTCACGGCCTCGACGAGCGAGACGAGCGCGGCGCCCGACCCGGAGTCGAGGCGCCCCCAGAGGAGCTGGGAGATCTTCTCTCGTGCGACGGCGTCGGCCCGGCCCGAGTCCCAGACGGGCCGGATCTCGTCCGCGCGCGTGCGGATCGCCTGCCAGAGCGAGAGCGCGAGCACGAGGTCGGCCGTGTAGACGTCCGGCGTCGCGGCGGCCTGCGCGGCCGCGTCGAGCCGGTCGAGCTCCGTGCGCCGCTCGTCGAGCCAGGTCTCGAGCGCGGCGAGGTATGCCAGGAGGTCGGCGGCGGGGATCGCCTCGCCGAGCCGTCCCGGTGCCTCGGGTGCGGTCGTGCGGGTCACGGCGTGCGGCCGTACACCGCGGTCGGCGGGGCCGGGGCCGGGCCGAGCCCGCCGAGCCACTGGCCGTAGATCGCGGCCCAGCGCCCGTCGGACTTCATCTGCTCGAGCACGCCGTTGACGAACCGCACCATGTCCACGTTCTGCGCGGGGACGCCGATGCCGTACGGCTCGTCGCTGATCGCCTCGCCGACCACCTTCGCGTAGGGGTCCTGCGCGGCGAAGCCCGCGAGGATCGTGTCGTCGCCCGTGATCGCGTCGACCTTGCCCTGCTGGAACAGCACGAGGCACTGCGTGTGGGTCGTGGCCGGGACGGGCTCGATGCCGGAGAACTGCTCGAGGCGCGTGAGCGTCGTCGTGCCCTCGGGCGCGCACACGCGCTGGCCCTCGAGGTCGGCGATCCCGCCGGCCGTCGAGTCCCGCGCGACGAGCACCTTCTGGCCCGCGTGGTAGTACTCCGCCGAGAACGCGATGGACTCCCACCGCTCGCAGTTGATGGTGAACGCGCGGGCGACGAGGTCGACCTCACCGTTCTCGAGCACCTCCAGGCGCTGGCCGGAGGTGATCACGCGGAACTGGAGCCGGTCGGGGTCGCCGAAGATCGCGCGCGAGATCTCGTGCAGCACGTCGATGTCGAAGCCCTCGATCTGGCCGGAGAGCGGGTTGCGCGCGCCCATGAGCAGCGTGTCGGCCGAGACGCCCACGATCAGCGATCCGCGGTCGCGGATCGCTGCCATGGTGCTGCCGCCGGGCAGGGCGTCCGGTCCGGGCAGAGCGCCCTCGGGCGCGTACGAGGCCACGGGGTCCGCGCACTCGGCGGGCGCGGCCGGAGCCGCCGGAGCCTCCTGGGCGGCCTCGTCCTGCGGAGCCTCGGTGAGGCGGAGGTCGTCCGCGCCGGACGGCCCCGAGCACGCGGCGAGCGCGAGCACCGCGGCGAGCCCTGCGGCGACGACGCCGCTGCGGCGCCGACGGGCGCCGGCGCGGCGGCTCCGGGCGGACCGGTCGGGGGTGGCGAGCGTCGTGGTCACCGGTACTCCTCCAGTCGTGCGGTCACGCCGCGCCACGCGAGCAGGGCTGCGACGAGGCCCGCGACCAGCAGGAGCCACCCCGCCACGGTCGCGGTCGTCGCCGCGCCGTCGAGGCGCTCGCTCGTGGCGGCCGCGTTGGTCTCGATGTCGTCGCGCGCGGACGCGGAGAACGCGTCGAACGCGGCGTTGGGGCTCTCGGGGTCCGTCGCCGTGGCGAGGGCGACGGCGTCGTCCCACTGGCCCGCGTCGTCGAGCGCGCGGATGTCCGCGTGCCGGGTCACCCACGTGTCGAGCGCCTGGGCGGTCGACCCGTCGAGGATCCCCTCGGACGCCGCGGTGTCGAGCCGCGCCGTGGCGTCGTCCGTCGCCGTGACGAACGCCTCCTCGTACGCCTGCCCGGACCCCCGCTTGATGAGCGTGAACGCCTCCATCGACTTGGCGTCGTTGGCGAGCGAGTACGCCTGGGACGCGGCGAGCGTCGCGGCGTACGGGCCGGTACGGACGTCCTGCGCCCGCGAGCTCGCCTGGGCCAGCAGGACCGTCGACACGATGCCGACGACGAGCACGACGGCGGTGGCGACGGCGAGGCCGACGTTGAGCACGCGGTGCGTGCGGCGCGCGAGCCAGACCTGGCTCACGACGAGCACCGCGAGGGCGACGAGCCCGCCGGCGAGCACCCACAGCGCGTCGCGGACGCCCGAGAAGTCGGCGGCGACACGGTCGGCGTCGTCGAGCACGACCTCGTCGAGCGCGGGCAGCATCTGCTCGCGCAGGATGGTCGACGCCTGGTCGAGGTACGCCGAGCCGACCGGGAAGCCCTGCCGGTTGTTGGCGCGCGCCTGCTCGACGAGGCCGGTGTAGACCGTGAGGTCGGCCGCGACCTGGCCGAGCAGCTCCGCGTCGCCCTCGTTGCTCCCGGAGAGCGTGGCGAGCCCGCTCGCGGCCTGGTCGACGAGGTCGTCGTACCGGGCACGCTGGTCGGCGGGCTCGAGGCCGCCGACGAGGAACGCGCCGGTCGCCGTCGCGTCCGCCGCGACGAGGGCGTTGCGGACCTCCTGGACCCCGACGAGCTGCGCGGTGTCCTCGCTCGCGGCCTCGAGCGCCCGGGACTGGACGCTGCCCGCCTGGAAGCCGAGCACGCCGAGCGCGACGGCGGCGAGCACGCACAGCGCCATGACGAGCCGCAGCTTGCCGGGCGTGCGGCGCAGGGCGCCCCGGGCGCGGGACTCGGTGGCGTTCGGCGCGCCGGCGGGTGCCCCGTGCGGGGCGGCCGTGGGGCCGCCGGGGGCGGGACCGCCCGCGGGGACGATCTGCTGGCCCGCAGGGCGGACCGGGGTGGTCGTCATGCGTTCTCCTCGGCGGTGGAGGGGGCGGTGGCGGACGCGTCGTCGACGGGGGCGCCCGAGGCCGGTGCGTCGTCCAGGGGGTCGTCGCGCTCGGGCGGGTCGAGCGTGGCGAGGAGCGCGGGGGCGCCCTCGCCGTCGACGACGTCGACCGGGAGCAGGAGGCGGAGCTCGTCGATCGTCGGCGCCTCGGTGTCCTTGAGGCGCCACGCGTGGCGCGCGATCGCCGCGTCGAGCACGTTGCGCGCCCAGCGCGCGTTGCCGAAGCCCTCGGTGCGCGGCTGCGCAGCGGCGAGGCGCGCGAACACGTCGAGCGCCTCGGGCGTCGGCTCGAAGTCCGACCTCGCCGCCATCCCCGCGAAGATGTCGCGCAGCTCGGCGTCGGCGTAGTCCTCGAACGTGATGGTCGTGGAGAACCGCGACTCGAGACCGGGGTTGGTGGCGAGGAAGTCCGCCATCGGCCCGGGGTAGCCCGCCACGATGACGACGAGCTCGTCGCGGTGGTCCTCCATGTCCTTGACGAGCGTGTTGATCGCCTCGGCGCCGTACTGGTCCTCCGCGAGCCCGTACGCCTCGTCGACGAACAGCACGCCACCGAGCGCGGTGGCGACGACCTCGGACGTCTTCACCGCGGTCTGGCCCAGGTAGCCCGCGACGAGCTCGGAGCGGTCGACCTCGACGAGGTGGCCCTTCTCGAGCAGCCCGAGCGCGCGGTAGATGCCCGCGACGAGGCGCGCGACCGTCGTCTTGCCCGTGCCCGGGTTGCCGAGGAACACGAGGTGGCGCGTCAGCGTCGGGCGGGTCAGGCCTGCCTCGGTGCGCAGCTTCTCGACGCGCAGCAGCTCGGTCTGGCGGTGGATCTCGTCCTTCACGCGGGTGAGGCCCGTGAGCGCGTCGAGCTCGGCGAGCAGCTCCTCGATCGAGTGGGGCGGCTCCTCCTCGACCGCGGCCTCGGTCGTCGTCGCCGCCTCGGACCGCGTGGCCGTGGCGTCCGCGCCCTCCGCGGGTGCGCCGCTCGGCGTGCCCGACGGCGTCGTGCTCGACGACGCCGGCGTCGGGCCGGGCGGTGCCGCGGCCGGGCGCGCACCGAGCGCGTCGAGGATCGACGCGACGGACGGAACCTCGGGCGCAGGCCGGCGCAGGGCGTCGAGCGAGCCCTGCGCGGCGAGCAGGTCGCCGAGGTCGAACGGGTCCGCCCCGCCCGTCGCCGGGCGCGCGGGGACCCGGCCGCCCGCGGCAGGCTGCGCCGTCTGGCCCGACGAGGCCCGGCCGACACCCGGGGCGGCTGCCGGGGCCGGCACCGGGGCGCCGCCCGACTGCTGCACCGCGGCGGTGGCCGCGGCGGCTCCGGCCACGTGCGGTCCGGGGGAGCCGAGGTGCCCGGCCGCGCGTGCGACGTCGGCGAGCGCCCGCCCGTACGCGGCGGCGTGCTTCGAGCGGGCCGCGCCGAGCGCGGCGAGCACGTCCGTCGGCGACGTGCGCCAGCGCCGCGCGCTCGACGCGGCCGTGAAGAACGCGCCTGTCGCGGCGGGGTCGTGCCCGAGCGCGGCGAGCCACGCCGCGGGGGCTCCGGGGGAGGACTCGGCGACGGCCGCCGCGAGCCGGGCGCCCTCGTCGCGGGCCGCCTCCTCGTCCACGCCCGCGGCGCGTGCCGCGGCGTCGAGCGCGTCGAGCGCCGCCGCGAGGGTCGGGGTCTCCTGGCCGGTCACGGTGCCTCCAGTCGTCCGGGCTCCGACGGCGGGCCGCTCGGCGGCTGGGGCGTGCCCTGGCCTGCCCCCGGGTCGATCGCGATCGACGAGTCGCGGAACTTCTCCGCGAGGAACGCGCCGTGCGCGACGAGCGCCGCGGCGTCGGCGCGCGAGACGGCGTCGGAGATCTTGTCGAGCGTGACGCCGAGCAGGTCGAGCTGGTCGCACAGCAGCATGAGCGACGTCTTGCCCTGCGCGACGACCCGCCGGTCGGCGAAGTCGCGCGGCAGGCGCAGGTACGCGCCGACGGCCTCGGGCAGGTAGCTCGTGGCCGTCGCGACGACGGTGTGCGCCTGCTGCGACCCGCCGCCGAGGCGGTCGAGGCGCGGCACCATCTCCTCGACCGTGCCGGTGATGCGGTGCACGCGCGCCGTGACGGCGGGCGGCACCCGCCCCTCGATCTGCTGCTCGACGCGCTCGACCGAGGCGAGGATCTCGGCCGACGTCGGCGGGGCGGGCAGCTCGAGCGCGGGCTCGGGCGCGGGGGACCGGCCGCCGAGGCGGCCGATCACGTCGGAGAACCAGCCCATCTAGCTCGGGGTCCGATCTGTGGTGCGGGGAGCGGCGGTCAGGCCGCGGGAGGACGGGGAGCGTGCGTCGCCAGGGTCACAGGCGCCCGATGTCGAGCGAGCCGTTGCCGACCTGCGACTGGTCCGAGCGGCGCGCGCGGTCGAGGTACTCGTTCGCCTTGGTCGTCTCGGTCTCGAGCACCCCGATGGTCTGCGCCATCGAGTCGAGCGCCTGCGTCTTGAACGTCGAGATCGAGTCGAGCGTCGCGTAGATGTTGGCGAACGCCTGCTGGAGCTGCGGGAGCCCGACCGTCGCGCTCGCGGCCTGCTGCTGGATGCTCGCCGACTGGTCGGCCAGCATCTTCGAGGTCGAGGCGATCATGTTCGACGTCGTCGTGTTGAGCGCCGTGATCTGGTCCAGCACGAGCTTCTGGTTCGCGAGCGCCTGCGCCACGATGACGGCCGTGCGCAGCGCCGAGACGGTCGTCGTCGTCGCGCGGTCGACGCCCTTGATGAGCTCGACGTTGTTCTTCATGATGATGTCCATCGCGAGGTAGCCCTGGATGGACACCGCGAGCTGCGTGAGCAGGTCCTGGTGCTTCTGGCGGACGTAGAACAGCACGTCCTCGCGCAAGGCCTGGGCACGCTCCGGGTCGCTCGCCTCGAGCTCGGCGATCTTCGTGGAGAGCTCGGTGTCGAGGCGCTCGGCGATGAAGATGTACTGGTTGAGGCGCGCCATCGAGTCCCAGAGGTTCTGCTTCTCGAGGTTGAGCGCGGCGTTGTCCTTGCGGAGCTCGTCCTGGCCGTTGTAGAGCGACTGGACGATCGCGTTGAGCTGCTTCTGCGAGCTCTCGTAGCGGCGGAAGTAGTCCTGGAGCTTCCCGCCGAACGGGATGAGACCCAGGAACTTCTTGCCCATGCTCGCCTCGCTGGGGTCGAGGTCCTCGACCGTGCGGCGCAGCTCGAGCAGCGACTTGCTCACCTTGGAGCTCTCGGAGACGCCGCCCTCGCGCAGCTCCCGGACCGGCATCTCGAGCATGCGGTTCGAGACGTCGGAGGCCGCGCGGATGTCCTTGTCGCCCATCTTGCGGATGTCGTCGGCCTTCGCCGCGAACTCGGGCGAGCGCGTGTCCGTCGCGAGGAGCTGGTCGAGGTAGGAGGAGACCTTCGACTGGAGGCCCGGGATCGCGGCCTCGTCGACGCGCGGCGCGAGCGACGGCGCCTGCGTGGTGGCGACGGGCTTGACGGGCTCCGGGGCGCTGAGCGTGAGCGTCTCCGTCGGGGCGGGGGGCTGGAGCGGTGCTGCCTCGGTCATGTCTGTCCTTCGCTCGTGCGTGCCGTCGGACGCCGTCGGTGGCGGGTGGGGCGCCCTCGCGAGCTCCCCCTCGACCCGGGCGAACCGGGCGGAACCGGCCTGCGCCGGTCGGGCGAGTATATCTACGGCGGGTGGCTCGATCTTTACCCTTTCCGGGGATCGAGAGGGTGAGAACTCCCCATGCCTGACTCGACGTCCGGAGACGCCGTCGAGTTCCGATGAGTCGACGCCCGACCGAGGGTCGGTACCGCCATGAGCCCCGACACCGGCGCACCCCGACCTCCCTCCGGACCCGCCCACGTGCCCGAGGCGGCCCGCGCGCTCGTCGCCGGTCCGCACGTCGCGCACCTCGCGACCGTCCTGCCCGACGGCGGCCCGCACGTCGTGCCGCTCTGGGTCGGCTGGGAGGGGGACCGGCTCGCGTTCCTCACCGGTCCCGGCTCGCGCAAGGCCCGCAACCTCGCGCGCGACCCGCGCGTCGCGGTGTCCGTGACCCGGACCGGGAACCCGTACGTCATGGCGACCCTGCGCGGGCGCGTCGTCGAGGTGCTCGACGGCGACGCGGGCTGGGCCGTCGTCGACCGCCTCTCACTCCTCTACACGGGCGGCCCGTACCCACGTGGGGAGGAGCGGCACGCGTACCTGGTCGAGATCGACCACGCGACGGCGCCGTCGTTCGGCTGAGCGCGGGCGGCCGGGCCGTGCCGTGGGCGCCGTCGACTCGACACCTGCGAGGGTTGCTCGCTGCGACCGCGCACGGAGCGCGGGGACGTCGGGTGAGAAGATGGGGAGATGACGCTGACCGAGTTCCTGCTCGCCAGGATCGGCGAGGACGAAGCGGCCTCGGAGGCTCACGAGGGCGTGGGTTCGGGAGGTTCGTGGACCAGGTCACGGGTGCTGGACGAGTGCGCGGTGAAACGGCGCATCATCACCCTCGCCTACGAGGCCACCGGGTACGACATGACAGTCGACCTGGAGCGGGACACGGACGAGCGCGGCGAGAGCGGTGTCGCCTTCGTCGGGGATCGCATCCTCAGGGCGCTCGCGACCCCCTACGCCGAGCACCCGGACTACGACCCCGTCTGGGGTGAGTGATCGCGGGCGGAACCGACCCCGTCGAGCCTCTGTCGCAGCAGCACGTCGACGTTGTCGGCCCAGTCACCGCCATGGTGCGTCGCCTCACCGACCACGGTGCACGCGAGGTCGTGGGCACCGGGCTCCACACCCGACTACGCGCGACGTCCGAGCCGAACGACTCGGCGAGCTTCTGAGTCCGCTCGCCCGAACGACCGGGACACGGGTGTGAGCGTAGTGTCGAACGATGGACTCCGCATGAGTGTCATCGAGAAGTGGGTCAGCGTCGAGTGCCCCGGCTGCGGCGCACCCGCCCGCGCCCGCGTCCTCCACATCATCGCCTGGGGCGCGATCCCCGGCTCCGTCACCCCGCACCAGGTCAGCATCGTGTGCGAGCACCTGTGCGTCATCTCGGGGTTCGGTGCGAAGGAATCCGTGCGGGTGTGCCCGCACTGCAGGGTGTTCATGAGCTGACGACGGACGCGCCAGATCCGGTATGCCGACCGCTGCCACCCGGCGATCCGCGGAGACGCCGGACCGGCTGCAGCCAGCCCAGCGCCTCTACGGGCTCACGTCTGAGCCCCGGCAAGGGGCCCGAAGCCTCTTCTTGACGACGAGACCGTCACCACGACGATCCTTGCACGGCATGCAGTGCCACACCCGGCAGGGCGACGACCGTCGAGCTCCGCCCTCGGGGCCGGCGGGAGCTCGGTCTCCTCTCTCCGGACGACGGATCGCCTGTCGCGCCCATGCGGTCGCAGCGGGCTCTTCGATCGTCCCGCAGTCCCGCCTCCCACCGCGGTCGTCTGCCTGCTCGCGCGCCGCCCGCAGCTCGGTGCGAGGTGCGTCGCAGAGAGTGGGCTGATCCACCGTGCCGCCCAGCATCTTCCGCAGCAGGTCAGCCGCTCAGGCGCTGCTGCCGCGCGTTCGCGCAGACAGGCGTGGTGCCCCGAGCAGGACTCGAACCTGCAACCTACGGATTAGAAGGCCGTTGCTCTATCCATTGAGCTATCGAGGCGCGCGCCCATCGTAGTGGGCGCGGGGCGTGCTCGGGAGGCGGAGGCCGTGGTGACGGACGTGCAGGTGGGGTGGTCGCGCGTCGTGCGGCGCGTGCGTTTGGCGGGGCTCCCGGCAGCCGTCACTATGAACCAGTGAGAACCCCAGACGCCGCCACGAGCGACGCGAGCCCCACCGCGCCCGGCCGGTCGCCGGGCTCGTGGCGGCCCGCGCAGGCGACCGAGGAGCTCGGTGTCACGGTCTTCGACGTCGCTCGCGACCTGCGCCGCGACGTGGCGGACGTGCGCCTCCCGCTCGCGATCGACGGCGCGTCGGAGTCGGACGCCTCGCGGCGCCGGCTGCTCACGCAGCTCGACGAGCACCTTCTGCCGCGCCTGCGCGAGCTGTCGTCGCCGGCGATCGTCGTGATCGCGGGGTCGACGGGTGCGGGCAAGTCGACGCTGTACAACTCGTTGCTCGGCGAGGAGGTGTCGCAGGCCGGCGTGCTGCGGCCCACGACGCGCGAACCGGTCCTCGCGTTCAACCCGCTCGACGCGGACGTGATCGTCGAGGGTCCGGTGACACGCGTGGCGCGCGTCGTCGACCACGACGGCGTCCCGCGCGGCACGGGCCTGCTCGACGCCCCGGACCTCGATTCGCTGCTGTCGGAGAACCGGGACACCGCGGGCCTGCTGCTCGAGGCGGCCGACCTGTGGCTGTTCGTCACGACGGCCTCGCGGTACGGGGACGCGCTGCCGTGGCAGGCGTTGTCGCGCGCGAAGGAGCGCGGGGCGAGCGTCGCGATGGTGCTCAACCGCGTCCCGCGCGAGACGCTCACGACGATCCGCGGCGACCTGCTGCAGCGCCTGCGCGACCACGGCATGGACGGCACGCCTTTGTTCGTCGTGCCCGACGTCGGGCCGCACGAGGGGCTGCTCGACCGCTCGGTCGTGGCGCCGGTCGCGCGCTGGCTGACGATGCTCGCGGGCCCGGACCGGTCGCGCGCGGTGATCGTGCGCACGCTCAAGGGCGCGCTCGGTGCGCTGCCCGCGTGGGTCACGGGCGTCTCGGACGCGGTGGAGCAGCAGGTGGAGGCCGCGGCCGACCTGCGCTCGGCGGCGGAGAAGGCGGTCCCGACCGTGCGCGACGCCGCGCGGCAGGCCGCGCTGGACGGTGCCGTCGCGCACGGGTCGCTCGAGGCGCGGTGGGCCCAGGTGACGAGCGCGGAGCGCGTGGACCGCGTCAAGGTGCGCGGGGGCGTGGTCCGGTCCTCCAAGCGGCGCGGACGCGCGCGCGACCTCGTGCTCGCGCCGCTCCTCGACGAGACGCGCGACGCCGCCCACCGCACGCTCGCCGCGAACGGCGTCCTGGCCCACGACGCGCTGCGTGCCGCGCTCGACGGGGACCGGCCGCTGCCGGGAGCCTCCGACGTCCTGCCGACGGAGGAGGACGCCGCGGCGCGGCGCGAGGCCTCGGCCACGACCCAGGTGCTCCAGTGGTCCCGCCGCGCGGAGCAGGTCGTGACCGAGCTCGCCGCTCCGACGGCGAGCGAGCCCGCCCGCGCGGCGGTGAAGGCGTTCGGCGAGACCGGCCTGGCCGCCCTGCTGCTCGCGGGCGCCGCCGGGAGCGAGGACGCGGCGCGCCTCGTGCGCACCGTCCTCGCGGACACGGGCGACGACGCGATCGCGGCGCTGCGCGACGACCTGGCCGACCGGGCCGCCACGATGGTCGAGCGCGAGGTCGAGCCCGTCCTCACCGCGCTCGCCGATCCCGCGCTCGCCGCGGACGCGGCCGTCGGGCTGCGCCTACGACTCGCCGAGCTGAGGAGGCTCATGTGACGTCCCACGACGCCCAGCTGCGCGCCCGGGTCGACGACCTCGCGCGTGCGGTGGACCTCGCGGGGGACCGCCTCGACCCCGCGGTCGCGGCCCAGGTGCGCGACGCGATCGGGGGCGTGCGCGAGCGCCTCGCGCTCGGCGTCGACCACACGGTCGTCGCGCTCGCGGGCGGCACCGGGTCGGGCAAGTCGAGCCTGTTCAACCGCGTGTCACGGCTCGACTTCGCGGACGTCGGCGTGAAGCGCCCGACGACCGCGCGCGTCACGGCGTGCTCGTGGAGCGGCGCGGCGACGGCCCTGCTCGACTGGCTCGCCGTGGACCCGGAGCGCCGGATCACGCGCGACGGCGAGCTCGACGCCGAGGACGAGGCGGCGCTCGGCGGCCTCGTCCTGCTCGACCTGCCCGACCACGACTCGATCGAGCCCGCGCACCGCGACGTCGTCGACCGGGTGCTCCCGCTCGTCGACCTGCTCGTGTGGGTCGTGGACCCGCAGAAGTACGCCGACGACGCGCTGCACTCCGGGTACCTCCAGAAGTCCACGGGGCTCGAGGGGTCGATGGTCGTCGCGCTCAACCAGATCGACACCGTCCCCGAGGCGCGCCGCGCGGCGCTCGTCGAGGACATGGGGCGGCTGCTCGAGGAGGACGGGCTCGACGGCGTCTACGTCACGACCGTCTCCGCGCGTACGGGCGAGGGGCTCGACGAGCTGCGCTCGCTGCTCGAGCAGGCCGTCGCGCGGCGCAGCGTCGCCGCGAGCCGCGTCGCGGGCGAGCTCGACCGGGCCGGCGCGCTCCTGCTGGAGCAGCTCCCGGGGGACGTCCCGTGGACCATGAGCACGGCCGTCGAGGAGGAGGTCGACGCGCTCGCCGACGCGACGGGCCTCGCCGCCGTCGCCGGCCAGGTCGGCGCGGCGGTGCGCAACGGCTACGGCCGTCCCGAGTTCTCGCCCCCGCAGCCCGACGCCGTCGCGCTCTCGCGCTCGCGCTGGCTCGCGCGCGCCGGACGGTCGCTGCGACCGGGGTGGCAGAGGGCGCTCGACGACGCCGTCGCGCCGTCGGGGAAGGTCGCGGAGGCGACGCGGTCGGCGCTCGCGAAGATCCCCCTCGACACGCGCGGGCCGTCGTCCTCGCGCCCGACGCGGCGCGCGGCATGGGTCGCGCTCGCGGTCGGGGTCGTCGCGGGCGTGCTCGCCGTGCTGGGTTCGTTGCGCGTGCTCGACCTCGGGCGGACGCTCGTCACCGTGTGTGCGATCGTCGCGGCGGTCGCGGTGCTGGGTGCGGTGGTCGCGTTCCTCGTCGCGCTCCAGGTGCGCCGCACCCTCGCGAGACGCCGCGAGCAGCAGGTGCTGGCGTCCGGCCGCGGAGCGATCGAGCGGGTCGTGCAGGACGCGATGGGCAAGCCGACCCAGGCGCTCCTCGACACCCACCGCCAGGTCCGCGAGCTGGCGCAGTCCGCCCGGGACAAGGCGCCGGCGGCACCGCTCACCGGGGCGCTACGGCTACCCACAGACCCGGAGACCACGGGCCCGTCCACAGGCGAGGGCACGACGACGGACGGCGCCACCGCTCCGACAGCACCCTGAGCCGGTGGCCGGGACCAGCCCGGCCGCCGACCTCAGGAGGAACCATGCCCGGTGACGTCACGGTCACGCTGTCCGGCTTCGTCGCGACCACGCCCACGCTGTTCCGCTCGCAGTCGGGCAACGACTTCACGAGCTTCCGCATCGCCCAGACGCGCCGCTACCTCGACCGCGAGCGCGGCGAGTGGGTCGACGGCCGCACGCTGTGGTTCACCGTCAAGGCGTGGAAGCACGTCGCGCGCAACGTCGCGCTGTCCCTGCACAAGGGCGACCCCGTGGTGGTCACGGGACGCCTCTCGCTCGACGAGTGGGACGGTCCCGACGGCCCGCGCACCAGTCTCGTCGTGGAGGCCACGGCGCTCGGCCCCGACCTGACCCTCGGCGAGGCCCGGTTCGCGCGCACGGTCCACCGGCGCGAGGACGACGGCGCGCGCCGGGGCGGGGCGACCGGCGTCGCCGCGTCCGGGACCGCCGGTGGCGAGGGCGGGGCGGACCGGTCGTCCGCCGGACCGGGCGCCACGGCGCACGACGGCACCGCGTTCGAGGGCGGGCCGCTCGACGGGCGCGCGCTCGACGACCCGTGGACCCTCGCGGACGTCGGCGCGGCGCTCGCGGGTGAGCCCCACGGTGCGTCCGAGGACGGTCCCGCGGCCGACTCCGAGACGAGGGAGGACGCCGGGGCCGCCGAGACCGGCGCGCCGGCGTCGGCCTGAGCGGCTCCGTGCGGGCGGCGCCGCGGCCCGCGGGGGTCGCGGCGCCGTCGGGCGCGCCCCGGCGGCCCGACCGCGTAGGCTGAGTGGTCGACGAATCCCGTACCTCTCCCGACCGAAACGGTGGAACGACAGGCTGTGGCTGAGTTCATCTACTCCATGTACAAGGCGCGCAAGGCGCACGGAGACAAGGTCATCCTCGACGACGTCTCCCTGAACTTCCTGCCCGGCGCCAAGATCGGCGTCGTGGGCCCCAACGGCGCCGGGAAGTCCACGATCCTCAAGATCATGGCCGGCCTGGACACGCCGTCGAACGGCGAGGCGCGGCTCTCCCCGGGCTACAGCGTCGGCATCCTGCTCCAGGAGCCGCCGCTCAACGAGGAGAAGACGGTCCTGGGCAACGTCCAGGAGGCCGTCGCGGACATCCTCGCCAAGAAGCAGCGCTTCGACGAGATCTCGGCGCTCATGGCGGAGCCCGACGCCGACTTCGACGCGCTCCTCGCCGAGATGGGCACGCTCCAGGAGGCCATCGACGCCGCGGACGCGTGGGACCTCGACTCCCAGCTCGAGCAGGCGATGGACGCGCTGCGCTGCCCGCCGCCGGACGCCGACGTGTCGGTGCTCTCCGGTGGTGAGCGTCGCCGCGTCGCGCTGTGCAAGCTCCTGCTCGAGAAGCCGGACCTGCTGCTGCTCGACGAGCCCACGAACCACCTGGACGCCGAGTCGGTGCTGTGGCTCGAGCAGCACCTCGCGACGTACCCCGGCGCGATCCTCGCCGTCACCCACGACCGGTACTTCCTCGACCACGTCGCGGAGTGGATCTGCGAGGTCGACCGCGGCCGCCTGTACCCCTACGAGGGCAACTACTCGACGTACCTCGAGAAGAAGGGCGAGCGCCTCCAGGTCCAGGGCAAGAAGGACGCGAAGCTCGCCAAGCGCCTCAAGGAGGAGCTCGAGTGGGTCCGGTCCAACGCCAAGGGCCGCCAGACCAAGTCGAAGGCCCGCCTCGCCCGGTACGAGGAGATGGCGGCCGAGGCGGAGCGCACGAGGAAGCTCGACTTCGAGGAGATCCAGATCCCGCCGGGCCCGCGCCTGGGCAACCTGGTCCTCGAGGCGACGAACCTGCAGAAGGGCTTCGACGGCCGTCAGCTCATCGACGGCCTGAGCTTCACGCTGCCGCGCAACGGCATCGTCGGCGTCATCGGCCCGAACGGCGTCGGCAAGACGACGCTGTTCAAGACGATCGTCGGGCTCGAGCCGCTCGACGGCGGCGACCTCAAGGTCGGGGAGACCGTCTCGATCTCCTACGTCGACCAGTCGCGTGGCGGCATCGACCCCAAGAAGACGCTGTGGGAGGTCGTGTCGGACGGGCTCGACTTCATCAAGGTCGGCAACGTCGAGATCCCGTCGCGCGCGTACGTCGCGTCGTTCGGGTTCAAGGGCCCGGACCAGCAGAAGCCCGCGGGCGTCCTGTCGGGTGGCGAGCGCAACCGCCTCAACCTCGCGCTCACGCTCAAGCAGGGCGGCAACCTGCTGCTGCTCGACGAGCCGACGAACGACCTCGACGTCGAGACCCTGGGCTCCCTCGAGAACGCGCTGCTCGAGTTCCCCGGCTGCGCCGTCGTGGTGTCCCACGACCGGTGGTTCCTCGACCGCGTCGCGACGCACATCCTCGCGTACGAGGGCACCGAGGAGGACCCGGCGAACTGGTACTGGTTCGAGGGCAACTTCGCCTCGTACGAGGAGAACAAGGTCGAGCGCCTCGGCGCCGACGCGGCGCGTCCGCACCGCGTGACCTACCGCAAGCTCACGCGCGACTGAGCGAGGCCGGTCGAGCACGCGACGCCGGGCGGGACGCGTTCCCGCCCGGCGTCCGTGCGCACGGGGCGGCTCGGAGACGGGAAGACGTGGTGACCCGACGCGACGCCGAGCCCGACGCCGTGAGCTGCTCTCACGCGGCGAGCGTCGGGCACCTCAGCAGGCCGTTGCCCGGACCCGTGCGGGCGGTCCGGAGCCCCGACCGTGTCACACCGGGCCTGACCAGCGGCGTTGCGGCAGACTGGCGGCATGACGGCCAGCGGTGACCCCGGAGACGACGCGTTCCGCGACGTCACCGAGCCGACGGCCGACGACCCGCACCCCGGCGGGATCGCCGCGGGCGCCGCGGCGACGGCCGGGCTCGTCGAGTCCCTGGAGATCCTGCGGGGACGGCTCGCGGCCGCGCGGCTGCCGCTGGACCTGCCGGGCGCGGCCGCCGCGCGCGAGGACCTCGACCTGGCGGTGCACCAGCTCGACGACTACCTGCTGCCGCGCCTGCGGTCGCACTCCGCGCCGCTGCTCGTCGTCGTCGGCGGGTCGACCGGTGCCGGCAAGTCGACGCTCGTGAACTCCCTGCTCGGCGAGCACGTGTCCGCGCCTGGGGTCCTCCGCCCCACGACGCGCGCCCCTGTGCTGGTCCACCACCCGCTCGACGAGCGGTGGTTCTCGACCGACCGCGTCCTGCCGGGCCTTGCACGCGTGAGCGAGCACGGCCCGCGCGGGGACGCGTCCCCGGGCGGGACCGCGACCGCGTCGCCGCCCGACCCGACGCGCACGCTGCGGCTCGTGGCGAGCGACGCGCTGCCGCAAGGGCTCGCGCTCGTGGACGCGCCCGACGTCGACTCCGTGGAGACCGCGAACCGCGAGCTCGCCGCCCAGCTCCTCGCGGCCGCGGACCTGTGGCTCTTCGTCACGACGGCCGCGCGCTACGCCGACGCGGTCCCGTGGGACCTGCTGCACCGCGCGGCCGAGCGTCGCGCGCAGGTCGCGATCGTGCTCGACCGGGTCGACCCGGGCGCCGAGGCCGTGGCCGACGACCTGCGCCGCATGATGGACGAGAACGGCCTGGACGCCGCGCCGCTGTTCGCCGTGGGGGAGTCCGAGCTCGTGGACGGCTTCCTCCCGGAGCCCTCGGTCGCCGAGGTCGCGTCGTGGCTGTCCGCGCTCGGTGCCGACGGGGACGCCCGCGACCGGGTCGCGACCGCGACGCGCGACGGGGTCGTGGACGACCTCGTGCGCCGGGCCGTGCTCGTGGCGGGCGCGGCCGACGCCCAGGCGACGTCCGACGCGCGGCTGCGGGCCGTCGTCGGGCGCGCGTACGACGAGGCGGCGACGACCGTGGACGCCGCGACGAGCGACGGGGCGCTCCTGCGCGGTGAGGTGCTCGCGCGCTGGCAGGACTACGTGGGGACGAGCGAGCTGTTCCGGTCGGTGGAACAGGGCGTCGGGCGCGTGCGCGACGCCGTCGCCGCGTTCTTCCGCGGGCGACCCGCGCAGGCGCCGCAGGTGGAGCAGGCGATCGCGCACGGGCTGGAGGCCGTCGTGCTCGACGCCACCGACGCGGCCGCGGAGCGCGCGTACGGCGGGTGGCGCGCCGACCCCGCCGGCACGGCCCTGCTGGACGGGCTCGACCTGTCGCGGTCGTCCGCGGGCGTGCGGGCGCGGGTCGCCGAGGAGATCCGGGGTTGGCAGTCGGACGTCCTCGACCTGGTGCGCGAGCAGGGCGCGGGCAAGCGCGGGGCGGCACGCGCGCTGTCGTTCGGGATCAACGGCCTGGGGCTGAGCCTCATGGTCGTGGTGTTCGCGTCGACGGGCGGCCTCACGGGCGCCGAGGTCGGCATCGCCGGAGGGACGGCGATCCTCGCGCAGAAGCTGCTCGAGGCCGTGTTCGGCGACGACGCGGTACGACGCCTCACGCGGACCGCGCGCGAGCGCCTCGCCGAGCGGGTGCGGGCCGTGCTCGACGACGAGGCAAGGCGCTACACGGCCCAGCTCGACGCGCTCGGTACCGCCGACGCGGACGAGACGGCGCGCTCGGTGCGCGAGGCCGCGCGGGCGGTCGAGGCGGCGGCGCGCGTCGAGCGCTCCGCGCGGGGCACGGGCCCCGACGCGGGACGCACCGCGGTCGGACGGCACGCCGCGCGGCTCCTGCGCGGTGCGGGGTGGCGTGCGACGCCGGAGGACGCGCCGCTCGCCGCCCCCGGCGAAGACGGGTCGGAGCCTGCGCCGCGCCCCGGGTTCTGGCGGCGGCTCCTGGGCGGTGAGCGCGCATGACGATCGACCTCGCCGCGCGCACGACCGCCCTCGAGACCGCCGTCCGCGCGGGCGACGGGCGCGTGGACGCCGACCTGCTCGCCGACGCGCGCACCGTCGTCGCGCGTGCGCGCGAGCGGGCGGGCCTCTCCGCCGACCACACCGTCGTCGCGCTCGCCGGCGCGACGGGCTCGGGCAAGTCGTCGGTCTTCAACGCGCTGGCCGGGGACGACCTGGCCCGAGTCGGGATCCAGCGGCCGACGACGTCGCACCCGCTGGCGGCCGTGTGGGGCACCGGCGGGGCGGCGCACCCGGCGAGCGCCACTCCGCCCGGTACCACGCACGGGGCGGCGGGGGCCGGGGCCCTCCTCGACTGGCTGGAGGTGCGACGCCGGCACGAGATGGGCACGCCGCTCACGTCGGGCGACCCCGACGACGCGCGGGCGGGCGGCGGGCTCCGCGGGCTCCTCAAGGGCCGGCGCGCCGCAGAGGTCACGAGCGGCCTCGTGCTGCTCGACCTGCCCGACCACGACTCTGTCGTCGTCGAGCACCGCGTGCGCGCGGAGCGCCTCGTCGAGCGGGCGGACCTGCTCGTGTGGGTCGTCGATCCGCAGAAGTACGCGGACGCCGCGCTGCACGAGCGCTACCTGCGCCCGCTCGCGGGGCACGGCTCGGTCGTCGTGCTGGTGCTCAACCAGGTGGACCGGCTCTCGCCCGCCGACGCGGACGCGTGCCTCGCAGACCTGCGCCGGCTCGCCGCCGAGGACGGGCTCGGTGACGCGCGCGTCCTCGGGGTCTCGGCGCGCACGGGCCAGGGCCTGGACGAGCTGCGCGGCCTGCTCGCGGACGCCGCGGCGCGACGGCGTGCGGCGAACGACCGGCTCGCCGCCGACGTGCGCGCCGTGGCCCGTCGCGTCGCCGTCGCGTGCGGCGAACCCGTCCCGGAGCGGGCCGCACGCCGGGCGCGCGACGGCCTCGTGGACGCGCTCGAGGCCGCCGCGGGCGTGCCGACGGTCGTCGCGGCCGTGCGGGGCTCGGCGGTCCGCGACGCGCGTGCCGCGACCGGATGGCCCGTCACACGCTGGGTCGGGCGGTTCCGCCCCGACCCGCTGCGGCGCATCGGGCTGCGGGCCGGTCCCGCGCCGGGGTCTGCCCGCGCGAGGGCCGCGAAGGAGCTCGGGGCAGGCGAGGCCGGGGTGCGCCCCGAGCTCGCCCGGACGTCGCTCCCCGCGGTCGGCGCGGCACTGCGCGCCGGTGCGCAGACGGCCGTGCGCGACTACGCCTCCGAGGCCACCGCGGGACTTCCCGACGACTGGGCGCTCGCCGTGCGCCGTCGGGCCTCCGAAGGAGCCGCGGACCTCCCCGACGCGCTCGACCAGGCGGTGGCCGGGACGGAGCTCGAGGCGTCGCGCCGTCCCGGGTGGTGGCGCGTCGTGGGCGCGTTGCAGTGGGTCGTGCTCGCGGCGCTCGTGGTCGGTCTGCTGTGGCTCGCCGCGCTGTGGGGCTTCACGTACCTGCGCCTGCCCGAGCCGCCGACGCCCGTGCTCACGCTCGGCGGGCCGGGAGCCCCCGAGCTCCCGTGGCCGACCCTGCTCGCGCTCGGAGGCATCGTCGTCGGGGTCCTCGTCGCCCTGCTCTCGCGCGCCGCCGCGTCCGTCGGCGGGCGTCGCCGTGCGGCCCGGGCCCGACGCCGCCTGCGCGACGCCGTCGGGCAGGTCGCGGACCGCCTCGTACGGCTCCCGGTGGGCGAGGAGCTGTCCGCGCTCGCGAGCTGTCGCGCCGCGGCCCTCGTCGCGGCCTCCTGACGACCCGCTGCCGCCGAACACGACATGAGGGTCGTTCACAGGCCCATGACGACCCCCATGTCGTGTTCGACGGCGGGTGGTGTCGTTCTCGCCGGCGGCCGGCGGCCGGCGGCGGCGAGGGGGTGGGGGAGGGGAGAATGGGTGTGCCACCGTCGAGCGAGAGGACCCTCCATGACCCGCCTGCACGTCCCCGTCTCCCTGCGGTGGTCGGACCTCGACGCGTACGCCCACGTGAACAACGTCGAGATGTTCCGGCTGCTGGAGGACGCGCGCATCACGGCGTTCTGGACCCACCCCGAGGCCGGTGAGGACGCCTGGCCCACGGCGGTCCTGGAGACCGGTCCGGCCGCGACGAGCCACACGCTCGTCGCGCGGCAGGAGATCGAGTACCTGCGCCCGCTCGGCTTCACGCGGACGCCCGTGCGGGTGGAGCTGTGGATCGGGCACCTGGGCGGCGCGAGCCTGGAGGTCTGCTACGAGGTGCACGACGGCGCAGCCCGCTTCGAGCGCACCGGCCCCACCTCGGGCGGCGCCCCCTACGCGAAGGCGGTCACCACCATCGTCGTGGTCGACGCGTCGACCGGCGCGCCCCGCCGCATCACGGAGACCGAGCGTGCGGCGTGGGAGCCGTTCGTCGAGGAGCCGCTGACCTTCCGCCGCCGGAGATGACGGTCGCCCGCGCCGGGGAGCAGCGTCCCGGCGCGGGCGACGATCATCCGCGGCTGCCCCGCGGGCTCACCCCACGGCGCACGGCGCCCCGCCCGACGCGCCGACCAGCGTGAAGCCCGTCGGCGGCGTGTTCACCCCGCCGTGCGCGACGTTCGCGCCGACCTCGACGGACGCCCCCGGGGCGAGGGTGCCGTTCCAGGCGGCGGACCGCACGGTGACGTCGGCGCCGGACTGCGTCCATGTCGCGCTCCAGCCGTTCGTCACCGTCTGCCCGGACGGGAGGGCGAACGCGAGCGTCCAGCCGTCCAGGGGCGTGGTCCCCGTGTTCGTGAGCCGGAGGGTCACCGTCCCGCCGGAGCCCCAGTCGCTCGACGACCACCGGACGGCGCACGCGCCGGGCGCGGGACCCGTCGACGTCGCCGGGGTCGTGAAGATCGCCGCCGGACCGGGTGCCGACGCGTTCCCGGCGCGGTCGGTCGCGACGAGGGCGACGCGGTAGGTCGTCTCGGGCGCGAGGCCGGTCAGGGCCTGGCCGGTGCCCGGCGTGGTCGCGACCCGGACGCCGTCGAGCAGCACGTCGTACCCGGCGACGCCGCTGCCCGCGTCCGAGGAGGGTGCCCACGTGACCGACGCCCCGGTCGCGGTGACGCCCGAGACCGTCGGCGTCCCGGGCGTCGACGGCGGCGTGGTGTCCGGCTCGACCGGCCCGGTCGTGGGCTCGGTGCCCCACAGCAGCTCGTCGCCCTCGGAGAGGGTGATGCGCGCGTTCTTGGTGAGGCTGTCGCCGGTCCCGACCTGCGCGAAGGACCAGTCGTCCGAGGCGTCCCAGACGTTCGCGGTCACACGGAACTGCACCTCGCGGCGGTGCTGGGACTGGCCGCCGGGGTAGACGACCGAGCCCGAGCAGTCGATCTCGACGAAGTACTGGTCGCCGCCCGCGTGACCGACGCTCGCGGTCGCGCCGGGGCACTCGGAGTAGTTCGTCGTGGCGCGCAGGGTCGCCGGGTCGGCGCCGTCGTCGAGCGTGAACCAGTACCGCAGGCGGACGTCGTCGAGCACGCGCGCCGGGAAGGCGGACCGGTTGCGCAGCACGGCCTTGATCTCCGTGAACGCGGTGCCGGGCTGGTTGAGGCGCGACTCGACGAAGAACTCGTCCTGGTCCGGGGTCTCGGGCCGCGGGAAGTCGGCGAGCGGGGCACCCCCGTGCTCGCCGACGAGGAACGCGAGCGCCGACGTGAAGCCGGCGTTGTAGTCGGTCGCGACCTCGTTCGCGACGTAGTCCGAACGGCTGTCCGTGTAGGTGTCGTCCGGAGCACCCGGGCCGCCGACGAGCGCCCCGTACAGGACGTGCCGCGTCGCCGCGGGCTCGGTGAGCGAGTCGAGCCACGAGCCGTGCGCGGTGCGGTGGTGCGGGTTCTGCGGCGAGCCCTCGCCGTACCCGACGACGTACGACGCGCCGCGCGGGTTGTCGCCGAGCGCGTAGCCGATCTGGCGCTCACCGAAGTCCTGGTAGGTCTGCGCGCGGGTCGTGTCGCCGCGATCCCGCAGCCACTCGCCGTAGGTCAGCGCGACGAACGCCGTGTTCGCGGCGTAGCGCAGCGAGCCCCACGAGTCGAGGAACGCCTGCCCGCCGGGGGAGTACCGCACGCGCGAGCCCTGGTGCCCGGTGGTCCAGAAGTCGAGCCACCGGTTCGCGTCGTCGACGTACTTCTGCTTGCCCGTCGCCTGGGCCAGCAGCGCGTACGCGCCGTACGTCTTGTCGTCCCACGCGATCGTCCAGCGGTACGACGGCGTGCTCGTCTGGTTCTCGCGCGAGAGACCGGCGTACTCCTGCTCGGCCTTCGCGAGGTACGCGGCGTCCCCCGTCGCCTCGTACAGCCAGTACGCGCCCCACACGAGCTCGTCCTGGTAGCCGGACCACGAGTTGTAGAACGCGCCCACGGGCACGCAGTCGGAGTACTTGCCGCGGTAGGTGTCGGCGAAGTCGTAGAGCTGCTCCGCGTGCTCGACGAGCTCGGCCGCGTAGGCGGGGTCGGAGTCCGCGAAGACGATCGACGACGCCGCCATGGCCGCCGCGGTCTCGCCCGCGACGTCGCTCCCGGGGCACGACCGGTCGACCTTGTACGCCGGCCGGGCCATCGGCATCGCCTCGGCCGGTCCCCACCACTTGTGGTCCGCGTCGCCGTCGCCGACCTGCGCGTAGAGCACGTCCGGCTCGGGGTGGGCCTTGATGAAGTAGTCGTTGACCCAGCGCAGCGAGTCGAGCAGCTCGTCCCGCTGGCCAGATGCCGCGTACCCGTCGGGGCTCGCGATGGCGCCCCAGGCGAGCATCGTCGTCGTGAAGGCCATGGGCAGCCCGAACTTCACGTGGTCGCCCGCGTCGTACCAGCCGCCCGTGAGGTCGAGCCCCACGTCGGCGCCGTCGTCGAGCGCCGAGTCGCCGCGCCAGCTCACCCGGAAGTCGTCGGGGAGGTCGCCCGAGCGCTGGGCGTCGTAGAAGAACAGGGACTTCTGGAGCGCCTCGGCGTAGTTCGGCTCCGCGGCCGACGTGGCGGTCGCTGCGGGGGCGGGCGCTGCGCTCGCCGCCGGGCTCGGCGCGGCCGAGGCCGGGGTCGTGGCCGCGAGGCTCGCGACGAGCAGGGCGCCCGTGGCGAGGACCGCGGTGGGTCGTGGGTGCATGGTTGCCTCTCGGTCCGTCTGCGTCCGCGTCGACGCAGGTCGGGGCCACTGTCCGGAGGCGGCGGAGCCGGGGTCAAGGGTGGGGGCGACCCCGAAACGTTTAGCCGCCGTGGGCGGCGCGCTCCGCGGCGGCGGCGACGTTGCGCTGCATCCCGCCGAACACGACGCCGTGGAAGGGCTTGACCGCCCACCAGTAGAGCTGGCCCGCGAGGCCGTGGGGGTAGAACAGCGCGCGCTGCGCGAAGTAGGTCCGGCCGGGCCCGCGCGCGTCGTCGGGCGAGGGCCCGGGTGCGTCGGGGTCGGTCGCGTCCGGGAGCTCCGCGGCCGCCTCGTCGACGCGCAGCTCGAGCCACGCGAGCCCCGGCAGGCGCATCTCGGCCCGCAGCAGCAGGCGACGGCCCGGCTCGATCGCCTCGACGCGCCACCAGTCGAGCTCGTCGTCCACGCGCAGGTGCCGCTCGTCGCGCCGACCGCGCCGCAGCCCGGGCCCGCCGACTGCGCGGTCCAGGAGCCCGCGCACGCGCCACGCGAGGGACCACGAGTACCAGCCGCCCTGCCCGCCGATCTCCTCGACGACGCGCCAGAGCACGTCGCGCGGCGCATCGACGACCGTCCGCCGCTCGTCGACGTACAGCGAGCCGCCGGCCCAGTCGGGGTCGCTCGGCAGGGGGTCCGACGGCGCTCCCGGGACCGAGGCGGAGGACCAGCGCGTCACGACCTCGCCGTCGTGGATGCGCTCCAGGGCCAGCTCGACGGCACGGTCGAACCCGAGGAGGCCCTCGGGCGGGTCGGGCACGTACTGCCGGATGTCGTGCTCCCGGCACACGACCTCGTGCTGGAGCGACTCGACCAGCGGCCTCGCGATGCCCGACGGCACGGGGGTGACGAGCCCGACCCAGTGGCTCGACAGCTTCGGCGTGAGCACCGGGACGCTGACGATCGCGCGCCGGGGGAGCCCGGCCACCTTCGCGTAGCGCTGCATCATGTCGCGGTACGTGAGGACGTCGGGCCCGCCGACGTCGAACGCGCGCGAGACGTCGGGCGGCATCGTCGCGGACCCGACGAGGTAGCGCAGCACGTCCCGCACCGCGATGGGCTGGATGCGATTGTCGACCCACTTCGGCGTCGTCATGGCCGGGAGCCGCTCGGTGAGGTAACGCATCATCTCGAACGACGCGGACCCGGAGCCGAGGATCACCGCCGCCTGGAGCACCGTCGTCGGGACGCCCGACGCGAGGAGGATCTCGCCGACCTCCTTGCGCGACGCGAGGTGGCGCGAGAGCTCGCCCTCGGGGACGTCCGGGAACATCCCGCCGAGGTACACGATCCGCCCGACGCCCGCCTCGCGCGCGGCGCGCGCGAACGTCAGCGCGGTGCGACGGTCGCGCGCCTCGAACGTGCTCCCGGTGCCGAGCGAGTGCACGAGGTAGTACGCGACGTCGGCGCCCTCGAGCGCGGCCCGGATCTGGTCGAGGTCCGCAGCGTCGGCGGCCACCGTCTCGACGTCGTGCACCCACTCGCGTCCCCCGAGCCGCTCGGGGTGGCGTGCGAGCGCGCGCACCTCGAACCCCGCGCGCAGGAGCTCGGGCACGAGCCGCCCGCCCACGTAGCCGGTGACGCCGGTGACCGCGGCCCTCACGAGAGGAGCTCCAGGAGCTCGCGCTCGGCGCGCGTCTGCGACCGCGTGGACCCGATGGTCTCACCGCGCTCCCACAGGTCGAACAGGCGCGGGTCGATGTACGACGACCGTGCGACGGCGGGGGTGTTCCCGAGCTCCTCCGCGACGTCCTTGACGATCCCCGTGACGACCTTGCGCCGCGCCCGTTCGGAGGCGGGCGCGGCCCCTGCGTCCGCGAGCGCGCGCGCCGCGAGCACCGTCGCGTGCCAGGTGCGGAAGTCCTTGGGCGTCGCGTCGTCGCCGAGCCGTTCCTTGATGCCCGCCTGGACGTCGGCGCTCGTGACGTCGTGCCACACGGCGCGCCCGTCGGGGCCGTCCTCGCGCCACGCGAGCAGCTCGACGCCGCCGCGGCGCCGCTTGAGCGTCGTGACGAGCTCGGCGACCACCGGGTCGTCCACGACGACGTCGCGCACCTGCCCCGACTTCGCGGGGTAGTGGAAGTGGACGCTCCCGTCGCGCCGCACCCGTGCGTGCTCCTTGCGGATCGTCGCCAGGCCATAGCTGTTGTTCTGCTTCGCGTAGATCTCGCCGCCGGCGCGGAAGTACGCGAGGTCGAGCAGCCGGAAGGCGAGGGCCAGCACCGTGTCACGACCCATGCCGGGCCGCGCGAGCTCGCGCTCGACGCGGCGCCGGGCCGCGGGCAGGCGCCGGCCCACGTCGAGCACGTGGTCGTGCTTGCGTCGCGCGCGCCTTACCTGCCACTGCTCGTGGTACAGGTACTGGCCGCGACCGGCGACGTCGCGCCCGAACGCCTGGATGTGCCCGTTCGGGTACCGGCAGATCCAGACGTCGGACCAGGCGGGCGGGACCGCGAGGCGCGTGCACCGCACGAGCTCGTCCTCGTCGCCGAGCGGGAGCCCCTCGACGTCGAGGAACACCCACGAGTCGCCCTTCGGGCGCCGCGAGTACCCGGGGGAGGTCACGGACACCCGACGCAGTCGCACCCGGTCATCGTGCGGGACGTGTGGCCCGCTCGCGCGCCGGGGACCGCCGCAGCACGCCTTCCCTCGGCGCGCCGACGGCCGGGGCGCACGCGCCCCGGCCGTCGGCGTCGGGTCAGGCGACCGCGCAGGTCGCGCCGTTCAGGGTGAAGGACGTCGGCTCGGTGTTGGTCCCGGTGTGGGAGCCGTTGAAGCCGACCTCGACGCTCGCGCCCGCGCCGAGCGTGGTGTTCCACGCGGCGGGGGTCACGGTGACGGTCGAGCCGGACTGCGCGTACTGCGCGGACCAGCCCTGCGTGATCGTCTGGCCGTTCGCGAAGGTGAACGTCAGGGTCCAGTTCTGCAGGGCGGCGGCGGAGTCGTTCGTGATCCGCAGCGACCCCGTGAACCCGGTGTTCCACGAGCTCGCGGTGTACGCGACCGTGCACGCGCCCACCGGGGTGGGCGTGTCGTCCTCGGTCGTGCCGGTCACCGTGCCGGACGTCGCGGACACGTTGCCTGCCGCGTCGACCGCACGGACCGCGTAGACGTGCGCGGTGCCGGCGGCGAGGCCGGTGTCCGTGTACGACGTCGTCGTGACCTGGGCGACCTGCGTCCCGTCGCGGAACACGCGGTAGCCGGTCACGCCCGTGTCGTCGGTGGACGCGCTCCATGCGAGCGCGACCGTGGAGGTCGTCACGCCCGAGACCCGCAGCCCGGTCGGGGCGGACGGCGCCTGGTCGTCGCCGCCCGAGCCGCCGTCCTCGTCCGTGGTCACGGTGAGCGGCGCGGACGCGGCCGAGACGTTGCCCGCGGCATCGCGCGCCCGGACGGTCACGGTGTAGGACGCGCCCGCCTCGAGGCCGGTGACCGTGAACGAGGTCGTGGCGGTCGTGCCCACGGCCGTGCCGTCGACGAGCACGGTGTAGCCCGTGACGCCCCGGTCGTCGGTGGACGCGGTCCAGCTCACGTCCGCCGACGTCGTGGTGGTCGCCCCGGCCGTCAGGCCCGTCGGGACCGACGGCGCGGTCGTGTCGGCGGGGCCGCCGCTGCCGTCGCCCTCGATCGCCGGGTAGGCGTTCTCGACGAGCATCCGGAACTGCGACTCGAACCACTGGCCCGCGAGCGGGGCGTCGGGCAGGGCGCCCGTGAGCTGGTTGGCGAGCTTGGGCGAGACGAACGTCGGGTCGCACATGCGGTCGAACCGCTTGCCCTGGTCGTTCGGGATGTCGGACGACGCGCCGTCGGACTCGCCCGGAGGCTTGACCCACACGTAGGCGTGCAGGTGCGACTCCGGGAAGCCCGCGGGCGAGACCTGCGGGCGCTCGCCGATCCCGGCGCCGGCGGGGTTGCACCAGGCGCCGCGGTGGATGCGCTTGTCGACGCGCGACTCGTCCACGTAGGTGTTGAGGTTCGTGGACGTGCTCACCGCCGTCGGGCGGTCCTCGCCGCCCCAGCCGTTGCGCGAGGTGTCGATGAGCATGCCGATCGACGACGGGAAGCCCTCGGCGACCAGCAGGTCGTAGAGGTGCGCCGTCCAGTCGGCCTCGTCGAAGTCGGCGTTCCACTCGTAGAAGGACGCCGAGCGCACGGGCGTGCTGCCGAGCTGGACGTCCTCGAGGAACGGCTCGTGCAGCGGGGTCGAGTTGGCGGTGTTCGTGACGAAGCCGGCGACGGACGCGTAGCCCGCCTCCGTCGACTGCACGACCTCCTTGAAGAGCTTTGCCGCCGGGCCCGCGTTGCTCGGCCAGCCGAGCCAGCCGGCGTGCGCCGCGTCGATGTAGGAGTACACGTTGCCGACGTCGTGGAGCGCGTCCAGCGCGTACTTCACGCCCTCGCGGTAGTACGGCGCGGACGCCTGGCAGTCGGGCGTGCTGATGTTCGTGATGAGGTTCGGCAGCGAGTCCGGCTCGATCGTCGCGACGATGCGCAGGTCCTCGTAGGCGGGGTCGTCGAGGATGTCGGCGATGACGTCGATGTACTCGGTCTTGTACCGCGCCATGTCCGTGGCGTTCGGCTTGAGCTCGCCGTTGGACGCGAGCGCGTAGCAGTCGCGACCGGGCAGGTCGTAGATCACGAGGTTGAACACCATCGGCACGCCGGGCTGCTTCTGCTCGATCGCGGCGTCGAGGTGGTGCCGCAGGCCCGGGCCGTCGGCGTTGCCCTCGATCGCGCTGATGCGGTCCATCCAGACCGAGGTGGGCTCGTCGGCGATCGCCCGCATGCGGGAACCGAGGTCGCCACCGGCGCGATCGGCGGCGGCCTCGACGTTGGCGGACCAGAACTCGTTGACGTACTGCGTGGCACCGGCGAACGGGTTGCTCACGCGTGGCTCGGCGGCGTTCGCCGGCGCGGCGGTCGCGACCAGCGGGGCGGCGAGCAGCGCGAGCGACGCGGCGACGGCCGCGCCCCTGCGCGGTCGGCTGGATCGGGATGGCACGTGGTCCTCCAAGGGTCCGGGGGCGCGGACGGGTCCGCGCACCGGGCGGCTCTGCCCGGCGGTGACAACGTGACGAACCGGGACCGCCGTCGGCTACCGGCTGAAACGTTTAGGCCCCCCGCGGTGGCGCCGTCGTCCCACGCAGGAGGAGGCGCGCGGCGGGACGCTCGCGGTCGACGGGCGGACGGGCCGCGGCCGGGTCGGCGTCGGGCCGCGCGACCGGGCGCCCGAGACCCAGCCGTGCGACGACGACGTCCGCGACGTGCGCGCCGAGCCGCTGGAAGGGCCGGTGCACGGCGGTCAGCGCGGGAGCGACCAGCCGGCACGTCGCGGAGTCCTCGCCGGACAGCACCGACAGGTCCCACGGGACCTCGAGCCCCTGGCTCCGTCCGGCCTCGAGCACCGCGAGCGCGGCGACGTCCGTGTCGGTGAGCACGGCGGTGGGGCGCGAGTCGTGCGCGACGAGCCGCGCCGCACGCGAGCGCGTCTCCTCCCACGTGCGGCACTCGACGACGTCGACCCGGGCCTCCGGGCCGCCTGCGTCGCGGGTCGCCGCGACCAGGGTGCGCGCCACCTCGTCCTGCGCGTCCGAGACGAGGACCGCGATCCGCCGGTGGCCGAGCTCGACGAGGTAGCGGGCCGCGCGGGAGTCCGCGTCGCCGGTGAACCAGGTCCGCGCGCCCGGGGCGGCGGGCTCGGGCGGGCCGGGCGCGACCTCGACGAACGGGATCGCGGCCTCGCGCGCGACCCGGGTCCGGGGATCGCGCGCGTGGGCGTCGACCACGACGTACGCGGCGTGCCGCCGCTCGGACCAGCCGGCCTCGAGCTCCCGGGCGCCCTCCTCCCGGTCGTCGGTGACCTCGAGACTGAGGGCGAGGTCGTGCTCCGCGAGGACGGCGCGCATGCCGGCCGCGAGTGCCAGGGCGCGAGCGGGCCCGGCAGCTCCCTCCGCCGCGTGCACGACCTGGAGCGCCACGCTGCGGGCACTGGCGCGCAGCGAGCGTGCGGCCGCGCTCGGGCGCCAGCCGAGGTCGGCAGCGGTGCGCAGGACGTGCCGGCGCGTGCGCTCGGACACGCCGGGACGGCCGTTGAGGGCGTAGGAGACGACGGCGATCGACACTCCCGCCGCGCGCGCGACGTCGGTGATCGTGATGCGTCGTTCGGCCGGGCTGGCGGCGCGTGGCGAGGGTGCTCCGCCGGGGGAGTTAGTGGTCACGCTCCCACACTGTGCCCGGTTTGGGTGCATGATGCCTATCAGGACTCGGTGACGATGACGTGACGGGGACGGTGACAAGGATGTCGACGGACGCGACGAGGCGCCCGAGACAGGCGGGGGAGCACCTGACGTTCGGTGTGCTGTGCCCCGTGGTCGGAGGCTTCTACTTCGGGCGGTCCCTGGCGGGGATCGCCCGGGTCCTGCGGGCGCACGGGCACCGGGTGGTCGCCCTCCAGACGTACCCGCCCGACCTCGACCGGGACGAGTTCCCCGGCCCGCCGGGTCGGCGGCCGCTGCTCGGGCGCTCCTCGTTCGACGGGTTCGTCGTCATGACGACGGCGCTCGCGGACGCCGAGCTGCGCGAGCTCGACGCCTCGGGCATCCCCCTGGTGCTCCTCGGGGTGCGGGCCGACGGGCTGCGCGCCCCCGCGGTCTCGCCCGACAACGCGGGCGGCGTGCGCGCCGCCGTGGACCATCTCGTCGAGCACGGCCACCGGCGCATCGGCTTCGTCGGCAACACCGACCAGCGCGACACGCTCGAGCGCTACGACGCCTACCGCGCGGCGCTGGCCGCGCACGACCTCGCGTGGTCGCCGTCGTGGGTCTACCGCACGCGCGACAACCAGGAGGCGAGCGCCGAGGTGGTCGCGCGGCGGCTCGCCTCCCGAGGACTGCCGACGACGGCGACGCTCGCCGCCACCGACCGCAACGCGATCGGCTTCATGCGCGGCCTGCAGGCCAGCGGGATCGAGCTGCCCGCGGAGCAGGCGGTGGTGGGGTTCGACCACGCCGACTCGGGCGCGCGCTCGCGGCCCCGCCTGTCGACGGTCGACCCCCTGCACGACCAGGTCGGCGAACGGGTGGCGGAGCTGCTCGTCGCGCGGGCACGCGGTCAGAGCGTGGGCCGGGAGAACCGGCTGGGGCGTGCGGCCCTCATCCGGCGCGAGTCGTGCGGGTGCCTGGAGGGGACGCAGGGCGAGCTCATCGGCGCCCCGGCCGTCCGTGCCGATGCCGTGCCGAGGCCCGTCGACCCGGCCCGGCCCCTGGACGAGGTCGCCCGGGTCGTCTTCGCCCCCGTCCTCGACCGGTCGGACGCGCGGGGCGTCCTGCGTCGGCGCGCGCCGGACGGCGGCCAGCGCCCCGCCCCGGTCGACGCGTGGCTCCTCGTGCTCCGGCACCTGCTCCGGGGGGCCGCGGAGACCGGCACCGTCCCCCCGGCCGCGGCGCTGCGCTCGCTCGCGGACCGGACCGCGGGTCTGCGCCCGTCGCAGGAGGCGCTCGAGCAGATCGTGCCGGCGCTCGAGGCCGAGGTCGCCGCGCTCGTGCGCGACGTACGGCGGCGACGCCCGGGCGCGCGCGCGTCCCAGCTCGGCCGGACCGTCCTGTCGCGCGGCGCTCACCGGGACCCCCCGGCGAGCTCGGCCGCCGTGCGCGCCGAGGCCGTCCGGGCGACCGCGGCCGAGGTGGTCGTCGCCGTCGCGCGCGGGTGCGCGCACGGGACCGTCGCGCGCACGGGACGGCTCGAGCAGGACCTGGTGGACCTCTACGAGGTCGACCTCGGCCTCCTGCGCGGCGACGAAGCAGGGCTGCGCCGCCTCGACTGGCTCCCCCGCGGGGTGGGCGGGACGGCGGCCCTCGCGCTGTGGGAGGACGCCGACGACGGCTCCGGCCGCCGCGTGCTGCGGGTCGTCGGCGTGCGCGGCGGGGGAACGGCGGTCGAGCGGCTCGTGGGGACGGTCCTGCCGACCGCGCAGTTCCCACCGCGCGAGCTCCTCGACCCGCGGTCGCTCACGGTCGTCGCGCCCGTCGCGTTCGGCCGCTCCGACTGGGGCTTCCTCGTCGTGGGCGGCCTCGTGGACACGCGGACGACGAGCACCCGCGAGCGGTACAACCACTGGGCGGCGATGCTCGCCGTCGCGCTCGACCGGGAGACCCTGGTCAGCTCGCTGAGGGAGCAGCAGCACGCGCTCGCCGACGCCGCCGACCGTGTGCGCGAGCTCGCGCTCGAGGTCGAGGCGGGGGCCGAGCGCGCCGCGCTCGTGTCCATCGCGTCCCATGACGGCACGTGGGACTGGGACGTCGAGACGGGCGTCGTGCGCTGGTCGCCGGCGTGGGCCCGCATCGTGGGCTGCGACGTGGCCGACCTCCGGGACGACCCCGAGGAGTGGCTCGGCCGCGTGCACCCGGACGACGTGCAGGCCGTGCACGCCGCCGTCGCCGCGCAGCTCGCGGGGACGACCGAGCCGCTCGACGTCGAGCACCGGCTGCGGTGCGCGGACGGCGAGCACGTGCGGGTCCGCTGCCGTGCGGTGACCGTGCCCGACGCCGGCGGTCGCCCGGCCCGCATGGTCGGCGCCCTCGCCGTCCTGTCCGACGTCGAGCGGTTCCGCAGCGAGCTGCGCGCGCGGGCGCTCGTCGACCCCGACTCGGGCGTCTTGCACCGCACCCTGTTCGTGGACCGGCTCGAGCAGGCGATCGGGCGCGGCGGGCGGGTCGAGGGGTACGGCGCGCACGTCCTGGCCGTCGGGCTGGAGGTGCCGCCGACCGTCCCCACGATCCACCGCCTCCGTGGCGCGCTGGGTCCGGCCGGCTCGCTGTGCGTGCTGGCGCCGACCGACCTCGTGGTGCTCCTCGACGGCGTCTCCGACGATGCGGCCCGCCACGCCGCGGTCCGCGCGGCGGGGGCGTGCGGGTCGGCCGTCGTCGAGCACCTCGGCGACGTCACCGACGCACCGGACGCGCTCGAGGTGCTGCGCCGTGCCGGGGCCGCGCTCGCGCGGCGCCGGGCCCGCGCGCACGGCGCCGTCGTGCCGTGGTCGGCGCCGTCCGAAACGTTTCGTGCGTTGTGACGGCCGGTCGCAGCCGCCGAGAGTCGATCGACCCGTGGGGGTGGGGGAGCCGACGACGGCGCCCCCGCGACCGCCGCCGCGGGGCTCGACGACGAGAGGGAGCACGATGCCACGCACGTCCCGGCGCGCAGCGCCACCACCCACCGCCGCCCCGCACGCGCGAGCCCGGCGCACGACGGCAGCGGCGCTCGCCGCCGGCGTCGCGCTCACGGCGCTCGCCACCGTCCCCCCGGCGAGCGCCGACCCTGCCCCGCCCCGGTCCACGACGGCGGAGGCGGCCGCGGCGCTCGTCGACGGCGAGTACACGCAGCGCTTCCTGGAGCTGTACGCGAAGATCCACGACCCCGCGAACGGGTACTTCTCGCCCCAGGGCATCCCGTACCACGCGGTCGAGACGCTCATGGTCGAGGCGCCGGACTACGGGCACGAGACGACGTCGGAGGCGTACTCCTTCTGGCTGTGGCTCGAGACGTCGTACGGCCAGGTGACCGGCGACTGGGAGCCGTTCAACCACGCGTGGGACACGCTCGAGGCGTACATGATCCCCACCACGGAGAACCAGCCCACCAACGGGGCGTACAACCCGGCCAAGCCCGCGACGTACGCGCCGGAGTTCAACCACCCGAGCCAGTACCCGTCGCAGCTCGACACGTCGGTCTCCGTCGGTTCCGACCCGATCGCGGCCGAGCTGCGGTCGGCCTACGGCACACCCGAGGTCTACGGCATGCACTGGCTCGCCGACGTCGACAACGTGTACGGCTTCGGCGCCGCACCGGGCTCCTCGACGCTGCTCGGGCCCGACCACGAGGGCACGTCGTACATCAACACGTTCCAGCGTGGCCCGCAGGAGTCCGTCTGGGAGACGGTGCCCCAGCCGTCGATCGACGACTTCAGCTACGGCGGCGAGAACGGCTACCTCGACCTCTTCACGGGCGACGCGTCGTACGCGAAGCAGTGGAAGTACACCAACGCGCCAGACGCCGACGCGCGCGCGGTCGAGGCGGCCTACTGGGCGAACAAGTTCGCGACCGAGCAGGGCCAGCCCGAGGCCGTCGCCGACACGGTCGGCAAGGCCTCGAAGATGGGCGACTACCTGCGCTACGCGCTGTTCGACAAGTACTTCAAGACGCCCGGCTGCGAGTCCACGTCGTGCGCCGCGGGGTCGGGCCGGAGCAGCGCGCACTACCTCCTGTCCTGGTACTACGCGTGGGGCGGCGCGCTCGACACGTCCGGCCCGTGGGCCTGGCGCATCGGGTCGAGCCACGCGCACTTCGGGTACCAGAACCCGATGGCGGCCTGGGCGCTCGCGAACGACCCCGCCCTCCGGCCGGCGTCGCCCACCGCGAGCGACGACTGGGGCACGAGCCTCGACCGCCAGATCGAGCTCTTCCAGTGGCTCCAGTCGCCCGAGGGCGGGATCGCGGGCGGCAGCACGAACTCGTGGGACGGCCACTACGCCGACCGGCCCGACGACGTCGCGACGTTCTACGGCATGGCGTACACCGAGGCGCCCGTCTACCACGACCCGCCGTCCAACTCGTGGATGGGCATGCAGGGCTGGGGGGTCGAGCGGATCGCGCAGCTCTACGAGGAGACGGGCGACGAGCGCGCCGGGGCGATCCTCGACAAGTGGGTGCCGTGGGTCATCGACCACGTCACGGTGACGGACGACTCCTGGCAGATCCCGTCCAACCTCGCGTGGTCCGGCCAGCCGGACGACTGGGACCCCCAGGACCCGGGCGACAACGCGGGACTGAGCGTCGAGGTGACGGGCTACGGCCAGGACGTCGGCGTCGCCGGTGCCCTCGCCCGCTCGCTCATGTACTACGCGGCCGGCGGCGAGGGACCTCAGCACGACGCGGCGCAGCAGGTCGCGAAGGACCTGCTCGACGCGATCTGGGAGCAGAACAGCGACCCGATCGGCGTCGCGACGACCGAGACGCGTGGGGACTACGCCCGCTTCGACGACGTCCTGACCTCGACCACGGGCAACGGGACGTACGTGCCGGCCGGGTGGACGGGCACCATGCCGAACGGCGACGTCGTCGAGCCGGGGGTCTCGTTCCTCGACATCCGCTCGTTCTACCTCGACGACCCGGACTGGGCGAAGGTCCAGGCGCACCTCGACGGCGGACCGGCGCCCGAGTTCACCTACCACCGGTTCTGGGCCCAGACGGCGGTCGCGACGGCGCTCGCCGACTACGACCGGCTGTTCGGCGAGGACGTCCCGACCGAGCCGGACACCGAGTCGCCGACGACGCCCGCCGGCCTCGCGGTGACCGGCACCACGTCGTCCACGGCGTCGCTGTCCTGGACGGCGTCGACCGACGACGTCCGCGTGGCGGCCTACGACGTGCTGCGGGACGGCGTGGTCGTCGGGTCCACGGCGCGCACGACGTACACCGACGAGGACCTCGACCCCGAGACCACGTACCGGTACACGGTGCGGGCGCGCGACGCGGCGGGGAACCTCTCGCCCGTCTCCCTCGCCGCCGAGGCGACCACGCTCGCGGACGACGCGGGCCCGGAGCCGGGGGCCTGCACCGCGGCCTACCGGACCACCGGGTCGTGGCAGGGCGGGTACCAGGGCGAGGTCACGGTCACGGCCGGCGCGTCCGGCGTCTCGGGCTGGACCGTGTCGCTCGACCTCGCGCCCGGCGGCCTGTCGCAGGCCTGGAACGCGACGACGAGCGTGAGCGGGAGCGTCCTGACCGCGACGAACGTCGGCTGGAACGGCACGCTCGCCGCCGGTGGGACGACGTCTTTCGGCTTCATCGGCACGGGAGCGCCGCCGTCGTCACCGACGGTCGCGTGCGGCTGACACCCGGCCGGCACCCGGCCGGAACCCGGCTGGAACCCGGCCGGAACCCGCGGTGAGGGCGGTCCGCCTCCCGGCGCTCACAGCGCCGGGAGGCGGACCATGCCCTCCTGCGCGATGGACGCGACGAGCGTCCCGTCCTGCGCGAACACGCGCGCCGCGCCGAGCCCGCGGCCGCCCTGGGCGCTCGACGCCGACTGCACGTAGAGCAGCCACTCGTCGACGCGCGCGTCGCGGTGCCACCACATCGCGTGGTCGAGGCTCGCGATCGACAGGTCGGGCGTCACCCAGCTCGTGCCCGACTGGCGCAGGATCGGCTCGAGCATCACCTGGTCGCACGCGTACGCCATGAGCGCGCGGTGCAGCAGCTGGTCGTCCCCGACGCCGCCGCGAGCCCGCATCCACACCATCTGGTGGTCCTTGGGCTCGTGGTCGGGGCCGAGGTAGAGCGACCCGCCCACGTGCCGCAGCTCGAACGCCGAGTGGTGCGACCAGAAGCGCGCGATCGGGTGGTCGATGCCGCCGAGCACGTCGAGCGCGGACGGCACCTCCTCCGGGGCGGGGGCGGCGGGCATCGGCGACGAGTGCTCGATGCCGCCCTGGTCCTCCTGGAACGAGGCGATCATCGACAGGATCGGCTTGCCGTGCTGGATCGCGTGCGTCCGGCGTGCGCTGAACGAGCGCCCGTCGCGCAGCCGCTCGACCGCGAAGTCGATCGGCACGTCGAGACCGCCGGGCCGCAGGAAGTAGCCGTGCAGCGAGTGGGGGAGCCGACCGTCGGGGACGGTGCGCCCCGCGGCCAGGACGGCCTGCGCGAGCACCTGGCCGCCGTAGACCCGGCCCGTCGGCTGGTGCACGCTCTCGCCGCGGAAGTGCTCGGGGTCGGCGGCCGACCCGTCGCCGTCACCGACTCGCTCGAGGCGCAGCACGTCGAGGAGGTGGTTCAGCGGGTTGGGGACCTGCTCGCGCGGGGCGGCGTCCGACGTCGGGCCGGGGGAGGAGGTCGACGGCGGCGTGGGCTCGGGGGTCACGGGTGGGGGCTCCTTCGCTCGGGTGGCGGGTCGGTCAGTCCTCGAAGGTGTTGAGGAGCGAGTGCGCCGCGCGCTCCAGATAGTCCCACAGCGTCGCCTCCTGGATCGGCGGCAGGTCGAGGGTGTCGACGGCGGCACGCATGTGGGCGAGCCAGCGGTCGCGCGCCTCGGGGTTGACCTTGAACGGGGCGTGCCGCATCCGCAGGCGCGGGTGCCCGCGCTGCTCGCTGTACGTCGTCGGGCCGCCCCAGTACTGCTCGAGGAACGCGGTGAGGCGCCAGCGCGCCGGGCCGAGGTCCTGCTCGGGGTACATCGGGCGCATGACCGGGTCGTCGGCGACGCCCGCGTAGAACGCGTCGACGAGGCGGACGAACGTCTCGTGGCCGCCGACCTCGTCGTAGAACGTGCGGCTCGGACGCACCGGCGCGGAGTCGGTCTCGGCTCCGGTCGCCGGGCCGTTCGACAGACCGGCGACGGGCAGCGTCGGGCGGGGGGTGGGCTCGGTCGTCACCGGCCCATCATCGCACCGGGCGCGGTTCCGTCCGGCCCCGGCGCGGGGGACCGGGGCGCACGTCACACGGGGCGTGCCGCGCTCGCCGTGACGGGTGCCGCGCCGTCCGCGTCAGAGGCCGAGCTCGGCGAGCACCGGCAGGTTCTCGCGGACGAGGGCGCGGGCCTCGGCCGCGCTCTCGGCCTCGACCGCGAGCCGCGCGAGCCGTCGGCACTCGTCGAGGTCCACCTCGCGCAGGAGCGCGGCGACGTCGGGGATCGCCCGTGCCGTCATGGACAGCGACGACACCCCGAGGCCCACGAGCACGACGGCCAGCACGGGCTGCGAGGCCGCCTCTCCGCACACCCCCACGGGCCGGCCCTGCTGCGCGCCGCCGGCGCACGTCGCCTCGACGAGCCGCAGCACCGCCGGCTGCCACGGGTCGCTCAGCTCGGCGAGCGAGCCCAGGAGACGGTCGGCGGCCATCGTGTACTGCGTGAGGTCGTTCGTGCCGATCGAGGCGAAGGCGGCGCGCGCGAGGATCGGGCCCGCGAGCAGCGCCGCGCTCGGGACCTCGACCATGACGCCCGCGACGTCGAGTCCGTGGGCGCGGCAGCGCTCGACGAACCACTCGGTCTCGCCCACCGTCGAGACCATCGGCGCCATGACCCACACCTCGGCCTCCTCGGCCGCGGCCGCCTGCGCGATCGCGTCGAGCTGCTGCTCGAGCAGCTCCGGCCACCGCGCGGCGGTGCGCAGCCCGCGCACGCCGAGCGCGGGGTTCTCCTCGTCGTCGACGGTGAGGAAGTGCAGCGGCTTGTCGGCCCCCGAGTCGAGCGTGCGGATGACGACCTTGCGACCGCCGAACTCGCGGAACACCGTGCGGTAGGCCGTCACCTGTTCCTCGACGGTCGGTGGCTGCTCGCGGTCGAGGAAGCAGAACTCGGAGCGGAACAGCCCCACGCCCTCCGCGCCCGCCGCGGCCGCGGGAGCGGCGCCCGCGGGGTCGCCGACGTTCGCGAGGAGCTGCACGCGGTGCCCGTCGCGCGTGCGGCCGGTGCCGTCGAACGTACGCACCTGCTGCGACCGCGCCCGCGCCGCGGCGACCTGCTCCGCGGACGGGTGCACGACCACGGTGCCGGCGGCGCCGTCGACGAGGACGACGTCCTCCGGCGCGAGCGCGGCGCTCGCCCCGGTCGCCGCGACGACCGCGGGGATGCCCTTGGCGTTCGCGACGATCGCGGTGTGCGACGTCGGCCCGGCGCCGTCCGTGACGATCGCCAGCACGCGCGCGGGATCGAGCGCGGCCGTGGCCGACGGTGCGAGGTCGTACGCGACGAGGACGAACGGCTCGGTGTGCTCGGGCACCCCGGGCGCGGGACGGCCGGTGAGGGCCGCGACGAGCCGGTCGCGGACGTCCGCGACGTCGCGGGCGCGCTCGGCGAAGTACCCGCCGAGCTCGGTGAACTGCCGCACGACCTCCTCCGCGGCCTCCCACACCGCCCGCTCGGGCACGAGGTGCTCGTCGAGCACGCGGCGTCGCGCGTCGGCTGCCAGCGTGGGATCGGCCGCCATGGCTGCCGTCGCCTCGAGGACGTCGCGCGCGTCGCCGTCGGCGGCGTCCGCGGCGCGCTGGAGGTCGCCCGCGACCTGCTCGGCCGCGGCGTCGACGCGCCGCGCCTGCGCCTCGTGGTCCTCGCGCGGGCCCATCCGCAGCCCGGGTGCCGGCTCGTCGATGGCCTCCGGCATGAGCACCACCGGCCCGACGACCGTGCCGGGGCACACGCCGATGCCCGTGATGACCTGCCGTGCCTCGTCCTGAACTCCGCCCGTCACGACCTCGCTCCTGTCCGTCTCGGGCGTGCGACCCGGGTGCCCGGGCCGGTGCGCACGCGTGCCCGCCACCGTCCCGACCGTCGCACGCGCGCGGCACACGCCTGTTGCGCCGCGGTTGCGGGCTCGCGTCGATCCGGTGACAACCTCGCGAGGAGACTAGGCTGATCCCAGGTGCACGGCACCCCGACACCCCGGATCCCCCGCGCGGATCCCACCCGCGACTCGCCTCAGGAGACACTTTCGATGAGCACCCCCTCGGACCAGAAGGCACAGCAGATCCTCGAAGCCCTCGGGGGCCAGGGCAACGTGGTCGACCTGGAGCCGTGCATCACGCGACTGCGCGTCGAGGTGACCGACCCGCAGCTCGTCGACGAGGCGCGCCTCAAGGCCACCGGCGCGTTCGGTGTCGTGCGCTCGGGCCGCGTCGTCCAGGTCATCGTCGGCCCCGAGGCCGACAACCTCGCCGCGGAGCTCGACGGCCTGCGCTGACCCCTGCGGCCCTCCGGGGCGGAGGGCCGGCGCCGTCGGTCCACGTGCCCGACGGCGCCACCCGGCTCAGGCTGCCGGACCGGCCGTGCCGCCGGTGCGGTCCTGCACGACGGTCGCCGCCGCGGCGCCGCGGCGGTCGCGCGCCGCGTGCTCGTCCGGCGCCGACGCGACCGGACCGTCGTCGCGCCGGTCGTCCGGTACGGACGGGGAGTGGTCGAGGACGACCACCTGCTGCGCCCCCGCGAGGGGGATCCGCGCGTCGGACAGCCCCTGGCGGACGCGGGCGCGCAGCGCGCGCGCCACCTCCCACTGCATCGCGGCCTGCGTCTTGACCTGCACCTTGAGCTGCAACGCCTCGGCCGTCATCGCCTCGATGCCCGTGACCTCCGGGGGCTCCAGGAAGTACGTGCCGAGCACGGGGTCGGCGCCGACGTCCTCGGCCGCGGCGAGCAACGCCGCGCGCACCGCCTCGACGTCCGCCCAGTACGCGACGCGCACGTCGACCACGGCGCGGCCCCACTCCTGCGTCTTGTTCCCCGTGCGCAGGATCTCCCCGTTGCGCACGTACCACAGCGTCCCGTTGCCGTCGCGGACCTTGGTGACGCGCAGCGCGACCTCCTCGACGGTGCCGGTCACCTCGCCGAAGTCGACGGTGTCGCCGACGCCGTACTGGTCCTCGAGCAGCATGAACGTCCCGGACAGGAAGTCCTTGACGAGGCTCTGGGCGCCGAAGCCCAGCGCGACGCCGACGATGCCGGCGGACGCGAGGAACGGGGCGATGTTGACGCCCAGCTCGGCGAGCACCATGAGCACGATCGTCGCGCCGATGACGATGTTCGCGGTCGAGCGCAGCACCGAACCCACCGTGCGGGCGCGCTGCGCCCGCCGCGCGGACGCGAGCGGGTTCGCGCGCAGCAGGACGCTGCCCGCAGCGCTCTCGCCGATCCCCTTGAGGCGCTTGCCCCGCAGCGTCGGGGTCCCCTCGGCGATGTGCTCGGTGATCTTCCTGATCACGCGGCGCACGAGGGCGAGCACGACCGAGCCGATGGCGACGATGAGCAGGATGCGCAGGGGGAGCCCCACGAACCAGTCGAGCCACGACTGGGTGCTCGACGGGTCGAAGGGCTCCAGGGGGGGCTCGTCGTTCGAGGCCGCAGGGAGCGGCACCAGAGCGAGGAAGGCAGGCCGAGACATGAGCGCAGGGTACCCGGGGCGGGTGGGCGGTCCCTGGGCGCGCCGGGCGAACGCGCTGCTCGCGGGCCTGCGTTCTGGCAGGATGCAGGCGTGAGCGAACCCCCGCAGACGGACCTGCCCGAGCCGTTGGTGCAGCTGGCCGACGCCCACGGTGTCGCGTCCGACTTCTGGGACTTCGACGGGACGCGCCGCCAGGTCCGCGCCTCGACGCTCGTCGCCGTGCTCGAGGCCCTGGGCGTGCCCGCCTCGTCGCCCGAGAAGGTGGCGGTCAGCCTCGAGCACTCGCGCGACGACGCCTGGCGTCAGATGCTGCCGCCGACCGTCGTCGTGCGGCAGGGCGACGCCGTGCCGCTCCCCGTGCACGTCCTCGACGGGTCCGCCGTCGAGGTGTGGGTCGAGCTCGAGGCCGAGCCGTCACGCCACGGTGGCCAGCCGACCGGGCAGCACGCGGCACGGGCCACGCGCGAGCGCCGCGACCTCGGCCAGCTCGACGTGTTCGTCGAGCCGCGCACGGTCGACGGCCGGCGCGTGGGGCGCGCGACGTTCGAGGTGCCCGCCGACCTGCCCCTCGGGTGGCACGACCTGCACGCCGAGAGCGACGGGACGCAGGCCCGTGCGACGCTCGTCGTGACGCCGCAACGGCTCGAGCTGCCCACCGCGGTCGTCGAGCGGCGCGCGTGGGGCTTCATGGCCCAGCTCTACTCGGTGCGCTCGCGGGCCTCGTGGGGCGTCGGCGACCTGGCCGACCTCGCCGACCTCGCCTGGCTGTCCGCGCGCGAGGCCGGGGCCGACTTCGTGCTCGTCAACCCGCTGCACGCCGCCGAGCCGCGAACGCCCATGACGCCGTCGCCCTACCTGCCGACGAGCCGGCGCTTCGTCAACCCGCTCTACGTCCGGGTCGAGGACATCCGCGAGACGGGCTACCTGTCGGCCGCGGACCGCTCCCTCGTCGAGTGGGCGTTCGACCCGGTGCGCGACCTCGACACCGACCCCGGACCGATCGACCGCGACGCGGCCTGGGACGCCAAGAAGGCCGCGCTCGAGGTCGTCTTCGCCGCGCCGCGCTCGACCGCGCGTCAGGCGTCGCTCGACGCGTTCCGTGCCGAGCAGGGCCGGGGCCTCGAGGACTTCGCGACGTGGTGCGCGCTCGCCGACCACTACGGCGACCGCGACTGGCCGCCCGGTGCGTTCGACCCGCACGGGCCGACCGTCGCCGCGCTGCGCGACCAGCTCGCCGACCGGGTCGAGTTCTACTGCTGGCTCCAGTGGGTCGCCGACGAGCAGCTCCGCGCCGCCCAGCGCACCGCGCGCGAGGCGGGCATGTCGGTCGGGATCATGCACGACCTCGCCGTCGGCGTGCATCCCGAGGGAGCCGACGTGTGGGCGCACCGTGGCGTGCTCGCCACCGGGGTCTCCGTCGGCGCGCCGCCGGACATGTACAACCAGCAGGGGCAGAACTGGTCCCAGCCGCCGTGGCACCCGCGCGCGCTCGCCCGCGCCGGGTACGCGCCCTACCGCGACATGCTGCGGACCGTCCTGCGCCATGCGGGCGCGATCCGCATCGACCACGTCATCGGGCTCTTCCGCCTGTGGTGGATCCCGGGCGGCGCGCGCGCCGACGCCGGCGCGTACGTCCGCTACGACCACGAGGCCCTCATCGGCATCCTGTGCCTCGAGGCCCACCGCGCCGGGGCGATCGTCATCGGCGAGGACCTCGGCGTGTTCGAGCCCTGGGTGCGCGACTACCTCGCCGACCGCGGCGTGCTGGGCACGTCCGTGCTCTGGTTCGAGAAGACGGGCGACGGTGCGCCGCTGCCCCCGGAGGACTACCGCCGGCTCGCGCTCGCCACCGTCACGACCCACGACCTGCCGCCGACGGCGGGATACCTCGCCGGCGAGCACGTCGAGCTCCGGGACCGCCTGCGCGTCCTCACCGAGGACGTCGCCGACGTGCGGCGCGCGGCCCGCGCCGAGCGCGACGCCATGGTCGCGTTCCTGCGCGAGCGCGGGCTCGTCGGTGACGACGCGTCCGAGCGCGAGCTCGTCGAGGCTCTGCACCGCCTGATCCGCGCCACGCCTGCCGTCCTGCTCGGCGTCTCGCTCGCCGACGCCGTGGGGGAGCGCCGTTCGCAGAACCAGCCCGGCACCGACCAGGAGTACCCCAACTGGAAGGTTCCGCTCGGTGACTCGTCGGGCAACGTCGTCCTGCTCGAGGACCTCTTCGACTCCGCCCGCCTGCGCTCCCTCGCGAAGGCCATGAACGACGCCCTCTGACCCGCCGAGGGAGAACCCTGGTCGGGCGAGGTAGAACCCTGGTCGCGCGAGGTAGAGCCGTGGTTGGCCGAGGTAGAGCCGTGGTCACCGTGCCCGACGGCGTGTGGCCGCCCTGGGTGGTCGGGGTGGGTGGTGGTGCCGCGACTTCCATCCGCCGCTCGTTCCTCGCGGCTCCCGTGTTCTCGGTCGGGATCGTCCTGCGTTCGCCAGCTCACTCCGGACGATCCCTCGTTCCAGGCCCGCCACGACGCGGCACCACCACCCACCCCGCCCGACGTCGTCTCGCCGTGGTCTTCGCCCGGCCGGGAGACGACCCGCGTGGCGGGGTCGTACCTCGGCGGGCGGCGGGCCGTGGGCAGCGCCGCACCGCGGACCGGCCTCGCGGGCTTGACGCCGACTTCGGGTCGCGGACACCGACCGTGCGTCGAGACAGAGTGCGAAGCGCCGGGCCGTTCCGTCGTGACGGGCGACCCGGCGCTTCGGGGAGAGGTCAGGCGTCGGCGGCCTGGGCGGTGAGGGCGCGCTCGACGCCGGCGAGGTTCTCGACGACGAGGCGACGGAGCGCGGGGGCGGCGTCGGCGTTCGCGTCGAGCCACTCCTGGGTCGCGTCGCGCAGCACGGTGCTCGCGAGCGGTGCCGGGTAGAGCCCGGTCACCAGCGCCTCGGCGATGTGGTACGACCGCTGGTCCCACAGCGGCAGCAGCGCGTCGAAGTACGTGCCCACGAGGGGCGCGAGCGACTCGGGGTCGTTGACGTGCTGGAAGCCGAGCGTCGTGGCGCGGACGATCGCGTTGGGCGCGTCGTCCGAGCCGACGAGGCGGTCGAACGCCGCGCGCTTCGCCTCGGCGGTGGGCACCGTCGCACGGGCGCGGGCGGCGGACTGCTGGCCGGTCGCCGTCGAGTCGGCGGCGAGGGTCGCCTCGATCTCGTCGTCGTCCGCGAGATCGAGCAGGACCAGGCCCTCGAGGATCTCCCAGCGCAGGTCGGTGTCGATCTCGAGCCCGTCGAGGGCGGCCGAGCCGTCGAGCAGCGACCGTAGCGCCTCGCCGTGCGCGGGGGTGGAGGCGAGGTGCGCGAAGAACTTCACGAGCTGGAACTGCAGGTCGGAGCCGGAGGCGGCGTCCTGCGCGAGCGACCAGAGCACGTCTCCGACGTGCGCGAGGGTCTCGTCCCGGCGCTCCGGCGCGACGTACGTCTTCGCGGCGAGCGCGAGCTGGTTGAGCGTCGTGCGGATCGTCGTCGACTCGGTCTCGCGCGCGATGTTGCCGAGCACGAGCTGCACGTAGTCGCCGGCCGGCGTCTCGCCGTCGCGCGTCGCGTCCCACGCGGAACCCCAGACGAGCGAGCGGGCCAGCGGGTCCGCCAGGTCCGCGAGGTGCTCGGTGGCGACCTGGAGCGACGCGTCGTCGAGGCGGATCTTCGCGTAGGCGAGGTCGTCGTCGTTGAGCAGGACGAGCTGCGGGCGGTCGAGCCCGAGGAGCTCGGGGATCTCGGTGCGGGCGCCGTCGACGTCGACCTCGACACGGTGGACCCGCGTGAGGACGCCGTCCACGAGGTCGTAGAGGCCGATGCCGAGGCGGTGCGGGCGCAGCGTCGGGTAGTCGGGGGCGGCGGACTGCACCACCGTGAACGTCGTGAAGCGGCCGTGCGCGTCGAGCTCGAACTCGGGGCGCAGCGTGTTCACGCCCGCCGTCTCGAGCCACAGCGCGGACCACTGCGTGAGGTCGCGCCCGCTCGTGGCCTCGAGCTCGACGAGCAGGTCCCGCAGCTCGGTGTTGCCCCAGGCGTGCTTGCGGAAGTAGGCGGCGACGCCCGCGAGGAACTGCTCCTTGCCGACCCACGCGACGAGCTGCTTGAGCACCGACGCGCCCTTGGCGTAGGTGATGCCGTCGAAGTTGACGAAGACGTCCTCGAGGTCGTTGATCGTCGCGACGATCGGGTGCGTCGAGGGGAGCTGGTCCTGGCGGTACGCCCACGACTTCTCCATCGCGGCGAACGTCGTCCAGGCCTCGCGCCACTCCGTCGCCTCGGCGGTCGCGAGCGTCGACGCGTACTCGGCGAACGACTCGTTGAGCCACAGGTCGTTCCACCACTTCATGGTGACGAGGTCGCCGAACCACATGTGCGCGAGCTCGTGGAGGATCGTCACGACGCGGCGCTCCTTGACGGCGTCCGTGACCTTGGAGCGGAACACGTAGGTCTCGGTGAACGTGACGCAGCCGGCGTTCTCCATCGCGCCCATGTTGTACTCGGGCACGAAGAGCTGGTCGTACTTGTCGAACGGGTACGGGTGCTCGAACGCGGACTCGAAGAACATGAAACCCTCGCGGGTCTTGTCGAAGACGTAGTCGGCGTCCATGTGGTCCGCGAGCGACGCGCGGCAGAACACCCCGAGGGGGATCGTGCGGCCGTCGGACGACGTGAGCTCGCTGCGCTCGACGACGTACGGGCCCGCGACGAGCGCGGTGATGTACGACGAGATGCGCGGCGTCGGCTCGAACGCCCACCGCGCGACCTCGACGTCGCCCGCGCCGGTGCCCGTCGGGTCGGCCTTCGTGCCGAGCGCCTCGGGTGCCGGCGTCGGCTGGTTGCTCACGACCTCCCACGCCGCGGGGGCGGTGACCGTGAACGCGAACGTCGCCTTGAGGTCGGGCTGCTCGAAGACGGCGAACACACGCCGCGAGTCGGGGACCTCGAACTGGGTGTAGAGGTAGACCTCGCCGTCGACCGGGTCGACGAACCGGTGCAGGCCCTCGCCGGTGTTCGTGTACGCGCAGTCGGCGACGACGCGCAGCTCGTTGTCGGCCGCCAGACCCTCGAGCGCGATGCGCGAGTCCGCGAAGACCTCCGCCGGGTCGAGGGAGCGCCCGTTGAGCACGACCTCGCGCACGGTCGGGGCGACGAGGTCGACGAAGGTGCTCGCCCCCTCGGTCGCGGTGAACCGCACCACGGTCGTCGACGCGAACGTCGTCGCCCCCGTCGTGAGGTCGAGGTCGACCTCGTAGGACTGGACGTCGACGATCGCCGCGCGCTCGCTCGCCTCGGCGCGGGTGAGGTTCTCTCCGGGCACTGCATCTCCTCGGTCTCGGGTCGGGCCGGGCGGCCTCGACGGCGGCCTGTGGGCCACGGACGATCATCCCACGGGCGCCCGCGCCCGCTCCCGGGAACACCCTCCGGGAATACGCTGCGGCCGCCCGGTGTCGAGACTGGGTGGGCGACGGCGTCGCCGTCCGCGCACGCCGCCCCGACACTCCGGCGACCCGGGTCCACCGGGCGCCGCCCACGACGAAGGAGACCCGTCCCGTGACCCTCACCGCGACGTCCGACACCACCGCGACCGAGGACGCCGTGCGCGTCGCCGACTTCTGGTTCGACCCCGTGTGCCCGTGGGCGTGGATGACGAGCCGATGGATGGGTGAGGTCGAGCAGGTGCGCGACGTCACCGTCCGCTGGCACGTCATGAGCCTCGCCGTGCTGAACGAGGGCCGGGACCTGCCGGAGGAGTACCGCGAGCTCATGGAGAAGGCGTGGGGCCCGGTGCGCGTGGTCACCGCCGCCCGCGTCGAGCACGGCGACGAGGTCGTCAAGCCGCTCTACGACGCGATCGGGACGCGACTGCACCCGGGCGGCCGCACGGACTACGACGCGGTGCTGCTCGAGGCGCTCGCGGAGGTGGGCCTGCCCGCGTCGCTCGCGGGGGCCGCGGGTTCCGACGCCTACGACGAGCAGCTCCGCGCGTCGCACGCCGAGGGGATCGGGCGCGTCGGCGAGGACGTCGGCACGCCGGTCGTCGCGTTCGGCGACACCGCGTTCTTCGGCCCCGTCGTGACGCCCGCCCCGAAGGGCGAAGCCGCAGGTCGGCTGTGGGACGGGTGCGTGCTCGTCGCGAGCACGCCCGGCTTCTTCGAGCTCAAGCGCACGCGGACCCAGGGGCCCGTCTTCGACTGACCCGGTCGGGCATCGCGACCCCGCCGACGGGACCGTCCGGCCGTCGGCGGGGTTCGACCCGCACGGGTGCCTCGTGCCATGCTTCGTCAGGTCGCGGGCGGTGTCAGGAGCGCCCGCCGCCCGGTCGTGCCGGGTGAGTCCGACGAGGAGCCCGCGAGGAGCCGCATGTCCCCGAACGCACCCGTGCCACCACCGCCGCCGCCCCCTGGCGGCGTGCCGGGGCGCGCGGTCGGGAGGGACGACGCCCAGCCGACCCAGGCGTTCGCCGGCCCGGTGCCGGGCGCCGCGGCGGCCGTGCCGCCGTCGTTCGCGCCCACGAGCGGGCCGACGGCCCAGGCGCCCCGCGCCACGCCGGCGGACGGTCAGCCGACCGTCGTCGCGTCGTCGTTCCAGCCGACGACCGTCCAGCACGTCATGCCGATCACGGAGCTCCCGACCGCGGCCCAGCCGGCGGTGCCCGCACCGGTGCCCCCGCAACGGGTGCGCTACGCGACGGAGCAGAACGGGTTCGGCGTCGCCGCTCCCGTCGGGACCGCCGCGAGCCGACCGGTCTACGCGCCCGCGGACGCCGCGCGGACCGGCTACGCGCCGACGAGCGCGTACGCGGCTCCCGGCGCCCCCGCGTACGAGCCCGGGGTGCCGGCGGGCTACGCCTCGGCCGCGCCCCAGCAGCCCCAGCCCGCCTACCACCCGCCGGCCTCGGCGGCGGCGGCGTCCGCCGCGTCGTCCCGCGAGGCGGCCGGCGCGGGCGCCTCGGGCCCGACGCCTCGACCGCCCGCCGGGCGCGGCGGGGGCAACGGCGGCGGTGGCCGCCGGTCGGACCGGCTGAGCCCCGGGTGGATCGCGTTCATCGTGGTCGACGCGCTGCTCGTCATCGGCGCCATCGTGTTCGCGATCTCCCTCCTCGGGGGCGGGGACGACGACCCCGCGGGTGAGACGACGACGCCCCCGGCGGCGAGCGCCACCGAGAGCACGCAGGAGACGCCGCCGGCCGAGCCCACCGTGTCCGAGACGTTCGCGTCGGAGTCCCTCAACATCACGTGCGAGGTCACCGACCTCAGCGCGACGTGCGTGATCGCCCAGCTCGGTACCCAGCCGGCGCCCGTGGCGGGCTGCGACGGCACGGTCGGATACAAGGTGGTCCTCGGCGCCGACGGCAGCGTCGAGCAGCCCTGCGTCCCGGCGGCCGAGCAGCCGCAGCCCGCCCCGGACGGCACCGCGGTGCTCGACTACGGCACGTCCAAGACGGTCGGCCCGTTCACGTGCGACAGCGCGGAGACGGGCATGACCTGCCGGGACGACGCGACGGGCAAGGGCTTCACGATCGCGCGTGCCGGCATCCGGACGCTCTGAGCAGCTCTGATCACCGCGCCGGGGCCGACCCGGTACGGACGAGGGGCCCGCGGCGGGCGAACCGCCACGGGCCCCTCGTCGTCGCCCGTCACCAGATGCGCACGCGCTCCTCGGGGGCGAGGTACAGCGCGTCGCCCGGCTGCACGTCGTAGGCGGCGTAGAACTCGTCGACGTTGCGGACCACGCCGTTGCAGCGGAACTCGTTGGGGGAGTGCGGGTCGGTCGCGATACGGCGCACGACCTCCTCGTCCCGGCCCTTCGACTGCCAGACCTGCGCCCAGCCGAGGAACACGCGCTCGATCCCCGTGAGCCCGTCGACGACGGGTGCCTCGTCGAGCGGTCGGCCGAGCGCGATCCGGTAGGCCTTGAGCGCGATCGACAGGCCGCCGAGGTCCCCGATGTTCTCGCCGATCGTCAGCGCACCGTTGACGTGCGGTCCCTCCTCGCCGAGCTGGGCGGGGCGGAACGCGTCGTACTGCGCGATGAGCGCCTTCGTGCGCTTCTCGAACTCCTCGCGGTCCGTCGTCGTCCACCAGTCCTCGAGCCGGCCCGCGCCGTCGTACTTGGAGCCCTGGTCGTCGAAGCCGTGCCCGATCTCGTGCCCGATCACGGCACCGATGCCGCCGTAGTTCACCGCGTCCTCGGCCTCGGGGTCGAAGAACGGGGGCTGGAGGATCGCGGCGGGGAAGACGATCTCGTTCATCCCCGGGTTGTAGTACGCGTTGACGGTCTGCGGCGTCATGAACCACTCGTCGCGGTCCAGCGGCTTGCCGATCTTGCCGAGCTCGCGGTCCTGCTCGAACGCGTGGGCGCGGCGCACGTTGCCGACGAGGTCGTCCGCCTCGACGACGAGCGCGGAGTAGTCGCGCCACTTCACCGGGTAGCCGATCTTGGGGGTGAAGGCCTCGAGCTTGGCGAGCGCCTTCTCCTTGGTCTCCTCCGTCATCCACTCGAGCGTCGTGATCGACTCGCGGTACGCGGCGACGAGGTAGGCGACCAGCTCCTCCATGCGCGCCTTGTGCGCGGGCGGGAAGTGCCGGGCGACGTACTGCGCGCCCACGGCCTCGCCGAGCGCGCCCTCGACGACGGAGACGCCGCGCTTCCAGCGCTCGCGCACCTCCTGCGCGCCCGACAGCGTGCGGCCGTAGAAGTCGAAGTTGGCCTCGACGACCTCGTCGTCGAGGTACGGCGCGCGGGCGGTGACCAGGTGGTACACCATCCAGAGCTTCCAGTCCTCGAGCGGCTCGCTCGCCCACAGCGCGGCGAAGCCGGCCGCGAAGTCCGGCTCGCGCACGACGACGTCGTCCAGCGAGCCCTGCGGGGCGCCGAGCGCGAGCACCCACGCGCGCCAGTCGAACCCGGGCGCCTCGTCGGCGAGGGCGGCGAGCGTGCGGGGGTTGTAGGTGAGGTCGGCGTCGCGGTCGCGCACGACGTCCCAGTGCTTCGCCGCCAGCTTGGTCTCCAGCGCCAGGATCCGGACGGCCGCGTCCTCGGGCGCCGCGCCCCACGTCTCGGCCGTGACGCCGGCGAGGGCGAGCATGCGCGCGACGTGCGGCACGTACTTCTCGCGCACCGGCGCGTACTGGTCCTCCCGGTAGTACGCCTCGTCGGGCAGCCCGAGCCCGGACTGGAAGAGGTAGGCGACGTACCGCTCGGGGTCCTTCGCGTCGTTGTCCACCCAGAAGCCGACGGCGCCCGCGCCCCCGGTGCGCTGGAGCGCGCCGAGCGTGCCCGTGAGCTCGGCCTGCGTCGTCGCGGCCGCGATCAGCGCGAGGTCGGTCTGGAGCGGTGTCGTGCCGAGCGCCTCGATCCGGTCGGTGTCCATGAAGCTCGCGTAGAGCGCCCCGACCTTCGCGGCGTCCGCGCCGACGTCCCCGGCGCCGGACGCCACCTGCTCGCCGAGGTCGGTGATGATCTCGCGCACGTGGACCTCGGCGGCGTCGTGCAGCGCGCGGAACGCGCCGTCCATGGCACGGTCGGCCGGGATCTCGTGCGTCGCGAGCCAGCGCCCGTTGACGTGGCGGTACAGGTCGTCCTGCGGCCGGACGACGGGGTCCAGCGCGTCCAGGTCGATGCCGGAGCGCTCGGTGCCGACGGTGCCGGTCGTGCCGGACGAGGACGCGGGCGTGGACGTCGGGGAGGTCTGTGTCATGCGTCTCAGGCTACGGCCTCCCCCCGACGTCCCGGTGCCTCGCTGAGGCATGATGGGCCCATGCGCGTTCACCTCGCCGCGGACCACGCCGGCTACGAGCTCAAGACCCATCTCGTCGAGCACCTCGAGGCCGCGGGGCACGACGTCGTCGACCACGGGGCCCACACCTACGACGCGCAGGACGACTACCCGTCGTTCTGCTTCGCGGCGGGCGAGGCGGTCGCCGCCGAGCCGGGCTCGCTCGGCGTCGTGATCGGCGGATCGGGCAACGGGGAGCAGATCGCGGCCAACAAGGTCGTCGGCGTGCGCGCCGCGCTCGCGTGGAACCTCGAGACCGCACGCCTCGGCCGCCAGCACAACGACGCGAACGTCGTCGCGGTGGGCGCGCGCCAGCACTCGGTCGACGAGGCCGTCGAGCTCGTCGACGCGTTCCTCGCCGAGCCGTTCAGCGGCGACCCGCGCCACCAGCGCCGGATCGACCAGCTCGCGGCGTACGAGGCGACGCGCGGCACCTCCGCCTGACGTGCCCGAGGGGCACACCGTCCACCGGCTCGCGCGCGCGTTCGGCGAGCTCTTCACGGGCGAGACGCTGGCGGTGAGCAGCCCGCAGGGCCGGTTCGCCGCGGGCGCGGCCGTGCTCGACGGGCACGTGCTCGTCGCGAGCGAGGCGTGGGGCAAGCAGCTCTTCCTCGGGTTCGCCGACCCGACGCTCCTCGGTCAGGGGACCGCCGGGCGGCCCGACGACGTGCGCTGGCTCCGCGTCCACCTCGGCCTCTACGGCGCCTGGACGTTCACGGGCGACGGCAGCACCGCCGTCGTGCACGCGATCGGCGCCCCGCGGCGGCGCATCGGGGAGCGCGAGACGGTCCCGGCGGGTCCGGGTGCGCCCGAGCCCGACGACGCGTGGTCGCCCCCGCCGCCCCGCGGCGCGGTGCGCGTGCGGCTCGTGGGGACGCACGCCGTCGCCGACCTCACCGGGCCCACGGCGTGCGAGGTCGTCACGGGGGAGGAGAAGCGGGCGGTCGAGGACCGGCTCGGGCCCGACCCGATCCGCGACGCCGCTCCCGGCGAGGGCGACCCGCGCGAGGAGTTCGTCGCCGCCGTGCGGCGCTCGCGCAGCGCCGTCGGGCTGCTCCTCATGAACCAGGACGTCGTCGCCGGCGTCGGCAACATCTACCGCGCGGAGTCCCTGTTCCGCGCGCGGCTCGACCCGATGCGCCCCGGCCGGGACGTGCCCGCCGAGGACCTGCGCGCCCTGTGGGACGACCTCGTCGTCCTCCTGCGCGACGGCACCCGGACGGGAGCGATCGTCACGACCCGACCCGAGGACCGGGACGGCGCAGCCCCCACGGCCGACGTCCTCGACGCGCTGCCCGGGCGCCGCCGCGTGCGGCAGAACACCGACGACGCGCCTGACGCGGTCCCGGCGGACGAGGCGTTCTACGTCTACCACCGGGACGGGCTGCCGTGCCGCGTGTGCGGCACGCCCGTGCTGCTCAAGGAGCTCGCCGGGCGCAACCTCTACTGGTGCGGCGTCTGCCAGGCGTGAGCCTCAGAAGACCCAGCTGCACACCGGGGCGATCGGCCAGCCGAACGCCGCGCCCGCGCGGGCGAGGGTGCCGGGGGAGTGCTCGGTGACGAGGCCTGCGGCGCCGAGGGCCGCGAGCGACGCCCCGCCGAGGTAGACGGCGCCGAGCTCGCGCACGTCCAGCGAGAGGTCCGCCGCGTCCTCGGTGCGCTCGGCCGTCGCGTCCCCGAAGGCCCCGGCACGCAGCCGCCAGCGGCCCGCGTTGTGCGGCAGGCGCTCGTCCGTCACGTGCAGGACCACGTCCACGTCCGCCGCGTAGCGTCGCGCGGCGAGCGCGGCCGGCACGTCCACGACGCGCACCCAGAGGTTGTCCGCGAGGCGCGGCGACGCGGAGCGCGGGTCCACGAGGAGGCTCGTCACGACGTCGTCCACCGGCAGCATGAAGGGCGTCACCTCGTGCGTCAGGTCGAGGTCGGTGAGCACGCCCCACAGCGCGCGTGCCGCCGCGGCGTCCAGCGCCACGACCTCGCCGGTGCTCACCGGACCGCGCGGCCCGGTGACCTCCCAGGTCAGCTTGCGGTGGAACCGTGCGTACCCGCGCGGCTCGCCGTCGAGCTCGACGATCGCGATGCGCGTCGGCTCGCGGTCCTTGCGCCACACCTTCGCGTCGTCCCAGAACGTGGCCTGGAGCTCGGGCGTCTCGCGTGTCGCCCACCCGGGCCGGTTGATCCCGGCACCCTGACCGCTCGCGTCGGCGCCCGCCCGCTCGTGGAGCGCGGCGACGAGCGCGCCGTGGCGCTCGCGGTCGGCCCGCTCGATGCGGACGGTGTGGCGCTCGGCGCCGGGGACGTCGCGCAGCGCGGCGCCGCGCGGCACGGTGAGCCGCAGGTCGTCCGCAGCCTTGCCGTAGCCGAAGCGCCCGTAGATGGCCGCCTCCGCGGCGAAGAGCGCCGACACGGGCTCGCCGCGCTCGCGGCACCGCGCGAGGTGCGTGTCGATCATGGCGGAGAGGATCCCGCGGCGGCGGTGACCCGGGTGGACGCCCACCCACGTGAGGCCGGCGACCGGCGCGGTCGCCCCGGGGACGGGGAACCGCGCGAAGGGGTACGAGGCATGCATCCCGACGAGCTCGCGACGCACGGGACGCGCGCCGTCGACGGGCGGCGCGTCGTCGTCCTCGTGCTCGACCGTCACGCCGAGCGTGCGCTCCCACGTGAGCGGGAACGGGAGGTCGACGAGCTCGTCGACCTCGACCGGGGACGGGAACGTCGTGGTGTCCAGCTCCAGCACGTCGCGGAGGTCGGACGCCGAGAGAGGGACGAGCTCGTAGCCGTCGGGGAGGCGTGCGGGGCGGTGGTCGCTCATGGCCCCGATCCTCCCGGCTCGCCACCCGTCGTGCCAGGACAAATGCGGCGACTAGGGTCGGGACCCATGGCACGACGCACGGGAGGATCGACCGCGGACCGGACCCCGGCACGCGACCTCGGCACGGACCGCACGGCGCTCGCCGCCGAGTACGCGGGCGCCGTGCTCGCGCTCGTCCGGCGCATCCCGCCGGCACGCGCCATGACCTACGGGCTCGTCGCGGAGATCGTCGCCGAGACGCTGCACCGCGGCGGACCGCGCCAGGTCGGCCAGGTGCTCGCGGGGTCCTCCGGCGTCGACGACGACGGTGCGCCGGTCCCGTGGTGGCGTGTCGTCAACGCGGCCGGCTCGCCGCCCGCGCACCACCTCGACGCGGCGCTCACCGAGCTGCGCGCCGAGGGGTGCCCGCTGTCGCGCGACGGCCGTCGCGTCGACCTGCGCCGCGCGGTCTGGTTCCCCGAGGACGACACCCCCGACCGTTGAGTGCAGGGCATCCGTCGTCCGGGCGACCGCGGGACGACAGGTGACCGGCGCTCAGCGAGGAGGTCGTGGTGCGAGGAGCGGGGCGAGCGTCTGCACGGCCGTCGCGTCGCCCTGGACGAGGAGCGTCGTCACGGCGGTGTCGCGCCACGCGGAGAGGTCCCGCGCGATCTTCTCCGGCGGCCCGACGAGCGCGACGTCCTCGACCATCGCCGTCGGGACGGCGGCGGCCGCGAGGTCCTTGCGCCCGGCGAGGTAGTGCGCCTGGATCTCGTCGCACGCCTCGGCGTACCCGAGGCGGTCGAGCGCGTCGCGGTGGAAGTTCGCGCCCTTGGCGCCCATGCCCCCCACGTACAGCGCGAGGAACGGGCGCATCTGGTCCGCGGCCTGCTCGACGTGCTCGCGCACGACGACGGGCACCGTCGCGCTCACCTCGAACGCGGACTCGGGCGAGCGTTCGGGGGCACGTCGCGCGAAGCCGTCGGCGAGGAGCTCGCGGAACGTCGCGTCCATGCGGGGCGAGTAGAAGAGCGGGAGCCACCCGTCGGCGATCTCGGCCGCGAGCGCGATGTTCTTGGGCCCCTCCGCGGCGAGGTGGATCGGCAGGTCCGCGCGCAGCGGGTGCACGGTCGAGCGCAGCGGCTTGCCCAGGCCGGTGCCGTCGGGCAGGGGGAGCGGGTAGTGCGGCCCTGCCGACGTGACGGGCGCCTCGCGACGCAGGACGTCGCGCACGACCTGGACGTACTCGCGCGTGCGGGCGAGCGGGCGGGCGTACGGCTGGCCGTACCAGCCCTCGACGACCTGCGGCCCCGAGACGCCGAGCCCCAGGACGAACCGGCCGCCCGAGAGGTGGTCCATCGTCAGCGCGGCCATCGCGGTGGCGGTGGGGGTGCGGGCGGAGAGCTGCGCGACGGCGGTCCCGAGCCGGATGCGGGACGTGCGCGAGCCCCACCAGGCGAGCGGCGTGAAGGCGTCGGACCCGTAGGCCTCCGCGGTCCACACGGAGTCGACGCCGAGGCGGTCCGCCGCGACGATCGCGTCCTGGATGCCGTCCGGGGGACCGGCCGACCAGTAGCCGGTGTGGATGCCGAGACGCATGCGGGCTCCTCCTCGTCGAGGGTCGTCGTACGGGGTGCGCCCGCGCACCGGGCGCCCGGCGGCGTGCCGGGGCGTCGTGCGCGGGGTCGGGGTGCGGGCGGTACCCGGTCGCGCGCCGGGCAGGGGGTATCCGGTACGCGGAGTCTCGGGTACCGCCCGGTCCCACACTAGCCGATCCGGCGCCGGTCGCGGGTGGTCCCGGGCGCCGCCGCGCACGACGCCGCGCCAGACCGCGGCGCCGACGCCGCGGCGCGACCCCTCCGCGCCGAGGGTCAGCGGCGTGCTCGGTCGGCGAGGGTGTTGAGGAGCGCCGCCGCGGTCCCGGCGTCGTCGACCGTGACCACGAGCGCGCGGCCGCCCGTGCGCTCGACGCGCAGCGACTCGCCGGCACGCACGACGATGCCCACGGCGCCGTCCCGACCGGCGCGCCAGCCCCAGCCGCCGAAGTCGCGCAGCGGCGAGACGTCGACGACGTCGGCCCGCACGACCTCGTCGGCGGGGACGCGCGTGCGGGGGAAGCCCAGGGTCGACCGGACCGACAGCCCGCCCTCGTCGACGCGCACGACCCACGACATCATCGCCGCGAGCAGCAGCCCCAGGACCACGGGTACGAGGAGGAGCGCCCACTCGCGCAGGACGACCGCCAGGACCGTGGTGAGGACGATCGCGCCCATCGCGACGAGCACCGTCGGCCCGCCGCTCACGCGCCCGACCCACGCGGCGCGCTCGCCCGGGCGCAGGGCGACCCGGGGTGCGTCGTCGGGGACCCCGGCGGCGGTCGGGTCCGGGCGGTCGCCCGGGATCAGCACCCCGACCGCGACGCCCACGAGGAGACCGGTGCCCAGCGCGACAGCCGTGACGGCGCTCACGCCGCCGAAGTCGTGGGCGTCGGCGAGGCCGCGCTGGATCCAGAGCGACCCGAGGGTGAGAGCCGCGAGCATGACCGGGAGCCCGACGGCGACCCCCGCGGCGACCCGCCGGTTCGCGGCCGACCGCCCCAGGAACGCCGTCATCGCCGCGAACCCCGCCGAGGCGACCAGGCCCAGGGCCGTGCTGCCCGCGACCGCCGCACCGAGCGATGCGAAGCCGTCGGCGCCGCCCGTGCCCCAGTGGATCGCCACCGGGTCGGGGAGGTCTGCAGACCAGCTCCACGCGACGAGCGCCGCGACCACGGTGACGACCGCTCCTGCGGCGCCGACGAGGAGCGCGAGCGCGCGGTGGTCGCCCGGGCGCGGGTGGTCGTCCTCGGTCGGTCGTCCGGGTGCGCGTGGGGTGGCTGGGGTCATCGGAGGGCCTCCTTCAAGAGTGTCAGGACGGTCTCGGGCGGCAGCGCGAGGGCGCGGGCCTCGGCCACGACACGGTCGACGGCGGCCCGCAGCGACGTGAGGTCGGCGGCGGCGGGTGCCGTGACGACGGCGCCGCGCCCGCGGCGGAGATCGACGAGGCCCTCGTCGCGCAGCTCCTGGTAGGCGCGCAGCACGGTGTGCACGTTGACGTCGAGCGCCTCGGCGAGCTCACGGGCCGCGGGGAGCCGCTCGCCCGGCGCGAGTCGTCCCTGGACGACGCCGAGGCGCACCTGGGCGACGAGCTGTGCGAACAGCGGCTCGTCGGCCTGCGGGTCGATGCGGAACATCACGAACCCACTCTAGTTGTTCTAGGGAAACTAGAACAAAGGCGCTCGACGACGGGGCCGCCGTCGTGCCCGACGGCGGCCCCGCGTCCGTGCGCTCAGATGACGTACTCGATGAGGAGCGACGGGTCCTCGACGGCGTCCCGCGCCGCGGGCGCGGCGGCGGGCATGCGGATCTTCGCCGGGACCCCGACCGCGACCGCCCCGGCGGGCACGTCCTTGACGACGACGGCGTTGGCCCCCACCTGCACGTCGTCGCCGACCCAGACCGGCCCGAGGATCTTCGCTCCCGCCCCGACGACCACGCGGTCCCCGAGCGTCGGGTGCCGCTTGCCGCGCTTCATCGACCGCCCGCCGAGGGTGGACGTGTGGAAGAGCACGACGTCGTCGCCGACGACCGCCGTCTCGCCCACGACGACCCCCATGCCGTGGTCGATGAACAGGCGTCGGCCGATGCGCGCGCCGGGGTGGATCTCCACACCGGTCAGCGCCCGCGCCACCTGCGAGACGAGGCGTGCCGGAAGACGCAGCAGGGGCTCGCGCCACATGCGGTGCGCGAGCCGGTAGGCCCACACGGCGTGCACGCCCGGGTACGCCAGCGCGACCTCGAGGCGGCTGCGGGCGGCGGGGTCCCGCCGTCGGGCCGCCTCGAGGTCCTCGCCGAGCACGCGCACGAACCGGCGCAGCCGGTAGCCGGCCGTCCGGTGGTGAGGACGCGGGTCGGTCACGTCAGTCCAGCAGGTCGGCGTAGAGCACGGAGGACAGGTAGCGCTCACCGAACGAGGGGATGATCGTCACGATGAGCTTGCCCGCGTTCTCGGGGCGCGCGGCGAGCTGGAGCGCGGCGGCGATCGCGGCGCCGGACGAGATGCCGACCAGCAGCCCCTCCTCCTTCGCGGCACGGCGCGCGAGCTCGACCGCGGTCTCGGCGTTGACGTCGATGACCTCGTCGTAGACCGAGGTGTCGAGGATCTCGGGCACGAAGTTCGCGCCGATGCCCTGGATCTTGTGCGGGCCGGGCTGGCCGCCGTTGAGGATGGCCGACTCCTCGGGCTCGACCGCGACGATCTGCACGCCGGGCTTGCGCTCCTTGAGCACCTGGCCGACGCCCGTGATCGTGCCCCCGGTGCCGATCCCGGCGACGACGATGTCGACGGCGCCGTCCGTGTCGGCCCAGATCTCCTCCGCCGTCGTGCGGCGGTGGATCTCGGGGTTGGCCTCGTTGGCGAACTGGCGCGCGAGGATCGCGCCCTCGCGCTCGGCGACGATCTCGTCCGCGCGGTTGACCGCGCCCTTCATCCCCTCGGACCCCGGCGTGAGGATGAGCTCGGCACCGAACGCGCGGAGCAGCGCACGGCGCTCCTTCGACATCGTCTCCGGCATCGTCAGGACGACGTCGTACCCGCGCGCGGCACCGACCATCGCGAGCGCGATGCCGGTGTTGCCGGAGGTGGCCTCGACGATCGTCCCGCCCGGCTTCAGCTCGCCCGACGCCTCCGCGGCGTCGATGATCGCCACGCCGATGCGGTCCTTGACCGAGTTCGCGGGGTTGTAGAACTCGAGCTTGCCCACGACGGTGGCGCCGAGGCCCTCCGTGAGCTTGTTGAGACGGACCAGGGGGGTGTTGCCGACGAGCTGCGTGACGTCGTCGTAGATGCGTGCCATGTCTTCCTCTTCTGTCGACGGCTCGGGGTGAGCCGGGGTGGGGGTACCGATCAGGGGACGAGGGCCGTCGCGGTCCGCGATCACGGTGCCCAGCGTCTCTCGGGGACGGTGCGGGCGCGCGGGCACGACGGCGGGGGCGGGCTCGTGCGGACGGGGCGGCCTGGTGCGGCGCGGAGCTGCGCGCGGGGTCGGCGGCGGGTCGTCAGCGACAGCCGAGACAGCGACAACAGGAGACGCGCGACACGGCGCGGTGCAGCGGTGCGGGACGCGCGATCGTCGCGGTCATTCCTCGCTCCTCCTGGTCGGTCGCGCCGCGGTCGCCCGGAGGTCCGGGCCTGCGGGCGGCGCGTGTGACCCCGAGGCTATCGGTCCGCGTCCGGACCCTGCAACGCCGTCCACGAGACGGTCGCCCGCTCGGGCGCGTCGGTGTGCCGGCGGGACGACGAGGGGCGCCCCGCCGGCTGGCGGGGCGCCCCTCGTGACGTTCTGGTTCCGCGGTCGGGACGGAGCCCGAGAGCGTCGGAGCGGGCGACGGGAATCGAACCCGCGTAGCCAGTTTGGAAGACTGGGGCTCTACCATTGAGCTACGCCCGCACGGGCCGTGGGACCGGGATCCGGGCCCCCGACCGAAGGGCCGAGGGCCAGCACGGCGCCGACCTGCGGCCGCAACCTTAGCAAACCCCGGTGGCTCTGCCCGCCGTCTGCCCGGTGGTCTCCGGCGCGCCGACGAGGGTGCCCTCACCCGCCAGTACACTTGCCCTGGCCCGCCGCCGCGGCGGGCGACGGGGTGTGGCGCAGGTTGGTAGCGCGTCCGCTTTGGGAGCGGAAGGTCGCAGGTTCAAATCCTGTCACCCCGACCTTCGCGCGGCGCCCCTCCGGGGGCGTCGCGGGGCGTCGTCGACGTCCGGGCCGTCGCGTCGGTCCCGTCCTCGAGAGGTGCCCGTGACCACGTCGACCACCGCGTCCGGACCGGCGACGCGCGTCACCCTCGCGGCGGTCGTCGCCGCGGGCAGCGGCGCCGTGCTCTCGCTCCAGGGCCGCCTCAACGGCGACCTCGCCGCCGCCGGGACCGGACCCGTGGTCGCGGCCTGGCTCTCCTACGTCGGGACCTTCCTCGCGACGGTGCTCGTGGTGGTCGCCCGCCGTCGGGTCCGCCCCACCCTCCACGTCCTGCGCACCTCCGCGTCCTGGTGGTGGTTCGCGGTCGGGCTGTGCAGCGTCCCGATCGTCGTCGCCATGGCCGCCGGGGTCCCGCTCGTCGGCGTCGCGGTCGCCTCCGTGTGCTCGGTCGCCGGCCAGACGGTCGCGGGCCTCGCGCTCGACGCGCGCGGCGTCGGGCTCCCGGCCCCGCTGCGGCTCACCGCTCGCCGGGCGGCCGCGGGGCTCGCGGCGCTCGTGGGCCTGGGCGTCGCGGTGCTCGGCGGCGCGACGACCGACGCGGGGTGGGGCGCCGTCCTCGCGGGGGTCGCGCTGTTCGTCGGCGGCGCCGTCCTGTGCGGGCAGCAGGCCGGGAACGGCCGGGTCACGCAGCTCACGGGCGACCCGGTCGTCGCGACCCTCACCTCCGTCACGGGCGGGCTCCTCGGCATCTCCCTCGTCTGCGCGCTGGCCGCGCTCCTCGGCGGGCTCGACGGCGTCACGCTGCCCGGGCAGTGGTGGCTCTACCTGGGCGGCCCGCTGGGGACCCTCATCACCGTGGCGGCCGCGTACGCGGTGCGCCACCTCGGCACGTTCGTCCTCACGCTGACGGTCGTCGGCGGCCAGATGGTCATGGCCGTGCTGCTCGACCTGCTCGGTGTGGTCGGGCTGCGATGGCAGACGGTGGTCGCGACCGCGGTCGTCGGGCTCGCCGTCGTCCTGGTGGTCCAGCGCCCCGGTCCGCGCACGTCGACCTGACCCGCGACGCTTGACCGCTCGCGTACGATGGGACGGTTGCCCGTACGCCCGCGTGCGGAGCCGTCCCCGGCCGCACGCCGGCCCGCCCCGATCAGTTGGAGATCATCGAAGTGAAGAGCGCCGTCGAGACCCTGGACCCCACCAAGGTCAAGCTGACCGTCGAGGTGGAGTACGACGAGCTCAAGCCGAGCATCGAGCACGCCTACCAGCACATCGCGGAGCAGGTGAACATCCCCGGCTTCCGCAAGGGCAAGGTCCCGCCGCGCGTGATCGACCAGCGCGTCGGCTGGGGCGCCGTCATCGAGCACGCCGTCAACGACGGCCTGTCCGGCTTCTACCGCCAGGCCGCGAGCGAGGAGAGCCTGCGCCCGCTCGGCCAGCCCGAGGTCGAGGTCACCGAGATCCCGGCCAAGGCCGGCGAGGGCCAGCTGGTCTTCACCGCCGAGGTCGAGGTCCGCCCCGAGATCACGCTGCCCGCCCTCGACTCGCTCGCCATCACGGTCGAGCCCGCCGAGGTCACCGACGAGGACGTCACCGAGCGCCTCGACGCGCTGCGCGAGCGCTTCGGCACGCTCGTCGGCGTCGACCGTCCCGCGGCCGAGGGCGATTTCGTCGTGCTCGACCTCACGGCCGAGATCGACGGCGAGGAGGTCGACTCCGTCTCCGGCGTCAGCTACCAGATCGGCTCGGGCAACATGCTCGAGGGCCTGGACGAGGCGCTGACCGGCCTCTCGGCCGACGAGACGACCACGTTCAACGCCCCGCTGGCCGGCGGCGAGCACGAGGGCAAGGAGGCGTCCGTCACCGTCACGGCGACCTCCGTCAAGCAGCGCGACCTGCCCGAGGCGGACGACGACTTCGCCCAGCTCGCGTCCGAGTTCGACACTCTCGAGGAGCTCAACGCCGACCTGCGCGAGCAGGTCGCGAGCATCAAGACCTCGAACCAGGCCGTCGCCGCGCGCGACGAGCTCCTCAAGGCGCTCAACGACGCGGTCGAGATCCCCGTGCCGGCGGGCGTCGTCGAGGCCGAGGTGCACCGCCACCTCGAGTCCGAGGGCCGCCTGGAGGACGAGACGCACCGCGCCGAGGTCACCGTCGAGGCGACCGACGCCATCCGCAACCAGATCCTGCTCGACACCCTCGCCGAGCAGCTCGAGATCAAGGTCGCGCAGAACGAGCTCCTCGAGTACCTCGTGAGCGCCTCGCGCCAGTACGGGATGGACCCGAACCAGTTCATCCAGTCGCTCGACCAGGGCGGGCAGATCCCCGCGATGGTCGGCGAGGTCGCGCGCTCCAAGTCGCTCGCCGTCGCGCTGCGCCAGATCGAGGTCAAGGACTCCGCCGGCAACGTCGTCGACCTGACCGAGTTCATCGGCTCGGACGACGAGGACGCCGCCGCGGACGAGTCGGTCGAGGACGTCGCGGCCGAGCCCGTCGAGGAGGCGCTCGTCGACGACTCCACCGAGGCCGCCGCCGCGGCGCCGGTCGAGGACGACGAGAAGGACTCGACGAAGGCCTGACACGGCACCGGCCGGTCGGCCGGAGCAGGTCCCACGACGGCCCGCACCCTCCGCGCGAGGGGGCGGGCCGTCGTCGTGCCCGTGCCGTGACGGCGTGCACCGGCCGCCTGGTGCGCCGTCAGCGAAAACGCGCGCTGTCGGGACGAACGCCGGGCACGGACCGCGTTAGGGTCACTTGCAGCACGGCTGGACCGGGGCATCCTCCCGGGACCGGCCAGGGCAGCGCAGGCGGGGGCGACCCGCGGGAGCGACGAAGGAGATGGATGTGAACGAGCTGTACCTGCCGTCCGACGCGACGGCCCCGGTCAACCGCGCCGAGGGTCCGGGCTTCGGACTCAACGACTCCATCTACAACCGGCTCCTCAAGGAGCGCATCATCTGGCTCGGCTCGGAGGTGCGCGACGAGAACGCGAACGCCATCTGCGCCCAGATGATGCTGCTCGCCGCAGAGGACCCGGAGAAGGACATCTGGCTCTACATCAACTCGCCCGGCGGGTCGATCACGGCCGGGATGGCGATCTACGACACCATGCAGTACATCCAGCCGGACGTCGCGACGATCGCCATGGGAATGGCGGCGTCGATGGGGCAGTTCCTGCTCTCGTCCGGCACCAAGGGCAAGCGGTACGCGACGCCGCACGCGCGCGTCATGATGCACCAGCCCTCGGGCGGCATCGGTGGGACCGCGACCGACGTGCGCATCAACGCGCAGCTCATCATGCACATGAAGCAGGTGCTCTCCGAGCTCACGGCCGAGCAGACCGGCAAGCCGCTCGAGCAGATCCTCAAGGACAACGACCGCGACAGCTGGTTCACGGCCGAGGAGGCGCTGGAGTACGGCTTCATCGACCACGTCGTCACCAACGCGTCGTCCGTGACCGGCGGCGGCGGCACCACGGGTTCCTGACCCCGCACCGGACACCAGACTTCACCGAGGAGAACCCGTGAGCTTCAGCGCCGAGTCCCAGTACCTGTCCACCGCGCAGCGCCTCGCCGGCGCGGGCGCGCGTCCCGGCGGCATCGCGCTGCCGGGCGGCGCGCCGTCGGCCCGCTACGTGCTCCCGCAGTTCGAGGAGCGCACCGCGTACGGCTTCAAGCGGCAGGACCCCTACACCAAGCTGTTCGAAGACCGCATCATCTTCCTGGGCGTCCAGGTCGACGACGCGTCCGCCGACGACGTCATGGCCCAGCTCCTCGTGCTCGAGAGCCAGGACCCGGACCGCGACGTCATCCTCTACATCAACTCGCCGGGCGGGTCGTTCACCGCGATGACCGCGCTCTACGACACGATGCAGTACATCAAGCCGCAGATCCAGACGGTCTGCCTGGGCCAGGCGGCGTCGGCGGCCGCGGTCCTGCTCGCCGCAGGCCAGCCGGGCAAGCGCCTCGCGCTCCCGAACGCACGCGTGCTCATCCACCAGCCCGCGATGGAGGGTGGCGGCTACGCGCAGGCGTCCGACATCGAGATCCACGCGAACGAGCTCATCCGCATGCGGGAGTGGCTCGAGGACACGCTCGCGCTGCACTCGGGCAAGTCGGTCGAGCAGGTCCGCCAGGACATCGAGCGCGACAAGATCCTCACCGCCGAGCAGGCGAAGGAGTACGGCCTCGTCGACCAGGTCCTCGAGAGCCGCAAGGCCGTCGCGGTCAACAAGCCCTGACGTGACCGCCCGTCCAGCATGACCTCACGCCGCGCCGTCGTCCCCCGCCGGGGGACGACGGCGCGACACGTTGCGCCCCGTACGGGGAGCCCACCTGACAACGGGGGCCCCGTGGTGTGGAATGGGGAGCAGGACTCGCTCGGCCGTGCCCGGGCCCCGCGCCGTCGAACCCGACGGCAGGAGGCCTCGGCACCGGGACAAGGAGACGCGTAGTGGCTCGTATCTCAGACGGCGCCGACCTGCTGAAGTGCTCGTTCTGTGGCAAGTCGCAGAAGCAGGTCAAGAAGCTCATCGCGGGCCCCGGGGTGTACATCTGCGACGAGTGCATCGACCTGTGCAACGAGATCATCGAGGAGGAGCTCGCCGAGGCGACGGAGCTCGGTCTCACGGAGCTGCCCAAGCCCAAGGAGATCTTCGAGTTCCTCGAGCAGTACGTCATCGGCCAGGACGCCGCGAAGCGGGCCCTGGCCGTCGCCGTCTACAACCACTACAAGCGCGTCCAGGCGGGCGAGCAGTCCAAGCCGTCGAGCCCCGACGACCCGGACTACGTGGAGCTGGCGAAGTCGAACATCTTGCTGATCGGTCCGACGGGGACGGGCAAGACGTATCTGGCGCAGACGTTGGCGCGGATGTTGAACGTGCCGTTCGCGATCGCGGACGCGACGGCGCTCACCGAGGCGGGGTATGTCGGTGAGGACGTGGAGAACATTCTGTTGAAGCTGGTGCAGGCGGCGGACTTCGATGTGAAGAAGGCGGAGACGGGCATCATCTATATCGACGAGATCGACAAGGTGGCTCGTAAGGCGGAGAACCCGTCGATCACGCGTGATGTGTCGGGTGAGGGTGTGCAGCAGGCGTTGTTGAAGATCATCGAGGGCACGAGCGCGTCGGTGCCGCCGCAGGGTGGTCGTAAGCATCCGCATCAGGAGTTCATCCAGGTGGACACGTCGAACGTGTTGTTCATCGTGGCGGGGGCTTTTGCGGGGTTGGACGACATCGTGGCGGCGCGGGCGCGCAAGCGGGGTGTGGGTTTTGGTGCGCCGATCGAGACGGGTGCGGGGGAGGATCTGTTCGCGCAGGTGCGTCCGGAGGATCTGCACCGGTTCGGGTTGATCCCGGAGTTCATCGGTCGGTTGCCGGTGATCGCGTCGGTGTCGGCGTTGGACTCTGAGGCGTTGGTGCGGATCTTGACGCAGCCCAGGAATGCGTTGGTGAAGCAGTATCAGCGGATGTTCGCGATCGACGGGGTGGAGCTGGAGTTCACCGAGGGTGCGGTGGAGGCGGTCGCGGAGCAGGCGTTGTTGCGCGGGACGGGGGCGCGGGGGTTGCGCGCGATCATGGAGGAGGTGTTGCAGCAGGTGATGTTCGACGTTCCTTCGCGTGATGACGTGGAGCGTGTGGTGATCACGCGTGAGGTCGTGCTGGACAACGTGAACCCCACGATCGTGCCGCGCACGTCCACGGCGCGCAGCCGTACCCCGCGGGAGAAGTCCGCCTGACCCGCAACCCACGGAGAGAGAACCCGGTCGGCCGAGGTCGACCCGTGGTCGTGTCTCAGGCTCGTGTGGTCGGGTCCGCGGCGGGGGTGGCCTCGGTGCTCGGGGCTGCGGCGCCGTCACCCTGGTCCTTCGGCCGTGGGTTCTCGGAGCGCCGCTCTGACGCCCTTT
>NZ_BJNZ01000023.1 GCF_006539945.1 Cellulosimicrobium cellulans | reverse complement strand
AGACCTTCGCGCAGGCGGCCCTCTTCGGGGACCGCTGCGGCGACGTCGTGCTGCAGGATCCCCTCCCGTCCCGTCCCGTCCCGTGTGACGTCGGAGCCGACATGGGAAGATGGCCTGCGCAAACTTCACAACGAGAGGTAACCCTGGTGAACGACACCTCCCACGAGTCCGAGTCGGACCGCCCGTCGTCGGGCGGCGACCGTGGTGGACGCCGCGACCGCGACGGTCGACAGGGCCCTTCCCGCGACGCGCGGGGTGCCGGCCGCAGCTCGTCCGGCGGCTCGACCTCGGGGGACGGCGACCGTCGTCGCGGCGTCGGGGACGCCGCTCGCCGCGGCTCGGGTGACGACCGTGGGCGCCAGGACGGCGGCTACCGGGGTCGCCCCGATGGTGCTCGCGGGCGCTCCGAGGGCGGTCGTCCTGACCGTGACGGTGCCCCGGGCCGTGACCGTCGTGCCGGCGACCGGACGGACCGAGACCGTCGCGAGGGCGATCGTCGGGACGGAGCACGCCGTGACGGTGGTCGCCCGGACGAGCGTCGTCCGTGGAGCTCGCGCGGTGAGGGCACGGGCCCGTCCCGCCGCGAGTACGGCGCAGGGCGGGACGACCGTCCCGGCCGTCGTGACGACCGGTCACCGGCGAGTGACGGGCGCGGCACCTCCGGGGCGCGTGGCTCCGGGTACCAGCGGACGACGCGTCCGGGGGAGGGCGAGCGCGGTCGGTACGACCGCGCGTCGGCCGACCGTCGCCGGGACGGGTCGGGTCCTCGTGACGACCGTCGCCGGGACGGCTCCGGTCCCCGTGACGAGCGCCGGGGCGGGGATCGCCGCGGGCACGCCCCGCGTGCAGGGGCGGGCCGTGAGCGGGACGGCCTCGACCGTCGCCCGGAGCCACGCCACCCTGCCGGGCCGGCGATCCCTGACGAGGTGCAGATCTCTCAGCTCGACCGCGCTGCCCGAGGGCGGCTGCGGACGCTGAGCAAGGAGACGGCCGAGGTCGTCGGGCGTCACCTCGTCATGGCGGGACGCCTCATCGACTCCGACCCGGAGCTCGCGTACGAGCACGCGCAGGCTGCCGTGCGCCGCGCGGGGCGGGTCGACGTGGCGCGCGAGGCGGCCGGCCTGACCGCGTACGCGACCGGCCGGTACGCCGAGGCGCTCCGTGAGCTGCGCACGGTGCGACGCCTCAACGGGTCGTCCGAGCACCTGCCGATCATGGCGGACTGCGAGCGCGGGCTCGGCCGGCCGGAGCGCGCGCTCGCCCTCGCGGCGTCGGAGGAGGCCGCGACCCTCGACGACGTCGGGCGTACCGAGCTCGCGATCGTCGTGAGCGGCGCGCGCGTCGACCTCGGCGAGCTGGACGCGGCTCTCGCCGCGCTCGAGCAGGTCCCCGCGGTCGGGACCCGGGGTGAGCTCGGTGCGCGCGTCCTCCAGGCGCGCGCCTCGGTGCTCGAGCTCGCGGGCCGGACCGAGGAGGCTGCGGAGATCCTCGGAGGAATCGACGCGAGCCTCCTCGCCGCGGTGCTCGGCGAGGAGGACGACGTGGTGGTCTACGACCTCACGGACGAGATCGACGAGATCGACGAGGCGGACGAGCCGGGCGGGCGGGAGGCCGACGCGGCGGGGCCGACAGCCGTCGACGGGCCGACCGAGGGCCAGGAGACGGACCCGACGCCCGACGAGCCCGGCCGGTCCGAGGACGGCCCGGCGGCGGACGCCTCGGCGGGTGCGGCCTCGTCGGACGAGGACGACCGGTGAGCGCTGGGCTCCTCGGGAGCGACGTCGCGCTGGCCGACCGGTACGACCTCGCGCTCGTCGACCTCGACGGGGTCGCCTACCGCGGGCACGAGCCGATCGAGCACGCGGCGGAAGGCTTGACGACCGCGCGCGCCCGCGGTCTGCGTCTCGTGTTCGTCACGAACAACGCGTCGCGTGAGCCCGGGTCGGTGGCCGAGCAGCTCACGGGCCTCGACATCCCCACCTCGGCGGACGAGGTCATGACGGCCGCGCAGGCGGCGGCCGCGCTGCTGCGGACCCGCCTGGAGCCGGGCGCGCGCGTCCTCGTCGTCGGCGGGGCCGGTCTCGTGACGGCCGTCCACGACGCGGGCTTCGTCCTCGTGGAGTCCGCGGACGAGGAGCCCGACGCCGTGGCGCAGGGTTTCGCGCCCGAGCTGGGCTGGGCCCAGCTCGCCGAGGCCGCCTACGCCGTCCAGCGGGGCGCGTGGCACGTCGCGAGCAACCTCGACCTGTCGCTGCCGACCGCGCGCGGCTTCGCGCCCGGCAACGGGTCTCTGGTCGGTGCGGTGCGCGCCGCGACGGGCGTGGAGCCCGACAGCGCGGGCAAGCCGTCGCCGACCATGTACCGGCTCGCGATCGAGCGCGCCGGGTCCCAGGCGCCGCTCGTCGTCGGGGACCGGCTCGACACCGACCTCGCCGGGGCCCGCGCCGGCGGCTATCCCGGCCTGCACGTCCTCACGGGGGTGAGCACGGCGCGGGACACGATCCTCGCCGAGCCGCACCTGCGCCCGCACTACGTGGGGGCGGACCTGCGCAGCCTCCTCGAGCCGCACCCGGAGCCCGTGCCCTCCGAGGACGGGTGGTGGTCCTGTGGCGACAGCGCGGCGCGGGTCGACGACGGCGCGCTGCGCCTGGACGTCCGGGGCACCGCGACGGTCGACACGGTCCGGGTGGCCGCGGCGGCGGCGTGGGCCTCTGCCGACGACGGGCGGCCCGTCGACCCGTCGACCGTCCCGGACCTGCCCGTCGGCACGCACTGACCGCACGCTCGTCGCCGGGCGCGACGCGCCGCCCTGCCGAGGCCGACGGTCGCGCCCGTCCGTGGGACGCAACCGGTAGCGTGGTCCGGGATGCCCGGACACGGCCGGGCGACGACCGCGCAGCCCAGCAGACAGGAGGCAGGACATGACGGACGGTCCGCTGCGTCCGGTTCCCGGCCCGCCTCCGGGCGGACGGCCGGGACCGTCGGCCGACGTCGGAGGTGCCGCGACGCCGGTCCCGACCGGCAGCCCGCTCGACGTCGCGCTCGGGCGCCTGGACGGGCTGGAAGATCTCGCGACCGCCGATCACGTGGGCGTGCTGGAGGCCGTCCACGACGCGCTGGTCGCAGAGCTCGCCCGCACGGAGGACTGAGCGTGGGTGAGCGCACCGGTGCCCGCCTCGACGGCGAGCTCGTCCGGCGCGGCCTCGCGCGGTCGCGCAGGCAGGCCGCAGACCTCGTGGCCGCGGGACGGGTGACCCGGGAGGGGACCGTCCTGACGAAGCCCTCGACCGCCGTCGGCCCGGAGGACCTGCTCGAGGTGACGCCCGACCCCGAGGACCCGGGCTACGTCTCGCGCGCCGCGTTCAAGCTCGCCGGCGTCCTCGACGCGCTCGACGCGCTCGGCCCTACCGGTGCGCCGCCCCGCCCGCCGGTCGTCGACGGCGCGCGCTGCCTCGACCTCGGGGCGTCGACCGGAGGCTTCACGGACCTCCTGCTGCGTCGGGGCGCGCGCGAGGTCGTGGCGGTCGACGTCGGGCACGACCAGCTCGTGCCCGACCTGCGTGCCGACCCGCGGGTCGTGGTGCACGAGGGCCTCAACGTGCGCGACCTCGCGCCCGAGCACGTCGGCCCGGTGCCCGACCTCGTCGTCGGCGACCTCTCGTTCATCTCGCTCGCGATGGTGCTGCCGGCCGTCGTGGGGGTCGTCGGACCCGGGACGGATCTCCTCCTGCTCGTGAAGCCTCAGTTCGAGGTCGGGCGGGAGCGGCTCGGGAGCGGCGGGGTCGTGCGTGACCCCGCGCTCCACGTCGAGGTCGTCGCGGCGGTCGCACGGCACGCGGCGGTCGTCGGGCTGCGCCCGCTCGCCGTCGTGCCGAGCCCGCTGCCCGGGCCGAGCGGGAACCGCGAGTACTTCTGGTGGCTGCGGGCCGGGGATCCCGGCCGCGCCGACGGCGCCGCCCTCGAGGACTCGGCGCTGGAGGACGCCGCCGCCGCGGCGGTGGCGTGGCAGCCGGCGTCCGGCGAGGGCCTGCCCCCCGTGGTGCTGGTCTCCCCGACCTCGTCCGCCGGGGCGGGGGCGCAGCCCGACGCCGCGACGTCCGAACGACCCTTGACTGGAGGAGCAGCGTGACGCGACGCGTGCTGATCGTGACCCACGGCGGCCGCCCCGAGGCGGTCGTCGCGCTGCACGAGGCGGTGACCGAGCTCGAGCGCGCGGGGTTCACCGTGACGCTGCACGACGACGACCTCGCGGAGAGGTTCGGCGACCACATGGCGCGCACCCGTGCGCGCGAGGGCGTCGCGGAGTCCGAGGTCGTCATGGTCCTCGGCGGCGACGGCACGATCCTGCGTGCCGCCGAGCTCACGCACGGGACCGGGGTGCCGCTGCTCGGCGTCAACCTCGGGCACGTGGGGTTCCTCGCCGAGAGCGAGCGCGAGGACCTGCGTGCCGCCGTGGGGCGGCTCGCGGCGTACGACTACACGGTCGAGGAGCGCACGATCGTCGAGGTACGCGCCTACCTGCCCGGCGAGCCGGAGCCGCTCGTGGGGTGGGCGCTCAACGAGGCGACGGTCGAGAAGGCGCAGCGCGAGCGCATGATCGAGGTCGTGCTGGGGGTCGACGGCCGCCCGCTGTCGTCGTTCGGGTGCGACGGCGTCGTGACGGCGACCGCGACCGGCTCGACGGCGCACGCGTTCTCGGCGGGCGGGCCGGTGATGTGGCCGGACGTCGACGCGGTGCTCGTCGTCCCGCTCGCTGCCCACGCGCTCTTCGCTCGCCCGCTCGTCGTGGGCCCGCGCTCGACGATCACGGTCGACGTGCTCGCCGACTCGGCGTCGTCGGGCGTGCTCACGTGCGACGGGCGTCGGCGCATCGACCTGCCCAACGGGTCGCGCGTCGAGGTCCGGCGTTCCGACACGCCGCTGCGCCTGGCGCGGCTCAGCACGGCGCCGTTCACCGACCGGCTGGTGTCCAAGTTCTCGCTCCCCGTGGTCGGGTGGCGCGAGCGCGCGGCGAGCGTGGCCGCGACGGCGGGCACGACGGCGGAGCGCACCGCGGCGGCGGAGGCGAGCAGGGCGCCGGAGGACCAGGACGTCACGGACGAGGAGGAGTGAGCGTGCTCGAGGAGATCGCGATCGAGAACCTCGGCGTCATCCGGTCGGCCCGTGTCCCGGTCGGGGCGGGACTGACCGTGATCACGGGCGAGACGGGCGCGGGCAAGACCATGGTGCTCACCGGGCTCGGGCTGCTCATGGGCGGCAAGGCGGACCCGGCGACGGTGCGCCCGGGCGCCTCGAGCGCCGTCGTCGAGGGGCGCGTGCGCGTCACCGACCGGCCGGCGGTCGCGCAGCGGGTCGACGACGCGGGTGGCCAGGTGGACGACGACGGCACGGTCGTCATCCTGCGCACGGTCGCCGCGGAGGGCCGCTCGCGCGCGCACCTCGGCGGCCGCAGCGTCCCGCAGGGTGTGCTCGCGGAGATCGCCGACGACCTCGTGACGGTCCACGGGCAGTCCGACCAGCTCCGGCTGCGGACCGCGAGCCGGCAGCGCGCCGCGCTCGACGCGTTCGCCGGCCCTGCGCACGCGGAGCTGCTGGCGCAGTACCGCGACGCGTGGGCCGAGCGGTCGGCGCTCCAGGCGGAGATCGACGACATCGAGACGCGGGCGGGCGAGCGGGCCCGCGAGGCGGAGCTGCTGCGCCTCGGGCTCGCGGAGGTCGAGCGGGTCGCCCCGCAGCCGGGCGAGGACGTCGAGCTGACGGCCCTGGTGGCGCGCCTGGGGAACGTCGAGGAGCTGCGGGTCGCGGCCCAGCTCGCGCACGACGCCGTCGCCGGGGACGAGGCTGCCGAGCCGCAGGAGAACGCGGTCGTCTCGGTCGACCGGGCTCGCCGCGCGCTCGAGTCGGTGGCCGGGACGGACCCGCAGCTCGCGCGCCTCGCCGAGCGGCTCGCGGAGGTGGGCTACGTGCTCGCCGACGTCGCCACGGAGATCTCGGGCTACGTCGAGGACCTCGCGGCCGACCCTGCCGGGCTCGAGAGCGCGCACGCGCGCCTCGCCGAGCTCGGCACGCTGACGCGCAGCTACGGCGAGACGGTCGACGACGTGCTCGCCTGGGCGAGCGACGCCGGGCTGCGGCTCCTCGACCTGGACGACGGCGGCGAGCGGCTCCACGCGTCGATCGCGCGCCGCGACGAGCTCGATGCCGAGCTGGACCGCCTCGGGACGGCGATCACGGCCTCGCGCGAGCGCGCCGCCGCCGAGCTCGCGACCGCGGTGACCGACGAGCTGCGCGGGCTGGCCATGGGCGGCGCGAGCCTCGTGGTGGACGTCGAGCGGGCCGAGGAGCCCGGCCCGTGGGGCGTCGACGTCGTGACCTTCTCGCTCGTCGCGCACGCGGGTGCGCCGGCCCGGCCGCTCGGCAAGGGCGCGTCGGGTGGTGAGCTCTCGCGCGTCATGCTCGCGATCGAGGTCGCGCTCGCGACGGCCGCCGTGGACGGGACCGGCCAGGTGCTCCCGACGTTCGTCTTCGACGAGGTCGACGCCGGGGTCGGTGGCAAGGCGGCTGTCGAGGTCGGGCGCCGGCTCGCGTCGCTCGCGCGGCGCACCCAGGTCGTCGTCGTCACCCATCTCGCGCAGGTCGCGGCGTTCGCCGACGTCCAGCTCGTGGTGACGAAGTCGTCCGGCGCCGGCCCGGGGGACGGGCCCGACGCCGCCGCCGACGTCGCGGCGGTCACGGTCACGGGTGTGCGCGAGGTCACGGGCGACGAGCGCGTCCGCGAGCTCGCGCGGATGCTCTCCGGCCAGGAGGACTCGGACGCGGCCCGCCGCCACGCGGTGGAGCTTCTGGAGTCCTCGGTCGTGGGACGATAGGGCACGATGAGACTCACTCTGCGCAAAGCCTCCCTGCCGGAGGCCGGGTCCGGCACGCTCGGCCCGGCCAAGGTCGACGCGCGCACCAAGGCGCTGACCAAGCGGCTCCAGCCGGGGGACGTCGCGGTGATCGACCACGTCGACATCGACCGCGTCGCCGCCGACGCCCTCGTCGCGGCCAAGCCCTCCGCCGTCCTCAACGCCGCGAAGTCCGTCTCGGGGCGCTACCCGAACCTCGGCCCCGACGTCCTCGTCGAGGCGGGGATCGTCCTGGTCGACGACCTCGGCCCGGCGATCATGGCCGTCCCCGACGGCCGCGAGCTGCGGCTCGACGGCGGCAAGGTCTACCTGGGCGACGACCTCGTGGCGGAGGGCGTCCTCCAGAGCGAGGAGACCGTCGCGCGCAGCCTGGAGGAGGCGCGCGCCAACCTCTCGGTCGAGATCGAGTCGTTCGCCGAGAACACGATGAACTACCTGCGGCGGGAGCGCGACCTGCTGCTCGACGGCGTCGGCGTCCCGGACATCCGCACGCCGATCGACGGGCGGCAGGTGCTCATCGTGGTGCGCGGCTACCACTACCGCGAGGACCTCGCGACGCTGCGCCCCTACATCACGGAGTACCGGCCGGTCCTCATCGGCGTGGACGGCGGCGCGGACGCGATCCTCGACGCCGGCTGGAAGCCCGACATGATCGTCGGCGACATGGACTCGGTGTCCGACCGCGCGCTGAGCAGCGGCGCCGAGGTCGTGGTGCACGCGTACCGCGACGGCAAGGCGCCGGGGCTGGAGCGCGTCCAGGAGCTCGGCGTCGAGCCGGTCGTGTTCCCGGCGACGGGCACGAGCGAGGACATCGCGATGCTCCTCGCGGACGACAAGGGCGCCGAGGTCATCGTCGCCGTGGGGACGCACGCCACCCTCGTCGAGTTCCTCGACAAGGGCCGCGCGGGGATGGCGAGCACGTTCCTCACCCGGCTGCGCGTCGGCGGCAAGCTCGTCGACGCGAAGGGCGTCTCGCGCCTGTACCGGCACCGGATCTCCAACCTCCAGCTCTGGCTCCTGTCGATCGCGGGGCTCCTCGCCGTCGTCGCGGCGCTGTGGTCGACGGCGGCGGGCCAGACGTTCTTCGGGATCGTGGGCGCCCGGTTCGACGACCTCTGGTCGTGGATCGGGTCGCTCTTCGCGGGCGGCGGCTGACCCCGACCGGGCCGTCGTCACCGTCGGCCCGCGCGCCGGTCGCTCCCGACCGCGCTCGACCCGCGCTCCCTGACCTTGCCAGCACGCAGCAGCCCGAACCGAAGGACACCACCGCACAGTGATCGACTTCAGGTACCACATCGTCTCGTTGATCTCGGTCTTCCTGGCCCTGGCCGTCGGGATCATCCTCGGCGCCGGCCCGCTCCAGGGCGCCATCGGCGACCAGCTCACCGGGCAGGTGGAGCAGCTGCGCAGCGAGCGCAACGAGCTCCGCGACCAGCTCGACGAGGCGAACGTGACGCTCGGCGACGACTCGCGGTACATCGAGGCGGCAGGGCCGCAGCTCGTGGCCGGGTCGCTCCAGGACCGTCGTGTCGCCGTCGTCGACCTGGACGGGGCGGACAACGAGCGGGACGACGCGATCGCCGAGCAGCTCGAGACGGCCGGCGCGTCGGTCGTCGGCCACGTCCGACTGACGGACTCGTGGACGAGCCAGGACGAGGAGAGCGCGCGCCAGACGGTGGCCGAGGGCCTCGGGGAGAAGCTGGGCGAGGTCCCGCAGGACGCGACCCCCGATCAGCGGCTCGCCCGCGCGCTCGCGCTCGCGCTCACCGGTGCCGCCCCGACGAGCTCCGAGGAGCGCAGCCCGGAGGCGATCGAGCTCGAGGCGCTCCTGGAGCGTTTCGCGCTGGTCGACGTGGTGTCCGAGCAGACCCTGCCGGCCGACGTCGTCCTGCTGCTGGGCGGGCCCGCCCCCGAGCAGGCCGCTCCGGCGGCCGAGGGGGAGGAGGCGCCCGCGCCCGACACGTACGTCGTCGACATCGAGGTCCAGGTCGCCGTCGCCGCCCAGGAGGTCGCCGAGGCGGCGCTCGTCGCCGGCCCGACGGCGGTGAGCGGTGACGTGGTGTCGACCATCCGGGCGAACGACGACCTCGCCGCGTCGCTCTCCACCGTGAGCGGGATCGAGGCGGAGCCGGGCCGGATCAACGTCCCGCTCGCCCTCGCGGCGCGCATCGCGGACCAGGTCGGGCAGTTCGGGTTCGAGGAGAGCGCGACGGCGGTTCTCCCGCCGGCCGTCGAGCTCCCGCCGGTGACGCGCACGACGTCCTCCGACGCGGGCGCCCAGGACGCCGCCGCGGGCGACACCGCGGGGGGCACCCCGGGCGACACGGAGGACGGCACCACCGCCGACGTCGAGCAGACCACCGCCGGCGCGGGGGAGGGCTGACGTGGGGCGCGCGCTGCGGACCCTCGCCGCGGCCCGGGTCGCCGCCGTCGTGACCGCGACGGCGCGGCGCGCGGCCGGGTCGCGCCCGCCGGGCGGCGCCGGGCGCTGGACGCGCACCAACCACCGGGGCGAGCCGATCAGCCTGCTCGAGGGCCCGGCGGTCGCGGCCGGCCTCGTCGCCGGGACGCTCGCGGCGGGGGGTGACGCCCGCACGCGCGGCGCGGTCGCCCTCGCGACGGCGAGCGCGGGCGCGTTCGGCCTCGTCGATGACCTCGCGGAGGACACGTCGACCCGGACGAAGGGCCTGCGCGGGCACCTCGGCGCGCTCGCCGAGGGTCGCGTGACGACGGGCGCGATGAAGATCCTCGGGATCAGCGGCGTCTCGCTCGTCGCGGCGGCGATCGGGACGCGTCGCACGGGCGGGGCGTTCGGCCACCTCGTGGACGTCGGCGTGAACGGCGCGCTCATGGCCGGCACGGCCAACCTGCTCAACCTCCTCGACCTGCGCCCGGGCCGCGCGCTCAAGGCCGCCGGGGCGGCGTCCCTGCCCTACCTCGGCTCCTCCGCGGCCCCGACGACGGGCGCAGTCCTCGGGGCTGCCGTCGCCGCGGCTCCCGGTGACCTGGGCGAGCGCGACATGCTCGGCGACTGCGGCGCGAACGCGCTCGGCGCCGCGCTCGGCTCCCAGGTCGCGTTCGCCGCGCCCCGCGCGGTGCGCTGGCTCGCGCTCGCGGGCGTGGTGGGCCTGACCCTCGCGAGCGAGAAGGTGAGCTTCTCGAAGGTCATCGAGGGCAACGACGTGCTGCGGCGCGTGGACTCGTGGGGCCGGCGCCCCGCGTGAGCACGCGGGCGGGGCGGCTGCGCGCCGCCACGGGCACCCTGGCGGGCGCCGCCGCGATGATCACGCTCGTGACGATCGCGAGCCGGCTCGTCGGCTTCGCGCGGTCGCTCGTGCAGTCCGCGGCGGTCGGTACCGAGGGCGTCGGGTCGGCGTTCACGGCAGCGAACCTCCTGCCGAACGTGCTGTTCGAGGTCGCGGCGGGCGGAGCGCTCGCGGGGGCGGTCGTCCCGCTCCTCGCCGGGCCGATCGTCCGCCGGTCGGGCACCGAGGTCTCGCGCATCGCGTCGGCCCTGCTCGGGTGGACGCTCGTCGTGCTCGTCCCCCTCGGAGGGTTGCTCGCGCTCCTCGCGCAGCCGATCGCCCTGCTCCTCATGAGCGAGCACCCGGAGCTCGTCGACGTCACCGCGACGTTCGTGCGGGTGTTCGCGCTCCAGGTCCCGCTCTACGGGCTGGCGGTCGTGCTCGGGAGCATCCTGCAGGCGCACAAGCGCTTCTTCTGGCAGGCGTTCTCGCCGCTGCTGTCGAGCCTCGCGGTCATCGTGGTCTTCCTCGTCTTCGCCGGCCTCGCGGATGACCCGAAGGACGTGGCCGCCGTGTCGGGGGACGCCATCGCGTGGCTGGGCTGGGGCACGACGGCGGGCGTGGCGGTCCTCGCGTTGCCGCTCGTCCTCCCGGTGCACCGGTTGGGCGTCCGGCTGCGCCCCACCCTGCGGTTCCCGGGCGGGGAGGCCGTCCGGGCGCGCAACCTCGCGTTCGCGGGGGTCGGGGCGCTCGTCGCGCAGCAGCTCTCGGTGCTGGCGATCATGGGAGCCGCCTACCGGTACGGGCCGGAGCAGACCTTCCCGACGTACTGGTTCGCGCAGCAGGTGTACCTGCTGCCCTACGCGGTGCTGGCTTTCCCGCTCGCGACGAGCGCGTTCCCGCGCCTCGCCGAGCACGTCGCGCACGCGCGCCACGACGCCTACCGGCGCCTCCTCGCGACCACGACGCGCACCCTGCTCGTGGTGGCAGGCCTGGGCGCCGCGGCCCTGATCGCGGCGTCCGCGGCCGTGGAGGCCGTGTTCGCCGTCATCGCGAAGGGCTCGGTCACGGGCCTCGGGGGTGCCGTCGCGGGCATGGCCGTCGGCATCGTCGGGTTCTCGCTGATCCTCCACCTGTCGCGCGCGCTGTACACGATCGACCGCCAGCGCGTCGCGGTCGTCGTGACCGCCGCGGGGTGGCTCGTCGTGGCGGCGACGGCGTACGTCCTCCCGGCCGTGACCGGCGTCCGGGACCAGGCGGGGGTCCTGCTCCAGCTCGGCCTGGCGACCGCGGTCGGCATGTCGGTCGCGGGCGCCGGGCTGCTCGTCGCGACGCGCCGTCGCGCGGGGCCCGAGGCGACGCGCGGGGTCCCGCGGACCCTCGTGGTCGTCGCCGTGGGCGTGGCCCTCGGTGCGCTGGCGGGCTCGGCGGTCTCGGGCGCTCTCCTGCCCGACGGCGCGGGCTGGCTTCCTGCGGTCGGGGTCGGGGCGCTCGCGGCGCTCGTCGCGGGCACGGTCGTCGTCGGGGTGTCGCTCGCGGGGGACCGCGCGGCCCTGCTCGGCGTCCTGCGTCGGGGCCGGGCGGGCGGCACGCCCCCGGAGGACGAGCCGGCCTCGTAGACGTGGTGCGTCGCACTGCCCGGTCCGCGTGCCGTCGTCGGGCACGCTGTTAGGATGGAGTTCCGTGGCAGACCTCCTGAACCGGCCCTCCTCCCGCCTCAACGCCTCGGGCGCACGCACCGAGCACCGCACCGCGCACGTCTTCGTCACCGGCGGCGTCGCCTCCTCGCTCGGCAAGGGCCTCACGGCATCCAGCCTCGGTCGTCTGCTCCGCTCGCGCGGCCTGCGCGTCACCATGCAGAAGCTCGACCCCTACCTCAACGTCGATCCCGGGACGATGAACCCGTTCCAGCACGGCGAGGTGTTCGTCACCGAGGACGGCGCCGAGACGGACCTCGACATCGGTCACTACGAGCGCTTCCTCGACGTCGACCTCGAGGCGACCGCGAACGTCACGACCGGGCAGGTCTACTCCCAGGTCATCGCGCGCGAACGGCGCGGCGAGTACCTGGGCGACACGGTCCAGGTCATCCCGCACATCACCGACGAGATCAAGTCGCGCATGCGTGCCCAGGCCGGTGAGGACGTCGACGTCATCATCACCGAGATCGGCGGCACGGTCGGCGACATCGAGTCCCAGCCGTTCCTCGAGGCCGCGCGCCAGGTGCGCCACGAGCTCGGCCGCGACGACGTCTTCTTCCTCCACGTCTCGCTCGTGCCGTACATCGGCCCGTCCGGCGAGCTCAAGACGAAGCCGACGCAGCACTCGGTCGCGGCGCTGCGCTCGATCGGTATCCAGCCGGACGCGATCGTGCTCCGCGCGGACCGCGTGGTCCCCGAGCCGGTCAAGCGCAAGATCGCGCTCATGTGCGACGTCGACAACGAGGCCGTCGTCAACGCGGTCGACGCGCCGAGCATCTACGACATCCCGCGCGTGCTGCACTCCGAGGGGCTCGACGCGTACGTCGTGCGCCGCCTCGGCCTGCCGTTCCACGACGTCGACTGGGACGGCTGGAGCCAGCTCCTCGAGCGCGTGCACCAGCCCGCCCACCGGGTCGAGGTCGCGCTCGTCGGCAAGTACATCGACCTCCCGGACGCGTACCTCTCCGTCACGGAGGCGCTGCGCGCCGGCGGGTTCGCGAACGACGCGAAGGTCACGATCCGCTGGGTCGCGTCCGACGAGTGCCAGACCCCCGAGGGCGCCGACGACGCGCTGCACGGCGTGGACGCGGTCCTGGTGCCCGGCGGGTTCGGCGTGCGCGGCATCGAGGGCAAGCTCGGCGCGCTGCGCTGGGCGCGCGAGAACAAGGTCCCGACGCTCGGGATCTGCCTCGGCCTCCAGTCGATGGTCATCGAGTACGCGCGCAACGTGCTCGGCATCGACGACGCGTCGTCGACCGAGTTCGACCCCGGCACCTCCCACCCCGTCATCGCGACGATGGAGGAGCAGCTCGCGATCGTCGGCGGCGACGGGGACCTCGGCGGCACGATGCGCCTCGGCTCGTACGAGGCCGCGCTGGCACCCGGCTCGGTCGTCGCCAAGACCTACGGGTCGGAGCGCGTCTCGGAGCGTCACCGCCACCGCTACGAGGTGAACAACTCCTACCGCAAGCAGCTCGAGGAGGCGGGGCTCGTGATCAGCGGGACGTCGCCCGACTCGTCGCTCGTCGAGTTCGTCGAGCTCCCCGCGGACGTGCACCCGTACTACGTGAGCACGCAGGCGCACCCGGAGTTCAAGTCGCGCCCGACGCGCTCGCACCCGCTGTTCACCGGCCTCATCCGCGCCGCGCTCGAGAACCAGGCGGACTGAGTGGGCACCGAGGCGGGCGTTCCGTCGGCCACGGAGCGCCCCACGGTCGACGCGCTCGCGCCGCGCCCGGTCGCCGAGACGTCGGTCGTGCACCACGGTCGCGTCTTCGACCTCCGCTCCGACGTCGTCGAGCTCGACGACGGGCGCGTCACGCGGGAGTACCTCGACCACCCGGGCGCCGTGGCGATCGTCGCGCTGGACGACGACGAGCGCGTGCTCCTGCTGCGCCAGTACCGTCACCCCGTCCGGCGCGAGCTGTGGGAGGTGCCGGCAGGCCTCCTCGACGTCGTCGGGGAGGACGGGCGGCTCGCCGCGGCCCGCGAGCTCGCCGAGGAGTCCGACCTCCAGGCCGCGCGCTGGGACGTCCTCGTCGACTACTTCACGACGCCGGGCGGCTCCAACGAGGCGCTGCGCGTCTTCCTCGCGCGCGACCTCTCGCCCGTCCCCGAGGGTGAGCGGTTCGAGCGTGAGGCCGAGGAGCGCGACATGGAGCTGCGGTGGGTGCCCCTCGACGAGGCGCTGCGCGGCGTCCTCGCGGGCGAGCTGCACAACCCCTCTGCGGTCGTCGGGATCCTGGCCGCCGCCGCGTCGCGCGCGGGCGGCTGGGCGTCGCTGCGTCCGGCCGACGCGCCGTGGCCGGAGCGCCGCGGCGGCTGACGGTCCAGAGCCACCTGTCGGAACCGCCTCGGGTAGGGTCCGCGGGCGCGGGCTCACCTCTTCCCGACCTCGTCGCCGTCCCCGCCGCCCAGGGCTGGTCGGACGCGGCGGACCGGGCCCGGGCGACGGTGCCCGGCCTCGTGCCGCTCGGGTGGACGCCGTTGACGTTCCGCGAGCCCCGGACCGCCCCGACCGACGGCTCTGCCGGTGTCGTCGACGAGGGAGGGCGACGCGTCCCGCGCGACACACCGACTGCACCGTCGGCGCGTCGCCGTCGTCCGGCGCCAGCCTTCCTCGGGGGCCTTTGCACGCGCAGGCCCGAGGGCGCGACGACGTCGCGCCGGGTGATCGTGCTAGCGTCGGGTCTGATCGTGCACCGAGCCGAGGAGGTGAGCCCCGTGAACGCTGTGTCCGTACCGGGCGCTCCCTCGCTGCGCACGACCGCGCGACGGCCGTAGTCGTCGTCGGGAGCGCTCGCCGCACCATCGCGAGAGGCGACTCCCTTGCGCACCACCACACCTTCTTCTGCACCGGGCACCGCGCCCGCAGGTTCCTCGCTCCCTGATCCCACGACCTCCGGCGCCGTCCCGACGACGGGCGGGCGCGCCCTCGTCCTCGGGGGCGGTGGATCGACCGGCAACGCGTGGCTGATCGGCGTCGTCGCCGGTCTGGCCGACGCCGGGCTGGACGTGTCCACGACGGCCGATCTGACGGTCGGGACGTCGGCCGGGTCGACGACGGCAGCACAGCTCGCCGGCGCGACGCCCGCGGAGCTGTACGCCGCCGCTCTCGTCGCGCCGACACGCCCGCAGGCGGGGCCGGGCGGCCCGGCCGCGGGCGTGGACCGCACGCGACAGGCGGCAGACCAGTTGGCGCGGACGGCCGCGGTCATCGCCGGTGCCCGGGACGCAGCGGACATGCGCCGCCGGCTCGGGGAGGCGGCGCTCGCGCTGCCCGGGTCGTCGGACGAGGCCGTGCAGGCCCGGTGGCGGGCCACCGTCGCCGCACGGCTGCCGAGACCGTCCTGGCCTCGGACGGCCGTCCTTCTCACCGCCGTCGACGCGCGGACCGGTGAGCCCGCGGTCTTCGACCGGCAGAGCGGGGTGGACCTCGTCGACGCCGTCGCGGCGAGCTGCGCGAGCGGGTTCGCCTACCGGGTCGGGGAGGGGCAGTACCTCGACGGCGGATATCGCCGCAACGAGAACGCGGACCTGGCGGCGGGGCACCGGCGCGTGCTGGTGCTGTCGCCGTTCGGGGGCCGGACGCGGGCGCCGCTGGGCTGGGGCCTCCAGCTCTCGGCCCAGGTCGACGAGCTGCGGGGGCGGGGGAGCGAGGTCGAGGTGATCGTCCCGGGGCCCGCGGCCGACCACCTGTTCGGCCCGCAGGCCATGGACCTGTCGCTCCGGCCGGCGGCGGCCGAGGCCGGGTACGAGCGGGGCACCGCGCTCGCGGAGCGCGTGGCCGCGCTCTGGCGCTGACTGGCGCCGACTGGCGCTGGCGGGCGCTGACGTAGCGGTGGCTCGGGCCGCTCAGGCCCGGGTCACCGCCCGCTCAGGCGCGGGTGCGAGTCGTCAGGACGACCCGCGTGGAGCCGGCGACGAGGAGCGCCGAGCCGAGCATGTGCAGGCCGACGAGGAGCGCGGGCAGGCCCGTGAAGTACTGGACGTACCCGATCAGTCCCTGGCCCAGGGTGATCGCGAGCAGGATCCAGGCCGCCCGGCGCACTTGCCGCGGCCCGCGGCGGACGCTCACGAGGTACGCGACGAGGACGGCGACGAACACCCACACCGCCCACGCGTGGAGCTTGCTCATGAGCGCGGGGTCGACGGCGAAGCGGTAGCCGACCTCCTCGTCGCCGCTGTGCGGGCCGGCGCCCGTGACGATGACGCCGAGGACCACGACGACCGCGGTGAGCCCGTACAGGGTCCAGGCGAGCGCGCGCGGGCGTGGCGCGACCGTCGGGACGGGCGGCCCGTCGCCCTCCCCGGACCGGTGCAGGAGGAGCAGCGAGACGGAGACGAGCGCGGCCGACACGACGAAGTGCAGCGACACCCACCCCGGGTGCAGGTGCAGCAGGACGATCACGCCGCCGATGACCGCCTGCGCGGCGACGCCGAGCAGGGGGACGGCGCCGAGGAGCCGGTAGGACAGGATGCGCGAGCGGTCCGTCCACACGAGCACGAGGGCCGCGATCGCGATGACGCTCAGCACCCCGGTGAGCGTGCGGTTCCCGTACTCGATGAACTGGTGGTACGTCGTCTCGGGGTGGAACTTCGCCGCGAACTGCCCGGGCTCGCACTGCGGCCAGGTCGAGCACCCGAGCCCCGAGCCCGTGAGCCGCACGGCACCGCCCGTGACGATGATGCCGATCTGCGCCACGAGGTTCGCGACGAGCACCGGCCGGGTCCAGCGGCGCAGCGGCGCGAGCCGGTCCGGGCGCGCGGCGCCGTCGCCGGAGGCGGCGCCTGCGGGGCTGTCGGCGGGAGCGGGGTCGAGCGCGGGGGGCGGGGTGCTCACGGTCCCACGGTATCGGGACGACGGCGCAGCCCCGGAATCCTGCGGGTGTGAGATGGGCCCGGGGCTCAGGTCCAGCGGAAGAGCTTGCCCGCGCCCCAGCCGAGCGCGGCGGTCCAGCCCAGCAGCACGACGACGGAGAACGGCGGCACGGAGCCGTCGAGCAGGGCGCCGCGCATCGCCTCGCCCAGCGCGCCCGACGGCAGCAGGAGCGCGACGTGCTCGAGCGGACCGGGGAGCTGGTCGGCCGGGACGAGGACGCCGCCACCGACGGTGAGCAGCACGAGCACGAGGTTCGCCACCGCGAGCACGCCCTCGGCGCGCAGCGTCCCGGCGAGCAGCATCGCGAGCGACGTGAACGCCGCGGTCCCGAGCAGCACGGCGAGCAGGGCCGCGGGGATCCCCGCGGGGTCGGGCTGCCATCCGAGCGAGAGCGCGACGGCCGTGATCACGACGACCTGCACCACCTCGACCGCGAGGACGCCGAGCACCTTGCCCGCGAGGAGGCCGCCGCGGCCCAGGGGAGTGGTGGACATGAGGCGCAGGACGCCGTTGCGCCGGTCGAACGCCGTCGCGATGGCCTGGGACGTGAACGCCGTCGACATCACGGCGAGCGCGAGGACGCCGGGCGTCACGAAGTCGACGCGCGAGGCCCCGCCCGTGTCGAGGTCGACGAACGACGTGAGCACGAGCCCGAGCAGGAGCATCACGGGCAGGATGATCGTGACGAGGAGCTGCTCGCCGTTGCGCAGGATCATGCGCGTCTCGAACGTCGTCTGCGCCACGACGCGGCGCCACGCGGGCGCGGCGAGCTCGGCGGCCACGGTCGGGGACTCGGACGTCGTCGGCGGGGTCGTGCTCATCGCAGGTGCCGTCCCGTGAGGTCGAGGAACACGTCCTCGAGCGTGCGGCGGCCCACCGTGACGCGCGAGGCGAGGACGCCGCGCGCGGCGAGCCACGTCGTCAGCGTCACGAGCGTCGCGGGGTCGGCAGGCCCGGTGAGGGTGTACGAGCCGGGCTGCGGCTCGGCGACGGCCCACGCGCTCGGCGCGGCGCCGTCGGGCAGGCCCACTCCGGCGAGCGCGCCGCTCAGGCCGCCGAGGTCGAGCGCCGGCGTCGCCTCGAAGCGGACGGTGCGGTCCGCCGCGCCGTCGGCCCCGGTCTCGAGCAGGTCGCGGGTCGCGCCCGCGGCGATGACCTTCCCGTGGTCGACGACGTACACGTGGTCGGCGAGGTCCTCCGCCTCGTCCATGAGGTGCGTCGTGAGGACGATGCCCACGCCCTCGGCGCGCAGCTCTCGCACGAGCTCCCACACGGCGTGCCGGCTCTGCGGGTCCATGCCCGCGCTCGGCTCGTCCAGGAAGACGACCTCCGGCCGGCCGACGATCGCCGCGGCGAGCGCGAGCCGCTGCCGCTGCCCGCCCGACAGCCGCCGGACGGTCGTGCGCGCGAAGCTCTCCAGCCCCAGGCGCTCGGTGAGCTCGCCGACGTCGCGCGGCCGCGCGTACATCGACGCGACGTGCCGCAGCATCTCCAGCGCGCGCACGCCCGTCGGGAGCCCGCCGTCCTGGAGCATGACGCCGACTCGCGGGCGCAGGTCGCGCGCGTCGGTCAGCGGGTCGAGCCCGAGGACCTCGACCCGCCCGGCGTCGGGGGAGCGCAGGCCCTCGCAGCACTCGACGGTCGTGGTCTTGCCCGCGCCGTTGGGACCGAGCACCGCGGTGATCGCGCCGCGCTCGGCGGTGAGGGACACGCCGTCGACGACGGCACGACCGTCGTAGCGCTTCACGAGGTCGTGCACGAGCACGGCGGGGGCGGGCACCCGGCCGATTCTAGGGGGCGGGCCCGCCGCGGACGGCCCTCGCCCGGCCCGGACCGTGCGGGTGTCGCGTACGCCACATCTCGGCACCCCAGGGGGTGGTCTGAGGGTCGCCTTGCTTGCGTTCGGGCAATTAGGGAACAACCATGTTGTCTATATCGGTTCCAGATCTGTCACCCCGTGTCAGGCAGCGCCACGCGCACGCGCGCCCACGGGACGAACCACGGGAGGTGAGCATGGCCGCAGGACCCGTCCGACCGGACGCGCTGCGCCCTGCCACCCCGGCGGGCGGGCAGACCGTCGTTCCCGCCGCCGACGCCGACCGCCGCACGCGCGAGCGCGTGCTCGAGCTCGTGGCGAGCGCGGGCCCCGTGAGTGCCGCCGACCTCGCCGCCACGCTCGGGCTCACGCCTGCCGCCGTGCGGCGCCACCTCGCCCTCCTCGAGGAGGACGACCTCGTCGCCGTGCACGACGCCGGGCACCCGACCGGCCTGCGGGGCCGCCCCGCACGACGCTACGTGACGACGTCGGCCGGCCAGGGCGAGCTCAGCGGCACCTACGCCGATCTCGCGACGCAGGCGCTGCGGTACCTGCGCGACGTCGCCGGGCCGGACGCCGTCGAGCGGTTCGCGCAGGACCGGCTCACCGAGCTCGCCGACCGCTATGCCGGCCGGCTCGACGCGGACGACGTCGAGGGGCGGGCCGCCCAGCTCGCGGCGGCGCTCGCGGACGACGGCTACGCGGCGAGCGTGCGCCCCGTGCCCGGCACCTCCGCGGTGCAGCTGTGCCAGGGCCACTGCCCGGTGCAGCACGTGGCCGAGGAGTTCCCCCAGCTCTGCGAGGCGGAGGCGCAGGTCTTCGCCAAGCTGCTCGGCTCGCACGTGCAGCGCCTCTCGACGCTCGCGACGGGCGCGCACGCGTGCACGACGAACGTCCCGGTGGGCATGCCCGTCCCGGTGCCCGCACCGCGGGCGGCCCGCCCTCTCCGAGACCACGACGGCCATGCTCACGCAGGCCACGACCACGACGTCCGGGCGCGCGGTCGCCCGACGTCGGGCGAGACCTGACCCGAGGGGCGCACCGCCGCCCCGAGGCACGCACGACACCCCCCCGCACGAACCTTGTACCGACTGCCCCCGCCCGCACACGACGGACAGTGGAAGGACGACCATGAGCGCTCCCACCCAGGACGCCACCGGCACGGCCCAGCCGACCGGTGAGAAGCAGACCGACGACGAGATCATCGCCTCGATCGGTGCCTACGGATACGGCTGGCACGACAGCGACGCCGCCGGCGAGGCCGCGCAGCGCGGCCTGTCCGAGGACGTCGTGCGCAACATCTCGGCGCTGAAGGACGAGCCCGAGTGGATGCTCAAGACGCGGCTCAAGGCCCTGCGCCTCTTCGACAAGAAGCCCATGCCGAGCTGGGGCTCCGACCTCACGGGCATCGACTTCGACAACATCAAGTACTTCGTGCGCTCCACGGAGAAGCAGGCCGCCTCGTGGGACGACCTGCCCGAGGACATCAAGGAGACGTACGACAAGCTCGGCATCCCCGAGGCGGAGAAGCAGCGCCTCGTCGCAGGCGTCGCGGCCCAGTACGAGTCCGAGGTGGTCTACCACCAGATCAACGAGGAGCTCGAGCGCCAGGGCGTCATCTTCCTCGACACGGACACCGCGCTGCGCGAGCACCCGGAGCTCTTCCAGGAGTACTTCGGCACCGTCATCCCGTCGGGCGACAACAAGTTCGCGGCGCTCAATTCGGCCGTGTGGTCGGGCGGGTCGTTCGTCTACGTGCCGCCGGGCGTGCACGTCGAGATCCCGCTGCAGGCCTACTTCCGCATCAACACGGAGAACATGGGCCAGTTCGAGCGGACGCTGATCATCGCGGACGAGGGCTCGTACGTGCACTACGTCGAGGGCTGCACCGCGCCGATCTACTCGTCCGACTCGCTGCACTCCGCGGTCGTCGAGATCATCGTCAAGAAGAACGCGCGCGTGCGGTACACGACCATCCAGAACTGGTCGAACAACGTGTACAACCTCGTGACCAAGCGGGCGACCGCGGCCGAGGGCGCGACGATGGAGTGGGTCGACGGCAACATCGGCTCCAAGGTCACCATGAAGTACCCGGCGATCTACCTGCTCGGCGAGCACGCGCGCGGCGAGACGCTGTCGATCGCGTTCGCGGGCGAGGGCCAGCACCAGGACGCCGGGGCCAAGATGGTCCACGCTGCGCCGCACACGTCATCGTCCATCGTGTCGAAGTCGGTGGCGCGCGGCGGTGGCCGCACGTCGTACCGCGGGCTGGTCCAGGTGCTCGAGGGCGCCTCGCACTCGGCCTCGACCGTGCTGTGCGACGCGCTGCTCGTCGACCAGATCTCCCGGTCCGACACCTACCCGTACGTCGACGTCCGCGAGGACGACGTGTCCATGGGGCACGAGGCGACGGTCTCGCGGGTGAGCGAGGACCAGCTGTTCTACCTCATGTCCCGAGGCATGGAGGAGACCGAGGCGATGGCCATGATCGTGCGCGGGTTCGTCGAGCCCATCGCGCGCGAGCTGCCCATGGAGTACGCGCTCGAGCTCAACCGCCTCATCGAGCTGCAGATGGAAGGGTCCGTCGGCTGATATGACCACCACCACCATTCCCGAAGAGGCCGGTCTGACCACCGACCACTCGCGCGCGCAGGCCGACGGGGCGCACTCCCACGGCGTCGTGCCCCAGGGCTCGCGCGCCGAGCGGCTCACGTCGTTCGACCTCGCCGACATCCCCGTGCCCTCCGGGCGCGAGGAGGAGTGGCGCTTCTCGCCCGTCGCGCGCCTCGCGCCGCTGTTCGACGCGAAGCTCGTCGGGCAGAGCGGCGGCGGCGACGTGCGCGTCACGGTCGTCGAGGCCCCCGAGGTCGAGGTCGCGATCGTCGGCCGCGACGACGAGCGCCTGGGCACCGCCGGCAAGCCCGGCGACCGCACCGCCGTCACGGCGTGGAACGCGTTCGAGCAGGCCACGGTCGTCACCGTGCCCAAGGAGGCCGTGGCGTCCGACGTGACGTCCGTGCGCGTCGAGGGTCACGGCTCCACGCCGACCGCGAGCCACATCCTGGTGCGTGCGGAGCGGCACTCGGAGGCCGTCGTCCTGCTCGACCACGTCGGCACCGCGACGCTCAACGAGACGGTCGAGATCGTCGTCGAGGACGGCGCGCACCTCACGGTCGTGTCCGTCCAGGACTGGGCTGACGGCGCCGTCCACGCGTCGTCGCACCGCGCCCGCATCGGGCGCGACGCGCGGCTCAAGCACGTGGTCGTGACGCTCGGCGGCGACGTCGTGCGCGTCACCCCGGACGCGGAGTTCACCGCGGAGGGCGGTGACGTCGAGATGGTCGGCCTCTACTTCGCCGACGCGGACCAGCACCAGGAGCACCGCCTGTTCGTGGACCACGCCGTCCCGCGCTGCAAGTCGCGCGTCACGTACAAGGGCGCGCTGCAGGGCGAGGGGGCGCACGCGGTGTGGGTGGGCGACGTGCTCATCCGCGCCGAGGCCGAGGGCACCGACACCTACGAGCTCAACCGCAACCTCGTCCTCACGGACGGCGGGCGCGCGGACTCGGTGCCGAACCTCGAGATCGAGACGGGCGAGATCGAGGGCGCGGGGCACGCGTCCGCGACCGGCCGGTTCGACGACGAGCAGCTCTTCTACCTGCAGGCCCGCGGCATCCCGGAGGCCGAGGCGCGCCGCCTCGTCGTTCGTGGCTTCTTCGCGGAGCTCATCCAGGAGATCGGCGTCGCGTCGGTCGAGGAGCGCCTGCTCGAGGCGATCGAGCGCGAGCTGAGCAAGTCCATGTCGATCATCGACGGGAGCGCCGAGCTCGCCGAGGCGACCGCGTGACTGCACAGCCCGCCTGCACGACGTCCGACCTCGGCCCGGAGGAGGCGCTCCGCGTCGAGCTCCCGGCCGAGGACGGGCGCGTCGTCGAGGTCGCGGTCATCCGTGACGGCGACGGCGACTGGCACGCGATCTCGGACATCTGCTCCCACGGGGCGGTGTCCCTGTCGGACGGCGAGGTCGAGGGCTGCTTCGTCGAGTGCTGGCTGCACGGCTCGCAGTTCGACGTGCGGACCGGCATGCCGACCGCGCTGCCCGCGATGCGCCCCGTGCCCGTGTATCCGGTGACGGTCGACGGCGAGCAGGTGCTCGTCGACGTCGACCGCGTCGTCGCTCCCACCTGACCCACATCCTGAACCGGCGCCCCGCGCGCGCCCCACGGCTCACCAGAACCTCTTGGAGAAGAACCACATGTCCACTCTCGAGATCCGCGACCTGCACGTCAGCGTCGAGACCAAGGAAGGGCCCAAGCCGATCCTGCGCGGCGTCGACCTGACGATCGCCAGCGGCGAGGTCCACGCCATCATGGGCCCGAACGGCTCGGGCAAGTCCACGCTCGCCTACTCGATCGCCGGCCACCCCAAGTACCAGGTCACCAGCGGCACCGTGACGCTCGACGGCGAGGACGTCCTCGCGATGAGCGTCGACGAGCGCGCCCGCGCGGGCCTGTTCCTCGCCATGCAGTACCCGGTCGAGGTCCCCGGCGTGTCCGTGTCCAACTTCCTGCGCACCGCGAAGACCGCGATTGACGGCGAGGCCCCCGCGCTGCGCCACTGGGTCAAGGACGTCAAGGGCGCCATGGAGCGTCTGCGCATGGACGACTCCTTCGCCGAGCGCTCGGTCAACGAGGGCTTCTCCGGTGGCGAGAAGAAGCGCCACGAGATCCTCCAGATGGAGCTCCTCAAGCCGAAGTTCGCCGTCCTCGACGAGACCGACTCGGGCCTCGACGTCGACGCGCTGCGCATCGTGTCCGAGGGCGTGAACCGCGTCCACGGCGCGACCGACGCGGGCATCCTGCTCATCACGCACTACACGCGCATCCTGCGCTACATCAAGCCGGACTTCGTCCACGTCTTCGTCGACGGCAAGGTCGCCGAGGAGGGTGGCCCGGAGCTGGCCGACCGCCTGGAGGAGGGGGGCTACGACCGCTACCTCCCGGGCGCCGTCGAGTCCGCCTCGGCCGCCTCGGCCTGAGCGGTAGCACCACCTCTGAGGAGACGACCATGACGACCACCGCGCACAGCTCCCCCCTGACGGCGACCGAGCTCGCCGCCGTGCGAGCGGACTTCCCGCTGCTCGAGCGCACCGTGCGCGGTGGTCGTCCGCTCGTCTACCTCGACTCCGCGGCGACGTCGCAGAAGCCGCAGGTCGTCCTCGACACCGAGGTCGACTTCTACGAGGAGCGCAACGCGGCCGTGCACCGCGGCGCGCACCAGCTCGCCGAGGAGGCGACCGAGGCGTTCGAGGACGCCCGCGCGGACGTCGCGGCGTTCGTCGGCGCGCGCCCGGGCGAGATCGTCTGGACGTCCGGCGCGACGGCCGCGATCAACCTCGTCGCGTACGGGATCTCGAACGCGACGCTCGGTCGCGGGGGAGAGGCGGCCCGCCGCTTCGCGCTCGCGCCGGGCGACGAGATCGTCATCACCGAGGCGGAGCACCACGCGAACATCGTCCCGTGGCAGGAGCTCGCGGCCCGCACGGGCGCCGTCCTGCGCTGGTTCGAGGTGGACGACGACGGGCGCGTCCGCGTCGAGGACGCCGCGACCGTCATCACGGAGCGCACGCGGATCGTCGCGTTCGCGCACGTGTCGAACGTGACGGGCGCGATCACCCCCGTCGAGCCGATCGTGGCCCGGGCCCGCGAGGTCGGGGCGCTCACCGTGCTCGACGCGTGCCAGTCCGTGCCGCACCTGCCGGTCGACCTGCCCGCGCTCGGCGTCGACTTCGCCGCGTTCTCGGCGCACAAGATGCTCGGGCCCACGGGCGTGGGCGTGCTGTACGGGCGGCGCGAGCTGCTCGAGGCGCTGCCGCCCGTGACCACCGGCGGGTCGATGATCGAGGTCGTCACGATGACCGAGTCGTCGTACATGGCGCCGCCGCAGCGGTTCGAGGCGGGAACGCAGGCCGTCGCGCAGGTCGTCGGGTTCGGCGCCGCCGCGAAGTACCTGCACGAGCTCGGCATGGACGGCGTCGCGGCGCACGAGCACGAGCTGGCTGCCGAGCTGCTGCGCATCGGGGAGATTCCCGGGGTGCGGATCATCGGCCCGCGCGAGCCGGCCGACAGGCTCGCCGTCGTGTCGTTCGTCGTGGACGGCGTGCACGCGCACGACGTCGGCCAGGTGCTCGACGACGCGGGCATCGCCGTGCGCGTCGGTCACCACTGCGCCCAGCCCCTGCACCGCCGCTTCGGCATCGCCGCCACCGCGCGCGCGTCCGCGTCGGTGTACACCACGCGCGAGGACGTCGACGCGTTCCGGGAAGCATTGGCCGGGGTGCGCGCGTTCTTCTCGGTGGACTGAGAGAGGACCCGATGAGCTCGATCGAGCAGATGTACCAGCAGGTCATCCTCGACCACGCGAAGACCCCGCACGGCCGGGGCCTGGTCGAGGTGGCGGACGGCGCGGCGAGCGGCCAGTCGCACCAGGTGAACCCCACGTGCGGTGACGAGGTGACGCTGCGCGTCGAGCTCGCCGGCGACACGATCGACCGCGTGAGCTGGGAGGGGCAGGGGTGCAGCATCTCGCAGGCGTCTCTGTCCGTGCTCACCGACCTCGTCTCGGGCCGGCCCGTGACCGAGGCCGAGCACCTCGGCGAGGTCTTCCGCGAGCTCATGGGCTCGCGCGGCAAGGGCCTCGACGAGGCCGCGGAGGACGAGCTTGGCGACGCCACGGTGTTCACCGGCGTCTCGCAGTACCCTGCGCGCATCAAGTGCGCCCTGCTCGGCTGGGCCGCGCTGCGCGACTCGCTCGTCACCTCGGGCGCCCTGAGCACGCCGGGCGACGCATCAACCGCAGCAGCTTCCGACGCGGCGCTCGCCGCGCGGGGAACGACGGAGGAGAACCGATGACCACCGAGACCGGCGCGCCCGCCGAGGGCGCCACGCCCAGCCCGCCGAACGTCGCCGACGTCGAAGAGGCGATGCGCGACGTCATCGACCCCGAGCTCGGCATCAACGTCGTCGACCTCGGCCTCGTCTACGGCATCCAGATCGACCAGAACAACCACGCCGTCATCGACATGACCCTCACGTCCGCGGCGTGCCCGCTGACCGACGTCATCGAGGACCAGTCCGCACAGGCCCTCGAGGGCCTCGTCGACGGCTTCCGCGTCAACTGGGTCTGGATGCCGCCGTGGGGCCCGGAGAAGATCACGACGGACGGCAAGGAACAGCTCCGCGCGCTGGGCTTCAACGTCTGACGATCCCTCCCGTCCGTCCACGACGCCGCGTCCCCTCGGGGGCGCGGCGTCGTGCTGTCTCCGGCCGTTCGGCCCGCGGGCCGCGGCCCGCGGACGTGCCGCCCCGGACCGCCGCTGCTCACGATCCGATTGCGATCCTTCCGGTGCGTTGACGAGGACTGTCCTGAGTGTTGGGATATGTGCGCCCACACCACTTTTCGGAGGATGACGTGACACAGCAGGACCAGACCGGCGCGGGCGGTTCCCCGCGGCAGGTGCGCTATCGCGGCCGGCACCTCCCGATGGTCGCCGTGGTCATCGCGGCGACGATCGCCACCGCGCTGGCGTACAGCGGCATGGTCCTGTTCGGGCTCGAGGTGGCGCACATGTCGCCGCTCGAGGCGTACGGGCTCGCGGGCTTCCTCGAGATCAGCCTCGTCGCCGTGGCGCTCATGGCGCGCAACGCGGCGCTCGAGGGCCGCCCGTACGGCGTCCTCCTCGCGCTCACGTGGGTGCTCTCGGGCACGTCGGGCCTGTTCGCCGCGCTGCACGAGATCGCCGTCCCGACGGCGAGCACCCCCTACATGGTGGTGTTCCGGTTCGTGCCGCCGCTGGTGGCCGCGCTCATGTGGCACCTCGCCCTCGTGGGGGAGCGGCACATGGTGACGGGTCACACGCTCGAGGAGCGTCGCCGTGAGCTGCGCGTCCACGGCTACGTCTCGGCCCTGGAGCAGTGGCGGGACGCGCGCGCCGACAGCGCTGGCTCGGCCGGGGACCTGCGCAAGGTCCGCGCCGCGCACGAGCGGCAGCGCGCCGCGCGCGACGCCGCGCTCAAGCTGCTCACGGTCGAGGACTTCGAGCGCCGCATGCAGGTCTGGGTCGACCGCCTGGAGGCCGCGGAACGCCACGGCAACCGGCTCGACCTCATCGGGGCGAGCTCGGTGAAGCGCGGCACCGCGCGCGGGTCGGCCGAGGCCGCCGGGCCGACCGAGGCGGCGGCAGTCCTCGTGGCCCGGACCGCCGCGCCGACCGCGACGCTCGTCGAGACGCACCGGCAGGAGACGCTCGCGCTGGAGTCCGCGCGCGACACCGAGACGCGCACGGAGACCCCGACGCCCGACGAGCGGGCCCGGGACCTTCCGGCCGCCGAGCCGAGCCAGGAGAGCCCGGCCGCCGTCGCTCCGACCGAGGCGCCCGCCGTCGAGCGGGACGTCGAGCCGGACCGGGAGCCGGAGCTGGAGCCGGAGATCGAGCCTGCGAGCGAGGCGAACGACGAGAAGCCCTACGCGCCGGAGACGGCGTTCGAGGCGCTCCCCGACCTCGAGGCGCGGGTGAAGGAGCTGTTCGGGCGTCCGCTCCCCTGGGACCAGCCGGTCCCGGAGGACGACAGCGCGGCACCGGTCGTGGAGCCCCCGGCCGTGACGGGCCACACCCGGCGCGTCGAGGTCTTCGACCTCGTCGGCAGCACGAACGGCGCGTCGGCCGCGGCGACGGAGGCGGACGACGGCTCGCTCGGCGAGGACCCGACCGCCGAGCGTGACCGCCGCATCGTCGAGCTCGCCCGCCAGGGCATGAACCAGCGCGAGATCGCCCAGAAGGTCTCGGCGTCGCGGTCGACCGTGAGCCGGGTCGTGCGTCGCTACGAGGACCAGCGGCCCCTCGCGGACGACGACCGCGAGCTCGCGAACGCCTGACGCACGGGGTCGCACGGTCGTCCGGCCACCGTGGCCGACGTCCGACGCGCCCCCACCCGACGCCGCGTCCCCGCCCCGGGGGCGCGGCGTCGTGTCGTCCTCGTCGCAGCGGGCGCGCACCTGATGGCCTTCGATGGGGGTACTGAGGACCTTGGTCCCAGACGGCTGATGTGGTCAGACCACCTCCCCTAGGGTCGGGGCAGGGCACCGGTCGCACCCGGACCGGGCCCTCGACGCAGCCCCCGCCTCTCGAAAGTGCTCCCCGTGGCCTCCCTCTCTCACTCCCCGTCGGACGCGGTCGCTCACGCCGCCGGCGGTCCCCTGGACGGCGACCGGATCGTCGTCGTCGGTGCCGGCATGACGGCGCACCGCCTGGTCGCGGGCCTGCGTTCGCGTGACCCCGAGGGCGCCTGGTCGCTCACGGTGATCGGCGACGAGCCGCACGAGCCCTACGACCGCGTGCACCTCTCGGAGTGGTTCGACGCGCGCGACGCGCAGGCGCTCACCCTGGATCGCGCCGTGTGGGACGACCCGCGCGTCACCCTCGTCACGGGCGACGCGGTCGCGTCGCTCGACCGCACGGCGAGCGTCGTGACGACGCGTTCGGGCCGCCAGGTCCACTACGACCGCGCGGTGCTCGCGACGGGCTCGTGGGCGTGGACGCCGCGCGCGGAGGGCACGGACCTGCCGGGCCTGTTCACCTACCGCACGCTGGACGACGTCGAGCGGCTCGCCGAGTGGGTGCGCCTCCGCGAGCGGGCGCTGGGCCGGGCGGTGCGGGGCGTCGTCGTGGGAGGTGGCGTGCTGGGTCTCGAGGCGGCGGCGGCGCTCCAGCGCCTCGGCGCGGAGGCCACGGTCGTGGAGTTCGCCGACCGGCTCATGAGCGTCCAGCTCGACCAGGGCGGCGGCGAGATGCTGCGCCTGCTGATCGAGGACCTCGGTGTCACGGTGCGCACGGGTGCGGGCGCGCACCGGTTCCTGCCCGCGGGCGACGGGTCCGTGGGCTCGGTCGAGCTCACCGACGGTTCCGCGCTGCCCACGGACGTCGTCGTCTTCTCCGTGGGCATCCGGCCGCGCGACCGTGTGGCGCGCGAGGCGGGCCTCGCGATCGGCGAGCGCGGCGGCGTCGTCGTCGGCGAGGCGTGCCAGACGTCCGACCCGGGCGTGTGGGCGATCGGCGAGTGCGCGTCGGTCGACGGCGTGTGCGCGGGCCTGGTCGCGCCGGGGAACGACATGGCGGACGTCGTCGTGGACCGCTTCCTCGGCGGCGAGCGCGTGCACCGACGCGCCGACGACGGCACCAAGCTCAAGGGCGTGGGCGTCGAGGCGGCGTCGTTCGGCGACGTCAACGCGGTGAGCGCGGGCGCGCTCGAGGTCTCGTTCGTCGACCCGATCCACCGCCGCTACCGCAAGCTCGTGCTCTCCGACGACGCGACGACCCTGCTGGGCGGCGTGTTCGTCGGAGACATCGAGCTGTACTCCGCGCTGCGGCCCCTCGTGGGCCGCCCGCTCGGCGCCGACCCGGCCGCCGTCATCGCGCCCGACGGCGAAGGGCTGGCGGACACCGAGCTGCCCGACGAGGCCGTCGTCTGCTCGTGCAACAACGTGGACGCCGGGACGGTCCGCTCGGCCGTGACCGAGCACGGGTGCCGGACGATCGGGCAGGTCAAGGAGTGCACGACGGCCGGCACGGTGTGCGGGTCGTGCGTGCCCGCGCTCACCAAGCTGCTGAACTCGGAGCTGTCCCGGGCGGGCGTGACGGTCTCGGACGCGCTGTGCGAGCACTTCGCGATGTCCCGCGCCGCCTTGTACCGGCTCGTCCGCGAGGAGGGGCTGCGGACGTTCACCGAGGTCGTCGCGGCGCACGGGACGGGGCGCGGGTGCGCCGTCTGCCGCCCGACGGTCGCGTCGATCCTCTCGACGCTGCGCCGCGGCCACGTCCTGGAGGGCGAGCAGGCCGCGCTGCAGGACACCAACGACCACGTCATGGCGAACCTCCAGAAGAACGGCACGTACTCGGTGATCCCACGCATGCCCGGGGGAGAGGTGCGCGCGGACCAGCTCCTGGAGTTCGCGAAGGTCGCCGACGACTTCGGTCTCTACGTGCGTGTGACCGGCGGTCAGCGCCTCGCCATGTTCGGCGCTCGCCTCGACCAGCTCCCGGAGATCTGGCGGCGCCTGACGGCCGTCGGGTTCGAGTCCGGGCATGCCTACGGCAAGTCGCTGCGCACGGTCAAGACGTGCGTCGGGCGCACCTGGTGCCGGTTCGGCGTGCAGGACTCGTCGGCGATGGCGGTGCGGCTCGAGCTGCGCTACCGCGGCCTGCGCTCGCCGCACAAGATCAAGTTCGGCGTCTCGGGCTGCGCGCGCGAGTGCGCCGAGGCGCGCGGCAAGGACGTCGGCATCATCGCGACGCACAAGGGCTGGAACCTCTACGTCGGTGGCAACGGCGGCGCGCAGCCGGCACACGCCCAACTGCTCGCCGAGGACCTCGACGACGAGACGTTGTTGCGCTACGTCGACCGGTTCATCATGCTCTACGTCCAGGAGGCCGACCGCCTGCAGCGCACGGCGCCGTGGGTCGCGGAGCGTGCGGGCGGGCTGGACGAGCTGCGCCGCGTCGTCGTCGAGGACTCGCTCGGCATCGCGGACCAGCTCGAGGCCGCGATGGCCGAGCACGTGCGCGACTACGAGGACGAGTGGGGCGCGACGCTCGCCGACCCGGCGAAGCTGCGCAAGTTCACGCCGTTCGTCAACGCGCCCGAGGCGATCGACGGCGACCTCGCGTTCGTCCCCGAGCGCGGGCAGGTCCGTCCCGCGGACGAGGGCGACGCCGTCGCCTACCCCGACCCGCGCGCAGCGCGCGACGTCGCGCTCGTCGCGGCCCGTGCCGAGCTGGAGGACGCCCGATGAGCACGTTCGTCGACATCTGCGCGCTCGACGACCTCGACCCCGAGCGCGGGGCCGGCGCGCTCCTGGGCGGCACCCAGATCGCGGTCTTCCGGCTCGCCGACGGCACCGTGCGCGCGGTCCAGCAGCGGGACCCGTACTCCGGTGCCAACGTCATGTCGCGCGGCCTCGTCGGCACGCATCGCGTCACCGGCGACGACGGCGTGGAGCGCGACGTCGACACCGTCACCACTCCCATGCTCAAGCAGGTGTGGGACGTCGACACCGGCGAGGTGCTCGACGCCGGGGGCAAGGACCGCAGGCCGCTGGCCGTCTTCGCGGCGCAGGTGCGCGACGGTCGCGTGTTCGTCGCCGACGCGCCGCGTCCCGCCGCACAGGGCCGCTGATCCATCGCCGCCCACCACTCTCGCCTCGCGGTGGTATGACTGGTTATACTCGACGCATGAAGACTGCGATCTCCGTACCCGATCGTGAGTTCGAGCGGTTCGAGCGAGTGGCGGCCCGGCACGGGATGAACCGCTCGGAGTTCTTCCGACGCGCAGGCGAGAGGTTCGCCGACGAGCTCGAGGGCGGCAGCGATCTGACGGCACTGGCGGATGCTGCGCTCGCGGACGCCGGCCAGCCGTCCGAGGACGGCCTGTTCCTCGCTGCGTCGGAGCGCGAGATGTCGCGCGGGACCGAGTGGTGATCTCCCGCGGGGATGTCGTCTGGGTGGACTTCGGGCAGCCTCGCGGGAGCGAGCCCGCGAAGACGCGCCCCGCCCTGATCATTCAGGAGGACTGGCTCCTCGCCTCGACGATCAACACGGCGATCGTCGTCCCGATGACCTCGAACCTCCGTCTCGAGTCGTTCCCCGGGAACGTCCTCGTCCCCGCGGCTGCGTCGGGGCTGGACAAGGACTCCGTCGCCGTCGTCTCGCAGGTTGGGCCCGTGAGTCGCGAGTTCCTCGATCCGTACCCGGTCGGGCACCTGCCGGGATACCTGATGTCGAAGGTATCCGACGGCGTGCGCCTGGTCCTCGGGCTGTAGCCGGACCGCGCATGGCGACGTGACGGTCGCCCTCCGCGCTCGATCGGCGAGGGTTTGTCGATCACGGCGGCACGACACGCACACCGGCGGTTCCCCGCCAGGCCGACGGCGATCGCCTAGCCTGGCGCCATCCCGTCAGCAGGCGCGGACCACGCGCCGCGCGTCGCAAGGGAGCCGCGGGTGCGCGTCCTGCTCGTCATCGACCAGTTCGAGGATCCCACCAACGGGACCACGATCTCCGCGCGTCGCTTCGCCGTCGCCCTGCGTGAGCGCGGCCACGAGGTCCGCGTCGCGTGCTGCCGAGGCGCGGCCCGCCCAGGTGGCGCCGCACCCGAGAACCGCGCGGACGGCGGCGTCGTGCACTACCGGCTGGAACCCCTCGGCGTCCCGGGCTTCAACCGCGTGATCGCAGGCCAGGGCTGGGTCCTCGCCAAGCCCGACGACGACGTGCTGCGCGACGCCCTGGGCTGGGCCGACGTCGCGCACGTCATGTCGCCGTTCTGGCTCGGCTCCCGGGCCAAGCGCCTCGCGGACGCGCTCGGCGTCCCGTCCACCGCCGCGTTCCACGTGCAGCCCGAGAACGTCACCTACAGCCTCGGCCTGGGACGGGTCGCGCCGCTGAACCACCTCGTGTACGCGGTGTTCCGGCCGTTCTACGACCGGTTCGGGCACGTCCACTGCCCCAGCCGGTTCATCGCCGGGGAGCTGCGCGACCACCGGTACCGGGCGGCCCTGCACGTGGTGTCGAACGGCGTCGACCCCGGGTTCGTCCCGCGCCCGCTCCCGAGGAGCGCCGACCTGGCCGGCCGGTTCGTCATCACCATGACCGGGCGGCTGTCGCGCGAGAAGCGGCAGGACGTGCTCCTCGACGCCGTCGGCCGGTCCCGGCACGCCGACCGCATCCAGCTCGTGCTCGCCGGGCGCGGTCCGCTCGCGGAGCGGTACGCCCAGCAGGGCGCGTCGCTGCCGCACCCGCCGCGGATCGGCTTCCTCGCCCAGGACGAGCTCCGGGACGTGCTGGCCATGAGCGACCTGTACGTGCACGCCGCCGACGCGGAGATCGAGGCGCTCGGCTGCCTCGAGGCCGTCGCGACCGGCCTCGTCCCGGTGATCTCCGACTCCCGCGCGTCGGCGACCGGGCAGTTCGCGCTCGACGAGCGCAGCCTCTTCCGCGCCGGGGACGCCGCGGACCTCGCGCGCGCGATCGACTACTGGGTCGAGCACGACGAGGAAAGAACCCGCATGGGTCCGGCCTACGCCGCGGTCGGCCGGGAGCACGCGCTCGACGTGTGCGTCCCGCAGATCGAGGAGATGCTGCGCCAGGCGGTCGTCGAGGGAGGTGGCTCGGCCGACGACGCGACGGTCGACGGGGACGACGCAGCGGACCGCGCGCCCGGGCGCTCGCATGAGCGCTGACCGCGGTCGCGGGTCCGCGACGACGCGGCTCTGGAGCCGCTTCGACGCGGTCTTCTTCGACGTCGCCATGGCCGTCGTGCGCGGGTACGGGTACGTCGTCCACGGGCTGCGGGTCACAGGGCGCGAGCACCTCGCCGCCGAGCACGGTGGGGTCGTCACGGTCGCCAACCACGTGCACTACCTGGACGGCCCGTGGGTCGCCGGGCAGTTCCGCAGCCGGCGCGCCGCCGTCGTCTCCCAGCCCTCGAACTTCCACCTGCCCGTGGCGGGCGTCCTCGTCAGCCACCTGCTCGCGGTCCCCTTGCCCCGCGGGCCGGGAGAGCTCTCCGCGTTCGAGGCGCGGCTGCGCCGGACCCTCGATGCCGGCCAGGGAGTCCACTTCTTCCCCGAGGGCGAGCTGGTCATGTACGACACGACGTTGCGGCCGTTCCGGCGCGGCGCGTTCGTGTACGCCTGCCGTCTGGGCGTGCCGGTCGTGCCGATGGTCTTCACCTACGGCCGACGGCCGTGGTGGCGCCCACGGCCGCCGATCCGGCTGACGATCCTCCCGGCCGAGCATCCCCGCGGCGCCGCTCCCGCGGACGTCGCCGAGCTCCTCGCGCGCTGCCGGGGGGCGATGGAGTCGGTCGCCGCAGGGGCTCCCGACGACGCCGTCCGGCGGTGACGTCCGGGCCTACAATCGCTCGTCCCGGCAACGAGGCCGGCAGCACCACCGAAGGAGTCCCGACACCCATGCTCGCCGCGTGGGGCGCGCTCGCCCTGCTCACCCTCGTCCACCTCGCCGCGCAGCTCGCCGGCGCATCGGCGCTCGCCGACATGTCGCAGTGGTTCCTCATGCCCCTCCTCGCGGGCTGCCTGTGGCTCGCGACGCGACGCACGGACGGCGACGGACCGGCCCGGCGTTCGCGGTTGGTCCGCTTGACGCTCGTCGCGCTGGGTTTCTCGTGGCTGGGCGACACCGCCCCCGACCTCGCCGACGGAGACGCCGCGTTCCTCGTCATGGTGGGGTTCTTCCTCTGCGCCCAGGTGACGTACTCGCTCGCGTTCTGGCCCTACCGCGCGGGATCCGTGCTGCGCCGGCCGCTCGCGCTCGCCCCCTACCTGCTGGCGTTCCTCGTCCTCGTCGCCGCGTGCGCGCCGGGCGCCGGGGCGCTCCTCGTCCCCGTCGTCGTCTACGGCGCGTGCCTCGTGCTGATGGCTGTGACGGCGACGGGCGTCGACCGCCTCGCGGCCGTCGGCGGCGCGGTCTTCCTCGTGTCCGACGCGCTCATCGCGCTCGACGCGTTCGCGCCCTGGTACGCCCTGCCCGCGCAAGGCTTCTGGGTGATGCTCACCTACGTCGTCGGGCAGATGCTCCTCGTGCTCGGCGTGCTGCGCCGGGAGCGTGCGGGGGCGGTCCCCCTCGCGGAGAAGGGTGGCGCCGCGTGGGCGTCGACGTGACGCTCGCCGGTCCCTGCTGAGCCGGTTCCTGCCGAGCCGAGGCTCAGGCGTCGAGCGAGCGGACGACGCGCGCGGGCGTGCCGACGACGACGGCGCGTGCGGGGACGTCCCGGGTGACGACGGAGCCGGCCCCGACGACGGCGTCGTCCCCGATCGCCACGCCGGGGAGGACGGTCACGTTCGCCCCGAGCCACACGTTGCGGCCGAGGACCACGGGCGCGGGGTGCATGTCGGCGCGCCGGGCGGGGTCGAGGTCGTGGTTGAGCGTCGTGAGGACGGCGTTGTGCCCGATCAGGCAGCCGTCCCCGACGACGATGCCGCCCTGGTCCTGGAACCGGCAGCCGGAGTTGATGAAGACGTCCCGGCCGAGGGTGATGTTCTTGCCGAAGTCGGCCGTGAACGGCGGGAAGAGGGTCACGGACTTGTGCACGGGCCTGCCCGTCAGCTCCGCGAGGAGCTCGCGGACGCGCTCGGGCGAGCGGTACGCGCCGTTGAGCTCGCCGGCGATGCGCAGCGCCTCCTGGCTCGTGCAGTGCATGACGGCGTGCAGCGGCGAGCCGCCGGAGATCGTCCGCCCGGCGTCGAGCTCGGCCAGCAGGTCGTCCAGGTCCATGGGTCCCTCTCAGTCGGTGCGGGCCGGCGCGGCGTCCGAGGCCTCGGTGGCCGCCCACGACGCGAGCAGGCGCAGCGACTCCTCGGTCGGGGAGCCCGGCGTCGCGGTGTAGACGGTCATGCCGAGCCCGGGGTCGCCGTGCAGCTCGAGCGTCTGGTAGTGCAGCTCGAGGTCCCCGACGACGGGGTGGCGGAACGTCTTCTGTCCGGCGTAGTGCCGCCGCACGTCGTGGGACGCCCACAGCTCGCGGAACCGCTCGCTGCGCGTCGACAGCTCGCCCACGAGTGCCTGGAGGCGCCGGTCGTGCGGGCTGCGACCGGCCTCACGCCGCAGGATCGTGACGTTCGTCCACGCCGCGCGGTCCCAGTCGGGGTAGAAGTCGTGCGACGCGGGGTCGAGGAAGATGTGCCGCGAGAAGTTCGCCGGTCGCGTCGTCCCGGTGAGCATCGGTGCGTACATCGCGTACCCGAGCGCGTTGGCCGCGACGAGGTCCATGCGGTTGTTCTGGATGAACGCGGGCGCCGTCGTGATCGCGTCGAGCAGGTACTGCAGCTCGGGGCGCACCGGGGTGTCGCCGTGGCCGCGCTGCGGGCGGGCGCCGACGGGGTTGGCGGTACGCGCGAGGTCGAGCAGGTGCTCGCGCTCGGCCGCGTCGAGCAGCAGGGCGCGCGCCACCGACTCGAGCACGACGTCGGACACGCCCCGTAGGTTCCCGCGCTCGAGCCGCGTGTAGTAGTCGACGCTCACGCCCGCGAGCCGCGCGACCTCGTCGCGACGCAGCCCCTCGACGCGTCGGCGGCCGCCGAACGTCTCGATGCCCGCCTGTTCGGGCGTCACCCGGGCCCTGCGGCTCATGAGGAACTCGCGCACCTCGGAACGGTTGTCCATGGCCTCCACGTCTTTCACGGTACGTCGGGACGACGGCGGGTCGCGCAGGCGGGAGGATCGTGACCCTCCCGCCGGCGTGGTCGCATCAGCCCGGGTACTCCTGCAGGGCGAGGAGGTCGCCCCACGTCGTCTCCGGCTCGTCGGCGCCCGGTGCGGGCGCCTCCCAGAGCGCGAGGTGGCACAGGAAGCTGTCACCGGTCGCGCCGTGCCAGTGCCACTCGCCCGGGGGTGTGTAGACCGTGTCGCCCGGTCGGAGCTCGACGACCTCCTCGCCGCGCGACTGCACGTAGCCGTACCCCTCGGTGACGTGCAGTGTCTGCCCGACGGCGTGCCGGTGCCACGCGGTGTGCGCGCCCGGCGCGAAGCGCACGAGGTTCAGGCGCGACCGGGACGGCTCCGTGCCCGCGTAGTAGGCGTTGAACCAGACGTCGCCGGTGAACCACGCGACGGGTCCCTTCACGGTCGGCGTCGTCGGCTGCCTCTCGGTGCTCATGTCTTTCCTCCTGTCAGGGTGCGGGTCAGAACGCGACGATCGTCTTGAGGGACTCGCGGCGGTCCATCGCGGCGTAGCCCTCGGCGATGTCGTCGATCGCGACGGTCTTGTCGAACACCCGGCCGGGGTCGATCTCGCCGCGGAGCACCTGGGGGATCGCGTCCTCGAGGTACGCGCGGACGGGCGCAGGCCCGCCGGTGAGGGTGATGTTGCGGCCGAACAGCGAGCCGAAACCGACCGGCGCGTCCTCGTACTGCGGCACGCCGACGCGGCTGATCACGCCGCCCGCGCGGACGACGCCGTACGACTGCTCGTAGGCGGGCATGTGCCCGACGGCCTCGAGGACGACGTGGCTGCCCAGGCCGTCGGTGAGGTCGAGGATCCGCTGGATCCCCTCGGTGCCGCGCTCGGGGACGACGTCGGTCGCGCCCCACTCGCGCCCCAGGTCGGTCCGTGACGTGTGCCGGCCCATGAGGATGATGCGCTCGGCGCCCATCTGGCGTGCGGCGAGCACGGCGCTCAGCCCGACCGCGCCGTCGCCGATCACGGTGACGGTCGTCCCCGCGGACACGCGCGCCATGCGCGCCGCGTGGTAGCCGGTGAGGTAGACGTCCGAGAGGGTGAGCAGCGAGGGCAGGAGCGGGCTCGTCTCGTCGACGTCCGGCACGGCGACGAGGCTGCCGTCGGCGAGCGGGATGCGCGCGAGCTCGGCCTGCTGGCCGCCCACGTCGCCGGGGTTGCCGTAGAAACCGCCGTGCGGGCACGCGGTCTGGAAGCCGTCGCGGCACACGGGGCACGTGTTGTCCGACCACGCGAACGGCGCGATGACGAGGTCGCCCGGGCGGACCGTCGTGACGGCCGACCCGGTCTCCTCCACGACGCCGACGAGCTCGTGCCCGATCGGGACGCCCTGGTCGGTGTGCGGCATGGAACGGTAGGGGTGCAGGTCGGAGCCGCAGACGCACGCGCGCACCGCGCGCACGATCGCGTCGGTCGGCTCGACGATCGTCGGGTCGGGACGGGTCTCGACGCGGACGTTGCCCGCGCCGTAGATGACGGTGGCCTTCAAGGAGCTCTCCGTTGCCGAGGGGTCTGTGGTCGTGACCATTCGACACCGGGTCGTCGGCCGGCTGGGAGTCCCGCTCCAACAGGGGTCTGGCAGTACCTGTCTCCGGCCGCGCCGGCACCGTCACGGGGAGGGTCGGGCTCCGAGATCGATCGGGAGCACCTCGCCGGGGTCCGGGTGGTCGTCCGCGACGGCATCGACGTGCACGAGGACGAGGGCGACGTCGTCCTGGGCGCCGTGGGGCACGAGGTCCGCGAGGAGCGCGTCGAGCAGCTCGTGCGGCGGCACGTCGCCGAGCGCCTCGACGCGGGCGGGGAGCTCGTCGAGCACGTCGCGCAGCGAGCGGTCCCGGCGCTCGACGAGTCCGTCGGTGTAGAGCACGAGGGCGTCGCCCGGGTCGAGCGAGGCCTCGTGCTCCGCCCGCCCGCCGCCGAGGCCGATCCCGAGCATCGGTGCGGGGCGCGCCTCGAGCAGGTGCGCGGTGCCGTCCGCACGGCGCACGACGGGCGGCACGTGCCCGGCGCTGGCCCAGCGGAGCCGCCGACGGGCGTCCGGCCCGGGAGCCCCGATCCGTGCGACGGCGACCGTCGCCAGGGCCTGGAGCCCCAGACCCTCGGCGGTCTGCTCGGCGGCGTCGAGGGCGGCCGCCGGGCCCGCGTCGGTCGCGAAGGCGACGGAGCGCAGGACCCCACGCAGATGGCCCATGTGCGCGGCGGCGGCGACGTCGTGCCCCGTCACGTCGCCGACGACGACGGTCGTGTCGCCGTCCGGGTGCGCGAACGCGTCGTACCAGTCCCCGCCCACGTGGACCTCGGGTACCGCGGGCCGGTAGCGGACGTCGATGGCCAGACCCGGGATGTCGGGCGGCGGGGTGAGGATCGAGTCCTGGATCGCGAGCGAGGCGCTCCGCTCGCGCGTGATCGCCTCTGCGTAGCGGTCGACCGACGAGCCGAGGAGCAGCGCCTGGTCCACGAGCGACATCTCGTCGGGGCACTCGGTCACCTCGCCCCGGCTGGTCTCCGGCGCCGCGGGCCCGCGCGCCAGGACGACGCTCGTCACGTCCTCCGCGCGGTGCACCACGGCCGACACGCGACCGCCCGTGTCGAGGACGGGGAGGTTGGTCGTGATCCACCAGTGCTCGGTCCACCCGCCGTCGTGGCGGCGCAGGTCGTACCGGTGCGGCCCGATCATCTCGAGCCGTCCCGTGCGCGCGACCCGCTCGAGCGACCGGACGACCCGCTCGACGGAGCTGCCGTCGGGGCCGTGGGCGGGGAACACGTCGAGGTAGCGGCGGCCGACGACGGCGCTCGCGGGCAGGCCGATGGTGCGCAGCAGCGACTCGTTGGCGTCGAGCACCGTGAGGTCGGGAGAAAGCACCGCTTTGGGCGCGGTGAGCGCGGAGAAGACGGCGTGGTAGTCGACCGGACCGGTGGCCCCGTCCGCGTCGCGAGGCGTCCGGACGGCGCCCCCCTGGTTCCCAGCCATACCTCGAGCCTGCGCCCATCGCGGGCACTCGCAAGGGCGGGCGACCTCCACGGGCCGCTCGGAGCGCCCGACCGCCGGCCGCAGCCGCCGGGCGCGGGCTACCCGACGGCCGTGACCGGCGATGCCAGCGGCGTGCCCGACCCGTCGCGGCGCTGGTCGACCTCGGGCAGGTCGACGGCCTGGCCGCCGGAGCCCGTGGCACGCGCGGGGCCTTGCCCGACCCACGCGAGGATCAGCGCGTCCTCGCCCTTGAGGAACCGCTGCGCCCGGACGCCACCGGTGCCGCGGCCCTTGCCGGGGTAGAGCTCGTACGGCGTGACCTTGCCGGCCCCGGTCTGGGTGCCCGCGAGGGCGCCCGACGACCCGGCGACGGTGACGACGACCCCGAGGTCGCGCACGTCGGCCGGCACGACGCCGAAGAACGCGACGCGGTGACCGTCCGCGAGCCGGATCCCGGCCATGCCGCCCGCCGCGCGGCCCTGGGGGCGCACGGCCGACGCGTCGAAGTGCAGGAGCGACGCGTCGGAGCTGACGAACACGACCTCGTCCGCGTCGGTCGCGGGCGCCGCGCCGACGACGGTGTCGCCGTCCTTGAGGCCGATGACCTCCCAGTCGTCGCGGTTGTTCGGCACGTCGCCCGGGAGCACGCGCTTGACGACTCCCTGCGCGGTGCCGAGCGCGAGCGGGGGAGCGTCGGCGTCGAGCGACGCGATCGTCACGGCCTCCTCGCCCGGCTCGAGCCCGACGACCTCGCCGAGCGGCACGCCGCCCGACAGGCTCGGCGCGTTGTCGGTCGGCGGCAGCGCGGGCAGGTCGAGCACGGACACGCGGACCATGCGCCCGCGGCTCGTCACGAGGCCGACCTCGCCGCGCGCCGTCGTGCGCACGGCGGCGCGCAGCACGTCGTGGGCCGCGCGGGGCCCGGTGCGTGCGGGCTCGGTCTCGTCGCTCGTGCGCGCGAGCAGGCCTGTCGCGGAGAACAGCGCCCAGCAGGGCGTGTCCGCGACCTCGAGCGGCACGGCAGCGGTCGTGGTCGGCGCGGCGCCGGCCGACTCGAGGAGGATGGTGCGGCGCGGGGTGCCGTACGTCTTGGCGACGTCCGCCATCTCGCCCGAGACCACGGCCCGCAGCCTCGCGTCGCTGCCGAGGATCTCCTGGAGCTCCTCGATCTCGCGGCGCAGGGTCTCCTGCTCCTTCTCGAGCTCGATGCGGGAGAACTTGGTGAGGCGGCGCAGCTGGAGCTCGAGGATGTACTCCGCCTGCGGCTCGGACAGGTCGAACACGGTCTGGAGGCGTCCGCGGGCCGTCGCGGTGTCGTCGGACGAGCGGATCACCTGGATCACCTCGTCGATGTCGACGATGGCGATGAGGAGGCCGTCCACGAGGTGGAGCCGCTCGGACCGCTTGCGCAGCCGGTAGGCCGAGCGTCGGCGGACCACGTCGATCCGGTGGTCCACCCAGACCGTGAGCATCTCGCGCAGGCCGAGCGTGCGCGGCTGCCCGTCGACCAGCGCGACGTTGTTCATGCCGAACGAGTCCTCGAGCGGCGTGAACTTGTAGAGCTGCTCCAGCACCGCCTCGGGGTTGAACCCCGTCTTCACCTCGACGACGATCCGCAGCCCGTGCTCGCGGTCGGTGAGGTCGGTCGCGGCGGTGATGCCCTGGATCTTCTTGCTCTTGACGCCCTCGGCGATCTTCTCGATCACCTTCTCCGGCCCGACGAGGTAGGGCAGCTCGGTGATGACGATGCCCTTGCGGCGTGGCGTGAGGTTCTCGACCCGCGCGGTCGCGCGCGTGCGGAACGTGCCGCGCCCGGTGCGGTAGGCGTCGCGCACGCCGTCGAGCCCGACGATCTTGCCGCCCGTCGGCAGGTCGGGGCCGGGGACGAACCTCATGAGCGCGTCGAGGTCGGCGTCAGGGTGGGCCACGAGGTGGCGCGCCGCGGCGACGACCTCGACGAGGTTGTGCGGCGCCATGTTGGTCGCCATGCCGACCGCGATGCCCGACGCGCCGTTGACCAGCAGGTTGGGGATCGCCGCCGGCAGCACCTCGGGCTGCTGGAGCTTGTTGTCGTAGTTCGGCACGAAGTCGACGACGTCCTCGTCGAGCCCGGCCGTCATCGCGAGCGACGGGGGAGCGAGGCGCGCCTCGGTGTACCGGGAGGCGGCGGGGCCGTCGTCGAGCGTGCCGAAGTTGCCGTGCCCGTCGACGAGCGGGAGCCGCAGCGAGAAGTCCTGCGAGAGGCGCACGAGCGCGTCGTAGATCGCCGCGTCGCCGTGCGGGTGCAGCTTGCCCATGACCTCGCCGACGACGCGCGCCGACTTCACGTGGGCGCGGTCGGGGCGCAGCCCCATGTCGGCCATCATGTAGAGGATGCGGCGCTGCACGGGCTTGAGGCCGTCGCGCGCGTCGGGCAGGGCGCGGGAGTAGATGACGGAGTAGGCGTACTCGAGGAACGACGTCTCCATCTCCGCCTGGACGTCGACGTCGACGATCTTCTCGTTCACCTCGGCCGGGTCGAGCGAGGGGGTCGAGGACTTGCGCGCCATGGGCCTGCGGGCTCCTGCCGGTCGGTGCGCCGCGAGGGCGCGGGATCTGTGCCGGCGTGCGCCGGCGGTGACGTGCTGCGGTTGCGTGCCGCACGCGAGGGTACGCCAACCCTCCGACACACCGGGTCGCGATGCTGTCGAGCGACCATTGTCCTCCCAGGTCGGGCCGGGGTGGCGCAGGCGCACCGCGCTCCGGACCGCATAGCCTGAGGGCGTGAGCGACGGCGGCGCAGCCGGGCACGGCCCGGACCGGTACCCGGTGGAGTGGGAGGCGGACGTCGTCCTGCGCGACGGGACGACGACGCACGTGCGCCCCATCCGCCCCGAGGACGCCGAGGCGCTGCAACGATTCCACGTGGGTCAGTCCGAGCGCTCGACCTACCTGCGCTTCTTCGCCCCCATGGAGCGGCTCTCGGAGCGCGACCTGGAGCGGTTCACGCGCGTGGACCACGTCGACCGCGTCGCGCTCGTCGCGGTCCGCCCGCGCGACGGCGCGGACGGCGGGGCGCCGGACGCGGAGACGGGGGAGGCGCAGGAGGACATCATCGGCGTCGCGCGCTTCGACCGCACGGGCACGAGCGAGGCGGAGGTCGCCTTCAACATCGCCGACTCGGCGCAGGGCCGGGGGCTGGGGTCCGTGCTCCTCGAGCACGTCGCCGCGGCGGCGCGCGAGCGCGGCGTGCGGCGGTTCACCGCCGAGGTGCTGCCGCAGAACGGCAAGATGCTCGCCGTCTTCCGCGAGGCCGGGTACGACGTGCGCCAGCAGATGGACGACGGGTTCGTCCAGGTGAGCGTCGACCTCGACCCCACCGAACGGTCGCGGGCCGTCATGGCCGATCGCGAGCACCGCGCGGAGGCGCGGAGCATGCAGGGTCTGCTCGGTGCGACGAGCGTCGTGCTCCTGGGACCCGGCGTGCCGCCGGGCGACGGGCCGGACCACGACGGCGCGCGTCTCGACCGCGTCCTCGCGCACCGCGCCCTGGCCGCGCTCGTGCGCAGCCCCGACGTGACCGTCCACGTGGTGGGAACCGGCGCGGACGTGCCCGACGGCGGGGCCGCGCCCCGCACGCACGCGTCCCTCGCGGACGTCCCCGGCCCCGTGGACCTCGCGGTCGTCGCCCTGCCGCCCCCGGACGCGATCGACGCGGTCCGCCAGCTCGCACGCCTCGAGGTGCGCGGCGTCGTCGTGCTCTCCGCGGGGTTCGCCGAGACCGGACCCGAGGGGCTCGCGCTCCAGCGCGAGCTCCTGCGCGTCGCGCACACGGCGGGACTGCGGGTCGTCGGTCCCGCGAGCTACGGCCTGCTGCGCACGGGCGAGACCCGAGAGCGGCCCACGCTCGCGGCGACGCTCGCCGAGGACCTGCCGCTGCCCGGCGTCGTGGGCCTGTTCAGCCAGTCGGCGCCCATGGCCGTCACGCTGCTCGCGACGACGGCGCGGCGCGGGCTGGGCGTGTCGTCGTTCCTCTCCGCGGGCCACCGCGCGGACGTGTCGGGCAACGACCTCATGCAGTACTGGCAGGACGACACCGCGACGCAGGTGGTCTGCCTGTACCTCGAGTCGATCGGCAACCCGCGCAAGTTCTCGCGCATCGCACGGCGGCTCGCGTCGGTGAAGCCCGTCGTGGTCGTCACGGCCGGGCGCTCCGGCCAGGTCGTGCCGCCGGGCCACGCCGTGCGCTCGACGCGCGCGCCGCGCCGCACGCTGGAGGAGATGCTGCGCCAGTCGGGCGTGATCCGGGCCGAGAACACGCACCACATGATCGACATCGCCCAGCTCCTCGCGCACCAGCCGCTCCCGCGCGGGCGCCGCGTCGGCATCCTCGCCAGCTCGGCGTCGCTCGCCGCGCTCGTCGCGGAGGCGTCGTCGTCGGCCGGGCTCGTCGTCGCGCGGTCGGACTTCCTGCCCGAGGACGCGTCGTCGGACGAGGTCGCCGCCACGGTCGACGCGCTCTACGCGCCCGACGCGTGCGACGTCGTCGTGGTGGTCCACGTCCCTGTGGTGCACCCGCGCCGCGAGGACGTCTCCCACGCCGTGGCGCTCGCGGCGGCCCGGACGGGCCGGACGACCGTCGCGAGCATGCTGGGGCTCCACGGCCTCACCGACGAGCTCTCCGCACCGGCCCCGGACGCGCCCGACGGCGGGGCGTCCGACGCCCTCCTGCGGGTCCCCGCCTACTCCACCCCCGAGGACGCGGTCGCCGCGCTCGGCGCCGTCGTGCGCTACGCCCGCTGGCGCGAGGGGGACCACGGGACGCCCGTGCGCCCCGCGGGCGTCGACGCGGGCCGCGCCCGCGCCCTCGTCGAGGGCGCCCTGGCGGGCAGGGAAGCCGTCGACCTCGACCCCGCGACGACCGCCGACCTGCTCGCGTGCTACGGCGTGCGCCTGTGGCCCGCACGCCGGGTCCGCACGGCCGACGAGGCGGTCGCGGCGGCGCGCGAGGTCGGCTGGCCCGTGGCGCTCAAGAGCACGGCGGCCGGGCTGCGCCACCGCGCGGACCTCGGGGGCGTGCGCCTCGACATCGCGGACGAGACCGAGCTGCGGTCCGACGTCGCGCAGATGCGCGAGGCGCTCGCGGCCGTGCTGCCGGGTGCGGCCGACCAGCCGTTCGAGGTGCAGGCGATGGCCGACGCGGGCGTCGCGTGCGTGGTCCGCTCGACGGAGGACCAGCTCTTCGGCCCCGTCGTGTCGTTCGGCCTCGCGGGCGACGCGGTCGACCTCCTGGGCGACGTCGCGTACGGCGTACCGCCGCTCACCGACGTCGACGTCGCGGCGATGGTGCGCTCGGTGCGCGCCGCCCCGCGGCTCTTCGGCTACATGGGCACGCACGTGGTGGCGACGACCGCGCTCGAGGACGTCCTGGCGCGGGTGTCGGTGCTCGCGGACGACCTTCCCGAGGTCCGCAGCCTCGAGCTGTACCCCGTCGTCGTCTCCGAGCACGAGGCCGCGGTCCTCAGCGCGCGCGTCACGCTCGCGGACGCCCAGCGTGCCGACGCGCTGCGTCGCGCCCTGCCCGGCTGAGGACCGGTCGCCCGTCCACAGGTGGCGGGGCGGGTGGCCGCGCCCGGTCGCAGGATGGGAGAATGCGCGGGTGCCCTCAGCAACCTCGAACCCCTGGACCGACCTGACGACCCAGCTCCACCGCGCCGGCTACTACCCGGAGCTCGTCGCGGACGTCCTCGACCTCGCGGTCGCGGGGGAGGAGATCGTCTCGCACCTCGTGCTCCCGGAGACGACGTTCGACGCGTCGGAGGTACGGCGCCACCTCACGGTGCTCGTGCTGACCCCCACGCGGCTCGTCACGGCGCACGTCGACGACCACCCGGCCGACAGCGAGAACCCGTCCGCGTCTGCCGCTGCCACGACCGAGTCGGTGCCGCTGGCCGAGGTCCGGTCCGTCTCGCTCACGCACGTCGTGGCCGAGCCGCACGAGCACCGCGCGGGCGCCGCTCCGCTCGAGGTGACGCTCGCCCTCGGCTGGGGCGCGGTGTCGCGCGTCGACCTCGAGCCCGCGGGCTGCGCGGACCCGAGCTGCGACGCCGACCACGGGCTCACGGGGCAGATCACGCCGGACGACGTCGTCGTCCGCGTGAGCGCCGAGGCGGAGGGCAGCGACGCCGTGCGCGCCGCGGTCGACTTCGCGCGCGCCCTCTCGCGCGCCACCGCGAGGCACAGCGCCCGGTGAGCGAGGCACGCACGGACGAGGCCCCTGCCACCCCGGCGCTCCCGGCGGGGTTCCTCGCGCCCGACCTCGGGCTCGGCGGCCTCGCCGCCGTGCTCCCGGGGGCCGCGGGGGCGCTCGGCGTCCGCTTCACGACCGCCACGGGCATCGGGAGCGAGGCAGCACGCTCGGCCCTCGACCTGCCGCGGGCCGAGCGCGTGTGCGTCGTCCTCGTCGACGGCCTGGGGCACGTCAACCTCGCGGAGCGCGCCGGGCACGCGCCGTTCCTGCGCTCGCTCCTGCCCGACGCGCGGGCGCTCACCTCGACCTTCCCCAGCACGACGGCCGCCGCGATCGGCGCGTTCGGCACCGGCACGGCCCCCGGCCGCACCGGCATGCTCGGGTACACGCAGCGCAACCCCGCGACGGGCGGGCTCGCCAACATGGTGTCGTGGGAGGGCGCGTCGGCCCCGGCGGAGCTCCAGCGCGAGACCCCGGTGCTCGAGCGGCTCGCCGCGGCGGACGTCTCCGTGACCTCGACCGGGCCGGCCCGGTTCGCCGGGTCCGGCATGACGGTCGCCGCCCTGCGGGGCGGGTCGTACGCCGCTGCCGAAGGGCTCGGGGCGCGCGTCGACGCCGCCGTGCGGGCCCTGTCCCGGCCGGGCCTCGTCTACCTGTACTGGGGCGAGGTGGACAAGGCGGGCCACCACCACGGCAGCACGTCCTGGCAGTGGGGCGACGAGCTCGAGGCGCTCGACCGCGAGCTCGCCCGGCTCGCCCGGTCGGTCCCGCGGGGCACGCTCGTGCTCGTCACCGCGGACCACGGCATGGTCGACGTCGACCCCGCGCTGCGCCGCGACGTCGCCACGGACCCGGTGCTCGCGCGGGGCGTCACGCTCGTCGGCGGCGAGCCGCGCGCGGTGCACGTCTACACGGAGCCGGGGGAGACGACCGCCGTCGCGTCGCGCTGGCGCGACGTCCTGGGCGACGACGCGCTCGTCCTGGTGCGCGAGGAGGTGCTCGCGCGCGGCCTGCTCGGGCCCGACCCGCGCCCGGAGGCGGTCGCCGCCGCCGGAGACGTGATCGTCGCGCTGCGCGGGCGGGCGACCGTCGTCGACTCCCGCACCCAGACGCCCGCGTCGCTCGCCCTCGTCGGTGTGCACGGCTCGCTCACCGAGCGCGAGATGCGCGTGCCGCTCCTCGTCGCCGCCACCTGACTCCTCGCGCCGCCCGGCGCCACCGCATGCCCTGGCGCGGCCCTGCCGCGACCCCCGCACCGACCGACCTCGCGAAGGAACGCCCGATGGCCGAGCTCGTCTTCTTCTCCGGGACCATGGACTGCGGCAAGTCCACCCTCGCCCTCCAGCTCGACCACAACCACGCCGCACGCGGCCGTCGCGGGCTGATCTTCTCCCGCAACGACCGGGCGGGGACCGACCGGATCTCCTCCCGGCTCGGGCTCGAGGTCGTGGCGCGCGAGGTCACGGACGACACCGACTTCTGGACGCTCGTGACGGCCGAGCCGGACCCGGTCGACTACCTCGTCTGCGACGAGGCGCAGTTCTACTCGCCGGCGCAGGTGGAGCAGCTCGCGCGGCTCGTCGACGAGACGGAGATGGACGTCTTCGCGTTCGGCATCACCGCCGACTTCCGCACCCGGCTCTTCCCCGGCTCGGCACGCCTCATCGAGCTCGCCGACCGGGTCGAGGTGCTCCAGGTCGAGTCGCTGTGCTGGTGCGGCCGGCGCGCGACGCACAACGCGCGCACGGTCGACGGGAGCATGGTCGTCGAGGGCGACCAGGTCGTCGTCGGGGACGTCGGGGCGGGCTCGGGCGAGGTCGGCTACGAGGTGCTGTGCCGCCGCCACCACATGCGCCGCATGACGACGGCCCTCGCGCGCCGCCAGGCGGCGTCCGACGGCCTGCCGCTCGACCTGCCGCGCTGACCCGGCGCCTGTGGCCGGGGTGCCCGGTCGGCGCGTGGGCGCCTACTCCGGGCGTGCTCCGAAGACGATCTCGTCCCAGCTCGGGACCTTCGCGCGCGAGCGGTTCTTCCCCTTGCGCGGCTCCCGCGCCGTCTGGGGACGCGCTGCCGGTGGCGGGTCGTCCGTGTCGGCAGGGGTGGCGCCGCCGCCCGAGCGCTCGTCGCGCAGGGGACGGTCGCCCGCACCGCCCTCCGGCTCCGAGCCCGCGTCGTCCCGAGCGCCCTCGAGCGCCGGCTCCGGCAGGCGCACCGCGTCGAGCGGACGGATCGTCGGGAGGTGGACGACGGTCGCACCGGCCGAGGTGGCCGCGTCGTCCCGAGAACCGTCCTGCGACCTGTCCCGGTCCGGACCGGCGCCGACCTGCGGGCCGAACCCCTCGAACGGCTCCTGCCCGTCGACCTCGACCGGCCCCGCCGGGGCCTTGCGCGGGCGCACCCCTCGGCGCAGGCTCAGGTCGTCGAGGAGCTCGGCCGTCCCGTCGTCGGCGGGCGGAGCGGCCGGGGGAGCGGCGCGGAGCCCCCGGCCGCGCCCCGTCGCGTCGACGTCGAACACCGCCACGGCCCCGGGCGTCGGGTCGCGCGGGGCGTCCGTCCCCGAGAGCCAGCGGGCCTCGTCGTCGAGCGCGTGGAGCGCGCGCGTCGCCGCGTCGTACTCCCAGCGCGCGGTCCGGCTGCCCGTCCCGACCTCGAACGCCGCCGTCACGACCCACGACGCCCCGGGCGGGCGCGCGGCGCTCCACTCCACGGTGTCGGGCTCGACGTCGCGCGCGGCGAGCCGCTGCGCGACGAGATCCCCGACGGTCGGCGAGTCCTCGTCGTGCCCCTGGCGAGAGGCGCGGACCCGCTCGACGACGTACTCCTGCTCCGCGACCACCGGGCCCGCGAAGCGGCGCACGCTCTCGACGCCGAGGCCTGCTGCCTCGGCGACCGTCTCCACGGACTCCCCGGCACGCAGCCGGGCCTGGATCTCGCGCGGCGCGAGGTTGCGCTCGCCCTCCGCGCGCAGGTGCTCCAGGTGCGGCCGGTCGCGTCGCACGGCCGCCCGCAGCGACTCGGTGATCGGCAGCGTGAACTGCGTGCCGCCCGTCGCGCGCAGGACGAGGTGCTCCCCGTCCTCGTGCAGTCTCACCAGCTCCAGCTCGTCCATGGACCCTCCCGTGTCGCCGCGCCCGGTGGCGCTCGCGGTGCCGCTCCGGATGCCTGCCCGGTCGCTCGCCCAGCCGCCCGGTGCCGGACCGCGAGCCGGTCTCCCGGGCTCGGCGGACCGCGACGCCCGCGTCACCGCTCCCTCGAGGGTGCCATCGTCCCACCCGCGAGCCGCGCAGCACGCGCGGTGTGCCGCGGACTCGGCGCCGGCTCGTCCGCGCCCCGGGCGCGGGTGGCTGGGATGATGCCGGGTGTGATCCTCGACCTCGTGCCCGGTGACGCCCTCGAGCTCGGCGGCGTGTTCTTCGCGGCGCTCTCGGGTGGGCTCGCCGCCGTGCGCAAGCGGTTCGACCTCGTGGGCGTCCTCGTGCTCGCGTGGGTCGCGGGCCTCGGCGGCGGTCTGCTGCGCGACGTCCTGATCGGCGCGATCCCCCCGGTCGGGATCTCGGACTGGCGCCTCGTCGCCGTCGCGGTGCTCGCGGGCGTCGTGACCTTCTTCTGGCACCCGCGCCTCGAGCGGCTCCGGCGGAGCATCATCGTCCTCGACGCGGGCGCGCTCGCGCTCTTCGTGCTCTCCGGCACGATGAAGGGCCTCGACTACGGCGTGGGCCCGCTCGCGGCGATCTTCGCCGGCGTCATCACGGGCGTCGGGGGCGGCATCCTGCGCGACCTGCTGACCAACGAGGCGCCGCTGCTGTTCCAGGACAAGCAGCTCTACGCGATCCCGGCGCTCGCGGGCGCCGCGCTGACGGCCGGGCTCGCGGAGGCCGGCGCGCTCGGCCTGCTGTCGCAGGCGGCGGTCCTCGCGCTCGTGTTCGGCTTCCGCCTCCTCTCCCTGCGCCTCGGCTGGTCCGCACCCGGTCCGTGGGAGGGTCGCACCGCACGCCGCGGGTCGGGCAGGATGTGAGCCGTGCGCCTCTTCATCGACGACCCCCGACAGCCCGACGACGTGACCGTGGCCGACCTGCGCGACCTCGCGGAGCGTCTCGCCCGCGAGGCGGGCGACCTCGTCCGTTCCGGTCGCCCCGACCGCGTCGAGGTGGCCGCCACCAAGTCGACGGCCACGGACGTCGTGACGCGCATGGACGCCGACTCCGAGGCGCTCCTGCGACGCGGCATCGCCGCGGCCCGCCCGGACGACGCCGTCCTCGGCGAGGAGGAGGGCGCCTCGTCCGGCACGTCCGGCATCACGTGGGTGATCGATCCCGTCGACGGCACGGTCAACTACCTCTACGGGATCGCGTCGTACGCGGTGTCCGTCGCCGCGGTCGTGGGCCCGCCGGACCCGCTCGAGTGGACGGTCCTCGCCGGCGCGGTGCACTCCGTCGTCGACGGGCGCACCTGGACCGCGGGGCTCGGGGCGGGCGCGACGGTGGACGGGCGCCCGGTCCGCGTGAGCGCCGAGACGGACCTGGGCCAGTGCCTCGTCGGCACGGGCTTCGGGTACGACGCCGACCGCCGCCGGGCGCAGGCCCGCGTGCTGGTCGACGTGCTGCCCCGGGTCCGGGACATCCGCCGCCTCGGCTCGGCGGCGATCGACCTGTGCCTCGTCGCCTCGGGCGAGCTCGACCTCTACTACGAGCGCGGCCTCAACCCCTGGGACATGGCCGCGGGCGCCCTCGTGGCGCACGAGGCGGGAGCGCGCGTCACAGGCCTGCGGGGCCGCGCCGCCGACCGCGAGATGACCGTCGCGGGGCCGCCCGAGGCGGTCGCGCGGCTCGTCCGGATCCTCGAGGACGCGGACGCCGACTCCGACGCCTGAGCGCGCCCGGCGGGGCTGGGAGCGTTCCCGCGTCCCCGGCGCGGACTACCCCGTGTTCGCCCGTGACGAACGACACCGGGCGGGCGGGGCGCCACAGGGTGCATCCCTCCCGGAAATGGTGCAGAATCCGGTGGCCCGCCGGGAACAATTCCGGTGCGCCGTGCATTGACCAGCGTGCAACGCCTCGACGACCTCGGGGCACGACACGTCACGGGGTGCCCCCCGCGCCCCGCACCTGTGCCGCCCGGCACGACCGGCCATCGCCGGTGGTCCCGGACGGGCACTGTCGCGATCGACGAATACTCCGGAGAGTGACCCCACAGATGGCAACAGACTACGACGCCCCCCGCAAGAGTGAAGAGGAGCTCAGCGAGGACTCGCTCCAGGAGCTCCAGGCTCGTCGCTCCGACAAGAGCTCGGGCGTCGTTGACGAGGACGAGACCGAGGCGGCGGAAGGTTTCGAGCTGCCCGGTGCCGACCTGTCCGGCGAGGAGCTCTCCGTCCGGGTCCTGCCTCGTCAGGCCGACGAGTTCACGTGCTCGAGCTGCTTCCTCGTGCACCACCGCAGCCAGCTCGCGTACGAGAAGAACGGGCAGCAGATCTGCTCGGAGTGCGCCGCCTGACCTGCACGACGCACGAAGGCCGCCGCCCCTGCCCCGGGGCGGCGGCCTTCGTCGTTCGCGGTGCTCGTGGGGTGTGCTCGTCGAGCCGCACCCGGCGCGCCGTCCCGTCAGGTCGCGCCCCGTCAGGACGCGCGCGCGGCCCGGATCGCGTCCGCGAGGCGCTGCGGGTGCCGCGTGGAGACGAGCCAGTAGGGCGTCGGGTCCTGCGGGTCGTCGAGCACGACGTGCACACCGGTACGGGCCCACGCGCGCAGGCACACGTAGGCGCGGGCGTCGAGGCGGGGGCCGAGCTGGACGCGCATCGCCTCCGGGTCGAGGGTCGTGACCTGGCCGAGCAGCGCGGCGGGGACGTGCGCGCGACCGGCACGGAGCTCGCCGTCGGCCACCGCGACGACCGGCGAGGTCGCCCAGAGACCGGCGACGCCCGCCACCGCGGCGAGCGCGCCCACGCCGAGCGCGATGGCGTGGCTCGCGGGCCACAGCGCGATCCCGAGGACCAGGGCGAACCCGAGGGCCGCGGCCCAGCCGCCGACGCCCGGGACGAGGCGCTCTCGGTACGGCGTCGCGCCCCCGGCACCGGGTGCCCCGGCGGAACCCGGGGTCGAGGAGGGCGTGCTGCGGTCGGCGGGGTCCGTCATGGGTCCATCATCCCAGCAGTCGGGGCGTCGCCCGACGTGCTCGCCGGGCCCGCCGGTGAGCACTAGGCTCTGCCGGGTGCCGAACCACCACCAGCCCGAGACCGGGGACGTCGACGTCCTCATCACGCTCCTCGACGACGTGCCCCTGCCGTCCTACGCGCACCCGGGCGACGCCGGTGCCGACCTCGTGACGACGGTCGACGTCGAGCTGGCGCCGGGGGAGCGCGCCGTCGTCCCGACCGGGGTCTCGATCGCGCTGCCCGACGGCTACGCGGCGTTCGTGCACCCGCGCTCCGGCCTCGCCGCGAAGCACGGTCTCACGGTCGTCAACGCGCCGGGCACCGTCGACGCCGGCTACCGCGGCGAGATCAAGGTGACGCTGCTCAACACGGACGCCCGCGAGGCCGTCGTCCTGCGGCGCGGCGACCGTGTCGCGCAGCTCGTCGTGCAGAAGGTCGAGCGTGCGCGCTTCGTGCAGGCCGAGCGGTTGCCCGGGTCGCACCGCGGCGAGGGCGGCTTCGGGTCGAGCGGCGGGTGGGCCGCGGCGACCTGACCGGTCGCGGACGGGCGGTCGGTGCGCGAGCCGCGCGCCCGTCGTCGCGCAGCGAACGTCGCACCACGACCGTCGCTGCGCGGGCTAGTGTGGAAGCAGTGCGGGGCGAGCGCCCCGTGAGGAGTCCCGGCCGAGGGCCGGGCAGGTGAAGGAGTTCCTCCGTGGGTCTGTTCCGTCGCTCCAGGTCGTCCGAGCCGACCGAGTCGCCCGAGCCGTCGGGCACGACGTCCGCGCCGGTCGACGACGACGCGCCCGTCGAGGCTGCGAGCGAGGAGAAGCCCGCGCGCGGGCCGTTCGACTCCTCCCAGGTCCCCGAGCGCGGGCCCCGTCTGGACCTGGGCGCCGTGTGGCTGCCCGGCGTGCCCGGCATGGAGCTGCGCATGGAGGTCGACAAGAAGACCCAGCGCATCACCGGCGTCGCGTGCGCCGTCGCCGGCTCCGGGCTCCAGGTGCAGGCGTTCGCCGCGCCCCGCACGGACGGCATCTGGGACGAGATCCGCGGAGAGATCGCCGCGTCGGTGACCAAGCAGGGCGGCACGGTCGACGACCTCCCCGGCCCGTTCGGCCGCGAGCTGCTCGCCCGCATCCCCGCGCAGACGCCGGACGGGCGTCCCGGCGTGCGGCCCGCCCGTTTCGTGGGCGTCGACGGCCCCCGCTGGTTCCTCCGCGGCGTGCTCACCGGCAAGGCGGCGGTCGACCCGGCCGAGGCACGGCTGCTCGAGTCCGTGTTCGCCAACATTGTCGTCGTGCGGGACCAGAGCCCGCGCCCGCCCCGCGACCTCCTCGCCCTGCACCTGCCGGGCAAGGGCCCGGCCGCCGCGGCGCCGGCGCCCGCCGGAGCCCCCGAGACGCCCTCGTTCGACCCGCTGACCCGTGGGCCGGAGATCACGGAGATCCGCTGACATGGCCCCCACGCTGCGGGACGCCTGGCGCACCGCCCTCGCCTCCCAGGAGGAGCTCGCCGCCGACGAGGAGCGCTCCGAGGCGGCACGGCAGAAGGGCTGCCGCGCCGTGTCCGAGCTGCCCAACCGCCGTCGGGCCAAGATCTCCGGCGTCCTGCGGTCCGTGGTGCTGCGTCCCCGCGAGGGCGTCCCGACGGTCGAGGTCGAGCTGTTCGACGGCTCCGGCGTCGTGGACCTCGTGTGGCTCGGCCGTCGACGCATCGCGGGGATCGAGCCCGGTCGCCGCGTCCTCGTCGAGGGTCTGGTGTGCGACGTCGACGGGCGTCGCACCATCTTCAACCCGCGCTACGAGCTCCTCGCCAAGCCGGGGGAGTGACCTCGCTCCCGCCGACGCGCGGCGGTGCCGTACGATCCTGCGGACGTGCAGCGGACGACCCGGGCCATGCGTCCGGACCGTAGCCGACCGACCCCGAGCCACCGAGGACGCCACGAGATGACGAGCAGCAGCGACGCGAGCGGCGGACCCGCGGACGGGCGTCCGGGCCCCGGGCCCGTCCCGGAGGGTCTCGCGCACGACGCCGACGTCGCGGAGACCGTCGTCGACGACGTCGCGGCGCCCGAGGACGGCCGCGCGCGCGGGGTCCGCGCGCTCGCCGGGCAGGACTTCTCCGTGGCCGACGCGATCGGCGGGGTGCGCGGGCTCGTCGAGTCGGTCGCCCCGGGCCTCGTCTTCGTCGTCGTCTACGTCGCCACGACGAACCTGCAGTGGGCGCTCGTGACCTCGGTCGCGGCGGCCCTCGTCGCCGTCGCGGCGCGACTGGTCCAGCGCACCCCCGTCACGCAGGCGTTCGGCGGTCTCCTGGGCGTCGGCATCGGCGTGTTCTGGGCGTGGCGCTCGGGCGAGGCGCAGGACTACTTCGCGTGGGGCCTGTGGACGAACGCCGCGTACCTCGTCGCGCTCCTCGTCTCGGTCCTGGCCCGCTGGCCGCTCGTCGGCCTCGTGGTCGAGGGCTTCCGCAGCGGATTCGGTACGGGAGCCGCCGCGGGGTCGGCCGGGACGACGGCGGACCCGTCACCGGAAGCGGTCGAGGTCGCGGGCTCCTCGGTCGAGCGGCCCGCTGCGGCCGCGACGCCGGCCGGCACCCCCGTCGACGCGGACGCCGCCGAGCCCGGCGCGTTCGCCCGCTGGGCCCGCACCTGGCGGTCCGACCGAGCGCTGATGCGCCGGTACACCGCCGCGACGTGGCTCTGGATCGGTCTGTTCGCCGCCCGGCTCGCGGTCCAGGTCCCGCTCTACCTCGACGGCGACGTCGGCTGGCTGGGCACCGCACGTCTCGTCATGGGCATCCCGCTGTGGGCGCTCGTCCTGTGGCTCACGTGGATCCTGGTGCGTCGGCCCCACGCCGCAGCGCCCCCGCAACCGACGGCGTAGGCCTCGAACACGGGGCCGGTCCCGTCAGAGGACGCCGTCGCCGGCCGTGGGGACCTCGGGCGCCACGACGGGCGCGTCCGGCGCGGTCGGCTCCGCGTGCGACGCGGTCGGCTCCGCATCCGGCTCGCCCGCGAGCAGCCGGCCGAGGGCTCCCTCGTCCGCCTCGTCGCCCGTGACGAGCAGGAGCTCGTCCCCGGCCTCGAGCGTGTCGTCCTGGCTGGGCGCGATCGGGCGCGCGCCGCGGACGATCGCCGCGAGCACCGTGTCCGCGGGCCAGCTCACCGCGCCGACGCGGCGGCCCACGAGCGGGGAGGTCGGCGGCAGGGTGACCTCGAGGATGTCCGCGCCGGACTGGTGGAAGGTGAAGATGCGGACGAGGTCGCCGACGGCGACGGCCTCCTCGACCATGGCGGTCATGATGCGCGGCGTCGAGACGGCCACGTCCACGCCCCACGACTCGTCGAACATCCACTCGTTCTTCGGGTTGTTCACGCGGGCGACCGTGCGCGGCACCCCGAACTCGGTCTTGGCGAGGAGCGACACGACGAGGTTCACCTTGTCGTCGCCTGTCGCCGCCACGATGACGTCGCACTCGTCGACCTTGGCCTCGGCGAGCGTCGAGAGCTCGCACGCGTCGGCGAGCAGCCAGTCCGCCTCCGCGACCTGGGCGACCCGCATGGCCGCCGGCTGCTTGTCGATGAGCATGACCTCGTGGTCGTGGCTGAGGAGCTCGCGAGCGATCGAGCGGCCGACCGAGCCCGCTCCCGCGATGACGACGCGCATCACTCGGCCTCGACCTTCGGTGCGTGGGTGAGCCTGCGTTCGACGACGGCGGCCTGCTCGTCGTCCATGAGCACGTGCAGCACGTCGTTCTCCTGGAGGACGGTGCGGTCGGTGACGAGGACCCCGTCGCCGAAGCGGCTGACGAACGCCACGCGCGCGCCCGTGGCGTCCTCGATGGCGCGGACGGTGCGCCCGACCCAGCCGGGGTGGAAGTCGACCTGCGCGAGCCGCACGCGGCCGGACGGGTCGCGGTACTCGTCGGTCGCGCCGAACGGGAGCATGCGCCGCAGCACCTGGTCCGCGGTCCAGCGCACGGTCGCGACCGTGGGGATGCCGAGGCGCTGGTAGATCTCCGCGCGCTGGGGGTCGTAGATGCGGGCGACGACCTTCTCCACGCCGAACGTCTCCCGCACGACGCGCGCGGAGAGGATGTTCGAGTTGTCGCCGTCGGAGACCGCGGCGAACGCGAACGCCTCCTCGATGCCGGCCTGCACGAGCGTGTCGCGGTCGAAGCCGACCCCGGTCACCTTCTTGCCCGTGAACTCGGCCGGGAGGCGCCGGAACGCGTCGGGGTTCTGGTCGACGACGGCGACCGAGTGGCCGCTCGACTCGAGCGACTGGGCGAGCGTCGCGCCGACGCGGCCGCAGCCCATGATGACGAAGTGCACGCACCGAACGCTACCGCTCGCGGGGCCGCCGGGCGCGCACCAGCGCGACCGGCCGCAGTCGGGCATAGCATGAGGCCTCGTGTCGGAGATCGCTGATGCCGCGAAGCGGCTGCTGCTCGGGCGGCCTGTCCGCAGCGAGCACCTGGGGCACACGCTGCTCCCCAAGCGCGTGGCCCTGCCCGTGTTCGCGTCCGACGCCCTGTCGTCGGTCGCGTACGCCCCGGACGAGATCCTCCTGACGCTCGCTCTCGCGGGCCTCAGCGCGACGATGATCTCGCCGTGGGTGGGCCTCGCCGTCGTGGTCGTGCTGCTGACGGTCGTCGCGTCGTACCGCCAGAACGTGCGCGCCTACCCGTCGGGCGGCGGCGACTACGAGGTCGCGACGGTCAACCTGGGCCCGTCGGCGGGCGTCGGCGTCGCGTCGGCGCTCATGGTCGACTACGTGCTCACGGTCGCGGTCTCGATCTCCTCGGGGGCGCAGTACGCGGCCAGCGCCATACCGGCGCTGCGCGACCACGAGGCGGCCTTCGCGATCGGGCTCGTCGTCGTCCTCACGCTGGTCAACCTGCGCGGGGTCAAGGAGTCGGGGACGTTCTTCGCGATCCCCGTCTACCTCTTCATGCTGGCTATCGGCACGACGGCGGTCGTCGGGTTCTTCCAGTACGTCACCGGCAACCTCGGCCCGGCCGAGAGCGCGGAGTTCGAGCTCACGGCGCAGAGCGGGTTCGACCAGGGACTCATGGGCATCGCGGGTGCCTTCCTCGTGGCCCGGGCGTTCGCGTCCGGGTGCGCCGCCCTCACCGGCGTCGAGGCCATCAGCAACGGCGTCCCGGCGTTCCGCAAGCCCAAGTCGCGCAACGCCGCCACGACGCTCGCCCTGCTGGGCGGCATCTCGGCCGTGATGATGCTCTCGATCCTCTTCCTCGCGCGCGCGACCGGCGTGCACTACGCCGAGGACCCGCACGCGCAGCTCTCGCTGAACGGGGAGCCGCTGCCCGTGGACTACGTGCAGCACCCGGTGATCGGGCAGCTCGCCGAGACCGTGTTCAGCGGGGTACCCGTGCTCTTCTACGTGGTGTCCGCGGTGACCGGACTGATCCTCGTGCTCGCCGCGAACACGGCGTTCAACGGCTTCCCGGTGCTCGGCTCGATCCTCGCGAAGGACGGCTACCTGCCCCGCCAGCTCCACACGCGGGGCGACCGGCTCGCGTTCTCCAACGGCATCGTCACGCTGGCCGTCGCGGCGATCGTGCTCATCTGGGCGTTCGACGCGCAGGTCACGCGCCTCATCCAGCTCTACATCGTGGGCGTGTTCGTGTCGTTCACGCTGTCCCAGCTCGGCATGGTGCGGCACTGGACGCGGGCGCTGCGCACCGAGCACCAGCCCCGCGAGCGGTCGCGCATGCGGCGCTCGCGCGTGGTCAACACGGTGGGTCTGGCGATGACCGGCACGGTGCTCGTCATCGTCCTCATCACGAAGTTCACGCACGGCGCCTGGATCGCGATCCTCGCGATGGCGCTCGTCTTCGTGCTCATGAAGTCGATCCGCAAGCACTACGACAGGGTGCGCGACGAGCTCGCGCTCGGCGACGAGGCCGCCGCGGCCCGCGCCCTGCCCAGCCGGGTGCACGCCATCGTCCTCGTGTCCAAGATCCACCGGCCGACGATGCGGGCGCTCGCGTACGCGCGGGCGTCGCGCCCGTCCGTCCTGGAGGCGGTCACGGTGGGCGTGGACTCCGAGGACGTCGAGGACCTCATGCGGCAGTGGGAGGCGCTCGACCTCCCCGTCCCGCTGCGCGTCCTGGACTCGCCCTTCCGCGAGATCACGCGCCCGGTGCTGTCGTACGTGCGCTCGGTCCGCCGCGAGTCCCCGCGCGACCTGGTGGTCGTCTACATCCCCGAGTACGTCGTGGGCCACTGGTGGGAGCAGCTCCTGCACAACCAGAGCGCGCTGCGGCTCAAGGGGCGCCTGCTCTTCACGCCGGGCGTCGTCGTGGCGTCCGTGCCGTGGCAGCTCTCGTCCACCGAAGGCCAGACGGGCCTCGAGGGCGAGGGCTTCCGCCAGCGCTTCACGGGCTACTGACCGGGACCGCGCCCACGCCGTGGGCGCGAGACGGGCCCGGCTCCCGCGTCGAGAGCAGCCCGGTTCTCCGCCCACAGCGGGTGGGTCGGGTCGCGTCCGGGATACTGGGGGCATGCCGTCCTCCTCGCGTGGTCCTGCCGTGCCCTCCGACCGACCGTCCGACCCGTTCGCGGACCGCCGCGCCGCGCGCGGCGGCGGGCGCCGTACGACCCGCCGCCAGGGTGGTCGCGCGACGCGTCAGTCGGCCCGCGTCGACCCTCGACCTGAGGTCGAGGTCGAGCTCGAGGTCGGCCCGGCGGCCCACGGCGGCCACTGCGTGGCGCGGTACGACGGGCGCGTCGTCTTCGTCCGTCACACCCTGCCCGGGGAGCGGGTGCGCGCCCGCGTCACGGAGGGCGGGGAGACCGCGAAGTTCTGGCGCGCCGACGCCGTCGAGATCCTCGAGGCGTCGTCCGACCGGGTCCCGTCGGTATGGCCGGAGGCCGGTCCGGGGGGCGTCGGCGGTGGCGAGCTCGCGCACGTCGCGCTCGACGCGCAGCGCCGCTGGAAGCGGGACGTGCTGGTCGAGCAGCTGCGCCGGCTCGGGAAGGTCGACCTCGACGAGACTGACCTTCAGGTAGAGGTCGAGGGTCTGCCGAGCGACGGCGAGCGCGGCGGGCTCGGCTACCGGACGCGCGTGGACCTCGTCGCCGACGGCACGGGCCGTGCGGGCATGCACCGCTTCCGGTCCCACGACGTCGTCGCGCTCGACGGCATGCCGCTGGGCACCGAGGACGTCGCGGAGCTCGCGGCGCGCGAGAAGGTCTTCACGCGCACCTGGCGGCCGGGCACGCGGATCGAGCTCGTCGCGCCCGTCGGCTCGGCGCCGGTCCTCCTCGTGGACGGCGAGCCGTGGCGGTCGGGCTCGCCCGACCAGCGCCCCAACGCGCGCCGCAGCGTGACCGAGCGTGTCGTCCTCGGCGACCAGCAGCACGAGTACCGCGTCGCGGCGGGCGGGTTCTGGCAGGTGCACCGCGAGGCGCCGGGCACGCTGACGCGCGCGGTGCTCGACGGCGTGGGGGACGTCGACGGCGCGCGCGTGCTCGACCTCTACTCGGGCGCCGGGCTGTTCACCACGCCCCTGGCGGCGGCCGTCGGGGCGGCGGGCTCCGTCGTCGCCGTCGAGGGTGACGAGCGGGCCGTGCGCGACGCGCGCCGCAACGCGCACGGGCTCGACCGGGTCGAGCTGCACCACGGCCCCGTCGAGCAGGTGCTCGCCGCGGACCCGACGGGCGCGGACGTCGTCGTGCTCGACCCGCCGCGCGTCGGTGCCGGCCGTGCCGTGGTCGAGGCGATCGCCTCCCGGCAGCCCGCCCGGGTCGTGTACGTCGCGTGCGACCCCGCCGCGCTCGCACGCGACGTCTCCTACCTCGCCGATCACGGCTACGGGCTCGCGTCCCTGCGCGCGTTCGACCTCTTCCCGATGACGCACCACGTCGAGGCGGTCGCCGTCCTCACGCGCTGACGTCGCCGGGTGCGCTCGGCCCTGCGTGAACCCGGGTGCCCCACGGCGCGTACCGGGAGGACGATGGGGGAGACGGTCGAAGGAGCGGGACGGTGAGGGACGGTGAGGGACGTGACGAGAGCGAGCGGGTCGACGACGGCGGCTGCTGAGGCGGGATCCCCGGCCCACCACGCCTCGGACGACGTCCGGGACATCGTGGGCGTGGGCGTCCTGATGCCGAACGGGCGGCTCGCGGGGCGGAGCTTCGCGTCGCGGGCCGAGGCGGAGGCCTGGGCGCGGCCCGACGAGGGTGAGCAGGTCGTCGAGCTCAACCTGCTGTGCGACTGCGACCTCTGAGCCGGGAGCCGTCAGCACGTCACGCGCGCGGCACGCCCGGCATATATCTTGACGTCAAGATATATGGGGTATGCTGGTCGCGGTGCAGGTCGCAGCGGGTCGTGGACGAGCCGCCGACCACCGCTCGGGCGGTCCTCCGGACCCGGTCCGAGCGGCGCGCCGGCCCGGCGTAGTCTGGGCGAAGCCCCCTGAACCATGGCATCCGTGCCACCGTCTCGCCACGAAGGAGCTACGAGTGAGCAGCGTCGACACGTTCGGGTCGAAGGGAACGCTGGAGGTCGGTGAGAACTCGTACGAGATCTTCCGCCTGTCCGCCGTCGAGGGTGTCGAGCGCCTCCCGTACAGCCTGAAGATCCTCGCCGAGAACCTCCTGCGCACGGAGGACGGCGCCAACATCACCGCGGACCACGTCCGCGCGCTCGCGTCCTGGGACCCGGCCGCGCAGCCCGACACCGAGATCCAGTTCACGCCCGCGCGCGTGATCATGCAGGACTTCACCGGCGTGCCCTGCGTCGTCGACCTCGCCACGATGCGCGAGGCGGTCGCGGAGCTCGGCGGCGACCCGTCGCGCATCAACCCGCTCGCGCCGGCCGAGATGGTCATCGACCACTCGGTGCAGATCGACGTCGCGGGGCGCTCGGACGCGTTCGAGCGCAACGTCGAGTTCGAGTACCAGCGCAACCACGAGCGCTACCAGTTCCTGCGCTGGGGCCAGACCGCGTTCGACGACTTCAAGGTCGTCCCCCCGGGCACCGGCATCGTGCACCAGGTGAACATCGAGTTCCTGGCGCGCACGATCATGACGCGCGAGGTCGGCGGGGTGCTGCGCGCCTACCCCGACACGTGCGTCGGCACCGACTCGCACACGACGATGGTCAACGGCCTCGGCGTGCTCGGCTGGGGCGTCGGCGGCATCGAGGCCGAGGCGGCCATGCTCGGCCAGCCCGTCTCGATGCTCATCCCGCGCGTCGTCGGCTTCAAGCTCAACGGCTCGATCCCCGCGGGCGTCACCGCGACCGACGTCGTGCTCACCATCACGCAGATGCTGCGCCAGCACGGCGTCGTCGGGAAGTTCGTCGAGTTCTACGGCGCGGGCGTGGCCCAGGTGCCGCTCGCGAACCGCGCGACGATCGGCAACATGAGCCCCGAGTTCGGCTCGACGGCCGCGATCTTCCCGATCGACGGCGTGACGATCGACTACCTGCGCCTCACGGGCCGCAGCGACGAGCAGCTCGCGCTCGTCGAGGCGTACGCCAAGGAGCAGGGCCTGTGGCTCGACCCGGAGTCCGACAGCTACGTCGAGCCGGTGTTCTCGGAGTACCTCGAGCTCGACCTCTCGACGGTCGTCCCGTCGATCGCCGGCCCCAAGCGCCCGCAGGACCGCATCGAGCTCGGCGAGGCGAAGGAGTCGTTCGCCTCCGCGATCCTCGACTACGTCGACGCCGGCGAGGCCGCGCCGTTCACGGGCCTCGACGAGTCGGTCGAGGAGACCTTCCCCGCGTCCGACCCGATCGCCGCCGGCGCGCACGACAACGAGTCGGACCACCCGGTCGCGCCGGGCCACGCCGACAGCGCGAAGCGCCCGCACAAGGTCGTCCCCGTGACGCTCGAGGACGGCACGTCGACCGAGCTCGACCACGGCCACGTGGTCATCGCGTCGATCACGTCGTGCACCAACACGTCGAACCCGTCCGTCATGCTCGCGGCGGCGCTGCTCGCGAAGAACGCGGTGGACCGCGGCCTCGCGTCGAAGCCGTGGGTCAAGACCTCGATGGCCCCCGGGTCGCAGGTCGTGACGAACTACTACGAGAAGTCGGGCCTCTGGCCGTACCTGGAGAAGCTCGGCTTCCACCTGGTCGGCTACGGCTGCGCCACGTGCATCGGCAACTCGGGCCCCCTCGCGGACGAGATCTCCGCGACGGTCAACGAGCACGACCTCTCGGTCGTCTCGGTCCTCTCGGGCAACCGCAACTTCGAGGGTCGCATCAACCCCGACGTGAAGATGAACTACCTCGCGTCGCCGCCCCTCGTCATCGCCTACGCGCTGGCCGGCACGATGGACTTCGACTTCGAGGGCGAGCCCCTCGGCACCGACCCGCACGGCGAGCCCGTCTTCCTCCGGGACATCTGGCCGTCGCCCGAGGACGTCCAGGCGACGATCGACGCGTCGATCGACCGCGACATGTTCACCAAGGACTACGCGGACGTCTTCACCGGTGACGACCGCTGGCGCGCGCTCGAGACGCCCGAGGGCGACACGTTCGCGTGGGACGCGGAGTCGACCTACGTGCGCAAGCCCCCGTACTTCGAGGGCATGGGCATGGAGCCGTCGCCCGTCACGGACATCTCCGGTGCCCGCGTCCTCGCGAAGCTCGGCGACTCGGTGACCACGGACCACATCAGCCCCGCGGGCGCCATCAAGGTGGACTCGCCCGCCGGCAAGTACCTCGCGGAGCACGGCGTCTCGCGTCGCGACTTCAACTCCTACGGCTCGCGCCGCGGGAACCACGAGGTCATGATCCGCGGCACGTTCGCGAACATCCGCCTGCGCAACCAGCTCCTCGACGGCGTCGAGGGCGGGTACACCTACAACTTCGTCAAGGACGCGCAGGACACGATCTACGACGCCGCGCAGGACTACGCCGCGCAGGGGACGCCCCTCGTCATCCTCGGCGGCAAGGAGTACGGCTCCGGGTCGTCGCGCGACTGGGCGGCCAAGGGCACGGCGCTCCTGGGCGTCAAGGCCGTCATCACGGAGAGCTTCGAGCGCATCCACCGCTCGAACCTCATCGGCATGGGCGTCCTGCCGCTCCAGTTCCCGGCGGGCGAGAACGCCGCGTCGCTCGGCCTCGACGGCACCGAGACCTTCGACATCGCCGGCATCACGGCGCTGAACGACGGCTCGACGCCCTCGACGGTGAAGGTCACCGCGACCAAGGGTGACGGCACGAGCGTCGAGTTCGACGCGGTCGTGCGCATCGACACCCCCGGCGAGGCGGACTACTACCGCAACGGCGGCATCCTCCAGTACGTGCTGCGCTCGCTGGTGGCGTGAGCCCCCGGTAGCGCTGCGGGCCTGCCCGACGGCGCAGACGCACCCCGGCGGGGCGCTCACCTCTCGAGGTGGGCGCCCCGCCGTCGTCCCCGGGCAGTCTGGAGGGCGACCGTGGCGAGCTCGGCACGTCTTGGCGAGATCGGCGGTCGTGGCTGCCGAACCTGCGCGGGAGTGCCGACCTCGCGCGCCGCCGCCGTGCCGCGAGAGACTGGGGCATGGCGAGCGAGAACACGACCCAGCCCACGGACGCCGACGTCGAGGCGTTCCTCGCGGCGGTGTCGGACCCCGTCCGGCGCCGCGACGCGCACCGTCTCGTCGAGCTCCTGTCGCGCATCACGGGGGAGCCGCCGCGGATGTGGGGCTCGTCGATCGTCGGGTTCGGCACGTACCACTACCGCTACGCGAGCGGACGCGAGGGCGACATGGCCGCGGCGGGCTTCTCGCCGCGCAAGGCGGCGACGACCGTCTACCTCATGGACGGGGTCGACGCCCACGCGGCGCTGCTGGACCGCCTCGGCCCGCACACGGTCGGCAAGGGCTGCGTCTACGTGAAGGACCTCGACGCCGTCGACCTGGGCGTCCTGGAGGAGGTCGTGAAGCGTTCCTACGCGACCCTCACGGGCGACCCCGAGCTCGGCCGCCGGCTCTCCGGCCCGTCGGCGGGGGAGCCCACCTGAGCCCTCCAGACCCGACCGCGGCGTCGGGTCAGAGCGGGGCGTCGAGCGTGCGGGTCCGGTCCCAGGGCTCCGTCCAGCCGAGCCGGTCGAACAGGGCGTCGAGGATCCCGCCCGTGAACCCCCAGACGAGGTGCTCACGGCCGTCCGCCTCGACGAGGAACCCGGGGCTCTTGTGCACGCGGCGGTCGCGCCGGACCGTGACCGTGCGCCGACGCTCGGGGTCGAGGAGGTCGGCGACGGGGACGCGGAACACGTGCGCGGACTCGGCGGCGTCGACCGCGCGGACCGGCGTGGGGCGCGACCACCACGCGAGGACCGGGGTCACGAGGTGGTTGCTCACCGGCACGGGCAGCTCGCCGAGCGTGCCGAGCACGTCGACCCCGTCGGGCTCGAGACCCGTCTCCTCCTCGGCCTCGCGCAGCGCGGCGCCGACCGGGCCGTCGTCCTCGGGCTCGAGCCGCCCCCCGGGGAAGGCGACCTGGCCGGGGTGGTGGCCGAGCGTCGCGGCACGTGCGAGGAGGAGCACGTCGAGGTCGCGCGGCACCGAGGCTGCCGTGTGCTCCGCGGGGACGCGGTCGAGCGCGCCGAACAGCAGGAGGACGGCGGCGTCGCGGGCGTCGTCGCGCAGGGCGCCGACGGCGTGGCGCCACGGCTCGGGCCAGGCGCCACCGTCGCGCGCGAGCGCGGCGAGCTGCTCGCGCGCGGCCGGGCGGGAGCCCGTCGGGTCGACGCTCACCAGCTCACCGGGAGCGGGCGGCCCTCCTCGTAGCCCGCGGCGGACTGGATGCCCACGACCGCGCGGTCGGCGAACTCCGCGAGGCTCGACGCTCCCGCGTAGGTCGCGGAGCTGCGCAGCCCCGACGTGATCTGGTCGAGGAGGTCCTCGACGCCCGGGCGCTGCGGGTCGAGGAACATGCGCCCGGAGCTGATGCCCTCCTCGTAGAGGGCCTTGCGTGCGCGGTCGAACGGCGAGCCGCCCGCGGTGCGCGCCGCCACGGCGCGTGCGGACGCCATGCCGAAGCTCTCCTTGTAGAGCCGGCCGGTGCCGTCGTCGTGCAGGTCGCCGGGGGACTCGTACGTGCCGGCGAACCACGAACCGATCATCACCTGCGAGGCGCCCGCGGCGAGCGCGAGGGCGACGTCGCGCGGGTGGCGCACGCCGCCGTCGGCCCACACGTGCTTGCCGAGCTCACGCGCCGCGGCGGCGCACTCGAGGACGGCGGAGAACTGCGGTCGCCCGACGGCGGTCATCATGCGCGTCGTGCACATCGCGCCCGGGCCGACGCCCACCTTGACGATGTCGGCTCCCGCGGCGACGAGGTCGCGCACGCCGTCCGCCGTGACGACGTTGCCGGCGACGACCGGGACGTCGGGGCCCACGGAGCGGACGGCGTCGAGCGCCTGGAGCATCTTGGCCTGGTGCCCGTGCGCCGTGTCGACGACGAGCACGTCCACGCCCGCCGCGAGGAGCTCCTTGGCCTTGGCGGCGACGTCGCCGTTGATCCCGACCGCGGCTCCGACACGCAGCCGTCCGGCGTCGTCGAGCGCCGGCGCGTAGACCGACGAGCGCAGCGCGCCCTTGCGCGTGAGGACCCCGACGAGCGCACCGTCACGCGTCACGGGCGCGACCTTGAGACGCGCGGTGTGGAGCTGCTCGTAGGCGGCCTCGAGCCCGGCACGACCGCCGTCGAGGACCGCGGCGTCGAGCACGAGGGGGTGGTCCGTCATCACCTGGTGGACCTGGGTGAAGCGGTCGACGTCCGCGCAGTCGGCCTCCGTGACCACGCCGACCGGCCGCCCGCCGTCCACGACCACCGCGGCGCCGTGCGAGCGCTTGCCGATGAGGGTGAGGGCCGTGTGGACGGTGTCGTGCGGGCCGACGACGACGGGCGTCTCGATGACGGGGTCCTTGGACTTCACGTCGGCGACCACGTCGGCGACGACGTCGGTCGGCACGTCCTGCGGGATGATCGCGACGCCGCCGCGGCGCGCCACCGTCTCGGCCATCCGGCGGCCCGCGACGGCGGTCATGTTCGCGACGACGACCGGGATCGTGGTCCCCGTCCCGTCCGCGGAGGAGAGGTCGACGTCGAAGCGCGAGGCGACCTCGGAGCGCGACGGGACGAGGAAGACGTCGCCGTACGTGAGGTCGGTCGCGGGGGACTGGCCGGGCAGGAAGCGCATGCCCCCATCCTACGAGGTCGCGGCACTCTGATGTCCGCAGAGCGGAAGTGGCATTCCACTCGACGGTGGTCCGTGCGTCCGACGCCGGAGTGTGCGTCAATGACGTGAAGGTCCCGTCGCCCCGCGCACCGCTGCGCAGGTCACCTGCCCGGACGGCCTACAGTTGTCGGGCTGGTCGCACGGGAACGGAACGGAGCATCTGCATGAGCCTGCTTGGCACGATCACCTCGCCCGAGGACGTGCAACGGCTGACCCCGGAGCAGGCGCGGGAGCTCGCCGCCGAGATCCGCACGTTCCTCGTCGACTCGGTCTCGCGCACCGGAGGGCACCTCGGCCCGAACCTCGGCGTCGTCGAGCTGACGATCGCCATGCACCGCGTGTTCTCGTCCCCGACGGACACGTTCGTGTTCGACACGGGCCACCAGTCCTACGTGCACAAGCTCCTCACCGGGCGCCAGGACTTCTCGGCGCTGCGCAAGAAGGACGGACTCTCCGGGTACCCGTCACGCGCCGAGTCGGAGCACGACGTCGTCGAGAACTCGCACGCGTCGACCGCCCTCTCGTGGGGCGACGGCATCGCGAAGGCGAACGTCGTGCGGGGCCTCACCGACCGGCACGTCGTCGCGGTCATCGGCGACGGCGCCCTCACCGGCGGCATGGCGTGGGAAGCCCTCAACAACATCGCCGAGAGCCAGGACCGGCGCCTCGTGGTCGTCGTCAACGACAACGGGCGCTCGTACTCGCCCACCATCGGCGGCCTCGCGCACCACCTCTCCACGCTGCGCACGACGCACGGCTACGAGAGCTTCCTGCAGTGGGGCAAGCGCACGCTCAGCCGGTCCGGGGCGCCCGGCCGGTTCGCGTACGAGTGGCTGCACGGCCTGAAGAAGGGCCTCAAGGACGTCGTCGCCCCGCAGGGCATGTTCGAGGACCTCGGCATCAAGTACGTCGGGCCCGTCGACGGCCACGACGTGGAGGCCATGGAGCACGCGCTGCGCCGGGCCAAGGCGTACGGCGCGCCCGTGATCGTGCACGCGCTCACCGAGAAGGGCCGCGGCTACACGCCCGCCGAGCAGGACGTCGCCGACCGCTTCCACGCGGTGGGGAAGATCCATCCCGAGACAGGCCTGCCGGTCGCGCCGTCGCGCTTCGGCTGGACGAGCGTCTTCGCGGACGAGATCGTCCAGATCGGCCGGCGCCGGACCGACGTCGTCGCGATCACGGCGGCGATGCTCGAGCCCGTGGGGCTCAAGCCCTTCGCGCAGGCGTTCCCGGAGCGCACGTTCGACGTCGGCATCGCCGAGCAGCACGCGGCGACCTCGGCGGCCGGCATGGCGTTCGCCGGGCTGCACCCCGTGGTGGCCGTGTACGCGACGTTCCTCAACCGCGCCTTCGACCAGGTGCTCATGGACGTCGCGCTGCACAAGGCAGGGGTGACGTTCGTGCTCGACCGCGCGGGCATCACGGGTGACGACGGCGCGAGCCACAACGGCATGTGGGACATGGCGATGCTGCGCATCGTCCCCGGCCTGCGGCTCGCCGCGCCGCGCGACGAGGAGACGCTGCGGACGGCGCTGCGCGAGGCCGTGGACGTCGACGACGCCCCGACGGTCGTGCGCTACCCCAAGGGGGCGCTGTCGGAGGCCCTGCCCGCCGTCGACACGGTGGACGGCGTGGACCTGCTCGCGGTGCCGGACGGCTCCTCGGAGGCCGGCGCCGCGGGCGCGGCCCCCCGCACCCGCGTCCTGCTCGTCGGCCCCGGGTCGATGGCGCGCGTCGCGCTCGAGGCGGCGGAGTCGCTCACGGCGCACGGCGTCGACGTCACCGTCGCGTCCCCGACGTGGGTCCTGCCGATGCCGAGCGCGCTCGTCAAGCTCGCGGGGGAGCACGACCTCGTCGTGAGCGTCGAGGACGGCGTCGCCGACGGCGGTGTGGGCGCGCTCCTCGCGCAGCGCTCGCTCGAGGGCGGCGTGCGCACGCCCGTGCACGCGCTCGGGCTGCCCGCGCAGTTCCTCGACCACGCGACCCGCGACCAGGTGGCGTCGGCGTACCGGCTCACGTCGGCCGACGTCGCGCGCGACGTCCTGGACGCGCTGGCTGCGCTCGCGCGCGACTGAGCGCGCGGTCCGCGGGCGACCGCCGGAGCACCGCGCTCCGGCGCGGACATCGCGGCGGTGTGCGTGGGCGGCGCGCTAGGGTCCGGCACGTGATCTGGCTCCTGGACCTCGACAACACGCTCGTCGGGCGCGACGACGCCTTCGCTGCCTGGGCGGCCGACGCCGTCGCGCGCGCCGGGCGTGACGCCTCCGACCTCGCGGCGATCGTCGCGGCCGACCAGGGCGGCCACGCGCCCAAGCGCGACGTGGCCCGCGTCGTCGTCGACCGGCTCGGGCTGGGCGGCGGGGCGGACCTGGACGCCGTGGTGACCCGCTTCCGCCACGGCATCCTCGAGCACGTGCGCGCCTATGCCGGCGTGCTCGACGCCCTCGACGCGCTGCGCGACCGCGGCGACCGGGTCGTCGTCGTCACCAACGGCACGTCCGCCCAGCAGCGCGGCAAGATCGCCCGCTGCGCGGTCGAGCCGCACGTCGACGCGATCGTCGTCTCCGACGAGGAGGGCGTCGCCAAGCCCGACCCGCGCCTGCTGGAGATCGCGCTCGACCGCGTCGGAGCGCGGGACGCCGACCGCGCCGGGGTCTGGATGGTCGGCGACGCCGCCCACCTCGACGTCGCGGCGGGTCGTGCGGCCGGCGTGCGCACGGCGTGGGTCTCGCACGGCCAGGCCTGGTCGGGCGGCGACGCGCCGGACGTCGTCGCGGCCACGACCCTCGAGGCGCTCGCGGCCTGCGCCGCGGCCACCGTCTGACGCGAGCCGGCCGGCACGCCGCGCACCGCACCCGGCGGCCGCCCCGCGGCGGATCAGGAGTGCGTGACCGCGACGGCCTGCTCGACGACGGCGCGCAGGTCCCCGCCGGACGCCGCGTGCCACGCGCGCTGGCGCTGGGCGCCGTTCCCGCCGGACCAGAGGCGTCCGAGGAGCTCCGTCACGGCGTCCAGGTCGCCCGCGTCGACGAGCGCGTCCCGCACGTGCGCGACCAGGAGCCCGACGACGTCGTGCGCCGGGGCGGGGCGCCACGTGAGCGGCGAGACCAGGTCCTCCTCGAGCCCCGAGCGCCCGGCGCGCCACGACGCGGTACGCAGGATCTCGGGGCGGAGCTCCGGGGGCGCGGTGCCGTCCGCGGCCTCGCGTGCCGCCGTCTCGACGAGGCCCCGGCTGAGGGCTGCGAGGAGCGTCGCGGTGTCGGGGTCGAGGCACACGTCGGCGACGCGGATCTCGACCGTCGGGTAGCGCGAGGACAGCCGGGCGTCGAAGTACACCATGTTCTCGTCGAGGATCGTGCCGGTCGCGACGAGCCCGTCGACCGCCGCCCGGTACGCCTCGGGGGAGCCGAACGCCCGGGTCGGTCCCGACGTGGGCCAGCGCGACCAGACCTGGGACCGGAAGCTCGCGTACCCGCTGTCCTGGCCCTGCCAGAACGGCGAGTTCGTGCTCAGCGCGAGGAGCGTGGAGAGCCACGGCCCGATGCGGTCGAGGACGGCGACGCCCTCGACGTCGTCCGCGACGGCGACGTGCACGTGGCACCCGCTCGTGAGCTGCTCGCGCGCCGTGAGGCCGAACGCGGCGCGCGCCTCGAGGTAGCGCAGACGGGAGACGGTCGTGCCCTCGAACGGCAGGGGAGACGTCGAGAGCGCGGCGACCCGGGCGCCGACGCGGTCCGCGGCGTCCTGGGCACGGCGACGGCCCTCGCGGATCTCCGTCGCGAGGTCGTCCAGCTCGCGCCGCGGGTGCGTCGCCGTCTCGAGCTGCTCCTCCATGAACTCCGACTCGAGCGAGCCGGTCCCGCCGCCCTTGTCGTCGGTGCCCGACGCCTCCAGGGCCTCCGCGGCCCGGGCGACCGGATGCCCGTCGTCGCCGACGAGCAGGAACTCTTCCTCGACCCCTACGGTGCGCTTCACCCGGGCAGTCTCACACGGAAGCCGTCGGCTCGTCCGGCGAGCGTGTGACGTGCGTCCGTGTCGTGCGTCACGACCGTCTCGAGCGGGTTCGGCCGGGGAGTCGGGAGGGCTTGTGAAGGTCATCACAAGCCGTTCTTCCCCGATGCTCGCCAAGTCCCGAGAACCGCACGATTCCGGGGTTTTCGGCGGGTGGCACCGGGTCCCGCCCGGCTCGGGACCTAGGTCCCCGGACGCCCCGAAACCCCTCCGCGCGGACCGTCGTGAACCTAGCCTGGAGGTGGCGAAGGAGCCCGACGGAACCTCCACCGAGGGCCTCCACCCGGGGCCCCGTGAGACCGGCGGGCCCGGCAGGCGCGCGGACCCGCGCGTCAGGCACGAGGGAGGTCCAGATGACCAGCGTTTCCGAGGCACCCGGCACGACGAGCGGCGGCCGTGCGGTGGAGGGCGGCGTCGACCCGCAGCACGACACCGCGCACGTCCCCGCCTGGGAGGGCTTCACCGACGGCCCGTGGCGCGACTCGGTCGACGTGCGCGACTTCATCCAGCGCAACTACCGCCCGTACACGGGCGACGCGTCGTTCCTCGCGGGGCCCACGGAGCGCACGACGGGGATCTGGGACACCCTGTCCGCGATGTTCCCCGAAGAGCGCGAGATGGGCATCTACGACGTCGACGCCCACACGCCCGCGGGGATCACGGCGCACGCGCCCGGCTACATCGACAAGGCGCACGAGGTGATCGTCGGCCTCCAGACCGACGCCCCGCTCAAGCGTGCGATCATGCCGAACGGTGGCTGGCGCATGGTCGAGGGCGCGCTCCAGACCTACGGCTACGAGGTCGACGAGACCTTGAAGAAGGTCTTCACCGAGTACCGCAAGACGCACAACCAGGGCGTGTTCGACGTCTACCCGCCGAACGTGCGCGCCGCCCGCAGCTCCCACATCATCACCGGCCTGCCCGACGCCTACGGCCGCGGCCGGATCATCGGCGACTACCGCCGCGTCGCGCTCTACGGGGTGGACGCGCTGATCGCCGCGAAGAAGCTCGACAAGCTCGGTCTCGACACGCAGCCGTTCAGCGAGAAGGTCGTGCGCGAGCGCGAGGAGCACGCGGAGCAGATCCGCGCGCTGGGCGAGCTCAAGGAGATGGCGGCCTCGTACGGCTACGACATCTCCGGCCCGGCGACGTCGGCCCGCGAGGCCGTGCAGTGGCTCTACTTCGCCTACCTCGCCGCGGTGAAGGAGCAGAACGGCGCCGCGATGTCGCTCGGCCGCACGTCGACGTTCCTCGACGTCTTCATCGACCGCGACCTCGAGGCCGGCCGCATCACGGAGTCCGAGGCGCAGGAGATCATCGACGACTTCGTCATCAAGCTGCGCATCGTCCGGTTCCTGCGCACGCCCGAGTACGACGCGCTGTTCTCCGGCGACCCGACGTGGGTCACCGAGACGATCGGCGGCATGGGCGAGGACGGTCGCCCGCTCGTCACCAAGAACTCGTTCCGGTTCCTCCAGACGCTCTACAACCTCGGCCCGGCCCCCGAGCCGAACATGACGGTCTTCTGGAGCCCGCAGCTGCCGCAGGGCTTCAAGGACTACTGCGCCCAGGTCTCGATCGACACCTCCGCCGTGCAGTACGAGTCGGACGAGCTCATCCGCCAGCACTGGGGCGACGACGCGGCGATCGCGTGCTGCGTGTCCCCGATGCGGGTCGGCAAGCAGATGCAGTTCTTCGGCGCGCGCGTGAACCTCGCCAAGACGCTGCTCTACGCGATCAACGGTGGGCGCGACGAGATCTCCGGCAAGCAGGTCTCGCCGGTGGCGGCGCCCGTCGAGGGCGACGTGCTCGACTTCGACGACGTCATGGCGAAGTTCGACGCGACGATGGACTGGCTCGCCGAGACGTACGTCGAGGCGCTCAACTGCATCCACTGGTCGCACGACAAGTTCGCGTACGAGCGCCTCGAGATGGCGCTGCACGACAAGGACGTGCTGCGGACGATGGCGTGCGGCATCGCAGGCCTGTCCGTCGCGGCGGACTCGCTGTCGGCGATCAAGCACGCGAAGGTCTCCGTCGTCCGCGACGAGCGCGGCCTCGTCGTCGACTACGTGACCGAGGGCGAGTACCCCACGTTCGGCAACGACGACGACCGGGCCGACGCGATCGCCGTCGACCTCGTCGAGCGGTTCATGGCGAAGGTGCGCACGCACCCGACGTACCGTGACGCGGTGCCCACGCAGTCGGTCCTGACGATCACGTCCAACGTCGTGTACGGCAAGGCGACGGGCAACACGCCCGACGGCCGCCGCGCCGGCGAGCCGTTCGCCCCGGGTGCCAACCCGATGAACGGGCGCGACACGCACGGCATGCTCGCCTCGGCGCTCTCGGTGGCCAAGCTGCCGTACGACGAGGCGCAGGACGGCATCTCGCTGACCAACACGGTCGTGCCGAGCGGCCTCGGGCGCACCAAGGAGGAGCAGGTCACCAACCTCGCCGGCCTCCTGGACGCCTACATCGGGTCCGAGGGATACCACATGAACGTCAACGTGCTGAACCGCGAGACGCTCCTGGACGCCATGGACCACCCGGAGAACTACCCGCAGCTGACGATCCGCGTGTCCGGGTACGCGGTGAACTTCGTCCGCCTCACGCGCGAGCAGCAGCTGGACGTGCTCTCGCGCACCTTCCACGGCGCGCTCTGACGAGCGCTGAGGAGCCACCCATGACCGTCACCCTTCCCGGCCCCGCCGTCCGCCCGCAGCGCGGGTGCGGCGTCGCCGGG